>CAVUWO010000021.1:0-138718 GCA_963745155.1 uncultured Pseudomonadota bacterium | reverse complement strand
TGTCCACGCCGGCGCCTTGAGCGGAATGATCGCATCGCCCAGCGATGGTTCGGGGCCGCCGAACCGGTAATTGAGGCCGGCGCGCACGATGTTGGCCTGCAGATCGCTGGCGTGCGTGAATGACCTGGCCCGAGGGGAGATTATTGGCCGTGACCGCCCCCGCCGTGTTGGCGAAGTCGGCATAAAGGTACTCGGCCTTGAGACTTAACCGGTCCGTCAGCGGCGCCTCGACGCCGCCACCGACGGTGTAGCCCACTTTGACGGTGTCGAGCTTGCCGGATTCTTCGGCCGTTGGGGCCATCTCATTGCTCGGGATGCTATCGATGAATGAGAAATCGGATCGCAGTTGGGTGAGCGCGAGCCCGCCGGTGGCGTAGAACAGCCAGTGATTGGGAGCGACGAACCCGACGCGCGGCCGCGCCGTGAACAGCCAGTCGGTGTTGCCATAGGAGGTGACGGTAAAAGATTTGCCCGCCGGCGTTCCCGGATAGGGGATTGCGCCGCTGTTCGTCGCGCCATTGAGATGCACGGCTTGCAGATCGGCTTCCACGCCAAGCAAAAGATTGCCGACCTGCCAGTTGTAGCCGCCTTCGATGCCGGTGGTGAAACCGGTCGGCTTGATACTCTGGGCGCCGGCCGCGCTCACCGCCGCGGCGCTGGCGGCATCCATATAACTGCCGCCGACGGTCGATGTCTGCGCATTGTATTGGCCGAACGCGGCGCCGGCGGTGACGCCGCCGTAGAAACCGCTCCAAGGAATACGGCGTGGCGAAGGACAAATCAAGCGTGGCGAAGGACGGCGGCGCCACGGCGGTATCTCCTGCATTCGCCGATCCGCCGCCCATCGATCAGAAAGACAGCAGCGCTTCCAAACAAATATTTGTTTCACGCGGCCCCCGGCGTTACTCGAAGCGGCCCTTCCTTGAGGCACAAATACCACGCAATTCATCAGTTGCGCGATGCCATGCGCTGAAACGGAAGCTCGCGCGCCGACATTGTTCTGTCAACACGCCGATCAAATTTTTGATAGCTGAAGAAGAAATTTATTTGGATAATTTCTGCAAACGCGTTACGCGGATACCCGCGATGCCGGCTCGCGTCAGCCGCCGGTAATATTCTCTTCCAAAAAGTCCGGGTGCTGCAGGCGGGTGAACTCGACCGCGAAGCCGTCTTCGAGGTGACGCACGACGCGGCCTTGCACCTTGCCCAAGGTGACCAGCGCGCCGATCGGCGGGCGCTGATCGGTGGCGATGCCGGCGCCCGATTGCGACATGTCGATGACGCGGCAGGTGAGATTGACGCCGTTCGGCATGATCAGGCGGCTGACCGGGTTGCGGGGAATGATACGGCCGTGGCGGCGGTCTTCCGGCAGGCCGAGAATATGGCGGTTGGCGATCCAGGTGAGCTGGGCGGCGAGCTTGTCGCGCTTGCGCGTCGTCGCCGAGATCGTCATGGCGAAGCCGTTCTGAAACAGCCGCGCGATGTGGCCCTCGAGCCGGCCCAGATGATCGACATAGGCGATGACGCGCTCGCCCGGTTGGCCGCTGACCGGCGCGATCAGCGCCATGCCGCCGGGCGACATGTTCACCACCTGACACGGAAATTCGCGCCGGTCCGCCAGCATATAGCGGCCGAGCAGGTTGACGCGCACGCGCTGGAAGCGGCGGCGGTCCTCGCTCAGCGCCCGCAGTTTGGTACTTCGTTCAACGAGCGCCATGCCGGCCGCACTCTGTGATCCAAGCCGGCAGGCTAGGCGCGCCACGTTAACGGCGCGTTAGCCCGGACGCATACGTTCGCGATGTCGAGCGATGCCGGAACATTTTTCCGGAAGGGCGGATCGACTTTCCGCGAGAGAATGGACCAAGTGGTTCAAGCTTGGCCGCCTTGGTAGACGCGCAGGCCGCGCCAGGCGCGCGGCGCCATGAAACGCGGCAACAGGCGCCGCTCCGACGCCGGCCCGATGTGGCGGCGGTTTCCGAGCGTCAAAGGGCCGATCGGGATCGCGCCGAGCCAGGACGGTACAGTCAACGGCGCCAATACGCCGATCGCCCGCGCGGTGCTGGGCCGCCGCGTGCCGAGCGGCAAGAACAGGAGCTCGAGATCGATCGTTTCGCCCGCGGCGCTTTGCGCGGTCACGCCGGCGACGGTGCCGACATATTCATCGGCGAGGATCGCCAACAGATCGGCGACGACGCGGCGGCACGTCGGGGTCCAAAGATCGAGGAAGGATTCCACTTTGATCTCGCGGCCGAACAGGGCGCAGACCCGCGTGCCGGCGAGCCGGATCGGATAATTGCCGACATTGTCCAGCCCGAGAATGAAAGCGTCGCTCAGCACGCCGCGGATGGCGCCGGGTTCGATGTCGGCGCGCTCGGGGGCAGGGCGGGTTCCGCGCCGTTCCTCCCAATAAGCGTAAAGCTCGCGGCTGGCCGCATGTTTCATGGCAGAACGCGCCCCTCTACCCGCCGATGCTTTCGCTGCTGGTGTCCCGGAGCGGGACGGCGGATCGCAGCGTTCGGCGTTGCGGGAGCGCACGGAGCAGATGGCGTGCCGCAGGCCGTCGTCGCGGCCGCGCCGCGGCGGCAAGGTTCCATTAAGCTTAACGAAACGTTGACGTTGGCCGCGTCCGCGCCGCCGCCTAAGGTCGCGCCGGTGAGTTTCAGGCGCCGCGCGAGACCTCGGGCGGCGTTTTCGTTCACGGGAGGCGATGGGATGTGACCGACGCCGGAACGGCCCCGGGACGGGCCGGTCGATCAGGGGCAGGGGATGCCCAGGATTTTCGGCGTCGCGTGCGGAAAAAGCCCACGCGGGCAAAAGGGAGAGCCTCGGCTCTCCCTTTTGTTTTGTGGCGGCCGCCGTCGTCCCGCGAACCGCTTGCCGTCGCCGCGGCGGCGGCCTATCTGGGCGGGATGCAGGTCGGACCCAGCTGACGCAACCCAGGTGACGCAGCGCTCAGAGCCGATGTTCAACGTACCGCCGGTCGTGGTTGCGACGGTGGCGGTGCTCGTGCTCGTGCACGCGTTGCGCGCCTTGATCCTGACCGACGAGGGCGACCTGCGCTTCCTGCTCACCTTCGCCTTCATCCCGGCGCGCTACGACCCCGACCTCATCGTCGGCGGCGCGCTCCCCGGCGGCTTCGGCGCCGATTTGTGGACTTTTTTCACCTACGCCTTCATTCACGCCGATCTCTTCCATCTCGGCGTCAATCTGGCGTGGCTGTTGCCGTTCGGAACGGCGCTCGCGCGCCGTTTCGGGACGTGGCGCTATGTCGGCTTCATGCTCGTCGTCGCCGCGGCGGGCGCGTTCGCGCATCTGATCAGTCATCCCGGCGCGATGGTGCCGATGATCGGCGCCTCGGCGGCGATTTCCGGCGCCATGGCGGCGGCGCTGCGCTTCGTCTTTCAAGCGGGCGGTCCGCTCGGGCGGTGGTTCGGCGAGGCCGACGAGCGCGCCTATCGCGTGCCGGCCGCGTCGCTCAAAGCGACGCTGCGCGACCCGCGCTTTCTGATGTTTCTCGGCGTCTGGATCGGCTTGAACGCGCTGTTCGGGCTCGGCACCGTTGCGGTTCCCGGCGACGGCCAGGAAATCGCCTGGCAGGCGCACATCGGCGGCTTCCTCGCCGGCCTCGTCTTGTTCAACGCGTTCGATCCGGTGCCGCGGCGCTTGCTGGATCGCGAGCCTACGGGCTGAACCGCGTCGACATCAAGCACGCGCCGAAAAGACGGTAGTCCGAGACGGGCGCGGTGACCTGTTGCCGTTCTCGGTAAGATTTTTTGATTGTTCGCGCGATTTTTTGACCTTGCGGCCGCCACATTGGCGCGCGATGATATTTGACAGTCAACGCCGGTTTTGTGTGGGCGACTTTTTACAGGCGACCTTTGTAAGGGTGACCTGGGCAGACTCGATGCTGCGTTGCAGCGCGACGCTGGCAGCCGAGGACGGGCGATCTCCGTCGGGAGTGACCTCACGAGCGAGCGATCTCCGGCGCAGCGTCCGCCGATGCAAACTAAAACGCCCGCCGACGGAACTTGGCGTCGACCCAAGCGTAGATTTTCAAGCGCAGATTTCACGCCGACCCGCCTCGCCGCGGATCGCAATGTCGTGAAACTGGAGGGAGGTTTAAGATGACCGTAAGCATCATCCTTGCCGGCAAAGGCCGCGAGGTCATCAGCATAGAGCCCCACGCCACACTCGCCGATGCGGTGGCGCTGCTCGGCCGACGGCGGATCGGCGCCGTGCTGATCCTGGGCGCGGACCGCCGCATCATCGGCATTCTCTCCGAGCGCGACATCGTGCGCGCGCTCGCCGAACGCGGCACCGCCGCGCTCGACGAGCCGGTCAGCCGCACCATGACGCGCGAGGTCGAGACTTGCACCGAAAGCGAGGCAGTCGCGACCCTCATGGAGCGCATGACCCGCGGCAAATTTCGCCACATGCCCGTAGTCGAGCAGGGCCGCGTGATCGGCCTCGTTTCGATCGGCGACATCGTCAAGCACCGGGTCGGCGAGATGGAGCGGGAGTCGGCGGCGCTACGCGACTACATCCAGACCGCCTGAGTTGACGCAACGGCGGGAGCCGGCGCGCGCACCCTCCCGGTCGTGCGTTCGTCGCGCTATGATTGCGTCGTGCTTTGAAGCTGCCGCCGCGGCGACGCGTCGACGCGGGCGCGGCGCACGGGAGGCAATCGGGTCATGCCGGCATCGAGGCTGTTTGGCGCTGCGCTCGCCCTCCTTGGGGTGCTGGTCGTTCGGGGCGGTGATGTTCGGGATTGAGACCGGCGCCGTCGCGGCGGAAAAAATCCAGCTGGCGCAGACATCTACAGTCACGATTTGCATGATGAGATGCAATTCGCAGGGCGCGGCCTGCAATGCGGCTTGCGTCGTTCCCGGAACGCCACCGGCGGCATCGGCGACCACGACCAGCAATGCCACGTCGAGCGCGACGTGCCTGTTGAACTGCAGCACCACGCAGCTCGCCTGTCAGACGAGCTGTTCACGACTATCCCCTTCGCAATAAAGTATTTTATGCGCCTGCGTCGGATGGGCGAAGTCAGCTCAAGGCGGCGATGGTTTCGGCAATCGGCTCCAGCGCGCGTTCGGTCGCGGCCCTGCCGGCGGCGATGGCTTCCTTGGCGCGATGAAAATCGAGCCAGCCGATATGGCCGATCTGCGGGGTGATGTGAATGTCGGGCGGATCGCCGGCGAGCCGCATGCGGGTGAGGCGGTCCTGCATGATGTTGAACGCCTCGATCATGACCGTGGAAAAGCTCGGGCGGCCGTCGCTGCCGAACAATTGACGCTTGATCGCGCGCTCGAGGCCGAACAAGCCGCGCAGGGCGCCGCTCGGATGGCCGTGCGGCGCGAGCGCCTCGACGTCGCTTTCGTCGGAGCCGTGGCTCGCGATAGTGGCGCCGCGGGCGAAACGATCGGCATCGAGATTGACGGCGATGACGACGCGAGCCCCGAAGGCGCGGGCCGCGCTCACCGGCACCGGATTGACCAGGGCGCCGTCGACCAGCCAGCGGCCGCCGAGCCGGACCGGGGAAACACTCCCGGCAGCGCATAGGAGGCGCGCAACGCGAGCGACAGCGCACCATGCGTCAGCCAAATCTCGTGGCCGGTGCCGACCTCGGTGGCGATCGCCGCAAAGCGTACCGGGAGGTCCTCGATGGTCCGTGTCCCCAGCGCCTGTTCCAGCCGCTTGGTCAGCCGGTTGCCGCCGATCAGGCCGGAGCTGCCGAGCCTCACATCGAGGTAGCCGATGATGCGGCGCAGCGTCAGCTCACGCGCGAACGCTTCCAGCTCCTCGAGCTGGCCGCTCACATAACAGCCGCCGACCAGCGCGCCGATCGAGGTGCCGACGACGATGTCGGGCACGATGCCGTGCTCGGTGAGCGCCTGAATGACGCCGATATGGGCGAAGCCGCGCGCCGCGCCGCTGCCCAGCACAAGTCCGACGGCCGGGCGGCCGCGTTTGACGGGAAGCGGCTTTCGTTCTGCCTCGACAATCGTCACGTCATCCTCGCCATTCGTCGGGCCGAACACCATGATCGGCCGCTTCGTGCATGCTAACAACTCGTCAACGCTAATATGGTGAAGGCGCCGAGCGACTCTTTCGGCCCGATTTGCGTATCTTCCCGTCCCCGGTGAGTCCGGGACAGCATGAAAATGCCGCGATTGCCAACGAAAAAAACCGCCATGACAGGGGGATCAAGAGGGGTTCGGCGCAACGCCGCCGTGTCGGCCCTATCGTTTCTATTGCTGGGCGTGCCGCTTCCGGCGTTGGCGCAGTCGCGCGACCTGATCTCTCCCCAGCCGATGGGGTCGGAGCCGCTCGGGTCGCCACTTGCGCCCGGCACGGGCGTGCCGGGCAGCACGCTGGTTCCGGCGCCGCCGCCGGCCGTTCCGCAGTTTGGGCAGATCGCGCCGGTGGTTCCGGCCGGGCGCGTCGCGCTTGCGGTCGCCGCCCGCTATGGCCGCGACGCCCCGCTGATCGGCGCCGGCCTCATCTGGCGGATCTATGCCGGCAAGCCCGACGCGACCGGCATTTATCGTCTGGTCAAGGAGGAAAAGACGGCGGCGCCGATCTTCATCCTGCCGCCCGGCAATTACGTCGTCCACGCCAGCTTCGGCCTCGCCAGCGCCGCCAAGGCGGTGCAGTTGCGCGGCGAGACGGTGCGGGAAGTGCTCGACATTCCGGCGGGCGGCGTGCGCCTCGAAGGCCGGGTCGGCAACGCCCGCATTCCCACCGGTCAGATTTCCTTCGACATCTATCCCGGCAGCCAGTTCGACACGGCAGAGCGCCGGCCGCTGGTGCAGAACGTGATGACGGGAGACGTCGTGCTGCTGCCGGAAGGCACCTATTACGTCGTCTCCAACTACGGCGACGGCAATTCGGCGGTGCGCTCCGACATTCACGTCCAGGTCGCCAAGCTCACCGACATCGTCGTCACCCACCGCGCCGCGGTGATCACGCTCAAGCTGGTCAACGACCCCAACGGCGAAGCGCTCGCCAATACCCAATGGACCGTGCTCACCCCCGGCGGCGACGTCATCAAGGAATCGATCGGCGCCTTCCCGCGCGTCGTGCTCGCCGAAGGCGACTACCACGTCATCGCGCGCAACGAAGGCAAGACCTACCAGCGCGACTTCAAGGTCATCACCGGCGTCGACGGCGAGGTCGAGGTGCTGGCGCGGTGAGCCGGAGAGGGCGGGTTTTTACGCCGCCTGCCGCTCCCGCCGCTCGTCCGGCGGCACCGCCTCGCCAGCAAGCGCCTTCAGCGCCAAGTCGAGCGGCATGGTCTGCTGCTTCTCGCTGCCGAGGCGGCGGATCGAGACCGTGCGCTCGGCGGCTTCCTTCTTGCCGACGACGAGCAACGCCGGCACTTTCGCCAACGAGTGTTCGCGGACCTTGTAGTTGATCTTTTCGTTGCGCAGATCGCCCTCGACGCGCAGGCCGAGGCGGTGCGCGGCGGCGATCGCCTCGCGCGCGTAATCGTCGGCGTCGGAGGTGATGGTCGCGACCACGGCCTGCAACGGCGACAGCCACAGCGGCAGATGCCCGGCATAGTGCTCGATCATGATGCCGGTGAAGCGCTCGAGCGATCCGAACATGGCGCGATGCAGCATAACCGGCGTCACCTTGTTGGAGTGCTCGTCGATATAGAAGGCGCCGAGCCGGCCAGGCATATTGAGGTCGACCTGCACGGTGCCGCACTGCCAGTCGCGGCCGATGGCGTCGCGCAAGACGTATTCGAGTTTTGGCCCGTAGAACGCGCCTTCGCCCTTGTTCAGGCTCCATGGCCGGCCCGACGCTTCGAGCGCCTGCATCAGGGCGGCCTCGGCCTTGTCCCAGACCGCATCGTCGCCGATGCGCTTGTCCGGCCGGTCGGAGAATTTGATGCGCACGTCGTCGAAGCCGAAATCCTGATAGATCGACAGGATCAGATCGTTGACCTCGAGTACTTCCGCGGCGATCTGCTCCTCGGTGATGAAGATGTGGGCGTCGTCCTGGGTGAAGGCGCGCACGCGCATCAGGCCGTGCAACGCGCCAGACGGCTCGAAGCGGTGCACCTTGCCGAACTCGGCGATCTTGAAGGGGAGGTCGCGGTACGACTTCAGGCCGTTCTTGAAAATCTGGATGTGGCCGGGGCAGTTCATCGGCTTGATGACGAAAGTGCGCTCGTCATCCTCGCGCGGGTGGACCAGGAACATCGAGTTGCGGAAGGTCGCCATGTGGCCGGAGGCGACCCACAGCGACGAGTTGATGAGCTGCGGCGCGTTGACTTCGGCATAGCCGGCGTCGGACTGGCGGCGGCGGATGTAGTTCTCGAGCGTCTGGAACAGCGTCCAGCCCTTCGGATGCCAGAACACCGAGCCGGGCGCCTCCTCCTGGAAATGGAACAGGTCCATCTCGCGGCCGAGTTTTCTGTGGTCGCGCTTTTCCGCTTCTTCGATCTGCTTGAGATAGGCGTCGAGCTCGTCCTGCTTGGCGAAGGCGGTGCCGTAGATGCGCGACAGCATCTCGCGGCTGGAGTCGCCGCGCCAATAGGCGCCGGCGACCCTCATCAGCTTGAACGCATTGCCGACCTTGCCGGTCGAGGTCATATGCGGGCCGCGGCAGAGGTCGAACCAGTCGCCCTGCTTGTAGATTTTCAGCTCCTGGTCTTCCGGGATGGCGTCGACCAGCTCGACCTTGAAGTTCTCGCCCTTGTCGCGAAACACCTGTTTCGCCTTGTCGCGCGACCACACTTCCTTGGTGAAGGGTTTGTCGCGGGCGATGATCTCCCGCATCTTCTTCTCGATCGCGTCGAAGTCTTCCGGCGTGAACGGCTGGTTGCGGAAGAAGTCGTAATAGAAGCCGTTGTCGATCACCGGGCCGATCGTGACCTGGGTGCCGGGCCACAGCGACTGCACGGCCTCGGCGAGCACGTGCGCGGCATCGTGGCGGATGAGTTCCAGCGCGCGCGGATCGTCGCGGTTGAGAAACTCGATCTTGGCGTCGTGCTCGATCGGATCGGCGAGGTCGACCACCTTGCCGTCGAGCGCCATGGCGATGGTGCGCTTGGCAAGCGAAGGCGAGATCCCCTTGGCGATGTCGAGGCCGGTGGTGTGGGGTGGATAGTCCCGACGCGCGCCGTCGGGAAAGGTCACACTGACCATGTTCTTGGCTCCTTTTGCTCACTCCTACGAACGAGCGCAGGTAAGCGTGGCGCCGCGTATGTAACGCAAAACACGGTTGGCGCAAGGGGACGCAACGCCCGACGCTCTACACTCTACGGGTCGAACATGGTGCGCACCACCTTGCCGATCACGCTGAATTCTCGTCGTTTGACGAAGATCGGCGCGTACGTCTGGATCGAGGAGGCCGCGAAGTACATCGGTGTCGCGTTCCAGATTTTATAAGTCTTTTGGCCCTTCAGGAGGAAAACGTAGGGGCGGCCGGAGACCAGCCTGCGCTGCGATCGGTCGACGATGATGACTGAACCCGGCGGCGAAATTCGGTTCATCGAATCGTCCATGACCCTCAGCGTGACGAAATCGCCACCACCGAGATCGGAGCACGTGACCATAGGCGCTTCGTCCAGGGGACCGCGCGAGCCGGCGTCGCCGGACCCTGCGGATTCGGCAAGTTTGGTGGGCGTGCGTGCCGCTGTCTGTGAACCGCTTTCGTAAGCACCTTGCGTTTCGCGGAGTCCGTCGGTGCGGTCCGGGCCAAACAGAATCTTTTGGGCGGTGACGTCGACGCCGGCGGCACGAAAACGGCTGGCGTAGCGTTCCGCGTCGTCCTGTCCGATGGTCCTGCTGCCGTTCTCGTGCGCGCGATAGGAGCTTTCCGGCCATTCATTCTGAAGCGCCGCATCGCGCGCCGAGCGGTAGCCGGCGGCCTCGCGCGCGTTTCGCAGTCGCCTGCCTTGCTCTTCTCTTTCGGCTCTTTCGGCGCTCACGCTACATAGTGTAGCGCCCGAATTGCTACGTGCAGTATTGACACTATTCGCTACCACTGGTAGCCATTTGCCGATGCAATCTCAGGTCGCCATGGTCGAAAGTTTCAATTCGATCATCGATGCCTTCGGTGGAGCTGCTGCTTTCAGTGCCGCCATCGGCATTCCAAATAGTCATGCCCGCACCATGAAGGCGCGCGGGTCAATTCCGCCGTGCTGGTGGCCGCGAGTCATCACCGAAGCCCGCGCAAGGGGGCTCGTTTGGGTCACCTATGAAGGGCTGGCCGCGCTCGCGGAAAGAAGGACGATGGCCGGAAGAGAAAGCCGCAAAACGGCGCTGCACCCCGCGCGGGGATCCGCGACCCGGGAGTGGTGAGGACGTGAACGCTGGCGCAGCCGAATATGTTGCCGGAGAAGCGGGCAAATTACGTCGCGGATATTAGGCGGCGGAGACGGATTATCGGGTGGAACGTCGGGCAGGGGATGAATGCAACATGACCACAAACAACAATCACGAACCGCCCTGGCGTTATGAGCCGTCGGCTCACTCGATGCCGACCATCGTCGATGCCCACGGCAATCTGATTTGCACCATGGGCTCGGCGGACGCCGCCGTCGCCCAACGCATCGTCGCCGCCGTCAATTCGATCTCGAAAATCGCTGTTATCGAATTATCCGAGCGTACCGGCGCTAGTCCTGATGGATGGCCTGCGCCAGGAGCCAACGCTGCCTCACCGCCTAGATGGCCTCGAAGCCGGAGCATATGACGCCCGCACCCAAGCGCGTGCGAGCGGGCTCGTTCTCTTTAGGAGCAGATCAAGTCAAGTTAAGTTAAATGATGTGAAATTGACGTGTGGGCATCTGCAGTGTTGGGGGTGTTGCAATGTTGCTTCAAGAATTTGTGGTATCGGGGACTCAAGGGTTTCTCGAGCATCCGCTGGCGGAGTTCCAACCGCCGATCGAAGGGGCCAAGCCCGGCTACCTTTTTGTCATATCTTCGGGCAATCAACTCTATTCCGGCACAGGCAACGCCCTATTCGACTGGATCCGTTATGCCAGGGATCATTTCAGATTTGGCATTTTAATGGACTGCGCGAACCCGGATAATTTCACAATTGCGAAAACGTTCTGTGCCAAAAACAAAATCAAGTTTTTGGTTGAAACGCCCGCGCCAAAAATGGGCGCCCCCGATCCCGGTGTGGCCCGTATCGCCCGGCACTTGGCATCGGGTGAATGGCCTTTCGTCGAGATCGTCAGTTGGGCAAACGCTTCGACTAACCTCGACGTCGTAAGCTCCGCGCCAATTACGACTATGGTTATTTTCACTCCCTATACACAGCCCCACTGGACGATCGGAGACAGCGCTAGCCACTTTTTGCTCGATCCGGTGTTTAAACACGTTCTAAAAAGAGCCGATGTCATGGTTTGCGCGTCACCTTCGGAACTAACCAGCACTCAGCTGGTATTTCCTGAGACGCGAGCCGTCTATTTGCCGATCGGCGTTGATCACCGAAAATTCGCGTTACCGATCGGCAAAAAAACCAGCGGCCAAATTCTTCTAGTGTGTGATTTTCGCGAACGGCGCAAACGTGTCGATCTCGCCTTCGCGGCGGTGCGGCGGGTAATGCGCCAGTATCCTTCCGTGAGTTTCGTCATTGCTGGAAAAGATTTGCAAATCGCGCCGGTTCCCGAATCGATCGCACATAAAACGCGCCGCGCCGGATATGTCGATGAAGCCGAATTGATAGCGCTTTATCAGCAATCTTCGGTCTTTCTTTTGTTGTCTGATTACGAGGCCTTTGGGATTCCGATTGTTAAATCGCTCTATTGCGGTACGCGTGTTGTCATAAGTGATACGCGCGAAATGCGATCCTTATATGATGGAATGCCCGGTGTCTGGCTGGCCGACAATCGAGACGAGATGGCGGTCGATGCTGCGATCGCCGCGGCGTTGGCGGATGAGGGGCGGGAAGACACGATACGCGATGCCGCCGTTGCGAAATTTGCGTGTGAAATCGCTTATAAGGCGAAGCTCGTCGCAATTCGCAATGCTGGCGCCCGGCGCGCTCTTATGAAATCGACGCCATATTGTCTCCCGGCCCTCTCATGAAGATACTGCATGTGACGCCGGCTTATTTCGCCGACGTCTCTCTCATAGGAGGCGGCGAGCGTTATGTGAACAATGCTTGCAAGGCCTTGAACTTGCAGGAATCCGTGATTTGCAGCGACATTCTCAGTTTCGGGCCGAGCGCCGCGAGTACGACGCTATTTCCGAAGACGAAAATTCACCTTGCGGCCGGCGCATCCAATCCTCTCGTCGACATCGACCCGCTCGCGCGATCGAACTTTCGCGACTATCTCGAAGAATACGATGTGATCCACGTTCACCAATGTCTCACTCATTTTGGATTGTTTGTCGCTTCACACGCGCGTTTGTTGGGAAAGCAAGTGGTAGGGACTGACCACGGGGGCGGCGAGACACTGCTGTTCCGGGCGCACCCGTTTCTATTTGGTAACTTCGATGTCCTGCACGCACAATCAGCGTTTGCCCGTTTCGCCTTTATGGAAGCAGCGCAGGGATCGCGCTTAATAAGGGGGCCGGTGGATGATGATGCGCATGACCTCGCGGCTTCCCAAGAAAGAGAGCCGGAACTATTTATCGCAATTGGCCGACTTTTGCCACACAAGGGGATGGAGAATCTGATCGATTGTTTGCCTCCGGAATGTAAGCTCGTGATCGTCGGCCGCGCTTACGATGGGGAGTATTTGCGTTTTCTGGAATCCCGTATCGGTTCAAAAAGTGTGGAAATTGCGACGACCCTCGACGATTCCGCGCTTTCGGACCTAATGCGTCGGGCTGGGCTTTGCCTTCACGCGACGGTGGATTGCGACTATCGTGGTCAAAAATATCTCAAGGCGGAACTTCTGGGTCTCGCCCCCCTGGAGGCGATGTGTACTGGCCTTCCGGTAATTTGTAGCCAAACAGCGGCGTTGCGGGAACTCGGCGGTTTGGCGGGCTGCCGAACCTTTCGCGGAAATGTGCAATTGGCGGCCCTCCTGAGGCAGTACCTCGATGGTCAATTGCGTTTCCCCGAGGCGTACTTGATCAGGCGGGACGCGATTGAACATTACGGACTTTTGCAATTCGGTCGCGAATACGTGGCTGCACTGGAAGCACCGGTGTCATGCGCATCATGATTTTCAGCAACCTCTTTCCGCCCGATTTCATCGGCGGATACGAGCTCTTGGCCTCTGAGGTCGCGCAGGGATTTGCGGCGAACGGACACGAGGTCCTGGTGGTAACCTCTCCGCTCATGTCGACATTGAGCGCCGAGCGTAACTGGCGGTTCACGGTGACGCGTCCGGTACGAAACGCGTACCTTTCGGTCGATCCGACTAATGGAGCGGAGGCGACCAATTACGGAATCGGCGTCGATATCCAGAACTTGCACGCGATCAACGATCTCTTGATCGATTTTCGCCCTGACTGTGTCTACTGCCTGAACTTGGCTGGCCTAGGCTCGCTTGGTATCGTGTGGTTTCTTATTGTGTCCGGATACCAGCCGGTGGTGCACTTGGGTGACAATATTTTTTCGTACCCACCGGAATATCGTGATCAATTTGTTAGATTTAGTAGCTATTTCGGGTTGGAGCGGATGGTCGATCGCGTCACCTGGGTGGCGGTTTCCGATACGATCGTGCGCGAGACGTCGATGAGCTTGATGAGCGAAATTCACGATTCACCTTTATTCCGGCCTGGACATACTACAGGCACTATCGACCCGGCGCACTACGGCCGATCGATTACGCCGATGGACGAACGAAATTTGTGTTTGCTTCCAGAATTGCGCCGCATAAAGGCATCCACCTTGTCTTGGATGCAGCCAACGAATTGCTGAACTGCGGCGAGACAAGCTTCAGCATCGACGTGTACGGTAATGGAGAAGTGGCTGAATGGATGCAGTTGTGCAGCGCGCTTCATCTTGAACGGCATGTATCTTTCAAGGGCGTCCTCCCGAAGAGGGAAATGGCGGCTGCATTTGGGAGATACGACGCGTTGCTGTTGCCGACATGGGAAAGAGATCCATGCCCAACGGTGATCGGCGAGGCCGCGTCGGCTGGGTGTCTTCCCATTTTCACGCAAGTGGCGGGGATAGCGGAATGGCTGTTTGACGGAGAAGATTGCATAAAAATTCCAAGGGAAGCGCGTGCGCTTATGTCGGCGATGCGAAAAGTCATGGCGTGTGACGGAAAGACCAAGCAAGAAGTGTCGACAAAGCTCATGGAAAAGATGGGGCCATTGTTTGACTTCGAAAATTGGTATCCGAAGATAGAGGAACTTGCTTGGAAGTCTAGTAGCAGAACGTCTTTGGTGCCGTCGAATTAACGGCGGGTTTTTGGCGCGGCCTGCGCGATTACTCGGCTCTGGAGAGGCTAGGGGCCGACGTTAATAAGGGAATGAGTTGGTTGGTTTGGCGACGCTAGCAAGGTGGGAGGATGTCGATGAGTATCGCGGGTGAGCTGCGAAAAGTTGTGGACGCGGTGATTTTTCCGTGGCGCGGTCCCAAGCTCATGCGGCGAAATATAAATAACATCAATCAACTGCAAACGGAGTTGCGACATTCGCAAGACGAAATCAAAAGCCTTCGAGGCGAAATCCGTCAAGTGCAATTCGAGCGTAATCAAGCAGAAGGCAGGATAGCTGGCGACGTTGCGGCCTTGGGCCATCAGCTTACTCACCTGTGGAAGGATGTTCATCGCAGAAGACTTTTTCTATCGTTGAACCAAGAGGGCCTGTTCGTACTCATGGAGGGTGAACTGATTTCGGAGGCGGCGACGCGCGAGCGGCAGTGGGACCCGCATATCGTGTGGGTTGCCACGAGAGCGGCGGAGACGGCGTTGGCGCGCAATGGTGGGCGCTTTGTTGGGCAAGCTGTGGATGTCGGCGCTCACATGGGCTTGATTTCGGTTCCGCTGGCGCGTTGCTTCGATCGTGTGACGAGCTTCGAGCCGAATGAGTTCAATGTGGTGTTCCTACGTGCAAACGTTGCGCTCAACGGTCTCGTCGGCCGGGTAGATGTGCGTCAAACGGCTGTCTATTCCCAAAAGACCCGTGTGTCGCTTGCACCGAGCGCGCAACAGGAAATCCCGCTTCCGCTCGATCACGATGGCAGATTTGATGCTTCGGCGGTCGCCAACTCGGGCGCATATCGATTCTCGGAGCACGGTAGCGGACTGAGCGAAACGGAAGCAGTTACGTTCGATTCCCTGGGTTTTGTCGACCTCGCCTTCCTGAAGGTCGACGCCCAGGGCGCCGATGGCGAGGTTCTGATGGGTGCGTGGGACACCATACGTTCCTGTCGCCCATGGATTGTGTTCGAATGGGAGGACGCGCTGAGCCAAGCATACAATGTAGCGCTGGGCGATCTTATCGAGCGCCTTCAGGAAATAGATTACGTCGTCCGGGTTCTGAAGCGACACAACGCCAAGCAAGTCGATTACGTCGCTCTGCCGGCTGCAGAAGCGGCCGCTCTCGCTCCGTTGTCAGACTGCCGCACGGAGCTGGAGCCCGAGAAAAAGGGCGTTTCGCCGTGAGCGTTTCGGTCGGCGGGCGCGGCAGTCAGTTCTGGTGTCTAGCGACTCCATTTTGGAACATTGTCGCAGCAGCGGCTAAGCTGTCCACAATTCGGAAAAGCCGTCGACCGATAAGTAGCTATTCCTTCCTCAACATCATGGATATGAAACATGATGGAACAAACATCGCCCATACTGCGGCGCTTGCGGTTATCATCGTTGTCGTTGGCACCCTGTTCGCGGCTTTTGTCATTGGGCCAATGGTCATTGACCCACGTGATGTCTCATGGATGGAAAGCGACCCGAAAACACATTACCTGGGCTGGTCGTTCTTCCGTCTGGAAAGCACACTTCGTTTCCCATTGGGTTGGTCATCGTACATCGGTTTCCCCTTGGGGGAGCCGATCGCATATCTCGATTTCGTGCCGGTCATCGCCGTCGTCCTCTGGCCTCTGCGCCATCTTTTGCCGATCAATTTTCAATACCTCGGATTATATTTTGCTCTTTGTTGTATGTTGCATCTGCTCTTCGGGTATCGCATTTGCCTTCACATCACGCGTGGCAACCGGTTTGCGTCATTCGTTGGCGGCGTATTCTTTTTGGCATCGCCGATTTTCGTCAACCGCGGATATTCGCATTTCGCCTTGGCTAGCCATTGGCTCATCCTTGCGGCCTTTGATTTTTTTCTGTTGATATCTCGCGCGCAGATTGGCCCCTTGAAAGTTGCCCATTCGGGAGTGGTGTGCTTTTTAGCCGGATCGATCAATCCGTACATTGCGTTTATGGCCGCCCTAATTACTGGTGGCGCCTATACGAACGTGCTCGTTATGTCCCCCACGAGTTGGCGGCGAGTTGTAATCGGTCTCGCCGTATCGGCCGTTATGATAATCGTTTCACTGACCGTGTTTGGCTTCGTTCGGCCGGGCGATGCCGGATTATATTCCGGCTGGGGCTATGAGCGATTTGCGATGAATCTCGTCGCCATAATTAACCCGATGGATCTGAATTCGATTGTACTCAAGCCGCAGCCGAACAACATTGCTAATCCAAGCGAGGGGTATAATTACCTCGGACTTGGCATTATTTTATTGCTTATTGTTTCACTTTCGAGGAGGCCGACGCTCGTCAAAGAGCTATTCAAAAGGCGAATGATTGCCGTCTGGCTGATAGTTGTCGTGTCAACCGCGCTCGCGCTGTCGCTGCGGGCCGTGGCGAGGGACATGGTCATTTACGATATCCCTGCGCCCCCTTGGGTCATCAACGCGCTAAGCATCTTCAGAGCGTCCGGACGGCTCTTTTGGCCTGCATACTACCTGATCGTTATAGGAGCAATAACGGCGGCGTCGGACGCCTTCGAGTTTCGTTGGCTTGGCGTAGTTCTTCTTGTCGCTTTTGCTATCCAAATTGTTGATTTGAGGGTCGCGTTCGAAGGGGTTGCCGACGCCCATAGAAAGGCGTCTAGCGCGGTCTTTACTGACAAAGCTGAGTGGCAATCATTGGGTAGGACGCATAGGCATCTCGTTACGCTGCCAGCCTGGCAGTGCGACACCAACGCGACGCCTGGAGGTGCCGACGGATTTTGGATTTTTGGTAAATTGGCCGTCCAGCAACATATGACCGTAAATAGCTTTTACGCGGCTCGCACGAGCCCCAGGGAAATGGAATATTTCTGTAAAAACTTGCCGGCGCAAATAGCGCGAGACGGTTTCGATTTCGATACGGCGTACGTGTTCGCCAATGCACGTGACGTTGGCTCAACGGCCTTGAACGGGCATTTCTGCGCGGCTATGGACGGTGTCATTTTATGTAGAAACGATCTCGGAAAGGTCGGGTTAGATGGTCCCCTTCAGTGCTGATTCCGGCTTTAGTGGGGACTATGGGCGCGTCGAGGGTGATCGACGTGGGGCGCCCCCCGCGCGCGCTTCCGAGTCGCCGGCGGGATTTGAAGCCGGTCCCAATCATTCTTTGCTCATCATAACGCCGATATTCGACGATTGGACATCGGCGCGCCATCTGCTGATCGCTTTGAAACGGATAGCGTGTGATTGGGGCATGGACGCCGTAGACATTGTTGCAGTCGATGATGGATCATCTCAGTCGTCGGAATTTGATCCGAACGTGACTGATCTGACGAATATCCGACAGGTCACGATCGTGCGTCTCGCGTGCAATGTGGGGCATCAAAGGGCCATTGCCGTTGGGCTATCTTATGCCTTTAGGCTAAACCAACATGAGTATTGTCTCGTGATGGATTCCGATGGCGAGGATAGGCCGGATACGTATTAAGTCTGCTGCGTGCCGCGGCGATCAATCCAGAAGCAATCATTGTCGCGAAGCGCGCGAGGCGAGAAGAAAGCTGGAGTTTTAGAGCGTTCTACGTTGTGTACAAGCGATTGTTCCGCGTTCTCACGGGGCGGGAGATCGACTTCGGCAATTTTTGTCTAATTCCGAAGTCTCAGCTCGAGCGGATAGCGCATATGACTGAGCTCTGGAACCATTTTGCGGGCACGATTATTCGATCGCGCGCCCCTTGGGTCGGCGTGCCAACGGCGCGGGGCGCGCGCTATTCAGGCGTTTCTAAAATGAACTTCGTGGCATTGATTGTTCATGGGCTAAGTGCCATCGCAGTATTTAATGATGTCTTATTTGTCAGATTGTTGGTGTCGTCGTTGATCGTAAGCGTGCTGCCAATCGGAATGATGTTGATTATAACAATAACGAAAGTGTTTACGAATGCTGCCATTCCGGGCTGGGCAACAACGGCGGCGGGCTTTTCTGTCATGTATTTGCTCCAGCTCCTGACGGTATCTATGGCGGCAATTTTCAGCTCGCTGAGCAGTCGATCGAGCTTTTCGTTCATTCCGGCAATCCATGCACTCGCGCTCGTTAAGGAGGTGAAATGTGTGCACAAAGCGGCGCCGCGCCAATCCACTTGACATATGTTGGGACCGAGCTGGATCTCTTCGCGCATGCTACCAATTGGAAACGTTATTTGGCCTCGTGCGTGCGTCCCTATCTTGGCGTGCGCGTTCTCGAGGTCGGTGCCGGCATCGGCTCGAATACTAAATTATTGTACACGGACCAGACCAGATGGGTTGCATTGGAGCCGGACGCGAAGCTCGCGCAGCGAATGCATGAATTTGAGGCTCTTGGCAATTTGCCATGTGAAATAGAGATAGTGACAGGCACGCTTGGTGTTCTGGATGAGGTCGATCGCTTCGATACCGTACTCTATGTGGACGTTTTGGAGCACGTATTAGACGATCGTGCCGAACTCGAGCATGCTGGTATGCACCTGGGCCGTGGAGGTAGCATAGTCGTACTGGCCCCAGCACATCAATATCTGTACTCGCCGTTTGACAAGGCGATCGGCCATTTCAGACGTTATAATCGGAGGATGCTCGAGGAAATGAAAGTCGCGGGCCTTAGGCTTGATACGGTGCGTTATCTCGATAGCGTCGGACTTGTGGCGAGTCTGGGCAATCGCTTTGTTCTGAAATCGTCGAGCCCGTCATTGCCACAAATTCGCTTTTGGGATCGCTGCTTGGTGCCGATTTCACGGCGCGCCGACCCTTTAGTGCGATGGCATTTCGGAAAATCCATCCTCGCGGTGTGGCGCAAAGTGTAGCGCCTGGGTCGTCTCCGGAGCTGATAATCAAGACCTAATCGTCAACGAACCAGGGGCATACCGGCACGTCGATTTCGCGGCGCCCCCGTTCTCCCTGCCGACGCGTACGCGGTCGACGCACTACCTGTCGCTCTGAAGCCTCGACGCACTGCCCATGGGGCCCCTTCGACAATTCTCTGTGCGAGGTTTCCGGTCCATGTGGAGCCTCCCAGGGAGGCTGCGGAACCAGCCGAAGAGCAGCGGGACGCGGCCGGGGCGCCGCATAGCCGATCTGGCGGGCGCTGCTCGGTGGCGCACTGAGCAGCATTGTTGCGACGGATGCACCCCGGCTGTTTCCATGCCTATTTTCAAATTCATGACACAACGAATAGTGGGATTGAAGGATAGGCGCAATCAAAACGGTTTGGGGCGACGCGCGTTGGGGTTTTGCGTCGTAAGAGTTGTTGCCGAGAGGTCATCGAATAGATGGGGTCGCGGCCGAAAGTCGCGCTTGTGTGATGCGTTGCGTTTGTGATGCGTTGTGAGAGCTATAGGCTGCGGAGGCGGGCCGGTACATAGAGCAATGAAATGAGCATTCCGCTTGGGCGTTGCGGATATTCAAACGTGTTCGAAGGGTCATCGCGGAGCGGGACGAACTTCGTCGGGCGCTTCAAGAAGGTGCGGAACTTCTGCGGCAAGTCGAAAAGGAGTGAGACGCGGCGCGCTCGGAGCTCGCAGGATTTTGTGGGCAATTCGACCAATGGACGCTGGCGCTATGGCCGTCGCCGCAAAGCCGCGCAGCGCAAGCCAACGTGGGACTTCCGCCGAGTCCTTATGTCGGGACGGCACCACAGCGTTATACTGATAACTACGCGAAATATATCGAGCGCGGCGGCAAGATGCGTCCCGTGGAGGATATATCCGGCTTTGTTCACGGGAAGGCCGAGCACGTATTCGATCGCGGCCGATTTTTCCTATTATGATTGGTGGCCGACATGGTCGATTAGGAGAAGGTGGCAGGTGACTTCCTCGAACTTGACGTCGCCAACGGGAACACCGCGAGTGTGTTGGCGGCCGCCGCGCAACGGCTGGGTAAAACGATCTATTTGCTGGATACATCCGATGGCTTCGCCGCCCCAAGATACAATAGGCAATGACGCCAAATTTCAAGGATTATTCCGGGACGTCTCGCTTGACGCGGTTAAAGAAAAAGTTCACGGCGATCATGTGAGGATTGTCAAAGGCCACTTCGCTTCGTCGGCGGCGCAGCTTCCAGCGGACGCCGCATTCAGCTCGGTGCACCTTGACTGCGATCTGTACAAGCCGTTCGCCAGCGCATTGCCTTACTTTTGGTCGCGCTTGGCGCCGGGCGGCTTTTTGATCATGCACGATTATACCACGATGTATTGGGACGGCGTAGAAAAAGCGTGCAACGAGTTTTTTGCAGGCACGGCGGAGTCGATGATACCGATTCCGGATATGGCGGGTACTGTCGTGGAACGGAAGAACAAGCTTCCAATGGTTTGATCGATCCGAAGCCGGCGGTGCCGACGGGTGACACCGCAACAGCCGGATCAGCACCATCCAGCGGCGCACCCACGGGCCGAAACGTGTGATCACCGGGTCGGCTTATTTAGGGGCAATTGGTGAGATGCCGGAAAGCAAGTCAGGCGAGATCCACCCATGCTGCAGTGCAGATGACCCATGCGATGGCTCGGGCAGCGATCATCGAAGGTGGTGCCTAAGTCTTCGAATGAGGCCAGCCGCGGTCTCGGCGCGCCGACATTCAAGCTGCCCCGTCGCCCGCCGGACCCCTGTTTGGCGTGCGATTAGGCGCTTTGGAGGCCCCCGATGACCGCAGCACCGCACCACATGGAAACCTTCCGCATCCCCGGCACGAACCTTAGCCCCTCCCGGGTCGGGCTCGGCACCTGGGCGATCGGCGGCTGGATGTGGGGCGGAACCGATGACGCCGAATCGATCCGCACCATCCATGCCGCGCTCGACCGCGGCATCACGCTGATCGATACCGCGCCGGTCTACGGCTTCGGCCGTTCCGAAGAAATCGTCGGCAAGGCGCTGGCAGAAGGCGGTCGCCGCGCCGGCGTCGTTCTCGCGACCAAAGTGGCGCTCGACTGGAAGGGCGAGCAGCCGTTCCGTAATGCGAGCCGCGCCCGCATCATGAAGGAAATCGACGACTCGCTGCGCCGGCTCAGGACCGACGCGATCGACCTCTATCAAATTCATTGGCCCGATCCGAACACGCCGGTCGAGGAGACCGCCGGCGCCATGGCTGACTTGTTGAAGGCCGGCAAAATCCGCGCCATCGGCGTCAGCAATTTTTCGCCGGCGCAGATGGACGCGTTCCGCGCCGTCGCGCCGCTTCACGCCGTGCAGCCGCCCTATAATCTGTTCGAGCGCGCCATCGAGGCCGACGTGCTGCCTTATGCCAACGAGCATGGTCTCGCGACGCTCGCTTACGGCGCGCTCTGCCGCGGCCTCCTCTCCGGCCGCATGCGCGCCGATACCAAATTCGCCGCGACCGACCTGCGCGGCGCCGCCGACCCGAAATTCAAGCCGCCGCATTTCGCCGAATACCTCGCCGCCGTGACGGCGCTCGACGCAGTTCGCGCAGCAGCAATTCGGCAAGCGCGTCATCCATCTCGCTTTGCGCTGGGTACTCGACCGCTCGCCGAACACCATCGCGCTGTGGGGCGCGCGGCACCCGGGTCAGCTCGATCCCGTCGCCGACGTCATGGGCTGGAAGATCGACGCCGCCGCCCTGGCCGAGATCGACCGTATCGTCGCGGAGAATGTGCGTACGCCGGTCGGGCCGGAGTTCATGGCGCCGCCGGAGCAGAGGGCGGCGTAAGCGTATCGGAATTAGTCCCGCGCCAGCGTCCATAGCGCCAAGGCAGATACCAGCGTGCCCGCGGCGGCAGCGTCGCGGGCACGAAATCGAGCCCCGATGTGCCCCAGGGGTGGCATCGCAAGAGGCGCGCCAGCGCCATCCAGCCGCCGGCCCACAGGCCGAAGCGGGTGATCGCCTGATCGGCATAGTCCGAGCAGGTCGGCAAATGGCGGCAGCGCGGACCGATCAGCGGCGACAGCGTGTAGCGGTAAACCAGCAAGAGGCCGTGCGCGGCGAGGCGGGGGGCGCGGCGGATCAGGTCGATCAGAACAGCGAGCAAGTTATTCGGCCGCGGTCTTCACGGCGGTTTTGACGGCCGCGCGCTTGGCTTCGATCTGGCCGATGGCGTCGACCACGGCGTCGAAGGTGAGCATGGTCGAAGCGTGGCGCGCCTTGTAGTCGCGCACCGGCTCGAGCACGGCGATATCGGCCCATTTGCCCTCGGCCGGCGGCGCGCCATTCTCCTTGAGCATCTTGCGCACGCCCTCGCGCAGGTCGCGCAGCTCCTGCGCGGTCGAGCCGACGATGTTGCGCGCCATGACCGAGGAGGAGGCCTGGCCGAGCGCGCAGGCCTTCACCTCGTGGGCGAAGTCCGTCACCTTGTCGCCGTCCATCTTAAGATCGATGGTCACGGTCGAGCCGCACAGCCGCGACACCGCCGTCGCTGACGCGTCCGGCTGCGCCAGCCGGCCGATCCGCGGAATATTGGCCGCGAGTTCGATGATGCGGCGGTTGTAGACTTCGTTCAGCATGGCAGGCGTCGTTCATGCGAAATGGCGGGCGGGGATTGACTGTATGCGCCGGCCGCCGCGCAAACTACATAGGCAAGATATATAGGTAAGGGCGAGCCGCCGCGAGAGGGGCCGCGCTAGCTTGGATGCTGCCATGTCCGATAATCCACCTGTCGTCCGCCGCCGCCGACCTGGAAGAAGGGTCGGCGCTGACGCCGAAGTTCGACCCCGCCGGGCTCGTCACCTGCGTCGCGACCGACGCCCATTCGGGCGAGGTGTTGATGGTCGCGCACATGAACGCGGACGCTCTGGCCAAGACCATCGCCAGCGGCGAGGCCTGGTACTACAGCCGCTCGCGCGGCGCGCTTGTGGAAGAAGGGCGAGACGTCGGGCCACACCCAGCGCGTCGTCGAAATGCGCGTCGACTGCGACCAGGACGCCGTGTGGATCAAGGTCGAGCAGACGGGCGCCGCCTGTCACACCGGCCGCCGCTCCTGCTTCTACCGCGCGGTGCCGCTCGGCCAGCAAACCGGCGCTGCCAAGCTCGAGTTCCGTGAGGAGCGCGTGTTCGATCCCAAAGTCGTGTATCGGGGTTAGGTCTTGCGCTCAGGTCTCGCCTTCGCCCGCGCCACCCTTTGCAACAGCCGCTGCGCGCGGGCGAGGTGGGGGCGGTCGACCATCACGCCGCGCAGGCCGACGACGCCGGCGCCGGGATTTGCCGCGAACGTATCGACGATCTCCTGCGCCTGTGCGAGCGCCTGCGGCGTCGGCGTGAACAGCTCGTTGATGACCGGCGACCTGGGCCGGATGGATGGCCATTTTGCCGACAAAGCCGTCGCGGCGGCCTTCCTCGCAATCGCGGCGAAAGCCGGCATCGTCGCGAAAATCGATAAAGACCGTATCGATCGCCGGCACCTGCGCCGCCGCCGCGCCGGCGAGGCAGAGCGCGCGGGCGAGCCGGTAGGGATCGAGATAGCCGCCCGCGGCATCGCGGTTGGCCTCGGCGCCCAAGTCGGCGGACAGGTCCTCGGCGCCCCAGGTCAACGCCGTGAGCCGTGCGCTGGCGCCGCCATAGGTGCCGGCCTGGAACAGCGCCGCGGCGGTTTCGGTCGCGATGGCGACGATTTTCACGGCGCCGTCGGGCAGGCCGCCGGTCGCCTCGCGCACCGCGAGCTTGGCGTCGAGATGCGCGATCGAGCCGCCGCCTTCCGCCTTCGGCAACATGACGGCGTCCGGCTTGGCGGCGATGACGGCATCGAGATCGGCGTCGGTGAGGCCGGTCTGCAGGCTGTTGACCCGGACCAGTAGATACGGCCGGTGACCCTGCGCCCCGACTTCCCTGAGGAACGCGGCCGCGCTCTCTCTCGCGCGCGTCTTGGCGTCGAGCGCGACGGAATCCTCGAGGTCGACGATCAGCGCGTCGGCGCCGCTCGTCATCGCCTTGTCGAGCTTTTTCGGACTGTCGGCCGGCACGAAGAGGAGCGAGCGCATGGCGGCTGTGTTTCCTTCCCTGAGGCCCGCGGGCGGGCAGGGAGAATTCACGTCGCCGGCGCGCGCACGTCAATGGGGACGGATGGCGCGGGACGATGGAGCCCGCCGATCGGCGCGATCCGCAGATCGGCGGTTCCTTCAGTGCTTGTCCATCTGCATCATGCCGCCATGGTTTTCCATCATCATGCTGCCGCCGCCGCCTGCAGCGGCGCCGGGCGCCGGCGCGCCCAACGCCAGAACGGGAAACGCGACCTTGACGGTCCCGGCCTTCTCGAACTGAAGCGTCGCCTCGGCCGCCTTGCCTTGTTCGAGCGGGTGTTTGAGTTCGACCAGCATGACATGCAGGCCGCCGGGCTTGAGCGTGACGGTCTGCCCCGGCTTGATCTCCAAGCCACCCTCGACCGGCCGCATCTTCATGACGCCGTTGTCCATGGTCATGGTGTGAATTTGGCATTTTGCGCTGTCGTCGCTCGACACGCAGCTGACGCGATCGGGCGCCGTGCCGTTGTTGGTGATGGTCAGATAAGCCGCGCCGGCCGACGCGCCCTTCGGCGTCGCGCGCGCCCAGGGCTGGGCGATGTGGATCGAGCCGACATCGTAATCGGCGGCGCGGGCGGTCGTGGCGACGCCCGCCAGCGCCAACGCGGCGACGGCCGCGCCGGTCAGTGAAAGGTTCTTCCAGTATGAGTTTTTCATGGGTACCTCCTTGGTTTTGATGCATGCACGTGAGTGTCTGACGCCGCCTTCACGGGGCGGGTTCGACGTTAAATAGGCCGTCGGTCGCCATCACCGCGTCGTAACGGCCGCGCGGATCGAGGGTTTTGTTCATGGCGCCGAGCTTGGGCAGCGCCGCAAGCGGGATCGTGTATTTGAAGCCCGCGCCGCCTTTGCGCGGACGGATGATGACGACCGCCGCTGTTCCCGGCGGCGCTTTTTCGGGCGCGATCGTCACCGTGCGCTGGCCGACGGAAGCGTAGGTCGCAAGCGCGATCCCGTCGGCGAAACAGGCGCACGGCGAAGCGTCGCTGTCGTAATAGAGGACGCTCAATTCGCGCGGCTTGGCGTCGAGGCGCTTGACCGCGTCGAGACCGATCCTGATGCCGAGCGGGATGAAGGCGCCGAAGCCGCCATGCACCCGGGCGCCGAGCGTCACCCATTCGTCGGGCGTTTCCGCGCCGGCCGCCATCGGCAGCAGCAACAACGCGGCAACCAGTATTACCCGGCAAGTCATGTTACGCGTCATTGATTCACTTCGTCGGTTCGTGTTTTCCGCGGCGGCGGCTAACGGCAGACCTTCACCCACACGCAGATCTTCTTGAAATTCTGCCAGTGGCACTGCTGTTCCATGTGGCAGTTCTTGCCCTTCGCGTCTTGCGCCAGCGCGTCCGTGGAATGGCCGACTGCGATCAGCGCCAGAATGGCGCAACCGACACACAGAGATCGTCGCATGATTTGCTCCTTCAGCGGCAGGTCGACAAAGGAACGCCGATCGAGGCCTTGCGCTGGCCCTGCAGGCATCCGTCTTTCCAGATGCCATGCACGGTCTCGCCTCCGGCCGTCAGCGTCCCGGGGCCATTGGGTTTGCCGTTACGGAATTCACCTTCATACTTCAGCTTTTGCACCGTCAAGACGCCGTGACCGTTCGGCTCGCCATCGGCCAGCTCGCCGTCGTAATGCCCGCCGGGCCAGGTTTGCGTCCCTTTGCCGGCCTGCCGGCCGTCGTACCACTCGCCTTCGTCGGTCTCGATCGGGAGGTCATTTTTCAACCAGCGAACGATGCCTTGTCCTTCCGCCCGGCCGTTCGCACAAGAACCCGACCAGCCGACCGATTCCTCCAGTTGCGGATTGGGGTTCCAGACGCGACAGCCGGATTTGTCCGCGAGCCAACCGCCCGCGTAAGCCCGAGGTGCGGCCGCCAAGGCACAAGCCGCCAGCATCGCCGTCGTTGCGATACTGCGGGCGATCGGCCTGAGCCTGACGCAGCGGGTCATGTTTTCACCTTGCTAGTGCGGCAGAAGTGGAACGACAATGCCATTGAGCAATTCGTCGCGGACCTCGATCAAGCGGTCGCGGACCTTGCCGTCGACGTCGACGATCCAGGTGATCGGCACGCCCTCCGGCGGTCCGAAGCCGTCGTCGGTGATGGCTTTCAGCGTCGCGCCGGGATAGGCGAGGGACGCCATGACCTTGCGGACCTTTGGGAGGTCGCGCGCTTCATCGACGCTGATGCCGATCATTTCCAGGCCTTGGCTGTGATAGCGCCGATAGAAGGCGTCGAGCTTCGGCATTTCCTTGCGGCAAGGTGCGCACCAGGTCGCCCAGTAGTTCACCAACACGACCTTGCCGCGCAGTTTGGCGAGGTCGAACGTCGTGCCGTCGAGCGTGCCAACGACAAGCGCCGGGGCCGGCTTATTCATCTCCGGTGTCGCATGCACCGGTCCCGACGCTAGCGCGAGCCACGCAATCGCGGCGCTGGCCGCCAAGCGCGTCATGGTAAATGCGGCGTGTTTTGCCGTGCCGATTGCCATCACGAACGCTTGACGGCGTCGCATCGGCCCGTTGATGCCGTCGCAACCGCCGCCACATATCGGCTTGATCGAAGCGTCGCCCATCGGTCGGCCTTCGGTTCGGGCAATCAGGCCGGCAACCGCGAGAGTTACATGTTGACGAAGGTCTTGAAGATTTTCGCAATCGTACTGGTTCCCATGACGATTTTTACTGCCACGGCGAATGCAGCCGGCGGCGGCGGTGGCGGCGCGGAACCGATGCCGGGCACCAATTTCACGGACATGCCGAGCTATCGGCCCTGGCCGATCGAACCGCTCAGGCGGATCAGGCACGTCCGCAAGCACATGCACAGGCCGTATCGCTCCGCCGCCGAGCGTTGACGGCGTTATTTCCTGTCGCGTCATGCCCTGTACGCTTGCCTGTGATGCCTGACCCGTGATGCCTTGGGCGGGCCGACGTGCCGTTTCCGGCACGTCGGATATTGCTCGCTTTAGAAATTGTAGCTCGCCACCAGCCTGAGCAAATAGGGGGCGACCAATTGTCCGTCGGTTCCGGCATTATTGGCCGCGTTGGCGCGGTAATAGACCGGAATTTCGACGTCGAAATAGACCTTGCCGACCCGGTTGTTGGCCTCGTCGAGCACCTTGGTGAACTCGATGCCGGGCGACAGCATCACCCGGTCGAAGCCGGAATTGTAGGGATCGGAGCCGGTGCCGGTATCGTTGTCGCGGTGCGATACGATGACCTGGCCGAGCGGCGTGATCTTGTCGAAGCCGATCACGTGGTACAGATTGTTGTAGAGAATGCCGGCGGCGCCGTCGATCTGCATCCCCGGATAATAGGTCTGCACGACGCCGGCATTGCCGTCGAAAAAGCCCTGCGGGTCGGCCGCGGCCTGATAGAGGAACGGCTGCCGCAACATCGCCTGGGTGAAATATTGCCAGGCGTTGTCGCCGCTGAGCATGCCGCGATGGAAGGCGCCGAGCATCAGGTCGGTCGAGCCCGTCCCGATCTGCGTGTCGCGGTCGAGGCCGGGCGCGGTGAAGGTGCCGGTCGGCAGCTTGATGCCGACAGTGACGCCGGTCGACATGTCTTTGAAGAAGCCGGTGTAGGTGCCCATGATTTCGATATCGCCGATATCCTTGGAATGGAAGGTTGTTATGCCGGCATACGCTCCGGTGTCGGTGGTCAAAGCTGCGGTTGGCTGGTCGGTATGCGCACCATCACGCCCCAGTCGCGGTTGAAATTGTAGCTGAAGCCGACATTGTACCACTGGGTATTGATTTCCTTGTCGGTAGTTGAGGGCCGAGGAGGCGCGGGAACTGCCGATATAATTCTGCGTCTGATCGCCGCTCCAATACTCGAAGAAGACGCGACCGCCGTGATCCTGCTCCTGCGGCAGATCGAGGCCGCCGACGTCGAACACGCTGCAGCCGCAGGCGCAGGCGAGCGCCGCCGTTGTCGTCAGGCCGACCAGCGGCACGAAGGATAAGAGGAGCGTGGCGACGAAAACGACGAGCGCCGCGATACTGCGGCGCCCACGGCGGCGCGTCGGTGACGATGTGAAGGCGGGCGACATGATGTCTCCAATTGATCGTGCGAGCCGTGACGCAAGCGGATGACGCCGCGCAGTCAGGCTGGCGATGAAGGTCGGGGCGAGGGCGGGATTGGACATGACCTGATCCCCCCGCTCTAGAATTTGAAGTTCACGCCGGCGCGCAGGACCTGAACGACGAGATCCGTCGAGCCGTGCAGCGTGTTGGTGCCGCCGGGCCCGGTGATGGTGCCGACGGCGGAGATCGTCGGGAAGCTCGCGTACAGATATTCCGCCCGGAACGTCCAATGATCGGCCCAGGCGTATTCCCAGCCCGCGCCCGCGGCCCAACCCACCAAGGCCTTCGACGCCGAGATGGCGCCGGCACCGCCATTGGCGTCCGCGTAGGTCTGGGAGTAGCTCGCATCGGTGAAGGCGGCGCCGCCGGTGAGGTAGGCGAAATTTCGATCGGCGGCGATGCCGACGCGCGGCCGCACCGTCGCCAGATAATCGGTGGTGACCGATTGTGTCGCGGTGAATGCCGCGCTGCCGGCGGCAGCGCTCAGCGTATTGGTATTGTTGCTGAAGTTCGGATTGCTGCGGAAATAGTCGAAGTCGCCTTCCAGTCCCAGCACCAGCGTGCCGGTTTGGTAGTTGCAGCCGACCTGGCCGCCGCCGACGAAGCCGTCGGCGTTGGCGCCGCCGGTGGCGCTGCTGGAGACCAGAGCAGGATCGCCGTTTGCGGCCAACAGATAAGTGCCCGGGTCGACGGTGCCGTTGAAGTTCACGCCGGTGGTGCCGCCACCGGCGTTGGCCCCGACGTAGCAACCGCCCCACTGATAGGCCGGTGGTTCGGGCGCCTTGAGCGGCAGATCGGCCGCCCTGGCCGGGGTCGATCCGCTGCCGAGTGACATTGTTGCGGTGACGAGCGAAGCGGCCAGGACCGACAAAGCTGCCGGCGGCCACGCTGGAGTGAAGCGGTTGAACATGGTTTCCCCGCGAGTGAGATTGAATATCGATGTGTCGGCGTGCCGCCGCTCGAGCGCGCGCGATGTGCGCTTGTCGTGCGAAATTTCGAGGCTTTAGCCGACGTTCAGGTGATCGGGCGGCCGCGTTCGGGGCCGCCGGCCGTCACGCCGGAAGCGGAGGAGCGCGGGCACTCGCAATCGAATATGCGATAAGGCGTGGCAGGCAATGCTTGTCGGCCGCCCAGGCGACGGCGGCGATGGCCACGCCGACGCGGTGGAACAGCACGGGCGCCGATCCGATCAGCGCGTGGTGCGCGCCGGCGAAACAGAAAATGCAATGGGTGCAGCCGGCATGGCCATGCCCGGGGTTTTCGCCGGGCAGGTTCGGCGCGGCCTGCGCCGCGGTCTGAGCGCCGTGCAGGCAAAGCGCGAACGCCGGCGCATTCTGATCGGCATGCGCCAGGGCGGCGAAACCGCCGACCGTGATCAACAGCCCCTGCGCGGCGACGGCATAGGCGACAAGGAGGCCGATGAACGGCCGCCACATTCGCTTGCCCCTGTTGCCCAATTTGACCATGCTGTCGCCCGAAGCGCACCGCGATCATGTGAACCGGCGGGCCGAAAGTCAATGCAGCCTGCTACCGCCCGGTGCGGTATCGCGGTTGATGTGGCGCAAAGTGCACAGGTGGACTTTGGCCTAGTCATCGCCGACTGGAGTTGCACTTGGCCTTCGATTTCGGACAACCTTTGCTGATCGCGGGCGTGCTGCTCGGCTTGGCCTCGAGCATGCACTGTCTCGGCATGTGTTCGGGCATCGCGACCAGCCTGAATTTGCTGGCGCAGTCCGCCTCCGGATCGTGGTCGCGCAATCCCTACGCCCGGAATCTTTTGATCAATGCCGGCCGGATCACCGGCTATGTGATCGCCGGAGCAGTCGTTGGCGGTCTCGGCGCGAGCGTGTTCGGCGCGCTCGACCGCTCGCTCGCCAACATCGTGCTGCGCTGGGCCGCGGCCGTGTCGCTCGGTTGGATCGGCCTGTCGATGCTCGGTTTCGCGCCGCTGCCGTCGGCGCTCTATCGGCTCGGCGGTGTTGTCAGCGACGGCCTCGGCAAGGCGGCGGTCTGGTTTGGCTGCCGCCGGCGTTCGGCCTGTTCCTGGCCGGCTGCGTCTGGGGCTTTTTTCCCTGCGCCATGGTCTACGCGGCGCTGTTCTACGCCATGCTGTCGGGGACGTGGTTCAACGGCATTGTGGTGATGTTCGGTTTCGGTCTCGGCACGCTGCTGCCGGTGATGGCGGCCGGTCTCGGCCTGCCGCTCCTGCGCGAGAAAGTGCAATCGGAGCGGCTGCGCACCATGGTGGGAGTGGCGATCGTGCTGTTGGGCATCGTCAGCGTGATCGTGCCGGCGGCGACGCTCGCGGAGCTGTGCGGGCTCGGTTGAGGCTTCATGGCAGCGTTTACATCGGCCGCATGCGCATAAATGCCTGGCGGCGGCATTCGGCGACCAGCTTGTTGTCCTGGTTGTAGGCGCGGTGATGCAGTTCGACGATGCCGGCGCCGGGGCGCGATTTCGATTCGCGCTTGCCGATGATCTCGGTCGTCGCGTGCACGGTGTCGCCCTCGAACAGAGGATGCGGGAATTTCACGTCGGTCATGCCGAGATTGGCGATGGTGGTGCCGACGGTGAGGTCGTTGACCGAGATGCCGATCATCAGGCCGAGCGTGAACAGCGAATTCATCAAGGGCTGTCCCCATTCGGTCTCCTGCTCGCAGAAATGCCGGTCGATATGGAGCGGCTGCGGGTTGAGCGTCATGTTGGAGAACAGCATGTTGTCCATCTGGGTGACGGTGCGGGTGAGGCGATGCTCGACCACCTCGCCGGGGGTGAAATCCTCGAAATAAAGCCCGCCGCGCTTGTGCCGGACCGCCGTCTGCTTGGTCATGGCCGTCTCCTGTCGTTGGGCGTTCCGTTCGTCGACGCCCGATCGTTAAGGCTTCGTTTACCATAGAAGTTAATGGTTCTTAACGCGCAGTCTTTGCGAACACGCGCCGCGCGAACGCCGCTTGCCCCGCAAGTCGCCGCCTTGACGCGGGCGGCGAAGAGATAGAGGAGCCGCTGATGCAGGTCGATCCCAGCAATTCCTCGCCGGGTTCGGCAGTGATGGGCGCCATCCGCCAGGCCGCGGAGACGATCGGCACGAGCTTCGACTACCTCCTCGCCACCGCGAAAATCGAATCGGGTCTCAACCCGCAGGCCGGATCGTCGACCTCGTCGGCCCGCGGCTTGTTCCAGTTCATCGAGCAGACCTGGCTTTCGACCATGAAGCAGGCCGGCGCCGCGCTCGGCTATGGCGATTACGCGGCGGCGATCACCCAGGACGCTTCCGGTCGCTACCAGGTGCAGGATGCCGGCGTGCGCAGCGAGATTCTCAAGCTGCGCAACGACCCGACGGTGAACGCCGAGATGGCGGGCGCCTTCACCAAGGCCAATGCCGAAGCGCTCGGCGCGCAGCTCGGCCGGCCGCCGACCGAGAGCGAACTCTACATCGCGCATTTTCTCGGCGTCGGCGGCGCCGCGCGGCTGATCACGCAGGCCGCCAGCAATCCGGGCGCCAAGGCGGCGGATATGTTCCCGAGTGCCGCGCAGGCCAATTCTTCGATATTTTACGACCGTTCCGGCGCGGCCCGCAGCGTCGCGCAAGTACGCGACGTCATCGCTGCGCGCTATGACCAGGCCCGCGGCACAGCGGCCCAAGCCGTTGCGGTCGCGCAGGCGGCCGGAGCGACCGCCGCTGCGGCCGTCGCCTCGGCGGTCACGGCCACCACCGCCGCGCCCGACACGGCCGGGATCGCTGGCGCTTTTGCCGCCGCCATTCCGAAAGCCGCGACCGGCGACGGCCAAGTCTTTCACGGCCTGTTTCAGGACCCCAACCGCACCACGCCCGTCGCGCCCCTCGTCAGCGCGCTTTGGAACGCTCCCGACGCCGCTGCGAGCGCGGCAGGCACGAGCGCACAACGGCCGAAATTCAACGGCATGCTCGACTTGTTCAAGGATCCGGGCTGACCCCACCGGGACGCTCCTGAAAGACTTTCGCGACAGCTTTCGCGACAAAAACGTCCGGTCGCGGCCCCAATATGGTCCGCGCCGCGCCGTAATCTTTGCAAAGATTTATGGTGAACCGTTTGTTAAGGCCGCGCCGCTAAGCTCGGGGCAGGTCGAAAGCTGATGCGTTGCGTGAGCGAACAAATGATTGTGCGCGATTTTCTCGATTGGGTGCGGACTGCGCCGGCCGGCCGCCGGGCCGAAGCGACGAGCGCCTTGGCCCGCGCCTACCTTTATTCCGACCTGTCGGCGGACGATCTCGCGGCCGCCGAGGGCGCGATGCTGATGCTGCTCGACGATCCCTCGCCGCTGGTGCGCCGCGCGCTCGCCGACGCGCTGGCGGCCAGCCCGAGCGCGCCGCCGGCCATCGTTCTGGCGCTCGCCGCCGATCAGCCGCAGATCGCGGGTCCGGTCCTGGCATTGTCGCCTCTGTTCGTGGATGCCGAACTGGTCGACGCGGTGGCGACCGGCAGCGAAGCCGTGCAGGCCGCGATCGCGAGCCGCGCCGGCTTGCCGCGCCCGGTGGCGGCGGCAATCGCCGAAGTCGGCGCCGCGGAGGCCTGCCTGGTGCTCCTGGAAAATCCCGGCGCCGACATTGCGCCGTTCTCGATCGACCGCATCGTCGCGCGCTACGGCCATCTGGCGGCGATCCGCGAGCCGCTGCTCGCGCGCGAAGACATTCCCGCGTCCACGCGACAAACCCTGGTCGCCAAATTGTCGGAAACGCTGGCGGGCTTCGTCACCGAGCGCGAATGGCTCGACGGCGATCACGCCCGCCGCATCGCCCGCGAAGCCTGCGAGAAGGCGACGGTGACGCTCGCGGCGGCGACGCCGACGCCGCAGCTGCGCGCGCTGGTCGAGCATTTACGCGCCAGCGGCCAACTCACCGCGGGCTTGATCCTGCGCGCGCTGTTGTCCGGCAATGTGGTGCTGTTCGAGGAGGCCTTGGCGGAACTCGCCGACATGCCAGTCGCGCGCGTATGCGGCCTCATCTACGATCAGAGTAGCGTCGGCCTGCGCGCGTTGTTCGACAAGGCGAAGCTGCCGCCGGCGACCTATCCCGCCTTCCAGGAAGCGATCGACGCCATGCGCGAGGGCGGGTTCAACGCCGAACCGGGCGGTGCCGCGCGGCTCAAGCGGCGCATGATCGAACGCGTCCTGACGCGATGCGAGGACGAGGAGATCGGCGACCTTGCCCCGCTCCTGACATTGTTGCGGCGGTTCGCGACCGAAGCGGCGCGCGAAGAAGCGCGGCTGTTCTGCGACGAACTCGTCGGCGACGCGTTCGTGGACGACGAGCGTTCGCAGGCGGCTTAACCTGCCGCCGAACCCGGCGCGAGCGGCGGGGCGAAGATGCTTTCGAGATATTGCGGACGGTCGCGGTTCTCATGGCGCAGGAACGTGTCGGTGACCTCGCGCAGCCGGCGCGTCAGGACGTCGGCGATGGCGCCGCGGCCGGGCAGGTCGTGCTCGCGCACGATCGCGCGCACCGCATCGACGTGCTGGTCGACCAGCCGCAGCGGGATGCGAGCCATGTCCGGCGTGTGTTCGAGCAACCGGCACAGGCTCTCGGCCGCGGCTCCGACCGCGGGATAGCCGAACGTGGCGGCCTCGCCCTTGAGGTCATGGGCGGCGCGGAACAGGCCGGCATGCGTGGTGTCGACAAAGCCTCGCCCCTTGACGTCCTGGCGCGCCGCCTCGAGCCGCTCGCATTCGTTCTGCATCCAATCGCCGAACTCGCTCGACAGCTCGGTGAGCGCCGCTTCGGCGCGCGCCACCGCATCGTCGCCGCGCTCCGCGCTATGCGTGACGGCCATGCGCAGCACGTGCGGCGGCGTGATGACCTCGTGGTCGCCGTAAGTCGCGACCGACGGCATAACGTCCTTGCGAGGGGCCATAGCTGTTGGTGCTCCTGTTGCCGGGTGCGGCTTTCCGTTCGGTCCGAGAATCTTTCGATCCCGGATCCGTCAATCCCAGATCTTTCAATTCCAGACCTTTCAATCCCAGACCTTGGCTTTGTCGAGCGTGGCTTGACGGGCGAACACTTCGGCCTTGCCGCCCTTGCGGCGCTCCGGTCCGACATAATTCGGATTGGCGTTGCGGCGGCGGTCCGGCCCGAAATAGGTCTTGGTCCGGATGAACGGACGCGGATTGGCGACGACGTTGAGGATGCGCTCATACAGCGCCTTGGCGGAGATCGGCTTGGCCAGAAACTCGGTGATGCCGGCATCGCGCGCGCTCATCACCCGCGATTTGTCGGAATGGCCGGTCAGCATGATGATCGGCACGTAGGGATTGGCGTTGGCGCCGGGCTGACGGATCATCTGGGCCAGTTCGAGCCCGTCGAAGATCGGCATCACCCAGTCGGTGAGGATGATGTCGGGCATGGAATGGGTGAACGCCTCGAGGCCGGTGGCGCCGTCCTCGGCTTCGTAGACTTCGCGGGCGCCGAAGCCGTGCAGCAGCGTGCGCAGGATGCGCCGCATATGGGCGTTGTCGTCGATGACGAGGAAACGCAGACGATTGAAGTCGATGCGAACCATGCCCCCTCCGCGGCGGCCGCCCGGCGCACCACGTCCGTTCAACTTGATAAGACGCCGCCGTAAAGGTCGGGTTAAGGATTGGAAAGGCCGGCAGGGCGGCAATTCAACAGCTGACTTTCCGGCAATCGACGCTTGTTTCAATAGCCGAATTGCTCGCTCAAAATGCGTTCTTCGAGGCTGTGGCCGGGATCGAACATCATGTGCATGGCGATGGCGTGGTCCATCTTGATGTCGACCGAACGCACGGAGCGCACCTCGTCGTGGTCGGCGACGGCCGCGACCGGCCGCTTGTCGGCTTCGAGGACCTCGATGGTGACCCGGGCGCGGTCGGGCAACAGCGCGCCGCGCCAGCGGCGCGGCCGGAACGGACTGATGGGGGTCAGCGCCAATAACGGCGCGTCGATCGGGATGATCGGCCCCTGCACCGAGAGATTATAGGCCGTCGACCCCGCCGGCGTCGCCAAGCAGAATGCCGTCGGCCACGAGTTCCGCCAGCCGCTCCTTGCCGTCGATCAGAATGCGCAGTCGCGACGCCTGATAGGACTGGCGAAACAGCGACACTTCGTTGATGGCATGGTGGCGGTGCATCCGGCCGTCGGCGTCGCGCGCGCGCATGAGCAGCGGATGGATCACGGTGACGTTCGCGGCGGCGAGCCGCTCGACGAGATTTTTCTCGTCGAATTCGTTCATGAGAAAGCCGACGGTGCCGCGATGCATGCCGTAGATCGCCTTGCCGGAATTCATGAAGCGTTGCAGGGTCGCCAGCATCAGGCCGTCGCCGCCGAGCGCGACGACGACGTCGGCTTGGTCCGGCGCGGTGTCGCCGTAGCGCTCGACCAGGCGCCGGCGCGCGCGCTCCGCCACCGGCGTGTCGCTGGCGACGAAGGCGATGCGCTTGAAGCGGGAGCGGGCGGGGCGCTTGGGCATGGCTTTAGGTCAGGGCGTGGCAGTTGGGCTCGGCGAAACGGGCCGCGGGGAGGCGCGGGGAGGACAGCATGGAACGCGCGGTGTTCGTCTATACGACCTATCCATCCATTGTCGAGGCTGAGCATGCCGGGCGAGCGCTGGTCGAGCGCCGGCTGTGCGCCTGCGTCAATATCCTGCCGGGCATGGTCTCGTATTATCGCTGGCAAGGCGCCGTCGAGCGCGGTGACGAGATCGTGATGATCATCAAGACCCGCGCCGGCCTCGCCGAGGCGGTGCGCGCCGCGGTGAAGGAGATGCATTCCTACACCACGCCGGCGATTCTCGTGATCCCGATCGAGCACGTCGATCCGGACTATCACGCCTGGATCGTCGGTGAGACGGCGGGGGCGAAGGGCTGAAAACCGCACCCGTTGCTTGATAGGTGCCTTGATACGCGGCCGATACGCAGCTCAATACGTAACCGTGCCGTCGATCGCTTCCTTCAGCATCTTGTAAGCTCGACAGTCGGTGCCGCAGATCAGACGGACCTTTTCGAGGTCGTCCTTGGCTTTGAGGACGTTGCCTTGCTCGGCCTGCCACATACCGTAATAGGACCACGTCACGGCGTGGTTGGGGTCGGCCGCAAGGGCCCGCTCGTACCAGAACTTGGCATCATCGTAGCGGCCGAGCTTGCGGCTGGCGTAGCCGATGAGCGTCGCGACGTCGGCATTGTCGTCGTAACCGAGCGCGCGCAACGCGGCGATGCCGGCCTCGTAATCGTGCTTGTCGTAGATGAAAGCCCAGGCGGCATGGTACCCGGCCAAGAACTCCTCGGCCGAGCTGCGCTTCTCGTTCGTATCCTTCTTTTCAGGTTCGGCCTTCTCCTTCGACGCCGGCCGCGGTGCCGGTTGCGTCGGCGCCGCCGGTTGCGTCGGCGGAGCGGGGGTCTCTTCGCCCGCCGCGGCGGCGATGTCGGGAGTGGCGACGACAAACGACAAAAGCAGCGCGGCGGCCAGCCATGGCGACGTTTTCATTGTGGTCCCTCTCGATCATGGTCGCTCTGGAGGCTAATGGCAGAAGCCTTGAAGGCGCGCGACGGAAGTTGAAATTAGCTCGACTAAAACTTACCCGATTTCGGCGGCCGTGTCGGCGCCATCGAGAAAATGTGATCGTCTTCGACGCCGGCTATGTTGGCGTTCGGCCGCATGCCCGCGGCACGACACGGCGTAATTCACAGCGTCGGCTGCCATTCGACCGGAACGTGCTCATAACCGCTTGCGGTCTTGACCAGATGGCCGCACGCCGGGAACGGGAAATGATAGCCGGTCACCAGCATGCGGTCGGCGGCGGCGCGGTCGAACAGCTTTTTGCGCGTCGCGACCGCGGCGGCGCCGTCGACGTCGAACGCCGCCTGCCAGTCCGGATGACGCGCGAACACGGCGGGATGCTGCGCCGTGTCGCCGAGCACCAAGAGGGATTGCCCGCCGGAGTGGATCGCGAACACGGTGTGGCCGGGCGTGTGGCCCGGCGCGGCGAGTGCGACGATGCCGGGCGCGATCTCCGCCTCGGGCGCGAAGCGGCCGACCCGCGGCGCAATGTCGGAAAATATGCGCCGCAGATTGCGAAAGGTGAGTTTCAGATCCGCCGGCGCCGCGTTCATATTGGCGTCGTCCATCCAAAACGCCCACTCCGCCGCCGGCACCAGGATCTCCGCATTCGGGAACACGACCGCGTTGTCCTTGTCCTTGATGCCGTTGATGTGGTCGGGATGAAAATGCGAGATGGCGATGATGTCGACCGCGCGCGGATCGATGCCGGCGGCGGCGACATTGTCGCGCAACGCGCCGGCGCTGGGCGATATCTGGCCGCCGGTCCCGGTATCGATGAGAACGAGCTTGCTGCCGGTATTGACGAAGAGGGTGGTGAACGGCGTCGCCAGCTTGTCGGCCGGCATGAAAGCACGCGCGAGCGCGCTTTCGACCTCAGCAAACGGCGCGTTGCGGATGAACGCGTCGTTGATCGGGCGGTACCAGATGCCGTCATAGAGCGCCGTGATCTCGAACGAGCCGATTTTATAGCGATAGAGACCCGGCGACTGCTTTCCGGCGACGGGCACGGCAGCCGCGGCCGAACCTGCCGGCGGTAGCAGGGCCCCCAGTGCTGAGCCGGTGATGAGCGTACGGCGCGTCACGCGGGGGTTTGCGGTCTCGGTCATCGTCGCATGCCTCCAAACGCAGAAAGTGCGGGGCAGTCGTGCTCAGCCGGTCGGTTGCACGCTAATCGTGTCGCGACTACCATACCCTCGTCATCATCCCCAACCAAACTCCGCCCTTGATGAAAACGATTGACCGGGCCCGCGCGGCGCTGCGCCACCGGTTGCGCGCGCCGGTCGCGTGCGCGATCAGGTGGCTTGAACGCCGCGCCGCCGCGCGTCTCGAACACGAGCTCGGCGTCTGCGCCATCTTCCGCGACGAGGCGCCGTTCCTCGACGAATGGATCTCGTTCCACGTCGGCGTCGGGGCGACGCATTTTTATCTCTACGACAATTTCTCGACCGACGAATTCAAGCGCGGTGCTCGCGCCCTGGATCGCGCGCGGCATGGTGACGTTGACCGACTGGCCGGTTGCGCTCGGTCAGGTGCCGGCCTATCGCCATTGCCTTAAGCGCGCGCGCCGCGAATGCCGCTGGCTCGCCTTCATCGACGTCGACGAATTTCTGTTCTCGCCCAAGGCTACGGACATCCGCGACATCCTGCGCGGCTACGCCGACCTGCCGGGCCTGGCGGTGTGGCAGCTGTTCTTCGGTTCCAACGGCCACGCCGCGCGCCCGGCGCTACCCGTCACGGAAGCCTATGTGAAGCGCGCCGTCATCACCCAGACCAAGGTCAAGAGCATCATCAATCCGCGCATGGTCTACAAGGCCGGCGTCCACCAGTGCAAATATTGGCACGGCACCGATCTCGACACCTCGCGCCGTGCCATCACGCCCGACCGCGCGCCGGTCCTGGATGTGCTGCGCATCAATCATTATTGGTCGCGCTCGCTGGAGGACCTGGCGCTCAAGGCAACGCGCGGCGTCGCGGCGCCGGCGCCGGACCGGACCGACACTGATTGGTATTTTCGCGCCGAGGCGAGCTTGAACGCCGAGACCGACGAAGTGATCCTGCCGCTTGCCCGCGCCATCAGGCAGGCGTCGGTTCGGGATGAGGGCGCGGGGTGAGCGTAGGGGGGCTCGGAGAACCAGCGGCCAGGATGGAGCGGGGTCGATGTGGGATACCCGCGGTTCTCGGCTCGCCGCGTTATTTGTTGCCAGAGAAAAACCTCATTCGAATTCTCTGCAGCCGATTTGGCAACTTCGGAAATCCGCGGAGCCAATTTGCATAATCCATTTCATTAGGCAGCAAGCCTTCCGCTTCGGCGAACGTCCAGTCCGGCGGTTGTTCTTTCGGAACACTCAGCCTAAACTTCCAGGCGTTTCGACGGCGGAGGCGTCGAGTGTAGGTGTACAAGTCATCAGCAAGTATTTTTGAAAAAAAGATACAGTCATCTGTTTGATTGCTTAGCGCAAAAACGTTCGCTCTAAATCGATCGTCAACGACTCCGTCAGCCGTTGCGAGGCCAAAATATTTCTCCGCTAATTGTCTGCGGGTTAACGGCGAAGCTTGGCGAAATTCCAGGACCAACTCGGAACGATTCCTTATCGCTTGGTTCAGTCCATCAATTGCTCCGATGAGATCAATAGCCGCCGCCATCGCTCGGCCGCGCGCGGATGTCTTTTCAAAAAGCTGGCGTTCCAGCGCTTCGATCGGCAGCCAAACGGGAGTGAGCGACTGTAAATCAGCGGGAAATTTGGGATCGCGATCGCCATGGCGCACGTCTTCCATAACTCGCGAACGAGCCGCAGAGTACTTGACGTACATCGATTGTACATGCTGCTTTTTCAGCGCTAAAAATCTATTGCATATCGAAAAACTCAACGCTCGCGCCGCGCTGAGGCTAGTCAACTCGGCCACGACGGCTCTTTTGGTCTCGCGGCGGCTGGTGGCCCAGGCGCCGGCGAATGTGCCGAACGCAGCGGCTACCAAGGTGCCAAAATAGTAGGGACCAAGAAATTGCCCCGCATCCTGCAGAAACGACACGGTTCCTCGCTTCCGATTCGCTTCCCGGTACCAATTTCAGGGAAGAATCAATGAACCTACGTTGCAAGAAAGCCCTGATTTTAATGGTGCCGGGTGAGAGGATTGAACTCCCGACCAACGGTTTACAAAACCGCTGCTCTACCGCTGAGCTAACCCGGCGTCCCGGTCCGCGCCAAGAGAGGTCTGCGTCGGGCGGCTTCGAATAGCACGGCGGCAGGGCAGGGGCCAAAGGCCGCGCGGCCCGCGGGCATGTCGTGCGGACGTAGCCACAGCCGGCCGGCTTCGAAGAAACCGCCGTTCGCTGGGGTGGCGTGAGCTCCGGCCGGGCGCGCGCGCTTAGAAAATGCCCTGCGGCTGCAGGCCGAGCTGCTGGGTGCCGTAGAGCGCCGAGAGCGTGTCCCAATCGATGCTGGCGTGGAGCGCGGCCACGTTGGCGTCGCGCCAGAACCGCTGCACCCGGTTCTTCTCGTCCGCCGCGGCGGCGCCGGATTTGGCGAAGACATCGGTCGCGACTTCCGCCGAGGTCCGCGCGGCAAAGCCGTGGTTGCGGCGGATGCGCACGCGCTGCTCGGTGTCGAGCGTTCCGCCGGCGCGGACGATCTCCTGACCTTCCTCGAGGCTCGTGCGCATCAGCGTGCGCACGCCGTCGACCCGCGCCGCGGCCTGGCCGACCAGGCTTTGAATGAGCGCGGATTCGGCGACCTGTTCGAACACGCCCGGCCGCGCCATCCGCCGCGCCCCGCGTGCGGTGTCGGCGAAGGCGTCGATCGCGCCCTGGGCCATGCCGACGATCGGCGCGACCAGCGCGGTCGGCCCGAAGGTCGGATAGCCGAAGCGCGCCTGGGTGTTGCCCGGCACGTCGAGGCCAGGCACCTTGCCCGAGAAGATGGCGCCCATCGGCAAGATCCGGTGCTCGGGAACAAACAACGGCTCGGTCACGGCGACCGTTTTCGATCCGGTGCCTTGCAGGCCGCAGACATTCCAGCTGTTGTGATCGACCACCACATCAGCGACCGGCACCAGGCACCAGGCCAGCGACGGCGGTCCGTCCTTGCCGGGGATCAGCGCGGACAAGATCAGCCAAGTCGCGCTGTCGACGCCGCTCGCCCACGGCCAGGAGCCGGAAATCTTGATGCCGCCGTCCACGACTTCGACTTTCGGGCTCGGCAAATAAGAGACGGCGAGGAGATTGTCGGGATTGTCCCAGACCTCCTGCTGCGCCTCGAGCGGAAAAAACGACGTCATCCAGCCGAAGCACACGGCCAGCGTTCCGCACCACCCCGTGCTGCCGCAGGCGCGGCCGAGTTCGAAGCCGACTTGCGCGAGTTCGGCGGGGCCGTATTCATAGCCGCCGAAACGCGCCGGTTGCATCAGACGGAACACCTGCGTTTCGCGCAGCGCGTCCATGGTTTCGACCGGCACGCGCCTGGCTTTTTCGGCGGAGAGCGCGCGGGCCGCGATCTCGGGGCGCAGCTTGCGCACGCGGCCGAGGATATCCGCAAAATCGGGCCGCGCGGTTGCTGCCTGGCGGGGCACGGCCGAAAGCGTGGCTTCTACCTGCATGATCTTTCCTCCCTGCGATGGTAACGATCGGTACGGTTTTCTTTTGCGAACCGTAACGACTGGTACGGTTCTCACTCTGCACCTTTCCGGCGCGTTTGACAAATGGGAAATGCGCCGCCGGGCCGTGGACCGCGGCCGATGGGGCAAAACAAGCAAGCAAGTGCGGGTTGGAGAAGCCGCGCGTTTTCAGAGTCCGGAGGCTTTAGGACCGCGCGGTCCTGGAGCCGGTCGCCTTCGCGGTCGTCCGACGGCGCGGGCGCGGCGCCGGGGCGGCGCAGCCCTGGAGAAATACCGTCACCGCGAGCTTGACCGTCTGGTCGATGCGGCGGGCACGGTCTTTCTCGTTCGAGGCCGAGGTCAGCCAGGACAATTGGTGCTCGCCGATCAGCATGTCGTGAAACAGCACGGCGAGGCGGAACGGGTCTTCGCCGGTCCGAATATTGCCCTGGCCCTGATGCATCGCGATCCAGCCGGCAATGATCTGGTACACGGTGCGCGGGCCGGTCTCGTAGAACAGCCGCCCGGCCCGCGGAAAGGTGCGGCCGATCGACGTCACCAGCCGGTGAAAGCTGACGATTTCCGGCGACAGCACTTTCGACACGAAGGAATGGGCGATCCGCGTCAGCTGTTCCTCGATGCTGCCGACCGCGCGGGTGTCGATGCGGATGGTGACGTCGGAGCACAGTTGCGCCACCACAGCCTCGAACAGCTGCTCCTTGTTGCCGAAATTGGAATAGATGGTGCCTTTGGAGCCGCCGACCACGTCGATGATGTCGTTGATCGAAACGCTGTCGTAGCCCCTGTTCCAGGAACAGTTTCGCCGCCGAGCGTACGATCTTGTCGCGCTTCACGTCCGTGCGTTTGCTGCCGTTGGCGCGGGAAGGTCCGGTCCCGGAAAGTCTGATCCCGGAATCCGCAACGGTCGACCGCTTTGCCGAGTCCATGTCCATTCCTCACCTATGGCAAGGAATTTTCGCCAAGGCCAGCAGAAAACTTTTGACTCGGCCGGCATGGCCGAATACCGTAACATACGTTACGGTATGAGAGCGCGACAAGCGCTGGTGGGAGGTACGGCAAAGGGAGGACGGCGGCATGACCGCGCGCAACGCGCTGCCGCCGTCGGCGCGCGCGATGGCGGCACGTTCCTGGATTATTTCCAAGATAGCCATTTTCAAGGCAACACAGTCAAAGCGGACAGACTGTCAAAGCGGGCAGTCAGAGCGGAGTGAACTCAATGATCCGAGTGAAGAAGATTTCGCACGCGGTCTACGAAACGCCCGACGTCGCCGGGCAAGCGGCCTATTACACCGAAGTGCTCGGGCTCAGCGAGGTCGCGAAGGCCGACGGCACCGTCTATCTCGGCGGCAAGGTCGATCCGCATTCGGTCGTGCTCAGACAGGGCGCGCAAGCGCGCTGCGTCGGGATCGGCTTTCAGCTTGGCGCCGGCGAGGATCTCGTCGCGTTCGGCAAGCAGATCGCCAAGCACGGCATCAAGGTCGCGAGCGCGACCGATCCGGAGCCGGGCATTGCCGGGGCGATCAGCTTCGACGACTACAAGGGAACGCGCCTCACCGTGTTCGCGCCGAAGGAGCTCAGCCACCGCGGCTATACCGGCAAGGGCATCGAGCCCCACAAGCTCGGCCATATCGCCTTCCACGTCGCCGACGTGAAGGCCTGCACGGACTGGTACTGCAAGGTGCTCGGACTTCGGGTCAGCGACTGGATGGCGGACTTCTTTTCGTTCCTGCGCTGCGACCGCGACCACCACACGATCAATCTGATCGGCACCGGGCAGAACCTGCATCACCACACCGCGTTCGAGCTGCGTGACTGGGGCCACATGCAGACCGCGTGCGACTTCCTCAGCAAAAAGGGCCTCAAGATCATCTGGGGTCCCGGACGGCACGGCATCGGCCACAACCTGTTCACTTATCACCGCGGGCCGAACGGGCTGATCACTGAACTGTTCTGCGAACTTGATCAGATCGCGGACGACGAGATCGGGCTGTTCGAGCCGCGGCCGTGGCATCGCGACAACCCGCAGATGTCAAAAGTCTGGCCGAAGGGACCGGAGAGCGCGAACCTGTGGGGCCCGCCGCCGCCGGACGAGATGATGAAGCTCTGAGGCGACCGCGGATCAATCCGCCAAGCGGCCGAACCCAAGGCCGCATCAGAAAAAAGAGCAGACCCTGGAATTCAGCACCCAGTTCGACCAACCAAACAGGGAACGGAGGAAATTATGAAAGCCGACCGCGATACGTTGATCAAGCGCTATTACGAGACCGTCGACGCGATGGATCTCGAGGCGTTCAAGGCGATGCACAGCAAGAATTCGCGGGTGATCTTCGCCAATTTCCCGCCGGCCGAGGGACAAGATCAGATCGCCGGCGCGATCGGACATTTCTGGTCGACCATCGGCGGCCTGAAGCACACATTCGTCAACCGCTGGGACAATCCCGAGGAATCGATCCTCGAAGTCGCGGTGGAATACACCCGCAAGGACGGCTCGAAAGTGACTCTGCCTTGCGTGTCGATCATCAAGCCCGACGGCGACAAGGTCGGCGAACTGCGCGTCTTTATCGACGTGGCGCCGATCTACGCCGTGGAAGCCGCCGCGCCGCAAGCCGCGGTGGCGTAAAAGCCGGGCCGGGGCGGGTGCTTGCTCGCCCCGGCCGCTCGTTCCGACGCTCGCGGGGCCCTTGGGCTCGTGGGGTGGCCCGCCTTATGGTAGTGATGGCCACCAATGCGATCCGCGGCGCCGAGACCGCGAGCGAGGACAAGAATTGCCGCTGTTACCGTCATTTTACGCCGCGAAAGAGGGCGTCCACCCCTGGAGCATCGGGCGCTGGGCTATGGGCGGCGCGGCGCTTGGCGCGGTTGCCGGCATCTTCAAGGCGCTCGGGCCGCTGACGGGCGTTGCGACGACGACCGTTAGCTTCGGCGCGCGCTTGGGCGCCAAAGGCCCGGAAATTGCCGCCGCGGCCGTTGCGTTCGCGCTATTGTGCGCCGCTGTCGCCGCGTTGCGCAACTTCCTCGCGCGCCGGCTGATCTGGCCGGATCTGCCATAGACGCAGCTCCTTCCCAGCGCTGGACGCAGCGAGCCCCGGCTTTTGGCAAAGATTTGCTAACCAAGCCGCATCATCATGGGCGCCGAAATCCTCGAGGAGCGGCCGTGAGCCTTCGGCAGACCATCATCCGCAGCGGTTTGGAGACGCTTTACTTCAGCGGCGCGCATGTCGCGCTCAAACCACTGGTCGGCGGGGTCGGGGCTATCCTGACGCTGCATCACGTGCGGCCGGCGCGGCCGGACCGCTTTCAGCCAAATCACCTGCTCGAGGTCACGCCGCGGTTCTTTGAACGGGTGATCAAATATCTGCGCCGCTCCGGCATCGATATCGTCAGCCTCGACGAGATGCACCGCCGCCTGAGCGAGGGCGATTTCTCCCGGCGCTTCGTCTGCCTCACCTTCGACGACGGCTATCGCGACACGCTGCAATACGCCTATCCGATCCTCAAAGCGGCAGGCGCGCCGTTCGCGATCTATGTGGTGTCGAGCTTCGCCGACCGGCTCGGCGAATTGTGGTGGCTGGCGCTCGAGGCCGTGATCGCGCGCAACAACCGCATCGGCCTCATGATCGCCGGCCGCAACCGCACCTTCGATTGCACCAGCATCGCCGAGAAGCGCGCGCTGTTCGACGAATTGTACTGGTATTTGCGCAGCCGGCCGACCGACGCCGAAACCCGCGCCATCGTGCGCGACCTCGCCGCCTGCTACCGCGTCGACATGGCGGCCTTGTGCGAAGAACACTGCATGAGCTGGCAGGAATTGGCGGAGCTCGCCGCCGATCCTTTGGTGACCATCGGCGCCCACACCGTCAACCATCCGATGCTGGCCAAGGTGCCGGAGGACACCGTGCGTTCGGAAATGAATCTGAGCCGCTCGGTGATCGAGGCGGCGTTGTCGGTCAGGCCGCAGCATCTGTCCTACCCGGTCGGCGACCGCTCTTCGGCCGGCGCCCGCGAGTTTCGCATCGCCGCCGAACTCGACTTCAAGACCGCGGTGACGACGCGGCCGGGCGTGCTGTTTCGCGAGCACCGCGCGCATTTGACCGCGCTGCCGCGCCTTTCGCTCAACGGCGAGTTCCAGCGCCTGCGCTATGTGCGGGTGCTGTTGTCGGGTTCCGCGACCGCGATGTGGAACGGCTTCCGCCGCGCCGAGGCGGCTTGATCCGGCAACAAAACTAGCCGCCCCGCTTGCGGCTCATCCACGCCACGATCGGCATCGCCGGCAGCACCCAGCCGATGCCGGCGACGACGTAATAAAACGACGGACAGGATCGCGTGGTCGTGAATGGCGGGCACCTGCGCCAGCCCCATCGCCAACAGCGCCCACACGGCGACCAGGACGAACAGCGCAATGGCGCCGATGAATTTGCGCAGGCGTAGCGGCATGGCTTAAGGGCGACACAAGGTCCGTTGCGGGGGCAGGGGCAGCACTATAGGGTCCGCGCCGCAACGACAAGCGTTCGGTCATGACGGCAGGATTTTCCGGCGACACTTCTCATCTGCGCGCGGTGCGGGCGTGGCTTTATGCCGTCGCCGCGCTGATCTTCGCCATGGTGCTGGTCGGCGGCGCTACGAGGCTCACCGAGTCCGGCCTGTCGATCACCGAATGGAAGCCGGTAATGGGCGCGCTGCCGCCGCTCTCGGCGGACGCGTGGCAAGCCGCGTTCGAAAAGTACCAAGCCATTCCGCAATACCGCGCGCTCAATCTTGGCATGAGCCTCGACTCGTTCAAAACCATCTATTGGTGGGAGTGGACGCACCGCCTGCTCGGCCGGCTGATCGGCGTCGCGTTCCTGCTGCCGTTCCTGTGGTTCCTCTGGCGCGGCCATGTGGCGCCGGCGTGGCGGGCGCCGCTGTGGTTCATTTTTGCGCTGGGGGCGCTGCAGGGCGCGGTCGGCTGGTGGATGGTCGCCTCCGGCCTCGCCGACCGCGTCGAGGTCTCGCAATATCGCCTGGCGACGCACCTGGTGCTCGCTTGTTTGATCTATGTGGCGATCATCTGGACCGCGCAGCGGATGGATGAGGGGCCGCTCGAGCCGCCGCCGCTCCGCATCCGGTTTTCCGCCATAGCACTGCTCGTTCTCGTGTTGGTGCAGATCTATCTCGGCGCGCTGGTCGCCGGCTTGCGCGCCGGCTACATCTATAACACCTGGCCGGTGATCGACGGCGCCTTCATCCCCGACGCCGCGCGGCTCTTCTTCAACAACCCGCTATGGCGGAATTTTTTCGAGAACACGCTGACGGTCCAGTTCGACCACCGCATGCTGGCTTACGCGATCTGGATCGGCGCGCTCCTTCACCTCGTCGACGTCGTGCGCACGGCGAAGAGAGGGCCGATGATCACCGGCGCTCTCGTGCTGTTTGCTGCCATCACGTTGCAGGCCGCACTGGGAATTTTCACCTTGCTGTTGCGCGTGCCGCTCCCGCTCGCGCTCGCCCATCAGGCGGTGGCGATGCTGGTGTTGACGGTCGCGACGGTGCATGCGGCGGGACTGGCCGCGCGTCACACGCGTCATTCCGGGGCGCGGCCGCAAGCCGCGAGCCCGGAATCCATAATCCCGACGTCGGTGAATATGGATTCCGGGCTCGCCGTTTCACGGCGCCCCGGAATGACGACGTAAAAATCAATCCCCCAGCGCCTCATCCAGATCGCCGATGATATCCGCCACGTCCTCGATCCCGATCGACAGCCGCACCACGTCGGGCCCGGCGCCCGCCTGGACCTTCTGCGCGTCGGAGAGTTGTTTGTGCGTGGTCGAGGCGGGATGGATGATCAGCGACTTGGTGTCGCCGATATTGGCGAGGTGCGAGAACAGCTTCACGTTTGAGACCAGCTTGACGCCGGCGTCGTAACCGCCCTTGAGGCCGAAAGTGAACACCGCGCCGGCTCCCAGCGGGCAGTATTTCTTGGCGAGGTTGTGATAGCGGTCGCCGGGGAGCCCCGGATAGCTCACCCAATCGACCTTCGGGTGCGCGGAAATCCATTCGGCGACCGCCAGCGCATTGTCGCAGTGTTGGCGCATGCGCAGCGGCAGCGTCTCGATGCCGGTCAGGATGAGGAAGGCGTTGAACGGGGAGAGCGCCGCCCCGATGTCGCGCAGCGAGAGCACCCGGCAGGCGATGGCGAAGGCGAAATTGCCGAACGTCTCGTGCAGCACGATGCCGTGATATTCCGGCCGCGGCTCGCACAGCATGGGATAGCGGCGCTCGCGCGACCAGTTGAAGGTGCCGCCGTCGACAATCATGCCGCCGATCGAATTGCCGTGGCCGCCCAAAAATTTGGTCAGCGAATGCACGACGATGTCGGCGCCGTGCTCGAACGGCTTGCACAGATAAGGCGTCGCCAGCGTGTTGTCGACGATGTAGGGCACGCCGGCGCGGCGCGCGATCTGCGCCACCGCCGCCATGTCGGTGACGACGCCGCCGGGGTTGGCGATCGATTCGGTGAAGATCGCCTTGGTCTTCGGCGAAATGGCGCGCTCGAACGAGCCCATGTCGTCGGGGTCGGCCCAGACGACGTTCCAGCCGAAATTCTTGAAGGCGTGGTTGAACTGGTTGATCGAGCCGCCATAGAGCTTCTTCGAAGCCACGAACTCGTCGCCCGGCTGCAGCAGGCAATGAAACGCCAGCACCTGGGCGGCATGGCCGGAGGCGGTCGCGAGCCCGGCGGTGCCGCCTTCGAGCGCCGCGACGCGCTCCTCGAGCACGGCGGTGGTCGGATTGCCGATGCGGGTATAGATGTTGCCGAAGGTCTGCAGGCCGAACAGCGAGGCAGCATGATCGACGCTGTCGAACACATAGGACGTTGTTTGATAGATCGGCGTCGCCCGCGCGCCGGTGGTCGGATCGGGCTGCGCGCCGGCGTGAACCGCGAGCGTCGAAAAGCCCGGAATGCGTTCGCTCATCGGCCGATCCTCTCGGGACGAATGACGTCAGCTCCGGTTTAAAGGAGCCTCCGGTGCCGTCAAGGCGAGAGAGTGCCGGTTGCGTTAACGGCCGGGCAGCACGTCTTTCGCGCCGCAATCGCGCGCGTGGCTAAGCAGCCCACGTGTGCCACCGGCGTCAGCGCTCGCGCGCCGCGGTTTTGCGGACCATGAGCAGGGTGCGGCACGGGGCCGAGATGCGCTCGCGATTGGATATGAGGCAGGACGCGATCCGGTCGCGATCGGGAATGAATTGCGCGCACACGGTCAACGCATCGTTCATGCAGGCACGCCGGCCTTCCGCATCGTCCTCGGCTTTCGCGGTAAGCGGGACGACAGCGAGGCACAGCAGCGCGAGCCCAAGCCCAGAGCTGATTTTCATAAGCTCATTCCTGACGGTTGGCGACGCCCCCGACAGTTTGAGCCAAGGGCCCGCTGGATCAGTTTCAGAACAGCAACGACGACTGTTCGCGAGCACGTTTCGCGAATGTCCGCGCCTGACGCAGGCGGCGTTACTGTACTGATGCCTCGCCAGGCGCTGTGTACGCAGGATACTGCCGGGCTGCGAATCGTTCGTTGCGGCGGTCGCTCAACATGTCACGATTCGGTGGTATTGTGGATCAATCGTTCGGCCGCCGTCGCGGCAGCTGTGGATCCACCGGGCGCGGTCGCCCGGTCGAGCGTCAGCCGCTGGACGCCGCCGGCCGTCGCCCGTCGCGACGAGATGGTGCGGGTATTCACTCCCATCCAGCCGATCTCCGACGATAGCCGTCCATACTCGATCTTCGGACAGCGGTTCATGACGACCTTAAGGCCGTTCGCCTCCGCGAGCGCCGCCGCCTCGTCGTTGCGCACGCCGAGCTGCATCCAGATCACCCGCGGCCGCGGTGAAAGCGCGAGCGCTTCCTGCACGATCGGCAGCACATGGGGCGAGGCGCGGAAGATGTCGACCATGTCGATCGGCGCGGGGATATCGGCGAGCCGTGCATAGATCCGCCGGCCGAGCAGGTCGCGGCCGGCCCGCCCCGGATTGACCGGGATCACGTTGTAGCCGCGCTCGACGAGGTATTTGAAGACGAAATAGCTCGGCCGGTTTTCCTTGTCCGAGGCGCCGACCATGGCGATGGTCTTCACGGTATTGAGAATGCCGCGGACATAGGTGTCGGAATAGGCGTCGTGGTTCATGGGCGGCTATCAGGTACCGATGGCCTTGCGAATTATTTGCCGTGGCTCGCGAGGACTTTCTGGCAGGCGGCGGACGCCTTGTCTTTCTGCTTGGCGAGACAGTCGAGAATCCGGCCGCCGCCGGGCATGACGCCGGCACAAAGCTTCTGGGCGTCGTCATGACAGGCGGCGCGCTCCTGCGCGGTCTGCGCCAAAGCGGCCGTCGCGAGCGAACTCACAGCCAGCATCACGATAAGCATTCCAGTGCGGATCATTAGCGCGTTTCCTTAAGGTTAGGGGGCTGGTGTCGGTACATCGGGTCGAGAGTGGACAGCCGTCAGCGGTCTTCCCAGATCGGCTTGCGCTTGGCGATGAAGGCGTTGATGCCTTCCTCGGCGTCGCGGGCCAAAAGATTATCCACCATCACGCCCGCGGTATAGTCATAGGCCTCCGCGAGCGGCATGCCGAGCTGGCGGTAGAACGCCGCCTTGCCGAGCCTGATCGCCAGCACCGATTTTGCCGCGATGGTGCGCGCGAGCTTGAGCGCCTCGTCGCGCTCGTGGCCGGGCGCGACGACGCGGTTGACGAGGCCGATGCGCTCGGCGTGCTCGGCGGAGATCATCTCGCCGGTCATCAGCATCTCGGCGGCCTGCTTGCGCGGCACATTGCGCGACAACGCGACCATCGGCGTCGAGCAGAACAGGCCGACATCGATGCCCGAGGTCGCGAACTTGGCGGCATGGGAGGCGACGGCGAGATCGCAGCTCGCCACCAATTGGCAGCCGGCGGCGGTCGCCGTTCCCTGCACGGCGGCAATGATCGGCTGCGGCAGCGCGACGATCTGCTGCATCATGGTGCTGCACATGGAAAAGATGTGCTTGAAATAGCCGCGGCCCTGATCCTCGTCGGCTGCGGCGCCGATTGAGCTCCTTGAGGTCGTGGCCGGCGCAGAACGCCGGGCCGTTGGCGGCGAGGATCACGACGCGCACGGTGTCGTCGTGGGCGATCGCGGTCAAGGCGTCGCCGAGCGCTTCCAGCATCGCCTCGGAGAGGCTGTTGAGGGCCTGCGGCCGGTTGAGCGTCAAGATGGCGACGCCGGAAATGTCCTCGCGCAGCAGGATCAGCGCAGAGTCGGCGGGGGCGGCGGCGGGATGAACATTCATGGGTAGGGTCCTTCGGTCCGGTCCTGCGCATTGCGGATGGCGAGCAAGGGATATGATGACCATGCCGCCGTCATTGTATCCGATCCTAGGCGCCGGAAGGGAGAGCATGATGGAGCGGTGGCGCCGGACAGCAAGGAGCGCGGCCGTCCCTACGGATGCGCGCTGCGGGATATAATCTGCATAGCCCGTAAACTCCAGGACCTGCTATCTGCCTTGGGCTAACGTCTCGCGAGAAACCGATTCTGAGTGGATACACCTCGATGAAGCCCAAGCGCCGAAACCTCAATTCCGCGACCAGGCCGAACAAGGAATCCAATCTCTCTCGCGCCTACGCGCCTGCCGATTTATCGCCGGTGGACTGGCAACGCGGCTTGCGCCGCCAGTTCGGCCGCGCGCAGGTCTTTGGGCTCGAAAATCTGGGCGGCGAACCGTTTTTTTCCGAGTTCAGGGTCAGCAATCCTGTTTCGAAAACCAGCTATCGCGTGGCGATTCGCGGGCCCGGGCCGGGCGGCAATTTCTGTTCGTGCCCCGATTACGCCACGAGCGAACTGGGCACCTGCAAGCACATCGAATTCACGCTCGCCCGCCTCGAGAAGAAGCGCGGAGCCAAGGCGGCATTCGCGCGCGGCTACCGGCCTGCGTTCTCCGAGCTGTATTTACGCAATGACGGCAAACGCCGCGTGCATTTTCGCGCCGGCACGGATTGCCCGCCGACGGTGCGCGAGGCTGCTGCCGGTTTGTTCGACGCCGCATGCGACGGCCTGCTCCCGGAGGAGCGCTTCGGCGATCTCGAGCCTTTCATGGCCGTCGTGTCGAAGTCCGGCCACGAGTGCCGCGCCTATGACGACGCCCTCGATTTCCTCGCGGGAAGACGGGACGCGGACCGGCGGGCCTCGAAGCTCGAGCAGTTGTTCCCGCGCGGTGCTGCGGATCCCGGGCTGCTAGGGCTTCTGAAGGTGCCGCTCTATCCCTATCAGGCCGAGGGCGCGCTGTTCGCGGCGCGGGCCGGCCGGGCACTTATCGCCGACGATATGGGGCTGGGCAAGACCATTCAGGCCGTCGCCGCGATGGAAGTGCTGGCGCGGCATTTTGGCGTCTCGAAAGTGCTGGTGATCTGTCCGACCTCGCTCAAATACCAGTGGCAGAGCGAGATCATGCGCTTCTCGGGGCGACAGGGTGAAAATGCGGCACGCGTCATCAGCGGTGGCCGGGCGCAGCGGCGGAACGACTACGCCTCGGACGACTTCTGCAAGATCACGAACTACGAGAAACTCAAGCCCGATCTCGACCTGATCGCCGCCTGGGCGCCCGAGCTGATCGTGGTCGATGAGGCGCAACGGGTGAAAAACTGGAACACCATCGCGGCGCGCGCCTTGAAGCGCATCGACAGCTCCTACGCGATCGTGCTGACCGGGACGCCCCTGGAAAACAAGCTGGAAGAACTGATCTCGATCGTCCAGTTCGTCGATCAGCACCGGCTGGGACCGACCTGGAAGCTGTTGCACGAGCATCAGGTCAAGGACGAGGCCGGGCGCGTCACCGGCTATGCAGGGCTCGAGAAGATCGGCCAAACGCTGGCGCCGGTCATGATCCGCCGGCGCAAATCCGAGGTGCTGCGGCAACTGCCCGGCCGGACCGACCAGAACCTGCTGGTGCCGATGACCGAGATGCAAAAGCTCTATCACCAGGAAAACGCCGATACGGTGGCGAAAATCGTTCAGCGTTGGCGCAAGACCGGGTTCCTGTCGGACAAGGATCAGCGGCGGATGACCTGCGCCTTACAGAACATGCGTATGTCGTGCAACAGCACCTATCTGCTGGACCAGGAAACCGATCATGGCGTCAAGGCCGACGAATTGGCGGCGCTGTTCGACGAATTGTTCGCCGAGCCCGAGGCCAAGGCGGTGGTGTTCTCGCAATGGACGCGGACCCACGACATCGTCATCCGCCGCCTCGAAGCGCGTGGATTGGGCTATGTCAGTTTCCACGGCGGTGTGCCGTCGGAGAAGCGGCCGGCGCTGGTCGAGCGGTTTCGCGACGACCCCGCCTGCCGCGTGTTCCTGTCCACCGATGCCGGCAGCACGGGCCTCAATCTGCAGCATGCTTCGACAGTGGTGAATATGGACTTGCCGTGGAACCCGGCAATTCTCGAACAACGTATCGCGCGCATCTATCGCCTCGGCCAGACACGGCCGGTCCAGGTCATCAATTTCGTGGCGAAGGGCACGATCGAGGAGAGCATGCTTTCGGTTCTGGCGTTCAAACGCTCGCTGTCGGCCGGCATTCTCGACGGCGGCAACAACGAGATTTCGCTCGGCGGTTCGCGTCTCACCCGCTTCATGAAAGACGTGGAAAGCGTCACCGGAAGCATGGGCGAGTGTGCAACCATGACGCCGGCCGAGGAAGCGGGAAATTCAGCGGCTGCCGATGGCGCCGCGTCCGTGGAAGATGCTGATGCGGATGCAGCCGTCGGTGCCGGTGAGACGGCGACTGCGCGGGCCGAAGAGACTGGAGCGCGGTCCAACGATGCGGGTTCTCATCCGTGGCAAGCCTTGCTTCAGGCTGGCGCCCAGTTTATTGCCGCGCTGGGGGCTGCCGAAGATCCCAGCGCCGCGGCGCATTCCTGGATCGAACGCGATCCGACCACGGGTGTGCAAAGCCTGAAGATACCGCTGCCGCCGCCGGAAACCGCGAAGCTGATTGCCGACGCGCTTTCCGCGCTTGCCGACAGCTTGCGAGGCCGGATTGCGTGATCGGCGCCGGCGGTTGAATGCACGATCGCTTGCGGGCTCGGCGCCCGCGCCTCCCGACTGCTCGGTCGGCGACACAGGCGCAGGCGTTTCCCCTGTTGGATTTTTCCTCTGTTGGATTAATGCGTCGTGATGGCTGAAGATAATCGAGCGGACGTTGAAGGAGGTCGGGTTGAACAGGATCGGGGCGGGGCAATCGGCGGCGGCGAAGCTCTCGGTCGCCGAGTTGGAGCGGCTTTTGAACGCCGAATTCCCCGAGATGTTCAACGCCACCGGCGGCTGGGTGATCGAGGATGTCTGGCATCGCGGCTGCCGGGTGCGCAAACGCTACGATGCGCAGTCGCTACGACCGGGCGGCACGATCGCCGGTCCGACGACGATGGCGATGGCCGATTTCGCCGCCTATATCGCCATTCTGGCGTCGATCGGCTGGGTGCCGCACGCGGTCACGACCAATCTCAACATCAATTTCCTCAAAAAGCCGGAGCCGCGCGACCTGTTGGCCGAGGCGCGCCTGATCAAGCTCGGCAAGCGCCTCGCGGTCGGTGAGATCGACATTCGCTCGGAGGGCGACGACGACCTCGTCGCCCATGCGACTGCGACCTATTCCATTCCCCCGCAACGGTGAAATAATACCTCCGGCACAAATCATTGAGAAAGCGCGAAATAATAGCATCCGGCATTGACCTCGACGGCGCGCGCGGCTAAATACCCGCGCAACGCGTCGGCACGGCTGGCGCCATTTCCTCGCTGGAATTCTCCGCCGGAAAACGACTTAACGGGAACGACGATGAAAACCTATTCGGCCAAGCCCGCCGAGGTCGACAAGAAGTGGGTCATGATCGACGCCGAAGGCCTCGTCGTCGGCCGGCTCGCCTCGATCGTGGCGCTGCATCTGCGCGGCAAGCACAAGCCGACCTTCACGCCCCACGTCGATTGCGGTGACAATGTCATCATCATCAACGCCGCCAAGGTGGTGCTGACCGGCCGCAAGGTCGAGCAGAAAGTCTATTACAAGCACACCGGCTATATCGGCGGCATCAAGGAGCGCTCCGCCAAGGCGATCCTGACCGGCCGCTTCCCCGAGCGCGTGGTCGAGAAGGCGGTGGAGCGCATGCTGCCGCGCGGCCCGCTCGGCCGCCAGCAATTGAGCAATCTCCGCGTCTATCCCCATGGCGAGCATCCGCACGCCGCGCAGCAGCCGGAGCAACTCGACATCGCCGGGATGAACCGCAAGAACAAAAGGAGCGCGTGATGGCCGAAACAATTCAAGCGCTCGATCAGCTCTCGACGCTGCGGCCGGCCGCGGCGCCGGAACAGCCGAAATACGTGCAGAAGCTCGACAAGCAGGGCCGCGCCTACGCCACCGGCAAGCGCAAGGACGCCGTGGCGCGCGTGTGGATCAAGCTCGGCGCCGGCAAGATTCTGGTCAATGAGCGCCCGGTCGAAACCTATTTCGCCCGCCCGGTGCTGCGCATGCTGATCCAGCAGCCGCTCGCAACGGCGAGCCGAGCAGGTCAATACGATGTCGTCTGCACCGTCTCCGGCGGCGGCCTGTCGGGGCAGGCGGGCGCGGTGCGTCACGGCTTGTCCAAGGCGCTGATGCGCTACGAGCCGGAACTGCGTGCGGTGCTCAAGCGCGGCGGCTTCCTCACGCGCGACGCGCGCGTGGTCGAGCGCAAGAAGTACGGCCGCGCCAAAGCCCGCCGCAGCTTCCAGTTCTCGAAGCGCTGAACCTGCGGCGTTCGTGGAGCGTGTCATCGGGCCGGCCATCTCTGGCCGGTTCCCGTTCCCGCTGGCTCGAGCCCGAACGTCGATCAGCGCGGCGGCGTGAACGCCAAGTTCTCCCGCGTATAGTTCTCGTCGACTTCCGCAATCGGCTTCAGATCGGGCGTGAACAAAAGCGCGCGGTGTTCGAACAGTTTTTCGGGGATCTCGAGCGCCGCGGCGGGATGATCGGCCGGCGGCGGCCCGAGTTCCCAGCCGTCGGGCAGCGGCTTCCAATGCACCTCGACCGCAAAGGTTCGGCGGAACGGCGTGAGCGCCGCGATCGCCCGGCCGAACGGCGTGTCGGTCGTCTCCAATAAGCGGTTCATCTCGGGCGTCAGCCGCGCCGGCACATACCAATTGTCGGCCTCGGACAGGATGCGCTCGCCGCAGGTAAGCTCGACGTGGCGGAATTTGACCGGCTCGTCGGCGTCGACCTGCAACCGTTGGCGCTGTTCGTCCGTGACCGGCTTGTCGATGCCGCGCACCAGATGGGCGCGGATTTTGGTATCGACGGCGAGCTTGTGGTCGGCGCACCATTTGTCGAGCGTGAAGGTGGCGCTGCGCGCGCCGATGAGCGTGGCGTTGAGGGTTTCGACCAGCGCCAAGGCCTCGAGGCGGCCGACAAACGTGTCGGGCCACGATGGCGCCGTCGGCGCGGTCTGCGCCATTGACGGCGTCGGCGACAGGGCGGCGCCGACCAGCATCATGCCGGCGATCGCGCGTTGCATGGCAACGTCTCGACATGACGATTCTCAACATGGCGATCGGTTCACCTCCTGTTTCGCCCGCCTCGCGGATGCGCACATTACCGCCGCAAGAAAAAACCGGCGCACGCCATTTACCTCCCGGCAATGCTGTCGGCGAGCTTTTCGGCAACGGTAACCTGTGCGGAAGACTTGGGCCCTAGGTTGCCCTCGGGCGACTTCGGTGGGCCGCATGCATCTCGATGTCCAAACCCTTTCGGTGGTGACGGTCTTTGTCACGGCGCTCTTGGGGGCGCTGCTGGTTTTCGCCGGCTTGCAGAACCGCAGCATCCGCGCGCCGATGTGGTGGGGCGCGGCCTATATCGTCGGCGCAAGCGGTCTCGGACTGCTCACGTCGCACGGCGCGGCGCCCGATTTCATCACGATCGACGTCGCCAACGCGCTGGTGCTGTTCAGTTATGCGCTGACCTGGAGTGGGGCGCGCGTCTTTGACGGACGCCGCGTCCGTCCGTTGCTGGTGCTGCTGGCGCCGGCGGTCTGGATCGGACTGTGCCGGCTGCCGGCGTTTGCGGCGGACGTCGATCTGCGGATCGTCGTCATCTCGACCATTCTGGCGCTGTTCGCCTTGGCGACAGCCGAGGAATTGTGGCGCGGCCGCGACGAGCCCTTGATGTCGCGCTGGCCGCTGGTGGTGGTGCTGCTGGCGCATGCGGCGGTCTTGCTGGCGCGGGTGCCGGCGGCGCTGTTGTCGCCGGTGTTCGCGGCCGACGCGCTGCTGCGCGGCCTGTCCTTCGCGCTGCTCGCGTTCGGCACGCTGTTGTTCACCGTGGTCATGGCATTCCTGCAGCTCAACATGACCAAGGAACGCACCGAGCTCAAACACAAGATCAATTCGCTGGTCGATCCCTTGAGCGGTGTCGCCAATCGCCGCGCCTTCCTCGACGGCGCGGCAAAACTCCTGGCCGAGCGCGACATCGATCCCGAGCCGCTCGCGGTCTTGTTGTTCGACCTCGATCACTTCAAGCAGATCAACGATCGCTTCGGTCACGCGCTGGGCGATTGCGTGCTGCAGACCTTCGCCGCGACCGCGACGGCGACGCTCGGCGCCGACGTCCTGTTCGCCCGCATCGGCGGCGAGGAATTCGCCTCCTGCCTGCCGGTCGGCGATATCGACGAAGCGTTTGCCATCGCCGACCGGGTGCGGCGTAACTTCGCGGCCGCGTCGGCGCGCTTCGGCAATGCCGAACTGACGCCGAGCGTCAGCGCCGGCGTCGCGCTGGGGTCGGGCGGCGCGGACATCCGCGCATTGCTGGAGGTCGTCGACCGGGCGCTCTACCGCGCCAAGGAGCTCGGCCGCAATCGCGTCGAGACCGAACTGCCGGCCGAGCATCCGGCGGGCAACACGGCCTTGGCCTCGCCGTCGATCGTGCCGATCATCGGACCGGCGCGCGCCGCGCTCGCCGCCGCCTCGATCCTGCGCCGGCGCGCTGCGACCTGACCGCCGGCCGGCGGTTCCTCATCGCCCGCAATTTTCAGCGCCTTTTCGGGAAAGGAGATCGATGCCAAAGACTTTTGGCAAAGCCTAAAATACGAACATTCGGCAGCCGCCCGCCGATCGGTGCTACGTCGTTACGTTGTTGTGCTTATACGACGTGGATCGGAGAAGAGGCTGATGCCGACGGATTTGGCTGCCGCGGCGACATCGCTCGATGTCGGGACTTTGCTCGTCATCGCCATTTGCGTCACGGCGCTGCTCGGGCTGTTCCTTTTGTTCGCCTGGCTACAGGAGCGCATTCCGGCGCTTGGCGTGGTGGGGCTTGGCCTATCTGATCGGCGCCCTGTCGGGCGGCATCTGGCGCTTCGAGGGCGACGCGGCGTCGGCGGCCGCGGGTAGCGCCGAAATTCCGCTGTTTCTCGCCGTCGGCATGATTTGGAGCGCGGCGCGCCTGTTTCACGGCCGGCCGGTCCGGTGGGGCACGATGTGTATCGGCGCCGCGGTTTGGCCGCTCGCCTGGCTGTTCCCGGCCTTTGCCGGCTCGGCGGCATCGCGGCTCGTCGTCGCCGCGTTGATCGTCGCCTTCTACACCTTCCTGACCGCCGCCGAACTGTGGCGCGAGCGCCGCAAGGCGCTGCTGCGGCGTTGGCCCGCGGTCTTCGTGCCGATGCTGCACGGCGCCGTCTTTCTGTTCCCGGTCGCGTTGATGACGCTGGCGCCCGACGGCGTGCGCTGGCGCGGTTTCACCAGCGGCTGGATCTCGGTCTTCATGATCGAAGTCGTGCTGTACCTGATCGGCGCCGCCTTCATTGTGATGATCCTCGCCAAGGACCGCACCGTCGGTTTCTACAGGACGGCGGCGACGACCGACCCGCTGACCGGGGTGCTGAACCGTCGCGGCTTTACCGAGGCGAGCGCGCTGGTGCTCCGCCAAAGCGCGCGCGGCGCGGTGCCGGTGAGCGCGCTCGCGTTCGATCTCGATCGTTTCAAGTCGATCAACGACCGGTTCGGCCATGGCGCCGGCGATGCCGTGCTCAGGCAGTTTGCCGCTGTCATGCGCAAGACTATGCGCACGGACGACGTCATCGGCCGGTTCGGCGGCGAAGAATTCATCGCCGTGCTGCCGAGTACGCTCGCTGATGCCGCCGCTGCGGCGGAGCGCGTGCGCGCGGCTTTTGCGGCCGAAACCGTCTCCTGCGACGGCACGCTGATAGCGGCAACCGTCAGCGTCGGGGTGGCGTGCGGATCGCCGGCGGCGCCGCTCGCGGCGCTGCTGGCGCGGGCCGACGAAACGCTCTACCGGGCCAAGATGAACGGCCGCAACCGCGTCGAGGTCAGCGACGAGGCGGTCGCCGCGCGGCCGGCGCTTGCTCCGGCAGGACCAAACAAAAGGGCGTCGCACGAAGCGACGCCCTGCAAGGTTGCACCGCCTGCGCGATGCGGGAGGATGCCTACGCGGAATAATACATTTCGAACTCGACCGGATGCGGCGTGTGCTCGAAGCGGATCACCTCGCCCATCTTCAGGTCGATATAGGCGTCGATGAAGTCGTCATCGAACACGCCGCCGGCCTTGAGGAAGTCGCGGCCTTTGTCGAGCTTTTCGAGCGCCTGGCGCAGCGAGCCGCACACGGTCGGGATCTGCTTGAGCTCCGCCGGCGGCAGATCGTAGAGATCCTTGTCGATGGCGTCGCCCGGGTGGAGCTTGTTCTTGATGCCGTCGAGGCCGGCCATCAGCATCGCCGCGAAGGCGAGATACGGATTGGCGAGCGGATCGGGGAACCGCACCTCGACGCGCTTGGCCTTCGGGTTGGTGGTGTAGGGAATGCGGCAGGACGCCGAGCGGTTGCGCGCCGAATAGGCGAGCAGCACCGGCGCTTCGAAGCCCGGCACCAGCCGCTTGTAGGAATTGGTGGTCGGGTTGGTGAAGGCGTTGATCGCCTTGGCGTGCTTGATGATGCCGGCGATGTAGGACAGGCAGGTCTCGGACAGATCGGCGTATTTGTTGCCGGCGAATACCGGCTTGCCGTCCTGCCAGATCGACTGGTGGCAATGCATGCCCGAGCCGTTGTCGCCGTAGACCGGCTTCGGCATGAAGGTCGCGGTCTTGCCGTAGACCTGGGCGACCTGCTGGATGCAGTATTTGTAGATCTGCAGCTGGTCGGCCATCCCGGTCAGCGGCGAGAATTTCAGGCCGAGCTCGTGCTGGGCGGAGGCGACCTCGTGGTGGTGCTTCTCGACCTTGGCGCCCATGCGCGCCATCGCCGCCAGCATTTCCGAGCGCATGTCCTGCGCCGAATCCTGCGGCGGCACCGGGAAGTAGCCCTTCTTGGTGCCGACGCGGTGGCCGAGATTGCCGCCCTCATAGTCGGTGTCGGAATTGGACGGCAGCTCGATGGAGTTGAGCTTGAAGCCGGTGTTGTAGGGCTCGGCCTTGTACTTCACGTCGTCGAACACGAAGAACTCGGCCTCGGGGCCGAAATAGACGGTGTCGCCGACGCCCATCGACTTGACCATGGCCTCGGCCTTCTTGGCGATGCCGCGCGGGTCGCGGTTGTAGGGCTCGCCGGTCGTCGGCTCGAGCACGTCGCAGACCAGAACCAGCGTCGTCTCGGCGAAGAACGGATCGATGCAGGCCGAGGCCGGGTCGGGCATCAGGCACATGTCGGATTCGTTGATCGCCTTCCAGCCGGCGATCGAGGAGCCGTCGAACATCTGACCCTCGGCGAAGGTCTCTTCCTCGATCATGCCGACGTCGAAAGTGACGTGCTGCCACTTGCCGCGCGGATCGGTGAAGCGGAAGTCGACGTATTTCACGTCGCTGTCTTTGATCGTTTTCATGACGTTCTTGGGCGTGGTCATGGCAAGCGCACCCTTTCGCTGGTCAATCGGTGTCGAGGGATTACAGGTCGATGGATTACAAGTGGAAGCTTCAATGGTCGCGGCCGCGCGAACGCGCGAGCCGATGCATCATATCGCGTCGATCCCGGATTCCCCCGTCCTGATCCGGATCGCCTCTTCGATATTCGAGACGAAGATTTTACCGTCGCCGATCCGCCCGGTCTGGGCGGCGCGGCGTATCGCCTCGATTGCTTTTTCAATCATGTCGTCCCCAAGCACAATCTCAATCTTCACCTTGGGGAGAAAATCGACCACGTATTCCGCACCCCGATAGAGCTCGGTATGTCCCTTCTGGCGGCCGAAACCCTTGGCCTCGGTCACAGTGATGCCTTGCAGACCCACCTCCTGCAGGGCCTCCTTTACTTCGTCGAGTTTGAACGGCTTGATGATGGCCTCGATCTTCTTCATCGCGTCTCGTCTCCCGGCCTCCATATGGGTTTGACGCACCAATGGAGCCGTGCCTGGGTTAGCAGGTCCCGTGCCAAGGCCCGGCAAGCCGAAAAAGTACAACCCAATCAGGGAACTAAGGCGGCTTGCGACCCCTTCGTCAGGGGCCCCCTGAAGGCGCCTGCAATCTGATTAGGCACATTGCCTATGATAACGTCAATGGCGCTGCAGTCAGCTCAGGCATAGGATCAGGGGGCCATGCATCATCGCGACTTTGTGAACCTTGTGGCCGCATGATCGAGCTGTTGACGAACGCCGAGATGGGCGAGGCCGATCGTCTGACGATAGCCGACGGCGTGGCCGGCATCGACCTCATGGAACAGGCGGGCAGGGCGGTCGCCGCTGCGGTGGCCGCGCGTCACCGCGCCGGGAGCCGGGTCGTGGTCGTGGCGGGCCCCGGCAACAATGGCGGCGACGGCTTCGTGGCGGCGCGTATCCTGGCCGAACGCGGCTACCGCGTGCGGCTCATGGCTGGTCGGCGACGTTGCTCGGCTGAAGGGCGATGCGGCGGTCGCGGCGCGGCGCTTTTCGGGATCGGTTGAAGTGGCACAGCCGGGCGAACTCGGCGGCGCGGCGGCGGATGTGGTGATCGACGCGCTGTTCGGCGCCGGCCTCGATCGGCCGGTCGAGGGGCTGCCGCGCGCCATGATCGAAGCCGTGAACGCGCAAGCCGCGCCCGTTGTCGCGGTCGATCTGCCGAGCGGGATCAACGGCACTTCCGGTGCGGTCATGGGAGTTGCCGTGCGGGCCGCCCAATCCATAACCTTTTTTCGCAAGAAAATCGGGCATCTGCTTCTGCCGGGTAGACTTTATTGCGGTCCGACTGCCGTTGCCGACATTGGCATCCCCAACGCCGTACTGGTGCGGATCGGCTCCAAGGCGTTCGAGAACTGTTCCCGCGCTCTGGCGGCATGAATTCCCGGTCCCGCAGGGCGCCGGCCATAAATACGACCGCGGCCATGCGGTCGTGATGTCGGGTCCGTCCTGGTCGACCGGCGCGGCGCGGCTGGCGGCGCGGGGCGCGTTGCGCGCGGGGGCGGGCCTGGTCACCATCGCCAGCCCCCGCGAGGCTTTGGCGGTCAATGCCGCGGCCAATCTGGCGATCATGGTCCGCCCCGTCGACGGCGCCGAACAACTCGACCGGTTTCTCGCCGACCGCCGCCTCAACGCAGTGGCGATCGGTCCGGGATTGGGGGTCGGCGAAGCAACGCGCGCCCTGGTACTTGCGGCAGTCGCAGGCGAGCGCGCCGTCGTCCTCGATGCCGATGCCATCACCAGCTTTGCGGAGCGGCCCCAGGACCTCGCCGAGGCGCTCCTGGCGCGGCGCGACCGGGCCACGGTTCTGACGCCCCACGAAGGGGAATTTGCACGATATTTCGGTGCCTTGGACGGACGAACGCAAGCAGGTTCGAAGCTCGAACGGGCGCGCCTGGCGGCGCAGCTTATCGGCGCGGTCGTGGTGCTCAAGGGCGCCGACACCGTCGTGGCCGCGGCCGACGGCCGCGCCGCCATTGCCGGCAATGCGCCTGCTTATCTGGCGACGGCCGGCGCCGGCGACGTGTTGACGGGAATTGCTGCCGGCCTCTTGGCGCAAGGCATGCCGGGTTTTGAAGCCGCGGTCGCGGCCGTCTGGCTGCATGGCGAGGCCGCCAACATGTTCGGTCCCGGGCTGATCGCGGAGGACTTGCCGGAGGCACTGCCGCAGGTGTATCGCGCGCTGCTGGCGTGAAGCGCTTTTCCGTCGTCTTTGCAAGTCGCAACGCCGATGGCTATTTTGGTGGTGCCTCGCGGCCGCCGCGTGATATACGCCCGCCGGGCCGCCCTCCTGTGCGGGCGTGGCGGAATTGGTAGACGCGCGGGATTTAGGTTCCCGTGACGAAAGTCGTGGGGGTTCGAGCCCCTCCGCCCGCACCACCCGGGTGGATTTTTTCACACAATAGACGGCCGGGACACGCTCGATGTCGGGCCGCCACAAGACATGCCGATGGGCGAGATATGCCGATGGAAGTGACCGAAACTGCCGCAGCGGGCCTCAAGCGCGAGTTCCGTGTTGTCGTTCCCGCCAGCGATCTTGAAGCGCGGGTCAACGAGAAGCTCGATGACCTCAAAGGTCGCGTCCAATTGCGCGGCTTCCGCCCGGGCAAGGTGCCGGTCGCCCACCTCAAGCGCCTCTATGGCCGCTCGGCCATGGCCGAGGTAATCGAGGCGGCCGTGCGCGAGGCCAATACCAAGATCGTTTCCGAGCGGGGCCTGCGGCCGGCGATCGAGCCCAAGGTGGTGCTGCCCGAGGAGCAGGGCGCGGTCGAGGGGATTTTCAACGGCAATGCCGATCTCGCCTATACGGTCGAGATCGAAATCGTCCCGCCGATCACGCTTGCGGATTTCAAGACCATCAAGCTCACGCGGCTCACCGCGGAAGCGACCGACGCCGAAATCGACCAGGCGATCCAGACCATCGCGGATCAGAGCCGGCCGTACGAAGCCAAGGCCGGCGCCGCCGAAAACGGCGATCGCGTCACCATCTCGTTCGAGAGCACGATCGACGGCGTGCCGTTCGAAGGCGGCAAGGGCGAGAATGTTCGCTTGAGCTCGGATCGGGCCAGTTCATTCCCGGATTCGAGGAGCACCTCTTGGGCCTCGAAGCCGGCGGCGCCAAAACCTTCGACATCAAATTTCCCGACGATTACCGCGCCAAGGACGTGGCGGGCAAAACTGCGACGTTCGCCGTCACCGTGAGTGCCGTGGAGGCGCCCGGCGCCGTCAGCGTCGATGACGATTTCGCCAAGGGCCTGGGACTGGAATTGCTCGCCAAGCTGCGGGAAGTGGTCAAGGACCGCGTGCTGCGCGAGCACGCGGCCGTGTCGCGCCAGAAGCTCAAGCGCCAGCTGCTCGATCAGCTCGACGCCAGCCACAAGTTCGAGCCGCCGCCGAGCCTGGTCGAGCAGGAGTTCGCCAGCGTGTGGGCGGGGGTCGAGAGCGACCTCAAGCAGCAGGGTCGCACCTTCGCCGACGAAGGCACGACCGAGGAGAAGGCGCGCGAGGAATATCGCGGCATCGCCGAGCGGCGGGTGCGGCTCGGCCTGGTGATCGCGGAGATCGGCGAGAAGAACAACATCAAGGTCACCGACGACCAATTGACGGCCGCAGTGATGGAGCAGGCGCGCCAGATGCCGGGCCGGGAAAAGCAGGTCTGGGATTATTATCGCAACAATCCCGCAGGCGCTGGCGTCTTTGCGCGCCCCGCTGTTCGAGGATAAGGTGGTCGACTTCCTCGTCGAACTCGCCGACGTCACCGACAAGCCGGTCGCGCGGGAGGAATTGTTCAAGGAAGACGAGGAGTAAGCGCGGGCTCCGTTGCGGCGGTGTGGCGTCTTGCCGCCGGAACTTTTGCGCTTATGTGCGATAGCTGCGTAGCCGAATGCGCGGCGCTGACCCGTCACCTTGGGCCGTCGCCGCCGCTTCGACAGCCTGCCGCGACTCAGCCACACTGAACGTGCAGGTGCTTACGCCGGTAGTTCGGCAAGCCGCTGCGGTGAGACGCAGAACGTTCTGGCGAGACGATCTGGAAAGCATTTTTCGGCCAACGAGACATCCGCGAGCGATACGCACCGATCCCGATCCGACAACGCGATTGACCTCTGAGATCTGAACAGGTGACACCCCATGCGCGACCCACGCGAGACCTACATGAACTACCTCGTTCCCATGGTGGTCGAGCAGACCAACCGCGGGGAACGGGCCTATGACATCTATTCCCGGCTGCTGAAGGAGCGGATCATCTTCATAACGGGGCCGATCGAGGACGGCATGGCTTCGCTGGTGGTGGCGCAGCTCCTGTTCCTGGAGGCGGAGAACCCCAAGAAAGAAGTGTCGATGTACATCAATTCGCCGGGCGGGGTCGTGACCTCCGGTCTGGCGATCTACGACACGATGCAATTCGTCCGGCCGCCGGTGTCGACCCTGTGCACCGGGCAGGCCGCGTCCATGGGCTCGTTGCTGCTGGCGGCGGGCGCGAAAGACCTGCGCTTTGCGCTGCCCAACGCCCGCATCATGGTTCACCAGCCGTCCGGCGGGTTCCAAGGGCAGGCCACCGACATCATGCTGCACGCCCAGGAAATCCTCAATCTCAAGCGGCGCCTGAATGAAATCTACGTCCATCACACGCAGCAGCCGCTGAAGCGGATCGAGGACGCGCTCGAGCGCGACATGTTCCTCACCGCGGAAATGGCCAAGGACTTCGGTCTCATCGACAAGGTGATCGCGAAGCGGCCGGAGGAGCCGTCGCTCAAAAGCGAGCCGGTGCTCGCCAAGGTATAGCCGTCGGCGCCGACATTTGGGCCGATTTGTACATGTCGGGCGGTTCCGAGCGGCTCTTTGGGCGCCTTCCTGGCGCCGGTGTCGGCAGGGGCCCCCTGTAAACTGGCGTTATCGTTAATAGATTCTTGATTGGCACGGCATTAGCATGCGAGGCTGTACGAAGTGACATGGGTTTGGCACTGTGGTTGAGAGTGCCAAGCCGTTGAACATGCGAGTGGTCGAGCGTGCGAGGCGGTTGGAACACGGAGCTGACGGGTCGCGGAACAGGGCTACGGTTTCTTAGCGCAGCGGTCGGTAAGGTATCGAGGGTCACGCGGCTGGCCCCCAGGTGAATACGGAGACGGGAATGAGCAAAGTTGGCGGCGGGGACTCCAAGAATACGCTTTATTGCTCGTTCTGCGGCAAGAGCCAGCACGAAGTGCGCAAGCTGATTGCCGGGCCGACCGTGTTCATCTGCGACGAATGCGTCGAACTGTGCATGGACATCATTCGCGAGGAGAACAAGTCCTCGCTGGTGAAGTCGCGCGACGGCATCCCGACGCCGCGGGAGATCCGCAAGGTCCTCGACGATTACGTCATCGGCCAGGATCATGCCAAGAAGGTGCTCTCGGTCGCGGTACACAATCACTACAAGCGGCTCAATCATCAGTCGAAGCACAACGACGTCGAGCTGGCGAAATCCAACATTCTTCTGATCGGTCCGACCGGCTCGGGCAAGACGCTGCTGGCGCAGACGCTGGCGCGCATCCTCGACGTGCCCTTCACCATGGCGGACGCCACGACGCTCACCGAAGCCGGCTATGTCGGCGAGGACGTCGAGAACATCATTCTCAAGCTGTTGCAGGCGGCCGACTACAATGTCGAGCGCGCGCAGCGCGGCATCGTCTATATCGACGAGATCGACAAGATATCGCGCAAATCCGACAACCCCTCGATCACCCGCGACGTGTCGGGCGAGGGCGTGCAGCAGGCGCTCTTGAAGATCATGGAAGGCACGGTCGCGAGCGTGCCGCCGCAGGGCGGCCGCAAGCATCCGCAGCAGGAATTCCTGCAGGTCGACACCACCAACATTCTGTTCGTGTGCGGCGGCGCCTTCGCCGGCCTGGAAAAGATCATTTCGTCGCGCGGCCGCTCGACCTCGATCGGCTTCGGCGCCAAGGTGATGGCGCCGGAGGATCGCAAGCAGGGCGAAATCTTCCGCGACGTCGAGCCGGAGGATTTGCTCAAATACGGCCTCATTCCGGAGTTCGTCGGCCGGCTGCCGGTGGTCGCCACGCTCGAGGATCTCGATGAGCCATCGCTCAAGCGCATCCTCACCGAGCCGAAGAACGCGCTGGTAAAGCAGTATCAGCGCATGTTCGAGATGGAGACCGTCGATCTGACCTTGGCGGAAGAAGCGCTCGGCGCGATCGCCCGCAAGGCGATCGACCGCAAGACCGGCGCGCGCGGCCTGCGCTCGATCATGGAGCAAATCCTGCTCGACACCATGTTCGATCTGCCGAGCCTCGAAGGCGTCGAGGAAGTCGTCATCTCGCGCGAGGTCGTCGAAGGCGCCGCGCGGCCGCTCTACATCTATGCCGACCGGTCGGACCGCGCCGGAGAGACCGGCGGAGCGAGCGCCTAGGCGGTGGCTGGGATCGCGCGCATCTGCACATCGCCGCGCGATTCGGCGCCGGTACACCGGCCGCATCTTCAGCCGCATTGTCAGCGGCCGCACGCCGACCGAACGCCGCACCGCGCCGGCGCCGTCGTTTACTCGAAATTCCCGGCTTTCTTGACACGCCCGCGGGCCGACGCCACCTATAATGAACTGCGTCGTGCCGTGCGCGAAGTCATCGTGCGTACCAAGTCCGGCGTAGACTACTCCGGGCAGGGTTTCATACCCGCCCACTTGGGTGGGGGCCTGATCAACTCGCAACGTGATCGGCGTCCCCGTTACCCCTCCCGGCCCAACGGCAGTCCGTCGTTACAGCGCATTCAGCGGGTTTCGACGGAGGTGCACAACAAAAAGGAATTGGGGCCATGACAGCCGTCGCCAAACCAAAACCGCCCTTGCTGTCCGGTGAAAGCCGGGCTTATCCGGTGCTGCCTTTGCGGGACATCGTCGTCTTCCCGCACATGATCGTTCCGCTGTTCGTCGGACGCGAGAAGTCGATCAAGGCGCTCGAAGAAGTGATGCGCTCGGACACCTTCATTCTGCTTGCCACGCAGAAGAACGCCTCCGACGACGATCCGGCGACCGACGCGATCTACACCATCGGCACGCTCGCGAGCGTGCTGCAGCTGCTCAAGCTCCCCGACGGCACCGTGAAGGTGCTGGTCGAGGGCGCCGCGCGCGCGCAGGTGACGCGCTACACCGATCGCGAGGACTATTACGAGGCCGACGCGGTCGTGCTCGCGGATTCCGCCGGCGATCAGGTCGAGGCCGAAGCGCTGGCGCGCTCGGTCGTCAACGAGTTCGAAGGCTACGTGAAGCTCAACAAGAAGGTGTCGCCGGAAGTCGTCGGCGTGGTCCAGCAGATCGACGACTACGCCAAGCTCGCCGACACCGTCGCGTCGCACCTCGCCGTCAAGATTCCGGACAAGCAGATCATCCTGGAGACGCCGAGCGTCACCGAGCGGCTCGAGAAGGTGCTCGGCCTGATGGAGAGCGAGATCTCCGTGCTGCAGGTGGAAAAGCGCATCCGCACCCGCGTCAAGCGGCAGATGGAGAAGACGCAGCGCGAGTACTACCTCAACGAGCAGATGAAGGCGATCCAGAAGGAACTCGGCGACGAGGACGGCAAGGACGAGCTCGCCGAGCTGGAAGAGAAGATCAAGCGCACCAAGCTCTCGAAAGAGGCGCGCGAGAAGGCGCAGCACGAGCTCAAGAAGCTGCGGCAGATGTCGCCGATGTCGGCGGAAGCGACCGTCGTGCGCAACTATCTCGACTGGCTCTTGTCGATCCCATGGAACAAGAAATCCAAGATCAAGAAGGATCTCACGCTCGCCGAGCAGATTCTCGACGCCGATCATTACGGCCTGGAGAAGGTCAAGGAGCGCATCGTCGAGTACCTCGCGGTGCAGCAGCGCGCCAACAAGCTGACCGGGCCGATCCTGTGCCTGGTCGGTCCGCCCGGCGTCGGCAAGACCTCGCTCGGCAAGTCGATCGCCAAGGCGACCGGGCGCGAGTTCGTGCGCGTCTCGCTCGGCGGCGTGCGCGACGAGGCCGAGATCCGCGGTCACCGGCGGACCTATATCGGCTCGATGCCCGGCAAGATCATCCAGTCGATGCGCAAGGCGAAGAGCTCGAATCCGCTGTTCCTGCTCGACGAGGTCGACAAGATGGGCGCCGATTTCCGCGGCGACCCGTCATCGGCCCTGCTCGAAGTCTTGGATCCGGAGCAGAACCAGGCGTTCAACGACCACTATCTCGAGGTCGACTACGACCTCTCCAACGTGATGTTCATCACCACGGCGAACACGCTCAATATTCCGCCGCCCTTGATGGACCGCATGGAGATCATAAGGATCGCCGGCTACACCGAGGACGAGAAGATCGAGATCGCGCGCAAGCACCTGATCCCGCACGCCATCGTCAAGCATGGCCTGACGCCGAACGAGTGGACGATCGACGACGATGCGTTGCTCACCCTTATTCGCCGCTACACGCGGGAAGCGGGCGTGCGCAACCTCGAGCGCGAGATTTCGACGCTGATCCGCAAGGCGGTGAAGGATCTGACCATCTCGAAGAAGCCGATGGTCCATGTCGACGAAAAGGTCCTGGCCGACTATCTCGGGGTGCCGAAATACCGCTTCGGTGAAGTCGAGGCCGAGGATCAGATCGGCGTCGTCACCGGTCTTGCGTGGACCGACGTCGGCGGCGAACTCCTCACCATCGAGGCCGCCATGATGCCGGGCAAAGGCAAGATGACGGTCACCGGCAATCTGCGCGACGTGATGAAGGAATTGATCTCGGCGGCGGCGTCCTATGTGCGCATGCGCTCGGCCGCGTTCGGCATCGAACCGCCGATGTTCGACAAACGCGACATCCACGTGCACGTGCCGGAAGGCGCGACGCCGAAGGACGGTCCGTCGGCGGGCGTCGCCATGGTCACGGCGATCGTTTCGGTGATGACCGGCATCGCGGTGCATCGCGACGTCGCCATGACCGGCGAGATCACCTTGCGCGGCCGCGTGCTGCCGATCGGCGGTCTCAAGGAGAAGCTCCTTGCCGCGCATCGCGGCGGCATCAAGACCGTGCTCATCCCGGAAGAGAACGCCAAGGACCTCGTCGAGATCAACGAGAGCATCAAAAGCGGGCTCGACATCATCCCGGTCTCGCGCATGGACGAGGTGCTCACCCGCGCCTTGGTGCGCATGCCCGAGGCGATCTCGTGGGAAGAGCCGACGGCGAAGCCCGCGGTCGCCGAGGCGATCGTGGAGGAGGATTCCTCCGGTCTCACCGCGCACTGACGCTCGCGGCAACGGTAATCACGGCGGCGCCCTTTGCGGGCGCCGCTTTTTTGTCGTGGATGCCGCGCCGATGGGCGCCGATTATCCGGCGATCCCGGTTGGCGAGCGCGCGTTTATTGGGTACATTTTCCTCGGGGCTGCGGCCGCGGCGAGTTCTGGGGGCGCAACCTTTTCACTTTTTTGGGGCACAAGTCTCGGGGCTCAAGTCTGGGGGCTCGTGGTGAAGGTTATCTTTGCGCTCACCGGGTTGATGGCCATCGGCGTTGTCATAGGGTCCGGCGCCGCGTGCGCCGGCGATGATTTTCCGCTCACCGGCAACTATACGCAAAACGTGCCGTGCAAGGGCGACGGCAGCGACCCCCATGATGTGCAGGTGAAGATTTCGCCGCAGGAAATCGACTCGCAAGTCGGCATCTGCACCTTCCTCGACACCAAGCGCGACGGCAGCAGCGTCAGCGCCCATGTCGAATGCGCGTTTCCCGGCGGACCGTTGATCGGCGATGTCACCTTTACCGTACGCCCCGACAAGACCGTCGAGCTTGTCGATCGCGACAAGAATTATGACGCGGTGCTCTACCGCTGCCCCTAGCGACGCGCGGGCTATGGCCGCCCGGGCGGATCGAGACTTGCCGAGCCGGAGGGGATCAACGGGTGGGAGATAAGCCGGTGGGGATCCATGGTAATCAATGGTAGGATGAGGGGCTGGCCCAGAGGGGATCTCCGAATGCTTCGATACGCCGTTGCGATCGTGATGCTCACCGCGCTGTTGCCGACCGCGCCTTCCTTTGCGCTGACGGCCAAGCAGCGAATGGAAACGTGCAAGTTCGGCGCCGACGACCAGAAGCTCAAAGGTCCGGCGCGCAAGACGTTCATGGCCAAATGCATGTCCAACAAGGACGATCCCCGCGGCCCGGCCACCGCGCCGCCATCGGCAGCGCCGCCAGCCCCCGATGCCGCCGAGGCATGAGTTGTTCCGTCCGGGGCCTGCGCCTCGCGGGCCTAAGAATTGCCGGCTTTGCTGTGCCGGGCGCGCAGCCCTTTGACGATGGCGATGACGGCGGGAAGCAGCAGCTTCTGCGCCGCGATGTCGAGCGGACTGCTGACGAAGCCGGCGATGCGGTCCCTGGCGTCGCGCAATTGCTGCCCGTAAGCCTTGATGCCCGCCTCGATATCCCGCGCGTCCGCCTGCAGCGATTTGATCGCCATGCCGCGGACCTCCAGTGCCAGATCGAGTTCCGCACCCGGCTTGATGGCAACGGCGACGACCGCCGTCACCACCGCGATGGCGAAGTCGACGAGGGCGACGATCGTCGCCGCCCACACCGGGCCCACGACCGATTGCAGCGCGAAAAACCCCGCAATGTCGGCCATGGCCAGTCCGAACACGGCGATCAAGCCCGCGAAGGCGAACAGCGCGAACCGCCGCGCCATGACCGCAAGCCAAATCCGCGCGATGAGGGAATTGGCTTTGGAAAGAACCTGAAGATGGCTGATGAAATCGTCGAACATGGGGGCGGCTCCTAGCGTTTGCCGATATGGCGGCCGATCAAAATGCCGAGGAGCAGGGCGCCGACAACGCTCGCGGCCGGATGTTCCGCGATATTGTGCTCGGCCTCCTCGATGTAATCCTTGAAGGTGGCGATCAGATCCTGAAGCTGTTCGACAATGTGCCGATCCTCGTCGGGTTCCCCCGTCGGCGGCGGCTCGGCCTCAGGTTGTTCGGCATGTTCGGCCTGTTCGACCGCGGGCGGCTCGCCCCGTCCGGCGGCGAGCTCTTCCTTCAACGCCTGCAATTCATGGGTCAGCGTCGCATCGATAGCCATGATCGTCCTCCGATCGCCGCCGTCTCAGGCGGCGCGGCAACACCTGCAACGCTAGCACGAGCCGTGGGCGACGATTTTGATCTATTCGATGTGGCGATCACGCTCCGCCGCCTGCGTTTTGCGCTGCACGCGTTCGTCGAAACGCGCTACGCTGACAACGACCCGCTGGTGGGTGCCGTTCCCGATCACCTCGACCTCATCGCGGGCTTCGACCCGCAGCGTGATCGTGCGGCCTTCGACCTTCACGACCTCCGCGGTCGCCGTGACGCGCAGGCCGACCGGCGTCGCTGCGATATGGCTCACATCGAGGTGCGTGCCGAGGCTTTGATGGCCCTCCGGCAAAAGATGCTCGATCGCCTCGAGCGCCGCGGCTTCGATCACGTTGATCATCACTGGCGTTGCCAGCACCGCGATGCGGCCGGAGCCGACAAAGGGCGCGGTATGTTCGTTCGCGACAATGATCTGGGCCGTTCCGGTCAGGCCGGGCTCGATGCGGGTCAGGTCGACCATGCGTTCTCCGGGATTAATGGCGCGGCACTCGTGTCACGTGGGCGCTGCTTGGACAATCCTCATGCCAATGTCCAGCTTGCCAGCGGTCCGCCGCTGGCCTCCAATGGGGCCATGACGAATTTGCCGCTTCGCACCCTGTTCTTCGAAGACCTCGAGGTCGGCATGACCGAGCGGTTGGAAAAAACCGTGGCCGCCTCCGACGTGGTCGGCTTCGCCCAGCTCACCGGCGACCGCAACCCGATCCACCTTTCGGAGCATTTTGCCGCCAAGACGTCGTTCGGGCGGCGGATCGCCCATGGCTTGTATACGGCGAGCCTGATCTCGGCCGTGCTCGGCACCCGCCTGCCGGGACCCGGGGCGATCTATATCTCGCAGACCCTCAACTTCCGCGCGCCGGTGAAGATCGGCGATACCGTCAAAGTGACCGTGACCGTCGCCGAGCTCATTCCGGAGAAATCGCGGGCGCGGCTCGCTTGCCTGTGCGAGGTCGATGGCGACGTGGTGTTGGACGGCGAGGCGCTGGTGAAAGTGCCGAGCGAAGCCAAGGGCAAGCGGCCGCACGTCAAACTTTAGCGCGTGATCTTGCAGCTTTTCTCCGTGGGATTTCCCGAACGGCTGACGCGCACCGCCCGGACGGTAAAATCATGGGTAAAACGGGCGCGCCGGACCGGACGCGCCAAAGCGGATTTGCTACTTTGCCCGCCCGAATCGAGCGTCAGGAAGGGACCGGGTTTCATGAAGATCATCGCCTATATCTTGGGAATTCTGCTCATCATCGTCGCCGTGGTCTATTTCGTGATGCCGGCCGAACTCGCTGCCGAGCTTCTTCCCCGGACACATCGCCGGCTCGACCCACATCCGTATCAAGCACGGCATTGCCGCCGCCGTGGTCGGTGTCGTCCTGCTCGCCATCGGCTGGTTCATGGGTCGCCGCTCCTGAGCGCGGCGACGCGCTCGAGCTTCAGGTAATCGACATCACCACGCCGCCGTCGGCGCGCACCGGCGAGCCGGTGATGGCGCTCGCCTCGCGCGAGCAGAGGAACAAGATCACGTCGGCGACCTCCTCCGGCCGCGCCAGACGCTTGATGATCGAGCTTGGCCGGGCGTTGTCGATGAAGGCGCGCTCGACCCCGGGATCGTCGAGCGACTGGCCCATGGATTTGAACATCGCCTCGACGCCTTCGGTGCGGGTCGGTCCGGGCAGCACCGCATTGACGGTGACGCCTGTGGCCGCCAGCGCCTGCGCAAAGCCGCGCGTCAAGGCGAGGTCGGCTGCTTTGGTGAAGCCGTAATGGATCATCTCGGTCGGGATCTGCACGCCGGATTCCGAGGAGATGAAAACGATGCGGCCGAACCCCTTGTCGCGCATGCGCGGCCCGTAATGCCGCGTCAGCCGCACCCCCGAGAGCACATTGGTCGCGAACAGGCGCTGCCAGTCCTCGTCGGAAATGGCGAACGCATCCTTGATCTCGAAAATGCCGGCGTTGTTGATCAGGATATCGACGTCGCCGGCCGCCGCGATCACGGCCTCGACGCCGGCGGCGGTCGCCACGTCGCCGGGGGCGGCAACAAGGCGCGCCTGCGGCACGCTCGCGCGGATGGCCGCGATCGCCGCATCGACATCCGCCGCCTTGCGTCCGTTGATGGCGACCTCGGCGCCGTTGGCCGCGAGTGCGTTCGCGACGGCGCGGCCGATGCCTTTGGTGGAACCCGTAACCAGCGCGCGCAACCCGGCAAGATCGACGTGCATGAATGACCTCCTTTTCAAAAAGCAGCGCGACTGAAATGGGGCCGCCGCAACGCGGCGGCAAGCAGTGAACCTGCCCGCGGCTATGCCAAAAGATCGTGAAACTGCGGGTGCCGTTCGATATAGGCGCTCACGAACGAACACCGCGCCACCACTTTGAGTTCCCGCGCCCGCGCCGCCGCGAGCGCGCCGGCGATCAGCCGCGAAGCGATGCCTTCGCCGCGGGCGTGCGGCGGCACTTCGGTGTGGGTGAACGTCATCACGCCGCCGGCCAGGCGATAATTCGCCACTGCCGTCACGCCATTGGCGTCGAGCTCGAAGCGGGACAGCGCCGGATTGTCGCGGACAGTATCGGTCATGACAGCAATATAGTCGCCACGCCCGGTCGACCCAACACCGCCGCGGAAAAGCCGCGATGCGCCGGCAACCGTTCGCTCGCCGCGTCGAGCACGTCTTTCGCGCCGGCGGAAAAATGCTATCCTCGCGGCATTCCACGATCTCAGCCGGGAACACGTAACACGCTCATGATCAGAACATTGTCGACATTCGCCACGGTCGCCGCGCTGGCGGCGTCGCTGTGCGCCAGCGCCACGGTCGTTCGCGCCGAGCCGTTCGGCACGCCGGAAGAGGCACGGGCGATGCTCGATCGCGCCGTCACCGCTCTCAAGGCCGACGAGAAAGCGGCGTTGAAGGCGTTCAACGATCCCGACAACAAACAGTTCCGCGACCGCGATCTTTACGTGTTTTGCTTCAATGTGACCGACGGCAATTTCACGGCGTATCTGAGCCCGGTGCTGGTCGGCACCGACATCCGCGATCTCAAGCTGCGCGACGATCCGATCGGCCAGCGCGCCTACGATGTCGTCCACGACGCCGCCGAAGGCAGCTACGTCACCATGGACTACAAATTCCCCAAGCCCGGAACCAAGACGACGGCGGTCAAGCAATCGCTCGAGACGCGCGTCGGCAACCAGGCCTGCGGCGTCAGCTATTTCAAATAGGCGCCTCGCCTCTGTCGAGCGGGCGCCGCCATGAGCTGGCGCCATGAGCTGGTGCCATGAGTGCGCGCGGGCATTATCGGTCGCCAAAACGAACCGGGGGAGGGCACCGAGCCCTCCCCCGCGCTTTCACGTTACGCCAGCAATCACGCAACCATACATTTACGACGTCACGCGATCACACGTCCACCGGTGCACCTTGCTCGCGCACTTTGCTCGAGCATCACTTCCACCGCACGACTTACGCCGCGGCGCTGACGCTGCCGCTGGTCGGCACGGTCGCGATCGTCTTGAGCACCTGCGAGGCGATCTGGTAGGGGTCGCCTTGCGAGTTCGGCCGGCGGTCTTCCAGATAGCCCTTGTAGCCGTTGTTGACGAAGGAATGCGGCACGCGGATCGAGGCGCCGCGGTCGGCGACGCCGTAGGTGAAATCGTGGATCGCGGCGGTCTCGTGCTTGCCGGTCAGCCGCATGTGGTTGTCCGGACCGTAGACCGCGATGTGATCTCTCGCGCGCCGCCTCGAACGCCTTCATCAGCGCCTCGAAATACTCCTTGCCGCCGACTTCGCGCATGAAGGCGGTCGAGAAGTTGCAGTGCATGCCCGAGCCGTTCCAGTCGGTGTCGCCGAGCGGCTTGCAGTGGAACTCGATATCGACGCCGTATTTCTCGGTCAGGCGCAGCATCAGATAGCGGGCCATCCACATTTCGTCGGCGGCCTTCTTGGAGCCCTTGCCGAAGATCTGGAATTCCCACTGGCCCTTCGCCACCTCGGCGTTGATGCCTTCATGGTTGATGCCGGCATAGAGGCAGAGATCGAGATGCTCATCGACCATCTTGCGGGCGATGTCGCCGACGTTCTTGTAGCCGACGCCGGTGTAGTAGGGGCCTTGCGGCGCGGGATAGCCGCTGGCGGGGAAGCCGAGCGGGCGGCCGTCCTTGTAGAAGAAATATTCCTGCTCGAAGCCGAACCAGGCGCCCGGGTCGTCGAGAATGGTGGCGCGCTTGTTGGACGGATGCGGCGTCTTGGTGTCCGGCATCATCACTTCGCACATGACGAGCACGCCGTTGGTGCGCGCGCCGTCGGGATAGACCGCGACCGGCTTGAGCACGCAATCCGAACTGTGGCCTTCGGCCTGCATCGTCGACGAGCCGTCGAAGCCCCACAGCGGCAGCTGCTCGAGGGTCGGAAATGCGTCGAATTCCTTGATCTGGGTCTTGCCGCGCAGGTTCGGTACCGGCGTGTAGCCGTCGAGCCATATGTATTCGAGTTTGTATTTCGTCATTGCCATCTCTCTTGAAGCTGATGTGCAAGGTTTGAGGGTGCCAGTTTGAGGAACCTAGTGCGTGCGCAGCCGCGAACGGCGACCGGACGCCGCCTCCCGCTGCGTTCTCAAGCATTTAGCGTGCCAAGCGATGGTCTCGCCGGGGTTCGGGCGCCGGCCATTACGGCATCGCAACAAATTCGTCTTGGCGGCGTTTGAGAACGGAATAAGCAAAAAGACCGATGCACATATTGTAGTCATGCGCTTATTTTCTGGGCGCTATACCGAGCAACGGCTGAGCAAAGCGTTATATTGCTGGAAGAGACTCAACGGCGACAATGATGGGTGGCCGGCTTCTGCGCCCCCCGAAGGAAGCAAACCATGACGACGAATTTGTCCGGATCGGCGAAGATCTACACATTCCCAGCCTCGGGGCCGTTTCGCGCCGACGAGCGCGGCCGAACCGTGTCGGCGCCCGCGGCCGATGTCGAGCTGCCGCCCGGCGCCGTGTTCGCGCCGTCCGGCAGCTCCTGGTATCACGACGAAGCCATCCGCGACGCGATCGTCACGGTGGGGCAGGGGCGGAAGAACTGATTGTTTGGTGTTCGCCGCGTTTTGGTGCTGCGAACAAATTACCAAGGCGCGGGGTATCGCCGGCCATCGCTCTCTCACTCGGCCGCGATCTCAAATCCGATCGGCAGCTTGCCAAGCTCCACGCGGGCGGTTTCGGCCGCTATTGACGGGACTTTGGCGCGGAGCGTGAGACCATGCTCGGCGTGCCCCGCGGCGATCTCGACGGCGATGCCGGGCAGCGCGGATGCCAGCAGCTCGCGGGCGGCGTCCTCGGCGGCGAGTTCGCGTAGCCGCGGCTTGAAGATCTTGCCGACCGGCGTCATCGGCATGTCGTCGAGCACCACGACCGCCCGCGGCCGCGCCGGCGCTTCGGCGACGCCGGCCTGCATGTGATCGGCGAGCGCTGCCCGATCGATGGTCTTGCCCGGCGCGGGCGACACGAACAGGATAGGTGTCTCGCCGGCATAAGGATCGGGCCGCCCGACCGCCGCGGCGAGCGCGACGCCGGGAAAACTCAGCGCCACATCCTCGATGCTGGCCGGATCGATGTTGTGGCCGCCGCGGATGATCACGTCCTTGACGCGGCCGGTGACATAGATTTCGCCGTCGGCGCCGATGCGGCCGAGATCGCCGCTGCGCAGCCAGCCCTCGTGAAACGTGGCGCCGACCTGCCGCGGGTCGACATAGCCGGAGAACATCTGCGGCCCGCGGGCGAGGATTTCGCCGCTCGGCGTCGACGGGCCGCGATAGATCTTGCCATCGGCCAGCACGGCGATTTCGGCGAGCGCCGCGGGAATGCCGCCGGAGCCGGGATGCTGGGCGCGATCGTGCGGCGTTTGCGTGATGCCGCCGGCGAACTCGGTCATGCCGTAGAGCTGACGCACGCAGTCGCCCGGCCAGACGGCAAGAAAACGTCGCTCGATCTCCGGCGGGCAGACCGACGCGCCGGTCGCGAACCCGCGCAAGCAGGAGATGTCGGCGCCGTCGCGCGGAACGGCCGCCGCGGCCGCGAGCCCGGTCGGCACCAGCGCGCCGTGGCTGATGCGCTGCGCTTCGATGATGCGCCAGAAATTCGCCACCACGTCGGGATTGCGGAAGCCGGCGGCGGTCGGAATGATCAGCGTGATGCCGGCACCGAGCGCGGCGAGACTGGTGCAGAATGCGCCGCCGACGTGAAACAGCGGCAAGGCGATGAAATAGCGGCCGCCGGTGCGGAAATCGTGCGCGAGCATGGAGGCGATCGAGGACGATATGATGTTGCGGTTCGACAGCGGCACGATCTTCGGCGCGCCGGTGGTGCCGCCCGTCGGCAACAGCGCGACGATGCGGTCGGGATCGGCGGTTTCCGGGTCGTTCGGCGCGGCTTCGGGCGCCAAAATCTCGTCGCCGAACGCGACGCGGCCGTCGAGCGGCAGCGTGACGATGCGCTCGAGAGTAGGCACCAGCTTTTCCAGGCCTTCGACTTTCTCATAGAGCCCGCCCGGCATCCCGGGCGGCGGCGCGAACAATATTTTGGCCTTGACCGCATTGACCTGCGCCGCGACCGCCTCGCGCGTGAACAACAAATTGAGCGGCTGCACCGCGGCCGCGCTCATTGCCGCCCAATAGGCGATCGAGGTCGCCGTGCAATTGGGCGCAAACAAAGAAACGACGTCGTTTTGTCCGACCCCGTTCCGGCGCAGCCAGCGCCGCGCCGCGTGGAGGAGGCCGAGCATATCGGCAGCGGTGGTGAGGACCGGCGCCGGGTCGAGCGCCGTGCGCAGATAGACGAGCGCGTCGGCGTCCGGATCCTGCGACAGCCCGCGGCGGATGAATGAGCCGACGTCGGGACACTCTTCAAGCAGCGCGGTCGCCCGCGCGTTGAGCGCCGCGCGCTCCTGCGCCGTATAGGCGTAAGCCATGATCCCCCCTTGCCGCGCCCGGTCGTTGCTGGTTTGCGCCGATGCTCGGCCGGACCGCGCGCGGCGTCAAGCGGGGGGGCGCGATAGGTCGGCGACGCCTACGCGCGTCCGGCCGACAGCCCAACCCCGCCGCAGGAACGGAATGACGAATAGCGCCGCGACGGGAAGGTGCAGGATGACGCCGGCAAGCGCGATCAGCGCGACATCGCCGGCGGTCAGCATGCCGCGCGAGACTTCGAGTGCCAGCATGAAAACGGTGAAGGGCACCAGCAGCACGACGCCGGTGACGAGCCCGGGATTATAGATGCGCAGCCGGATCGTGGTTACGATGTGGATGATGCCGTTGATCAGCGTCAAGCCGACCCAGCCGAGCCCGAGCCAGCGCAGCGTGTCGGGGAAAACAACGGCAAGCCCGACCGGCAGCCAGACATAGCCGGTATTGACCAGCGCGACGCCGGCGATGCCGACCGGCCAATCGTCCCGGCCGCTGTGGAACACATGGGCATCGGTGAACTGGCGGAAGCCGCCCGGCCACAGATGCTCCTCGATCTGATGCAGCAGATAAATGACCAGCAGCGCCGCAAACAGCTCGCTTAAGGGATCGTGGCGGAACAGGACGAACCAGGCCACCAGGCCGATGACGCTGAGAAAGGGCAGGGCTTTCTGCCAGTTGGCCGCAAGATAGAACATCGACGCCGATCCTGTCGCCCTGACTCCAAAGGGCCATGCCGGCGCGGCACACAGTCGTGGCAGCAACGCGATGGCCCAGTTTTCCGACCTATACCCCGGCGTCGTTAAGATTTCGCCACGGCGGCTCCGGCCGGCAAGCGCACTTCGCTGAACCGCCAGCGCCGAATGTTTCCTTTGGCTTCCAGTCGTCCGCTGTTGACCAGAGCCTTCATGCGCGCGTCGAGCGCGTCCGCCACGGCGCCCGAAATTTGAATGCCGCGATCCTCCAGAACCTGCATCGTCTTGCTGAAGACCCTGGCAACCTTCCGCCAATGCTCGTCGCAGAAGGAAAGGATCAGCTCATCGAGTTCGGCCGCCGCGATCATTTTGCCGCCACCTAGGCTCTATCCATCCTACGGGCTCCACCCATCCGATGCGCATGGAACCGCCTTCGCCATTCCGGCGTTGACTACATGGTACGCAAGGGCAGATTATTCCACGAGCATCCGCGGAGTCTGCATGGCGCTGGCGCAAGGGGTACTGGAATGCTGAAGTTTGTACTTTTAACCGGCGTACTTTTGATGCCGGCCGATTACGCTCTCGCTCAAGCTCCAAGCGTTCAAGCTCCAAGCCCGGAGCAGTGCCAACAAATAAAGCAAGCGGTTGCCCAATATGGCTACGCTGCCGCCCGGCGCCACGCTGTCGTCACCTATGGGCCTGACGCTGCCAGAGCCGGGGACCTGTGTTTCGCCAAACACGGTCACCCGACGCGTCACAGTAAAGCGTAGCCGCGAGTCTGAACGCATAGCTTGCGCTCTACCCATCCTACGCGCTCAGCCCCTCACCCGCTTCTTCGCTCGCGACCTCTTCCGGAACGGGAGAGGAAGAGGATCACTCCGCCGCTTCGACCCGCTTCCGCCGCTTCCCCCCGCGCCGCTCCCTCGCGCCAGCACCGGCTTCAGAAACGCCCCCGTATAACTCCGCTTCACCGCGGCAACCTCCTCCGGCGTGCCCGCCGCGACGATCTCGCCGCCGCCGTCGCCGCCTTCGGGGCCGAGGTCGATGATCCAGTCGGCGGTTTTGAGGACCTCCAGATTGTGCTCGATGACCACGACGGTGTTGCCGGTTTCGACCAGCTCGTGGAGAACTTCCAGGAGCTTTGCCACGTCGTGGAAATGCAGGCCGGTGGTCGGCTCGTCCAGAATATAGAGCGTGCGGCCGGTGGCGCGCTTGGATAATTCCTTGGCGAGTTTGACGCGCTGGGCCTCGCCGCCGGAGAGGGTGGTCGCCTGCTGGCCGACATGGATGTAGTCGAGGCCGACGCGGCGCAGCAGCGTCAGCACGTCGCGCACGCGCGGCACCGCCTTGAAGAATTCCAGCGCCTCCTCGACCGTCATGTCGAGCACGTCGGCGATGGATTTGCCGCGGAACAGCACGTCGAGCGTCTCGCGGTTGTAGCGCTTGCCCTTGCAGACGTCGCAGGTGACGTAGACGTCGGGCAGAAAATGCATCTCGATCTTGATGACGCCGTCGCCCTGGCAGGCCTCGCAGCGGCCGCCCTTGACGTTGAAGGAGAAGCGGCCGGGCTCGTAGCCGCGCGCCTTGGCCTCGGGCAGGCCGGCGAACCATTCGCGGATCGGGGTGAAGGCGCCGGTATAGGTCGCGGGGTTCGAGCGCGGCGTGCGCCCGATCGGCGACTGGTCGATGTCGATGATCTTGTCGAGATGCTCGATGCCCTCGATGCGGTCGAACGGGGCGGGGGCCTCGTGGGCGCCATTGAGCCGGCGCGCCAGCGCCTTGTAGAGCGTGTCGATCAGAAGCGTCGACTTGCCGCCGCCGGACACGCCGGTGATGCCGGTGAAGAGGCCCAGCGGGATTTCGGCGGTGACGTTTTTCAGATTGTTGCCGCGCGCGCCGACGACCTTCAGCGTGCGGGTCTTGTTGAAGGGCCGCCGCTCCGGGATCGGGATCTCGCGCACGCCGTTGAGATATTGGCCGGTCAGCGAGTTCGGGTTCGCCATCATCTCGGCCGGCGTGCCCTCGGCGACGATCCGGCCGCCATGGACGCCGGCGCCGGGGCCGACATCGACCACATAGTCGGCGAGCCGGATGGCGTCCTCGTCGTGCTCGACCACGATCACGGTGTTGCCGAGGTCGCGCAGCCGCTTGAGGGTTTCCAGAAGCCGGGCGTTGTCGCGCTGATGCAGCCCGATCGACGGCTCGTCGAGCACATAGAGCACGCCGGTCAGGCCGGAGCCGATCTGCGAGGCGAGCCGGATGCGCTGGCTCTCGCCGCCCGACAGCGTGCCGGAGGCGCGCGCCAGGGTCAGATAATCGAGCCCGACATCGACCAGAAAGTTCAGCCGCTCGCGGATCTCCTTGAGAATGCGCACCGCGATTTCGTTCTGCTTGGCGTTGAGTTTTTCCGGCAGTTCGGCGAACCACTGCGCCGCCGCCCTGACCGACATTTCGGAGACTTCGCCGATGTGGCGGCCGCCGATCTTGACGCACAGCGCCTCGGGCTTGAGCCGAAAACCGTGGCAGGCCGCGCACGGCACGTCGGTGAAATAGCGGGCGATCTCCTCGCGCGCCCATTCCGAATCGGTCTCGCGGTAGCGGCGCTCCAGATTGGTGATGATGCCCTCGAACGGCCGCTTGGTCTCGTAGGCGCGCGTGCCGTCGTCGTAGGAGAATTTGATCTCGACGTCGCCGGAGCCGTGCAGGATGGCGTCCTGCGTCTTCTTCGGCAGGTCCTTCCATTTGGTGTCGAGGGTGAATTTGTAGTGCTTGCCGAGCGCGGCGAGCGTCTGCACGTAATAGGGCGACGACGATTTCGCCCATGGCGCGATCGCGCCCTTGCGCAGCGTGCGCTCCTTGTCGGGGATCACGAGGTCGGCATCGATGTGCTGCTCGACCCCGAGCCCGCCGCATTTCGGGCAGGCGCCGAACGGATTGTTGAACGAGAACAGCCGCGGCTCGATTTCGGAGATGGTGAAGCCGGAGACCGGGCAGGCGAATTTTTCGGAGAAGACGAGGCGGTTGGCGTCGGACGCCGCTCGCCGCCGCGAGCTTTGCGCCTTTCTTGTCACCCTCCCCTGCAGGGGGAGGGTCGCCGGCCGTAGCTCCGGAGGAGCGAAGGCGCGGCGGGGTGGGGCTCTTGCTCGCTTCGCGTCTCACCCCCATCCCGACCGCTTCTGCGGTCGACCTCCCCCCTCCAGGGGGAGGTGAAGATTGTGCCGGCGCAGGCATCCGCGAACTCAGCCACCGCCAAGCCCTCGGCGAGCTTGAGCGCGGTCTCCAGCGAATCGGCGAGCCGTGCGGCGATGTCGCCGCGCACCACCACGCGGTCGACCACCACGTCGATGTCGTGGTTGAATTTCTTGTCGAGCGCCGGCGCGTCGGCGATTTCGTAGAACGTGCCGTCGATCTTGACGCGCTGGAAGCCGCGCTTCATCCACTCGGCGAGCTCCTTGCGGTACTCGCCCTTGCGGCCGCGCACCACCGGCGCCAACAGATAAAGCCGCGTGCCTTCCGGCAAAGCGAGAATGCGGTCGACCATCTGCGACACGGTCTGGCTCTCGATCGGCAGCCCGGTCGCCGGCGAATAGGGCACGCCGACGCGCGCCCAGAGGAGCCGCATATAGTCGTGGATCTCGGTGACGGTGCCGACCGTCGAGCGCGGATTGCGCGAGGTGGTCTTCTGCTCGATGGAGATGGCGGGCGACAGGCCGTCGATCTGGTCGACGTCCGGCTTCTGCATCATCTCCAGGAACTGGCGGGCGTAGGCGGAGAGGCTCTCGACGTAGCGGCGCTGGCCCTCGGCATAGATGGTGTCGAACGCCAGCGAGGATTTGCCGCTGCCGGACAGGCCGGTGAACACCACCAGGCTGTCGCGCGGGATCTCGAGGTCGACATTCTTGAGGTTATGCTCGCGGGCGCCGCGAATCGCGATGGTGCGGCGGTCGTGCGCGCGCTGCGCGCGGCGGCCGGGGCTCTTGTCGTCGGATTTATCCTTGGCGTCGAAGAGATCGTTCATGCAAAGCGGCTTTGCCCTGCCGCCGCGGCAGGTGCGCGCACAGTCGATGCGCGGAGGCTATGAACATAGGAAGAACGGCACGGCTTTGCCAGGGCGCGGGGCAGGGCTGTCCCCCGGAAATGCGTCGCGTTTCCCGGGCGCAGTGCGGCGTGAAACGCCGCGCTGCGAACCGGGATCCGTCACAAGCGCCGAGCGCGAAAAGGGCCCGGACTCAGCGCCGCACGTTGCACGCTGCAGCGCATCCGGGACACGGCGAAATCACCAGCTGAACTTATAATCGACGCCGGCGCGGACGATGGTTTCGGTGAGCGCCACGCTGGTCGTGGTGCCGATGAACGGATCGCACGCCGTCGTGCAGGACGCGTTGCCGAAATCGACGTAAAGCAATTCGACCCGCGCCGTCCAATTCGGCGCCAAGGCACCTTCGACGCCGGCGCCGGCGGTCCAGCCGATTTGGGTCGAGCTGCTGAAGCTGCCGCCCTGGAACCCGGCCTGGACATTACTGAAGGCGCCGCCCGCCGTGACGTAGACGAGCAGGCGGTCCCACGCATACCCCATGCGGCCGCGCACGGTGGCGAGCCAGTCGCTTTTGGTTTCGCAGGTTGCGCCGAAGAAGCAAGCGCCGAGCGCTGCCGTCGAGATTGCTCCAGTCGCCATCGGCTTCGATGCCGTACACGATCACGCCGGACTGATAGTTGGCGCCGACGGTGCCGCCGGCCAGGAAGCCGTTGGCGGTGAAATCGCCGGTTCCCGTTCCGAAGCCGGAATTATACCAATTGCTGGTGCCGAACGCGTAGCCGCCATTGATGCCGAGATAGAAGCCGGTCCAGTTGTAGGCGGTCTCCGTCGTCTTGTAATAGACCGGCGGCACTTCCGGCGCCGGGCCCGGCGGCATGTCGGCTGCTGTCGCGTGTGTGACCGCGGCGAACGCGAGTGCTACGGCGATCAATAAAGGCTTCATCCAAACACTCCGCACTTCAATTCACGTCGCTGCGCCGTTAGCGGCGCCGCACCGCACGCCAACGAAAGAGGCCGGCTTTTTGGGCCGGCCCTTTTATGCGCAATCGACGTTACCAACCGAATTTGTAGTTTATGCCGGCTCGAATGATGTTTTCGTTCAGCGAGACGTTGGTGCTGACGGGAGCAAGGAATGAGCCACCCACGCAATTCGCATAGGCGCATGATTGGTCCTGCCAGATCGACGAACAGGTACTCGACCTTCGCGGTCAGGTTCGGCAAAAAGGCATATTCGAGGCCTGCGCCGGCCGTCCAGCCGACTTGCGTGGAACTGCTGAACGGAGGCCCCCCATATGCAGCCTGGACGTTGGCGAATGCGACGCCGCCCGTCCCATAGATCAGCAGACGATCCCAGGCATAACCGACGCGCCCGCGGACTGTGGCGAGCCAATCACTTTTGGTTTCGCAACCAGCATAGCACGTACCGTTGTAGCTCGTGGAGTCGAGATTCTGCCAATCCCAGTCGGCTTCGGCGCCGAAAACCCACGAGCCGACCTGATAGTTGGCGCCGATCGTGCCGCCGATGAGGAAGCCGTCAACGCTGAAGTTGCCGGGAGCTACGTCAAACGGAGAGGGATCGGTCCAATTGCTCTGGCCAATTGCGCCACCGCCGTTGATGCCGAGATAGAAGCCGCTCCAGTTGTAGAAGAGGCTCGGGCGTCTTGTAGTAGGCGGGCGCGACCGGCGCGGGGCCGGGGGGTGGGAGGTCGGCCGCGAGCGCCGGCGATACGCTCAACGCAGCGGCAACGGCGAACAAGATCCGCTTCATGCAAATTCCCTCTACGATTTGATCCGCGAAAGCGTCATTCGCGATCGCTGTCGTCGTTGTGGCGCCGCCCCGCTTCGCAACGACGAGGGCCGGCTTAGAGCCGGCCCTCTTTGTTGCTGCGATCGAACGGTACTCGAAAACGCGCGGCAGAGCCGCTCCGCTTGATCGCAGCGAACGCTGTTACCAGCTGAACTTGTAGTTTATGCCGGCCCGCACGATGTTTTCGGTCAGCGTCACGGTGGTGCCGGTGCCGCAGCCGCCCGCAGTACAGCTCAGGCCGGCGAAGTCGACGTAAAGGTACTCGACCTTGGCAGTCCAGTTCGGCGCGAAGGCCGCCTCGACACCGGCGCCTGCGGTCCAGCCCGCTTGCGTCGCGCTGTCGTACGGCCCGCCGATTGGCACCAGCCTGCACGTTGCCGAAAGCGCCGCCGGCGGTGCCGTAGAACAGGACGCGGTCCCAGGCATAGCCGGCGCGGCCGCGTACGGTCGCCAGCCAAGTGCTTTTCACCTCGCCGCCAGCGCCGACGGTGCCAGTGGTGCCATCGAGGTTGGTCCAGTCGCCGTCGCCTTCGAGGCCGACGACGAAGTTGCCGAACTGATAATTGCCGCCAACCGTGCCGCCGACCAGGAAGCCGTTGGGGTTAGTGCTGCTCAGACCGCCGCCTGAAGCGGTCGCGGTGCCCAAACGCCGTAGCCGCCGTTGATACCGATATAGAGGCCGGACCAAGTGAAGATCGGCACCGGGGCCGGCACATAGGTCGCGGGCGCCCGCGGCGGTGGCGCCATGGGCGGGGGCAGGTCGGCGGCCAGCGCTTGACCCCCGGCGGCGAGCGCAAGCGCTCCAGCAAACACAAAACGTTTCATCCGACACTCCTCTTGCACCTGCGACGCCGCAGTGTTTTTGGCAGCCTGTTCTCGGCAGCCTTGTTCGTGGTCAGCGTCACGCCTTTACAATTCCCATCATCCCCGACATCCCCGCCTGCCCAGGCCAATAAGTACCTGATCGGGCATGTAAAAGATGTTACCGAAAAGCAACATCCGGTTACTTTCCGCAGCTTGGTTAACCTTACCGTAACATCGTCTGTTTACCGCATGAGTCGCGAATTTCCATGATTTATATCAACAACCTGCGTCCCTCGACGACGGCAGTGTTACACTTTTGCTTGCATTTTGATCGTTGCATTTTACCCTAGAACAAAGTAAGAACATTGCTTTGGAGCGCCGCGACCGTGCGCCGAACCGTCAAAGCTGAGGGTCCAAAGTGACCGGAAAAAGGAAACAGACCGGGCGGAAGTCTGTCGGCGAAAGTCTGCTGGGGAAAAGGTCGCAGGGGCGTGTCGCAGGCTGGTGCGGCGGGAGTGTCCGGCACTAGGCTCTCCCGAGCGGCAGAGCGGCGGCCGGCTTGGTCGGCGCGGCGCTTTGCGGCCGGCGCGGCTGCAGGGCGCGCCTATGTTTATGAATCGCGCGCGTGTCTGTGGCGCGTGTGACGTCGGAGGGTGTCATGGCGGGAAGTGTCAATAAAGTGATTCTGATCGGCAATCTGGGCGCCGATCCCGAAGTCCGTCGCACCCAGGACGGGCGGCCGATCGTCAATCTGCGGCTGGCGACGTCGGAAAACTGGAAGGACAAGGCGACCGGCGAGCGCAAGGAAAAGACCGAGTGGCACCGCGTCGTCATCTTCAATGAGAATCTGTGCAAGGTCGCGGAGCAATATCTGAAAAAGGGCTCCAAGGTTTACATCGAGGGCCAGTTGCAGACGCGCAAATGGCAGGACCAGTCGGGCGCGGAGCGCTACTCGACCGAGGTGGTGCTGCAGAATTTCCGCGGCGAACTGACGCTGCTCGATCGTCCCGGCGGCGCCGGGGCGGGCGGCGGGGCAGGCGGCGGCGGTGGATTTCGGCAACGACGATGCCGGCGACTTCGGCTCGCCGGGTCCCTCGCGCAAGGTCGCCGCGGCGGGTGCCGGCGGGCGCGGCGGCGGCGGTGCGCGCGGCGACATGGACGACGAGATTCCGTTCTAGTTTAAGATCGTCATTGCGAGCGGAGCGAAGCAATCCAAAGTCGGCGGCACGGAAATTGGATTGCGTCGCGGAGCCTGTCATCGGGCCGGCCACTTCGGGCCGGACCCGCGGGCTCGCAATGACGGCGTCGCTTGCGATCATGGACGAGCGCTGATGGAATTCATCTACATCTTCAAGCTCATCCATTTCATCGGCGCTGCGGTGCTGTTCGGCACCGGTATCGGCATCGCCTTTTTCATGTTGATGGCGCACCGCACCGGCCATGCCGGCGTCATTGCCGTGACCGCGCGCTTCGTGGTCATCGCGAACTTCATTTTCATCGCGACGGCCGTCGTGGTGCAGCCGCTCAGCGGCTGGGCGCTCGTCGACACCATCGGCTTGTCGTGGTTCGACGAGCCGTGGCTGTTATGGTCGCTCGAGCTTTATGTGCTGGTCGGGCTGTGCTGGCTGCCGGTGGTTTTCATCCAGATGCGCATGCGCGATCTGGCGCAGGAGGCCGCCGTCAAGGCGCAGCCGCTGCCGCCGCAATATTACCGCCTGTTCCGCATCTGGTTCTGGCTCGGCTGGCCGGCGTTTCTGGGCGTGCTCGGTATTTTCGTATTGATGATCTGGCAGCCGCACCCGTACTGATCCGGATTTTTTTGCCGTCGGAATTTCCGCCGGAATCAGTGTTGAAACCATCTTCGCCACACGCGGGGCCATGTTGGGGCCATGTGCGTCTAGATTGCAGTCTTTATCTCACTGTCGTAATGGTAGAATAACGGTCTCTAAGCCATTTCGGCCGACGATTGCGACCAACCAATCAGGGGGTTCAAACATGTGCATGCACTGTCGCCAGCCCGCGCCGAACCGTCGCGGATTTCTTTCGCTCGCGGCCGCGGGCATCGCCGCGTCCGCGGCCTTCGGTGGCGGCCGCGCCTTTGCCGCTGATGCCGGGCCCGCGGCGACCCCCGGGTCAGCAAAACGTCGCCAATGTGCCCGCCGACGAAGCGTTGGCGAAGCTCAAGGCCGGCAACGCGAAATATGTCGAAGCCCCCAACGTCTGCGCGATCAATCTGTTGGCGCTGGCGAAGCAGCGCGAACAGGTGGCGCCGAAGCAAAAGCCGTTCGCCGCGATCCTGACCTGCGCGGACAGCCGCGTGCCGCCCGAACTGGTGTTCGGCGGCCTCGGCCTCGGCGAATTTTCGTCGCCCGCAACGCCGGCAATATTGCCGACACCGCGACGATCGGCACGATCGAATACGGCGTCGAGCATCTCGGCGTGCGGCTCGTCGTCGTGCTCGGTCACCAGAACTGCGGCGCGGTCGGGGCGGCCTGCGACATCGTCGACAAGCACGCCACTTTCCCGGGCGCGATCGGCCCGATGCTCGGCGCCATCGTGCCGTCAGCGCTCGCCGTTCGTGGCAAGCCCGGCGATTTCGTCGACAACACCGTGCGCGAAAACGCCGATGCGAACCGCGTCCCAGATCGCGACGGTAAGCGAGATCGTCGCTCACTTCATCCGTGACCACGGCGTCGCCGTCCTGCCGGCGCGTTACGACCTCTACAGCGGCAAGGTCGACTATTTGTTGGAGCGATAGCGGGAGGCTCGCCGGCTGCGTACGCGCCCGGCGCGGGGAAGATCGTCCGGCCGGAATCCCGCGATCTCGGCCGCCGCAGCCGAAACTCCATCGCCCTGACGGCGTTGTTCGGCAGCGGCCGTGGGGGGCAATCCGGGAACCCCGGGAACCAGGAGATCTTCCCATGAATCGACAACTCGTACTTCTTGCGGCCGCCGCGGCCGCGGCATCGATGCCGGCGTTTGCGCAGACCAGCTTGGCGGCCGATGCCCCGTCCGGTTCCACCTCGGCGCTGGGTGAGGCCGAAAAGACGCACGCCGAGAAGACCGCGCAAATCGGTCATGCCTCGCTCGAGATGGCCGATATCGCCAAAGAAAAGGCGCGCGGCGCCAAGGTCAAGGAATTCGCCCAGTTCGAGTACGACGAGCAGGTCACGGTCGGCGAAGTGCTCAAATCCATGGACCCGAGCCTCGAGCCGCCAGCGCCGCCCGCGGAGGTCGCGCAGGCGATCGCTCGGCTCAAGCAGATGAAGCCGGGGGAAGCCTTCGATCGCGAATTCGTCGCCGCCCAAATCAAGGGCCACGAAATGCTGCGCACAATTCAGCAGGATTATCTGAAGACCGGGAAAGATCCCGAAACCGTGAACACGACAAAGCTCGTGCTTGGCATGATCAACGAGCACCTGACGCTGCTGTCGGATCTGCACCACACGCATCTGGCGCGGCTGTAGGTCAGCCGGCGAGAGGCAGCTCGTCCTTATGCGCTCGGCCGGCTAGCGCGACGAGCGCCGGGCCGGCCAGCACGTAGGTCAGGCACTGCGGCACCGGCATGAAGCCGTTGTTCTGATAGAACTGTTGTCCGGCCGGATTGTCGGAGCGCACCGTGAGTTCGACGATCGGGCTGCCGATCGCGTGCGCGAGCGCGGCGACGCGGGCGACCAGCGCCTGAGCGACGCCGTTGCGCCGGTAGGGCGCCTCGACATAAAGGTCCTGCAGAAACATCACCGGGCCGTTCCAGCCGGTGACGATGCGGCGGCTGCACGTCGTCATGCCGATCACAACGCCAGCGGCGTCCTCGGCGACGAAGGCGGTGAAGCCGGCATGCGGTCCAAAACCGTCGCGCAGCCAGTCGGCTTCGCTGGCGCGAACGACGTGCAGACCGTCCTCGCCGGCCGCGAGCGCGCGCTTGAGCCGCATCAGCGCGGGGATGTCCGACGGCACCGCCGCGCGGACGCGGTATTCGGGTTGCTGAAGCGGGACTGTTTGATGCTGCTGCATCGAATTATTGATCGGCTCGCCGCACTTAGGCTCTGACGTCGATTTTGCTGCCGATCTTGCCGGTCGAACTCGCCGCCGTCGCGACGCTCGATCCCTGCGCGTCGATGTCGCTGAGCGACGCGCGGCCATGCTTGTGCTGGCCGACCGTCTGCATCGACTGCTGGCTCGTCGTTTGAATGCCGGCGGGGACATCGCGGCAATGGCCATCGGAAGCTCTCCTGCGCGTTGATCGCGGGTGAAAGTACGTAAAGCGAAGGTAAGGAATTGTAGTTAATGAAAACTTAGCGCGCGGGCGCGGTGCGCGGGTCAGCCGGACAAAACGGCACGGATGCCGTCGACGACGTATTGCACGGCGAGCGCGGCAAGGAGGACGCCGAACAGGCGCGACACCACGACATTGCCGGTGGTGCCGAGGAGGCGGCTGATGCGCGCCGCCATGAGGAACGTCGCGAAGCACGCCGCCGCCACCAGCGCCACCACCGCGATCAGCAGACCGATCAGCATGAGACTGCCGTCGGCGCGCCCGGCGAGCAGCACGGTCGCGGTGATGGCGCCGGGGCCGGCGAGCAGCGGTATGGCCAGCGGAAAGGCGGCGATGTTGCGCACGTGCTCTTCGACCGCTTCTTCGGCGGCCTGGCCCTCGCGGCGCATGCGCACGCCGAACAGCATCTCGAAGGCGATCGAGAACAGCAGCAGCCCGCCGGCGATGCGGAAGGCCGGGATCGAGATGCCGAGCGCATCGATCAGACGGTCGCCGATGAGCGCGGCGCCGATCAGGATCGCGCCCGCGATCAGCGCCGCGCGCGCCGCGACCTGGCGCCGGTACGCCTGCGACAGGCCGTGGGTGATGCCGATGAAGGTCGGCACCAGGCCGATCGGATCGACCACGACGAACAGCGTAACCAGTGCGGAAACGAGAAAATCACGTGCCATTTGTTCGCCCTCGGCTCCGCCCGCGTCAGCCCGACCCGCCGAAGTCCGCGCCGCCGCTTGCCGAGATAGATTGCAAACGCGCCGCGGTCAAAGCGGGGTGGCCGGGCTTAGGCATTGGCGCCCCTCAGCCGCAGCCAATTGCAAGGGCCAATTTCAAGGGCCCCGTCATTGCGATTTTCGAAGCCCATGCCGCGGGTGCGCTCCGGGCGCACAAGCCATTGAAATACCGCATTAAAATCATATGTATGGGATGGCGTTTCGGGTGGCTTTGCAGCCCCGGATCGGCTATGCAAATCGCAACAAAAGACCGCCGGATTCGTTTTAGGACTTCGCCTTGACAGACCAGGAAAATATCCCGCCGTCCGATAGTGGGCCTTCCGACATTCGCCCGGTTTCGATCACCGAGGAGATGAAGAAGAGCTACCTCGATTACGCCATGAGCGTGATCGTGGCGCGCGCGCTTCCGGACGCGCGCGACGGCCTCAAGCCGGTGCACCGGCGCATCCTCTATTCGATGCACGAGAACGGCTACGAGTGGAACAAGCCGTACCGCAAATCGGCCCGCGTCGTCGGCGACGTCATCGGTAAATATCACCCGCACGGCGACCAGGCGGTGTACGACGCGCTGGTGCGCATGGCGCAGGATTTCTCCATGCGCCTGCCGCTGATCGACGGGCAGGGCAATTTCGGCTCGGTCGACGGCGATGCGCCGGCGGCCATGCGCTACACCGAGGTGCGGCTGCAGAAGGTCGCAGGCTCCCTGGTCGAGGATCTCGACAAGGATACCGTCGATTTCCAGTCGAACTACGACAATTCCGAGCGCGAGCCGGTGGTGATGCCGGCGCGCTTTCCCAATCTTCTGGTCAACGGCGCCGGCGGGATCGCGGTCGGCATGGCGACCAACATCCCGCCGCACAATCTCGGCGAGGTGATCGACGCCTGCATCGCGCTGATCGACAATCCGGCGCTGACCATCGACGAATTGATGGCGTTCGTGCCGGGGCCGGATTTTCCGACCGGCGGCATCATCCTCGGCCGCGCCGGCATCCGCGCCGCCTATCATCTCGGCCGCGGCGGCATCGTCATGCGCGGCAAGGTCGAATTCGAGGCGCTGCGCGGCGACCGCGAGGCCATCATCGTCAGCGAGATTCCCTATCAGGTGAACAAGGCCCATCTGGTCGAGCGCATCGGCGAACTGGTGCGCGACAAGAAGATCGAGGGCATCTCGGCGCTGCGCGACGAAAGCGACCGCGACGGCTACCGCGTAGTGATCGAGATGCGCCGCGATGCGGTGCCGGACGTGGTGCTCAACCAGCTCTACCGCTTCACCGCGCTGCAATCCTCGTTCGGCGCCAACATGGTGGCGCTCGACGGCGGTCGGCCGCTGGTGATGAATCTGAAAGACCTCCTCACCTCGTTCATCGCGTTCCGCGAGGAGGTGGTCTATCGGCGCACCAAGCATCTGCTCGGCAAGGCGCGCGACCGCGCCCATATCCTGGTCGGGCTCGCCATCGCGGTCGCCAATATCGACGAGGTCATCCGCCTCATCCGCGCCGCCAAGGACGCCAACGAGGCGCGCGAGCAATTGATGGCGCGCGACTGGCCGGCGCGCGACGTCGCCGCCATGGTCACGCTGATAGACGATCCGCGCCACGTGGTTTCGCCGGAAGGCACCACGCGGCTCTCGGCCGAGCAGGCCAAGGCCATCCTCGATCTGCGGCTGCAGCGGCTGACCGCGCTCGGCCGCGACGAGATCCAGGCCGAGCTCGACAAGCTCGCGACCGAGATCGCCGAATATCTCGAAATTCTGCGCTCGCGCACGCGGATCCAAACCATCGTCAAGGACGAACTCACCGCCATCAAGACCGAGTTCGCCACGCCTCGCCGCACCGTGATCATCGATCAGGAAGGCGAGATGGAAGACGAGGATCTGATCCAGCGCGAGGACATGGTCGTCACCGTGTCGCACGCCGGCTACGTCAAGCGCGTGCCGCTCTCGACCTACCGGGCGCAGCGCCGCGGCGGCAAGGGCCGCGCCGGCATGCAGACGCGCGAGGAGGATTTCGTCACGCGGCTGTTCGTCGCCTCGACCCATGCGCCGGTGCTGTTCTTCTCCTCGCGCGGCAAGGCCTACAAGGAGAAAGTCTGGCGGCTGCCGCAGGCGGCGCCGCAGGGGCGCGGCAAGGCCTTGATCAACATTCTGCCGCTGGAGCAGGGCGAGGCCATCACCACCATCATGCCGCTGCCCGAGGACGAAAAGACTTGGGACAAGCTCGACGTGATGTTCGCGACCACGCGCGGCACGGTGCGGCGGAACAAGCTGTCGGATTTCGCCGACGTGCGGCGCTCCGGCATCATCGCCATGAAGCTCGACGAGGGCGACGCCATCGTCGACGTGCAGATCTGCACCGAGAACGACGACGTGCTGCTCACCTCTGCCGCCGGCCAGTGCATCCGCTTCGCCGTCGACGATGTGCGGGTGTTCCAGGGCCGCACCTCGATGGGCGTGCGCGGCATCACGCTCGCGGACGGCGATAAGTTGATTTCGCTGGCGATCCTGCGCCATGTCGAGGCGAGCGCCGACGAACGCGTGGCCTATCTCAAGCGCGCCAGCGCGGTGCGGCGCGGCGGCAACGGCGACGCCGAGGACAACGGCGCAGCCGCGGACGGCGAGGAAGCCGAAGGCGCGATCGAGCTCGGCGAGCAGCGTTACGTGGTGATGTCCGAAGCCGAGCAGTTCGTGCTGACGATCTCCGAAAAAGGTTTCGGCAAGCGCACCTCGTCCTACGAATACCGCACCACCAACCGCGGCGGCAAAGGCATCGTCGCCATGGCGGTCACGGAGCGCAACGGCCGGCTGGTCGCCTCGTTCCCGGTGGAAGAGAGCGACGAGATCATGCTGGTCACCGACGGCGGCCAATTGATCCGCTGCCCCGTCAACGGCATCCGCATCGCCGGCCGCTCGACGCAGGGCGTCATCGTGTTCTCGACCGCCGAGGGCGAGAAAGTGGCGTCGGTCGAGCGGCTGTCGGAGGAGGGCGAGGAGAATGGCGGGGAGTGAAATCGAACTGCCGCCTGCATCCAACCCGGACGTTCGTCAGACGATACGCGTCGCGTTCATGGCTTGACCTGACGCCTCTGAAGAGAACCGCCTTTGGGGCGGCGGTCAAAAAGGGGGCGAGCGCACTCGCTCCCTTTTTGAATCTCAAAGCGGTTTAGCCAGACCGGCTGGCTGCTGTTCTACCGGCAGGTCTGAAGGCCGCCGCCGTTCGGAACCTGCGGGCACGCCAATCCCATCGACCAGGCGAAGTCGCGGTAAACCCAACTCGAGGAGGGCAACTTGTACTGCGGACCGACCATTGGGTTCAGCTCGGTGATGCCGTCGACGCCGTTGTTCTCGATCGATGAGACCGAGTGACACGTGATGCACGAAACGGTGTTGTACATGCCGACATTTTCGCCCTCGATGATGGAATTGCCGAGATAGGTCGGTTGACCGCCCGGGAGCGTAAATTCGGTTTGCACGCCGTCGAGACGGTAGTTGAGAAACTCCGGCGCCAGCTTGGCCTCGGACATGAGGTCGTGCAGCGCCGGCGTAAGCTGGGTAAATCCAGCCGTACCGCCGCTCGAGACCGCCGGGTTGGAACCCCATTGGTCGTGGCAATCGCCGAAGGTGATGCAGCGCAACGGATTGGTCACCATGCTCTGCGGCTCGAACGTGGCCCAAAGCCAGTTCTTCAACAGTTTCGAAGAGATGTGCATGCCGGCCATGGCGTAACAGACGCCGTCGATGGTATCGACGTGAATGCCGGCCGGCGGGTTATTGCAGGTGAAGGGCGTGGCGAAATCGGTCGCCGGGATCCAATCGACCTTGATCTCGATGGCCGACGGGGGAAATTCAATGTCCGTTCCTTTTTGGGCCGCCGCTTCCTGTCCCGGGCGAACCTGATAACCGTTACCGGTCACATAGCCGGCGGCGTCGGGATTGATGTGGACCTCTTCGCAGATCGTGGCGCCCGGCTTGACGTTGGGGGGCGGGCCCCCCATCGGATTGCACTGCGAACTGGGTGTAAGAGCGGCGGTTAATCCCCTGCGGACCTGCGCCAATCTTGCGGCCAAAGGGCTGCCGTGGAGCCGCCTTGCGGGGGCAGCGGCCGCCGTGGGGCCGGTCGTTCCGGAGGCGGGATAGAGCTTCGACTGCTCGATCCATGTCTCCCAGACGAGCTGCGTCCCGCCGGCCGAGCAGTTCGCGGCAACGAAGAGTTTCCAGGCCGTCTCCTCCATCGTGGGTGAAACGGCGGTGGGGAAGGCGCAGGCGGACGATTGCGCCAAGGCGGGGGTCGGGAACATGCCGCCGGTTTCACCGACGACAAGATAAGTGAGCGATCCGAGCGTCAACGCGAAAAGCAGCAGCCGTTTCATGGTTTTCCCTCCCTCGCTGGTGGGTCAAGCGACAGAATTGTTACAATTTATGGAGATATTGGTGGCGTCATTACTATCTAAGGTATTATACAACCAGTATGATGCGTCAAGAGACATTTTCAATTTTAACGAATGCTGCCATTCACCGCCGAAGCAAAGCCACGCAACGCAACCAACGCTGTTTCATTGTCGTGCCGCCCTTATGCGCCGCACCGGGAGAGCGACGCCGGCGGCGAGCACTTTCTTGAACACGCATAAAGCATCGCCTGCGGAACTATTGAGACGCGGCCGGATTAGCGAGCCGGCGCTTCAGCCCGGAGAGCGGCGATGTATCTTTCCAATCAAAGCCTGCTGATCATCATTATCGTCGGTATTCTCGCCGGATGGCTGGCCGGCAGGGTGATGCAGGGCGGCGGATTTGGCCTCATCGGCGATCTGATCGTCGGACTGATCGGCGCCTTCATCGGCGACTGGCTGATGCCGCGCCTCGGCATTCACCTTGGCGTCGGCATCGTCGCGCTCGTCGTCAACGCGTTTATCGGCGCCATCGTGTTCCTGTTCCTGCTTCGCCTCCTGGGCGGCCGTTGGGGCTATCGCTCCCGCTGGAGACGATGGTGGTAGCGGAACGGTGGCGATAGCCCCGCCGTCGCCGCGCGCGGGGCCAATCGAATCGCTTCGTCCATCCTCCGATTTCGTTTGTTTGATTGGTCTTCGGTACATGCCGGCATCAGAAGCCCGACACGGCGCATGTTGCGCGGCGTTTTTCACGACCGCGGCGATTATCGGCGCGCGATGGGTTGCCAAAATCGGCACGGACTCGCACGTTGGCAGCGGCAGACGCGCATTGGATTTTCGAGCAATCGCCGCGGTCGCGCGCGCCGAACAAATATTTGTTTGATTGGTACGTCGCTACCAGGGGCCAGATAAGCAGTCGGCGTGACAGAAATAACACAGAAATCACGCATAAAATCTGATATGTCTTATTTGTTGATCACGCGACCAATGGGGGAACCAATGATGGTGCGGATTTTGTTGATCGCGGCTCTCGGGACGTCGGCGGTATTGGGTTCCGCGAACGCCGCCGACTTGCCGATGCCTGCGCCTGTCTACAAAGCGCCGCCGCCCGCGCCGGCGTACAGCTGGACCGGCTGTTATGTCGGCGCCGGCGGCGGTTACGGGATGTGGAACCAGGACAGCTTTGTCACGGTCGGCGGCATGCCGTTGACGGCGTCCGAAACGGGCGGCGGCGCCGGTTGGTTCGGCCAGGGTCAGTTCGGCTGCGATTACCAGTTCACTGCGCCGATCTTGAACGTGGCCGCCGTCGTCGGGGCGTTCGGCGACTACGAGGCCGGCAGCCTTACGGGCAACGCGTCGACGATTCCGGGACTGGTCGGCAACGAGCGCGAATTGGCCTCGTGGGCCGGCGGCGCCCGCCTCGGCGCTCTGGTCTCGCCGCGCGTTCTCGCCTATTTCGACGGCGGCTGGTCGCAGGCTCGCTTTAACTCATTCAATTATAACACTGCGATTGCCGGTGGCGGGGCCGCCGGCGTAGGCTTGGCCGCTCAGACCTATAATGGCTGGTTCGTCGGCAGCGGTTTCGAATATGCGTTCGATTGGCTGCCGATCCGCGGCCTGTTCCTCAAGACGGAATATCGTTACGGGCAATATGGCCGCGCCAACGCTTCTTTGACCGGCCTGCCGGCAATCGCCGGAAGCGCTGCGCTCAACTCGCTGAAGTCCACCCAGATGGTTTCGACCGAGCTGGTCTGGCGCTTCAATTGGTGGGGCTATTGATCGAACGCGGGTGGTCGCGGCGGGCTCGGGACGCAAGTCCCGGGCCTTTTGTGGTGTGAAACGCCATAGATGTTGTGGTATCAAACGTCATGGCTCAACATCACGATCATCCACATTCCACGGAGGCCGCCGACCGCTGGAAGCACGACGGCGTGCGCGTCATCCCCGGCAGTGAGCTCGATCCCAACGTGCCCTCGACGCCCGGCATGGACCGCAAGGCGGCGATCAACTTCGCCCGCGTCGGCGCGCAGAAGCTGTGGGCGGGGACGGTGACGATCAAGCCGGACGCCAAAACCGGCGCGCATCATCACGGGCATCTGGAAAGCATCATCTATGTGGTGCGCGGCAAGGCGCGCATGCGCTGGGGCGAGCATCTGCAGTTCGTCGCCGAAGCGGGGCCCGGCGATTTCATCTTCGTGCCGCCTTACGTGCCGCATCAGGAGATCAATGCCTCACCGGACGAAATCCTGGAGTGCGTCCTGGTGCGCAGCGACGGCGAGGCGATCGCCGTCAATCTCGATATCGAGCCGGTCGAAAAGCCGCAGACCGTGCTGTGGGTCGATCCGATCCACCGGGACGGCGGCGTGAAGAAATAACAATAAGGCCGTGGCGCGTGCAGAAGGCGAAGCCGATCGGACCGGCTCGTCATTGCGAGCGAAGCGAAGCAATCCAGAGTCGGCGGCAGCAACTCTGGATTGCTTCGTCGCTTCGCTCCGCGCAATGAACGAATTACCCCGCGAATCCGCCGTCATCCAAAAACTTCCGCTCCGCGGCCGTCGTGGCGCGGCCGAGCGTGCGGTTGCGATGGGGAAATCGCCCGAAGGTCGCGATGATGTCGCGATGCTCGTGCGCGTAACGCAATTGCCCCTCGTCGGCGAGCGCCACGTAAAACGCGACGCAGCGGTCCTGGTCAGCCAAAGTTTCCGAATGCATGAAAGGCAGATAGAAGAACGGCCGCATCGTCGCGTCGGTCGCCGCGTCGAAGCCGCGCGCGAGCGCGCGGTCGGCGACGCCGCGGGCGAGCGCATCGGTCGCGAACGCCCGCGCGCTGCCGCGGAACATGTTGCGGGGAAACTGGTCGAGCAGAATGAGGAGGGCGAGGGCGCCTTCCGCCGTATCCTCGAATGCCGCAAGCTCCCCGCGGGCCGCCGCTTCGTGCGGCGCCAGAAACCGCGACCGGACCAGGCCGTCGAAATCATCGTCCGGCGCGAACCATCGCTTGGGCCCGGCCTCGCGCCAGAACGCAACGATCTCGGCCGGGTTCGTGCTGTCCTCGGGGCGTTTCATGCGGCATTCCGTTGGGGTCGGATCAGAAGCACAAATTCGTCACGACGTTGCCGCGCTTGTCCTTGAGGACGAACGGACACTTCATCCGCGCGAGCGCGGCCTTGGCGTCTTCGTTGCCCAATGCCGCCGCCCGTTCATAATAGGCCTTGGCGGCCGCCGAATCCTGCGGACCGCCGCGGCCTTGTTCGGCGAACGAACCCATCCAGTCCAAGGCCTCGGGATGGTTTTGCGCCGCGGCCTTCTCGAACAGCGCTCGCGCTCCGATCTCGTCCTTCGGGCCGCCGGTCCCCTCCGCCATCATCACGCCGAGCTGATATTGCGCTTCCGCGGAATTTGTTTCCGCCGCCTTGACCAGCAAGGCGCGCGCCTCGGCCGGAATCCGATGGCGCGCCGCCACTGGCGGTCAGGGCGGCCAATTTGGTGGCGCCCAAGGGGTTGCCGGCCCCGGCGGCGCGCGCGAACAAGCTCCGCGCTTGGTCGAGGTCCTTGGCGACGCCCGATCCGCTCGACAGCAAAGTGCCGAGTTCGATCATGGCTGCCGTGCTGCCCTTGTCCGTCGCCTTGCGATACGCAGCGACGGCTTCCGGCCACTGTTGTCCGGCGGCATAGGCGCGGCCAAGCTCGAACAGCCCCCGGCGCGACGCCCTGGACGCCTGCCGGCAAAATTTGATCGCGGTTGCGATGTCGGTCGGCGCGATCGTGACGATGCCCTTGACCTCCGGCGGCTTGTCCGGATCGGTCGGGTCCGCGGCAATCCGGTCGCACAAAAGCAAGTCGGCCGATTGAGCGTGTGCCGGCGAACAATCCGAAGCGATCATCGGCGCGAACAGGCCAATGCCGAGCGCGTAGGCGACTGCAACTGCGGCAGACCGAGGGGGCATGATTTGGATATCGCTCCGCGCCCACCTTAGAACCGGCGAGCGCCCGCCCGCAAGCGCGGGACCGGGGGCGAACGGCGCGTCCGTCGCATCATCGCCCTTGCCACCTCGGCGAACGCTACGCAGCCATCATATCGGCGTCTTCATCCTCCGAAAAAGGGTGAGCCGTGTGCGGCTTCACGCTCGCGGATCGGCGCGACGACTCATCGGAACCAAGCGCCCGGTTGATCTGTTCGAGCCCTGCCGCCTGCTCGTGGTTGGCCGCGGCGATGCCCGAGACGATGCCCGCGACCTTTTTGATCGATTCGACGATCTCGCCGAGCGAACTGCCGGCCGAGTTGACGAGGGCCACACCCTCCTTCACCTGACCGGAACTGTTGCTGATCAGAGTCTTGATGTCCTTGGCCGCCTGCGAGGAGCGCTGGGCCAGATCGCGGACTTCGGTGGCGACGACGGCAAAGCCGCGGCCGGCTTCGCCGGCCCGCGCCGCTTCGACGGCGGCGTTGAGCGCGAGCAGATTGGTCTGCCGCGCGATCTCGTCGATGACGGCGATGATGTCGGCGATCTTGTGCGAGGAGTTCGGCGATGCGCGACATCGCCTCGACCGCCTGCGCGACGACGAGGCCGCCGCGGTCCGCCACCGCGCAGGTTGAAGCGGCGACCTGATCGGCCTCCGTCGCATTGGCGGCGTTCTGTTTCACGGACTTGGAGATTCCCTCCATCGCTCGCATTCGTTCCCTGTTCGCGCGTGCCCGCTCGTCGACCGCGCGCGCCTGATCTTGTTCGCGCAGACGATGCGCGGCTTCAATCTCGGCTGCAGCCGCCAGGGCCTCGGCACGGCTTTTTTCGGCGGTTTGGCGATTGCTCTCTGCGCGTGCGGCTTCCGCTTGAACCGCGCGGAACGTCTTTTCCAGCGTCACGGCCAGCCAGATGAGCGCGCTCGCCTCGAGCACCAGGATGATCGCGTGGAGGGCCAGCCGGAAAAAATCGGAACCGCCAGGATAGACCAACGCCGGCAGCAGAAAATTCAACACGGTGTGGTGTACCGCAACGGTCGCGGCGGCGGCGGCGATGACTTTCCAATCGCAGCTCGCCACTAAGAGAGCCAAGGCCGCGAAATAGTACATATGCATGTCGACTTGCATGTTCTGTTCGCTGAACGCCGCGACCAGGATCGAGATCAGCGCCATCAGCGCGACGCCTGCGACGATGCGAGACTGAGTGCCGTCGCGGTCCCAATAGGCGGCCGCCTGCGCGGCGCCTGCAATCGCCAATGCCGTTGCGACCGGGTACAGCAGCGACGCGCCGTACGTCCAGCACGCGCCGGCGATCAGGACGGGCTGCAGCCAGATCGTCGCCAGAATGAGCCAGCGCGCTTTGCGCCGCAGGTTTTGAAGATCGAAAGTAGCGTCAGGCATTTTGGGGCCTCGTCACGGCTGGCCGGCAACCGCCGACTGCAAGCGGATTGAGAAGGAAGAGTGCGCCCGCGGCGCGAAGGCGCGCGCCAAGTCCGGGACGTCGGGATTGGACGATAAGAACGAAGCCATAGGCCCCGCCGTCGAGCACATCGCCGGCGCTCGCGGCGGCCGCGAAAGCGCGTGACGCCGACCACCATGGAGGGAATATGGCGGCGACACCCCCGGCATCCTTCGGCGCCGCGGCGCTGATGCTTCCCACCAAGCCGGCGACGCCGATGACAAGCCAAAGTAACAGCGCACGAAGCACTCCGGCACGCTCCGACATCGTTCGATCTCGATGCAAACTTGATGAAACTAAACGATAGGGAAATAACGAACGGTAAATTATACGCTCTTGCCCTGGGATTCGGCTGGCGGGCTCGCCAGTTTGTGCGGCGCGGATGTAACATTCGCAAAGTCGGTAACCAACGAGGCGGATCGATCGCGCATGGACCAGTCTGCTACTTCAAACGACCTTCTGTTCGAGACCCGCGACGGCATCGGCAAGGTCACCTTCAATCGCCCGCAGGCCCGCAACGCCTTCACATTCGAGATGTACGAGGGGCTGGCGAAGATCTGCGAAAAGGCCGATCGCGACCGCTCGCTCAAGGTGCTGGTGCTGCGGGGCGCCGGCGACAAGGCGTTCGCCGCCGGCACCGACATCAACCAGTTCCGCGCCTTCACCACGCCCGAACAGGCGATCGAATACGAGGCGCGGCTCGATCGCGTGCTGACGAAGATCGAGCAATGCCGGGTGCCGACCATCGCCGCGATCAGCGGGGCCTGCACCGGCGGCGGCGCCGGCATTGCGGCGTGCTGCGATCTGCGCATCGGGACCACGACCGCGAAAATCGGCTTTCCAATCGCACGCACGCTCGGCAATTGCCTGTCGATGGCGAATTTGAACCGGCTCAACGCGCTACTCGGACCGGCGCGGGTGAAGGACATCATCTTCACCGCCCGGCTCCTCGGCGCCGAAGAGGCCGCCGCCGCCGGTCTCCTCAACGAGGTGGTCGAGGACATGCCGGCTTTGGAGCGGCGGGCCGACGAACTCGCGGCGCAGATCGCCAGCCACGCGCCGCTCACGCTCGCCGCCACCAAACAAGCGCTGCTGCGGCTGCAGCGCCCGATCGCGCGCGACGAGGACAAGGATTTGATCCTGATGTGCTACACGAGCCGCGATTTCCGCGAAGGCCTGGACGCGTTTCTGACCAAGCGCGCACCGCACTGGACGGGCGAGTAGGGCGTCGTCACTGCCCCCGCCGCGCGGCGCTGGCGAAGCGCTTGGCCTCTTCCGCCGCGCGGAACAGCGCTTTCGCCTTGTTGATGCATTCCTGCAGCTCGGCCTCCGGGTCACTGTCGGCGACGATACCGGCGCCGGCCTGGACGTACATGACGCCGTCTTTGATCAGCGCGGTGCGCAGAACGATGCAGGTGTCCATGTCGGCGCCGGCGGAGAAGTAACCGACGCATCCGGCATAGAGCGCGCGCTTTTCCTTCTCCAGTTCGTCGATGATCTGCATGGCGCGCACCTTCGGCGCGCCCGACACCGTGCCGGCGGGAAAGCCCGCCGCCAGCGCGTCGAGCGGATCGCAATCCGCGCGCAGCTTGCCCTCGACATTGGAGACGATGTGCATCACCTGGCTGTAGCGCTCGATGAAGAACTGGTCGGTGACGGTGACGGTGCCGATCGCGGCGACGCGGCCGACATCGTTGCGGCCGAGATCGAGCAGCATCAGATGCTCGGCGCGCTCCTTGGGGTCGGCGAGCAATTCCTCTTCGAGCGCCTTGTCCTCGTGCGGCGTCGCGCCGCGTCGGCCGCGTGCCGGCGATCGGGCGGATGGTGACGGTGCCGCCGGTCGCCTTGACCAAAATTTCCGGGCTCGAGCCCGCGACCGCGAAGCCGCCGAAATCGAGGAAAAACAAATAGGGCGACGGATTGACGCGACGCAGCGCGCGATAGAGCGCGAACGGGGAGAGCGAAAACGGCGCCTCGAAGCGCTGCGACAGCACGACCTGAAAAACATCGCCGGCGGCGATGTACTCCTTGGCGGTGAGCACCATGCGCTTGTAGTCGTCCGGCGTCGTGTTGGAGCGCGGCGCCACGGCGAGCGGGCCGGCGTCGATGTCAGCCGCCGCTTTTTCAAGTGGGCGGTCGAGCGCATCGACGACGGCGGCCAAGCGTTCCGCGGCGCGGGTCAGCGCCGCCTTGGCGCCGACGCCGGACTGCGGCCGCACCGGCGTCACCATCGTGATCATGTCCTCCACCGCGTCGAAGGCGACGACGATGGTCGGGCGGATCAAAATCGCATCGGGAATGCCGATCGGGTCCGGCCCCGGTTCGCCGAGCGTATCCTCCATCAGCCGCACCATGTCGTAGCCGAGATAGCCGAACACGCCGGCCGCCATCGGCGGCAGACCGTCCGGCAGCGCGATGCGGCTTTCGGCGATGAAGGCCCGCATCGCTTCGAGCGGCGGCTGCGGCGTCGGCGTGAAGGCGTCGGGATCGCTTTGCGGTGCGCGGTTGATCGCGGCGCGCCGCCCGATGACGCGGAAAATCAAGTCGGGCTCGAGCCCGATGATCGAGTATCGCCCGCGCACTTCGCCGCCTTCGACCGATTCGAGCAAAAAGCTCATCGGCGCGCCGCCGGCGCGCGCGCCGGCGATTTTCAGAAACGCGGAGACCGGCGTTTCCAGGTCGGCGACGAGCGTCGTCCATACCACCTGCGGCTCGCCGGCGGCGTAATGCTTGGCGAACGCCGCCTCCGAAGGCTCGATGTGCATCGACTACTCGGTATCCGTCGGCGCGCCGCCGCTCACCGCCTGCGCCAGCGCCGCCTGATTGACGTTGGTGCCGAGTTCGTCCTCGAGCGCGGCGACGTATTCGGCGAACACGTCGTCGGAAATCTGGCGCCCGACCACCTCGTCGAGCCGCTTCGCTTCGGGCGAATTGGGGTCGAGGGCCGGCGTGGTCACGTCGGTGACGCGGAACACGATCCATTCGTCCGGCTTGTTGCCGGCGCTGCCGAAACCATCCTTGGCGGTGCGAAAGACCGCTTCGATCGCCCGCGGCGACAGCGTTCCGGTTTGACCGCGCTTGAGCTTGTCGGCGGTGGCAACGCTGAGGCCATCGGTCTTGGCGAGCGCGTCGAGCGCGGTGCCGCCCTTGAGCTTGTCGACGAGGTCGGCCGCCTTGGCCTGCAGCCGTGTCGCGACCTCGTCCTGGCGCCAGCCTTGCTCGACCTGGCTCTTGACCTCGTCGAGCGTGCGGTCGTGCGCCGGCGAAACGCTCGCGACGTCGTACCAGATGTAGCCGCCGTCGGTCGCAACGGGATCGTTGTCGACGCCGACGTCGGAGGCGAAGGCGGCGCTGATCACGTCGCCGGCATGGGGAAAGTCGGCGACGAGCTTGCCGCTCGGGTCGCGGCCGGAGCGGTCGACCGCCGCAAGGGTGACGACCGGCAGCTTGAACTTGGCCGCCGCCTGTTCGATCGAGGCGCCGCCGCCGCGCTCGTCCTCGATCTTGTCGTGCAGGCTCGCGCACCTCGGCCTTGGCGCGCTCGAGCGCGATCTCGTTGCGGATCTGCGGAGCGGCTTCGGCGAGCGTCTTGGTCGCGCCCGGCTCGATCTTGGTGACGGTGACGATGACGGTGCCGAACCGGCCTTTGACCGGCGCGCTGACTTCGCCCTCCTTGAGCGCGAAGGCGGCGTCGGCGACGGCCGGATCGACCAGGGCTGACTTCGTCACGGTGCCGAGATCGGTGTCTTGTTGCTTCAGCCCGCGCTCGGCGGCGAGCGCGGCAAAGCTCAGGCCGCTTTTGAGGCTGGTTTCGGCGGCTTCGGCGTCAGCCTGCGTTCGGAAACACGATCTCCTCGACGTGGCGCCGCTCCGGCGTGCCGTACTTGTCGGGATGCGCGTCGTAGACCGCCTTGACGTCCGGCTCGGAGATTTCCATCCATTTCGCCAACGCTTCCGGCGTCAGCTGGACGGTGACGATCTTGCGGTATTCCGGCGCGCGGAACAGGAACTTGTGCGCCTCGAAATATTTCTTCAGGTCCGCGTCGCTCGGCTGCGGAATATCGCCCGCCTGGGCCGCGCCGAGCGTCACATAGGCGATCGTACGCTCCTGGTTCTGGAACGTATTGATGGCGTCGAGCCACGCCTTCGGCGTCGGAATAGCGGCGGACAGCGAGTTGCCGATGGCCCGGCGCAGCATCACCTGCCGCTGCTCGGCGACGAAGCGCTGCTCGGTGTAGCCGGCGCTGTGCAACAGCTGCTCGAACTGGATGCGGTCGAACTGGCCGGCCGAGTTTTGGAACGTCTTGTCGGCGGTGATGCGCTTGACGATTTCGGCGTCGGGTATGGCAAGCCGCATCTGGCGCGCCCGCTGATCGAGCGCGGCTTCGGCCACCATCTCGCTCAGCACCCGCCGATCGAGGCCGATCGCCTTGGCCTGCTCGGCCGTGATCGGCCGGCCGGCCTGGCGGCCGAGCTGCTGCAGGCGGTCGTTGTAGGCCTGCCGAAACGCCTCGATCGAGATTTCGGTGCCGCCGACCTTGGCGAGCGTCGAGCGGCCGAAGCCGCGGAAAATGTCGTTGATGCCCCAGACCGCGAAGCTCGCGGCGAGCAGGCCCATGACCACGGTCATGACCGTGCGGCCGAGCCAATTGGCGGAGGCGTTGCGGATACCTCGAAGCATTCGTTCCAACGTTGAAGTGTGATGCCGGCCGCAACGGCCGGACGGAAGCCGCGCATCATAAGGATCGCGGCGCGGCCCCGCAACTGACGGGATTGCTTGCGTAAATCGCCACTTTTCGGGATGCAAGCGGTCTGCTAACGCCTCATTGTCGCAACCGCCCGAGATCGAACCCAAAATATCGAGCCGACAATGACAACGCGCCGCCCGCTGATCGCCGGCAATTGGAAGATGAACGGCCTCGAGAGTTCGGCCGTCGAATTGGAAAAGATCATCGCCGGATCGCGAACGCTGCCCGGCGTCGACCTGATGGTGTGCCCGCCGGCGACCTTGATCGCGCAATTCGCCCAAATCGCGCGCGGATCGCCGGTCGCGATCGGCGGCCAGGATTGCCATGCGCAGCCCGCGGGCGCCTTTACCGGCGACATCTCGGCCGAGATGCTCGAGGATGCCGGCGCGACCGCCGTCATCGTCGGCCATTCCGAACGCCGCCAATATCACGGCGAGACCGATGCGGCGGTGCGCGCCAAGGCCGTCGCGGCGGCCCGTGCCGGCCTTCTCGCCATCGTCTGCGTCGGCGAGACCCGCGCCGAGCGCGAAGCCGGGCGCGCATTGGCCGTGGTCGGGGCGCAGGTGGACGGCTCGGTGCCGGATCACGGCGATTTCGTCATCGCCTACGAGCCGGTCTGGGCGATCGGGACCGGGCTGACCCCGACGCCCGACGACGTCGCCGAGGTGCACGGGCATATCCGCGCGCGGCTTTCCGCGCGCTTCGGCGCGGCCGGGCAGGGGGTGCGCATCCTTTATGGCGGCTCGGTCAAGCCGGCGAACGCCAAGGAACTCTTGACGGTCGCCGACGTCGACGGCGCGCTGGTCGGGGGCGCCAGTCTCGTCGCCGCGGAGTTCCTGGCGATTGCAAGTGTTTACCGTTAGGTCTTACGACGGCGCTCGCGGCGGATTTGGCGCAGTCCGGCGCGAATGCCGTCAATGATAAGCGCGCGAAGATCGCCCAAAGATCGCCCATGGAAAACCCGCGGCGGATCGGCTAGAGACGGCCGCCGTCTCCTCCTATATGGGGACGGGACGGGTCGCCGACGCTGTTGCGATCCGCGGCCGCAAACGGATCATGCTCGATGCTGACTGTCATTATCGTCATCCACCTCATGCTCGTCCTCGGCATCATCGGGGTGGTGCTGTTGCAGAAATCCGAGGGCGGCGGCCTCGTCAGTTCGAGCTCCGGCTTCATGACCGGCCGCGGCACGGCCAATGTGCTCACCCGCACGACGGCGCTGCTGGCGGTGGGGTTTTTCATCACCAGCCTCGCTTTGTCATGGCTCGCCGGCATGGGCCGCAAGCCGACGTCCATCATCAATACCGGCGGCGCGCCGGTGACCCAGGAAGCGCCAGCGGGTCCGGGCAGTGCGCCGCTGAGCCATAGTGGCCGCGGCGTGCTCGACCAGCTCGGCGGCGCGCCGGCGGCCAATGCGCCGGCGCCGGCACCGAGCGGGCCGCAGGTACCGCAGTCGAAATAGCCGAGCGGGGAGGCCCAAAGGGCTTGCCCGGCGCGGATCATCGACCCACTTTCGTTCCAGCGTGAGGATTGCGGCGTAACGGATTGCCGTTGCGCCGTTTTTGAGGGGCTTTGGCCGGGCGCGCGGCAGCCATTCCCGAAAATCGCTCGTCGAATCGGAGAAGCCGCGTTAGAGGTTAGGTCCCATGGCGCGGTACATTTTTATCACCGGCGGCGTGGTCTCCTCCCTCGGCAAGGGTCTCGCTTCGGCGGCGCTCGGCGCGCTGCTGCAGGCGCGCGGCTACAAGGTCCGCCTGCGCAAGCTCGACCCCTATCTCAACGTCGATCCGGGGACGATGTCGCCCTACCAGCACGGCGAGGTGTTCGTCACCGACGACGGCGCCGAAACCGACCTCGACCTCGGCCATTACGAGCGCTTCACCGGCCGCCCGGCGACGCGGGCGGACAACATCACCACCGGCCGCATCTACCAGGAAATCCTCACCAAGGAGCGGCGCGGCGACTATCTCGGCGCCACCATCCAGGTCATCCCCCACGTCACCAATGCCATCAAGGATTTCATCCGCGACGGCAACGAGGGGTTCGATTTCGTGCTGGTCGAGATCGGCGGCACCGTCGGCGACATCGAGGGGCTGCCGTTCTTCGAGGCGATCCGCCAGTTCGGCAACGATCTGCCGCGCAACCACGCGGTCTACATCCATCTGACGCTGATGCCGTTCATCCCCTCGGCCGGCGAGCTCAAGACCAAGCCGACCCAGCACTCGGTGCGCGAACTGCGCGCCATCGGCATTCAGCCCGACATTCTGCTCTGCCGCACCGACCGGCCGATCCCCGAGAGCGAACGGCGCAAGCTCGCGCTGTTCTGCAACGTGCGCGAAAGCGCGGTGATCGAGGCGCGCGACGCCGACAACATCTACGCCGTGCCGGAGGCCTATCATGCCGGCGGCCTCGACGACGAAGTGCTCGCCGCGTTCGGTATCGAGTTTCCGCCCGCGCCCGATCTTGCCGTCTGGCACGGCATCAACGCGCGCATCCGCAATCCGGAAGGCGACGTGACCATCGCCATCGTCGGCAAATATACCGGCATGAAGGACGCCTATAAGTCGCTGATCGAGGCGCTCTCGCACGGCGGCATCGCCAACAAGGTCAAGGTCAAGCTCGACTGGATCGAGAGCGAGGTGTTCGAGAACGAGGACCCGGCGCCGTTTCTCGAGCACGTCGACGGCATTCTGGTGCCGGGCGGCTTCGGCCAGCGCGGCGCCGAAGGAAAGATCCGCGCCGCGCAGTTCGCGCGCGAGCACGACGTGCCGTATTTCGGCATCTGCTTCGGCATGCAGATGGCCGTGATCGAGGCGGCGCGCAATCTGTGCGGCATCGAGGCGGCGAACTCGACCGAGTTCGGCCCGACCACGGAGCCGATCGTCGGCCTGATGACCGAGTGGATGAAGGGCAACGAGTTGCAGACGCGCGGTTCCGGCGGCGATCTCGGCGGCACCATGCGGCTCGGCGCCTATCCCGCCATCCTGCAGCGCGGCAGCCGCGTCGCCGAGATTTACGGCGCCCAGGAGATTTCCGAGCGCCACCGCCACCGCTACGAAGTCAACACCGCCTACAAGGACCGGCTGGCACAGCACGGCATGCGCTTCTCCGGCATGTCGCCCGACGGGCTCCTCCCGGAGATCATCGAATACGTCAATCATCCGTGGTTCATCGGCGTGCAATTCCATCCCGAGCTCAAATCGCGCCCGTTCGCGCCGCACCCGCTGTTCGCCTCCTTCATCGGGGCGGCGGTGGAGCAGAACGGCTGGTGTGACCTGCGACGGAGTTGCCACACTCACATAAATTGAAGCCAAACCTTCATAAGTCACTCCCACCGTGACAAGGAGTTTGCACAACTACTTGCGGAGCGGCTTCGCGAACTAGATCTAAGCGCTTGGCTTGATAGCGAGAAGATACATGTTGGCGATGACATCCTTGAGCATGTCGGACGCGGCTTAGCAACGACCGATCTTTTGATCTTCATAATTTCTGAGGCATCTCTCCAGTCAGAATGGTGTAAACGCGAGCTGAACTTTGTCGCGAACCGGGAGATCACCGAGAAAAAGATTTTGATTGTTCCGATTGTAATCGATGACACGCCGATAACCGATCTGCCGTGGCATCTCCAGGGGCGCTCGGTTGCTCACGTGAGTGCGGATGCCAAGGGTGCAGATTTTGCTGCTGAATCCGTTCTTGAGATCCTGAAGTTGCGATATGGCCAGTTCGACGTATCCAAGGCGGAACGGACTGATTTCCGTCAGGACCCAAACATCGATAAGCTCATTGCAAGCGTTTCCCTCGGGGATATACAAGCGCCCAAGTGGCGGCGGTCGAGATACTGAGAAAAACGGATACTCTGGGCCGAAACCCCACCTTCGATAAACTTCTAACGTACGTTGATTCCCACGGTGATATCTTTTGGTCGGCCATGGCAACAATCGAGAGCTGTGTCTCCCTCGCGCCTCGATTGGTTGACTACTCGGTTTTGCGAAAGATGGCGTCTCATAAGGATTTTTCGGTTCGTTCGACAGCTGCGTCTATTTGTATGGACTTAGCAAACTTCGCACCTGACCAAGTGCCTGTCGATATTCTACTAAAGCTCTCGGTTTTCAACGAAGATTGGTATGTTCAAGCGCCGGCAAACGCGGCCCTCAAAACATTGGTGCGTTCAATGCCCGGTGTATTACGAATCTTTTTTTCACGCCTGGTTAGCGACGACCCGGAAGAGTGTGCGCACTCGGCTGCTGCGCTAAGAGACATAGCGAGCGAAGAGCCCGAACTATTGGATCGGGCCGAGCTAGCCAGCGTCTGACCCGCGTAAGACAGGTTGGTAATCGTGAGGCGGTAGAATATCTCGAAGCGGCTATCGAGGAGGTTCGCAATTCAAAGGCGGCAAAATATTATAAATATGGGTTATGACGCGCGTTGCCGCCAAAACGCGCGCGGAACCGCCGTCTACTTCTTTCATCGCGACAGCATTGGAACAGAGCCGGCTGGGTGATACGAGAGACGCAGCAGATCCGTCGGAGATTTTCGATGAGTGGCCCGACGCTTTACGACGACGATATTCTGTTGTGGTCCGAACAGCAGGCGGCGGCGATCCGCAAGCTCGGCACGATGGCGCGCAATCTTCCGAACGAACTCGATATCGAGAATGTCGCCGAGGAGATCGAGAGCGTGGGGCGATCCGAACTTGCGGCGGTCAAGAGCTATATTCGGCTGATCTTCCTGCATTTGATGAAGTTGTGCCGTCGAAGCCGATTCACAGGCAGCGGCGCATTGGCGCAGCGAGATTGCCGGCTTTCATTCCGACATGATCGACGCTATGCACCTTCGATGCGGCAGCGTATCGATCTCGACGAGATTTGGCGTTCCGCGCGGGAGCGATCGACGCTGACGTATGACGGCGCACAACAGCAAGCCGTCTCGCTGTCTCCCGTCGACTGCCCCTTCAGCCTCGATGATTTCATCGCGGAGCGGATCGACGTTTCGCCTTGCTCGAGCGCCTGCTCGCCGCGCGCGCGAAGCGGTGGTTGACCCGCTCCGCCGCGGCCGTCATGGTCGCCCGCGATGAAGCCGATGCCGCCAAAGCCGAACGCAGTCGTCGCCGTTGGCAATGTGCGTTTCGGCAACGAGCTTGCCGCTCGCGCTGATCGCGGGCCCGTGCGAGCTCGAGAGCCGCGACCATGCCTTCGAGATGGCGGCGGCGCTCAAGGACATCACGGCGCGGCTCGGTATCGGCTTCGTCTACAAAACCTCGTTCGACAAGGCGAACCGCACCAGCGCCAGAGCGCCCGCGGCCTCGGGCTTGACAAATCGCTGCCGATCTTTGCGGAGCTGCGCGAAAAACTCGGTGTGCCGGTGCTGACCGACGTGCATGAGCCAGACCAGTGCGCGCGCGTGGCGGAAGCGGTCGACATTTTGCAGATTCCGGCGTTCCTGTGCCGGCAGACCGATCTTCTCGTCGCCGCCGCCAAGACCGGCCGTGTCGTCAACGTCAAAAAAGGCCAGTTCCTGGCGCCGTGGGACATGGCCAATGTGGTGGAAAAAATCACCGGCGCCGGCAATCCCAACGTGCTCGTCACCGAGCGCGGCGTGTCGTTCGGCTACAATACGCTCGTCTCCGACATGCGGGCGCTGCCGGTGCTGGCCCACACCGGCGCGCCGGTGATCTTCGACGCCACCCATTCGGTGCAGCAGCCGGGCGGGCAGGGCACCTCCTCGGGCGGCGAGCGCGAATTCGTCCCGGTCTTGGCGCGCGCGGCGGTCGCTGTCGGCGTCGCCGGGCTCTTCATCGAGACCCACCAGGACCCCGACCACGCCCCGTCCGACGGACCGAATATGTTGCCGCTCAAGGAGATGGAGCCGCTTCTTGAGCGACTGATGGAGTTCGACGCGTTGGCGAAGAGCCAGGCGAGGACGCAGCCACGCCGAGAGTCGACCGGAACCAAAGCTGCGGCAAAAGCCAGCGGAACGCGGCCCTTGTCGCCCGGCGCGAAAACCACCATCATATGCTGCATCGGCCAGGGGTGCCGCGCGAAGAAACGCGGCTGAGATCACACCCGTCGAACCTGTCTGGGTCATACCAGCGAAGGGAGCCGCGTTGAGCGACACTATTCACGCCGTCACGCCCTCGGCAGCGGCCGCGCGTCGCCATCATCGGCGCCGGCGTCGTCGGCCTTGGCATCGCCTGGCGGCTCGCCGCGCCGCGCCGCGGTGACGGTGTTCGACCGCGGCAAGGCCGGAGCGGGCGCGAGCCATGCCGCCGCCGGCATGCTGGCGGCGTGTTGCGAAGCCGAGCCCGGCGAGGAGGCGCTGGTCGCGCTCGGCCGCGACAGCCAGGCGCGCTGGCCGGCTTTCGCCGAGGAGCTTGCGCGCGCAAGCGGCATCGATGTCGAATTGCGGCACGAGGGCACGCTGGTGCTCGCCTTGACCGCCGACGATCAGGCCGAGATCGCGCACCGGCTGGAGTTTCAGCGCCGGCTCGATCTGCCGCTCGAATGGCTTTCGGCCGCGGCGACGCGCGCGCGCGAGCCGCATCTTGCGGGAAAAATCGCCGGCGCATTGTTTTCGCCGCAGGACCACCAGGTCGACAACCGCAAGCTCGCGCAGGCGCTGCGCGTTGCCGCCGAAGCCGCCGGCGTCGCATCCACGAGCATCGTCCGGTCAGGAGATTGTCGTGCAGGGCGGCTGCGCGAAGGGCGTCTTGCTCGAAGACGGCACCATCGCCGCCGGCCGATATCGTCGTGCTCGCCGCCGGCGCCTGGTCGCGCGGCATTGGCGGATTGCCGCCGGACCGGCGGCCGCCGGTGCGTCCGGTCAAGGGCCAGATGCTGGCGCTGCGGATGGATGCGCGCGGCGCCGCTTCTTACCCACGTGCTGTGGGCGCCGGGCGCCTATCTGGTGCCGCGGCGCGACGGCCGGCTTATCGTCGGCGCCACCGTCGAGGAGCGGGTTTCGACGACACCATCACCGCCGGCGGCATGCTCACGCTGCTCGACGCCGCCTGGCGCGCGGTGCCGGCGATCGAGGAACTGCCGATCGACGAAATTTGGGTCGGCCATCGGCCCGGCAGCCGCGACGATGCGCCGATCCTCGGGCGCGGCCCGCTCGAAGGCTTGTTCTATGCCACCGGCCATCATCGCAACGGCATCTTGCTGGCGCCGGTGACGGCCGACGCCATGGCGCGCCTGATCCTCGACGACGTTGTCGACCCGGCGATCAAGCCGTTCGGCCTCGAACGTTTTTTTCCGGCGCGCGCGGCGGAGTGATGTTGGAGACGCCGATGGCAGACGACGCATCGATCAACGTGAACGGCGAAAGCGAGCCGCTGGCGGCCGCCACGCTCGAAGCCTTGCTGGCGGAAAAGGCCGTCGATACCGCCCAGCGCGGCATTGCGGTGGCGCTCAACGGCGCCGTCGTGCCGCGCGCAGCCTGGCCGGCAACGCAGTTGCGGCCGGGCGACAGCGTCGAGATCGTGCGCGCGCGCCAGGGTGGCTGAGCGTAACAGCAAAGGAGAACAAAAATGTCCGATCCGCTGATCATTGCCGGCCAGGAATTCGGTTCGCGGCTGTTTCTCGGCACCGCCGGCTATCCCAACCGCAAGATCATGCTCGACGCCGTCGAGGCGAGCGGGACCGAGATGGTGACCGCCTCGATCCGCCGCATCAGCCTCGCCGGCGACGACGAGAGCCTGGTCGATTTGTTGGCCGGCCGGGTGCGCTTTCTCCCCAACACCGCCGGCTGCCAGACCGCGAAGGACGCCGTGCTCACCGCGGAGCTGGCGCGCGAAGCGCTCGACACCAACTGGATCAAGCTCGAAGTGATCGGCGACCGCGAGCTGCTTTATCCCGACGTGGAGGAGCTTGTGCGCGCGACCGCAGATGCTGGTGGCGAAAGGTTTTGTCGTGCTGCCCTACTGCACCGAAGATCCGGTGACCTGCCGCAAACTCGCCGATGCCGGCGCCGCCGCGGTGATGCCGCTCGGCTCGCCGATCGGCTCCGGCCTCGGCATTTCCAACCCGCATCTGATCGAACTCGTCTGCGCGCGCTCGCCGGTGCCGGTGGTGCTCGACGCCGGCATCGGCACCGCCTCCGACGCCGCGCTCGCCATGGAGCTCGGCTGCGCCGCCGTCCTTGTCAACACCGCGGTGTCGAAGGCGCGCGACCCGGTATTGATGGCGAAAAGCATGCGCGCCGCGGTGGAAGCCGGCCGGCTCTCCCGGCTCGCCGGCCGCATCGCCAAGCGCACGCACGCCGAACCGTCGAGCCCGCAATTGGGGCTGGTGGGGACGTGAGCAGGGAGATGAAAAATTGCCAGGACAGCCTGCGCGGTGGGGGTCGCGCGTCCACAAGCTGCTTTCCGGCCATCAAGTTGCGCGCCGCTAGCAAATGTATGTGTGACGGCCAATCGATGGCGCGGCCGAAGCAATGGATCAGAGGCGACTCGGTCCGCCGGCAATCGGCCAAGTATCGCCGGATAAGGACGTCCGGAGAAGCAAGTAATCGTCGCCGCTTACGAGACTTTCATTCGCGATGTCTTGAAGCCGCGCGTTTCTGCCTGAGATCAGGCCGACCGAGTGGAATTACGTCTTCGACATCCGTGGCGCGTGGGCGGCGGGGCGATATCGCTTCATGCAGCGCTACAGGTCGGGCATGGAGCACAATCGTGGTGAGGAGTTCGATGCGCCCTTCGCCCGCATCGACCGCATGGGGACAGGACCGTTTCGATATTTACTGGATGCGGCACACGGGTAAATGGTGGCGGCTTTACGCGGGCGTGACGCTTGTCGAGGCGCTGCGAATCCTCGAAACTGACGGCGTCCTGCATCCGGTCTGATCGCTGCGCGCGGCCGCGCGCCGGATTCATTGTCGTCCTCGATCCTGCCGCAGTGACCGGCAGCCATGAGCGAATACCAGTACTACGAGTTCCAGGCGATCGACCGTCCGCTCGAGCGAAGCCGATCGCCGGGCCCTTCGGGATTTATCGACGCGGGCGCGGATCACGGCCACGAGCTTCACGAACTCTTACGAATGGGGCGACTTCAAAGGCGATCCGACCAAACTCATGGAGCGGTGGTTCGACCTCCATCTCTATCTGGCGAATTGGGGCTCGCGCCGGCTCATGATCCGGCTGCCGGCGCGGCTGATCGACCGCCATCTCCTCGACGCATTCCTTAGCGAGGTCGATTGCGCCGAGCTGAGGTCGCCGGCGAGAACCTGATCCTCGACATCGTGCGCGACGAGATGGAGTCCGACGGATTGGGGATGACGGCTCGGGCTGGCTCGCCGCGCTGACGCCGCTGCGGGCCGAGGTGCTCGCGGGCGACCTGCGGCTCTTCTATCTGCTCTGGCTGACGGCGGTCGAGGCCGACGCATTCGAGGCGGACGAGCCCGAGCCGATGCCCGGGATTGGAGCCGCTGACGGCGGCGCTGGAAGCTTTCGCCGAGTTCTTCGGCATCGATCCCGATCTCGTCCAGGCGGCGGCCGAACGCTCCGCCGTCGGCGAGCGCGATATCCGCGGATGCCGCCCGGAGCGTGATTGCGGCGATGACCGATCGCGAGAAGACCGGGCTGCTCGTGCGACTGTTCGATGGCGATCCTCATGTGGCCGCCGAGTTGCGGGCCGAGGTTCGCAAGCGCCTGGGACCCGATGACCGCTGCTCCGCCGGTTGCCGCACGCACCGTCGGCGAACTGCGCGCCCGCGCCGAGGCGATCCGTCTCGCCCGCGAGCGTGTGATAGCGGAAAAGGCCGCCGCGGAACGGAAACGGCAGGCGGAGGAAGCAGAAAAAGTCCGCCGGGCGCGGCTCGATCGCTATCGCGCGGCGGGGTGAAAGCGTCTGGCGCGAGATCGAGACCGAAATCGAGCGCCGCAACGCGGCCGGCTACGACAAGGCGGCGGGCCTTCTCTTCGATCTCAAGGCGATCGCCGAGGAACGCGGCACGATCGAGGACTTCCTGCGCCGACTGCGCTCGATCCGTGAGCGGCATGTCCGCAAGGAACAGCTCATCGAACGGCTGGCGGGATTGGGATAGATGGTCCTGACGGCTTTTTCGATGATCATTGCGCGGCCAGCGGGCCGTCTCTCTCGCAGTTCATAGAGCCGTTCAGGAGGGGCTCAGCTACTTCGAAAAGGGTGCCGCCAACCGCAGCCTGTTTGCAACGACGTGCAGCCGCTTGTCGCGCGTCCACAAGGTCGTGCCGGTATTGAGCTGGGCGGCTGCCAGCAGATGCGTGTCAACGTAACCGATACCCGACTCGAACAACCTTTGCCGGCCGATGAAATGCAGCACTTCCTGATCTGACGCGACGATGATCTGTGGCAGATCGCCCAAAGTCTCCCGGATAAGCTGACGTTGCCGCAAATTGCCGAGGGCAAGCTCGCCGATCACGAAGGGGTGCGCCAAGACCTCTCTGGAATTCAGCAGTTGCGCAAGCGTCCGGTCGCCTGATCGGAGGTGATCGACCCATACCGAGGTGTCGATCAGAATCACTTCCTGGCTATCCGCCGCCGCGGCGGTGCCGTCAGGCCCGGCTCGCTGCCACCAAGACGAGCCAATCGGCGCGCGGCCTCCCGCTCGATCAGGGCTTTCAGTGCCTCGCGCACGAGCGCCGATTTCTCCTTCAAGCCGGTGTAGGCCTGAGCCTTGGCCAACAAGTCATCATCGATCGCTAAGGTCGTACGCATAAAAAGCCTCCGCAGGAGGCATGATATATCATTGTTTGATGTCGAATCCAATGCCGGCGCAAATGGACCCAGGGCGGTGAGGTCAGGTTAACGGGTTTTTCGGCTTGACTGGAGCGGCGGGTTGTTCCGCGGGATTGCGCAACATAATCTGAATGGCTTCCAGATTCGGGAGGAGCCAATGGGAGCACCACTGGAAAGCTGGTCGGCCAAACCGCAATTGCGCGTGCTGCTCGATCACTCTGGCGCGCGATCAAGGATACGCGGCAATCGTGGAAGGTGGCGTATCCGCTGCGCGAAGTGCTGTTCCTGGTGGTGTGCGGGACGATCGCGGGCGGCGATGATTATGACGAAATCGTCGATTGGGGCGAAGCGCACTTGTCGTTCTTGCGCGGCTTTGCCGAGTTCCACCACGGCATTCCGTGCGCCGATTGGCTGCGCACCGTCATGAACCGGGTCGATCGCGACCTGTTTGCGGCCTGCTTTTCGTCATGGGTGGCCGCCTGCTGGCCGCACCAACCCGGCCTCGTGGCCATCGAGGCAAGACCTCCCGCCGCACCCATGCCAAGTCCAAGGGACCGCCAGCCGTTGCATCTGGTCTCCGCCTGGGCATCACGCCAGCGCCTCGTCCTCGGTCAGGAAGCCACCGACATCAAATCCAACGAGATCACCGCCATCCCGCTGCTGCTCGAGCGTCTCGAACTGAAAGGTGCGCTGGTCACGATCGACGCCATGGGCTGCCAGACCAAGATCGCCCGCCGCCATCCTCGACCGCGGCGCCGATTACCTGCTCGCCGTCAAGGACAACCAACCCGCCCTGAACGATGACATCAAACGCTATTTCGACAACGCCCCTTCCGGCGAGGTCGAGCGGGTCGAGACCGTCGGCAAGGAGCATGGTCAGGCTTCGAAATCCGAACCCACACCGTCTCCCGGACAGTCGATTGGATCGCTTCTCGTAGCGCTCCTATCCGGGGGCACCCCGCTTTCCTCAGCTCGCCACCATCGCCATGGTGGAGAGCAGGATCGAACGCGGCGACAAGATCGAGAGCGAGCGGCGATCCTACATCTCCTCCCGCGTGCTCTCAGCCAGCGCTTTCGCCGACGCCGTGCGAAGCCACTGGGCCATCGAAAACAATCTGCACTGGACCCTCAACGTCACCTTCAATGAGGACCAGTCGCGCTTGCGCGCCGGTCACGGGGCCAGAAACATGGCCGTCATCCGCCACTTCGCCCTCAATCTGGTTCGGCAAGTCACCGACAAGCGATCAATAAAGCGGCGCCGCAAACGCGCCCTCTTGGGACCCGCAATACCTCCTCCAAATCCTCGGCCCGCTTCGCTGTTAACCTCCGAACTCGGTGCCCTGCAAATGGACCGTTGTCGGTATAATTGGGTCCGTTGATCCAGTGGCGGGCCGGCCGCCGACACTCACCCCACCGGCTGCCCCACCTCATCCACCTTCACCGCGCGCATGCGCTCGTTGTAGGTGCCGACATTGAGGCCGCAGACTTCGAAGCGGGCGAGGTAGCCCATCAGAAAGCCGTTGGCGCCCATGCGATAGAGTTCGCCGACGTCGCCGGCGATCAGCGCGTTGCGTTCTTCGTCGGTGAGGTCGAGCGGCGCGAGCGCCGTGGCCGGATCGGCCTTCATCGCGGCGCGGAAGGCGTGGTCGCGCAAAACCTCGCGGCAGAGATGATTGACGGCGTAGATCGACATGGCGTGGCTCCCGATGGGTTCGTTTGTTCGTTCGTCGGTCAGTTGCTCGAATTTCTATCGTTCAAATTTGCGCGGATCGCTCACGCGCTCAAGCCGCCGTCCACCATCAAGAGGCTGCCAGTGGTGAAGCTCGAGGCGTCGGAGGCGAGATAGAGCACGGAGCGGGCGACCTCCTCGGCGCGCGCGTGGCGCTTGAGCGGGATGATGTCGTTGAAGAACTGGGTCGCGTTGCGGCCGAGTGCGCCGCTCAGATGCTGCTCGACATTGAGCTGAAAGTCGTTGTCGACCGGCCCGGGATGGATGGTGTTGACGCGGATGTTGCGCCCGGCGGCTTCCTTGGCCAACACCCGCATCAGGCCGACCTGGGCGTGCTTGGCGGTGATGTAGGCGCAGGCGCCGGGATCGCCTTTGACGCCGACGATGCTCGAGGTAATGATGATCGAGCCGCCGTCGTTCATCATGCGGCAGCGTGTGTTTGGCGGCGAGGAACGCGCCTTTGACGTGCACGGCGATCACCGAATCGAACACCTCCTCGGGGAAGTCGGTAACGGGCGCCACCGTGCCGAAATTGCCGGCATTGCTGAACAAGACGTCGATCTTGCCGAACCGGCCGACGGTCGCGGCGATGCAGGCCTTGACCTGATCGGACTTGGTCACGTCGGCGGCGCAGGTGGCGAGGTTGCCCTGAACATTGCTGTCGATGGCGCCGGCAGCCCGTTGCAGCGCGGCTTCGCTCAGATCGGTGAGCATCACCTTGGCGCCCTCGGCCAACAGGAGTTTGGCCGCGGCAAGCCCGATGCTGCCCGCCCCGCCGGTGATCACGCAAACCTTGTCCTGCATCTGCTGCGGCATGTGTTCCCCCGTTTCGGCATCGGAACCTAACGGCCGAAACGTCGCGGCGCAATTTCCAAAAGCGCGATGGCCGCACAGATTTGCCGATGCCCAGTCTAGCGATCGGCTAGCGTGCGATGGTAGAGAGCGACCGCGGCGCACGAGGAGCATTTTCTCTCGACCGCCGCGCGAAGAAACGGCCGAGCGCCGATCCTGGCAAGGGAGTGAATGCATACCATGACCGACAATGCATTGCAGGGCAGGCTCACACGCCTCCTCGACCGCACGGAGATTTTCGACCTGGTGCGGTTCGAGCGGCTGTGCCGCGACCAGCGCGACTTCGCCGGCATGGTGGGATGCTACGTCGCCGACGCGCCGGTGCGCACCACCTGGTTCGACGGCACCGTCGAGGATTTCGCCGAGGCATCGCGCAAGAAGATGACGTCGGGAAGCCAGGCCAAGCATTGGATCATGCCGGCGCGGCTCGATATCAAGGACGACCGCGCGCTGGTCGAAAGTCCGGCGTGCATCTTCGACCGGCTGACGTTCGACGGCATCGAGTTCGATACCTTCCAATATTGCCGCTTCGTCTCGCGCGTCATCCGCACCGCCGCCGGCTGGAAGCTCGGCTCGTTCGAGGGCATCTATCAGCGCGACCAGATGCAGACGGTCGACCCGCGCGACCCGCTGCCCGTGGACTGGGAGGTCATCAAGACGCTGCGGCCGTCCTACAAGTTCATCGGGTTTACGCAATATAAGCGCGGCTACAAAGTCAATCCGGAACTGCTCGGCGACGACCGGCCCGATCTCCTCGAGGCTTTCTATGCGCGCGAGCAGAAATGGCTGGAGACGGGGCGCTGATCCGCGCACGCCGGCGCGGTTTGGCGTCGGCGGCCGAAGCCGCGGGGTCGTCGAGGTCCAACGGCGCCGCGCAGCTCCCGTTCCGCTTGCGCCAGCATGGACATCAAAGCCTCCATGCGCGTCGCGCCGAGCCGCGTTCCAGCGCGTGGTAGACGCGCTCGGAATGCACGCCGACGGTGTCGACAATCGACCGGCCACGCGCGGTGAGCGAAATCAGCGCCGCGCGCAGGTCGTTCGGGTCGGCGCGGCGGCGAATGATTTTCCGCCGTTCCAGATCGCGCAGGATTCGGGTCAGGCTCGGCGCGAGCAGGAACGTCGCGTTGGCAAGGCCGGTCACGTCGGTCTCGCCGTGGAAGGCGAGCGCCCGCAGCACGCGCCATTGTTGTTCCGTCAGACCTGCCGCGTGCAGCGAGGGGCGAAAATGCTGCATCACCATTTCGCGCGCGCGCAACAGCGCCATCGGCAGCGAACGGGAGAATGGGCGCAATTGCCCGCCGGAGTCATCCTCGCGGCCGCCCTGACGCGATCTCTCACGTGCTCTCACTTGCCGATTTTCGGAATTTTGTGGGTGTCGTAGGCGATGGCGACGTTCTTGGTCTCCATGTAGAACTCGAACGAATAGTCGCCGCCGTCGCGGCCGATGCCCGACATCTTCACGCCGCCGAACGGCGTCGGCAGATGGCGGACGTTTTCCGAATTCACCCAGATCATGCCGGCCTCGAGATCGCGCGCGACGCGATGGGCGCGGCCGACGTCGCGCGGTCCACAGATACGCGGCGAGGCCGTAGCGCACGTCGTTGGCGATGCGCGACCGCGTCCGCTTCGTCGTCGAACGGGATCATGGTCAGCGCCGGTCCGAAAATCTCTTCCTGCGCGATGCGCATCGTGTTGACGGCGCCGGTGTAGAGCGTCGGCGCGACGTAATTGCCGACGCCGCCCATCGCCCGTTCGCCGCCGACGGCAACCGTCGCGCCTTCGCGGCGCGCCAAAGCCGGATAGCTCAGCACCTTTTCGGCGTGGCGCGGATGAATGAGCGGCCCGATCTCGGTTGCGGGATCGAGCGGATGGCCGACCTTGATCGCGGCGACCCGCGCCGCCGCTTTCGCCGCGAACGCGTCATAGATCGAACGCTGCACCAGCGCCCGCGACGACGACGTGCAGCGCTCGCCGTTGAGCGAGTAGATCATGAACAAAGCCGCGTCGAGCGCGCGGTCCTGGTCGGCGTCGTCGAACACGATGACGGGGTTCTTGCCGCCGAGCTCGAAATGCACGCGCTTCAAGCGTCGCGGCGCCCTGGCTCATGATCGCCGAGCCCGTCACCGTCTCGCCGACGAAGGCGATCGCCTTGAGCGCGGGATGCTCGGTCAGGCTCTTGCCGGCGGTCTCGCCGAGGCCGTGCACGAGATTGACGACGCCGGCCGGTCCGCCGCCGCGGCGGATTTCCGCATCCATGATCTCGGCGAGGATGACGGCGCTGAGCGGGCTCCATTCGGCGGGCTTGTGCACGACCGTGCAGCCGGCCGCCAAGGCCGGCGCGATCTTCCACGTCGAGAGCATGAACGGCGTGTTCCACGGCGTGATCACGCCGACAGCACCGATCGGCTGGCGCAGCGAATAATTGATGTGATCGGCGTCCGGCATCGAGCGGCCGTCGCCGGCGCCCGGCGCGCGATCGGCATAGAAGCGAAAATTCTCCGCGCCGCGCAGCGCCGCCTTGGCCATGTAGCGGATCGGCTGGCCGGTGTCGGAGGATTCCACGAGCGCGATCTCGTCGGCGCGCGCCTCGATCGCGTCAGGCGATCGCATGCAGGATGGCGCGGCGCTTGGTGCCGGACACGGTGCGCCAGGCCGCGAAGGCCTTCGCCGCGGCACGCGCCGCGCGATCGACGTCGGCCGCCTCGCCCGAGGCGACGACGCTTTGCTTGTGCATTGGTCGTCGGGTCGAGCGTCTCGAATGTTGCGCCGGACAGTGAAGGGACCGGCTCGCCGGCGATGAAATGCGGCGTGACGGCGCCGGTGAAGCGCTGCATGTGCGCCTGCGCGCGTTGTTGATTGGCGGCGAAATCCGCGAGGCTCGACATCCCGGCGTTTCCTCGTGTTGCGGCGGTGGTTCTGCGCGCCATTGTGGCCGCGGGCGCGGCGCGGCGCAATTCTTGTCCGGTGCGGCGTTGGCCCATGCCCACCCGGTTTGCGCTGTTGATTAACATGTGTATTATTTGTGGGCAAGGACGCGACGACGCAGCTCGGGCATGCAGGCGAGGGAGGGCAAGGCGGGAAGCAACAGCGAATCGACAAGCCTTGAAATCGACAAACCTTGCCGGTCGTCGACGGGCTGCGCCGTGGGTTCAGTTCGCACCGATTGTTAGAGCGACGGTTGCAAGACGGCACGCACTGGGGCGCTATCAAGGTGGTGATTGCACTTCAGCTTCGCGATTGCACTTTGCTTCCAAGCTGGCTATTGCCGGCCGCAGTACGTGGCGACGACCGGCGCGAACGCTGAGCCGTTCAGGCTGCACGGGTTTGCAAATTCAATGTTGACGGGCAAGTCCGTCGTACAAGGGATAAGGAAACGCAACGATGAGGAAGACTGGATCGCATGTGAGCCGCCGCCAGGTGGTCAAGGGCGTCGCGGCAACGGGCCTGATGGCGAGCGCGATCGCCCGTCCGGCATTCGCCGCGCCGGCGACGATCAAGATCGGCCTGGTGCAACCGAAGACCGGCCCGCTCGCTTTGTTCTCGCAGGAAATGGACTGGGCGGTCGCGCAGGCCAAGAAGTTCACCGGCGATTCCATCACCATCAACGGCACCAAGCATCCGCTGGAATTCGTGGTCAAGGACAGCCAGTCCAACCCGAACCGCGCGTCCGAGGTGACTCAGGAGCTGATCCTCAAGGACAAGGTCCACATCGTCGCGACCTTCGCCACGCCGGAAACCGTCAATCCGGTGTCCGACCAGTGCGAGCTCAACGGCGTGCCCTGCGTCTCCAATGACGATCCGCTGGAGCCGTACTTCTTCGGCCGCAAGGGCGACCCGAAGAAGGGCTTCGACTGGACCTACAATTTCTTCTTCAGCGCCGGCACCCTCATCAAGACCAACATGTCGGCCTGGAAGCGCGTGAAGACCAACATGAAGCTCGGCGTGCTGTGGCCGAACGACGACGACGGCCGCGCCTTCTCCCACGTCATGCCGCCGGCGATCAAAGAGGGCGGCTTTGATCTGGTCGATCCGGGCCGCTTCGATCTGCCCGCCAACGACTTCACGCCGGAAATCGCCAAGTTCAAGGCGGAGAACGCCGAGGTGGTGTTCGGCGTCATGCCCGGGCCGGACTTCACCATCTTCTGGAACCAGGCGGCACAGCAGGGCTTCAAGCCGCTGGCGCTCACCGCCGGCAAGGTCGGTGAATTTCCCCAGGGTGTCTATCCTTACGGCAAGCGGGCGGAGAACTTCCTCACCGAAATCTGGTGGTCGAAGTATCACCCGTATTCGTCGAGCCTGACCGGCCAGAGCTCGCACGAGATCGCGGACGCCTACGAGAAGGAAGCCAATCAGCAGGCTTCCATGGCGCTCGGTTTCCGCCATTCGCTGATCGAGGTGGCGATGGCGGCGCTCAAGGGCGCGCAGAAGCTCGACGATCCGGCATCGATCCGCGACTCCCTGCGCGACACCGCCTACAAGACCATCGTCGGCCCGGTCAATTTCAAGACCGGCCCGTTCCCGAACTGCAGTGAGACCCAGCTCGTTGCCGGCCAGTGGCGCAAGGGCGCCAAGTGGCCGCTCGAACTCGTCATCATCGACAACGCCACCGCGCCGAACGTGCCCGTCAACGGCACGGCCGAGCCGATGACCTATTGATTGCGTTTTGTCGGTACGCGTGAGAGACGTTCGCAATGCTTGAACTTGCGTCGCTCTCACGCGCCTTCGGCGGCCTCCTCGTGATCGACCGGGTCGACTTCAAGGTCGACCCCGGCGAGGTCGTCGGCATTCTCGGGCCCAACGGTGCCGGTAAAACCACGCTGTTTAATCTGATCGGCGGCGTGATGCCGCCCTCGGGCGGCCGCGTGCTGTTCGACGGTCGCGACATCACGGCGATGAAGCCGTGGCACCGCTGCCGGCTCGGCATTGGCCGCACCTACCAGGTGCCGCGGCCGTTCACCCATATGAGCACGTTCGAAAACGTCCTCGCCGCCGCCGTGCACGGCGGCAACATGCCGGTCGCGCGCGCGAAGACGGAGGCTCTGGCCGTGCTCGACCGGGTCGGTCTCGCGCATCGCGCCCGCGTGCCGGCCGGACAGCTCGGCTTGCTCGACATGAAGCAGCTCGAATTGGCTAAGGCGCTGGCGCTGCGGCCGAAGCTTCTTCTGCTCGATGAGATCGCCGGCGGCCTCACCGACGCCGAATGCGACGTTCTGCTCGAGACGATCCGCGCGGTGCACGCGAGCGGCGTGACGGTGGTGTGGATCGAGCATGTCATTCATGCGCTGCGCCGGGTGGTGACGCGGCTCGCCGTGTTGGCCGGCGGCAACTTCATCGCCATGGGGACGCCGCAGGACGTCTTGTCCGACCAGCGCGTCAAAGAGGCCTATCTCGGGACGTGATGCGGCCATGACCAGCACATCGTCGAGCCCGTCGAGCCCGCTCCTGGCCGTGGAGCGCGCGTCGGTCTTCTACGGCAAATTCCGCGCCATCCATGATCTCGACATCACCGTCGGCGCCGGCGAAGTGGTGTCCATCATCGGCGCCAATGGCGCGGGCAAGTCGACGCTGCTCAAGGCGATCGTCGGACAGGCCGATCGCGTCGACGGCGCGATCAAGTTCGACGGCGCCGATATTCTCGGCCGCACCACCGAATCGATCGTCGCGTCCGGCATCATGCTGGTGCCGGAAGGCCGGCGGCTGTTTCCCTCGCTGACGGTCGAGGAGAATCTGCGCCTCGGCAGCGCGGTCGGCCGCAAAGGCGACGTCGGTCTCGACGACATCTGGAAACAGTTTCCGGTGCTGCGCGAGCGGCGGCGGCAGAAGGCCGGATCGCTCTCGGGCGGCCAGCAGCAGATGGTGGCGCTCGGCCGCGCGCTGCTGGCGAACCCGCGGCTGTTGCTGTGCGACGAGATCAGCCTCGGGCTGGCGCCGGTCGTCATCGCCGAGCTTTACAAGCTGATCCCGCAGATCAAGCAGCGCGGCATCGGCATTCTCATCGTCGAGCAGGACATCGAGCGCTCGCTCGCAGTCGCCGACCGGTTCTACTGCCTGTTGGAGGGCAAGGTGTCGCTCGCCGGCCGTCCGGCCGATGTCACCCGCGACCTCGTCATCAAACATTATTTCGGGCTGTGAGTGCAACGATGGTGTCGGTCTGGATCAACCAGCTCCTGCAAGGCGTCATGCTCGGCGGCCTCTATACGCTGTTCGCCACCGGCCTGTCGCTGTCGGCCGGCGTGCTGCGTTTTGTCAATATCGCCCATGGCGATTTCATCGTGCTGGCCTGCTACGTGCTGTTGATGCTGACGACCTCGCTCGGCCTCAATCCGATCGTCGCCACCTTGATCATTCTGCCGTTCGCCTTCCTGCTCGGCTTCGTGCTGCAGCGTTTCCTGCTGCAGCGCGTGGTCGGCGAGAACGTGCTCTTGGTCATCCTGGTCACGTTCGGCCTGTCGATCATCATCGAGAACGGCCTGCTCGAGGGTTTCGGCGCTGACACCCAGAAGGTCTCCGGCGGCTGGCTCGAAACCGAGACCATCGCGCTTGGCCATGACATCAATGTCGGCCTGTTCCAGGTCATAACCTTCATCGCCGCCACGGCGCTGGTCGGCACGCTCGACCTGTTGCTCTACCGCACCGGCATCGGCGCCAAGATCCGCGCCGTGTCCGACGACGTCGCCGCCGCCAATCTGATCGGCCTGTCCTCGGCGCGGATTTTTGCCATCGCCATGGGGATTTCCTTCGTCACCATCGGCATCGCCGCCGGCTTCATGTCGATCTGGTCCAATTTCGATCCGGCGTCCGGCCCGACCCGGCTGCTAATCGCGTTCGAGGTCATCGTGCTCGGCGGGCTTGGCAGCCTGTGGGGCTCGCTCGCCGGTGGCGTCGTGCTCGGCATCGCCCAGGCGATCGGCGGCCAGTTCGATATCGGTTGGCAGATGCTCGCCGGTCACATCGTTTTTCTCCTGGTATTGGCGCTGCGGCCGCAGGGCCTGTTTCCGAAATACTGATCCATACCAATCATGACCGCACAGCAGATCGTTCTCGTTCTCGGCCGCACGGCGTTCGCTCTCGCTGTCGTCGCGATGGCCGGCGCGCCGTTCCTGTTCGGCGCAACCGAGGTGGTGCTGCTGACCGAGTTCCTGTCGATGCTCGTTCTGGCGATCATGTGGAATCTCTTGGCCGGCTACGCCGACATCGCGACCGTCGGCCAGCATGCCTTCGTCGGCGTCGGCGCCTACAGCTTCTTCGCCTTCACCGCGCTGTGGGGCTTCAACGGCTATCTCGCCATTCCCCTGTCCGGCGCGATCGCGCTCGTGATCGCGGTCCCGGCGATGTTGTTGGTGTTCCGCCTGCGCACCGCTTACCTGGCCATCGGCACCTGGGTGGTGGCCGAGGTGCTCCTTTTGATCGCCGGCAAGATCAACGCCTTCGGCGGCGGCTCCGGCACCAGCCTGCCGATTCAAATCATCACCGCGTTCGGCCGCGCCCGCGGCGACCGGCTGGCGACGATCTATTGGCTCGCCTTCGCCTTGGCCGCGATATCGATGCTGCTGACCTATTTCCTGCTGCGCTCGCGCATCGGCATCGGCCTGACCGCGATGCGCGACAATGAAGAAGGCGCCGCCGCGATCGGGGTCAACATCGTCTATGCCCGCGTATTGTGTTTCCTCGGCACCGCGCCGTTCCTCGGCATGGCCGGCGCCATCATCACCATCCAGAAGCTGCGGATCGCGCCGCAGTCGTCGTTCAGCATCATCGACTATACCGTTTTCATCATCTTCAACGTCGTGATCGGCGGCATCGGCAGCTTCGAGGGGCCGATCATCGGCACCATCATCTACTTCCTGCTGCGCCAATACCTCGCCGGCCTCGGTGCCTGGAACCTGATCCTGCTCGGCAGCATCTCGATCATCATCATCCTGATCGACAAGCGCGGCATCTGGGGCCTGATCCGCCGCGTCGTCGCCGGCGACCTCATTCCGGTGTCGCATGCTCCGCCGGCGCGGGCCGACGCGAACGACACGCCAGCGTCGCCTGCTTCACCGGGAGGTGTGACGGCACCATGAAATGGTAAGCGGGCTGGGACTAGAGCCCAAGACCCCGAGATTAAAAGTAAGCGGCTCAAGGATTTTTCTCCAATGATTTCAACGGCTACGGTTGACGACGTTGGCGGCACTAACGGGAAATAGTCGTCCGTTAAGAAGCGGGTTTGAGCGCGCTGTTGAAGGCGATGGCTGGTAGCAGCGCGGTCAGGATGAGGCGCGCGAGAATCCTCAGCCAGGCGAGGATGAGGCGGAAGTTGTAGCCGACGGCGGCGAGGACGGCATTGGCGGCATCGCCGGCTGTTCCCTCGAGATGGCAGCGGCCGAGATGGCCGTCGGTTTTCAGATGTCCGATCACGGCCTCGATGGCGGAGCGGCGTCGCAGTTCGCGTTTGATGACGCCGTGAACGCCGCGCTTCTGGCCGGAGATGAGGACGCGGTGCGGGTTTTCGGTGGCGTGGCCGCGGTATCCCTTGTCGACATAGACGCGCGCGATGCTGTGGCCGGTGAGGCGTTCGGTGGCGGCGATGACGGCGCCCAGCGTGTGGCCGTCGTAGGGATTGCCGGGCAGCGCCTGGCATGCAGCACGAACTGACCGCCCGGGGCGCGGCCATTGGTGGTGACGATCGAGGCTTTGACGCCGAACTCGTAGGGCGCCGCGGCCTTGCCCTTGCCGATGCATTCCACCTCGGGCGCATGGAAGGAATAGAGCTTCCAGCCGCGCTGGCGCTGCTGCTGCGAGCGGATCTGATTGGCGCGTCTCCCGCTTCTTTGGCCGCATCGTTCCCCTCCGATGCGGCAACGGAATCACCATTCGCCGCCAAAGGGAATCCCAAAAATGAAATCGCAAGCTTTCGCGCCCTCAAGGCGCCAAAACCTGCAATTCCAAAACCGACTACAGCCCGGAATTCGACTCTCAATCAGTCGCTTAGCGATTAATCACGGACGACGGAGAAACTGTCACTTCCGCCGCGAGATCGGCTGATATTCGCGCTTCGGCGAACCGGTATAGAGCTGGCGCGGCCGGCCGAGTTTCTGGTGCGGATCCTCGATCATTTCCTTCCACTGCGCGATCCAGCCGACCGTGCGCGCCAGCGCGAACAACACGGTGAACATCGTGGTCGGGAAGCCCATCGCCCGCAGCGTAATGCCCGAATAGAAGTCGACGTTCGGGTAAAGCCGCTTGGAGATGAAATACTCGTCGCTGAGCGCGATGCGCTCGAGCTCCATCGCGACGTCGAGCAGCGGATCGTTGATGCCGAGCTCGCCCAACACCTCATGGCTGGTCTTTTGCATAATCTTGGCGCGCGGGTCGTAGTGCTTATAGACGCGGTGGCCGAATCCCATTAGCCGGAACGAATCGTCGGGATCCTTGGCGCGCTTGACGTATTCGGGGATGCGGTCGACAGAGCCGATCTCGCCCAGCATTTTCAGCGCCGCTTCGTTGGCGCCGCCATGGGCGGGTCCCCACAGGCAGGCGATGCCGGCGGCGATGCAGGCGAACGGATTGGCGCCGGTCGAGCCCGCGAGCCGCACCGTCGAGGTCGAGGCGTTCTGCTCGTGATCGGCGTGCAGCGTGAAGATGCGGTCCATGGCGCGGGCGAGCACCGGATTGGGTTCGTACTCCTCGCACGGCACCGCAAAGCACATGCGCAGGAAGTTCGACGCGTAGTCCAGCGAGTTCTTCGGGTACACGAACGGCTGCCCGATCGAATATTTGTACGCCATCGCCGCGAGCGTCGGCATTTTGGCGATCATGCGGATCGAGGCGACCATCCGCTGGTTCTGATCGGTGATGTCGGTGGAGTCGTGATAGAAAGCCGAGAGTGCGCCGACGCAGCCGACCATCACCGCCATCGGGTGAGCGTCGCGACGGAAACCCTGGAAGAACCGGCTCATCTGCTCGTGGACCATGGTGTGATGGACCACGCGGTTGTCGAAGTCGGCCTTCTGCGCCGCGGTCGGCAGCTCGCCGTACAGCAAGAGATAACAGGTCTCCAGGAAATCGCCGTGCTCGGCGAGATCGTCGATCGGATAGCCGCGATAGAGCAGCACGCCCTCGTCGCCGTCGATATAGGTGATCTTGGACTCACAGCTCGCGGTCGAGGTGAAGCCGGGATCGTAGGTGAAGATGCCGGTCTGCCCGTAGAGCTTGCTCACGTCCAGCACCTGCGGTCCGATCGTTCCATCGTACATCGGGAACGAGTAGGTCTTATCGCCGAGTGTCAGCGTGCCGGTCTTGAGGTTGGAGCCGGTTTTCGCGTCCATGATCGCATCCTCGCTGTTTGACAGCCTCAACCAGTGCGGTGCACGCGTCCGTGGCCGAAAAGTCGGGGCGGCACTGTCTCTCCGGCGCTAATGGCCTAGCGCAACCTTGTGTGCACTGCAAGATGACCGGGTGTCATATAGGCCCAAAATAGGGCGTTCGCACCCCTGGCGCGACGCACTGGCGCGGCGGCAAGCAGCGCCTGGAAACGGCCAGCTCAGCCGGCATGCCGCGCCCCATTGCCGCGGGATTGATCGGCGACGCGCGCCAGGCTTTCGTCCTTGCCGAGCACGCTCAGCACTTCGAAAATTCCGGGCGACGTGGTGCGCCCGGTCAGCGCCACCCGCAATGGTTGGGCGACGTTGCCGAGCTTGAGGCTGTTGCGCTCGGCGAAGGCGCGGACCGCCCGCTCGGTCTCGTCCGCGGTCCAGGGTTCGACCCGCGCCAGATCGGCCTCGATGTCGCGCAAGACGTTCTTGGCCTCGGCCGTCAACAGCGCGCTCGCCTTGTCGTCCAGCCGCAGCGGCCGGTCGGCGAACAGAAATCGGGCGCCCTCGATGAGATCGATGAGCGTTTTGGCGCGCTCCTTCAGGCTGGGCATCGCCACGAGCCACTGGCTGCGCAGCCGCGGCGTCAGCTTGGCGGCGATCGCCGCGCCGTCCGCCAGGTGCGGCAGCAATTGTTCGATGGCGTCCAACAGCGCCTGGTCCGAGCTGTTACGGATATAGTGGCCGTTGAGGCTTTCCAGCTTGGCGAAATCGAACCGCGCCGGCGAGCGGCCGATCTGCGGCAGGTCGAAGGCCGCGATCATCTCTTCGGTCGAAAAGATTTCCTGGTCGCCGTGGCTCCAGCCGAGCCGCACCAGATAATTGCGCAGCGCCGCCGGCAGATAGCCCATGGCGCGGTAGGCATCGATCCCGAGCGCGCCGTGGCGCTTGGAGAGCTTCGCGCCGTCCGGACCGTGGATCAGCGGGATGTGCGCCATCACCGGCACCGGCCAGCCGAGCGCGTCGTAGATCTGCTTCTGCCGCGCGGCGTTGGTGAGATGATCGTCGCCGCGGATGATGTGGGTCACGGCCATGTCGTGATCGTCGACCACGACGGCGAGCATGTAGGTCGGCGTGCCGTCCGAGCGCAACAGCACCAGATCGTCGAGATTCTCGTTCTGCCAGACGACGCGGCCCTGGACCTGATCGTCGATCACGGTCTCGCCGGTGAGCGGCGCCCTGAGGCGGATGGTCGGCTTGACGCCCTGCGGCGCCTCGCCCGGATCGCGATCGCGCCAGCGGCTGTCGTAAAGCTTGGCGCGGCCCTCGCGCCGCGCCGCCTCGCGCATCTGCGCGAGTTCCTCGGGGCTCGCGTAGCAGCGATAGGCATGGCCCGCCGCAAGCAGCGCTTCCGCCACCTCGCGATGCCTCCCGGAGCGGGAAAATTGAAAAATCGCCTCGCCATCCCAGCTGATACCTAGCCAGGTGAGGCCGTCGAGAATCGCGTCGATGGCGGCTTGCGTCGAGCGCTCGCGGTCGGTGTCTTCGATGCGCAGCAGCATCTTGCCGCCGCGGCCGCGGGCATAGAGCCAATTGAACAACGCCGTGCGGGCGCCGCCGATGTGCAGAAATCCCGTGGGGGAGGGGGCAAAACGGGTAACGACGGTCATTCGCGGTCTATCGCTCGCTTCTGGCGCGGTCTGTCTGAATTTCGGCGCGGACAAATGCCCGTGTAGCACAGTTGGAAATGAAAGGAAGTTAAGCAAGTTCCGCCATTCGTAGGGCGGACTTGACCTGAACCGGCAATTTGTTCAAGCCCGCATTCGTAAACGTGCGGAACACCCAATACGGAAGTGTAGACGTCATGACGGTCGCAGAGCCGGTGGTACGAGAAGCGGGCCAGGACTTCATCCGCGACATCGTTCGCGCGGATATCGCCTCGGGCAGGCACAAGACCGTCGTCACTCGGTTTCCGCCTGAGCCGAACGGCTATCTCCATATCGGCCACGCCAAATCGATCTGCCTGAATTTCGGCATCGCCGAGGAGTTCGGCGGCCGCTGCCATCTGCGTTTCGACGATACCAATCCGGTGAAGGAAGAGCAGGAATATATCGACGCCATCGAGCGCGACGTGCGCTGGCTCGGCTTCGATTGGGGCAGGCATCTCTATTACGCGTCCGATTATTTCGAGCGGCTGTACGACTGGGCGGAGGCGCTGATTCGTGCCGGCTTGGCCTATGTCGACGATCAGAGCCACGAGGAGATGCGGGCAACCCGCGGCACTCTGACCGAAGCCGGCACCGAGAGCCCGTTCCGCGACCGCAGCGTCGAGGAAAATCTCGACCTGTTCCGCCGCATGCGCGCCGGCGAATTCCCGAACGGCGCGCGGGTGCTGCGCGCCAAGATCGACATGGGCTCCGGCAACATCAATCTGCGCGACCCGGTGCTCTACCGCATTCTGCACGCCGAGCATCCGCGTACCGGCGCCACATGGTGCATCTATCCGAGCTACGATTTCGCGCACGGTCAGTCGGACGCCATCGAGGGCGTCACCCATTCGATCTGCACGCTCGAATTCGAGGACCATCGGCCGCTCTACGACTGGTTCCTCGACCATCTGCCGGTGCCCTCGCGCCCGCATCAGTACGAGTTCGCCAGGCTCAATCTCACCTACACGGTGCTGTCGAAGCGCGTGCTGACGGAACTGGTGCGCGGCGGCCATGTCGGCGGCTGGGACGATCCGCGCATGCCGACGCTCGCCGGCCTGCGTCGGCGCGGCGTGCCGCCGGCCGCTTTGCGCGATTTCGTCAAGCGCATCGGGGTGGCCAAGGCGAACAGCATCGTCGATGTCGGCATGCTGGAATTTTCCATCCGCGAGCATCTCAACAAGAGCGCCGAGCGCCGCATGGCGGTGCTGCGGCCGCTGAAGGTCGTGATCGAAAATTACCCGGAAGGGACGAGCGAGGAGGTCGAGGCGGTCAATCATCCCGAGGACGCCGGCGCGGGCACGCGGCGCATCCGGTTCGGCCGCGAGCTTTTCATCGAGCGCGACGACTTCATGGAGAACCCGCCGAAAAAGTTCTTCCGGCTCTCGCCCGGCGCGGAGGTACGGCTGCGCTACGGTTATTTCATCACTTGCCGCGAGGTGGTGAAAAACGCCGGCGGCGAGGTGACCGAATTGCGCTGCACGTACGATCCCGCGACCAAAGGCGGCAACGCGCCCGACGGCCGCAAGGTCAAGGCGACGCTGCATTGGGTCTCGGCGGCGGACGCGATACCGGCCGAAGTGCGGCTTTATAATTCACTGTTCACGCGCCCCGATCCGAACGCCGCCGCGTTTGCGGCCGATCTCAACCCGCAGTCGCTCGAAGTGATCGCCGACGCCCGCGTCGAGCCCGCGCTCGCCGCGATTGCCCCCGGCGCGGCGGTGCAGTTCGAGCGCCAGGGCTATTTCTGCCTGGACAAGGACTCGACGCCCGGCAAGCTCGTGTTCAACCGCACCGTCGGCTTGCGGGACACCTGGGCCAAGGTCGCCGGCAGCTGAAACGCCGCGCTCGCCAGCGAGCCCGCGCCTCGTGTAGCATGTCACCTCTGATTGTAACGCGCGAGCAACGTGGGGGCGCGCGGTGGCGGACGAGGGCGGCGCACGCGACCGCGGGCGCACGGGGACAAGGACGGGAACACGAACTTGGCCGCTTGGCGGAGCGCGCCCGGCGTGGAGCGGGTTTTGGCCAGGTTCGCGCTTCCAGTTCGCCATCCCGGCGCAGCTGCGCCAATGGGCGATGGCGGAGGTCGGCGCCGGGCGTCTGCTGCCGTGGTTCGCGGTCGCGTTCGGGACCGGCATCGTGCTCTACTTCACCGCGGAGCGGGAGCCGGCATTGTGGGCCGCAGCGAGCCTCGCGGTCGGCGCGGCCGTCCCCATCGTGCCGTTGCGGGCGCGCCCGGTCGGCTATGTGCTGGCGCTCGGCTTCTTCGCCATCGCCGCCGGTTTTGCCGTCGCGACGCTCAAGACCGCGCTGATCGATCATCCGATCCTGCGCGCGGCGGCGACGGGCGTCTCGGTCACGGGCTTCGTCGAATTGCGCGAGGAGAGCCAGAAGACCGACCGTTTCGTCCTTCGCCTCGAACACATCGAAGGCAAACGGATCGCGGAAAAACCGCGCGCGGATCCGACTTTCGGTGCGCCGCGGCACCGCACCGCCCGCGGGCGCGTTTATCGCGGCGAAAGCGCAGCTCGAGCCGCCGCTGCAGCCATTGCGGCCCGGCAGCTACGATTTCGCCCGCGACCTCTACTTTCAGGACATCGGCGCGTCCGGCTTCGTGCGCGGTGTCATCAGGATCGTCGCGCCGCCTTCGGAAGCGGGTCTCAGGCTGCGCGCAAACGCGTTCATTCAAGGACTGCGCGATTTAATCGACGCGCGCATCCGCTCCGTTGTCGCCGGCGACACCGGCTCGATCGCCTCGATGCTGATCAACGGTAAGCGCGACGCCATCGACCCGCATTTGTTCGATGCCATGTTCGTCTCCGGCATCGGCCACGTCTTATCGATCTCCGGATATCACATGGCCGTTGTCGCCGGCGTGGTATTCTTTGTTCTGCGCGCCTTGCTCGCTTTGATCCCGGGCCTTGCCGACCGCGCGCCGATCAAAAAATGGTCGGCGCTCGCGGCGCTCCTCGTCACCGCCTTCTATCTGGTGCTGTCGGGAGCGGAGGTCGCGACGCAACGCTCTTTCATCATGATCGCGGTCGTGCTCATCGGAGTGATGCTCGACCGGCCCACGCTGACGCTGCGCACGGTGACGATCGCGGCCTTGATCGTTCTCTTGTTCGCGCCGCAAGCGGTCGTGCATCCGAGCTTTCAGATGTCGTTTGCGGCGACGCTCGCCTTGATCGCGACGTACGGCTCGGGGCTCAAGCTTGCGCGCGCCGGCGTCGATTCCTCGCTCGGCGCCCGCGCGGCGCTGTGGGGCGTCAACGAGATCGTCAGCCTCATCCTGGCGTCGCTCGTCGCCGGCCTCGCGACGACACCCTACGCGGCCTACCACTTCCATCGGCTGGCGCCCTATGGCGTCATCGCCAATCTTCTCGCCATGCCGGTCGTATCCGCCTGGGTGATGCCGATGGGGCTCCTGGGCATCATCGCCATGCCGTTCGGCTTCGACGCGGAATGCTGGCGGCAAATGGGGCACGGCATCGATTGGATGAATCTGGTCGCGCGGTGGGTCGCCGCGCTGCCGGGCGCGTTCGGCCGCGTGACCGCGTTCGGCACCGGGCCGCTGTTGCTGGCGACGCTCGGCCTTCTGCTCATCGGATTGCTCAAGACGCCGTTGCGCTGGAGCGGCGCGGCGCTGGCGTTGATCGCGGCGTTATGGGCGGCACTGACGCCGGTGCCCGACGTCCTGGTCGCCGGCGACGGCCGAATATTCGCGGTGCGCGGCGCCGATGGGCGGCTCGCCATTCATCATACCGGCGGCGACACCTTTGCGATTCGCGAATGGCTTGCCGCGGATGCCGACGGCCGTGATGTCCACGATCGCACTTTCGGCAACGGCATCAGCTGCGACCCATTAGGCTGCATCGGCAAGCTCGCCGGCGGCGGCGTTGTTTCCTACGCGCTCGTGCCGGATGCCTTCGAGGACGATTGCCGCCGTGCCGTCCTGATCGTCACCACCCGCGACCCGCCGCCGGATTGTGCGGCGACCGTCATCGGGCGCGACCTTTGGCGTCGGCGCGGCGCGCTTGCTCTGCGGCGGGAGGGCTCCGGCTTTGTCATCGAAGCCGCGCGGCCGCCGAATTTCGACCGGCCCTGGGCGCCGGCGCCGCGGCCTGCTCAAAGTATTGCGAACAGTGAAGCGGACCCGAGCACTACCGCAAACCACGCGCCGCCCCGCGACGCGACCCCACGGCAAGAAGACATTGAAGCGGATCAATGAATTCAATCCCGAAATCGCCGAACTGCGCTCGAATCGGCCGTTCCAAAAATTTCAACTGATCCTGACATGTCAAGTAGGACTCTGCTGAAATATGCCCTTGGATTCCTCTATACGTTGTGCTACGCGTTAACGAGGGTCCTACCCCTAGCCATTTTGGCGGGGCGTCAATTTTGATTTCGACGGAACTGTGCTTAATGGCATAGTTTCTGCGATGTTGAAAAAGGCCCCGGATTTATCAGAGCGCGAGTTAGCCGACGCTGCGGCAGAGCAGCGCGCGAAGACGCTGGCATCGGCCGTTAGGACTCTCATTTCGGAGCTCCCCGAAAGCGAACAGCATCGCTTGCTGGATGAACTCCGTCACAAGCTTCACCCGATTTCAGCTCCGCAAGCAGGCGATGTTCTGCGGGCTATCATCAAGCTATTCCCTAAGCGCCGAGAGTGGTCGGTTGAAGACCTAAAGAAGATGTTCACGCGCAAGGCGTGCCGGCGGAACCTAAAGAGATCTACAACGCGCTCGGCTATCTGACGAGAAAGCGGAAAATCCAGCGGATCGGGTACGGCCGCTACATTGTCGAAGGAATACCCTTTCATGCCTCCGACGATTTCGGGGGGGCGCCATCTTGGCCTGAGATGGATGATACATAAGCCAAATGCCGCTCCTGGCATGGGCGGCTAATCAGTGGGGTTGACCCATGGAATTGATACCAGTGCGCAGGGCGTTCCATATTTTCGTGCGCCTCGCTGGAAATCCGATATTTTATCAAGATGATATCTATCGTCTTCAGGGCACGCTTCCGTCGTGCACGCGGCCGGTGATTGTCGACAACGCAGTCATTGTCCTCGCAACAATGACTGAGGAAACGGAGATGGAATTATTGGAGCGCTGCAAGGCGGCCCTTAATCATTATCACGTTGTAACTTTGGTTGAGTTGGGCCGCCTCTCAGCAAGTACTGACGGATTGTTCGACCCGTTTCACGATTGGATGAACACCAACGTTCGACGCGGCCCGAGCGGGGAGGGCTACAATCCCGAAGACGTGCTTAAGGCCAAGTGGGGGAAGGTCCGGAGAGAAGATACGGAGTACGGTAGCGTAGGCGACGCAATCCGAAAAGTGTTTCCGAGCACTAGGTGGCCACGGCGTAAGGAAGTGTAGCACGAACGCCAGCCACGCGATCGGGTTGCGCGACATTTTTATCACCTTCCGCTTGCCTGTCGCTAGTTTCACTTGAGCTGCCCGTCTTGACAAGGTCGGAGATAACGGACCAGCGCCGGACGCAATATGATCTTGAGATTTGCTCCGGCTCAGACTCGCTTTTGGTTGCTAATTTTCTCTTTAACTCATTTCAATCGCAGCATTGCCGGGCGAAATAGCGCACAACGACAACCTTACGTGCCGTGAAAGCGCCGCGTAGGCCTTTGAGTGCAAAGGCGACCGCAAGTCCGACGACCCACGTGTTATCCAGCAGCCGGATCTGAGCCGTCGGCGCGCTTCCGCATTTAGGTCCCTCAATACCTCCGAAACAGCCCCACCAGCTTGCCCTGGATGCGGACGCGGTTGGGCGGCAGTATACGCACCTCATAGGCGGTATTGGCCGGCTGGAGGCGATCGAGGCGCCGCGCCGGCGGAAACGCTTGAGGGTGGCTTCCTCGTCATCGATCAAGGCGACGACGATGCCGCCGGTATCGGCCGCATCGTTGTGGTTGATGAGCGCGATGTCGCCATCGAGAATGCCGGCTTCGTCATCAATCGCCGCGCACCTCGAGGGCGAAGTGCTCGCCGGCGCCGAGCATGTCGGGCGGCATGTTGATGGTATGGCTGGGTCTGGATCGCCTCGATTGGGGTGCCGGCGGCGATCCGGCCCATGACCGGAACCGCGACGGGCCGGCCGCCGCCGTCGTCCTCGGCCGCCGCCGCGCGCACGCGGCCCAGATTGCCTTCGATGACGCTCGGCGTGAAGCCGCGGGCCCGCCCGGTCGCGACGCCGTGCGCGATCGATTTGGGCAGCTTGATCACCTCGATCGCGCGCGCCCGGTTGGGCAGGCGGCGAATGAAGCCGCGCTCCTCGAGCGCCGTGATCAAACGGTGAATGCCGGATTTGGAGCGCAAATCCAGCGCATCCTTCATCTCGTCGAAAGACGGCGGCACGCCCGCCTCCTTGAGGCGCTCATGAATAAACCGCAACAGCTCGGCTTGCTTGCGCGTCAGCATCGGCGCCGTTCCTCCCGACCATCCCTCGGCCGAAACAAATCATGAACAGACACTATCCGTTCCATATGTGTTCCGCAAGCATTTAATTTCGAGTGAAGAAAACGAGGCGTGGGGCAAACGGTGGCTTAACCGCGCGGCGCTCCGCGCGAGCGGCAACCAGGCACCGCTTCCGCCGCCAGTTTGGGCCCTTTGGGCGGTAACCCGACGCGTCGGATTTGTCCCCGGGTGTGGCGCGCCAACCACAGACTTTGGTGGGGCCATGCGGTACTACGGTATACGAGTGATTCATCGACCGAATGATTTGGGGGACGACATGAAGAGGATTCTCTTCGCTTCTTTGGCTATCGTCGCGATGGCGTCAGGCACTGCTGTTGCGGCGGATCTGCCTGCGCCTGCGCAACAGCCCGCGTACTTCAAGGCGCCGCCGCCGCCCCCGCCGACCTGGACGGGCTGTTACGTCAACGGCGGTGGCGGCTATGGCATGTGGTCTCAGGACCACTCCACAACCCTTGCAGCGACGGGTGCGTCGATCACACCGACCACGACCGCTGGCGGTAATGGATGGTTCGGCGTCGGCGGCGGCGGATGCGACTACCAGTTCAATGCATTCCACACCTGGGATGTCGTGATCGGGGCATTCGGTGACTACGACTTCATGAACATCAAAGGCTCGCTGGCGGGGCCGTTTTCGACGGCATTCTCCGGCAACGAGAACGAGCGCTCGGCTTGGTCCGCCGGCGCCCGCGCTGGCCTCTTGGTCACGCCGACATTGCTGACGTACGTCAACGGCGGCTACACGCAAACGAGCTTCGATCAAGTCAACTTTCCAACGCGGCCGGTGTCGAAGCGTTGAGCCTGTCGTCCAACACCTACAACGGCTGGTTCCTCGGCGGCGGAACGGAATATGCGGTTACTTGGCTGCCGATCCCCGGCCTGTTTTGGCGCAACGAATATCGCTACTCGAGCTACAGCAACGCCACGTCGGCATTGTCGCTACCGCGACGGGTGCACCGACCGCCTTTGACCTGCAGGCGGACAAGGCGGTACAGACGATCGCGACGGAACTCGTCTGGCGCTTCAACTGGTCGGCGCCGCTGGCCGCGCGATACTGAACCGATCCTCGCATTGTCAGGACGTATGAGCCCGGGACCTACGGTCCCGGGCTTTTCTAATCTTCAGCATCCATGTTGCCGGTTGGACGAAATAATCCGGCACCTACAGTCGTATGATCGTTGCGGCTGCCGGCCTTCGCGGCGGGGGCAAAAGGCTCGCGAATAAGCAGACAGTCCGCCTTCGCCAGCGGCGAGATCATGGGGCAGTCGTCCCGGACCGGGAAGGCGGTCGCGATGTTGCCGCCCGCTTCCGCGCGTAGCGTGGCGCGCAGATAGTCGGCGCGCTCGTCGTTTTCGGAAAGATCGTGGCCGAGGAGCGCCGCTTCGGTCGCAAGCGCGAGATCGCTTCGCCCCGAAAGGCGCCGGATCAGCGGCACCAGAAACAAAAAGCCGCAGACGAACGTGTTATGAGGGCGCGCCGCGTGTTTCTCTTTAATGCTTGTGGGGCCGCTACCCGTCTACCTGTCGCGCGCAAAGTCACCCTGCGATAGCGCCGGCCGG
>CAVUWO010000020.1:0-277049 GCA_963745155.1 uncultured Pseudomonadota bacterium | reverse complement strand
GCCGCTCCTCAACATCGATCACGTCAATGTCGGCGCCTACATCCGCAACACGCTCGCGGTCGACAAGAACATGACGCGCGAGGACGCGCTGTTCGACATCTACCGCGTCATGCGTCCGGGCGAGCCGCCGACCATCGACACCGCGCAGTCGATGTTCCATTCGCTGTTCTTCGATTCCGAACGCTACGACCTCTCCGCGGTCGGCCGCGTCAAGATGAACATGCGGCTCGATCTCGACGCGCCGGACACCATGCGCATCCTGCGCAAGGACGACATCATCGCGGTGATCCGCACGCTGGTCGACCTGCGCGACGGCAAGGGCGAGATCGACGACATCGACCATCTCGGCAACCGCCGGGTGCGCTCGGTCGGCGAACTGATGGAGAACCAGTACCGCGTCGGCCTCTTGCGCATGGAGCGCGCGATCAAGGAGCGCATGTCGTCGGTCGATATCGACACGGTGATGCCGCAGGATCTGATCAACGCCAAGCCGGCGGCTGCCGCGGTGCGCGAGTTCTTCGGCTCCTCGCAGCTCTCGCAGTTCATGGACCAGACCAACCCGCTGTCGGAGATCACGCACAAGCGTCGCTTGTCGGCGCTCGGGCCGGGCGGTCTCACCCGCGAGCGCGCCGGCTTCGAGGTGCGCGACGTGCACCCGACGCATTACGGCCGCATCTGCCCGATCGAGACGCCGGAAGGGCCGAATATCGGCCTGATCAATTCGCTCGCGACCTTCGCGCGCGTGAACAAATACGGCTTCGTCGAGACGCCGTACCGCAAGGTCAAGGACGGCCGCGTCACCGACGAGGTGATCTATCTCTCGGCGATGGAGGAGGGCCGCTACACCGTCGCGCAGGCCAATTCCGTCATCGACGGCAAGGGCCGCTTCACCGATGACCTGGTCGTCGTGCGCCATGCCGGCGACGTGCAGCTCATTCCGCCGGACAAGGTGGACTTCATGGACGTGTCGCCGAAGCAGCTGGTTTCGGTGGCGGCGGCGCTCATTCCGTTCCTCGAGAACGACGACGCCAACCGCGCGCTCATGGGCTCCAACATGCAGCGTCAGGCGGTGCCGCTCGTTCACGCCGAGGCGCCGTTCGTCGGCACCGGCATGGAAGGCGTGGTCGCCCGCGACTCCGGGCGCGGCCATCGCCGCGCGCCGCACCGGCAGCGTCGACCAGGTCGATTCCACCCGTATCGTCATCCGCGCCACCGACGAGCCGGATCCGACCAAGCCCGGCGTCGACATCTACCGGCTGATGAAGTTCCAGCGCTCGAACCAGAACACCTGCATCAACCAGCGGCCGCTGGTGAAGGTGGGCGATCAGGTCAAGAAGGGCGACATCATCGCCGACGGTCCCTCGACCGATCTCGGCGAACTCGCGCTCGGGCGGAACGTCCTCGTCGCCTTCATGCCGTGGAACGGCTACAATTTCGAGGACTCGATCCTGCTCTCCGAGCGCATCGTCAAGGACGACGTCTTCACTTCGATCCATATCGAGGAATTCGAGGTGATGGCGCGCGACACCAAGCTCGGGCCGGAAGAAATCACCCGCGACATTCCCAACGTCTCGGAAGAGACGCTGAAGAATCTCGACGAGGCCGGCATCGTCTATATCGGCGCCGAGGTCCGCGCCGGCGACATTCTGGTCGGCAAGATCACGCCGAAGGGCGAAAGCCCGATGACGCCGGAGGAAAAGCTCCTGCGCGCCATCTTCGGCGAGAAGGCCTCCGACGTGCGCGACACCTCGCTGCGGGTGCCGCCCGGCGTGCAGGGCACCGTCGTCGAGGTGCGGGTGTTCAACCGCCACGGCGTCGAGAAGGACGAGCGCGCGCTCGCCATCGAGCGCGAAGAGATCGAGCGGCTCGCCAAGGACCGCGACGACGAGCAGGCGATCCTCGACCGCAACGTCTATGGCCGCCTCGCCGAGCTTTTGGAAGGCCGTCAGGGCATCGCGGGTCCGAAGGGGTTCAAGAAGGACACCAAGATCACCCGCGCGATACTCGACGAATATCCGCGCTCGCAATGGTGGATGTTCGCTTCGCCCAACGACAAGATCATGGCGGAGATCGAAGCCATCCGGAAGCAGTACGACGAATCGAAGAAGCGGCTCGAGCAGCGCTTCCTCGACAAGGTCGAGAAGCTGCAGCGCGGCGACGAATTGCCGCCCGGCGTGATGAAGATGGTCAAGGTCTTCGTCGCGGTGAAGCGCAAGATCCAGCCCGGCGACAAGATGGCCGGCCGCCACGGCAACAAGGGCGTGGTGTCGAAGATCGTGCCGATCGAGGACATGCCGTTCCTCGCCGACGGCACCCAGGTCGACATCGTGCTCAATCCGCTCGGCGTGCCGAGCCGCATGAATGTCGGGCAGATTCTGGAGACCCATCTCGGCTGGGCCTGCGCCGGCCTCGGCCTCAAGATCGGCCACGCCGTCGATCTCTATCAGGGCAAGAAGGACATCAAGCCGCTGAAGGAGATCCTGAAGAAGGTCTATGGCGAGGAGGAGACCATCAAGTCGCTCGACGAGAAGGGTCTCCTGGAGCTCGGCCACAATCTGCGCCACGGCGTGCCGATCGCGACGCCGGTGTTCGACGGCGCCAAGGAAGCCGACATCGAGCACATGCTCGATCTCGCCGGCCTCGACCATTCCGGGCAGGTGTCGCTCTATGACGGGCGCACCGGCGACACCTTCGACCGCAAGGTGACGGTGGGCTACATCTACATGCTCAAGCTGCACCATCTGGTCGACGACAAGATCCACGCCCGCTCGATCGGCCCCTACAGCCTGGTCACCCAGCAGCCGCTGGGCGGCAAGGCGCAGTTCGGCGGCCAGCGCTTCGGCGAAATGGAGGTGTGGGCGCTCGAAGCCTACGGCGCCGCCTACACGCTGCAGGAAATGCTGACGGTGAAGTCCGACGACGTCGCCGGCCGCACCAAGGTCTACGAGGCGATCGTGCGCGGCGACGACACGTTCGAGGCCGGTATTCCGGAGAGCTTCAACGTGCTGGTCAAGGAAATGCGCTCGCTCGGCCTGAACGTCGACCTGCACAATTCCAAGCAGCAGCGCGGCGACGGCGTCGCCGAGGCGGCGGAGTAATCCCTTCACCTCTCCCGCCAGCGGGAGAGGTCGCGAGCGAAGCGAGCGGGTGAGGGCCAGCGGATCGGCCGCAGACCCTCACCCAACCCTCTCCCGCAAGCGGGAGAGGGCTAGAGGCCCAGATTTAACCGACCCGCGGAGCAGGCGAAGGCTCCAACGGCGTCGAGGAGAAGACGATGAACCAAGAAATCATGAATCTTTTCAGCCCGCAGGCGCCGGCTCAGGTGTTCGACCAGATCCGGATTTCGATCGCGAGCCCCGACAAGATTCTGTCCTGGTCCTACGGCGAGATCAAAAAGCCGGAGACCATCAACTACCGCACCTTCAAGCCCGAGCGCGACGGCCTGTTCTGCGCGCGCATCTTCGGGCCGATCAAGGACTACGAGTGCTTGTGCGGCAAGTACAAGCGCATGAAGTACAAGGGCATCATCTGCGAGAAGTGCTCGGTCGAAGTGACGCTGTCGCGGGTGCGGCGCGAGCGCATGGGCCATATCGAGCTGGCCGCGCCGGTCGCGCACATCTGGTTCCTGAAGTCGCTGCCCTCGCGCATCGGGCTTCTGCTCGACATGACGCTCAAGGACCTCGAGCGCATCCTCTATTTCGAATACTACATCGTGCTCGAGCCGGGTCTGACCCCGCTCAAGGACCGTCAGCTCCTGTCCGAGGACGAGTACGTCAAGGCGCAGGATCAGTTCGGCGCCGACAGCTTCACCGCCATGATCGGCGCCGAAGCGATCCGCGAGATGCTCAAGGCGCTCGATCTGGAAAAGATCGCGGCGGACCTGCGCGTCGAGATCGCGGAATCGACCTCGGAACTCAAGCCGAAGAAGCTCGCCAAGCGGCTCAAGCTGATCGAGGCGTTCGTGCAGTCCGGCAACAAGCCGGAGTGGATGATCCTCACCCACGTGCCGGTCATTCCGCCCGATCTGCGGCCGCTGGTGCCGCTCGACGGCGGCCGCTTCGCCACGTCCGACCTCAACGACCTCTACCGGCGCGTCATCAACCGCAACAACCGCCTGAAGCGCCTGATCGAGCTGCGCGCGCCCGACATCATCATCCGCAACGAGAAGCGGATGCTGCAGGAGGCGGTCGACGCCCTGTTCGACAACGGCCGCCGCGGCCGCGTCATCACCGGCGCCAACAAGCGGCCGCTGAAGTCGCTCGCCGACATGCTCAAGGGCAAGCAGGGCCGGTTCCGGCAGAACCTGCTCGGCAAGCGCGTCGACTATTCCGGCCGCTCGGTCATCGTGGTCGGCCCCGAATTGAAGCTGCACCAGTGCGGCCTGCCGAAGAAGATGGCGCTCGAACTGTTCAAGCCGTTCATCTATTCGCGGCTCGACGCCAAGGGCCTGTCGACCACGGTGAAGCAGGCGAAGAAGCTGGTCGAGAAGGAGAAGCCGGAAGTTTGGGACATCCTCGACGAGGTGATCCGCGAGCATCCGGTGCTGTTGAACCGCGCGCCGACGCTGCATCGGCTCGGCATCCAGGCGTTCGAGCCGGTCTTGATCGAGGGCAAGGCGATCCAGCTGCATCCGCTGGTCTGCTCGGCCTTCAATGCCGACTTCGACGGCGACCAGATGGCGGTGCACGTGCCGCTGTCGCTCGAGGCGCAGCTCGAAGCGCGCGTCCTGATGATGTCGACCAACAACATCCTGCATCCCGCCAACGGGCAGCCGATCATCGTGCCGTCGCAGGACATCGTGCTCGGTCTTTATTATCTGTCGATCGTGCGTGACGCCGTGGAGGGCGAAAAGCCCAAGCTGTTCGGCAACATGGCCGAGATCGACCTCGCCTTGCACGAAAAGGCCGTCAGCCTGCACAGCAAGATCAAATACCGCTGGGAAGGCGTCGGCGAGGACGGCAAGCCGGTGACGCGCTGGTACGACACCACGCCGGGCCGCGTCATTCTCGGCTCGGTGCTGCCGAAGCTCGCCAAGACGCCGTTCGACCTCGTCAACAAGCTGATGACGAAGCGCGAAATCTCCGGGATGATCGACACCGTCTACCGCCACTGCGGGCAGAAGGAGACGGTGATCTTCTGCGACCGCGTCATGGCGCTCGGCTTCCACCACGCCTTCAAGGCCGGCATCTCGTTCGGCAAGGACGACATGGTGGTGCCGCGCACCAAGAAGAAGATCGTCGAAGACACCCGCGAGCAGGTCAAGGACTTCGAGCAGCAATACAATGACGGCCTGATCACCCAGGGCGAGAAGTACAACAAGGTGGTCGACGCCTGGTCGAAGTGCACCGAGAAGATCGCCGAAGCGATGATGAAGGAAATCTCGACCGCGAAGCCCGCGACCGAGAAGGGCGCCGAAGCCCAGGTCAACTCGATCTACATGATGGCGCATTCCGGCGCGCGCGGCTCGCCGGCGCAGATGCGTCAGCTCGCCGGCATGCGCGGCCTGATGGCCAAGCCGTCGGGCGAGATCATCGAGAGCCCGATCATCTCCAACTTCAAGGAAGGGCTCTCGGTGCTCGAGTACTTCAACTCGACCCACGGCGCCCGCAAGGGCCTCGCCGACACCGCGCTCAAGACCGCCAACTCCGGCTATCTGACGCGGCGTCTGGTCGACGTGGCGCAGGACTGCATCATCACCGAGGAGGACTGCGGTACGACCCGCGGCATCAAGGTGCGCGCCATCATCGATGCCGGCACCGTCGTCGCCTCGCTGGCGAGCCGCATCCTCGGCCGCACCACGGCCGAGGACGTGCGCGATCCGAACTCGAACGAGCTCCTGGTCGCCGAACGGCACGCTGCTCGGCGAGGCCGACGTCGAGCGGCTGGTCACGGCCGGCGTGCAGGAGTTCAAGATCCGTTCGGTCCTGACCTGCAACACCCAGCCGGGCGTCTGCGGCAAGTGCTACGGGCGCGACCTCGCCCGCGGCACGCCCGTCAACATGGGCGAGGCGGTCGGCGTCATCGCGGCGCAGTCGATCGGCGAGCCGGGCACGCAGCTCACCATGCGCACGTTCCACATCGGCGGCGCGGCGCAGATCTCCGAGCAGTCGTTCGTCGAGTCGAACTTCGAGGGCACCGTCAAGATCAAGAACCTCAACGTCGCCCGCAATTCGGACGGCGATCTGATCGCGATGGGCCGCAACCTGATCGTCGCCGTCACCGATCCGGACGGCACCGAGCGGGCCGTGCACCGCATCCAGTACGGCGCGCGGCTCAAGGTCGAAGACGGCCAGCACATCAAGCGCGGCGAGCGCATCGCCGAGTGGGATCCCTACACCCGCCCGATCCTCACCGAGCTCGAGGGCGTGGTCGGCTTCGAGGACCTGGTCGACGGTCAGTCGCTGACCGAGACGCTCGACGAATTGACCGGCATCGCCAAGCGCATGGTGATCGATTGGCGCTCGGGCTCCGCCCGCGGCCAGCAGGATCTGCGTCCCGCCCTCGTGATCAAGGGCAAGGACGGCAAGATCCTGAAACTCTCCCGCGGCGGCGACGCCCGTTACATGCTGGCGGTCGACGCCATCATCTCGGTCGATCCCGGCGCCAAGGTGCGGGCGGCGGACGTCATCGCCCGCATCCCGACCGAAAGCGCCAAGACGCGCGACATCACCGGCGGTCTGCCGCGTGTCGCCGAACTGTTCGAGGCGCGGCGGCCGAAGGAGTCCGCGGTCATCGCGGAAATCTCCGGCACCGTGCGGTTCGGCCGCGACTACAAGAACAAGCGGCGCATCACGATCGAGCCGAACGACGGATCCGAGGAGGCGAGGGAGTACCTCGTCGCCAAGGGCAAGCACATCCACCTGCAGGACGGCGACGTCATCGAGAAGGGCGACTTCATCGTCGAAGGCAACCCGGCGCCGCACGATATCCTGGCGATCAAGGGCGTCGAGGAGCTCGCGGGCTACCTCGTCAACGAGATCCAGGACGTCTATCGGCTGCAGGGCGTGGCGATCAACGACAAGCACATCGAGGTGATCGTCCGCCAGATGCTGCAGAAGGTCGAGATCGACGACTCGGGCGAGACCGACCTGATCCAGGGCGAACAGGTCGACAAGGTCGAGTTCGACGAGGTCAACGTCCGCGCGGTCGAGGAAGGCAAGAAGCCGGCGACCGCGCATCCGGTGCTGCTCGGCATCACCAAGGCGTCGCTGCAGACGCGCTCGTTCATCTCCGCGGCTTCGTTCCAGGAGACGACGCGCGTGCTCACCGAGGCCGCGGTGGCGGGCAAGGCCGATACGCTCGACGGCCTCAAGGAGAACGTCATCGTCGGCCGCCTGATCCCGGCCGGCACCGGCGCCATGATGAACCGGCTGCGCGAAGTCGCCATCAAGCGCGACGCGCTCATTCTCGCCGAGCGCGCGAAGGACGCCGCGGTGAAAGCCGAGGCCGCTCCGGAGCCGGCGGCGCTGCCGGCGGCGGAGTAGGCGCTGCGCCGGCGTTCACGAAGTCGAAGGGCCGCCAAATTTGGCGGCCCTTTTTTGTAACTCTTTCTGGTAGCCCGGGTTGAGCGGAGCGAAACCCGGGAGCGGCATGCGCGTCGTGAGATCGTTCCCTGGCTTTCGCTGCGCTCAAGCCGGGCTACAAACCAAAGAGGCGACGATGAGCACGGTTCTGGTCACGGGCGGTTCGGGCTTCATCGGCAGCCATTGCATCCTGCAGCTTCTGGCCGCGGGCCATCAGGTGCGCACCACAGTGCGCAGCCTCGTGCGCGAAAACGACGTCCGCGTCATGCTCGCGGCGGGCGGCGCGCGCGCCGGGCGAGCGGCTGTCGTTCGTCGCCGCCAATCTGGACAGCGACGCCGGCTGGCCGCGGGCCGTGGCCGGGTGCGACTTCGTATTGCATGTGGCGTCGCCGATCGCTGTCGGCGCGCCCAAGCATGAGGACGACCTGATCGTCCCCGCGCGCGAGGGCGCGCTGCGCGTTTTGCGCGCCGCCCGCGAAGCGGGCGTCAAGCGCGTGGTCCTGACCTCGTCGTTCGCCGCGATCGGCTACGGCCACGCGCCCCAGCGGCAACCGTTCGACGAAACGACCTGGACGAACACCGATGCCGGCATCGGCGCCTACGCCAAATCCAAAACCCTGGCCGAACGCGCGGCCTGGGATTTCATCGCTCGCGAGGGCGGCGGCCTCGAGCTTGCCGTCGTCAATCCGGTGGTCGTGCTCGGCCCGGTGCTGGCGCCGGATTTTTCGCCGTCGATCCTGTTGATCCAGCGCCTGATGGACGGCGCCGTGCCCGGCTGCCCGCGGCTTTATTTCGGCATCGTCGACGTGCGCGACATCGCCGATCTGCACCTGCGCGCCATGACCGACGCCGCCGCCAAGGGCGAGCGCTTTCTCGGGCTCGCCGGCGATTTCATGGCGGTGCGCGACATCGCCCGCGTCCTGAAAGACCGCATGGGCGCGGCGGCCCGGCGCGTGCCGACGCGGCAACTGCCGGATTGGCTGGTGCGCATTGCCGCGTTGTTCGATCCGGCGGTGCGGCAGTTCGCGCCCGAGCTCGGCAAGATCAAGAACGCCACCAACGACAAGGCCCGCCGTCTGCTCGGCTGGGCGCCGCGCTCCAACGCCGACGCGATCGTCGCCACGGCGGAAAGCCTGGTGCGGCTCGGGTTGTTGAAGCAGAGCGCGTGAGCGAGATCACGCACGCGCCGACCGTTTTGCACCGCTGAAACTTCGACATTGACGGTTCCGGCGCACCCGCATACCGTTATCGCCGACGGTTCCCCGCTACGGGGATCAAAAGGGAACGCAGTGCGGGCGAGACAAGCGCCCAATTCTGCGGCTGCCCCCGCAACTGTAAGCGGCGAGTCTTTCGTCAAAAAAGTCACTGGAGTCTCGGCTCCGGGAAGACGACGGAAGGTGACGACCCGCAAGTCAGGAGACCTGCCGTCAGCCGTGGTCACACGCGAGCACGTCGGTCGGGGTGTACTGGCGGTAGACGAACCAATCGTCCGTGATGGGCGTGCGGGGAGACTGCGTTCGCGGTGACGTGCCACAGGCGTGCCACCCGAGGTGTCTTTCCATGCGTGCCCTTATTGTCGCTGTGCGGCGCAGCTCGAGCTGCGCCGGTTTTGTTGTGTTTCGCCGCCTCTTCGTTTCAACGTCGGCCTGCGTGGTCGTCGCTTGGTTTGCGCCAGACGGCGCGATCGCACAAACGGCGCAAGGCGCTCAATCGGCGCAAAGCAACGGCCAGCTTCCGCAGATCAACGTTTCAGGACCGCGGAAAAAACCCCAGCAGACCAGTAAGCGCGGTTCCAGCGCAAAGCCGGTCGAGCGCGGCAACGCACCGAAGCAGGCCGGTGCGCCGCCCGATCCCCTCGCCGGCACCGCCATGACGCCGCTCGACGCTGTTGCGCCCAGTTCAACGCGCCTTGGGCTCCCGGTGCTCCAAACACCTGCCTCCGTCGACGTCGTCAGCAAGCAGACGATCCAGGACCAGGGTTACCGCACGACCACGGAAATTGCCAAAGGCGCGGTCGGTGTATTGGACCTGGATTCTTCCGGGGCGCCCGCCAACTTTTCGATGCGCGGCTTCACGTTCGGCGCGGTGAACACCCTCTACAACGGCCTTTCGATCGGCGTGTCGAGCGACACGACGCGGGTCATGGACACGGCCAATCTCGACCAGGTCGAGTTCCTCAAGGGGCCGTCAGCCCTGATGTCGGGGATCATGGCGGTCGGCGGCTCGGTCAACTACGTCACCAAACAGCCGACCACGGGTCCGATCCAGAGCGAGCTCGATCTCTCGGCGGATTCGCTCGGCACGGTCCGTTCACATTACGGCTCCGGCGGCAGCACGGAAGTGTCGGGTCTCGACTATCGCTTCGATGTGACCGGATCGCAGATCAACAGCTTCGTCGACGGCGATTATCGCGATCTGGGGGATATTTCGGCTCAACTGAATTATCGCGTCAACAACATGCTCAAGACGTTCGTGGCCGTCGAATACAAGCACGATTCCGGCCACGCTTACTGGGGCACCCCGCTGGTGCCGACGTCGTTTGCCGGCTCGAACGCGGTGAACGGCGTCGTCTCCGGCAATGCGTTCAGCACGTTTTCCGGCGACAATCTCGGGCCGATGACGATCGACCGGCGCACCATCGACACCAACTACAACGTCGCCGACAATTCGACCGGAGCCGACGAACTTTGGCTGCGCAGCGGCTTCGAATGGACGCCGCTTGCCAATATCACGATCAAGGACCAAGCCTATTACTATCAGGCGGCGCGACACTGGGTCGACAGCGAGACCTATGCCTTCGACGATGGCGCCGTCTTTGCGCCGAATACCATCGACCGCGACCGCTTCTTCGTCACACACAACCAGCACGTGATCGGCGATAATCTCGATCTGTCGTGGGACGCTCGGCTGTTCGGCATGGACAACCGGCTCGCGGCCCAACTCCAAGTGAGCGGGAACTGGATCACGTTCACCGAAGAGGGCAATCCGAATGATTACCCGTACGATAACGTCGCCGTTATCGATCCGGCCCAGGGAATGTACGGCCCGATGTTTCCGGATGTCCGGAACAAGCAACTCGATGATGTCGCCCTGGCGTTCGAAGACCGTCTGAAGCTCACGCCCCAGTTCGCGCTTATCGGCGGGGTTCGCGTGGACGACTGGACGCTGTCCAGCAACGGCACCGACTACGATGGCTCGATCCCGGCCGGTGAGCCGTTCACCCAAGTGTGGAAGCCGGTCTCTTACCGCGCGGCCTTTACTTACGAACCGATCCCCAAAATGGTGTTCTACGGCATGTATGCCACGTCCTATGATCCGGCGGCCGCTGACGTCTTTTCCGTGAATGCCTCGGTGCCGTTGGCCCTGACGAGCGCGTCCACCTACGAAACCGGCGTCAAGCAATCGCTGTGGGACAACAGGGCAGAGTGGACGTTCGCCGCCTACGAGATCACGCGGCGCAACGTCTATGTGCCGATCACCGACACGATATTCTCGCTTGCCGGCGAAATCGCCACCAAGGGCGTTGAACTCGCCGGCGCGGTGCGTCCGATCCAAAACGTCAAGCTCTGGGCAAATGTCGCTTTGACACAGGCCCGCTATGAAGATTTCAACGGCGCCGATGGCGACTGGACCGGCAACACGCCCTCGAACGTCGCTCCGGTCATCTTCAATGCCGGCGCGTCCTATCGCTTCAGTGATTGGCGCTGGCCGGTGGAGGTCGGCGGCTCGGTGCGCCACGTCGGCGACCGCTATCTGTTCGACGACGACGCCACGACCATGGACGCCTACACGACGGTCGATGTCTATGCGTTCGTCGATATTTCCGGGAAGGATTTCGGACGGCCGGACCTCAACAGCCTGCGTCTGACGTTCCGGATACGCAACCTGACCAACGTCGTTTACGCCGCGTTCTCCGATCCGGGCTATCCGGACCAGGTCTACCTCGGCGATCCGCGCACCTATGAGATTGCCGCGCACTACAAGTGGTGAGCCCGCGCCGTGATGATGCGCGCCCTTGTCCTTCTGCACCGGTGGCTGGGCGTCGTTTTCTGCCTGTTTTTCGCGATGTGGTTCGCGAGCGGCATCGTGATGCATTTCGTGCCGTTCCCGACATTGAGCGACGCCGCGCGCGTCGGCGGACTCGCCCCGCTCGATCTCACGGCGCTCGCGCACGGACCGGCCGACGCGGTTGCCGCCGGCGGCATCAAGGACGCGACGCGCGTGCGTTTGTTGCAGCGGCCCGATGGGCCGGTTTATCTGGTGTCGGGAGCGTCGGGAGTGGTCGCTCTCCATGCCGCCGACCTGTCGGACGCTGCGGTCTCCGGCGCGCCATTGGCGCTGGCGATCGCGACGGACTACGCACGACACTGGCATCTGAGCTTCGCGGCCGCGACGAGCGAATTGACGTCTTACGATCAGTGGACGGTGTCGAGCGCGTTCGATCGCCACCGTCCGATGTTTCGGATCGCGCTCGACGACAGTCTCGGCACCGAGATCTATGTCTCATCCAGAACCGGCGAAATCGTGCTGGCGACGACGCGCTACCAGCGGGGGTGGAACTATGTCGGCAGCGTCGCGCACTGGATTTATCCGACCGTGCTGCGCCGTCATCAGGCGGTGTGGAGCGATTTGGTCTGGGGGCTTTCGTTCGCGGCCCTGATTGGTGCGGCTGCGGGCGCCGCGATCGGCGTGTGGCGGCTTGAAGTCGGCTCGGGGCGCGCGATTTCGCCTTTCCAGGGCTGGCAGGCGTTGCATCACTGGCTTGGATTGATCTGCCTGTTGTTCGTTCTCAGCTGGATTTTCAGCGGCTGGCTGTCGATGGACGACGGTCTGCTGTTTTCTTCAGGAAACCCCACCATCGCGGAAGCAACCGCCATCACCGGTCGGCCGGCGTGGGATGCCGTGCCGGACGCCGCGACCCGGCAGGTCGCCGCCACCGCGCAAGAAGTCGAGTGGTTCGCCTTCGGCAGCCGGATCTATCGGCGCGAGCGCATCGGCGTCGATCAGCAGCGGCTGTTTCTTGCCGACGGCCAAACCGGCGCGGCGAATTCCGCGCGGTCGTTCCTCACGTCGGCGGAGGTCGACGCGGCCGTGGGCCGCCTCGCGCGCGCCTGCGAACCGGCCCGCGCGATCGACGCGGCCGATGCCTACCGGCCGGCGACCGTGCTTCGCGATCATCCGATCTACCGATCGGTCTGCGGCGGCGTCTGGTTTCAGATCGACGGGGCGAGCGGCATGGTGCTGGAAAAGCTCGATCGGTCGCGGCGGGTCTATCGCTGGCTTTTCGAAGCGCTGCATACGCTCGACTTTCCCGTCCTGACGGCCAGACCGGCATTACGCGCGAGTTTGATCGTCGTCTTGTGCGGATGCGGCCTGGCATTCAGCCTGACCGGCATCGTGATAGCGTGGCGCCGCGTGATGTCGTGCCGTGCGTCTCACTTTCTAACGGTCATGAGGCGTCGGCGCTCGATTTCGTCGCCAAATCCTGCTCGAATGCCGCTCGTAAGACGATTCCGGACGGCGCTTCGCCGGTCCGTTTGCCGGGGAATGTTTGTCAATGACGACCGAAATCGCGGTCCTGAGCGGCGGCGCCATGCGCCGGTTCCTGGCCGAGGCCGTGCCGCTGTTCGAAGCGGCGAGCGGGATCAAGGTCGCGCTGCGCTTTGCGCAGACGCGCGTCGCGATGAAGGAGATCGAGGAGGGCGCCGTCTTCGACGTCGCCCTGCTGCCGCGCTGGGCCATCGACCAATTGACGGCGCGCGGCAAGATCGCCCCCGGCACGGTGGTCGATGCGGTGCGTTCGACCGTCGGCTTGATGGTGCGCCAAGGCGCGCCCGCGCCCGACATCGCGACCGTCGACGCCCTCAAGACCGCGCTGCGCCGGGCGAAGTCGATCTCCTACAGCAAAGGTCCGAGCGGGGAATACGTCGCGGACCTGCTGCAGCGCCTCGGTCTGGCGGGCGAAATGCAGGACAAGACCGTGTTCGCCGTCGGCCGCTTCGTCGGCGAGGTCGTCGCCAATGGCGAAGCCGAGGTCGGCATGCAGCAGATCATCGAGAGCGCGCCCGTCGCCGGCTCCCATCTCGTCGGCCCGCTGCCGCCCGAACTGACGAACTATGTGCTCTACTCGGCCGGTTTTGCGGTCGGCACCGCGAACGGCGCGGCGGCCGATAAATTCGTGGCTTTCCTCGGCTCGCCCGACGCGGTCCGCATCATCCGCGCCAAGGGCATGGAGCCGGGCTGATCGGCCGCCGAAACCTGAGAAGGGCGGCACCGGAATGCCACGGATGTGCTTGCGCCATCGCCGTTTTGTGCCCATATCGGCTTGACTTCGCAGTGCCGCGCCGATAGATACGCGAACACTTTTCGGCAGGCGGTGAGCTTCGCCTCGTCGGAACGGCCCCGCCGGGCCCCCTCTAAAGTCTTGAAAGTCATTGCTTTCCAAGGCTTCGGCTTTCCAAGGCTTCGCCGGACCCGGCCCGACGCCTCGACGTAAGAAGCTCAAACGCTGCCTCTGGCTTCGGAAAGTCAGACTACTGGTGCATGAGCGCGGTCTTGTCGACCGTGCTCCTCTGCGACGGCCAAGCGCCTTCCGCGCCGGGAGCGGGTGGCGCGGTTTGGTTTTGCGCGAACGGTTTTCGCGCGGGGCCGATTGGGCGTCGCCCCGTCATGTGGACGGGGCCGTTTGCAGTCCCGGGACGGCGAGGGGGGCGCGAGCCCCGTACGGGTTTGGGGCGCAAGCCCCGCAACATTCGAGTTTGGCCAAAGGGGCCCAAAGCCCCGACTTGGAGCGGAATTAAAGGATGCCGACGGTCAATCAGCTCATTCGCAAGCCGCGGGTCACGCAGCACGCGAAGAAGAAGGTGCCGGCCCTGCAGCAGTCGCCGCAGAAGCGCGGCGTCTGCACGCGCGTCTACACGACGACGCCGAAGAAGCCGAACTCGGCTTTGCGCAAGGTCGCCAAGGTCCGCTTGACCAACGGCTTCGAGGTCATCGGCTACATCCCGGGCGAGGGCCATAATCTGCAGGAGCACTCGGTGGTGATGATCCGCGGCGGCCGCGTCAAGGACCTGCCGGGCGTGCGCTACCACATCCTGCGCGGCGTCCTCGACACCCAGGGCGTCAAGAACCGCAAGCAGCGCCGGTCGAAGTACGGCGCCAAACGACCGAAGTGATGGGAGCTTAGACGATGTCCCGCCGCCACAAGGCAGAGAAGCGCGAGATCCTGCCGGATCCGAAATTCGCGAACGTCGTGGTCACGAAATTCATGAACTCGGTGATGCATGCCGGCAAGAAGTCGGTCGCCGAGGGCATCGTCTACGGCGCGCTCGACATGATCGAGGGCAAGACGCGCACCAATCCGATCTCGGTGTTCGAGCAGGCGCTCGACAACGTGATGCCGTCGATCGAGGTGCGCTCCCGCCGCGTCGGCGGCGCGACCTATCAGGTGCCGGTCGAGGTCCGCACCTCGCGGCGCCAGGCGCTCGGCATCCGCTGGATCATTTCGGCCGCGCGCGAGCGCAACGAGAAAACGATGACGGAGCGGCTTTCGGCCGAGCTGCTCGACGCATCGAACAACAGGGGGAACGCCGTCAAGAAGCGCGAAGACACGCACCGTATGGCCGAAGCCAACCGTGCGTTCTCGCACTATCGCTGGTAACCCGGCGACAGCGAAGGATAAATCCCCATGGCTCGCTCTCATCCGATCGAAGACTATCGTAACTTCGGCATCATGGCCCACATCGATGCCGGCAAGACGACCACGACCGAGCGCGTCCTCTATTACACCGGCAAGAGCCACAAGATCGGCGAGGTGCACGAAGGCGCCGCGACGATGGACTGGATGGAGCAGGAGCAGGAGCGCGGCATCACCATCACGTCGGCCGCGACCACCGCGATCTGGAACGGCAAGCGCCTCAACATCATCGACACGCCCGGCCACGTCGATTTCACCATCGAAGTCGAGCGCTCGCTTGCGCGTGCTCGACGGCGCGGTGTGCGTGCTCGATTCGAACCAGGGCGTCGAGCCGCAGACCGAGACGGTGTGGCGCCAGGGCGACCGCTACAACGTGCCGCGCATCGTGTTCTGCAACAAGATGGACAAGACCGGCGCGGACTTCTTCCAGTGCCTCAAGGACATCGTCGATCGCCTCGGCGCCAGGCCGGTCGCGATCCAGCTGCCGATCGGCGCCGAGAACCAGTTCAAGGGACTGATCGATCTCGTGCGCATGGTCGGCGTGGTGTGGGACGAAGAGACGCTCGGCGCCAAGTATCATGACGTGGAAATTCCGGCCGATCTCCTCGACCAGGCCAAGGAATACCGCGAGAAGCTGGTCGAAGCCGCCGTCGAACTCGACGACGAGGTGATGGCCGCCTATCTCGACGGCAAGGAGCCGGACGTTCCGACGCTCAAGCGCCTCATCCGCAAGGCCACCATTTCCAGCGCGTTCTTCCCGGTGCTGTGCGGCTCCGCCTTCAAGAACAAGGGCGTGCAGCCGCTGCTCGACGCCGTGGTCGACTATCTGCCGTCGCCGGTCGACGTGCCGCCCGTCAAGGGCGTCGATCCCAAAGGCAACGAAGTCGTTCGCCTGCCGCTCGACACCGAGCCGATGTCGCTCCTTGCGTTCAAGATCATGGACGACCCGTTCGTCGGCACCATCACCTTCTGCCGCATCTATTCGGGCAAGCTCGAAAGCGGCACCGGCGTCATCAATTCGACCAAGGAACGCAAGGAACGCGTCGGCCGCATGCTGTTGATGCACGCCAATAACCGCGAGGACATCAAGGAAGCCTATGCCGGCGACATCGTCGCCTTGGCCGGGCCTCAAGGATGTGCGCACCGGCGACACGCTGTGCGATCCGCAGAAGCCGGTGATCCTGGAAAAGATGGAATTCCCCGATCCGGTCATCGAGATCGCGATCGAGCCGAAGTCGAAGGCCGACCAGGAAAAGCTCGGCGTCGCCTTGTCGAAGCTCGTCGCCGAGGACCCGTCGTTCCGCGTCCACACCGATCAGGAGTCCGGCCAGACCATCATCAAGGGGATGGGCGAACTCCATCTCGACATCAAGGTCGACATCTTGAAGCGCACCTATAAGGTCGACGCCAATATCGGCGCGCCGCAGGTCGCCTATCGCGAGAAGATCAGCCGCAGCCGGTGACGCACGAATACGTGCACAAGAAGCAGAGCGGCGGCTCCGGCCAGTTCGCCGGCGTCAAGATCGTCGTCACGCCGACGCCGCCTGGCACGCCGTTCGAGTTCGAGAATGAGATCGTCGGCGGCGCGGTGCCGAAGGAGTACATCCCCGGCGTCGAGAAGGGTCTGGAGTCGGTGCTCGGTTCGGGTCCGCTCGCCGGCTTCCCGGTGGTCGATCTCAAAGTGGCGCTGATCGACGGCAAGTTCCACGAGGTCGATTCGTCGGCGCTCGCGTTCGAGATCGCGTCGCGCATGGCGCTGCGCGAGGCGCTGCAGAAGGGCAGGCCCCGTGCTGCTCGAGCCGATCATGAAGGTCGAGGTGGTGACGCCGGAAGACTATACCGGCTCGGTCATCGGCGACCTCAATTCGCGGCGCGGCCAGATTCAGGGCCAGGACATGCGCGGCAACGCCAACGTCATCACCGCGATGGTGCCGCTCGCCAACATGTTCTCGCTACGTCAACAATCTGCGCTCCATGTCGCAGGGGCGCGCGACGTTCACGATGCAATTCGACCACTACGCCGAAGTGCCGAAAGCCATCGCCGAGGAAGTTCAGGCGAAATACGCCTGACCAGTCCTCACCAGAATTAGATCAAGAGCCGGAACGGAGAGCCCCATGGCTAAGGAAAAATTCAACCGCAACAAGCCGCATTGCAATATCGGCACGATCGGTCACGTCGACCACGGCAAGACGTCGTTGACGGCGGCGATCACCAAGGTATTGGCGGAAACCGGCGGCGCGACCTACACCGCCTACGACCAGATCGACAAGGCGCCGGAAGAGAAGGCGCGCGGCATCACCATCGCCACCGCCCACGTCGAATACGAGACCGCGAAGCGCCACTATGCGCATGTCGACTGCCCGGGCCACGCCGACTATGTGAAGAACATGATCACCGGCGCCGCGCAGATGGACGGCGCGATCCTGGTGGTGAGCGCGGCCGACGGCCCGATGCCGCAGACCCGCGAGCACATTCTGCTCGCCCGCCAGGTCGGCGTGCCGGCGCTGGTCGTGTTCCTCAACAAGGTCGACATGGTCGACGATCCGGAACTCCTCGAGCTGGTCGAGCTCGAAGTCCGCGAGCTGCTGTCCAAGTACAATTTCCCCGGCGACAAGATTCCGGTGATCAAGGGCTCGGCGCTCTGCGCGCTCGAGGGCAAGGATCCGAAGCTCGGCCATGACGCCATCCTCGAGCTGATGAAGGCGGTCGACGAATACATTCCGCAGCCGGAGCGCCCGAAGGATCAGCCGTTCCTGATGCCGGTCGAAGACGTGTTCTCGATCTCGGGCCGCGGCACGGTCGTGCACCGGCCGTATCGAGCGCGGCGTGATCAAGGTCGGCGAGGAAGTCGAGATCGTCGGCATCAAGCCGACGGTGAAGACCACCGTCACCGGCGTCGAGATGTTCCGCAAGCTGCTCGACCAGGGCGAGGCCGGCGACAATGTCGGCTGCCTGCTGCGCGGCACCAAGCGCGAGGAAGTCGAGCGCGGCCAGGTGCTGTGCAAGCCGGGTTCGGTGAAGCCGCACACCAAGTTCAAGGCCGAGGCCTACATCCTGACCAAGGAAGAGGGCGGCCGCCACACGCCGTTCTTCACCAACTACCGGCCGCAATTCTACTTCCGCACCACGGACGTGACCGGTGTGGTGACGCTGCCGGAAGGCACCGAGATGGTGATGCCCGGCGACAACATCGCCATGGAAGTGACGCTGATCGTGCCGATCGCCATGGAGGAGAAGCTGCGCTTCGCCATCCGTGAAGGCGGCCGCACCGTCGGCGCCGGCGTGGTCGCGAGCATCGTCGAGTAGGCAAAAGAGGCGTCAATGGCCGGGCTTGTCCCGGCCATCCACGTTTTTGCGGCAAATTCGGAAGTCGCGGATGCCCGGCACAAGGCCGGGCATGACGAGCAAGAGACAGAGACCATGAACGGCCAAAACATACGGATCCGGCTCAAGGCGTTCGACCATCGCATCCTCGATGCGTCGACGCGCGAGATCGTCAACACCGCCAAGCGCACCGGCGCGCAGGTGCGTGGACCGATCCCGCTGCCGACCAGAATCGAGAAATTCACGGTCAACCGCTCGCCGCACGTCGACAAGAAGAGCCGCGAGCAGTTCGAAATGCGCACCCACAAGCGTCTGCTCGATATCGTCGATCCGACGCCGCAGACCGTCGATGCGCTGATGAAGCTCGATCTTGCCGCCGGCGTCGACGTCGAGATCAAGCTGTAAAGGCGCGGAGGGAATGACCATGCGCTCCGGAGTGCTCGCACAGAAGGTCGGGATGACGCGCCTCTTCACCGAGGCCGGCGAGCATGTGCCGGTGACGGTGCTGCGGCTCGGCAATTGCCAGGTCGTCGCGCACCGCACCAAAGAGAAGAACGGCTATGTCGCGCTGCAGCTCGGCGCCGGCGTGCGCAAGGTGCAGCGCACGACCAAGGCCGACCGCGGCAATTTCGCGATCGCCAAGGTCGAGCCCAAGCGCAAGCTCGCCGAATTCCGCGTCGACGACGACGCGCTCATTCCGGTCGGCGCCGAGATCACGGCGGACCATTTTCTCGTCGGCCAGTTCGTCGACGTGACCGGCACCTCGACCGGCAAGGGCTGGGCCGGCGGCATGAAGCGCTGGAATTTCGGCGGCCTGCGCGCCTCCCACGGCGTCTCCATCTCGCACCGCTCGATCGGTTCGACCGGCGGCCGCCAGGATCCCGGCAAGACCTTCAAGAACAAGAAGATGTCCGGCCATCTCGGCGTCGACCGGGTGACCACGCTCAATCTCAAGGTCGTGCAGACCGACGTCGAGCGCGGCCTCATTCTGGTCGAGGGCGCGGTGCCCGGCGTCAACGGCGGCTGGATCACGGTGCGCGACGCCGTGAAGAAGCGGCTGCCGGACGGCGTGCCGAAGCCCGGCAAGTTCAAGCTCGCCGAAGCCGCGACCGCGGCTGCGTCCGAGGTGAGGGAGGGCGCGTGATATGGAACTGAAGGTCACGACGCTTTCCGGCGGCGAAGCCGGCTCCGTGACGCTCTCCGACGCCATTTTCGGCCTCGAGCCGCGCCAGGATCTCATTCATCGCTGCGTGGTGTGGCAGCTCGCCAAGCGCCAAGCCGGCACCCATGCGGTGAAGAACCGCGCCGACATCCATCGCACCGGCAAGAAGATGTACCGGCAGAAGGGCACCGGCGGCGCCCGCCACGGCTCCGCGCGGGTCAATCTGTTCCGCGGCGGCGGCCGTTCGTTCGGACCGCATCCGCGCAGCCACGAAATCGGCCTGCCGAAGAAGGTCCGCGCGCTGGCGCTCCGGCACGCGCTCTCCGCCAAGGCCAAGGACGGCGGCCTCATCGTCATCGACGCCCTGGCGCTCGAGGCAACCAAGACCAAGGCGCTGCGCGAGAATTTCGCGAAGCTCGGGCTTGCCAACGCGCTGATCATCGACGGCGCTGAGGTCGGGACGCAGGTGCGGCTCGCCGCGCGCAACATTCCCAATATCGACGTGCTGCCGGTCGCCGGCATCAACGTCTACGACGTGCTGCGCCGCCACACTTTGGTGCTGACCCGCGCCGCGGTCGATGCGCTGGAGGCGCGCTTCAAATGAGCACCAAAGATCCGCGCCATTACGACGTGATCCTCGCGCCGGTCATCACCGAGAAGGCGACGAACGCGTCGGAGCATTCCAAGGTCATCTTCAAGGTCGCGCTCACCGCGACCAAGCCGCAGATCAAGGAAGCGGTCGAGCGGCTGTTCGACGTCAAGGTCAAGAGCGTCAACACGCTGCGCCGGCGCGGCAAGTGGAAGGCGTTCAAAGGGCGTTTCGGGCTCCAGTCGGAAACCAAGCGCGCCGTCGTGACCCTCGAAGAGGGTCAGCGCATCGATGTGACCACGGGGCTGTAAGAGGGCTAAGATGGCACTCAAGAATTACAATCCGACCACGCCGGGCCAGCGTCAGCTGGTGCTGGTCGATCGCAGCGGGCTTTATGCCGGTGCGCCGGTCAAGGCGCTCACCGAGGGCAAGTCGTCGAGCGGCGGCCGCAACAATTCGGGCAGGATCACCAGCCGCTATCGCGGCGGCGGCCACAAGCGGGCCTACCGCGTCGTCGACTTCAAGCGGCGCAAGTTCGACATGCCGGCCAAGGTCGAGCGGCTGGAATACGATCCGAACCGCACCGCCTTCATCGCGCTGATCAAATACCAGGACGGCGAGCTCGCCTACATCCTGGCGCCGCAGCGGCTCGCGGCCGGCGACAGCGTGGTCGCCGGCGAGCATGTGGACGTGAAGCCCGGCAACGCCATGCCGCTCGCCAGCATTCCGGTCGGCACCGTCGTCCACAATATCGAGATCAAGATCGGCAAGGGCGGCCAGATCGCGCGTTCGGCCGGCACCTATGCCCAGATCGTCGGCCGCGACGGCGAGTATGTGATCCTGCGGCTCAATTCGGCCGAGCAGCGGCTGGTGCACGGCCGCTGCCTCGCCACCGTCGGCGCGGTGTCGAACCCCGACAACATGAACATCTCGATCGGCAAGGCCGGGCGCAACCGCTGGCTCGGCTGGCGCGGCCACGTCCGCGGCGAGACCATGAACCCGGTCGATCACCCGCTCGGCGGGCGCACCCGCGGCGGCCGCCATCCGGTCACGCCGTGGGGCAAGCCGACCCGGGGCAAGAAGACGCGCAAGAACAAGGCGACCACCAAGTTCATCATGGTCAGCCGCCACGAGCGCAAGAAGAAGAAGTAGGAGCGATCATGACGCGTTCAGTCTGGAAGGGCCCGTTCGTCGACGGCTATCTGCTCAAGAAGGCGGATGTCGCGCGCTCGTCCGGTCGCCACGATTTGATCCGCATATGGTCGCGGCGTTCGACCATATTGCCGCAATTCGTCGGGCTGACCTTCGGGGTCTATAACGGCCAGAAGCACATCCCGGTGATCGTCTCCGAGGAGATGGTCGGCCACAAGTTCGGCGAGTTCGCGCCGACCCGCACGTTCTACGGCCATTCGTCCGACCGCAAGGCCAAGCGCAGTTCGGGCGGCGGCGCTGCGGCGTCGGGCGGCGGTTCGTGAGGCGGGGAGAGCGATCATGAGCAAGAAAGCGCGCGAACGCTCGCTCGCCGACAACGAGGCCAAGGCGGTCTCCCGCATGCTGCGGGTCAGCCCGCAGAAGCTCAATCTGTTGGCGCAGCTGATCCGCGGCAAGAAGGTCGCGATGGCGCTCGCCGATCTCGAATTCTCGCGCAAGCGCATCGCCCGCGACGTGCGCAAGTGCCTGGAATCGGCGATCGCCAACGCCGAGAACAACCACGACCTCGATGTCGACGATCTCGTCGTCGCCGAGGCTCACGTCGGCAAGTCGATCGTGATCAAGCGGCATTCGCCGCGCGCGCGCGGCCGCGTCGGCAAGATTTTCAAGCCGTTCTCGCACCTCACCATCGTGGTGCGCGAAGTCGAAGCGCAGGCCTCGTAGGGGATCATCATGGGTCAGAAGGTCAATCCGATCGGGCTTCGCCTCGGCATCAACCGCACCTGGGATTCGCGGTGGTATGCCGGCAAGGGAAGCTACGGCACGCTGCTGCACGAGGACATGAAGATCCGCCAGGTGCTGATGAAGGAACTCAAGCAGGCGGCGGTCTCCAAGATCGTGATCGAGCGGCCGCACAAGAAGTGCCGCGTCACCATCCATTCGGCCCGCCCCGGCGTCGTCATCGGCAAGAAGGGCGCCGACATCGAGAAGCTGCGCCGCAAGGTCGCCGCGCTGACCGACTCGGACGTCGTCATCAACATCGTCGAGATCAGGAAGCCCGAGCTCGACGCGCAGCTGGTCGCCGAATCGATCGCGCAGCAGCTCGAGCGCCGCGTCGCGTTCCGCCGCGCCATGAAGCGCGCGGTGCAATCGGCGATGCGGCTCGGCGCCGGCGGCATCCGCATCAATTGTTCGGGCCGCCTCGGCGGCGCCGAGATCGCCCGCATGGAATGGTACCGCGAGGGCCGCGTGCCGCTGCACACCTTGCGCGCCGACGTCGATTACGGCGTGGCGACGGCGTTCACCACCTACGGCACCTGCGGCGTCAAGGTCTGGATCTTCAAGGGCGAGATCATGGAACACGACCCGATGGCCCAGGACAAGCGGATGGCCGAAGGCGACGTCGGCCGGCCGCGCCGCGACGCCGCGTGAGCTGTAAGTGAAGGTTTGAGGAACTCGTCATGCTGCAACCCAAGCGCACGAAATTTCGCAAGGCGCACAAGGGCCGCATTCACGGCATCGCCACCAGCGCGGCGACGCTCGCTTTCGGCCAGTTCGGGCTCAAGGCGATGGAGCCGGAGCGCGTCACGGCGCGTCAGATCGAGGCGGCCCGCCGCGCGCTGACCCGCCATATGAAGCGCGCCGGCCGCGTCTGGATCCGCGTGTTCCCGGACGTGCCGGTGTCGAAGAAGCCGCTCGAGGTGCGCATGGGCTCCGGCAAAGGCGCCGTCGAATTGTGGGTCACCAGGGTCAAGCCGGGCCGCATTCTGTTCGAGATCGACGGCGTGCCGCTCGATGTGGCGAAGCAGTCGCTGGCGCTCGCCGCCGCCAAGCTGCCGATCAAGACCCGCTTCGTCGAGCGGATCAGCGAGTAGGTGCCATGAAAGCAGCCGATGCCCGAGCGATGACCGTCGATCAGATCGACGACGAAGTGCTCAAGCTCAAGAAAGAGCAGTTCAATCTGCGTTTCCAGCGCGCCACCGGGCAGCTGGAGAACACCGCGCGGGTGCGCGAAGTCCGCCGCGATATCGCGCGGCTCAAGACCATAGCGCTGCAGAAGCGCGCGCCGAAGAGTTGAGAGGACAAAGATGCCAAAGCGCAGTCTGCAAGGCGTCGTGGTGAGCGACAAACAGGATAAGACGCTGGTGGTGCGCGTCGAACGCCGCTTCGCGCATCCGATATTCGGGAAGACCATAAGGCGTTCGAAGAAGTATTACGCCCACGACGAGAACAACGAATACAAGGTCGGCGACCTCGTCGTGATCGAGGAGCACCGCCCGATCTCCAAACTCAAGCGCTGGGCCGTGGTGCGCGGCGAGAAAAAAGCGTCGTAAGGACAGTTCACCATGATCCAGATGCAAACCAACCTGGACGTCGCGGATAATTCCGGCGCGCGCCGCGTCATGTGCATCAAGGTGCTCGGCGGCTCGAAGCGGAAATACGCCACCATCGGCGACGTCATCGTCGTCTCGGTGAAGGAGGCGATCCCGCGCGGCCGCGTCAAGAAGGGCGACGTGATGAAGGCGGTGATCGTGCGCGTCGCCAAGGACATCAAGCGCGCCGACGGCTCGGTCATCCGCTTCGACAAGAACGCCGCGGTGCTGATCAACCCGCAGATGGAGCCGGTCGGGACCCGCATTTTCGGACCGGTGCCGCGCGAACTGCGCGCCAAGAACCATATGAAGATCATTTCGCTCGCGCCGGAGGTGCTGTAATGGCGGCGCGCATCAAAAAGGGCGACACCGTGATCGTGATCACGGGCCGCGACAGGGGCCGCAAGGGCGAGGTCATCGAGGTGCGCCGCGAGGCCGGCCGGGCGCTGGTGCGCGGCGTCAACATGGTCAAGCGCCATCAAAAGCAGAGCCCGACGGCGGAGGGCGGCATCATCTCCAAAGAGGCGCCGATCCACCTGTCGAACATCGCGCTCGCCGACCCCAAGGACGGCAAGCCGACCCGCGTCGGATTCAAGTTCGAAGGCGAAGGCGAGGCGCGCAAGAAGGTGCGGTTCGCCAAGCGTTCGGGAGCTGAGATCAATGGCTGACAAAGACGATAAGAAGGCGAAGAAGGCCGACAAGCAGGCCGACAAGCCGCAACGCGCCGCAAACCGACAAGCCCGAGCAGGCGGCAAAGCCGGCAAAGGCGGACAAGGCCGCGAAGGCCGAAAGACTGCCAAGGCGCCGAAAGCGGCGCCGGCGGAAGGCGCCGCGGCAGCGCCGTCGGGCGAGGCCGAGGCGCGCGTTCCGGCGCGGCTCAAGGTCGAGTTCGACAAGACCATCCGCGACAAGCTCGCGGAGCAGTTCGGCTACAAGAACCGGATGCAAATCCCGGTGCTCGACAAGATCGTCATCAATATGGGCATCGGCGAGGGCGTCGCCGACCGCAAGAAAGTGGATTCGGCCGCCGCCGATCTGGCGCTGATCTCCGGCCAGAAGCCGGTGATCACCAAGGCGCGCAAGTCGATCGCCAACTACAAGCTGCGCGACGGCCAGGCGATCGGGTGCAAGGTGACGTTGCGCAAGGCGCGCATGTACGAGTTCCTCGACCGGCTGGTGAACATCGCTTTGCCGCGCGTGCGCGATTTCCGCGGCCTCAACCCGAAGAGCTTCGACGGCCGCGGCAACTATTCGCTCGGCATCCGCGAGCACATCGTGTTCCCGGAGATCGACTACGACAAGACGACCGATGCGTGGGGCATGGACATCACCGTGTGCACCACCGCGCGCAACGACGAGGAAGCGCGCGCCCTGTTGACGGCGTTTAATTTTCCGTTCCGGCAGTGAGGCCTTTTTAGCAAGGCCTCAGACGCGGAATCGCGAGGAGAACTCGATGGCGAAGAAGAGTGCAATTGAGAAGAACAACCGGCGGCGCCGGATGACGAAGAAATTCGCGGGCCGGCGCGCGCGCCTGAAGGCGATCGTGGAAGACAAGGACAAGCCGGTCGAGGAACGCTTCGCCGCGACGCTCAAGCTCGCCGAAATGCCGCGCAACTCGTCGGCGACGCGCATCCGCAATCGCTGCGAGGTGACCGGGCGGCCGCGCGCGTTCTATCGCAAGCACAAGCTGTCGCGCATCGCGCTGCGGGAGCTCGGCTCGAAAGGGCTGATCCCCGGCCTCGTGAAGTCGAGCTGGTAAGGAGGGTGGAACGATGATGAACGATCCGCTCGGCGATCTCCTCACCCGCATCCGCAACGCGCAGATGCGCAACAAGAACAAGGTTTCGAGCCCGATGTCGCGGCTGCGCGAAAGCGTGCTCGACGTGCTCAAGAGCGAGGGCTATATCCGCGGCTATGCCGTGGTCGAAAAGGACGGCCGCTCGGAGATCGAGATCGAGCTGAAATATTTCGACGGCGCGCCGGTGATCCGCGAGATCGAGCGCGTGTCGAAGCCCGGCCGCCGCGTCTACACCTCGGTGCGCAATCTGCCGCGGGTCAATAACGGCCTCGGCGTCGCCATCGTCTCGACGCCCAAGGGCGTCATGGCGGACCACGAAGCCCGCGACGCCAATGTCGGCGGCGAAGTGCTCTGCACGGTGTTCTAGGGCCAGTAGGGCGGCGAGCGAGAGAAGAACGGAAACGGATAAAACCATGTCCCGCATCGGCAAAAAACCGGTCGCAGTCCCGGCGGGGATCACCGCCAACGTCGCCGGCCAGACCGTGAAGGTCAAGGGCCCGAAGGGCCAGCTCGAGCTCGTGCTGCACGACGACGTCGCGGTCAAGCTCGAGGACGGCCGCATCGTGGTCGACCCGCGCAACGAAACCAAGCGCGCCCGCGCGCAATGGGGCACGTCGCGCACGCTGATCGCCAATCTGATCACCGGCGTCAGCAAGGGCTTCGAGCAGAAGCTGGAGATCAACGGCGTCGGTTACCGCGCCGCGGTGCAGGGCAAGAACCTGCAGCTCGCGCTCGGCTACAGCCACGACGTCGTCTATGCGATCCCGGACGGCATCACCATCGCCACCCCGCGACCGGTCGAGATCGTCATCTCGGGCATCGACCGCCAGAAGGTCGGCCAGGTCGCCGCCGAAATCCGCGAGTACCGGCCGCCGGAGCCCTACAAGGGCAAGGGCGTGAAGTACGCCAACGAACGCATCTTCCGCAAGGAAGGCAAGAAGAAGTAACGGAGCCGCCGATGACCAATCTCGCCAAAAAGACCGAACGGCGGAAGGGACGCATACGCGCGGAGCTGCGCGTGGTGGCGTACGGCCGCAAGCGGCTGTCCGTGTTCCGCTCCTCCAAGCACATCTACGCCCAGGTGATCGACGACGAGAGCGGCCAAACCGTCGCTGCCGCCTCCTCGATCGAGAAGCCGACGCGCGAAACGCTCAAGACCGGCGCCAGCGTCGACGCGGCGAAGGCCGTCGGCAAGCTGCTCGCCGAGCGGGCCCGGGAGAAGGGCGTCAAAGAAGTGATCTTCGATCGCGGCAGCTATCTCTATCACGGCCGCGTCAAGGCGCTGGCCGATGCCGCGCGCGAAGGCGGACTGAACTTTTAGGGACTGGTTTAAGACAACAAATGGCTGATCAACATGGCACGTGAACCCCGCGAGCGGCGAAACGATGAGCGCGACAGCGAGTTCGTCGACAAGCTCGTCCACATCAACCGCGTCGCCAAGGTGGTGAAGGGCGGCCGGCGCTTCGGCTTTGCCGCCCTCGTCGTCGTCGGCGACCAGAAGGGCCGGGTCGGCTTCGGCCACGGCAAGGCGCGCGAGGTGCCGGAAGCGATCCGCAAGGCGACCGACGCCGCCAAGCGCTCGCTCACCCGGGTGCCGCTGCGCGAAGGCCGCACGCTGCATCACGATGTCGCCGGACGCCACGGCGCCGGCAAGGTGTTTTTGCGCGCGGCGCCGCCCGGCACCGGCATCATCGCCGGCGGCCCGATGCGCGCCGTGTTCGAGACGCTCGGCATGCAGGACGTGGTGGCGAAGTCGCTCGGCACCTCGAACCCCTACAACGTCGTGCGCGCCACCTTCGACGCGCTCAAGCATCAGGATTCGCCGCGTTCGGTCGCGGCGCGACGCAACGTCAAGGTCTCCGCGCTGCAGGCGCGCCGCCGCGACGTCGAGGTCGAACAAGCGGCCGACTGAACGGCCGTGGGAGCAGGTGATGAACAGCGCGACGAACAAAAACGCCGGTAACACCGTCAAGATCAAGCAGGTCGGCAGCCCGCTGCGCCGGGAGCACACCCAGCGCGAGACGCTGGTCGGCCTCAAGCTGAACAAGATCGGCCGCGTCGCCGAGCTCGTCGATACGCCAGCGACGCGCGGCATGATCGCCAAGGTCGCGCACCTCGTGCGCGTGGTGGAGTAGAATTAACAAAGCGTCATGGCCGGGCTTGTCCCGGCCATCCACGTCTTTCCGCCGCGGCGCACAAGACGTGGATGCCCGGCACAAGGCCGGGCATGACGTAGGAAGCAGGAACGCGAACGATGAAACTGCACGAACTTTCCGGCCCGCCCGGCGCCCGCAAGACCGGCAAGCGCATCGGCCGCGGCATCGGCTCCGGCAAGGGCAAGACCGGCGGTCGCGGCGGCAAGGGCCAGACCGCGCGCTCGGGCGTGCGCATCAAAGGCTTCGAAGGCGGCCAGATGCCGCTGCATCGCCGGCTGCCCAAGCGCGGCTTCAAGAACACCGCGTTCGCGCTCAAGCTCAACGAGGTCAATCTCGGCCGCCTGCAGGCGGCGATCAATGCCGGCCGGCTCGACCCGGCGGCCGGCAAGGTCGACGCGGCGGCGCTGGTCAAGGCCGGCGTGCTGCGCCGCGTCAAGGACGGCGTGCGGCTTCTCGGCGACGGCGAACTCAACGCCAAGCTGACGCTTGCCGTGTTCGGCGCCTCGAAATCCGCCGTGGCCGCGGTGGAAAAGGCGGGCGGCACGGTCGAAATTCTCGCTCCCAAGAAGGAGGCGAGCGAACAGGCAGCCTGACCCCTATATAGACCCGGGGGCATAGGGAGCACGGGTGGATGGTTTCTGCAGCAGAACAATTGGCGGCCAATCTCAATTTCTCGGCGCTGGCCAAAGCCGAGGAGCTGAAGAAGCGCATCTGGTTCACGCTCGGCGCGCTCCTGGTCTACCGGCTCGGCACCTACATCCCGCTGCCGGGCATCGACCCGAACGCCTGGAACCAGATTTTCAATTCCCAGGCCGGCGGCATTCTGGGGATGTTCAACATGTTCGCCGGCGGCGGCATCCACCGCATGGCGATCTTCGCCCTCAACATCATGCCGTACATCTCGGCCTCGATCATCATTCAGCTGATGACGACGGTGTCGCCCACCCTCGAAGCGCTCAAGAAGGAGGGTGAGCAGGGCCGCAAGATGATCAACCAGTACACGCGGTATCTCACCGTGGTGCTGGCGGCGTTCCAGGCCTACGGCATCTCCGTCGGCCTCGAAGGCGCCTCGAACGTCGTCACCAATCCGGGCCCGTTCTTCATCATCACGACGGTGATCACGCTGACCGGCGGCACCATGTTCCTGATGTGGCTCGGCGAGCAGATCACGCAGCGCGGCATCGGCAACGGCACCTCGCTGATCATCATGTCGGGCATCGTCGCGCAACTGCCCTCGGCGCTCGCCGGCACGCTCGAACTCGGCCGCCAGGGCGCGCTGTCGACGGGGCTCATCCTCATCGTCCTGGTGATGGCGGTCGCGGTCATCACCTTCATCGTCTTCATGGAGCGGGCGCAGCGCCGGCTCCTGATCCAGTACCCCAAGCGCCAGGTCGGCAACCGCATGTTCGAGGGGCAGTCGTCGCATCTGCCGCTCAAGCTCAACACCTCGGGCGTCATTCCGCCGATCTTCGCCTCGTCGCTGCTGCTTTTGCCCACCACGGTCGCCAACTTCACGGCTGGGCAGGGGCCGGAATGGCTGACGCTGATCACGACCCAGCTGGCGCACGGGCGGCCGCTGTTTCTGCTGCTCTACGTCGCGCTGATCGTGTTTTTCGCCTTTTTCTACACGGCGATCGTGTTCAATCCGACCGAGACCGCCGATAACCTCAAGAAGCACGGCGGCTTCATTCCCGGCATCCGGCCGGGCGAGCGCACGGCCGAATACATCGACTATGTGCTGTCGCGAATCACCGTGATCGGCGCGGCCTATCTCGCGATCGTTTGCCTATTCCCCGAAATGCTGATTTCCTACGCCGCGGTGCCGTTCTATTTTGGCGGCACGTCGCTCCTGATCGTGGTCAGCGTGACCATGGATACGGTGGCGCAGGTGCAGGGCTATCTGTTGGCGCACCAGTATGAAGGCCTGATAAAAAGATCGAAATTGAGGGGACGCCGTAGATGAGACTGATTCTGCTGGGTCCGCCGGGGGCGGGCAAGGGAACGCAGGCCCAGCACCTCGTCGCCAAGTACGGTCTGGTGCAGCTCTCGACCGGCGACATGCTGCGGGCGGCGGTGAAGGCGGGCACGCCGATCGGCCGGCACGTGCAGGACATCATGGCGCGCGGCGCGCTGTGTCCCGACGACATCGTGGTCGCGATCGTCGAAGACCGCATTCAACAGCCGGACGCCAAGAAGGGCTTCATCCTCGACGGCTTCCCGCGCACGGTGCCGCAGGCGCAGGCGCTCGACCGCATGCTGGCGCACCACGGCCTCGCGCTCGACGCGGTGATCGAGCTGCGCGTCGACGAGGCGGCGCTCATCAAGCGCATCGAAAGCCGCATCGCTGAGATGCAGGCGCGCGGCGAGCCGCTGCGGGAGGACGACAGCCCGGACGTGCTGCACCGGCGTCTGGTGGCCTACCGCGAGCAGACCGCACCGCTGATCGCCTATTATCGCGACAAAGGCACGCTGCGGACGGTCGACGGCATGGCGCCGATCGAAACCGTCGCCGCGCAGATCGACAAGCTGCTGGCCGCGGAAACCGACGCGCCCGCAGCGCGGGCTGCAAAGGCCCCTGCGGCCGCACCGGTCCTTAAGGCGCCTGCCAAGAAGCGAGCCGCCAAGGCGGCGCTGCCAAGGCAGGCGCTGCCAAGTCGGCGCCACCAAGTCGAGCCCCAAACGGGCACGAAAAGCGGCGAAGCCGGCCGCCCGGAAGTCGCGGGCGAGCGCGGCTAAGAAGACCAAGGCGCGGGCGGCGGCGCTGCGCCGCAAGCCGGCGGCCCGCCGCACCCCGGCGGGGCGCGGAACCGGCGCGCGCAAGGGCTCCGGCCGCAAGGTCGGAACCGGACGGGTCAAGCGGTAAACCGCTTTGGGCGGTAAAACGGTAACGGAACGCACACGAACTTGCGAAGCGAGGTTGACGAATTCACCCGACATCCTTTAATAAGCCTCGAATATCAGGAGACGCGCAACGAATGCCAAGCCAAGGCGGCAGGCATGCGTTGTATTATTACGTTTGCGGCCTTCTCAGGTAACATTCGAATCGGTACATAGAGCGGCTGGGCGGCGATGGAACTCCCGGAGCCGAGCCGCACAAGGAGCGACTGGACGTGGCCCGTATCGCTGGCGTCAACATTCCCACCAATAAGCGCGTCGTGATCGCGCTGCAGTATATCCACGGCATCGGCCCGGCCAAGGCCAGGGAAATCGTGGCAGAAAGTCTCGATTCCCGACGCGCGGCGGGTCTCGCAGCTGACCGACCAGGAAGTGCTGCAGCTGCGCGAGGTGATCGATCGCGACTATCTCGTCGAGGGCGACCTGCGGCGCGAGGTCTCGATGAACATCAAGCGGCTGATGGATCTGGGCTGCTATCGCGGCCTGCGCCATCGCCGTGGGCTGCCGGTGCGCGGCCAGCGCACCCACACCAACGCGCGCACCCGCAAGGGTCCGGCCAAGCCGATCGCCGGCAAGAAGAAATAGTTCCGCCTGACCCGGCCTTCTCCGCCAGCGGGGGAGGGCAGGGTAGGCGCTAGACGGCGGCCGGAGCGGCCGGCGCCGATCGCGAAAGGGTTCAGAATGGGTAAGGAAGCCACGCGCGTCCGCCGGCGCGAACGCAAGAACATCGCGTCCGGCGTCGCGCACGTGAGTGCCACGTTCAATAACACCATGATCACCATCACCGACGTGCAAGGCAATACCATTGCCTGGTCGTCGGCGGGCACCATGGGGTTCAAGGGCTCGCGCAAGTCGACCCCTTACGCGGCGCAGGTCGCCGCCGAGGACGCGGCGAAGAAGGCGCAGGAGCACGGCATGCGCACGCTCGAGGTCGAGGTCGCCGGCCCCGGTTCGGGGCGGGAATCGGCGCTGCGCTCGCTGCAGTCGGCCGGCTTCACCATCACCTCGATCCGCGACGTGACGCCGATCCCACACAATGGCTGCCGGCCGCGCAAGCGGCGGCGCGTTTAGGACATCCGGCTGATGGACATTCAAGATCTGCCGCCGGTCGAGCAAGGTTCCGGTTTGGGCCCCACGGAGCGGAATGGGGCGCGCGGCGCTTTTTCGCCGCGCAACGCGATGGGTGATAACGTGACGATTCAGAAAAACTGGCAGGAACTGATCAGGCCGAACAAGCTGCAAGTCGCCGCCGGCAACGACGCCCGGCGCGTCGCCACGGTCGTGGCGGAGCCGCTCGAGCGCGGCTTCGGCGTGACGCTCGGCAACGCGCTGCGGCGCATTCTGTTGTCCTCGCTGCAGGGCGCCGCGGTGCAGTCGGTGCACATCGACGGCGTGCTGCACGAATTCTCCTCGATCGCCGGCGTGCGCGAGGACGTGACCGACATCGTCCTCAACATCAAGGACATCGCCATCAAGATGCAGGGCGAAGGCCCCAAGCGCATGGTGGTGAAGAAGCAGGGCCCGGGCACGGTGACGGCCGAGCGACATCCAGACCGTCGGCGACATCGTCGTGCTCAATCCGGACCTGCCGCTCTGCACGCTCGACGAGGGCGCCGAGATCCGCATGGAATTCACCGTCAACACCGGCAAGGGCTATGTGCCGGCCGAGCGCAACCGTCCCGAGGATGCGCCGATCGGCCTGATCCCGGTCGACAGCCTGTATTCGCCGGTCCGCAAGGTCTCCTACAAGGTCGAGAACACCCGCGAGGGCCAGATCCTCGACTACGACAAGCTCACGCTGTCGATCGAGACCAACGGCGCGGTGACGCCGGAGGACGCGCTCGCCTATGCCGCGCGCATCCTGCAGGACCAGCTCAACGTCTTCGTCAATTTCGAGGAGCCCAAGCGCGAGACCGCGCAGGAAGCGATCCCCGATCTCGCCTTCAACCCGGCCTTCCTCAAGAAGGTCGACGAGCTCGAGCTGTCGGTGCGCTCCGCCAACTGCCTGAAGAACGACAACATCGTCTATATCGGCGATCTGGTGCAGAAGACCGAGGCCGAGATGCTGCGCACGCCGAACTTCGGCAGAAAGTCGCTCAACGAGATCAAGGAAGTGCTGGCGCAGATGGGCCTGCATCTCGGCATGGAAGTTCCCGGCTGGCCGCCGGAGAACATCGAGGAGCTGGCCAAGCGCTTCGAGGACCATTACTGAAGACGCGTCGCGGCCGGGAATGCCCGGCCATGACGGCCGAGTTGACAGAGCAGGAACGGCGTCATGCATCACGCGAAGACACACCGCAAATTCAACCGGCGCTCGGACCATCGCCGCTCGATGCTGGCGAACATCGCCGCTTCGCTGATCAAGCATGAGCAGATCATCACGACGCTGCCGAAGGCGAAGGATCTGCGCCCCGTGGTCGAGAAGCTCGTCACGCTCGGCAAGCGCGGCGACCTGCACGCCCGCCGCCAGGCGATCGCGCAGATGCGCGACCTCGCCATGGTCAAGAAGCTGTTCGAGGTGATCGGCCCGCGCTACAAGGAGCGCCACGGCGGCTACACCCGCGTCCTCAAGGCCGGCTTCCGCTACGGCGATAACGCGCCGGTCGGGGTGATCGAGTTCGTCGACCGCGACGTCACGGCGAAGGGCAAGGATTCCGGGCCGGTGCAGGCCCGCGCCGAGGAACCGGCGTCCGCCGCGGCGTAAGCCTGCCGTCACAGACAGCGCGCGCTTGAGCGCGCTCTTCTAAAGCCCCGCTGGCGCGCCTATATGGGACGGCATCGATTTGGGGTCTTCCAATGCATCTTTTGCGTGCCTGCGCCGCGCTGTTTGCCGCCGGCCTTTTCGTTTTTTCAGCGCTGCCATCCGCCGCCCAGGCGCAAGACCGCCGCGTGCCGTCCTCGGCGACCGAGCTGCGGCTCTCCTTCGCCCCCGTGGTCAAACGCGTGGTGCCGGCGGTGGTCAACGTCTATGCCGCCCGCGTCGTCGAGAACCGCAATCCGTTCTTCAACGACCCGATGTTCCGCCAGTTCTTCGGCGCGGTGCCGCGCGAGCAGGTGCAGCGCTCGCTCGGCTCGGGCGTCATCGTCGATCCGGCCGGCTTGATCGTCACCAACTACCACGTCATCGAGGGCGCCAGCGAAGTGAAGGTCGCGCTGTCCGACAAGCGCGAGTTCGACGCCGAAATCGTGCTCAAGGACGAACACAGCGACCTCGCCGTGCTGCGCCTCAAGGGCACCAACGAACGGCTCCCCGCGCTCGAATTCGCCAATTCCGACGAGCTCGAGGTCGGCGACGTGGTGCTGGCGATCGGCGACCCGTTCGGCGTCGGCCAGACGGTGACGCACGGCATCGTCTCGGCGGTGGCGCGCACGCAGGTCGGCATTTCCGACTATCGGTTCTTCATCCAGACCGACGCCGCCATCAATCCCGGCAATTCCGGCGGCGCGCTGGTCGATCTGAACGGCCGCCTGGTCGGCATCAATTCGGCGATCTATTCGCGCTCCGGCGGCTCGCAGGGCATCGGCTTCGCCATTCCGGCCAACATGGTCCGCGTCGTGGTCGCCTCCGCCAAGGGTGGCAGCGCCGCGGTGAAGCGGCCGTGGCTCGGCGCCAAGCTGCAGGACGTGACGCCCGAGATCGCCGACAGCCTCGGCCTCAAGCGGCCGAACGGCGCGCTGGTGGCGAGCGTCATCGCCAACAGTCCCGCCGCCCGCGCCGGCATCAAGACCGGCGATCTTCTCGTCAGCATCGACGGCACCAGCGTCGAGGACCCCAACGCCTTCGACTATCGCTTCGCCACCAAGTCGCTCGGCGGCACCGCGCAGGTCGGTCTGCTCCGTCAGGGGCGGGACATGACGGTGCCGGTGGCGCTCGTCCCGGTGCCCGACGCGCCGCGCGACGAGCTCGAGATCAAGTCGCATTCGCCGTTTGCCGGCGCCACGGTCGCCAATCTGTCGCCGGCGCTGGCCGACGAGCTGCGAATCGATCCGCAGAGCAAGGGCGTCGCCATCGTGAGCGTCGCCGACGGCTCGACGGCGCAATCGGTCGGGTTCCAGAAGGGCGACATCGTCGTCACGGTCAACAACCAGAAGATCGAAAGATCGGCCGACCTCGAGCGCGTCACCCGCGGCGGCGGCCGCACCTGGCGCATCACTGTCAATCGCGGCGGCCAGCAGATTTCCGTCATGTTGAGTGGATGACCTCTCCCCGCGTGCGGAGAGGTCGAGCGAAGCGAGGTGAGGGGGCCTGTCCGCATGAGCCCAGCGGAGAGGCCTATCCCGACCTTCTCCCCGCGTGCGGGGAGAAGGAGGAGCGAGATGAGCAGCCGTCCAAGAAAGCTACTCCACCTCTTCGCCGCCGCCGGCCTCGAGCACGACGCGCCGCGGCCGCTCGCCGACAAGCTGCGGCCGGATGCCCTCGCCGACGTGGTCGGGCAGGATCATCTGCTCGGCCCCGACGGCATCCTGACCCGCATGCTGGCGACGCGCTCGCTCGGCTCGCTGATCTTCTGGGGGCCGCCCGGCACCGGCAAGACCACGGTGGCGCGGCTGCTGGCGAAGGCGACCGATCTGCACTTCGAGCAGATTTCGGCGATCTTCTCCGGCGTCGCCGATCTCAAAAAGGTGTTCGATGCCGCCCGCGCCCGCCGCGAGACCGGGCAGGGCACGCTCTTGTTCGTCGACGAGATCCACCGCTTCAACCGCGCGCAACAGGATTCCTTCCTGCCCGTGGTCGAGGACGGCACCATCGTGCTGGTCGGCGCCACCACGGAAAATCCGTCGTTCGAATTGAACGCGCCGCTTTTGTCCCGCGCCCGCGTCCTCGTGTTCAAGTCGCTCGATGCCGCAGCGATCGAGAAGCTCCTGGAACGCGCCGAGGCGATCGAAGGCAAGAAACTGCCGCTCGACGACGAGGCCCGCGCGGCGCTCGCGCGCATGGCCGACGGCGACGGCCGCGCCGCGCTCACGCTTGCGGAAGAAGTCTGGCGCGCCGCCCGGGAGGGCGAGATTTTCAACGCCGCGCACCTGCAGGACATCGTGCAGCGCCGCGCGCCGATCTACGACAAGGCGCAGGACGGCCACTACAATCTCATCAGCGCGCTGCATAAATCGGTGCGCGGCTCCGATCCCGACGCCGCGCTCTATTACCTCTGCCGCATGCTCGATGCCGGCGAAGACCCGCTCTTTCTCGCCCGCCGCATCGTGCGCATGGCGGTCGAGGACATCGGCCTTGCCGATCCGCAGGCGCTCGTCATCGCCAATGCGGCGAAGGATGCGTACGATTTTCTCGGGTCCCCCGAAGGCGAACTCGCCATCGCGGAAGCCGTGATCTACGTCGCGACCGCCCCGAAATCGAACGCCGCCTACGCCGCCTTCGGCGCCGCCATGCGCACCGCCAAACAGGCGGGCTCGCTGCTGCCGCCCAAGCACATCCTCAACGCGCCGACCAAGCTGATGCAGACCGAAGGCTACGGCTCCGGCTACGAATACGACCACGACGCGCCGGAGGCGTTTTCCGGCCAGAATTATTTTCCGGAACAGCTCGGCCGGCAGAAATTTTATGACCCGCCGGAGCGCGGGTTCGAGCGGGAGATCCGCAAGCGGCTGGAGTATTGGGCGAAGCTGCGCCGGGAGCGGGATGGCGGGCAGGGGCAATAGCGGATATAGACATGTGACTCGTCATGCCCGGCCTTGTGCCGGGCATCCACGTCTTTGAAGCGGCACTGCTTAAGACGGGTTCCGATGAACAAGCAATTGGAAGAAATCATCGACCTTCTGCGCGGGCTGTCCGAGGAACGGCAACAGGCCGCTGCGGTTTTGCTGCTCGATTTCCTCGAACATAGAGAGGACGACATCGAACTCACGGCAGAGCAGATTGCCGAGATCGAGCGGAGTCTGGATGACGACGATTTTGCCACGGACGAAGAGGTGAAAGCCTTCTTCGATCGCATAGGGCAATGAACGACTGGCGCAAGCCCGCGGAGCAAACTTTGAGAACCAGAAACGGACCACGGCAGCCGGGCGGCGGCAAGCAGACGGCGGGGCTGCGGCAGCGCCCGCGTTTCGGCGGGCGTGCGGCCGACGCGCCTGCGAAGCGTTTTGGCGCGCGAGCGGCCGATGCGCCGGCAAAGCGGTTCGGCAAGCCCGCCGGCGCAGCGCCTGGGCGCCAAAGGCCGCCGTCGGGAAAACCCGCGAGCGGACGATCGAAGCAAAAATACACCAAGTCCGAGCCCAGACGCTACGACCCGGGTCGAACGCCGTTTGCGCCCAAGCCGCGACGCAAGCCTGACGAGGAGAGAGAGCGGATCATCCGGCCGCTTGCTCCCGCACCGGCGCCCGAGCCGGAGCCCGCCCCCGCGCCGGCGCCGCTGCCGACCTCCGTCCAGAACGTCACCGTGACCGACGACGAGAACGGCATGCGCGTCGATCGTTTCTTCGAAGCGAAATTCCCAGGGCTCAGCTTCTCCCACATCCAGCGCGTCATCCGCAAAGGCGAGGTGCGGGTCAACGGCAAACGCACCGAGCCGAAGAACCGGCTGGAAGCCGGACAGACCGTGCGCATTCCGCCGCTGCGGCTCGATCAACCGAAGCCGCGCACGGAAGGCGCCGCGGCCGACGAGAAAACGCGGGAGTTTCTCAAGTCGATCACGCTCTACGAAGACGCCGACGTGCTGGTGTTCAACAAGCCGATGGGCCTCGCGGTGCAGGGCGGCTCCGGCACGACCCGGCATCTCGACGGCATGCTCGAAGTCTTGCGCGACGCCCACGGCCAGCGGCCGCGGCTGGTGCACCGGCTCGACAAGGATACCGCCGGCTGTCTGCTCGTCGCCAAGACCCGCTTCGCCGCGACCGCCTTGGCCAAGACCTTCCGCTCGCGCTCGGCGCGGAAAGTCTATTGGGCGCTGGTCGCCGGGGTGCCGAAGGTGCCGCAGGGCCGCATCTCGACCTTCCTCGCCAAGGAGGAACGCGAGGACGAATCCTTCATGCGCATCGCCCAGCACGGCGAGACGGGCGCAAGCCACGCGGTCACCTATTACGCGGTGGTCGAGACCTCGGGGCCGCTGTTGGCCTGGCTGTCGCTCAAGCCGGTGACCGGCCGCACCCACCAATTGCGCGCGCACATGGCGCATATCGGCCACCCGATCGTCGGCGACCCGAAATACTTTTCGCTGGAGAACTGGCAGCTGCCCGGCGGCATCCAGAACAAGCTGCATCTCCTCGCCCGACGCATCGTGGTGCCGCACCCGCGCGGCGGCACGATCGACATCACCGCGCCGCTGCCGCCGCACATGCAGCAGTCCTGGAACCTGCTCGGCCTCGACGCCACGCGCTATGACCCGATCGTGGATGCGCCGGAGGAGTAGGGGCGTCACTGCGAGCGAAGCGAAGCAATCACTGCCGCTGACTCTGGATCGCTTTGTCGCTTCGCTCCTCGCAATGACGAAGGGATAAACGCCAGCCGCTCAGCGCAAACTCGCGTTGATCTTCTCCAGCGCCGCCGAGCCGGGGCACAGCTCTTTCTCATTCAGCGTATTGAGCGGCGCAGCGACGGTGTTGAGGTGGCCGTGGAGGTCCGCGGTCTCCGCGGCGACATAGAGCAGCCCGGTGACGATCTGCCCCTTGGCGGCGTGATGCTGCAGGAAGCCCATGGCGGCGGCGCGGTCGTGGACGTCGTAATCGGCGTCGAGCTTGCGCAAAGCCAGCGTCGTGCCGTCGTGCTGCTCGATCATCTCGACGCTGCCGGGCGCGTAATCGACCTTGATCGGCGCGCGGCCGGTGATGAAATCGAGCCGGTCGACCGCCTCGTTGTGCTCGCGCACGTAATCGTAGCTCTTGGTCGAGCCGGCGTGATTGTTGAAGGCGACGCAGGGCGAGATCACGTCGAGGAAGGCGGCGCCCTCGTGCGCGATCGCGGCTTTGATGATCGGAACGAGCTGCGCCTTGTCGCCGGAGAACGCGCGAGCGACGAAGGTTGCGCCGACGATAAGCGCGATCGAGACGAGATCGATGGCGCTGTCGGTGTTGACGACGCCGCGCTTCGATTTCGAGCCGTAATCGGCGGTGGCGGAGAACTGCCCCTTGGTGAGGCCGTAGACGCCGTTGTTCTCGACGATATAGACCATGTTGACGCCGCGGCGGATCGCGTGGGCGAACTGGCCGAAGCCGATCGAGGCCGAATCGCCGTCGCCGGAGACGCCGAGATAAATGAGATCGCGGTTGGCGAGATTGGCGCCGGTCAGGACCGACGGCATGCGGCCGTGCACCGAATTGAAGCCGTGCGAATTTCCGAGGAAATAGGTCGGCGTCTTCGACGAGCAGCCGATGCCGGAGAGTTTCGCCACCCGGTGCGGCGGGATCGATAATTCGTAGCACGCCTCGATGATGGCGGCCGAGATCGAGTCATGGCCGCAGCCGGCGCACAGCGTCGACACCGCACCCTCATAGTCGCGGTGGGTGTAGCCGAGCTCGTTCTTCGGCAGATCGGGATGATGGAATTTCGGCTTGGCGAGATAGGTCATGGCGCGGACTTTTTCACCCTCCCCTGGAGGGGGAGGGTCGGCGTGCGCAGCACGCCGGGGTGGGGGTGATGCGGCGCGGCCGTCACCCCCACCCGCGCCCCCTCTCTACCCCTCCCCCGCAAGCGGAGGAGGGTCGGGAGGCGGCACGACCTCCCCCCTGCAGGGGGAGGTGAAGCGAGGATTTCGGCCGCAAAAATTTTCATGCCCCCACCTTGCGCAGCGGCGTGACCTTGAGCGCATCGACGTGGTCGGCGATGGCACGGGCGATGAAGCGGGCGGTGATCGGCGTGCCGTCATAGTGCAGGATCGGAATGAGCCGCACCGGATCGACGTTGCATTCATTGACGATCAGCGAACGCAGTTGCGCGTCGCGGTTCTGCTCGACGATGAAGATGAAATCGTGCTCGCCGATGAAGCTCGTCACACTGGAATGGAACGGGAAGGCGCGCATGCGCAGCCGGTCGAGCCGGTGGCCGCTCGCTTCGAGAAGCGCGATCGCCTCGTCCATGGCCGGCGAGGTCGAGCCGAAATAGATGACGCCGTATTTGGTCGGTTTTTCCGCATTCGCCTGCAGCGGGCGCGGCACCAAATCCTTGGCGGTCTCGAACTTGCGCAGCAAGCGCTGCATGTTGTCGGCGTAGGCCGCCCCTTCCTCGGTATAGCGCGCATAGCGGTCGCGCGAGGTGCCGCGGGTGAAGAACGAGCCCTTGGTCGGGTGCGTGCCCGGATAGGTGCGGTAGGGAATGCCGTCGCCGTCGACGTCGAGATAGCGGCCGAAATCCTTGCCGGCCTCGAGGGCGGCTGCGGTCATCACCTTGCCGCGGTCATATGTACGGCTGTCGTCCCAGGTGAGCGGCCGCGTCAGATGCTGGTTCATGCCGATGTCGAGGTCGAGCATGACAAACACCGGCGTCTGCAGCCGGTCGGCGAGGTCGAACGCGGTGGCTGCGAATTCGAATGTTTCCGCTGGGTCCTCCGGAAACAAGAGGATGTGCTTGGTGTCGCCGTGCGAAGCGTAGGCGCAGGAAAGAATGTCGGTCTGCTGCGTGCGCGTCGGCATCCCGGTCGAGGGGCCCGCGCGCTGCACGTCGAAGATCACCGCCGGAATTTCCGCGAAATAAGCGAGCCCGAGAAATTCCTGCATCAGCGAGATGCCGGGCCCCGAGGTCGCGGTGAAGGCGCGCGCGCCGTTCCAGGCGGCGCCGATCACCATGCCGATCGAGGCGAGTTCGTCCTCGGCCTGGACGATGGCGAATTTGTTCTGCTTGGTCTCAGGGTCGACGCGCAGCCGCTGGCAATGCCGGGTGAAGGCTTCGGCCAAGGACGACGACGGCGTGATCGGATACCACGCGCACACCGTCGCGCCGCCATAGACGGCGCCGAGCGCAGCGGCGGAATTGCCTTCCAGAAACACGCGGTCGCCGACCGCGTTGGCGCGCTCGAGCTTGAGGCCGAGCGGGTGCTCGACGTTCATCATCACCCAGTCGCGGCCGAGATGCAACGCGTGCTTGTTGGCGTCGAACAGCTTTTCCTTGCCCTTGTACTGCTCGGCGATCAGCTTTTCGAGTTCGCCGACATCGATATCGATCAGCGCGGAGAGCGCGCCGAGATAGATGATGTTCTTGAACAGCTGGCGCTGGCGCGGATCGGCGTATTCGCGGTTGGCGATCGCGGTGAGCGGCACGCCGATGACGTTGATGTCGTCGCGGAATTTCGCCGCCGGCAACGGCTTGGTCGAAGTCGTAGAGGAGATAGCCGCCCGGCTCGATGCCGGCCACGTCCTTGTCCCAGGTCTGCGGGTTCATCGCCACCATCAGGTCGGTGCCGCCGCGAGCGCCGAGATGGCCGGCTTGCGAGATGCGCACCTCGTACCAGGTCGGCAGGCCCTGGATGTTTGACGGAAAGATATTGCGCGGCGCGACCGGGATGCCCATGCGCAGCACCGCGCGGGCGAACAGTTCGTTGGCGCTGGCCGAGCCCGAGCCGTTGACGTTGGCGAACCGGACGACGAAGTCGTTTATGCGTTGGATCGGCATGCTTGTTCTGCGTGAGTCATTTCGATGAGATATTTCTGCATGTCCCACGCGCCGGTGGGGCAGCGCTCGGCGCACAGCCCGCAATGCAGGCAGACGTCCTCGTCCTTCACCATGACGCGGCCGGTTTTCAGGCTGTTGCCGATATAGAGGTCCTGCGTGAGGTTGTTCGCCGGCGCCTCGAGGCGCGCGCGCAGCTCGGTTTCCTCGCCGTTTTGCGTGAAGGTGATGCAGTCCATCGGGCAGATGTCGACGCAGGCGTCGCATTCGATGCAGAGCTGGCCGGTGAACACGGTCTGCACGTCGCAATTGAGGCAGCGCTCGGCTTCCTTCAAAGCGAGATCGACGTCATAGCCGAGCTCGACCTCGGCCTTGATATCGCGCAGCGCCACGACCTTCTCGCGGTGCGGCACCCGGAAGCGCTTGTCGAGTGTGATCTCGTTGTCGTAGCTCCACTCGTGGATGCCCATCTTCTGGCTGATGACTTTCATCATCGGCGCCGGGCGCACGCTCACATCCTCGCCGCGGCAGAACCGGTCGATCGAGATCGCCGCCTCGTGGCCGTGCGCCACCGCCCAGATGATGTTCTTCGGCCCGAACGCGGCGTCGCCGCCGAAGAACACCTTCGGATTGGTCGAGGCGAAGGTTTGGGGATCGATCTTCGGCATGTCCCATTTGTCGAAGGCGATGCCGCAGTCGCGCTCGATCCAGGGAAACGCGTTCTCCTGGCCGACTGCGACCAGAACGTCGTCGCAGGGAAAATGCTGGTCCGGCTCGCCGGTCGGCACCAGATTGCGGCGGCCGTCGGCGTCGCGCACCGCCTTGACCTTCTCGAACACGACGCCGGTCAGCTTGCCGTTCTCGTGCGTGAATTCCCTCGGCACCATGTAATTGAAGATCGGGATGTCCTCGTGCATGGCGTCTTCCTTTTCCCAAGGCGACGCCTTCATCTCCTCGAAGCCGGAGCGCACCACCACTTTCACGTCCTCGCCGCCCAGCCGGCGCGACGAGCGGCAGCAATCCATCGCGGTGTTGCCGCCGCCGAGCACGATGACGCGCTTGCCGATACGGTCGATGTGACCGAACGAGACCGAGGACAGCCAGTCGATGCCGATATGAATGTTCTTGGCCGCTTCCTTGCGGCCGGGAATATCGAGGTCGCGCCCGCGCGGGGCGCCGCAGCCGACGAAGATGGCGTCGTAATCGTCGGCGAGCAGCGCCCGCATGCTGTCGATGCGTTTGCCGCCGACGAAGCTGACGCCGAGGTCGAGGATGTAGCCGCATTCCTCGTCGATGACTTTTTCCGGCAGGCGGAATTTCGGAATTTGCGTGCGCATCATGCCGCCGGAGAGCGGGTCCTGATCGAACATCACGCAGTCATAGCCGAGCGGCGCGAGATCGCGCGCCACCGTGAGCGAGGCGGGACCGCCGCCGACCAGCGCGACGCGCTTGCCGTTCTTCCGTTCCGCGGGCTTGGGCAGCCGCGCGGAAATGTCGTCCTTGAAGTCGGCAGCGACGCGCTTCAAGCGGCAGATCGCGACCGGTTCCTTCTCGACCCGGCCGCGCCGGCACGCCGGCTCGCACGGCCGGTCGCAGGTGCGCCCGAGCACGCCCGGGAACACGTTGGATTCCCAATTGATCAGATAAGCGTCGCTGTAGCGGCCGGCGGCGATCAGGCGGATGTATTCCGGCACCGGCGTGTGCGCCGGGCAAGCCCACTGACAATCGACCACTTTGTGAAAATAATCCGGCAGCGAGATGTCGGTAGGTTTCATTACTTCCTCTTGCCCGCAGCGCCCCGTCTTTTTGCTGAGACGGTCGTGAACGCCGCTGCGCGGATCGGCTTTTCTCCCCCGACAACGGCAATCCGTCGCGCGATGGTGGGCGCGGATACTAGTCGAGCCGCGGGCCGATGACTACCGTTTATGCCTGTTGCAACAAGGATTTGTCGCGCTTGGTTCCTGTTGCGGGACCGTTCGCAGCTGCGAAGGAGAGGCCGCGCCGAAGCCGTGGCGGCAGCTGCCAGCCCTGCTTAAATTATTGGATATATTGGCCGTTTTGTGGCACTTCGCCGCTGCGGCTTTATCGCGGCGCTGCACCCACGCCGCCGTACCGGTTGTTAGCTATGGTCTAAGGTCTAAGGTGTCATGCGCGATCTTCTGGAAAACGGACCCGGCCAGAACCCCATGGAGGCCGCGCGCCGCGGGGCGCGGCCGGTGCTGCGGCGCCGGTTCTACGATAGGGCGTCGACCGTCGCCGCTGCGGCAGGCTTTGCCATCGAGCTCGACGGCAAGGGCGTGCGCACCCCCGCCGGGCGTGTCCTCGCCGCCCCGACGCCGGCGTTGGCGCAGGCGATCGCCACGGAATGGGACGCCCAGCGCGACGTGATCGACCCGGCCAAGATGCCGCTCACGCGGCTCGCCAATTCGATCATCGACGGTGTCGGCGACAACGCCACCGCGGTCGCCGCAGAGATCGTCAAATATGTCGGCTCCGACCTTGTCTGCTACCGCGCCGGGGCGCCGCAGGGCTTGGTCGAGCGCCAAGCGCGGCATTGGGACCCGATCCTCGCCTGGGCGCGCGACGCGCTCGGCGCGCGCTTTGCCCTGGCCGAGGGCGTCATCCCTATCGCCCAGCCGGAGGCGGCGGTCGCGGCCGCGGCGGCTGCCATCCCGACCGAGCCATGGCGCCTCGGCGCCGTATCCACGGTGACGACGCTCACCGGCTCGGCGCTGATCGCGCTCGCTTTGTCGCGCGGAGCGGTCACCGCCGACGCGGCGTGGCAGGCGGCGCATGTCGACGAGGATTGGAATATCGCGCAATGGGGGCAGGACGAGTGGGCGCTCGAGCGCCGGGCGTTCCGCTTCGCGGAGTTTCAGGCGGCGACAACGGTGCTGGCGTTGGTGTAGCCCGGGTTGAGAAACCCGGGAGCGGCGTTTCTATTTGATTGCCTCGTCATCCTGAGGTGCTCGGCGCGGAGCGCCGAGCCTCGAAGGACGCACGATCCCGACGCTTCGGCAGCATCCCTTCGAGGACCCCCCGATCAACTCCGGGGTCGCACCTCAGGATGACGGCGTCGTTTCTTTGTTTCAGAAACCAAAAAACTTATGGCGCAGCGCGTCCTCGTATTGCTTCTTCGCCGCCTTCACCTTGCTGCGAATTTCATCTTCCTTGAAGTGCGCGCCTTCCCATTGATCGACCTCGGCGACGGTGTGATTGACCGAGGCCAGCGCTTCTTCCTGCCGGATCGCGGCGATCCATTCCTCGACGGCCGCCTTGTACGCGCTCTGCATGCGATCGAGTTCCGCGGTATCTTCTTGCGTCATGGTTTTGTCCTGCATCCCAGCCTCCATCTCGATGTCGATTGCCGCGCGAAGATCGAATAATTTGGCGCGTGCCGGCGGTGTCCGGCCAATCTGTGCCGCCATTGTTACATTGAGAAGACAGCCGCTCCGCGGGCGTCGAAATCGCAGCGGCCCCCGACGCCGCGGCTGCCGGACGGTGGCCGCTTCAGTGCGCCAACGGCCCGTCGGCTGCCTTCCACGCCGCGATGCCGCCCTGAATATGGCACGCCGAAACGAGCCCGGCGTCCTGGGCCGCCTGTACTGCCATGGCCGAGCGTTCGCCGAAAGCGCAGTAGAACAACAGCCGCTTGCTGGTGGATTTGGCGAGTTCGTGGAGCATGCCGCCGGCGCCGATATTCTCCTGCAGGCTGGCGTAGGGCACGTGCAGCGAGCCAGGGATCGTGCCGTGACGCGCGCGCTCGCTGCGCTCGCGAAGATCGATCAGGGCGACGTGCGGGCTGCCGGCGATGCCGAGCGCCTGCGCGGCCGTGACCGCCCAGCCGCGGCGCGCGATCTCTTCCTGATGCAGGCCGACCTTCATGTTGGCGGGAATGGCGACGTCCATCATCTTCGGGTTGGCAAGCTTGAGATTGTTCATCAGCTCGACGTATTCGTCGACCGATTTCACCTGGAGCCGCGGGTTGAAAGCCTTTTCCTCGCCGATGGTGGAGACGGTGTCGCCCTTGTAGTCGTGCGCCGGATAGACGAGCGTCGCCTCGGGGAGCTCGAGCAGCCGGCCGAAGATCGACTCGTATTGCGCGCGCGGATCGCCGTTTTGCAGATCGGTGCGGCCGGTGCCGCGGATGAGGAGCGTGTCGCCGGTGAACACCCGGTCGGGCAGGACGAAGCTGTAGGAGTCCGCGGTATGACCGGGCGTATGGATCGCGTCGAGCGATACGCCTTCGATCGTCAGCTTGTCGCCGTCGCCAAGCCGCATCGACACCACGTCGGCTTTGGTCTGTTCACCCATCACGGTGACGCAATGGGTCTTGTCGCGCAGCGCGCCGAGACCGCTGATGTGATCGGCGTGGAGATGAGTGTCGACCGCCTTGACGAGCCTGAGATCGAGTTCGCGCACCAGGTTGAGGTAGCGATCGACCTTCTCCAGCACCGGATCGATGATCAGCGCCTCGCCGCCCGGCCGGCTGGCGAGGAGGTATGAATAGGTTCCGGACGTCTGATCGAAGAGTTGACGGAAAATCATCGCGTCGCCCTTGCGATTGTCAGTATAGCGCGTAGCCCGGATGAGCGCAGCCCGTGGGGGTACACGCGCCGCGGGAACGATTGTTGCTGCGCAGGCGTCCACCCTCCCCTCCAGAGGGAGGTGTGACTAGGAGATCACCCCCCGGTCACGCTCATGTGCCGCGACAGCGCCGGGCGCTGGTGGCGGCGGTCGATGACGAAATCGTGGCCCTTGGGCTTGCGGCCGATGGCTTCGTCGATCGCGGCGTCGAGGAGATCGTTGGCTTCGGAGGCGCGCAGGGGCTTGCGCAGATCGGCGGCGTCTTCCTGGCCGAGACACATATAAAGCGTGCCGGTGCAGGTGACGCGCACGCGGTTGCAGGATTCGCAGAAATTATGGGTGAGCGGGGTGATGAAGCCGAGCTTGCCGCCGGTCTCGACGATGCGCGCGTAGCGCGCCGGTCCGCCGGTGCGGTAATCGATGTCGGCGAGCGTAAATTGCTCGGCAAGCCGCGCGCGCACCAGCGACAGCGGCAGATACTGGTCGAGCCGGCCTTCGCCGATTTCGCCGAGCGGCATCACCTCGATGAGCGTCAAATCCATGCCGCGGCCGTGGGCCCATTCGATCAGTTGCGGGAACTCGTCCTCGTTGACGCCCTTGAGCGCGACGGTGTTGATCTTGATCGCGAGCCCGGCGGCCTGCGCCGCGTCGATGCCGGCCAGCACGTCGCGCAGCGAACCCCAGCGGGTGACGGCGCGGAATTTTTCCGCGTCGAGCGTGTCGAGCGAGACGTTGATGCGCTTGACGCCGTGGGCGGCGAGTTCGCCGGCGTATTTGGCAAGCTGCGAGCCGTTGGTGGTCAGCGTCAGTTCGTCGAGGTGGCCGGTCGCGAGGTGCCGCGACAGCGAGGCGAACAGGGTCATAATGCCGCGGCGTACCAGCGGTTCGCCGCCGGTGAGGCGGAGCTTGCGCACCCCGCGCGCGACGAAGGCCGAGCATAGCCGGTCGAGTTCCTCGAGCGACAGGAGGTCGGCCTTGGGCAGGAACGTCATGTGCTCCGACATGCAATAGACGCAGCGGTAATCGCAGCGGTCGGTCACCGAGACGCGCAGATACGTAATGGCGCGGCCAAACGTATCGATCAGCGGCGGCCGCGTCGGCGCGCCGTCGATATCGACAAGGCGTTCACGTTCCACTTCCACGCTGTCCATCAACATGCGTTTCCGTGCCTAACGGCTCTCGGCTCCATATGAGCCAACCCGAGCCAAGCAGGCTTGTTCTTGGTTGCAACCAATATAATCAATCTTTGTGCCGGATAAAACCCTGATGGCCCGCCATATTCCTGCCCACCAAGTTCTCGCCAATACCGAGGTCGCCGAGGGCCGCCGGCAGTTGGGCAAAGGAACTGATCAACCGATCCGGCTCGAACGTCTCGATCGGAACGTCGGTGTAGCCGAAATCGACCGCGACCACCGGCACTTTGGCGGCGCGCGCGGTGCGGATGTCGGTGGCCGAATCCCCGACCATGACGGCCTCGCCCGGGTCGCCGCCGGCGCGCAGGACGGTGCGGCGGAAAATCTCCGGATCGGGCTTTTGCACGCCGAACGTATCCTGACCGCAGATTGCGGCGAAGCGCTGCGCCAGTTCCAGGCTCTCCAGGAGCCGCTTCGACAGCCATTCGAGCTTGTTGGTGCACACCGCCAGGGTATGACCCGCGCCAGCGAGGTGGTCGAGAGTCGTTTCGAGATCCGGAAACGGGCGCGAGCGGTCGGCGATATGGTCGGCGTAATAGGCGACAAAGCGGGCGTACAGCCCCTCGACCTCGGCGCTGGAACAGGCGCGGCCTTCGAGCGCCAGCGCGCGCTCGATCATCGCCTTGGCGCCGCCGCCGATCAGGGGGCGGGCGATGTCGTAAGGCACCTGCGGCAGCCCCTCCTGCCCAAGCGTGACGTTGAGCGTGTGGATGAGGTCGGGCGCCGTATCGATCAGCGTGCCGTCGAGATCGAAAACGATGGTGAGCATGGTGTTGCCTATCGGCCCCCTATGGGGCGCGCAAGGGCGAACCGCGTGTGGAGCACCGTGCTTCCCCTTGGCGCCACGCCTTAACGCGGCTAGACAGCGCGCCATGAACGCCGCCGAGAGGGAAAAACGCGCCGCCGCCGCCCGCGCTCTGGAATTCGTTCGGCCTGGCATGCGGCTGGGGCTCGGCACCGGCTCGACCGCCGCCCATTTTGTCGATCTGCTCGGCGAGGCGGTCCGCAACGGCCTCGATGTCGTCGCCGTGCCGACCTCGGAGGCGACGAGTGCGCAGGCGGCGCGGCTCGGCATTGCGCTGACTACCCTCGACGATGTGCCCGAACTCGACCTCACCGTCGACGGCGCCGACGAGATCGCCCCCGATCTGACCCTGATCAAGGGCGGCGGCGGGGCGCTGCTGCGCGAAAAGGTCGTGGCCACGGCATCAGCACACATGATCGTGATCGCCGACGAATCGAAATGGGTCATGCAGCTGGGCCGCTTCCCGCTGCCGATCGAGATCGTGCCGTTCGGGGCGACGGCAACGCACCGCGCGGTCGAAGCGGCGACCGCAAAAGCTGGCGCGCCGGGGCCGGCGGCGCTGCGCCGGCTGTCGAACGGCCACCCGTTCGTCACCGACGGCGGCCATTGGCTCCTTGACGCGCGCCTGGAACGCATCGCCGATCCGCCGGCATTGGCGGCGCGACTGAACGCGGTGCCGGGCGTTATGGAGCATGGCTTGTTCATCGGCATCGCCCGGACTGCTATCCTCGGCGGTCCGAATGGGGTGCGTGTCGTCGAAGGGCCCTGACCGCCGCCCCCAACAGGAGCGTGCTTGAGGCACGACGCTTAAATGTCCGATTACGACGTCGATCTTTTTGTCATCGGGGGCGGCTCGGGCGGCGTGCGCGCGGCGCGCATGTCGGCGCAGCACGGCGCGCGGGTGATGGTCGCCGAGGAATATCGGGTCGGCGGCACCTGCGTCATTCGCGGCTGCGTGCCGAAAAAGCTCCTGGTCTACGCCTCACGTTTCCGCGCCGAGTTCGAAGACGCCGCCGGCTACGGCTGGGACGTCGCGCACACCAAGTTCGATTGGGGAACATTGATCGCCAACAAGGACCGCGAGATCGCGCGGCTGGAGGCGGCCTACACAGCGACACTCGACAAGGCCGGCGTCACCGTCGTCAAAAGCCGCGCTGTCATCGCCGACGCTCATACGGTGCAATTGGCGAACGGCGAAAAGGTTCGCGCTGCGCATATCCTGATCGCGACCGGCGGAGCGCCGACCTACGGCGACCCCATTCCCGGCCTCGAACACGCCATTTCCTCGAACGAGGCGTTTCACTTGCCGGCGTTGCCGCCGCAAGTCGTCATCCAGGGCGGCGGCTATATCGCGGTCGAATTCGCCGGCATTTTCGCCGGCCTGGGCTCGCATGTGACGCTGATCTATCGCGGCGACAACATCCTGCGCGGTTTTGACGACGAGGTGCGCGCGCATCTGCGCATGGACATGGAGAAGCACGGCATCCGGGTCATCACCGGCTGCAAGGTCGCGGCCATCGAGGAGCTGAGCTCACGCTATTCGGTACGGCTTTCGAGCGGCAATCACATCAGCGCCGACTGCGTGATGTTCGCGACCGGCCGCGCGCCCAATATCGGCAAACTGGGGCTCGATGCGGCCGGCGTCGCCATCGCCAAGAACGGCGGCATCGCGGTCGACGAATATTCGCGCACCAGCGTGAAAAGCGTCTACGCCGTCGGCGACGTGACCAACCGCGTCAACCTGACGCCGGTCGCCATTCGCGAAGGCTCGGCCTTCGCCGACACGGTGTTCGGCGGCAAGCCGACCGCGGTCGATCACACCAACGTGCCGAGCGCGGTGTTCTCCGATCCCGAGATCGGGGTTGTCGGCCTGACCGAGGCGCAGGCCCGGGCTCGCTTGGCGCAGACCGACATCTACCGCGCCATGTTCAAGCCGATGAAGGCGACCTTGTCGGGGCGCGACACCACGGTGTTGCTCAAGCTCGTGGTCGACGGCGTGACCGGCCGGGTGGTCGGCTGCCACGTCGTCGGCGAGGGCGCCGCCGAGATGATCCAGCTCGCCGCCGTCGCGGTGAAGATGGGCGCCACCAAGGCCGACTTCGACGCCACCATGGCGCTGCATCCGACCGTCGCGGAAGAGCTGGTGACGATGCGCCAGAAGACCGCAAGCTACGCCCGCGAGGCGGCGGAGTAGGGGATTTGGCTGGCTAACGCGGGCCGCCAGCGCTGGGCTGTCGCCGTCGGGTGTCGCCGTGTATAAAGCGGCCGCACTATATAACGACCAGATTGCTGGGTTTGGACATGAGCGTGATGAACCGTTGGGCGCCGGATTCCTGGCGCGCCAAGCCGATCGTGCAGGTGCCGGACTATCCGGACGCCAAGGCGCTCGCCGACGTCGAGGCGCAGCTGGCGTCTTTTCCGCCGCTCGTTTTTGCCGGTGAAGCGCGCAACCTGAAGAAGGCGCTGGCGGAAGTCGCAGCCGGCCGATGCTTTCCTGCTGCAGGGCGGCGATTGCGCCGAAAGCTTCGCCGAGCATGGCGCCAACAATATCCGCGACTTTTTCCGCCTGTTCCTGCAGATGGCCGTGGTGCTCACTTATGCCGCGGCGTCGCCGGTCGTGAAGGTCGGCCGCGTCGCCGGCCAGTTCGCCAAGCCGCGCTCGGCGCCGACCGAGAAGCGCGGCGGCGTCGAATTGCCGTCCTATCGCGGCGACATCATCAACGGCAACGACTTCACTCCGGAGGCGCGCACGCCCGATCCGCGCCGGCAGCTCGAGGCCTACCGCCAATCGGCGGCGACGCTCAATCTGTTGCGCGCCTTCGCCAATGGCGGCTACGCCAACCTTTCCAACGCGCATCAATGGATGCTGTCCTTCGTCAAGGACAGTCCGCAATCGAAACGTTATCAGGAACTGGCGACGCACCTGACCGAGGCGCTCGATTTCATGCGCGCCTGCGGCATCGATCCGGAAGTGCATCCGGAGATGCGGACGACGGATTTCTTCACCAGCCACGAGGCGCTGCTGCTCGGCTACGAACAAGCGTTCACGCGCGTCGATTCCACGACCGGCGACTGGTACTGCACCTCGGGCCACATGCTGTGGATCGGCGACCGCACGCGGGCGCTCGACCACGCCCATGTCGAGTATTGCCGCGGCATCAAAAATCCGCTCGGCCTCAAGACCGGGCCGTCGCAGAAGCCGGACGATCTGTTGAAGCTGATCGACGTGCTCGATCCGGACAACGAGCCCGGCCGGCTGACGCTGATCTGCCGCATGGGCGCCGACAAGGCGGCCGAGCTGTTGCCGCCGATCGTGCGCGCGGTCAAGCGCGAGGGCCGCAACGTGGTGTGGTCGTGCGATCCGATGCACGGCAACACCATCACCTCGGTGACCGGCTACAAGACGCGCCCGTTCGATCAGATATTGAAGGAAGTGCGGACGTTCTTTCAGGTCCACGCGGCGGAGGGCACCAACGCCGGCGGCGTGCATCTGGAAATGACCGGGCAGAACGTCACCGAATGCACCGGCGGCGCGCGCGCGATCAGCGACGAGGACCTCAACGACCGCTATCACACGGTGTGCGATCCGCGGCTCAACGCCGAGCAGTCGCTCGATCTCGCCTTCCTGCTCGCGGACCTGCTCAAGACCAAGCGCGCCGGGCAGGCGAAGCCCTTGCCGGCAGTGGCGGGGCTCTAGTCTTCGTCATTGCGAGGAGCGTTTGCGACGAAGTCAACCCAGAGTCACTGCCGCTTCCCCTGGATTGCTTCGCTTCGCTCGCCATGACGAATGACGAGTTGCCAACAAGGCCCAGTTCGGCTCATCGCCGCTCACGTGGCAGAAGTTGCCGTCGTAATCGCGGCGGCAGCCCCGCACCTTTCCATCTCGTATACCATGCAATTTTACCGTCCGCTCAGGCTGATCGGTATCGGCCAACCGCGCGAAAGGAATACGCAAACAATTTGACACAAAGTTTCCGCGTCGAAGTCAGGAAAAAACAAACAACCTGCAACAGACGCGAGGCGTGCCGTGTCGGTATCAGATTATTTACTGCGTTCGGTGGCGGTGGCTATCGCGACGATGGGGCTTGCGGCGGCGCCGGCGTTCGCGGCCGATCAGCCGCTGCCGCCGCTGTTGACGAAGGCGGCGCCGGTCCCCGACGTCGAATATTATCAGCCGCAGCCGGTGTCGGCCTGGCAGGCCGATTTCGGCGCGCGCTACTGGTTCGGCGTCGCCAACACCGGCAAAAGCCTTTACGGCATCCCCAGCATGTCGGACGCGATGGTGTCGCGGCTGACCTACAGCGATCTGATCACCAATTCCGGCGAGCTGTTCGGGCGCATCGCCGGCACCAACGGTCTGTTCTTCAAGGGCTATGTCGGCATCGGCATGATCTCGGGCGGCACGCTGCAGGACGAGGACTTTCCAACCGCGACCTTCTCGCCCTATTCCTCGACGAACAGCGACCAGAAATACGGCTGGCAAGGCTATGGCGCGCTCGACATCGGCTACGACGTGGTGCGCGGCGGCGATTTCAATCTCGGCGCCTTCGTCGGGTACTTTATCTTGAAGCAGAACGTCAACGCGTTCGGCTGCACGCAGACCGCGACCAATCCGAGCGTCTGTCAGCCCGCCGTGCCGTCCGGGGTCGAAGTCATCTCGCAGACCAACACCTATCAATCGCCGCGCGTCGGCATCGATGGCGCGGTCACGTTCGCCGGGCGCTTCACGCTCAGCGCCGACGCCGCCTGGCTGCCCTATGTGCGACTGAACGGCGCCGACAGTCATTGGTTGCGCATCGCCGACGGCGAATTCTCCGGACCGATCCCCGAGGACGGCACCGGCCAGGGCTATCAGCTCGAGGCCGTATTGTCCTACGCGGTGACGCCGAACATCAGCGTCGGCGTCGGTGGCCGTTATTGGCACCTGGAGACGAGCGGCAATTCGCATTTCGAGTCTGTCGCCGCCGATGGCGGTCCGCAGCCGGTCGACTGGAAGAGCGACATTTACGGCGTCTTCCTGCAGGGCAGCTACAAATTCGGGCCGTACCCTTACGGCAGCACCTTGTTCTGAGCTTGCGCAATGCCGGCGCGGGCTTTCGTGTCGACGGGCCAGAGCCAACGCGACAGCATCATCGCTGCCGCCATTCCGACGAGCTGGGCGATGATGAAGGCGGGCGCACCGGAAGGCTCGATACCGGCGAAGGTATCCGAAATCGAGCGCGCGATCGTCACGGCCGGGTTGGCGAAAGAGGTCGAGGCGGTGAACCAGTAAGCCGCGGTGATATAAAGACCGACCGCGTAAGGTATCGCCGCCGGCGTCCGCGCCGCGCATCCGAGGATCGTGAGCAACAGGCCGAAGGTCGCGACGAATTCCGCGAGCCATTGTCCGGAGCCGATCCGCACGTGTTGGGACAGCTGCCACAGCGGCAGTTCGAACATCAGATGCGCCGTCCACACGCCGATCAGGCCGCCGACGATCTGCGCGCCGATATATGCGGCGGCTTCCGGCCACCGCAACGCACGACGCAGCGCCATCGCGACGCTGACCGCCGGATTGAAGTGCGCGCCCGATAGGGGACCGAACATCAGGATCAGCACGGTGAGTATCGCGCCGGTCGGGATCGTGTTGCACAGGAGCGCCAGCGCGGCGTTGCCGCCGGAAAGCCTTTGCGCCATGATGCCCGAACCGACGACGGTCGCGAGAAGAAATGCCGTTCCCAGCGTCTCCGCCGAGAGACGCCGCGCCAGCGAAGCGGCTTCCATCATGCGGGTGCCTTTGCGGGATCGGGTCCCGCGTTCTTGGTCTTGCCGATCGCGTCCAACTGCTTCTGCAAAGTGAGCAGGTCGAGGGACTTCATCGGCAGGCTGACGAAGATATTGATGCGGTTGGTGAGCATGCGTAGCGTGTCGGCGAACGCGAGCCGGATTTGCGCCTCGGTGCCGGTCGCGGCGGCGGGATCGGACAGGCCCCAATGGGCCGTCATCGGCTGCCCCGGCCAGACTGGGCACGTCTCCGCCGCGGCGGTATCGCAAAGCGTGAAGGCAAAATCGAGCTTGGGCGCGTCCGGGCGGGCAAACTCCAGCCAGCTCTTCGAGCGAAGTCCGCCGACCTCGTACTGCATGCGCTGCAACAGGTCGAGCGCGTAAGGATGGATGTGCCCCTTCGGCACGCTCCCCGCCGAGAATGCGTGAAATCGCCCTTGGCCGGCGCGATTGAGAACGGCTTCCGCCATGATCGAACGGGCCGAGTTCCCGGTGCAGATGAACAGCACGTTGAACGCTTTGTTCCGGAGCGCTTCGATCATGCCCCTATCCTCCGCGCGCAAAATCACGCGACGCGATGCCTGGCGCTATCGACCACCGATTTACCGTCCTCTTTGCGGAATTCGCCGTGTTGCGGGTTTGGAATAAGATCGAGCACGGTTTCCGAAGGCCGGCACAGCTTGACGCCGAGCGGCGTCACCACGATGGGTCGATTGATCAGGATCGGATGCGCCAGCATGGCATCGATGAGTTGATCGTCGGTGACGCCGGGGGCGTCGAGTCCGAGGTCGTGATACGGGGTGCCCTTGACCCGCACGACGTCGCGAACCGAAACGCCCATGCGCGCGATCAGCAACTGCAGCATCGTCCGGCTGGGCGGACATTTCAGATATTCGATCACGTGCGGCTCGATGCCGGCGTTGCGGATGAGCCCGAGCGTGTTGCGCGACGTGCCGCATTCGGGATTGTGATAAATGATGGCGTCATCATGACGATGTCCGCGCTCCGTTCGTGCCGCCTGGACGACGACTGAAATCAAAGCATTCCGGTTTGGTGAACCGCCGGGACGGCCTACGAGCAACAGGCCTTGGCGTTTGCCACACGCGCCTCGCGTTCGCCGCTGCCATCGCCATAGTCGATACTTTCCCCGGTGGTATGGAATGTTTCCCACGCAATGCCGGCGGGATCGTCGATCCAGGATTTCTCCGACTTGGCATAACAGCAGGCCGTTTCACCCTGCTCGACGACGGAGCCTCCGGCCTTGTGCAGGCGGGCATAGACCTCGTGCAACTCCGTCTTTTCTTCGACCTGAATGCCTAAGTGATCGAGGCCGGGCGCGCGGCCGCGGGTCGAAATCGCGAAGTTGACGCGGGGGTCGTCGAGCATCCATTTGGCGTAGTCGGGTTTCACCACGGCGGGCTGGGCATCGAACAGCGCCGCGTAGAAGCCGATGGACTGATTGAGGTGCTCGACCGCGACGTGGACGTGCATGCGCTTCATTTCGATCTCCCCGTCATGCTTGCACTTTGTTTTGCTTCGCGGGCGCCGGTGTACAAGCGGCAGCGGGTGCACACTGCTCGGGCGCGCCGGCGCAGCAGTTTTCCGTCAGATACGCGATCAGGCCGTTCATCGCCTCGTAGCGCGCCGCATAGATCATCGAGCGGCCTTCCCGCCGCACGGTGATGAGACCTGCCAGCCGCAGGCGGTCGAGGTGAAAGGTCAGCGTATTCGGGGCGATCTCGAGGGCGGCAGCGACGCCGCCGGCCGCTATGCCCACCGGTCCCGCCTGCACCAGCAGGCGAAAGACATCGAGGCGATTGTCCTGGGCGAGGGCGGCCAAGGCGGTGACGGCGTCTGACTTTTCCATATTTCAACGAATATAGAAATGTTGTCCCTCGGTCAATATATATTTCGATGGCCGTTGAAATATATCCGACTGAATTTCGCGCCGGCGGCATTGCGCTGCGCTGCGCCCGGGAAACGTAACGCCGACACGCGCCCCCATTGCCCGGGCGGACGATCGGGAGATAGACCTTGGCCATGAACAAAGTTCCCGCAAACCACCTCGCCATTGCTGTGGCGCAGCTCAACCCGATCGTCGGCGATGTCGCCGGCAATCTCGAACGCGCCCGCGCGGCGCGCGCGCAGGCCGCGGGCGAAGGCGCCGACATCGTCGCGTTCTCCGAACTTTTCATCGCCGGTTATCCGCCGGAGGATTTGGTGCTCAAGCCGGCGTTCCAGGCGGCCTGCCGCGCCGCCGTCGAGACCTTGGCGCGCGACACCGGGGACGGCGGTCCCGCGGTGCTGATGGGAACGCCCTGGGTCGAAGACGGCAAGCTCTACAATGCCTATGCGCTTCTCGATCACGGGGCCATCGAGGCGATCCGCTTCAAGGTCAACTTGCCGAACTACGGCGTGTTCGACGAAAAGCGCGTGTTCGCCACGGGTCCGGTGCCGGGGCCGATCGCGTTCCGCGGCGTGCGTCTCGGCCTGCCGATCTGCGAGGACACCTGGACCGATTGGGGCGACTACGAGAACGTGGTCGAAACGCTCGCCGAAACCGGCGCCGAACTCCTCGTCGTGCCCAACGGCTCGCCGTATTGGCGCGACAAGGCCGATGTCCGCCTCAACGTCACGGTGGCGCGGGTCGCCGAAGCCGGCCTGCCGCTCATCTATGTCAATCAGGTCGGCGGCCAGGACGAGCTCGTGTTCGACGGCGCCTCGTTCGCGCTCAATGCCGACCGCTCGATGGCGTTCCAGCTGCCGGCATTCCAGGAGGCGATGCTGGTCACGCAGTGGTCGCGCGGCAATGACGGCTGGCGTTGCGCGCAGGAACCGCTCGCCGCGGCGGAAGATCCCGATCATTCCGACTACGCCGCCTGCATGCTCGGGCTACGCGACTATGTCGACAAGAACCGGTTCGACGGCGTCGTGCTCGGTCTGTCCGGCGGCATCGATTCCGCGCTGTGCGCCGCGCTCGCGGTCGACGCGTTGGGCGCCGCGCGCGTGCGTTGCGTGATGCTGCCGTTCCGCTTCACCTCGCGGGAATTGATCGACGACGCGGCATCAATCGCCCGCGCGCTCGGCGTGCGCTACGACATCGTGCCGATCGAGCGTGCCGTCAACGGCCTCGAAGCGACGCTCGCCGACATTTTCGCCGGCGCGCCGCGCGATGTCACCGAGGAGAATCTGCAGGCCCGCGCCCGCGGCACCATCCTGATGGCGATCTCCAACAAATTCGGTCTGATGGTGGTGACGACCGGCAACAAGTCGGAAATGTCGGTCGGCTACGCCACGCTTTATGGCGACATGAATGGCGGCTTCAACCCGATCAAGGACCTCTACAAGACCGAGGTCTTTCGCCTGGCGCGGTTGCGCAATGCGTGGAAGCCGCAGGGCGCGCTCGGTCCGGACGGCCTGATCATCCCCGAGAACGTCATCGTGCGGCCGCCGACCGCGGAGCTGCGCGAAAACCAGACCGACCAGGATACGCTGCCGCCCTATGACGTGCTCGATCGGATTTTGGAGCGCCTGGTCGAACGCGAGGAGCCGCTTGCCACCATCATCGCCGCCGGCTTCGACCGCGACACCGTGATGAAGGTCGACCGCATGCTGGCGATCGCGGAGTACAAGCGCCGGCAGGCGGCGCCGGGTGTCAAAGTGACGCTGAAGAATTTCGGCCGCGACCGGCGCTATCCGATCACCAGCCGCTTCCGCGATCCCGGCACGGCGCCGCCGGTCCCCGACCGCGCGCTCATCAAGAACGCCGTCGCGGTCAAAGCCGGCGCGGCGGATTTCTGAAGCCGCGTGACGGAACCCGTCCCACATTCGGCCCATGGTCGAAATCACATGATTCCAGCCCCCAGTTTGCGAGTTTGAATCTAGGTGTCCGGCCAAACGCAACGCTCCTGGCCCGGCCCGGCTTCGACGCCTTTCGAGGCAAAGCGGACATCACCAGCCGACGCTCGCCGCTGATTCCGTCGAAAGTGACCCAACTCGGACATCGCGGACCCACATCTGCCCACGATCACCGAGGCAGAATTCAGGCTCGCTCCTTAAGGTCGTTGTCCTCCAGTTTTTTCTGCACCGCCGTTATGACGCGATGGACAGTTTCTATGTCTTTGACCGAAAGGCCGTCGGAAAGTCTGTTCACCCAAGGTGCCTGCAAGGTCATGGCGGCTTCGAAGGCCCGCTTTCCTTTGTCAGTCAGGACCACGAGTTGCGCCCGCCGATGGTGCGGGTTCGCCTCGAATGCAACGAGTCCCTCCTTGTGCAGATCATTAATGATCCGCTGAACGTTTTGACGATGCGCACCCAGGTCGGGAGCGAGCCATGCGACAGGCTGCGGCCGATCCGCCTGAGTAATGGCGCCGAGAACCTGCCAGCGTGCGCTCGTCAAACCTAGCCCGGCCACGAGCTTGTCTCCCGCCGTAACCATTTTTCTGTTGAGCCTGAACAGCTCGATAATGAGATCGGTCAAGGCGGTTCCGGCAGGCGTCCTTTTTGTCTTGGTCATTTGTCACCATAATTCTATATTGACATCATGATGTCAACGCTATATGTCTCAATTATACCAATTTGACATCATGTCACCAATAAGGAGGTTTGTCATGTCGCGACTGCGCCCGTTAGACCCCTCTTTCCCAATCGAACGTCAAATCGCTATCGACGCCAGCCCGGTCGTGCTGGTGAACCTATTTACGCTCGACAAAGCCGACGAGGAAACGTTTATCAAAGCTTGGCAGGACGATGCCGTCTTCATGAAGCGGCAGCCGGGCTTCATCTCCACCCAGCTTCATCGCGCAATCGGCGAAAGCCCAACTTACCTCAACTACGCGGTCTGGGAGTCGAACGCTGACTTCCGGGCAGCCCTCGCGCATCCCGAGTTCACGGCACTCTCGGCTTACCCGTCTTCGGCCGTTGCCTCCCCGCACCTGTTTCAGAAGGTTGCGGTGCACGGCATCTGCGTCGCGTAGCCGCTTGGAACGGGAGCAAAAGCCATGAGCAAAATCATCCATCCAATGGCCGGTGTGCTCGCGATCCTTACGATTGCGGCCTTCTGGCTCTCGACCGCATTCGCAGAGTTATTTGGCTCTCAGGTGGTCGTCACGACTGTAAAAGCGGCCATACCGTGGGGCTTCCTGCTGCTGATCCCGGCATTGGCGGCGGCAGGCGGTTCGGGCTTTGCCTTGGCAAAAGGCCGGCGGACTGGGCTTGTAGGCACGAAAATCAAGCGCATGCCGTGGATAGCCGCTAACGGCGTTCTTATTCTCATTCCCTCTGCACTTTTCCTCGCGTCAAAGGCGAGAGCCGTCGAGTTCGATACCGCGTTCTACGCGGTGCAGGCACTGGAACTTGCAGCGGGTGCGGCGACTATCACGCTACTCGGGCTCACCATGCGCGACGGCGTCAGGATGACAGGCCGCTTCCGCCGCCAGCCATGAATGTCCGGGTATGGCCCATCGCGTCATTTGCTGTGCCTGCGAACGCGAGGAGCCGCTCGCCACCATCATCGCCGCCGGGTTCGACCGTGATACCGTGATGAAGGTCGACCGCATGCTGGCGGTCGCGGAATACAAACGCCGACAGGCGGCGCCGGGCGTCAAGGTGACCTTGAAGAATTTCGGCCGCGACCGGCGTTATCCGATCACCAGCCGGTTCCGCGATCCCGGTACGGCGCCGCCGGTCCCCGACCGCGCGCTCATCAAGAACGCCGGCGCGGTCAAAGCCGGCGCGGCGGATTTCTGAAGCCGCGTGACGGAACCCGTCCCGCATTCGGCCCATGGTCGAAATCACATGATGCGAGCCCCCAGTTTCGGAGCTTGAATTCATAGGTGTCCGGCGAAACGCAACGCTCCTGGGCCTGGCCCGGCTTCGGTTCTTTCGAGGCAAAGCGGACATCGTCATTTATTGATGTACTCCTGAAACGCCGTTCCCGGCTCGTTGATAAGCAAACTGCAGCGTGTTGCCCGGCGCTCGATCGAGGTCGCGGAGAAATCCGCACACCTGCCCTTTTCCAGCTTATCGAGCGCGGCCTTCATGCGCGCCCCAATGACTTCCGGCCTCATTCCAATGCGAAAGCCAAGTACCGAGGCCCTCGTGTTAGCGGTCTCGGCGATCTCATTGATATCTTTTCTGTCATCGGTGGTCGTATCGTTCGGCAAACATGCCGGAGCTGTGTGGAAATAGGCGGCGCAATCAGTGAGTTCCTGCTGCTCATAGCGCCACGCTTCGGCCTCTTTCTTCACCTGGCCATACGGTTTTGCTTCCTCCGCCCGCGCAGGCGCAACGAGCAGCGCGGCTAGCGAACAGCAAATAATGCAGGCCGCTTTTGCTATGTTACAAACCAATTGATCCCGTGCTCCACAACCCGCACAACAACACCGGCATGGCCGCCGCCATCGGCCATCGCTCGGCGTTAAACCCTTGTGCGGCTCTTAATATTCCGACGCTTAGGCGGTAACTTGATCTGCATCAAGGTAGGGCTGTCAACGGGATGCGAATATCGCAGCGGCCAAAGTGGTCGTGTTAAAATGTTGGATCCAGACAATGGGAGCGTGGATTTTTGTCGCCGTCGGCGTGCTGGCGATTTCGCTCTCGTCGCCGGCAGGTGCGCAACAGGATCTCGACGTTGTGCAGTGTTATTGCAATGGCCAATACACGGTTATGCCCCGGGGTACCGATTGTCGGGCCTTGTGCGTTGGCCGTGGCCCGTCTCCCGGCGCGCCGCCCGTCTACACGCCGCCGCGCGTGTACCAGCCGTCGCCCGCGGAATTAGCGCGGCAGCGCATGAACGCGGTCAACGAGCAGGGGCGGACCGCCTTTAAACACGGCGATTACCGCGACGCCGTTCGCTTGTTCAAGGATGCGCTGGCGTTGGCCGCCGACCGGGGCGACGCGCTCATCATTCAGCACAATATCGGCAACACCTATTCGTTCCTGGCCAGCGAGGCCCAGAAGCGTGGCGACCTGGACGAAGCATTGTCAATGCTTCGACAGGCGATGGCGTACTATCCGAACGAAGGGCAGCACGATTGGCCGGGCTGGGAAAAACAACTGCGCGACGCCATCGCCGCACGACAGCAAGCCGCCGAACAGGCCGCCCGGGAGGACGAAGCGCGGCGGCGTCAGGCAGCCGAATCGGCTATCCGGGAGGCCGAAAACCAGCGCCGACAGTCTCAACTCGCAGAGGCCGAGCAAAGTCTGCAATCGGCGCGCCAGCAGCTCGAAACAGAGCGGCTTGCCCGCGCAGAGGACGATCTCAAGAGCGCGCGGCGCGCTCTGCAAGATACTCTGCAAGAGCAGACGCCGGTCGGCGCCGGTCCCAACACCAAATTCTTCGGAAAGGGCCCGGATGTCCAGCCCGGTGAGGTTGTCGGCCATGCCGTTCCTACCGGTCCGCAGAGCCAATACTCGTCGACGTACGAACAGTTGAGCGCGGCCGCCAAGAGCGCCGAAGCTGCCAGCTGCATATTCAATGGGCAGGCGGGATGCCCGGCGGGGCAGAAGTTCGAGCCGCTGAAACTAAGCGGGAATTCGCCGGCCCTTCAGGCCATGGCCGCCAAAATCGCGACCAACAAGGCGCTGGTCGGCGATCAGCAGTTCATGGAGCGGTTCAACTGGTACCGGCATCTGGACACGCAATCATCGGACACCAAAACCAAGCTCGCCGACGTTCAGCGCCAGATCGACTCCAACCAGGGTGACCGGAAAATTCTGAATGCCATGAAGGGAACGCTGGAGAACACCGCTAAGATCATCCAGGACGACCAAAAAAAGGCGAAGCAATCGATGGACGAGCGCGCCAAAACGCTGTCGATCACACTCGAATGGCCGCCGGAAGAAGCTGTGACTAAACAGACGCCCGCGCAGCAGCCGCCTGTCGGCGATGCGACAAAAGACAACAAACCTTCGAGCCAGTGACATTGGAAGACGGTATTGCAACATGTTTCGCCCTTTGCATTTTCTCGTTTTGGCCGCGATAATCGTGGCTGCATCGTCGGCGCGGGCGCAGCAGCTTCCGGCGCTGTTGGATGTCCCGCCGAATGTCGCTGCAGCCAGACCGTCCCTGCCGATCGAGTACGACGCATTGCAGCGTGAACGCGTCGATCTTCACGGCAAAGTCACCGCCCTCAATTCCGATTGTTCGGCTATCGACGAGCGCCAGACAGCAAAGGTGGCGGCGTGCACCGGCAGACGGAACGAGCTGAGAGCGGCACTCACACGCCACATCGAACGAAGCAACGCCTTCAATGCCGCGGTCAAGCTCGCGATGGACGAGGTTCCGCAAACGGCGGTGCTCTGCAAGACGCTCAATGATCGGATCAATCAGATGAATGTCGTGGCCGGGCGCGCCAGCTTGGCGCAGGACGTGTATTCCTTTTACGAGCAGACCCGGGGCTGGCTCGGACCCTGGAAGGCGCCACCGGGATTTACGCTGCTGAGCAACGATATCAACGAAGACAGGCGGATGTTCCGCGGCCTGAGCGACCTCGATATTGCCGACCTGCTGGGTCCGGCGGGATCGTCCTATCGCGCCGCCATTTACCGCGACGACAAAACCAAGACGGTGTTTCTGGTGTTTCGCGGCTCGACCGAGCAGGGCGAGGACTGGAGCACGAATATCGCGAACGAGCTCAATCTCTGGCCGCTTAATTTTGAAAAGGCCCGGCTGGTCGCCTACCACTTGAAGGCATCGACCGCCGCCAGCGGCCAGGACCTCGAAATCATCGGTCATTCCTTGGGCGGCGGCCTGGCTATCGCCGCGGCGCTAGCGACCCGCACCAAAGCGACGGTCTTTAACGCGGAATTTGCTTCGAACGAATTCGAAGCTGATGCAAGCGGCGATAACGCCATGACGGACAGGTCGGTCATTACCAATTACGTTACCCCCGGCGAGGCACTCACTGGATTGCAGAAGCTCACAGGCGCGGCGCAAGGCAACATGATTGTGTTGCCGGCTTGGCCGGGTGCTCCGTTATCCACGTTGGAGCGTCATAAGATGTCCAATGTCCGTTTGGCCATTCAAAATCAGCTGAAGAAATTCAAGGACGAATATGCCGCGGCGAAATGCTCGCAATAGCGCTTGTGGCGATCTGTCTCGTGCTGACAGCGTCCGTGCAAAGAAAAGTCGGTTCTAACAGGCTGAACAAAGCAGCAAGAGAGTCAGAATGATGAGCGCAAGAACCAACGTGCCCTTTGTGGTCGGAGTGGCGCTATTGCTCGTGAGCATCAGCCAAATCGGGTCGTCAATAGCAGAAGAATGCTCGCAATTCGAGACGGCGAAAACACACGTGATGACAGACTTGGACATACTCGACTCGACATTGACATATTACAAAGCGCCAACATTAGGGACCCCACAATACGATACCCGCGTTTGCGGTGCAGCGCTAAATCTAAAGCAACACGCAGCGGATGCTGCAGCGCTTGCAAGCTCCAGTTGTGATGCGACGCACGCCGCAATAGACGCGCTGAAAAAGATGCAGAATGGCGCGGATTCCCAGATCATTTTATTTTGTAATCCGAAAGACAAAGAAGCCGCCACCACCTTTGTAGTTCGCGGCGATTTCTACGGGCAAAGGCGCTATTTCGACGATGCTATTGCCTATTATTCCGAGGCGATCCGGCTCGATCCGAAATATGTCGAGGCCTTCAAGAAGCGAGGCTACGCGTATTACCTAAAGAACGACTACGACCGCGCGATTGCCGACTACAGCGAGGTGATCCGGCTCGACCCGAAAGATGTTGACGTGTTGCTGAGTTGCGCCAGGATCCACGCATTGAATCGCGACTACGACCAGGTAATTGCCGACTACTCTGAGGCGATCCGGCTTCAACACAACGATTTCGCCACCCTCTCCAGTCGCGGCAACGCCTATTACGCCAAGGGCGATTACGATCGCGCCATCACAGATTTCACAGAGGCGATCCGCCTCGATCCGAAAGACCCCTGGAGCTATAACGGCCGCGGCAACGCCTATCGCGACAAGGGCGACAACGATCGCGCCATCCAGGACTACGACAAGACGCTGCAGGTCCATCCAAATTTTGAATGGGCGTTTTACAATCGAGGATGCGCTTATATCAACAAGGGCGATTACGATCGTGCCATCAAGGACTTCGACGAGGCACTTCAAATCAGTCCGAACGCATTCAATTTTCTCTACAAACGTGGCTACGCTTATAGCGGCAAGGGCGACTATGATCGTGCGATCGCTGACTTTGACGCGGCGATCCGTTTGTATCCGAAATTCGCGGAAGCAATCAAAAGTCGCGCGTTGGCGATTGAGAAGAAGAAAAGCTCGTCTCGCAACTGATGTCGGGCCAACCTAAGAGCCATCTAACGTGATCGCACGGTATCTCCTCTCTTCCGCTTTCCTTCTACTGATGAGTGTCGGGCACAGCGAGCGGGCTGTTGCACAAGATTGTTCGCAATTCGAGCAGGCCAAAACTGACACAATGGAAGCCCTGGACGAATTCGAGAAGGAATTGGCAAACTACAAGGCGACAACGAGTCAGACGCCGCAGTTCGATGGCCGCGTTTGCTACAACGCGATACAGCTGAAGCTATATGCCGCCGTTGTTGTGGCACTAGCGAACTCCAGTTGTGATCCAACGCACGCTGCAAAAGACGCGCTGAATAAGATGCAAACCGCTGCGAATTCCCAGATCGCATTGTTTTGCGCCGCCGAATCTGCGGACGAGTTCAAGGAGCGTGGCGATGCCTATGCATTCGGCTTTGGGCTGAAAGATTACGACCGCGCCATGACCGACTTCAACGAAGCAATCCGGCTCGATCCGAAATTGGCGTCCGCCTTCAACAGCCGCGGTGGCCTATATGAAATTAAGAGCGACTACGAGCACGCAATCTTATCGCGCGAAGGGCGATCTCGACCATGCAATTGCGGACTTCACCGCGGTGCTGCGCATCTATCCGGACGACGACGCCGCCTTGAAAAATCGCGGCGAGGCTTATCAAGCGAAGCGCGACTACGATCGCGCGATCCAAGACTATAGCCGGTATATCGAACTCCACCCTAATCATGCCTCGCAGGGCTTTAATGGCCGCGGCGAAGTGTATGTCGCCAAGGGCGACTATGATCGCGCGATTGCTGACTTTGACGCAGCGATCCGTTTGGATCCGAAGTTCTCGGAAGCAATCAAAAATCGTGCGTTGGCGATTGAGAAGAAACAAAGCTCGTCTCGCAACTGACGTCGTACCAACATAAGAGCCATCTAACGTGATCGCACCGACCGGAAATTGCTAAAATGCGAAGGGTGCCCGACCGGGTTGTGGGAGGATATGAATTCGTGTCGGATAACTTCATCGTATTGAGATTTCGCTGGTGCATGCACGCGCGCAGGGCCGCTTTGATTGGCGCGGTTTGTGCGGGATTCACGCTCGGTGAGCGGGCGCCGGCGCTCGCGTCGGCAGGATGCTCTGCATTCCACGGGAGGGCGGACGATCAAACGAAGGGCCAAGGCGGAAACCGCGTCGGTGCCGGGTTCAGCAAGGGCGACACCCTTGTGATTAATATCTATAAAGCCCGAGGCATGTCCAGACAGTCCGTTAATCTGTTGCAATATACCTCACCAGATGGCCCCTTTCACACGCTCGTGCCGGATATGTCCGGCGATTTTACTTACCGGGTGCCCGCCAGCACTGATGATTTCATCTATTTGAATTTTGGCAGCGTCAATAGGGGAATGCTTGTGACGTGGTGTTGCACGCCGGCGACGAGCGTCAAGAGATGCGACGCCACTGGCACGATCACTATAAACCCCGCACAATGAGACCGCGCATCAGCCGCGCTCCTGCATCGGGGTGCGGCGACATGAGGGACGGGTTTCGGAAACGTCGCTCCTGATCCGGAGAGACGCAGCATTTCCGGGTGGTGCTTGCTTCTTGTTGATTAAGGTCATTTTGGATTGCGGGCGTTTCGTCTAAGAGGCTTAGTCACTGAGGCCCGGGCTTATACCTACCGTCACCGAAGCGCTACCGCGTGAACCGGCGGAATGTGCAAACGAAGCAGCAAACTGAGTGCGGTCATGACGAAGAAAAGAATGAGGATGTCCTTCGTGGCCGGCGCGGCTCTGATGCTCGTGTGTATCGGGCCGAGCGCACCCGCGATTGCGCAGGATTGCTCAAAATTCGAAGAATCAAAAAATGATGCGTTGGAAGCGTTGAATATGCTTGATGAGGCACTGTCAGTGTTCAAGATGTGGAATCAGGCGCCGCATCACGATGCGAACGTTTGCGGCCCCGCGGCACTCGTGAAAGAGCAGGCGGGTGCCGCGGCAGCGCTGGCGAGTCCACGTTGCGACACGACGCATGCCGCAAAGGACGCGCTGAACAAAATGCTGAACGGCGCGAACACCCAGATCGCGTTGTTTTGCGAGAATGACGTGATGATCTATCGCGGCCGCGGAGAAGCGCATTTCCGCAGGGGCGAGCACGATCGGGCGGTCGCCGATTTCAGCGAGGCAATTCGCCTCGATCCGCGGAATGCCGACATTTTCGCGCAGCGCGCCGACGCTTACGTGGGTACGGGCCAGGACGATCGCGCGTTTGTGGATTTAAGCGAAGCGATCCGGCTCAATCCAAAATTCGCGGACGCCCTAACAAAGCGCGGCGGCATCTACCAATCTAAGGATGACTACGACCGTGCGATTGCCGATTACAGCGAGGCGATTCGCGTCGATCCAAATGCTGCCAACGCCTATATCTCTCGCGGTGAAATCTATCGGCGAAAGGGCAATTATGATGCGGCGATTGGAGATTTTACCCGGGCGATTCGGATTCTTCCGATTACGCACCCATATTCGGCGCGGGGGCTTGCTTATCTCGCCAAAGGTGACTTCGATCACGCAATTGCCGATTTCACGGAGGTGCTGCGAAAATATCCGAATGACACAGAGGCGCTGGAGAATCGCGCAGCGGCGCATCAAGCGAAGGGCGAGTACGAAAGCGCGATTGACGACTATAGCAAATTCATCGCACAGCATCCGCCTTTTGCGGACTCCGTCTTTAACGGCCGCGGCGAAGCCTATCTAAAACTGGGCCAATACGAACGCGCGATTGCCGATTTCGACGCGGCAATCCGGTTGAACCGGAATAACGAAGCAGCAATCAAAAATCGCGCGGTGGCAATCGAGAAATCCAAGCCTTCGGGCAAATGACCGCGTGATGGGAATCCGCCGGCGCAGGAAAAGTAGCTTCTGGACAGCCATATTTGGGTCTAACTTCCTCGCGGGTGATATCCGATTGACCGTTTTTCGATTGGCGAGCTGGCTCTTTGCTGCACCGCATTTTATTGGCTGCGGGCCCATCGCGTCATTTGCTGCGCCTGCGCAAAAGTGGCCGTTATCCGAGCGAAGCGGACATGTCCGAAATTTAGGAGTACATGCCCTGGCGAGCTCATTCTGGACTGTCGGATGAACCAAGGTTCTATTTGTGCGATCTATGAAATCCCTGTCCTAATTACCGAAAGAGATTGCCCTAATTCGGACAGTACCCGTGAACGAAAGATCGGTCACGGGTGAGCCCGGTGACGACGCCGAATTGAAATCAATGCGCGGAGACGAAGGGCGGTCCGACCGTACGCACGGTGCGCTTGGCGGGATCGGGCTCAGGCGTCGGTCGGGTCCGCGCTCGCGGCTGCGGCTGCGCGGATCCTGCTGCGTTTTGGCGCCGGGCTTGGTCCTGCTGCCTTTGGGCTGCGGCGGTTGGCCGAGCGCTTTCGCGTTCTGGTCGGTGACGACGATGTCGCCCTGCTCGAGCGTCGAGGAGTCGTCGGAGTTCTTCAGCGCGTCGGCCCAGCTTTGGCCGGGCCGGCGGCACGAGCAGGCGGCGGTGAATTGACGGCGATAGACGAAGGCGTTCGGCAGCGCCGTATAAGGCTGACCGCTGGCCGACATCGCCTGATTGATGTCCTCGCCGGGATTGCGATAGGTGTAGAGCACGGCTTCGCTGGCGGGGCAGAGCCGTTGACAGGTGTTCTGGTCGTCGGTGAAACGGCTCGGCACCGTCGAGTACGAAATCGGGAAATAATAGCCGTCGCAGGTGCGCACGCAGACGGTGCGGAACGTGCCGGCCGGCGCGCCGTCGCCGCCCGGATTGAGGATCTTGCCGCCGAGGAGCGCGTCGAGAAAACCGCCGGGCCCGCTCGACGCCGCGGCGGCGCGATATTGCGGCCCGCAATCGGCCTGGGCCAATTGCGCAATGACCTCGCGTCGCGCGCTGCTCTGATCGTTGTTGTTGCCGCTCTTGAGCCGCTCCAGATCGCTCATGGTGCGGTCGAGATTGCCGCGCATCTGCTGGACCTGGGAGTTGAGCGGCCCGCATTGCGGCGACTGTCCGGTGAACAGCGCAAAGAAGCCGCCGCCTTCGCAGCCTTGCTTGTGCGATTGCACCAAGAGGCGGTCGAGGTCGGCCTGCTGTTTGGCGACCGAGTCCTCGTAGCGCTTGATCTGGTCAGCGCGCGCCGGATCAGCGGCGCCGCGATCGATCATCGCCAATTGGCTCTCGAGCCGCACGCAGGTGGCGTCGGAAGTCGGCGGCCCGCCCGGCGGCGGAGCGGTCTGCGCGGCGGCCGAGGCCGACAGCGCGGCGGAGAGCGCGACCGCGCCCAAGACGATACGGCCGAGACCGCGTAAGTGCTTGATCATTATGGGTCCCGACACCGGTTCCATCCGGGCTGTTGCGATGAAGCGATGCAATGGTGACTAAAGTGTGGAAGCGGGGGCAGCGGACGTCCCGCGCGCTCACTCCGCGTCCGGCTGGTTTTCGGGACGCGCGCGCTCGAAGGCGGCGAGCGCGAGGCAGGCGGCGTCCACGCCGACGATCTTGGGGAATTTGTCCAACGGCACCTTCAGCCGCCGTGCGTTGGCGACTTGCGGCACCAGGCAGATGTCGGCGAGCGTCACCTTGTCGCCGCACGCATAGGGACCCGGCTCGATCATGCGTTTCGAGCGCCTCGAATCCGGTGCGACACCCAGTGATGATACCAGGCGTCGATCGCGGCCTGTTCCTGGTGCATCTCGTGCTTCAGGTAGCGCAGCGTGCTGGTGTTGTTGAGCGGATGAATGTCGCACGCGATGATTTCCGCCAGCGCCACGCGTCTTGCGCGCGCGCATTGGGATCCTTGGGCAGGAACGGCGGCTCGGGGTGCGTCTCGTCCAGATATTCGATGATCGCGAGCGACTGGATCAGCACGTCGCCCGTCGGGCGCCACCAGAACCGGCACCCGCATCTGCGGATTCACCGCGCGGAATTCCGGCCGCCTGTTATGGCCGCCGTCCTTGACGAGATGAACGGGGATGGTGTCGTAGGCGAGGCCCTTGAGATTGAGCGCGATGCGCACGCGGTAGGCGGCCGACGAGCGGAAATAGGAATAGAGCTTCACGTTTCCTCCTGGGCGTCATTGCGGTTCCGTCATTCCGGGGCGCGCCGGAAGCGCGAGCCCGGAATCCATAACCACCATCGTTCGAGGCCGGTACTTAAGTAACAGTTCCGCAAGACCCATGGCTAGGGTTTCCGGGCTCGCTCCTTTGGGGCGCCCGCAATCAACGCCAGGCGGTGCTGCCCCCGGCGACCAACAGGGTGTAGATCTTGCTGGCGTGCAGCCTGGACGGAGGAAGCGTCTGAAGAGATACGCCGCAACTGCTCTCGATCTAGCCGCCACGTGGCGATACGACCACCACCTTGTAGGCCTCGCGCCCGCCCAAAGTATTGGCCACGCCGAAAACGGAGGCCGGACCCGTCGCGTCCAACAGCTGGACGCCGTCGAAGGCGAACAGCGCGATCAAGCGGATGCTCATTTGGCAAAAAATAATATTTGTCATTCCCGCCAGCCGGCATATCGCTAATCTAAGACGAGACGACAAAGCATAGACCGTTCGCGACTGCCGAGATCGATCTCGCGACGGCGGAGCGCGCCAAGCTGCACTACCCGCGCGACCTGTATCGAATGTATCGCTAGACTGGAGGAACGGGAGGAGGGAGACGTGGGCGAGCGCACCCATCGTTACGAAACGCATCTGATGTGGACGGGTGGCGCCGTCGCTGCACCGTTCCGGAACCACGATCGCTCGTATCGGCTCGAGGCGCTCGGCAAGCCGGCGATACCGGGCTCCTCGGACGAGGTGTTCCGCGGCGACGCGCGGCGCTGGAACCCCGAGGATCTTCTCGTGGCGTCGCTCTCCGCCTGCCATCACCTCTGGTACATGGGTCTGTGCGCGGCAGCCGGTATCGTGGTGCTCACGTATGAAGACACGGCAGACGGCGAGATGGTCGAGGAGAACTCCGGAGCGGGCGGACAATTCGTCCGCGTCACACTGCGGCCCCGAGTTCACGCTGGCGCCCGGATCGAATAGAGAAAAGGCGCTGGCCTTGCACGAAACCGCGCACCAGAACTGCTTCATTGCGCGATCAGTCAACTTCCCGGTGGAGTGCGCTCCCGTCGTCGAGGTTTCCACCAACTGAAACAAATGATCGGTTCTCCACGGCCGCCGATGGCTCGGCACACCGCTCTCACCCGGCGTCTCGGCCTGATCGGCCGAATATGAGGGGGGCGCGGGAGGAAACTGTTCGTCATCGCGGAACAAGGCCCCTGGCGGTGACCACGCTCGCGACGGTACCCGACTTGGCGACGAGGCACGGGAGAGGCAAGGCTCGCGGACCTGCCGTCGCCGCGCGGCATTGCAGAAATCGGGTGGAATAGAGTTTCGACGTCGGTCATGTCGGTGCTTTGCACGGAGACCCCGATGTCGGCGCTTGCCGGGCCGCTACTCGTCCTGCTGTTCGCGCTATCGCAGGCGTTTCGCGATGTGTTTTTTGGTCATGTGTTCCAGCACCTGAATTTCTTTGCCGTCATCCTGCTGGCTTTTGGGCTGTCGACGGCGATCTTCAGCGTCGTGACTTTGATCCGGGGACCAGGCAATTTCGCCAAGCTCAACGGGCACTTCGCAACGGTGCTCGTTGCCAACGTCACGACGGCGGCCGCATGGACGTGCTTTTTTTTCGCCCTGACCAACCTCGACCCGGCAATCTGCAATACCATTCACAGCGCAATGGGACCGCTGACGGTGGTCGCGCTTGGTGCGCGCGGCTTTGCCCTGGCTAAGCGCGGCGTGATAGGCCGCGTCGAGTATGCCGGCTATGCGGGCATCGCCGCATCGGTCGCGGCGTTATGGTGCGTGGTCGTCAGCGGCTATTCCGGCCTGCCGATGAAAAACCTTGCGGCAAGCGTCGCTGGCCTTGTTCTTTTGAGCGTGAGCGGCGCGTCGATCACCGTCAGCCTGCTCTATTGCAAGCGCTTGCAGGATAGCGGCGTCGGAGCGGACGCGCTTACCGCGGTCCGATATGCTGTGCTGATCCTGCTTGCCGGGACCATCACGTTTTGGAACGGCCGCCTGGGCGGCGCCGAAACAGGATGGCAGCTCGCCATCCTTTTGTCAGCCACGGTGATGCTCATCATATTGCCGCTTTATGCGCTTCAGCTCGGTATTGGCCGCACCTCTCCACTCACGGCACAGGTCATTCGGGCGTTGGGTCCGGTGTTCGTGTTCGCCATGGAACAACTCGACGGGCGCGTGCGCTATTCGGCACCGACGCTCATTTGCATCCTTATCTATTCAGCATCGGTCGTTCTGAGCAATTTTGCCCGAGGTTGGTACGACAAACCGGAAGGGATCGACACGTCCGAGTCGGTGACGTTGACGAAATTGCGGTGACAGCAAAATTACGCAAATTGCGCAATTGTTGGGAGACCGACGTGCAAGTCGGCCGCCCCGGGGTGACGAACCCGGTCGTGACCCTCATTCCTCCGCCTCCTCGCCCCCTTCTGCCGCGGTTTCGGCGACGAGTTCGGCGGACCGTGCCGTGAGCTGCTTCAAGGCGCGGCTGAAGGCTTCGGCGTCGGCAGGCGTCAAAATCTCCGTCAGCCGCTGCGCGAAGTCGAGCGCGTGCGGCGCCAGCTCCTGGTACATCGCCCGGCCGGCGGCGGTGAGCGAGAGAAACGCCTCGCGCATGTCTTCGCGGTTGGCGCGGCGCACGACGAGCTTGCGCTGTTCGAGGAAGGCGACCGCGCGCGACACCTTGGTCTTGTGCATGTGGGTGTGGGCGCCGATCGCCTTGCCGGTCATGATGCCGTATTGGCCGAGCGTGACCAGCACCCGCCATTCGGGTACGCCGATGCCGTAGCGCCGCGCGTAGACGCGCGACAGCGCCTGCGAGGTCAGGCTCGCGACCACATTGAGCTGATAGGGCAGAAACTGCTCGAGCTTGAGCGGCGCATTTTCGGCCAGGTGTCGCTGCTCCGCCGCGACGGCGCCGCCGCTCTCGCCCCTTGATTGCCTGCCGACCGCCCATAAGGATCACCTGAAGGCGCCGCCGCCCGGCTTGCCTTGCGCGCCGGCGAACGCAAGGTTGCGGCGCAATTGGGCCGAACATGGCGGAAGTTACGATGGCGCGCAACGGCGCCGCCTTGGCACGCCCGCTGGCACGCCCCTTGGCCCGTCCGCAGTGTGGCGGCCTCGAGCGGAACGGTGCTATTCCGTAGCTGCGGGCAGGGGCCGTCCACGCGAGACGCCCGCGGGGAAGCGCAGAAGGAGCCGCGATGAGCACGGATTTCGCCTCGACCGCAGATATGGCCGAGAAGACCATCAGCTTCGATGCGATCGGGCCCGACCTCTACGCCTTCACTGCCGAGGGCGACCCGAATTCGGGAATCATCATCGGCGACGATGGCGTGATGGTAGTCGACGCCCAGGCGACGCCGGTGATGGCGCGCCAGGTGATCGAGCGCGTGAAGAAAGTCACCGACAAGCCGATCAAGTTCGTGCTGCTCAGCCATTATCACGCCGTGCGCGTCCTTGGCGCGTCGGCCTATGTCGGCGCCGACATTCTCGCCTCGGACGCGACGCGGGCGTTGATCGTCGAGCGCGGCCAACAGGACATGGATTCTGAGATCGGGCGTTTCCCGCGGCTGTTCCGCGCCGTCGAAAGCATCCCCGGCCTCACCTGGCCGACGCTGACATTTCCCGATCAGATGTCGGTGTGGCTCGGCCGCCGCGAGGTGCGGATCATGCATATCGGACGCGGCCACACCGCGGGCGACGTCGTCGCCTATGTGCCGGACGCCAATGTCGTGTTCTCCGGCGACCTCGTCGAATATCACTCGGCCTGCTATTGCGGCGACGCGCATTTCACCGACTGGCCGGCGACGCTCGACCGGCTGGCGGAGTTTTCCGCCGCCGCGCTGGTGCCGGGCCGCGGCGCGGCGCTCAAGACGCCGCAACAGGTCGCCGACGGCATCGCGCTGACCGAGGATTTTCTCACCACGCTCTACGGCGCGGTCACCGCGAGCGTCGCCAAAGGCCGCTCGCTCAAGGACACCTACGACGCGGTGCGCCTCGCCATGGATCCGAAATTCTCGAGCTTCGCCATCTACGACCACTGCATGCCGTTCAACGTCGCGCGCGCCTATGACGAGGCGAAGGGCCTGGCGCATCCCGCGATCTGGACCGCCGAGCGCGACCGCGAAATGTGGGCGGCGCTAAGGAGTTAGGTCGTCATTGCGAGGAGCAAAGCGACGAAGCAATCCAGGGGCCGCGGCAGTGACCCTGGATTGCTTCGCTTCGCTCGCAATGACGAAGTAAGGACCGAACAATGACCAACATCCGCAAATCGGTCTATCGCTACGACTATCGCCGCTCGCCCGACCAGGACGCCGGCGCCGTCGCGCGCCGGCCGGTGGTCGTGATCGGCGCCGGCCCGGTTGGGCTCGCCGCCGCCATCGATCTGACGCAACGCGGCGTGCCGGTCGTTCTGCTCGACGACGCCGACCGCATCGGCGAAGGCTCGCGCGGCATCTGCTGGTCGAAGCGCACCTTGGAAATTCTGGACCGGCTCGGCGTCGGCGAGCGCCTGGTGGCGCAGGGCGTCACCTGGAAGCTTGGCAAGGTCTTTTATGGCGACGACCTATTGTTCGCCTTCGACCTGCTGCCGGAAGAGGGGCACAAGATGCCCGCCTTCATCAATCTGCAGCAGTTTTATCTGGAAAAGGCGCTGGTCGACCGCGCGCTGGAGCTGCCAAATCTGGAACTGCGCTGGAGTAACCGCGTCACGGGCCTCGAACGTCGCAACGACGGCGTGCGGCTGACGATCGAAACGCCGGACGGGGAGTACCGGCTCGACGCCGATTGGCTCATCGCCGCCGATGGTGCGCGCTCGACCGTTCGCGGCCTGCTCGGCCTCGACTTCGCCGGCGTGACGTTCGAGGACAAGTTCCTGATCGCCGACGTACGCATGGCGGCGGAGTTTCCGACCGAGCGCCGCTTCTGGTTCGCACCGACGTTTCACGCCGGCCAGTCGGCGCTGATGCACCGGCAGCCGGACAATGTCTGGCGCATCGATCTGCAGCTTGGACCGGACGCCGACCCGGCGGCCGAGCAACAGCCGGACCGCGTGCGTGCGCGGCTCGACAAGGTGCTGGCGCCGCATCCCTACGAACTGGAATGGGTGTCGATCTACACCTTCAACTGCCGCCGGCTCGACCGCTTCGTGCACGGCCGCGTGATTTTCGTCGGCGACGCCGCGCACCAGGTCTCGCCGTTCGGCGCACGCGGCGCCAATTCCGGCATCCAGGACGCGGAGAATCTCGCCTGGAAGCTCGCGGCGGTCATCAACGGCGAGGGCGGTGACGCGCTGATCGCGAGCTACGACCTCGAGCGCATCCAGGCGGCCGACGAAAACATCGGCCATTCGACCCGCTCGACCGATTTCATGTCGCCGCATTCGCGCGCCGAGCGACGGCTGCGCGACGCGGTGTTGGCGCTGGCGCCCAAGGCCGAGTTCGCCCGCCGCATGGTCAATTCCGGCCGCCTGTCGCTGCCGACCGTTTACGATTCGCCGCTGACGACGCCCGACGCGGCGCCGTTTGGCGGCGCCGCCAAGCTCGGCGCCCCGCTGCCTGACGCGCCATTGACGCGGCCGGACAGGACAAAAACCCATCTGGTCGAAAATCTCGCCGGCGCGTTTGAACTGATTTACGTGGATGGCGCCGACGCCGCCGCGCGGCCGCAGCCGCCGGATGGCATCAAGCTCACCGTCATCGGCGAAGACCTGTTCGACCCGGAGGGACTATTCGCGCAGCGCCTCGATGCGACCCCCGGCGCGGCCTATCTCGTCCGTCCCGACCAGCATCTGTGCGCCCGCTGGCGCCGGTTCGACGCGGAAGCCGTGGCGCGGGCGCACCAGCGCGCATTGCAGAGGTGACGACGATGGCCAAGCTCGTGACCGCCTCGCGCTTCGCCGACCCCGATGCCGCTTACCGTATCCTGGTGGAGGCCCGGCGGACTTTATCCGACGCCGAGGCGGCGGCGCTCGACACGCGGCTCGTGCTCATCCTCGCCAATCACATTGGCGACGCCGACGTGCTGCGCGAGGCGATCGCGTTGGCGCGGGAGAGCCGCTAAGACCTGATCATTGCGAGCGGCAGTGACAGCAATCCAGGGGTAAGGGTCGGGGCAGCGGCCCCCTAGATTGCTTCGTCGCCATAGCCCGTTGAAGACGGGCGCTGCACGCCCTTTCGCCCCGCAATGACAACAGTCAGCGCGAGCACTCGATGGCGACGAAGTCGTCGCAATTGGAGCCGTGGCAGGACGGATTGGCGGGAATGGCGCCGGTGATGTCGTCGCGGTCGACCTTGCGGTACGACAGCGCGTGCGTGAATTCGCGCCCGCGGCAGTAGGAGTTCGCCACCGCCGCGCCGCACGACGCGCCCGAGGCGAGGCAGCGATCGACGCCATAGCCGTCGGCATTGTTGGCGATGATGAAGAGGCGCTTTTCCGCATGAGCGGAAGCAGCACCAAAGAGCACAGCAGCGACGGCGGCGGCCGCGATCACGGAGCGCATGTGAGGGACCCCCGATTGGCGCCCGACGCGCCTTGAGGTGGCTATAGATCGAAGAATGCAACGCCGAGGTTAAGGTTTTGCTAACTGCGGCGCGCACGAGGACGGCAGGGCGCTTTGGCTCCCACGATTCGCGCGAGCGGGACAATGCGGCCGGGTGCGCGGCCGGCGCATTTTCCACAGGCGCCGGCCCCGATCCGCGGGGTGCCCGAGGGCACGCCAAGGGCTTGACGCAACTGTGGTCCTCGACCATTGTGCGCGCCATGAACGGCCACCATTCTATCTTCGGCATCTGCCGGGAGATTATTCGCTAGCGACAACGCTGGCTGTGGCCGTCTTTTCTCCTCTTCGAGACCAATGGACGCCCGGCCGGCGAAGGCCAAATTGGGCGAACGTTGATTCGAGCGCCATGAATTCGAACGCGATGGATTTGCGGCTTTACGATACCTTGTCGCGCGAGAAGCGGGTGTTCCGCCCGCTCGATGCCGCCAATGTGCGCATGTATGTGTGCGGGCCGACGGTCTACGACTACGCCCATATCGGCAATGCGCGCCCGGTGATCGTGTTCGACGTGCTGTTCCGCCTGTTGCGCCATCTCTACGGCGCCGACCACGTCACTTACGTGCGCAACATCACCGACGTCGACGACAAGATCAACGCGCGCGCGGCGGAGGAATATCCGGAGGCGCCGCTCAACGAGGCGATCCGCAAGGTCACCGAAAAGACCGACCGCCAGTTCCACGAGGACGTCGCCGCGCTCGGCTGCCTGCCGCCGACGGTCGAGCCGCGCGCGACCGAGCATATCGCCGAGATGCGCGACGCTGATCGAACGGCTGGTCGCAGTCCGGCCACGCTTATGTCGCCGAGGACAACGTCCTGTTCAGCGTGCCCTCGATGCCGGATTACGGGCAGCTGTCGAAACGGCCGCTCGACGAGATGATCGCCGGCGCCCGTGTCGAAGTCGCGGCCTACAAGAAAGACCCGCGGGATTTCGTGCTGTGGAAGCCCTCGAAGCCGGGCGAGCCGGCCTGGCCGTCGCCCGCGGGCGTCGCCGCGCCCGGGCGTCCCGGCTGGCATATCGAATGCTCGGCGATGTCGTGGAAATATCTCGGCGAGATTTTCGATATTCACGGCGGCGGCATCGATCTCGTGTTTCCGCACCACGAGGACGAAATCGCGCAATCACGCTGCGCGTTTCACACGCCGGTGATGGCGAACTACTGGATGCACAACGGCTTCCTTCAGGTCGAAGGCGAGAAGATGTAGTAAGTCGCTGGGGAATTTCGTGACCATCAACGCGTTGCTGCAGGATTGGCCGGGCGAGGTCGTGCGTTTTGCCATGCTGCAGACCCACTATCGCCAGCCGATCAACTGGACCGTCGTCGGCCTGCGCGAGGCGCAGAAGACGCTCGATCATTGGTACGGGCTCACCGCCGATACCGCGCCGGGGTACATGTGCGCCGATGCGCTCGATGCGCTTGCGGACGACCTCAACACGCCGAAAGCCTTTGCGGCCTTGCACGAGCTGCGCGGCGAAGCCGTCAAAGGCGCCAAGCCAGCGGCGGCCTGCCTGAAGGCCAGCGCGCAGTTGATCGGCCTGCTGCAACATACGCCTGCCGAATGGGCCGCCTTCCGCCAAGCATCGCATTCGGTCGACGAGATCGAGGTCGCGAGTTTGATCGAAGCGCGCAACGCGGCGCGCAAGGCCAAGGACTTCGAAGAGTCCGACCGCATCCGCGACGAACTCGCACAAATGGGCGTCGTGCTGAAAGACTCCAAAGACGGCACCACCTGGGAGATCGCCCGATGACCCTCGGCCGTCATGGCCGGGCTTGTCCCGGCCATCCACGTCTTTCTTTGCTGCCACGCCGTAAAGACGTGGATGCCCGCGACAAGCGCGGGCATGACGGCGGTATTGTTTGTCGGAAATGTCAATGCGAGTGCTTGCGATGACCGCCCAGGCCTTCCCCAAACTCGCGCTGCGCCCGCTCTTGCCCGAGGACGTGCCGCTGCTGGCGGAAATCTTCCGCGCCAGCATCGAGGAATTGACCGCCGAGGACTACAGCGAGGCGCAGCAGCAGGCGTGGGCGGGGGCGGCCGACGACGAGGAGGAATTCGGCGCGCGGCTCGCCGAGGAATTGACGCTGGTGGCGACGCTCAGGGCTCGCCGGTCGGCTTTGCCGCGCTCGCCGACAACAAGACGCATCGACATGCTTTATGTGCATCCGATCGCGGCCGGGCAGGGCGCCGGCGCCATGCTGTGCGACGCGCTTGGAACGACTGGCGGCCGGGCGCGGCGTCGAGCGAAATCACGGTCGATGCCAGCGACACCGCGCACGGTTTCTTTGAAAAGCGCGGCTACGTCGCGCAAAACCCGCAACACGGTGTCGCTCGGCGACGAATGGCTCGCCAACACCACCATGGTGAAGCGGTTCGCCGCCCCGGCCAAAGGGAGCCTGTCATGAAACGCGACGACATGCCGTTCCAGCGCCACTGGCTCTATTATCTGGTTTTGAAATACGCGGTGATCGCGGCGGCGGTCGCCATCGCGCTCTACACCGCCTATCGCCTCCATACGGGATAACACAAAATGTTTTTCGGGCTTCGCACCCATCACCTCGTGATCGCGCTCATCGCCATTCTGGTCGTCGTCGCGCTCGCTTCGAACTATCATCTCTGGTGAGATCGCAACTGTGAGATTGAACTATGGCGCGTGAACGGCTTTATCTGTTCGACACCACGCTGCGCGACGGCGCGCAGACGAACGGCGTCGACTTCACGCTGGCCGACAAGCTCGCCATCGCCCGCCTGCTCGACGAACTCGGCGTCGATTACGTCGAGGCCGGCTATCCGGGCGCCAATCCGATCGACACCGAGTTTTTCGCCGAGCGCAGGCCGGCGCGCGCGAAAATCACCGCGTTCGGCATGACGCGGCGGCCGGGCCGCTCGGCGTCGAACGATCCCGGCCTCGCGGCGCTTCTGGCGGCCGCAGGCCGACACCATCTGCTTCGTGGCGAAATCCTGGGACTATCACGTGCGCGTCGCGCTGGAGACGACGGAGGAGGAAAATCTTTCCTCGATCCGCGACAGCGTGCGCGCGGCCAAGGCCAAGGGCCGCGAGGTGCTGCTCGATTGCGAGCATTTTTTCGACGGCTACAAGGCCAATCCGGCCTATGCGCTCGCCTGCGCCACGGCGGCCTATCAGGAAGGCGCCCGCTGGGTCGTCCTCTGCGACACCAATGGCGGCACGCTGCCGCACGAAGTGGAAAAGATCGTCGGCGAGGTCTGCGAGACGATCCCCGGCGACCATGTCGGCATTCACGCCCACAACGACACCGAGCAGGCGGTGGCGAACAGTTTTGCCGCCGTGCGCGCCGGCGCGCGCCAGATCCAGGGCACGCTCAACGGGCTCGGCGAGCGCTGCGGCAATGCCAATCTCGTCTCCATCATCCCGACGCTGAAGCTCAAGCCGGATTTTTCCGAGCGCTTCGAGACTCGGCGTCTCCGACGCGGCGCTGAAGAAGATCACGCGCGTCTCGCACAAGCTGGAAGAAGTGCTCAACCGCGCGCCGAACCGCTACGCGCCCTATGTCGGCGAGAGCGCGTTCGCGACCAAGGCCGGCATTCACGCCTCCGCGATCATGAAGGAGTTGAACGCCGGCGCCGAAGATGCAGCGAGCTACGAGCACGTGCCGCCGGAGACGGTCGGCAACAAGCGCAAATTGCTGGTGTCGGACCAGGCCGGCAAGGCCAACCTCATCGCCGAACTCGACCGCATCGGCCTTGCCATCGGCAAGGACGATCCGCGCCTGTCGCGCCTGCTCGACGAGGTCAAGGAGCGCGAGGCGATCGGCTATGCCTACGAGGCGGCGGACGCGTCGTTCGAGCTTCTCGCCCGGCGCCTGCTCGGCAAGGTGCCGCGCTACTTCGACGTGGAAAAATTCGACGTCAATGTCGAGCAGCGCGTCAACGCCAAGGGCGAGCAGGTCACCGTGAGCATGGCGGTCGTCAAGGTGAAGGTCGGCGACGACGTGATGATCTCCGCGGCCGAAGGCAACGGCCCGGTCAACGCGCTCGACCTCGCGCTGCGCAAGGACCTTGGCAAATATCAAAGCTACATCACCGGGCTCAACCTCACCGACTACCGCGTGCGTATCCTCAATGCCGGCACGCAAGCCGTCACCCGCGTCCTGATCGAGAGCGCCGACGAAACCGGCGACCGCTGGACCACGGTCGGCGTCTCGCCCAACATCATCGACGCGTCGTTCCAGGCGCTGATGGATTCGATCGTCTACAAGCTGATGAAGTCCAACGCGCCGGCGTGACGTTTTTCTTTCCCCTCCCCCTTGTGGGGAGGGGTAGGGGTGGGGGTCGGGCAGAAGTTTAACAAACAACTCACTAACGCTTGCGCCTTTTCTCAGGCTTCGTGCCAGACGTCCGCGTTGTTATCGTTCTTCCCGACCCCCACCCCTAACCCCTCCCCACAAGGGGGAGGGGAAGTGAGGCGGCCATGATCGACCATGTTTCCATCGCCGTGCGCGATTTGTCTGCGGCGGAAGCGTTCTACGCGGCGGCGCTGGCGCCGCTCGGCATGACCAAGCTGCGCGAATGGCCGAATGCCTCCATCGGCTTCGGCAAGAAATATCCGGAATTCTGGATCAACGCCCGCGCCGGGATGAACCGCGTCGCCGACGACAGCGGCACGCACATTTGCCTGCGCGCGCCTGACACCGCGGCGGTCGACGCGTTTCACGCGGCGGCGATTAAGGCCGGCGGCACGTCCGACGGCGCGCCGGGGCTGCGGCCGGAATATCACACGCGCTATTACGCCGCCTTCGTCCAGGACCTCGACGGCAACCGCATCGAGGCGGTGACGTTTTTGAGAGAACCGTAGGGGCGCCGCTTAGGTGTCTTTCTTCCCCTCACCCTTGTGGGGAGCGGTAGGGATGGGGGTCGGGCAGAAGTTTAACAATGAAGTCGGTATCGCTGCGCCTTCCGCTCGTGGCTCAATGCGGTTGTCCGCGTCTTTATTGTTCTTCCCGACCCCCACCCCTACCCCTCGCCCGCAAGGGGGAGGCGTAGTAATCACATCCGCTCTTCCGGCAGCGCCATTTCCTTTTCCGCCTCGGTCACCGCGCGGGCGGCTTCGCGCATCATCGGCAGAATGTCTTCGATGCGGTCGGCGACCAGAAGCTCGACGCCGCGCTCGGCTGCCGGCACCAGGCCGAGCGCGCGCATGTGGTCGAGGAGCGACAACAGCGGATCCCAGAAGCCGTTGACGTTGGCGATCAGGATCGGCTTCTTGTGGCGGCCGAGCTGGGCCCAGGTCATCTGCTCGACCAGTTCCTCCAGCGTGCCGATGCCGCCCGGCAGGGCGACGAAGCCGTCGGCGCGGTCGAACATGGTGCGCTTGCGCTCGTGCATGTCGCGGGTGACGATGTGCTCCTGGGCGAGCCGCCGCGGCCGCTCCTTGGCGGTGAGGAATTCGGGAATGATGCCGGTTGCCGCGCCGCCGTGCTCGATCACGGCGGAGGCGACCGCGCCCATCAGGCCGATCGAGCCGCCGCCATAGACGAGCCGCACGCCGTTCTCGGCCAGGATCTTGCCGAAGCCGCGCGCCGCGGCGACGAACGCCGGGTCGGTGCCCGGGCTCGACCCGCAATAGACGCACAGCGCATTGATTTTGCTCATAGACTCTCTCACAAAGAACGAAATCTGGCCTCTATTCGCGTCAACCGCAAGGTCTTTACCCCACAATGCAAGGACGGGGCCGAAAAAGCGTCCGGCCCGGCGGGTAAAAGCGCGGCGGGCCGGTGCGCGATGGCGAAAAAGCCTCTATATGACCGGGACATAATGCCAACGACAAAATGGCGGCGGCCTGCAGCGGCCGGTCCCGGCCCGGGCTTGCAATGAGAGAATTCCAACGATCCGCTCAGCCCCCGCAAGGCGAGAGGTGCAACGCCAATAGCGGGGCGCTGTTCGCGACGCTGCTGCACATGTGGCCCTACATCTGGCCGAGCGACCGGCGCGACCTCAAGGCCCGCGTGGCGTTCGCCGACCGTGCTGATCTTCATCGGCAAGCTCGCGACCGTCGCGGTGCCGTTCACCTTCAAATGGGCGACCGACGCGCTCGCCGGCCACGGCACCGCGCCGGTCGCGCCGAACGACTGGTTCGCCTGGGCGATCGCGGCGCCGATCGTCATGACGCTCGCCTATGGCGGCATGCGCATCGTCATGGCGCTGCTGACGCAATGGCGCGACGGCATTTTCGCCAAGGTGGCGATGAACGCGGTGCGGCGGCTCGCGACGCTGTCGTTCGAGCACATGCATCTGTTCTCGCTGCGGTTCCATCTGGAGCGCAAGACCGGCGGGCTCACCCGCGTCCTCGAACGCGGCCGCAACGCCATCGAGACGCTGGTGCGCATGCTGCTCCTGCAGCTCGCGCCGACCATCGTCGAAGTCGCGATGATCGTCTGGGTGCTGCTGTATCATTTCGACTGGCGCTATGTGGTGGTGATCGTGCTCACGGTCGCGCTCTATGTCGGCTTCACCTTCTGGGCCACCGAATGGCGCATCGGCATCCGCCGCAAGATGAACGAGAGCGACACCGACGCCAACGCCAAGGCGATCGATTCGCTCCTCAACTACGAGACGGTCAAATATTTCTCCGCCGAGGAACGCGAGGCCAAGCGCTACGACCGCTCGATGGCGCGCTACGAGGACGCGAGCGTGCAAGCACCTACACCTCGCTCGCGGTGCTCAATGCCGGGCAGGCCGTCGTCTTCACCTGTCGGGCTCGCCGCGGCGATGGTGCTCGCCGCCTATGGCGTCAAGAACGGCACCAAGACGGTCGGCGATTTCGTCATGATCAACGCCATGATGATTCAGCTCTATCAGCCGCTGAATTTCATGGGCCTCGTCTATCGCGAGATCAAACAGGCGCTGATCGACATCGAGATGATGTTCTCGATTCTGGACCGCGAGCCGGAAATCGAGGACCGGCCGGACGCGCCGCCGCTCAAGGTGGGCGACGGCTCGATCCGCTTCGAGAACGTCTCGTTCGCCTACGAGCCGGCGCGGCCGATCCTCAAGGGCCTGAACTTCGAGGTCGCCGCCGGCCGCACCGTCGCCATCGTCGGGCCTTCGGGCGCCGGCAAGTCGACCATTTCGCGGCTCCTGTTCCGCTTCTACGACGTCACCGGCGGCCGCATTCTCATCGACGGCGTCGATATCCGCGACGTGACGCAGACCTCGCTGCGCGCCGCGATCGGCATGGTGCCGCAGGACACCGTCCTCTTCAACGACACCATCCGCTACAACATCCGCTACGGCCGCTGGGACGCGAGCGACGCCGAGGTCGAGGAAGCGGCGCGGCTCGCCCAGATCGACCACTTCATCCGCCTGGCGCCCAAGGGCTACGAGACCGAAGTCGGCGAGCGCGGGCTTAAACTGTCCGGCGGCGAGAAGCAGCGCGTCGCCATCGCGCGCACCATCCTCAAAAGCCCGCCGATCCTGCTGCTCGACGAAGCGACCTCGGCGCTCGACAGCCATACCGAGCGCGACATCCAGGACGCGCTCGACCGCGTGTCGAAGAACCGCACGACGCTCGTCATCGCCCACCGGCTGTCGACCATCGTCGGCGCCGACGAAATTCTGGTGCTCGACAAGGGCGTCATCGTCGAGCGCGGCACGCACCGCCAATTGCTCGGCTCCGGCGGCCTCTATGCCAGCATGTGGAACCGGCAGCGCGAGGCCGACAAGGCGCGCGAGTTGCTGGCGGAGGTCGGGGACGAGGTCGTCGCGCCCAACCGCAATCCGCCTGTGGAGGCGGAGGAAGTCGTCGCGCCGAACCCGACGGTGGCGGAAGAGGCCCTCATCTCCGCCGCGGACGCAGCGGAGTGACGATAAGCGAGAGCGAATTTTCTGATGTCCATCCTCAACTCCATCCGCGCGCAGCTCGTACCGATCCATCCCGAAGGCTACCCCTTCATCGGCGCCTTCGCGTTCGTGAGCCTGGTGCTGCTCTGGCTGTTGCCGCCGCTCGGCTGGCTCGCCGTCCTCGCAACGCTGTGGTGCGTCTATTTCTTCCGCGATCCGCCGCGCACGACGCCGGTGCGCGAAGGCATCGTCGTCGCTCCGGCCGACGGCCGCGTCAGCCGCATCGCCAGCGTCGCGCCGCCGCCCGAACTGGCGCTCGGCGAGCGGCCGCTCACGCGCGTATCGATCTTCATGAGCGTGTTCGACTGCCACGTGAATAGGAGCCCGGTCGGCGGCAGGATCGAGCGCGTCGTTTACCATGCCGGCTCCTTCATCAGCGCCGACCTCGACAAGGCGAGCGAGCAGAACGAGCGCAACGCCTTCGTCATCGCCGCCGCCGGCGGCGTCCGCTTCGGGGTGGTGCAGATCGCGGGCCTGGTCGCGCGGCGCATCGTGCCGTTCGTGCGCGAAGGCGACGTCGTCGTCGCCGGCCAGCGCATCGGCATGATCCGCTTCGGCTCGCGCGTCGACGTCTATCTCCCCGAAGGCACGCGGGCGCTCGTCGCCGAGGGGCAGACCGCGATCGCCGGCGAAACCGTGCTGGCGGACGCTTTCGCGGCGGGGCCGGGCCGCACGTTCCGGGTCAGCTGAAACATGAGCCCGTTGGCGGGCGGGCGCTCGAACCGCTATAGTCGCGCCATGATCTACCGCCCGCTCCCCTTTCGGCGACCGACCACCGCGGCGGCGGCGTTTCCGCCGCATTCCGGTGCGCATTCTGGCGCCGAACCTCATTACTTTGCTCGCGCTGTGCGCGGGATTGACGGCGATCCGGCTGGCGTTCGAAGGCCGCTTCGAGCTGGCGCTCGGCGCCATCGTGTTCGCCGCCGTCCTCGACGGCATCGACGGCCGCCTGGCGCGGCTGTTGAAAGGGACCTCGCGGTTCGGCGCCGAGCTCGACAGCCTCGCCGACTTCGTCAATTTCGGCGTGGCGCCGGGCTTGATCCTCTATTTCTGGGGCCTGCACGATCTCAAATCGGCGGGCTGGATCGCCGCGATGGTGTTCGCGATCTGCGCCGGGCTGCGGCTCGCGCGTTTCAACGTCATGCTGGACGATCCGGACCGCCCGCTCTGGGCCGCGAATTTCTTCGTCGGCATGCCGGCGCCCGCCGGCGCCATCACCGTGCTGTTGCCGATCTATGCGAGCTTTCTCGGTCTCGCGCGGTCCGAGGTTCTGATCTGGGCGACGCTGATCTACACCGTGTCGATCGCCGCGCTGATGGTCTCGCGGCTGCCGGTTTTTTCCGGCAAGCGGTTCGGCACGCGGGTGTCGTCGGAACTGGTCGGGCCGCTGATCGTCTTTGTGGTGTTGTTCATCGCGCTCCTCATCGCCTACCCCTGGGTGATCCTGACCGCTGGGGACGCTCGCCTATCTCGCCGCCTTGCCGTTCGGCTTTCTGTCCTATCGCGGCTACCAGCGGCTGGCGCGGCAAAGCGAGGCGGCGGCGGCGCCGCAACCGGCCCCGACGCCGCGACCGGCGGCGCTGACGGCGAGCCCGATGCAGCCGTCCGAGCACGAAGAACGTCCGCCGCGCCTCAATTGAGCCGCATCGCCGGCGCTGTTGCAGCCCGCGAGGTCGAACTCAATGCGTCTTGCCCGCCGCACGCTTCTGGCTTCGCTCATGGCGTCGGTGGCGGCGCCGGCGGTGCTGCGTTCGGCGCGCGGCGAATCTGGCGCCGATCACGCTCAAGCTGCATCATTACTTCTCCGCGGTTTCGAGCGTGCACGACAGGTTCCTGGCGCCGTGGGCGCGCAAGCTCGAAGCGGATTCCGGCGGCCGCATCCGCATCGACATTTTTCCCTCGATGCAGCTCGGCGGCGCGCCGGCGCAGCTCTTCGACCAGCTCCGCGACGGCACCGCCGACATCGTCTGGGCGGCGCCGAGCCACACCCCCGGCCGCTTCCCGAAAATCGAGGTGTTCGAGCTGCCGTTCGTCGCGTCGCGCCGGGCGCTGGTGTCCTCGAAGGCGATCCAGGATTTCGCGCGCGGCCAATCTGAAAGACGAGTTCCGCGACATTCATCCGCTGTGCTTTTCCTGCCGCGACCGCGGCGTCCTGCATGCCAAGCGCGCGATCCAGTCGATCGCGGACATCAAGGACCTCAAGCTGCATGTGCAGAACCCGCTCGCCGCCGCGGCGATGGCGGCGCTCGGCGCGCAGGGGGTGCCGATGCCGGTGCCGCAAGTGCCGATGGCGCTGACGCAGCACGTGATCGACGGCTGCCTCGACCCGTGGGGCGTGGTGGCGGCGCTCAAACTCTACGATCTGAAATTCCACACCGAGTTTGGCGACCGGACGCTGTCGACGACGGCATTCGTGCTGGCGATGAACCGGGAGATCTATGACCGCCTGCCGCGCGATCTCAAGGCCGTGGTCGATGCCAATGCGGGAGCGGCCGCGGCCGCTATGGCCGGCGCCATGTGGGACGCCGACGCCGCGACCGCCGCCGGCGCGGCGCGCGAGCGCGGCGACGGTTTTATCATGCTATCGCCGGAGGAGGCGCTGCGCTGGCGCAAATCGACCGAGCCGGTGGTGGCGGCCTGGCTCAAGCAGATGAAAGAACGCCACGTCGACGGCGGCAAGCTCCTCGCCGGCGCGCATAAGCTCATCGCCAAATACGCGGCCGAACCCGAGCCGCAGCCGCCGCAGCCGCCGGAGCCGCAGCCCCAATCGCAGATCGCGCAGCCGGCAGCGCCGCCGCCCGCAGATCAAGGCCGAACTGCCGGCGCCGGAAAAGCCCATTCTGCGGCAGGTGCCGGCATCATCGCCCCCGCCCGCAGCGCCGACCGTACCGGTCGCCAAGCCGGTGCCGGTAGCCAAGCCGGTGCCGGCCGTGCTGCCGAAGCCGAAGGAGCTCGATATTCCGCTGTGAATGTCAGAGCATGATCCGGAAAAGTGGACGCCGGTTTTCCGATAAGATCATGCTCCATCAAAATGCGAGGAGCGGCCGCTAATCCGGCAGCGGGTATCCCGGCATCAGATCGTAGGGATGGCCCCAGCCGGGCAACGCTTTCATGCGGTCGAGCCAGGCGGCGATGTTCTTGTGCTCGGCCGCGATGTCGAAGCCGAACTCCTCGGCCGGATAATAGAGATAGCTGGTCAGCGACACGTCGGCGATGGTCGGCTCGGCGCCGAGCACATAGGGCCGATCGGCCAGGCGCTTGTCGAAAATAGCGAGCGCGCTCAGCGCCCGGCCCTTGAGAAACTCCAGCACGGCCGGGTGGCCTTTCTGCTTCGATATCGCATAGAGAAAGCGGTACGGACCGAGCATGCCGCCGATCTTCTGATTGTCGAAAATGATCCAGCGCAGCGCCTCCAGGCGCTCGTCCTCGCCGCGCGGCAGATATTTGCCGCTGTGCTCGGCGAGATAGGTGAGAATGACGCCGGATTGGGTGAGTTTTTTGGCGCCGTGGACGAGCACCGGGGCTTCGCCCATTTCATTGACGTTGCTCGCGGAATTCCGGCGTGCGCTGGACGCCGGCGTTGAAAAAATCGAACCAGATCGGCTCCCAGTCGGCGCCGATCAGATTGAGCATCAGCGCGGCGCGATAGGCGTTGCCGGACTGGGCGAAGCAATAGAGCTGATAGTCGGCCATGGGCTGTCCTTCGCGATTGTCTTGTACTAGCGCACTTGTCATTGCGAGCGAAGCAATCCAGGTCACTGCCGCCGACCTGGATTGCTTCGTCGCTGCGCTCCTCGCAATGACGATAATCGAGGGTCAGGACGAAAGCCCCAAAGTTGGATTCCCGCTCATGCGTACTTGCTAACGCGACAGCGTCACCGCCGCCCCGCCGGTCTCGTGACCCTCGAAATGGCCGCCGGCGTAGGATAGCTGCGCCAGCGGTTCGGCCTTGTGGTTGCGCACGATCAGGTTGCCGTGCTCGAACGTCCATTTGCGGCTGGTGAAGAAGGCGCCGGGCAGCCGCCCTCCGGCGCGACCGTGCCGGCGACCGCCGTCGGCGAGGCTGCGCCGAGCGTCATGAAGCAGCCGCCGCCGGAGGCGGCGGTGAATTTCCAGCGGCCGGCGACGGCGACCGGGGGCGGAGGAGGGGGCGGCGGCGGCGCGGCCGGCGCCGCGGCCGGCTGCGGTTCGGGCCGGGTGGCGGCGAGCTGCTCGCTGGCGCTGCATGCCGCGAGCGCCGCCAGCAGCAGAAGTGCCGCGGCCGCCTTCGCCCCGTTTGCGCAAAAACCCCTCATGTCGGTCCCGCCATTCATCCGGGGCGCAGAGAACCCGAAAACCGGGCGAAAAAGAAGCCCCAAGTTGCGATTTCGTGTGGGCAGTTCGCCCCACTTGCGCCAATATTCCTAACCGAAATTAACCCAGTGCGGGATTTGTGCCGCGGGAGGCTCGCCATGACGCTCTTTGCACGTACCGTTCGGTCGCGCTCGCCGGTCCGTTTGGCGGCGGTTGCGGCGTTCGCTTTGGCACTTTCCGCCGGGCTGGCGCGCGCGGAGAATGCCGCCGCGGCCGGCACCGCCTTCGCCGGTCGAGGAATTTTCCCAGCAGCTCGAAGCGTTCCAGAAGAGCGTGCCCGACCTCAACAAGACGATCCAGGATTCCGCCGGCACCATCGACGGCGTGACCGACGTCAGCAAGGCGCGCGCGGAAATCGACAAGCTGCGCGAGACGGTATCGACGCTCTTGGGCGCGGTCTCCGACAACGGCCCGGTGTCGCAGCTCGGCGCCAAGGCGCTCGATCACGTCCACGCCAAGCTCAAGGCGCTGGCGCAGGACAACCGCTTCAAGCCCGAGGAGCGGGCGTTCCTGACCGACCAATGGCGCGCGCTCGAGACGCAGACCGAGAGCGCGACCAAGGAACTCGAGGACGCCCGGGCGCAATTCGCCGTGCTGTTGAAGACGCTGCAGGAGAACGAGGATTTCATCGGCGAACTGGTCGAGATCCGCCAGGCGCAGAAGGCGCTCGAGGTGATCCACAAGCTCACCCACGACATTCGCGACGCCTCCGCCCAGCTCAACAAGCTGATCGGCGGCATCAAGCCGCCGGGCGCCTGAGGCGCGGAGTGGCGGAATAACATTGCGGCCTTTGGTAGCGACACTTCATTCGTCATTGCGAGCGAAGCGAAGCAATCCAGGGTCAGCGGCAGCTGACTCTGGATTGCTTCGTCGCTGCGCTCCTCGCAATGACGATGATAAAAACGTTCGGAGCGTGAAGATGCGCCGCGTCGTCGGGCTTGTCGCCAGCGTTCTGATCGTCGGCGCCGTGATCGTCGCGTGCCGGCCGTCGGGCGACGTCGGCTATGTCGAGATCAAGACGGTGCCGATCGCCGCGACGACGCAGGCCGCGCTCTATCTCGATTCCGAAAAGCTCGCGCCGATCAAGAACGGCAGCGCCATCCTGCGCCAGCATGTCGGCACGCTCAAACTCCAGGCCGGCAACGCCAGCGCGCCGGTGCCGCTGTGCGACATCGTCGTCCAGCGCAACCGCATCACCACGGTGACGATCTCCGTGCTCGAACGCCCGCCGCGCTGCCTGTGCCGCTACAGCGGCAGCGACGGCGCGAGCGAGCACGCATGCGTGAGCTGAAAATCCACTCTCCCCTTTGCGGGAGAGGTCGGCATGCGCCGCAGGCGCATGCCGGGTGAGGGGAAGTGCGTCGGGGATCTGAACGAAAGTCGTGCCGCTGAAGGCCCCCGATTTGCGAGCTGAAATCGTCCGGCCTTACGCCTTGCTTGTTTTGGGAAACAGCTTGTCGCGAATGTAACGCGAGGTCGGCGTCAAACGAATGCCGCGTGGCTTGAGCCATCTCGCCTTGTCTATTTCCTTCTTGTCGCCGATGACGAGCGGACCCGACGCTTTTTTTGCGACGAAAATGGCGTCGCTCATCTTGCGGCCCGACCTGCGGTTCTTGGCTGTGACCTCCTTCCACAGCGTCAATCGTCCGAGCTTGAGCTTGGGCAGCTCCTCGCGCATTTCCCGCCGCAAGCAATCTTTTGCGGTTTCGCGCCCACGCTTGCGGCCTCCCGGGAACATCCATAGCCGGTCGCGCCTTCTTCGCACCAGCAAGACCCGGCCGCGCCTTGCCGCAACGAGTTTGGACGACTTCGCCATTGCAGTTCCGGACCGCCACATCTCGAATCAACCGAGATTGTAGTAAGAATTTCGATCGTTAATAATGTTACCGCGGACGCTTCTCGTGCCGTGCCGGAGGCGGCTGCCGCGATCACCGTGCATTTAATTTGCAGTCGAATGAGTGCATGGGGGCGGCTTACACCGCCAAGCGTGCCGCGGTCACCGATATCGCAATTTCGTCATTGACAAGTGTCCGTCATTCAGTTACATTGGCGCCAATCCCGCTCACCTACCAGGACGCCATCCGGCGGACCACCGGATGGCGGAGCGGGTGCGGTTCCCGCGGGCATGGGCTCGTCACCTGTGCTCCCGGGCGGTTTCGGCAGGACACGCCCGGACGGCATCATGACCGGACCGCGGGTGCAATCTCGCTGGACTGGGACAGGAAGGCGCGGGTAACGCCCGCGGTGACGTAGCGGTCCGGGCTGTTCCGGGCGATGCGTTGCGACGCGTGCGTCTTTCGAACCATCGGGACGTGCGCGCCGACCTCTTCCCAGGAAGTCGCGTGGCTGAAGCTGAGCGGTGGCGTTCGGTCGCTGCCGCAAGTGCCGTGGTGGAACGCCGACAGGCGAGCGCCCCTCGCTCCCCCGCAAGGAGATGAGGCGGGTCGCGCCGCATCGCGAGATGCGGAGGTTGATGAACAGCGTTTGTCGGCGTTCCGCTTTCCTGTTCGTCATTGCGAGGAGCGTTTGCGACGAAGCAATCCAGGCTCGGCGGCGCCGACCCTGGATTGCTTCGTCGCTTGGCTCCTCGCAATGACGAGATTTATCCGCGCCTGATCGTGATGGCGGCCGGTTCCACCACCGGCGCCGTCTGACGAAGGTCGGGCTCGGCCGTCGGTTATTTGTTTGCTTCGTATCGGCATAAACTCGGGCGCGAACAAAAAGCGCGTCGCGAGAACGGCATTTTATTGCGCGGAGAGCTCGTATCATGCCCGCGTTGCGGAACAAGCCGGCGAACAAACAAGAGGATTTCACCAAGCGGCGGTCGGCCGAGGCGGGGCGGGCGCTGATCGATGCCGCGCATCGCGCGACGCATAAGCTCTATTGCGAAGCGCTCCGTTTCTGGCGCCGCTGTCCGTCGAGCCGGTGCCGGCGCCACTGCCGCTGCCTCGGCGAGCCAACGGCATGCCTCAAGCGCGGGCTTGCGGGTGTTTCGCGGGAAGAGCTCGCCGCGGCGCGGCAAGAGGTGATCGCCGGCGGGCCGCGCCGCGTTCGAGCCGGCAACGCATATCGAGTGGGTCATTCGGCGTAGCGCCGTCGAGCAGGTGCTGGCGTGGCGGTTTTGAGCTGCATGTATTTTCGCCCTCCGCCGCCGTGCGGGGGAGGAGGTCGCCCAGCGAAGCCGAGTGGTGGAGGGGGCTCTGCGGCGAGTGGAGAAAAATTGCGAACGTCGATGCGGGCGGCGCTGGAGACTTCGTTGCCACCTCCACCATCGTGCTGCGCACGATGGTCCCCCTCATCCCGCGCTTTTCGCAGGGGGAGGATGCAGTGCGGGGAGAAGGAGCAAAAATTACTTCATCGTCGGGATGACGAACTCGGCGCCTTCCTTGACGCCGGAGGGCCAGCGCGCGGTGACGGTCTTGGTTTTGGTGTAGAACCGCACCGCGTCGGGGCCGTGCTGGTTGAGGTCGCCGAAGCCGGAGCGCTTCCAGCCGCCGAAGGTGTAGTAGGCGAGCGGCACGGGAATGGCGAAATTGACGCCGACCATGCCGACCTCGACCCGGCTGACGAAGTCGCGCGCGGCATCGCCGTCGCGGGTGAAGATGGCGACGCCGTTGCCGTAGTCGTGCTCCGACGGCAGCCGCACCGCTTCCTCGTAGTCCTTGGCGCGCACTACCGCGAGGACCGGGCCGAAAATCTCTTCCTTGTAGATGCGCATGTCCGGCGTCACGTGATCGAACAGGCAGCCGCCCATGAAATTGCCGTTCTCGTAACCCTGCAGCTTGAAGCCGCGGCCGTCGACCAGGAGCTTGGCGCCTTCCTTGACGCCGAGATCGACATAGCCTTTGACCTTTTCCAGATGCGCCCGCGTGATCATCGGGCCGTAATCGGCCTGCGTGTCGGTCGACGGTCCGATCTTCAGGCTTTCGACCCGCGGCACCAGTTTTTCCAGCAGCCGGTCTGCGGTCTTCGCGCCGACCGGCACCGCGACCGAAATCGCCATGCAGCGCTCGCCGGCGGAGCCGTAGCCGGCGCCGATCAGCGCATCGACCGCCTGGTCGAGGTCGGCGTCCGGCATCACGATCATGTGGTTCTTGGCGCCACCGAAACATTGCGCGCGTTTGTTGTTGGCGCAGGCGGTCGCGTAGACGTATTCCGCGATCGCCGACGAGCCGACGAAGCCGATCGCCTTGACGCGCGGATCGGTCAGGATGGTGTCGACCGCCTCCTTGTCGCCGTTGACGACGTTGAGCACGCCCGCCGGCAGCCCGGCCTCGAGCAGCAGTTCCGCGAGCCGCATCGGCACGGACGGATTGCGTTCCGACGGCTTGAGGATGAAGGCATTGCCGCAGGCGAGCGCCGGCGCGAATTTCCACATCGGGATCATGGCGGGGAAATTGAACGGCGTGATGCCGGCGACGACGCCAAGCGGCTGGCGCAGGGAATAAAGGTCGATGCCGGGACCGGCACCTTCGCTGAATTCGCCCTTGAGAAGGTGCGGAATGCCGCAGGCGAATTCGACCACCTCGAGGCCGCGCTGGATGTCGCCCTTGGCGTCCGCGAACGTCTTGCCGTGCTCGGAGGAAAGGAGCCGCGCCAGGCTGTCGAATTCCTTCTGCGCCAGGTCGAGGAACTTGAACAGGACGCGCGCGCGCCGTTGCGGGTTGGTCGCCGCCCAGCCGACCTGCGCCGCTTCCGCGACCGCGATGGCGTGCTCGGTCTCGGAATGCTTGGCGAGCGCCACCTTGGCCTGCACCTCGCCGGTATTGGGATCGAACACGTCGCCGAAACGACCCGATGTCCCCTTGACCTCTTTCCCGCCGACGAAGTGACCGATCTCACGCATGGACGTTCTCCCTCACGAATTCGACGGCGCCGCGCTGCGGCCGCGCCGGGGTGGTCTCACACTGAACGTCTATATGCCGCGTTTTGCCCCAATGGTCACGGGGCGTCGAGCCTTGATATTCGCACGCCAGTCAGCCTACACAGGCATACGCCGCAGCCTTGCCGGTGCGGCCATTTCAGCCGAAGGCCTCCTCATCATGACAGTCGCTCCGCCTGCCGCCGGCGTATGTCGGCTCTCGCCCGTCCGCGCCCTCCTCGCGCTCATGCTCTTGCCCGTCACTCTTTTGGCCATCGCTCATGCCGCTCCCGCGCGGGCGGAAGGTGCGGTGCTCACCGAGCAGGAGACCGCCGGTGCGCAACCCAAGCGCTATGTCGGCACGGTGACGTGGAGCGTCGAGAAGGAGCCGCCCGCTGCCGGTGCCAAGCCTTCCGGTACCAAGCCTTCGCTGGCGCTGCGGGGCGACGTCGTCATCCCCGAGCGGCACATGACGGTGTTGTTTCTGCTTCGCCGCAACACCGACCGGTCGCTGCCGGCGACCCACACCATCGACATCATGTTCAAGCTGCCGCCGGATTTTCCCGGCCGCGGCATCGCCAACGTCGCCGGCGTCATGTTGAAGCCGAACGACCAGGTCCGCGGCACGGCGCTCGCCGGCCTCGTCGCCAAGGTGACCGACAGCTATTACCTGTTCGGCCTCTCCGCCATCGAGGGCGACGCCAAGCTCAATGTCGACCTTCTGCGCGACGGCAAGTCGCTCGACCTTCTCGTCATTTACGGCAATGGGACCCGCGCCATCCTGACGCTCGATAAAGGCGCGTCTGGCGAGCAGGCCTTCAAAGAGGCTTTTGCCGCCTGGGAGAAGTGAGGCTTCGGCGCTGCGACCGCTGCCGTCCGCGGTTACGCCGCGGTTCCACGGGTAACCGTCCCTTAATTGCCACGACGGTACTGTGTTAACGGGCCTTATTGGTTGCGGGTAGGAGTTGATTATGGACATTTCAACGGGCCTCGGCCTGCTTGCCGGGGCCGTCGTCGTCCTGACCATGATTTTCATGGGCGGCGACCTGCGGATGTTCTTGAGCGATCACGCCATCATCATCATTTTCGGCGGCTCGTTCGCCGCGACCTTGATCCGCTTTCCGCTGTCGTCGATGTTTCACGGCCTGCCGCTCGGCGCCAAATTCGCCTTCACCATGCGCCGCATGACGCAGCGCGAACTGGTCGACGAGATCGCCGGCTTTGCCGAAATCGCGCGCAAGCAGGGGCCGATGGGCCTGGAGAAGGTCGAGATCGACGATCCGTTCCTCGCCAAGGGCATCCGCTTCGTCGCCGACGGCTACGACGCCGATTTCATCCGCGACAATCTCGAACGCGACCGCGACAACTTCCTCACCCATCTCGACGAGGGGCAGAAGATCTACCGCGCGGTCGGCGACTGCGCGCCCGCCTTCGGCATGATCGGCACGCTGATCGGCATGGTGCAGATGTTCGCCAACATGACCGATCCCTCGAAGCTCGGCCCGTTCATGGCGACCGCGCTGTTGGCGACGCTCTATGGCGCGGTGCTCGCCAACATCATCTGTCTGCCGATCGCCGACAAGCTGCATCTCAAGCTGCTCGACGAGGAAGTCAACCGCACGCTGATCATCGACGGCGTTCTGATGATCCGCGAGTCGAAGAGCCCGACGCTGGTGCGCGAGATGCTGATCGCCTATCTGCCCGAGAAGCACCGCCACGAGGCGGAGCCCGAGCCGGTGCCGGCCTAAACCGATGGCGCGGCGCAAGGAAGCGCACGGTGGCGGCGGCCACGGCTGGTTCGTCACCTTCGCCGATCTCATGGGCCTGCTGGTCAGCTTCTTCGTCATGCTGGTCGCGTTCTCCAATCAGGATCAGCAGAAGCTGCAGATCGTGGCCGGCTCGATGCGGGACGCCTTCGGCGTGCAGACCAATGTGCGCTATTCCGGCATTATCGAAGTGAACGGCCTGCCGACGCGGCCGAAGCTCAAGAATGCCGCGCACATCCAGCCCGACGACGCCTCGGCGACGCCGACGCCCGACGAGCACGATCGCAACCGCGATTACGGCGCCAAGCTGCAGAGCGAACAGGCTTTCGCGCTCGCGGCGGCGTCGCTGCGCCAGGCCATGCAGGAAATGCCGGAACTGGCGGAAGCCAGTAAGCACATCATGTTCGAGGAGACGCGCGAAGGCCTCAATATCGATATCGTCGACCAGGAAGGCCGCTCGATGTTCCCCGAGGGCTCCAAGGAGCCTTATGAGCGCACGCGTCGCATCATCGAGAAGCTTGCCGAACCGCTCAAGGCGATATCGTATCGTATCGCGGTCACCGGCCATACTTCCGCTTCGCGCAGCGCGCCGCGGCCGGATTACGGGCCGTGGAGTCTTTCGGCGGACCGCGCCAATGCGGTGCGTCAGATTTTGGAAGAGGAAGGGGTTCCGGCGCGGAACTTCTACGCCGTGGTCGGAAAAGCCGATACCGATCCGCTGTTTCCCGAAGATCCGTTCATCGCGGCCAATCGGCGCGTGACCATCACCCTGATGCGCGAAGATCCTCCGGTCCCGCCGGATTTGAAGCCATAAGGCCCTGGTCAACGTCGTCGGCCGTCATGCATCCGCAGGATGGTAACGTGGGATGCGGGCACCGCCTTCGGCTTGCGCTCCGGCTTGCCGAATGACTCTTCGGCGCAGAGCGTGTATAGGCGCTGCCCTGACCCCCTGCCTCCATGCAATGACAGAGACAGGCGACACCGGTTGTCGAACCTTCATGGCAGATAGCGTAAGCGCTCCGGTCGAGAGCGAAATTCCCGCGGACGGCGCCGCCGCACCGCACGCCGGACGCCTGTGGGGCCTCGCCCTCGGCAGCATCGGCGTCGTCTATGGCGACATCGGCACCAGCCCGCTTTACGCCTTCCGTGAAGCGATCATAGCCGCTTCGCCCGGGGGGACCGACAAACTCACCCGTGCAGCGGTGCTCGGCGTGCTCTCGCTGATCCTGTGGGCGCTGATCGTCATCGTCACGCTCAAATACGTGCTGATTTTGCTGCGCGCCGACAATAACGGCGAGGGCGGCACGCTGACCTTGATGGCGCTCGCCACGCGCGCGGTCGGCCGCTACAGCCGGGCCGTCGGCGTGGTGGCGCTGTTCGGCATCATCAGCGCCGCGTTGTTCTACGGTGACGCCGTGATCACGCCGGCGCTGTCGGTGTTGTCGGCGATCGAGGGCGTCGACGTCGCCACCCCGGCGTTCCACGATTACGTCGTGCCGCTCACCGTCGTGATCCTGGTCGTGCTGTTCGCGTTCCAATCGCGCGGCACGGCCAAGGTGGCGGCGCTGTTCGGACCGGTCACCTTGGTGTGGTTCGTGGCGATCGCCATTCCGGGCGTGATGTGGATCGCCGCCGATCCCGGCGTATTGTGGGCGCTCAATCCCTTGCACGGCGTGTTCTTCCTGTTCGATCACGGCATCGTCGGCCTGTTCACGCTCGGCGCCGTGTTCCTCGCCGTGACCGGGGCCGAGGCGCTCTACGCCGACCTCGGCCATTTCGGCCGTCTGCCGATCCAGCTGGCGTGGCTCGGTGTCGTGCTCCCGGCGCTGGCGGTCAATTATCTGGGCCAGGGCGCGCTGGTGTTCGCGCACCCGAGCGCCATCGCCAATCCGTTCTTTTTGCTCTATCCGGACTGGGCGCGCATTCCGATGGTGGTTTTGGCGACCGCCGCCACGGTGATCGCCAGCCAGGCGGTGATCACGGGTGCGTATTCGCTCACCAGCCAGGCAATCCAGCTTGGCCTGCTGCCGCGGCTCGAGATTCGCCACACCTCGGCGGAGCATCTCGGCCAGATCTACTTGCCGCGCGTCAACGCGCTGCTCCTGGTCGGCGTTCTCCTGTTGGTCGCTTTGTTCCGTTCGTCGAGCGCGCTCGCCTCCGCCTACGGCATCGCCGTCACCGGCACCATGGTGGTCACCGGCCTGATGGCCTTCATCGTGATCTGGCGGATGTGGCGATGGTCGCCGTTCGCGGCTGCGGCGTTGATGGCGCCGTTCCTGGTGATCGATCTGACCTTCCTGTCCGCCAACATGCTCAAGGTGGTCGAGGGCGGCTGGGTGCCGCTCGCGCTCGGCGGCGTGGTGATGCTGGTGATGTACACCTGGCGGCGCGGCAGCAAAATGCTGTTCGCCAAGACGCGGCGCCTGGAAACCCCGCTCGACGACCTGGTGCGCATGCTGGAAAAAAAGCCGCCGCAGCGCGTGGCGGGCACGGCGGTGTTTCTCACCAGCGATCCGAAGAGCGCGCCGACCGCGCTGCTGCATAGCCTCAAGCACTACAAGGTGCTGCACGAGAAGAACATCATCCTTAGCGTCGAGACCACGCACACGCCGCGGGTCGAGCCGGGAAAGCGCGTGCGCATGGAGCCGGTCGGCTCGACCTTCGTGCGGGTCGCGCTGCGGTTCGGCTACATGGAGACGCCGAACATTCCGAAGGCGCTGGCGATCGCGCGCAAGCTCGGGCTGCAGTTCGACATCATGTCGACGTCGTTCTTCCTGTCGCGCCGGGTGCTGCGCCGGGCGCCGCGGTCGGGAATGCCGTACTGGCAGGACCGCCTGTTCATCAGTCTGGCCCGTTCCGCCAACGATGCGACTGATTATTTCCAGATCCCGACCGACCGCGTGGTCGAGGTCGGCACCCAGGTCAATATCTGACGCCTGCGAGCTTCTGGCCCGCGAGCGTCGGCGGCCGACCGGCGGCACGGCCGGCTTGACGGGGCTCGGCTCCTGCTTCAGGTTTTCCGTCCATTCCGCCACTGCGGGGATGACAAAGCGCCAACGGGGAGTTCAATCATGTCGGATCACACCGGAGGGCAGGCGCGCGTGCGCGATCTGACGCCCGAGGAGGTCGCCCGCGGGCTCACCGAAGGCCGCGTCGTGCTGGTCGATGTGCGTGAGCCGAACGAGACCGCCGCCGAACGGTTTCCCGGCGCGGTCCTGCTACCGCTCTCCGCCTTCGACCCGGCGGCGATCCCGTCGCCGCCGGGCTGCGAGATCGTATTCGCCTGCCGCTCCGGCCGCCGTTCGGTCGACGCGTCGCTGTTCGCGCAGCGGCAGGGTTTCGCCTATGTCAGCCATCTCGCGGGCGGCATTCTGGCCTGGAAGGCTGCCGGGCTGCCGACCGAGACGTGAAAGCGATCGCGGCGATGGCCAAGACAAGCACGGCAGTCGTTACGCGGGCGTGCGAGGATCGTTGTGGCGCGCGGTGCGCTTACGGCGATCGTGCTGGCGCTCCTCGGCGTATTCGTCGCCGTCGTCGCTCCTACGGCCGCACCGGCGCAAAAGGAGCGCGTGGTCAACTTCTACAATTGGTCGGATTATATCGATCCGACCGTGCTCGAGAGTTTCACCAAACGCACCGGCATCAAGGTTCAGTACGACACCTTCGACTCCAACGACACGCTCGAAGCGAAGCTCCTTGCCGGGCGATCCGGTTACGACGTCGTGGTGCCGACGGGGTATTTTCTCGCCCGCCAGATCGCGGCGGGCATTTTCCAGAAGCTCGACAAGTCCAAGCTGCCGAACCTGGTGAACGCCTGGCCGGAGATCGCGCAGCGGCTCGCCGTCTACGATCCCGGCAACCAGTATGCCGTCAACTACATGTGGGGCACGACCGGGATTGGCTACAATTTGAAGGCGGCGCGCCGGATATTGGGTGAGAGCGCCGTGATCGACTCGTGGATGGATTCTTGGAACAGCGTGTTCGAACCGGACAAGATCGCCCGGTTCAAGGATTGCGGCATTCATCTCCTCGATTCATCCGACGATATCCTGTCGGCGGCGCTGCACTATCTCAAGCTCGACCCGAATTCGAGCGATCCGGCCGATCTGGCGAAGGCCGCCGACCTTCTCGTCAAGATCAGGCCCTATGTGCGGAAATTCCATTCCTCGGAATATCTCAACGCGCTGACGACCGGGGAAATCTGTTTCGTGGTCGGCTTTTCCGGCGACATCAAACAGGCGCAGAAGCGCGCCGCGGAAGCCAAGGGCGGCATCGAGATCGGCTACACCATCCCCAAGGAAGGCGCGCAATTATGGTTCGACAATCTCGCCATTCCGAGCGACGCGCCGAATGCCGCCGCGGCGCACGAATTGATCAATTATCTGCTCGAGCCCGAGGTGGCGGCGAAGAACACCAATTTCATCTCCTACGCCAACGGCAATCTGGCCAGCCAGAAATTCATCGACAAGGCGATCCTCGATGACCGCACCGTCTATCCCGACGCCGCCACCATGGCGAAGCTCTACACCATCATCGCCCACGATCAGAAAACCCAGCGGTTGATCAACCGATTGTGGACGCGGATCAAGACGGGCAGCTGAACGTGTTACACGATCTGCCGAGCCGCTCCCGAGGACTTCAACGCCGCGGCCAGAAATTGCAGCGCCTGGGCGAGTTCGGCGCGATTGCGTGCCGCGCCGAGCGAGACGCGCACGGCCTGCGCGGCCGCGCCGCTGACCGCAAATTCATCTGAGCCGACGACGGCAAGACCGCGGCGCAGCGCGTGCGACAGAAAATCAGAGCGCTGCCAATGCTGCGGCAGCGTGAGCCAAAGATGGTGGCCGGTCGATCGGCTCGCGAATGTCAGCTCCTTGAGCAATCTCCCGGCAAGATGCTGGCGGCCGGCCGCTTCGTTGCGGATGGCGGCGATGATCTGGTCGGCGACGCCGGTGCGGATCCATTGCGTCACCAACGCGACCATGAGCGGCGGCGGCATCTGAGTCGTGGCCTGCAGGTTGCCGCGCATCGTCGCTTCCGCCGCCGCGTCGGGCACCAAGAGGTAAGAAACCCGCAGCGCCGGCGCGATGCATTTCGACAGGCCGACGGCGAGATATGTGCGCTCGGGGATCAAATTGGCGATCGGTGAGGCGGTCGGCTCCAACATGCCGTAAGCATCGTCTTCGATCAGAAACGTCCCGGCCTCGCGCACGATGGCAGCGACGGCGACGCGGCGGTCCGCGCTCAGCGTCGCCGTGGTCGGATTGTGCAGCGTCGGGATGAGATAGAAAGCCTTCGGCCGATGCTTCTTGCAGGCGAGCCGCAACGCATCGGGAAGCACGCCGCCTTCGTCCATGGCCACGCCGACGAGGCGGACGCCGAGCCGCTCGGCGGCGGCCTTGATGCCGGGAAACGTGAATGCTTCGGTCAGCACCACATCGCCCGGCGTTGTGAGCGCCAGCAGCGCGTTGAAGATAATGGCCTGATTGCCCGGATAGATGAGGAGGCGTTCGGCGGTTACGGACGGCACGCGAGCGCGCAGCCATTTGGCGGCAGTCTCGCGCTGCTGATCGTTGCCGCCCGGTCTCTGGTAGTTCAGGAAGGCGCTGAAGCTCGCTTCGTCCTGAACGGACTTCAAGCCTTGGGCGATGCGCCAATCGAGATTGGCCTCGACCGGCTGTGGCGGAATATTCATCGCCAGATCGAATTTGATCTCGGGGGGAATATCCGACGTCACCCGGGCGGTCGTTTCCGAAACGAAGGTGCCGCGTCCGACCTGGGCGTCGAGCAGTCCGCGCCGCCGCGCCTCGCTGTAGGCGCGCGTGACCGTGGTGAGGTCGATACCGAGCGCCGCCGCCAAGGCGCGATGGGTCGGCAGCTTTTGACCGCGCAGGAGACGGCCGTTGGCGATGTCGGCCGCCATCGTATCGACGATGCGGAGATAAAGCGGGCCTTGCCGTTCCGATATTGTAGGGATCCAATCCATGCAATCTGGCAGATTTGTCTTTGATGTATGGCCGAAGATATTACTTGTATGGATGGTCTCTCTGGTCAAGGACTTCTCGCCATGACGCCGCAACCACAGCCTGTTTCGCTCCCTCGAGCCATGTGGCGGGGTTTTCGGATGCGATGTCCGAATTGCGGTCGCGGCCGCCTGTTCGGCCGTTTCCTCAAGGTGATCGACTATTGTCCCGCATGCGGCGAGGAGCTGTTTCACCACCGGGCCGACGATTTCCCGGCCTACCTCGTCATCGTCATCGTCGGCCACCTCATCGTTCCGGGAATTCTCGCCGTCGAGATCGCCTACCGGCCGGCCTATTGGGTCCACTTTTCCGTCTGGGTGCCGCTGACCATCGTCAGCGCACTCAGCTTGTTGCAGCCCGTCAAGGGCGCCATCGTCGGACTGCAATGGCAGCTGGGGATGCACGGTTTTGAACAGGCGCGTAACCGCCGCTTGCTCGAGCAAATGGCTGTTCGGGGTGAGACGCCAGGGCGCGTCGGCCTTGGATCGATCGGCGACGTTGCCGACGGTCTTCATCCTTTGGCCTAGGGTCATCGTCGCGGATCGAAAGCCGCGATGGGCGATAGACCTTTACGGAACGCGGATGGCGCCGGCCACGTTGTTACGGCGCTGTCGGCGACCACGTTGGAATCCTGCCTCGAGGAAAATTGCCAAAGTACAGTGACTTGATCGGGCGCTTGACCGGATCATCGTGACCGAATGCAATGGTCGCCGGACCGACCCCGGAGCGCGTCATGCGGAAGCGATCGCGGGCACCGCGGCTCGATCGCCGCAGCGTGGTCAAAGCCGGCCTGGCATGGGGCGCCGTCGGCATCGCCGCGCCATTCCCGCTTCCGGCGCGCGGCGATGTGCCGGTGAAACTCGGAATGGTCGAGCCGCTGACCGGGGTCTATGGCACGATCGCCGCGGCGGAAGTGGAGGGCGCGCGTCTCGCGCTCGAGGAGGTCAATGGCCGCGGTGGCATTCTTGGCCGCCCGGCGCAGCTCCTGGTCGAGGATTCCGCCAACGACATTGCGGCCGGCGTCGCCAAAACCCGGCAGCTGATCGAGCGCGATCAGGCCGATTTCATTCTCGGCAACGTGAACTCGGCGGTCGCGCTCGCCATGATGCGGGTGACGGCGGAAGCGCGCAAGCTGCACATCGTGACCGGCGGACACACCGACGAAATCACCGGCGGGCAATGCAGCTGGAACGTCTTTCGCATCTGCAAGTCGGCGACGATGGAAGCGAACGCGATCGCCGATACGCTGATCCAAAAATTCGGCAAACGCTGGTATTTTCTGACGCCCGATTACGCCTATGGCTACACCCTGCAAGCCGCCTTCGAGCGCAAGCTTCGCGAGCACGGCGGCACCTGGGCGGGCGATCTGCAGCCGCTCGGAACGGTCGATTATTCGCGCGCGCTGTTGAACGCCGGATCCTATCAGCCCGACGTTCTGATCGACATCATGGGCGGGGCGGACCAGGCCAACAGCCTGGAGCAGATCGTGCGTTACGGCCTCGTCCGCGACATGGCGGTAGGCGGCGCGCTGTTCGAGCTTGAAAGCATCATGGCGGTCTCCGACGCGGCGCGGATCGGATGGTGGACCATGGAATGGTGGTGGAAGCAGCCGGACGTGCCGAACATCAACGCCTTCAACGCGGCGATCGAGCGCCGGACCGGCAAGGTCGCGAGCGCGCGCAATTGGTTCGGCTACGCCGCGGTTCACACATTGGCCGGCATCGCCGATCAGGAACGCACGCTCGATGCGGTGGCGCTGTCGCGCGCCCTGCAAGGCTACGTGTTGCCGCCCGAGGTGGCGCTGTCGCCCGATCGGACGTATTTCCGCGCGCAAGACCACCAGCTCATGAGCCCGATCCTTGTCGGCGAAGTGCATCCGCCGCGCGGCGGGCCCTTCGATGTCTTCACGCTCAGCGCATCGTCGTAGCCGGCGATCGGGCCGCGGAGCCGGTCGAAACGGACGCCTGTCGACTGGCGTTTCCGAGCTAAAGTCTTGGTCGGTTCACCGTTCCATCAGGACAGCTGCGCCGGCGGCCCGGGCCGGACCTGGACTTTATGACCGTCATTGAGATCGACCGAGGGATTCAAGATCACCTGGTCGCCATCCTTGACGCCCGCATTGACCTCGACGGTAGTGCCGAAGTCGCGCACCACGTTGACGTGATGAACGCGCGCGACCCCGTTTTCGACCACGAAGACGTTCAAACCCTCGCGGTTGAAGACGATCGCCTCGGACGGGACGATGAGCGACGGCGCCTTGCGCGGGATCTTCAGTTCGACGTTGCAGTAGACGCCCGGCGTCAGCGCGCGGTCGGGATTGGGTACGTCGATCTCGGTCAGGAGCGTGCGCGTGCCCGGCTGCAAGGCGTCGGCGATGCGCGTCACCGTTCCGGGAAATTCGCGGCCCGGCATTTCGGGTACGCGCACGACGGCCGCGACGCCCGGCGCAATTCCGAAGGCCTCGTCCTGCGGCACGTAGAGCTGAATGCGGATGACGTCGCTTTGCATCAAGGTGAACATGAAGGTGCCGCTGGTCGCGTCCGCCTGGACCAGTGCGCCGATGTCGATGTTGCGCTGGGTAATGACGCCGTCGAACGGCGCGATCACGCTCTGGTAGGCCTTTTGCTGGCTCAGAACGCGCAGTTGCGCTTTCTGCGCTACGATGTTGGCGTCGGCGACCGAGACCGCCGCTTCGCGCGCTTCGAGGGTCAGCCGGTCGGTGTCGCCCTGCTGCTTGGTGACCCAGCCTTGCTGCACCAGCTTGCTGTCGCGGTCCCAGGTCACCTGCGCGAGATCGCGATTGGCTTTGGCCTGCTGCAGCGAGGCCTCCATCTGGGCGAGGGTGCCTTCGGCCTGCGCGATCTGATGCTCCAGCTCCGGGGCGGTGATCTCGACCAACAGATCCCCGGCTTTGACGCGGCTGCCGATGTCGACGTTTCGTTTGGAGATGTAGCCGCTCGCGCGGGCAAAAATGTTGGCCTGCGCGAACGCTTCGGTCGTGCCTGGCCAGCTCACCGACATCGTCGCGGCGCTGGCGCGCACCGGCGCCGTGCGCACGCTCGGCACGAAATCGCGGCTGCTGCTCGGCCGTCGCCATGACCTCGGCATTCAAGGTGTGATGCTGCCAGAAGCCGATGCCGAGCGCGGCACCAAGCACGACCAGTACGGCCAGGCCGAGAATGCGCGCACCGCGACCGATCTTTCCGGGCGGGCCGGCATCGTCTTTCGGCCCGCTTTCGTCCGGCGTCTTCAACGGCTCGGCCACCTCGTCGGGGGGCGGCGACCGCTCCATCTTGTTCATCAAATCTCCTCCTCGAAGACGCCGTGCGCGGGCTTGCCGTCATTGCCCTTCCGCAGCATGGCGAACAAGTATGGCACGACGAGCAGCGTGGTAGGTGTTGCAAAAAGCAGGCCGCCGATCACCGCCCGGGCGAGCGCCGCGTTCTGCTCCTCGCCGGCGCCGCCGATCGCCATCGGTATCATGCCGACGATCATGGCGGCAGCGGTCATCAGCACCGGCCGGATGCGGGTGCGGCCGGCGGCGATCGCCGCTTCGTATGCCGGCATTCCCTCGAGCTGCTGCTCGCGGGCGAAGGTGACGAGCAGGATCGAGTTCGCCGAGGCGACGCCGATCGCCATGATGGCGCCCATCAGCGACGGCACGCTGATCGTGGTGTCGGTGATGTAGAGCATGGTGACGATGCCGCAGAACGTCGCCGGCAGCGCCAGAATGACCACGAATGGGTCGCCCCAGTTCTGATAATTGACGACCATCAGCAGATAAACGAACACGGCCGCGAACAGGATGCCGATCGAGAGGTCGCGGAATGCCGAGTTCATGCTGTCGATCTGGCCGACGACCTCGATCCGGTTGCCGGGCGAGAGATCTTTCTGGAAGTCCGCGATGATCTTGTTGATCTCGCGCGAGATCGAGCCGAGGTCGCGGCCCTGAGCATTGGCGTAGACCTCGTAGACCGGCTGGACGTTGGCCTGATTGGCGTTGGTCGGCACTGAATTGCGTTTGATGGTCGCGACGTTGCTGAGCAGGGCCGGCACCGGATCTCCGTGGCCGCCGCCGAGTGTGGCAACCGGCGTGTTCTTGAGCTCGTTGAGCGAGCTCACGCGCCACTCGGGCGTCTGCACCGCCAGATAGTACGGCGTGCCGTTGCTCGGATCGGTCCAGAAATTCGGCGACACCTGTTCGGACGAGCTCAGGCTGGTGTTGAGGTTGAGCGCGATATTGTTGGCGGTGAGACCGAATTGGGTGGCTCGGGCGCGGTCGATCTGAGCGAACAGCTCCGGCGCGTCGACTTCCTGCTGCAGATGTGCGTCGGCGATTCCCGGTATGGCGGCGATCCGCCGCTGCAGCTCCTTGGCAATGCGCAGATTCCGCGCGCGATCGTAGCCGACTGTTCGCACATTGATCTGCGCCGGGATGCCGAAGTTGAGAATCTGGGTCATCATGTCGGCGGCCTGGAAATAGAAGATGTCTTCCGGAAACGCCGCGGGGAGCGCCTGCCGCAGCTTGGCGACATAGTTCGCGGTCGGCGCGTGGCCTTCCTTCAGCGCGACCAGGATCACGCCGTCATTGAGGCCGGTCGCCGTGCCGTCGCCGAAGGCGAAATTGTAGGAGCGGGCCGGCAGGCCGATATTGTCGACGATCAGGTCGCGTTCGCGTTCGGGAATGACCTCCCGGATCTTGTCCTCGACGGCCTGAAATATCTGCTCGGTCTTCTCGATCCGGGTGCCGGCAGGGGCCCGTACGTGAAGCTGAATCTGCCCGCCGTCGATGAGCGGAAAGAAGTCGCGACCGACGAACATGAACAGCGTGCCGCCCAGAGTCAAAATCACAAGCGCGGCCAGCGGCACGATGATGCGCCGCCGCAACAGGACGTGCAGGAGATCCCCATAGCCGCTCCGCATGGCTTCGAAGCCATGCTCGAAGCGGGCGTGCAGCCGGCCGAACCAGCTCGACGAAGCCGCCTCCCCGTGGGCTCTCACCTTTGAGGAGTAGGCCGATGGTGATCGGGGTCAGGGTGCGCGAAAAGGTGTAGGACGCGAGCATCGCGAATACCACGGCCATTCCGAGCGGAGTGAAGAGGTATTTGGCCGGGCCGTGGAGGAAGACGACGGACACGAACACGCAGCTGATCGCCAGCGTCGATACCAGCGTCGGGATGGCGATGCCGGCGGCGCCGTGGAGCGTCGCCTGCGGCAGCGGCATATGCTCCTCGGTCAACAGGCGGTGCGTGTTCTCGATCGTGACCGTCGAATCGTCGACCAGAATGCCGATGGCGAGCGCCAGGCCGCCGAGCGTCATGGTGTTGATGGTGTCGCCGAGGAAATAAAGCACCACGAGCGACGAGAGGATCGACAGCGGAATCGAGATCATCACCACAAGCGTGGAGCGCCATGAGCCGAGAAACAGCACGATCATCAGCGCGGTGAGACCGGCAGCGATCGCGCCCTCCCGCAACAGCGCCTGCAACGCTTGCTTTGACGAACACCGACTGGTCGAACAATTCCTTGATCTGCATGCCGGCGGGCGCCGCCTTGCGCGAAACGACCAGGGCCTGCTTGACCGCATTGACGACGGACAGCGTCGAGGCGTTGCCGTTCTTGATGATGGAGAGCAACACCGAGCGGCGCCCGTCGATGCGCACGACGTTCTGCTGCACGGCATAGCCGTCGTGAACCTGGCCGACGTCCTTGACGAACACCGTGGCGCCGTTGACGAATTTGACGGGGATATTGTTGAGGTCGGCGATCGTCGAAGGCAGCGCGTTGGTGCGCACGGTGAACTGCGTGTCGCCGATCTTGGCGAGGCCGGCGGGAATCGTCAGGTTCTGGGCGTTGACGGCGTTGACTACGTCCAGCGGGGTCAGCCCCTTGGCCTCGAGCTTCAGCGGATCGATGTCCACCATGATCTGGCGGTACTTGCCGCCGGCCGGTGTCGGCAAGGTGACGCCATGGATCGGCGCCAGCTGCTGGCGCAGGCGGTAGATGCCGTAATCGTAGAGCTGCTGTTCGTTGAGGGTGTCCGAGGACAGGCCGATCTGCAGCACCGGCACGCTCGAAGCGTTGTACTGAACCACGATCGGCGGCTGGATGCCCGCGGCATCAAGGCGCGGATCGAATTCGTGCCGGCGACGATCTGCGAGATCGCCAGGTCGAGATTGACGTCGGGCTGGAAAAAGATCTTCTGAACCGAGATGCCGTTGATCGTCTGCGCCTCGATGTCCTGGATGCCGTTGACGCTCGATGACAGCGCATACTCGCTGTAGGTCGTGACCCGCTGCTCCATCTCCGGCGTGCTCAGCCCGGTGTACTGCCAGATGATGGTGACGACGGGGATGTTGATCTCGGGAAAGATGTCCGTCGGCATCGACACGATCGCCGTCGCCCCCAGGAACAGGATGAGCACGGCGAGCACGTAGAACGTGTGGGGAAGCCTCAGTGCAAAACGGACGATGCCCATGGTTGATTAACCTGTGAGACGCACCTGTAAAACCGTCCCTCGGGCATTCTCTCCCACACGGCGCCGGCAGGACTATTTTCGACGGTCTGCCTGACCGGCGCCGATGATAATTGGCTGCTTGCGGCTTGTTCTTTGCACTTTTTGCGCGTCGTTATCGCGTTACTCCTGCCCAGATCGCGAACGGCGTGCGGGGACAGGCGCGCAACCTGCCCCATATAGTTCCACCCCGGCGGATCGCTAGCTGCCGGCCATCTTAACAGGGCGGCGCTCGGTCTCAATTATTCGGGAGCATCCGAACCACGCGGGCCGGTCGACGCGCAGCATGCTAGCGACTAATTCATCGCCTAGCGGCCGAGTTCCATCATGGCGCGCGCGGCGTGGCCGAGAAAGCCGTAAGGATTGCCGAGCGTCTCCAGAATCTCGAAATGGTTATAGCCGACGCCGATCAGCAGCTCGGCCGGCTTGCCCGCGGCCCTGGCCGCGGCGACGAAGGCGCGGGCCTGACGCTGGAATTCCGGCGTCTCGAGGCTGCCATGGGCGACCGTGACCGGACAGGTCAGCCGGTCGACGTGGCGAAGCGGGCTCAACGTCTCGACCACCTGATCGGTGAAATTGACATAGGAGGATCGGGCGGACAGCCGCACCGGCGTCAGATCGTACATGCCGGAGCACAACAGTCCCGCGCGGACGAGATCGGCCGGTAGGCCGAAATCGCGAACCCAGTCCGTGGTCAGGACCACGCCCGCCAGATGCCCGCCCGAGGAATGCCCGCAGACGTATAGCCGGCGCGGATCGCCGCCGAAACGCGCCGCGTTCGCGGAGATCCAGGCCACGGCCCGGCGCACCTGGTCGGCGATCGGCATAAGATTGCCTTTGGTCGTCACCACGTTGTCGAAATCGAGCGCGATGAAATGCGCGCCGGCGTCGAGCGCCATCTCGGCGGGAAAGGAAAACTCCTGCGCCTCGCCGCGGCGCCAGGCGCCGCCGTGAATGAAAACAAACACGGGCGCGTTAGGCTCATGCGCGGCGTAAAGATCGAAGCCCTCGACGGCCGCCTGCCCGTAGGCGATGCGCCGCGGCTCGCCCAGGCGCGCTCGGGTGACCACGCTCGCCGAGGCGTAACGCGCCACGATCTGCGGCTGATTGGGCGCGTATTTGATCTGGTCGTAGTTGTCGTCCAGCTCCTGCTGATCCATGTCGAGAAAGACCGGCGGTCCTTTTTTCCGACCGGAAGGGTCGGCTTTTGGCGCGGCTTGCACCGCGGTTTCTTGGTCGCTCATGGGAATTCTTCCGGATACTTCGTTGAAGTCGATTCGGCGGGAGATATCGAAAAAGATAGCAAGCTTTGCGATCGCATAGAACCCGCGCGACCGACACGGCTGCGTCTCGGTGCCGAGGGGTCGATTACACTCCTGCGTTGCGGGCTGGCCTCGACCCGCTGGGCGTAAACGACACGCAACGTCAAAACCTAGCGCCAGCGCCGGTGCAGCCAAAGCCATTGCTCGGGATGCTCGCGGATCCACCCCTCGATGACTGTGGTGATCCGCTGCGTCGTGCCTTGCACGTCGATTAAACCTTGCGCGTCGCGCACCGGCTCGATCGCATCGGTGAATTCGATCGCGAAGCTGTTGCGGTCGGCAAGCCGCACGACATGGACGCCGTGCAGCGGGCATTCGGTCTGGCGCGCGAGGCGCGCGGCCAGCGGATTGGCCTTGCAGCGCCGGCCGAAAAAGGTGACGTCGACGCCCTGACCGAAAAACTGGTCGACCAGCATGCCGACGCTCGCGCCCGCCTGTAGCGCGCGCGCGAGCCGAAACGGGGCGTCGAGCGTGGTCGCGATCAATTCACCCATCAGCGGCGCCCGCAGCTCGACCACCAGATCGCCGATCGCGCCGATATTGGGCCGCCGATACAGCACGGCCGATTGCAGCCCGATCTGTTTCGAGCACAGCGCCGGCAGTTCCCAATTGGCGAAATGGGCGGCGAAGCCGATGATCGGCTTGCCGGTCTTGAAGATCCGCTCGATCCGCTCCTTGGTTTGCGCCGAATAGGTGATGTCGTCGGCGCCGGGCGGCCCGAAGCCGGCGACGTGGAATTGGTCGAGATGGGCGAATTCGACGCCGATGCGGCCGAGATTGTCCCACACGCCGGCGAGGATTTCTTTGATTTCGGCGTCTGATTTTTCCGGGAAAGCGGCGCGCAGACTGTCGCGGCCGATGCGGTGCTCCTTGAACAGCGGACCGAGCGTGCGCATGAGTGCGCCGGCAAAATCCGCGCTGCGCCGGCGATCGAACCACCGGATCGCGTGCAGGAACGCGGTCACGCACGCACCGGCCGCGGCATCGAACACGACTTTGGAACGTGACGCCGCCATCAGAACGTGACGATGATCTTGCCGAACACTTGCCGGCTCTCGAGCCGCGCGAGGCCGCGCTCGAATTCGGCGAGCGGCACCGCGGTGTCGATGACCGGGGTGAGGCCCGCCGCCATCTTGGCGAGGCTTTCGCGGATGTTGCGCATCGATGCGCCGAACGAACCGAAAATCCGATATTGCTGCACGTAGAGCTGGAACAGGTTGATGGTGGTCGACTGTCCGGACGTCGAACCGCAGGTGACGAGCCGGCCGCCGCGCTTGAGGCACAACAGCGAGCCGTTGAACGTCTCCGGGCCGACATGCTCGAACACGACGTCGACGCCGCGCTTGTGCGTGAGCTTGCGCACGACGCCCTCGAAGCGCTCGATGCGGTAGTTGATGACGTGGTCGGCCCCGAGCGCCTTGGCCTTCTCCGCCTTGGCGTCGTCGCCGACGGTGGTGATGACGGTGCAGTCGATCGCCTTCGCCATCTTGATCGCTGAGGTGCCGATGCCGGAGCCGCCGGCTTGGATGAGAATGGTCTCGCCCGGCTCGAGCTTGGCGTTGTCGAACAGCATGTGCTGCACGGTCGCGAAAGCGACGGGCGCGCAGGCGGCGTCGCGCAGGCTCACGCCGTCGGGAACGGCGACGACGAGCCGCGCCGGCATGTTGACGAGATCGCGGGCGAAGCCGTCGACGTGAAAGCCCATGATGCCGGCGACGTTTTCGCACAGATTGTCGCGGCCCTCGCGGCAGGCCTTGCAGACGCCGCAGGTGAGCGCGCCATAGGCGACGACGCGGTCGCCGACCTTGCAGGAGGCGACATCGGGGCCGATCGCGGCGATTTCGCCGGCGGCCTCGGCGCCGACGATAAGCGGCAGCTTGCGCTTGGCAAACGCCATGCCGCGCCAGCCCCAGACGTCGATGTGATTGAGGCCGATCGCCTTGATCGCTATCTGCACCTCGCCGGGCCCCGGCGGCGGCGGCGCGGGAATTTCGAGAATCTCGATCTTGCGATCGGCCAGGAGCGTCAGCGCCCGCATCGTGCGCGGAAGCGCTGCCGCGCGCTGTCCGGTGGCGGCTTCCGTTTCGACGCTCGTCACGCCGGCTCCTGTGCCATGACCAGGCACACATTCTGCCCGCCGAAGCCGAACGAGTTGGAGATGGCGCGCCGGATGGCGGCATCGCGCGCCACATTGGGCACGACGTCGAGTTGGATCGCGGGATCGGGAACGCTGTGATTGATGGTCGGTGGGATGCGCTGGTGCTGCAGCGTCAGCAGCGTGAACGCCGCCTCGACCGCGCCCGCCGCCGTCAGCGCATGGCCGATCATCGATTTGTTGGATGAGATCGGAATGCCGTGCACGCGCTCGCCGAATACCGCGGAGACGCCGAGGTGCTCCATCTTGTCGTTCTCCGGTGTCGAGGTGCCGTGGGCGTTGATGTAGTCGATGTCCTCGGGACCGACGCCGGCATCCGCCAGCGCACGGCGCACGCAGGCGATGATCGGTTTGCCGTCGGGGCTCGATCGGGTGCGGTGAAACGAGTTGGATTTTTCGCCGCAGCCTTCGAGGATGCCCAGGATGCGGGCGCCGCGGGCGCGCGCGTGATCGAGATTTTCGAGCACGAGCGCTCCGGCGCCCTCGGCAAGCACGAAGCCATCGCGGTTCTTGGAGAACGGCTTCGACGCGCGTTCCGGCGGGTCGTTCTGCGTCGAGAGCGCCGAAAGGAGCGAGAAGCGGATCAACGATTCCGGCGACAGCGAGCCGTCCGCCCCGATCGCGAGCGCGGCTTCACATTCGCCGCGACGGATGGCTTCCAGTCCGAGCTCGATGGCGCTGGCGCCCGACGCGCAGGCGGTGTTGAGCGAAATCGGCGAGCCTTCGGTGCCGAAATGGGCGGCGACGCGGTCGCCGATGATATCGAACCGGTACGGCCCGTGGATCGCGGCGAATTCGCGCGCGACGCGCAGCAGGTCCGGATAACCGGGCCGGTGTTGGTGCCGGTCATTTCCGCCATCTTCAACCGGTCGGGCCATTCGACCTCGAGCGGCGGCGGCGCCAGATAAAGCGGTCCGGGGAAATGGCCTTTGGTACCGAGGCCGGATTCGGCCATGGCCTCCTCGCCGGCCAACAGCGCCATGCGCGCGGAAAGCTCCGCCGGCGACATGCCGTCGCGATAGACATCGTCGGCGGTGCCGGCGATCGTGGTGCGCAGCCCATCGGTCGGAAAGCGCGAGATGCGCTTGATGCCGGAGACGCCGGCAGCAAGTTTGGCCCAATTGTCGGCTTTGCCGACGCCGAGCGACGTCACCACGCCGATGCCGGTGACGGCGACGACGGGACGACCGGCTTTGTCGACGATCGCGCGTCCCAACACTTCAGCCATGACGCCCCTCCCTCAATCCACCCGTTCGAGCAGCGCGAGCCCTTCGCCGCGCCAACCGCCCACGCCCGTGACGATCACCTGCGACAGGCCGGTCGGATCGACGCCGCCGTCTCCCGTCCCGATCGGCGCCAACAGCCTGCCATGATCGAGCGCCGCACAGGCAATGCCGAGATTGGCGATGAACTGTGTCTCGATCCCATGTCCGATATACGTACCGGTATTGCGGACGGGAAGCCCGGTATCCTTGAGCACGTCGAGTTCGGCCGCCGTCGCCGGCTCCATGCCGCTGGCGCCGGAAATGACCGCGGCGTGGGTGTGGTCGATCTGCGGGGCGATCGCATTCCACTGCCGGCGCAATGCCGCTTCGAGCTCGCCGGGCAGGCGCCGGTCGCGCGCGGACGCGATCGATCCGATGCGCGCGTGCGCACGCGCGCCGCGGGCCTGGGCGTGTTCGCGGCTTTCGAGCACCAGGAAGGCGGCCATGCTGCCGAGCATCATGCCGCCTTCGGGCCCACGGTCCCAAACCGGAGCCCAGGCGCGTTTGAACAACGCGCCGGTCTGCTCGAATCCGAGCAGAATATCCCAGCGGGTGGCGTGGTAGGCGCCGCCAACCAGCGTCAACTCGCTTTGACCGGCCGCGATGCGGGCGTGCGCGATGCGCACCGCGTCGACGCCCGCCGCCTCCTCGCCGAGGAAGGTCCGCGAGGAGCCGACGACGCCGTGAACGATCGAGATGTTGCCGGCGAGAAGGTTCGGCAATTGCGCCAGGAACAGCGTCGGGCGCAGATCGCTCATCAGGCGCTCGTTGAGGAAGGCGCCGGGATTCGACGCCTTGCCGACGCCGGCGAGGATGCCGGCGTCGACCTGAACGTCGCGCTCGCCGCCGCCGGCGGCAACGATCATGTCGGTGTTGTCGAGGAGGTCGGGATGACCGGCGATCCGAGCGTCGGTAAGCGCGAGACCGGCGGCAAAGACCCCGTAGCGCTGCCACGCTTCCATCTGCCGCTGATCGCTTTTCTTCGGAATTTGCTTGTCGAGCGCGAACGGCGCCAAACCGTAGACGATATAGGGCGCGAAGCTCTTGTCGTCGTAAGGCGGCGGATCGCCGCGCTCGAGGTGCGTCCAGGCGGCCTCGAGCCCCTCGCCGAGACACGTGAGCAGACCGACGCCGGTGATCCACACCTCGCGGCGTTCAGTCACTTCGGCAACTCCTTGACCCAATGTCTTGACTGGAACATCGAGCCGCTCCGCCCATTCCCACACGGCCTGCCGGAATTCCGGGGTGGGGTAGGGTATCAGGCGATAGGTGAGCCGAGCCTCGCAAACAACCCTGCCTTGGCGCAACCCCTTGCAATCGCCGACCGAGAAGCCCGAGCCCTCGTGCACGACCTTGCCTTGGAATTCGAGCGCGTCGCCGGGCAGCACGGTGGTGCGGAACTTCGCCTCCCGGATGCCGACCAGGATCGGCATCGCGGTAAACCCGACGAGCGCGCTCACGAGCCAGCCGACGGTTTGCGCCATGCATTCGGTCAGCAGCACGCCGGGCATCAGCGGATAAGACGGGAAATGCCCCTCGAATATCGTGCTTTCCTGCGGCACCAGGCCTAACGCCCGCACCTCGCGCTCGCCCAAGTCAAGCGCGGCGATGCGGTCGAGCATCTGAAAGTATTCAAGACGCATAGTGCGGGCGCCTCAGGCGCCCTTGGCCGCGATCAACTGGTCGATCTGGGTGCTCAAATTCTTCAGCACGAAGTATTGTTCCGTCGTCGCCTTGCCGTCGTTGACTTCCTGCGTCCATTGCTCGATCGGCAGCTTGATGCCGAACGCCTTGTCGATGGCGAAGGCGACGTCGAGAAAGTCCAGGCTGTCGATATCGAGATCGTTGATCGCGTGGCTCTCCGGGGTGATGCGGTCACGCGGAATATCGCAGGTTTCCGCAATGATTTCGGCGACTTTATCAAACGTATTGGACATCGGGAACGCTCATGCGCTTAACGGGCGCGGCTATAGAAGAGGACGCCGTAAGCGGATCCGATCGCATTACCGGCCCCCCAAAGGTCGTGGCTGCCCCGTATAGCGAAGGGCGCCGGCAAGTTCAACTTAACCTTCCGCATTAAGCGCGGCTCCAGTCCGGACTGCCGGGGCGGGGAAAGGCGCGTCCGGCCAATATGTTGGCGCAACGCTTTGATGCAGCATATGCGGCACCCGATGCGTTGGATGAAGGCCGCAATCCCCGCTGATGTCACTGCGGCGCCGCGCCTGATCCAGCGCCGTTTCAACCGATCCGGACCGTCGGCCGCGTGCGGCGTGAAACAGGGCCGCGAGATGGCGGCGCGATTGCCGGCCCTGTCCGATCTCGCCGCAAGCCGCCTTGGGCAGCAATCGGCCGCGCAACATCGATTCCCGTGCGGCACGAAGTGGATGCGCCTGAATGAGGAGCCGGGCGGTCCCACCTTACCTTTGGTTAAGACTACGTGCCGTATACCTCTGTGACATGACCGCGGTGCATGAGCATGAGTGACGGCGATCCGAGAGACGTTCGCAGCTGGTCCGGGCCGATCCGAAATATGGCTGAGGACGAGCGGCGCGCCCTCGTCGATTCCATGAGCGCCCAGGCGCGACCGCGGATCGCGATTTCCGAGGCGCTGCGCAACAATTGGTTCGAGATCTGGTATCAGCCGAAGATCGATCTCAAGCGCAAATGCCTCGCCGGCGCCGAAGCGCTGGCGCGCATCCGCCATCCGCAGCTCGGCATTCTGCTGCCGGGGAGCTTCCTGCCGGATATCGACGAGGACTCGATTGCCGAACTGGCGCAACATGCGTTGTGGGCGACGCTGCGCGACTGGTCGGTGTTCGAGGACGCCGGATTCAATCTGCATCTCGCCATCAACGTGCCGGTCAGCGTGCTGCTCAAGCTGCCGATCCCGCGCATCGTCGCCGAGTACCGGCCGAAATCGCCGCGCTGGCCAGGCCTCATCCTGGAAGTCACCGAAGATCAGATCGTGCGCGACATCGCGCTCGCCAAGGAGATCGCCACCCAATTGCGGGTGAGCGGGATCACCATCGCCATCGACGATTTCGGCGCCGGCTATTCGTCGTTCTCCAGCCTGCGCGATCTACCGTTCGCCGAGCTCAAGATCGATCACTCCTTCGTCAAGGGCTGCGCCACCGACGCGACCAATGCGGCGATCTGCCAGACCGCCATCGACCTCGCGCACCGTTTCGGCAGCGCCGCCGTCGCCGAAGGCGTCGAGAACGGCGCGGACCTGCAGGCCCTGATGGTGATGGGCTGCGATTTCGGCCAGGGCGTCCTGATCGCGCCGCCGATGCCGAAAGAACGGTTCCTCGAACTGTTGCGCCAGCGCATGACCAAACAGCGGCCGGCGGCGACGCCGAACGAAGCGCTGAAAGCGGTGCAAAAAACCGTCGGCCGCGTCGCTTAGACCGCGTTCCGTTTCGGTCGAACCGGAATGCGGTCCAGCTTTCTTACTTTGTCGCATTTTCTTTCGGAAAACCGGTGGCCACTTTTCCGGAAAATGCTCTGGCGCGCTGTTTGCGCTGCTATTTTCCCTTGGGTTCGGCGAACGGGGCCGGCGTGCCTTCGGGCACCGGCATGCGGAAGACGTTGAGCGTCATCGCCACCATCGCGTAATAGCCGAGAATGCCGACGAGCTCGACGATGCCGGCGTCGCCGAGCAGTTTTTGCACGCGCGCGAACACCGGCTGGCTGACGCGCCGCGTCGCATAAAGCTCTTTGACGAACGCGTAGATCGCCATTTCATCGCGCGGCGCCGATGTGGGCGCGCGGCCGGCTTGCAAGGCGCGGATGGTCGCCGGCTTCACGCCCTGCTTCTCGGCGATCGATGGCGTGCGCGAACCATTCATACTGCGCCTTCCAGTACGACGCGGTGCACAGGATCGCGAACTCCGACAGCCGCGGCGGCACGCTGGTGCCATAGCGCACGTGGGCGCCGAGCTGCTGCGCCAATTGGCCGAATACCGGCGCATGCAGATAGACCGCGAACGGCCCGCTCATGGTGAAGCCGCCGCGCGGGCTGGAACTGATCGCGGCGACCAGCGCCTGCTGCTCGGGCGTGAGTTGATCCGCGGCGAGCGCCGGCAGGCGCGGGGGGAGCGCGCGCGGCGGCCGCTTGGGTTTCGGTCGCGACGACGATTTGGCCATGAGCTGATCCTGGTCCGGTTGCTATTTTCTGCCGATGAGATCGATGAGGGCGGACATGCCGACATGCCCGGCGCCTTCGTGGATGACCTCGTCGCGCTCGCGGATGTCGAGTTCCGCCATGTCGCCGAACGCCGCTTGCAGCATCGCGCGCGTGTACAGGCGGTCGGCCTCGGGCGGCCCGCCGGTGCGATTATTGATCTGCTCGGGGCGGTAGCCTTCGATCAGCAACAGCCCGCCCGGCTTGAGCGCCTTTTTGAGGTTGGCAAAATACGCCGGGCGCGCGTCGGGCGGAACAAAGATGAAGATCGCCACGATGACGTCGAACGCCTGGTCAGGCCAGTGCCACGTGGTGATGTCGGCAAGCTCGGTCGCGAGCCGCACCCCGCGTTCTTCGGCAAGCGCGCGGGCCTTGGCCAGCGCGACCGCGGAAAAATCGACGGCGAGCACGTCGAGGCCCTGTTCGGCGAGCCAGACGCCGTTACGGCCCTCGCCGTCGGCGACCGAGAGCGCGGTTTTCAAGCCGCGCAGCAGCGGGGCTTGCGCCTCGAGAAAGGCATTCGGCTCCTTGCCGAAGACATAATCAGCGACGCCAAATCGCGTCTGCCAGCGATCGAGCTCCGACATATCGTTCCCCGGAATCCGCCCGACGCTGCTTTTGGCATCGCGGGCGCGGCGACGCTAGCAATATGTCGCGGACCTCATCGGAGCGCGGCGAAGCGTTGCTTCCGCCGGGGCGGCATCAGTGGGGAAACAGCGACTGCTGGGTTCCGATTCTCAGCGCGGCGCGGCGCATCTGCGTTTCGAACAACGCCTCGGTCATGCGGCCGAGATAGTGCAAAGCTGCGGTCATTGGAGTGCTCCCTGTCATTATCACGCCTCCAATTGCGATCGTCGACGCTAACCATAGACGCCAAGGGAGAAAGTGACCGTAGTCACAACCTGTCGTTTCCGGGAATGTTCCCGAGCCCAATTCTGCAGCGGGATAATCGGTGGAGCCCTTTCGGCGCGCCATAGAGCGTGGCGCCGCAACGCTCCTGGCGCTTATTTCGCGGGCTTGCTCGCCGGCGCCTCAACGCGGAAGCCGTCGGCGCCGTCGAGCACGAAGTGACCGTCGGCCGCGGCGCGGGCCCAGCGCGCCGTCGCCGGTACGCCGCCGAACGAGAAAAAATGCGGGACGACGCCTGCGGGCGCGGCGTCGGCGATCGTGCGCAACAGGTCGTCGGGTGTCGTCATCGAGAACATCTGCCGGACGAGACCCGAGCGTTGCGCCAGCGCCTGCGCCGACGTGCGCACGCCGCAACGGCTGGCATAGCGCATCAGCGACGTCAGATTGGTCGGGCCGGCGACCCCGACCCGCACGGTGTGATCGACGCCGAAGGCGCGCAGGCCGGCGACGAAGTCGAGGATCGTCTTGGCGTCGAAGCAGAACTGGGTGACGATCTCGACGGCGAGGCCGGTCGCCTCCGCGGCGGCGATTTTCTGCGTGAGCGCGCGGCGGATCTCGTCGGCGCCGATGCGCGGATGGCCGTCGGGATATCCGGCGATGCCGATCGGCGCGGATGCCGCGCCGGCGCAGGACGCCGCTGTCGATGGCATCGAGCGCCGCGCGGTAGGGCCCGCATTCGGCGCGGTCGCCGGCGATGACGAGAACGCGCTCGACCGCGGCTTCGCCGTGAAGCCGCGCCAGAAAATCATCGAGCTGTTGCTCGCTGGCGAAATTGCGCACCGCGACATGCGGCACCGGCTCGAGGCCTGCCGCCCGCAGCCGGATCGCGGTGTCGATGTTCTCGCCCGGCGGCCTGTTGGGAACCGCGCTGAGATAGACGCGGGTGCCGCGATTGAGCGCGGCCAGCGCCGCGATGTCGGCCGCCGACGGCCGCGTCGCCTCGACCGAAAAGCTCTCCATCAGCGCGACGATGCGCGCCGCCGGACCGTCGCGGCGTCGTGCCGGAAATGGGAAGTGCGGTCATCATGCTCCCGCCCGCGTCCTCAGGTCCTCCCCGGCGCGGCCGGGAAGGGGCCGGCTCATCGGCCGGCGCCGCACTTACGCTGCTTCATCCGTTCCGGCTCGCGCCGCGGGCCGCCTCTCCGCAACGGAGAGAACTACCGCACGTTAGGCACGCCGGCGCGAGATCACATAAGACTCGTCCAAGAACCACAATCCGTCGCGTTCGCGCAGCACTTGGCGCGTGGCGTCGATATAGCGGCTGTCGGACACCACCTGGGCCAACCGTTCGTCCTCGACCTGGGCGACGTAGATCGCCGCGTTCCAGGCGGCAAACAGCGTCGAGGTTCCGATCGATTCCGATATTTCCGACGGCAGCGTGTGCATGACGTAGCGGAACAAGGCGCGATTGTCGGCATAGGCGTTGAAGTTGAGATCGCGGCCGGCGGAGCCGAGTTCCTGCTTCACCGCCTTGAGGATGGCATGGCGGTCGTGCACGAACGGATTGTCCTCGGGCCAGACCTTGTTGATGATTTCCATGCCTGGGTCATGGCCGTGCGAGTGCATGGCGATGAGCCGGCCGCCCGGGCCGAGCGCGCGCGCGAGCGGAGCGATCACGCGCTTGGCCTTGAACTCCAGCGAGGCGCGAGCGCGATAGGGCTGCGACGCGATGACGAGGTCGTAATTGGCGACCGTGCCGCCGGGCTTCGGAATGATCGGGTCGAGCAGGAAGCGATGATCCTCGCGGTAGATGACCAGAACCGACGGCCGCTCGTAGACCGGGTTGCCGGTACGCGGGCTCGCCGCGGCCTTCCAGTTCTGCGCCAGGACGGGCTCGAGATCGATGATCTGCTGCTCGAAGCGATGCGCCGAGTTGCCGCTCAAAGCGAGCTCGTGCCAGGCCATGCTCGAGGCGGCGTTGAGCGATTTCACCGCCAGCCAGGGCGCATCGGCATACGCCAGGTTCGTCAGCACCAGGACCGTGGCCGGGTGTTCGAAGAAGCGGTCCGCCATCTTCTGCAACGTCAGGCGAACGTCTTCGAGACTGATCTCCTTGCCGACGATGTAGAACGGCATGTGGGTGTAGCGGTCGTGCATGGCACGCATCACGCGCGTGAGCACCGAGCCGTCGCCGACGCCGGCGTCGAATACGCGCAGCGCCGGCGGATGCGGATGGAGGAGACTCAGCTCCTCGGAAATCCGGTGGGCAACTTCCCACTTCTCGCTGCAGGTGTTGACGAACAGCAGATACTTCTGCCGGTTGTCGAAGAAGCGGAAATTCCGCTCCGGCGCTTCTGTTGTGGCGACTTCAGCGGTCACGGCTGCAGGGGCGACAGCAGCTGGCATCGTGAACGCTGGCCGCACCTCACGTGAACGTTCTACTGTCACAGGACGTGGCTCCTGACCATGCGAAATTGGAGGGTGAGTGGTGATGAAGGATTGAATGCGATCAAGCGTGTCGGTGGTGATGCGGCCGCCGTTGCGCAGTCGGGACGTGAGTTTGCCGTCATTGACGGCGCGCCGTCCGAATGTGGACTCCGCGAGCCCGGTCTGACGACAATAATCGGAGATTTCCTGGAGTAATTGCTGGGCGTTCATGGCATACGCCTGTGTTTCCTCGATCCAATCGACACCCGCGATGCCGCGGTGCGCCTGCGAGCCGGTTCATCCAGCTATTCTGGCCATCATCGAAACCGATAACGGTGTATGGGGTCAACCACAAAATCGCCCACTTGGCAGGTGGGCATAGATATGGGCTAAATCCCAATACTGCCCACGACGTGTGGGCAACGTATGTTGCACTGCAGCGTTGTGGTTTCGCGTCCGGTTCGTCCGCGCTAGGGTTCTCAGGTCATGCCGCACTTTGCCGCCAACCTCGCCTGCCTTTTCACCGAGATCCCGCCGATCGAGCGCTTCGGCGCGGCGGCAGCGGCCGGCTTCGATGCGGTCGAATTGTTGTTTCCTTACGACATGCCGTCTGCCGCGGTGCGGGAGCAATTGGCACGGCACGGCCTGACGCAACTCGGCGTCAACACGCCGCCCGGTCGCGACGGCGACGCGGGACTGGCCGCAGTGCCGGGACGTGAACGCGAGTGGGCAGACGCGTTCAAACGCGCGGTCGATTATGCCGTCGCCATTGGCGGCCGCAGCATTCATTGTCTTGCCGGCTATGTGCCCGCGGAACAGCGGCCGACGGCAGAGAAGGTTTTCATCGACAATCTTTCCCGCGCCGCGGAGGCCGCGGAGGCGGCGGGACTGATGCTGCTGATCGAGCCTATCAATCCGCGCGACCGGCCCGGCTATTTCCTCAATCGTGTCGAACACGCCGCCGACATTATCGGCAAGGTCGGCCGGGCGAATGTGCGCATCCAGTTCGACTTCTACCATGTGCAGATCTTCGGCGGCGACCTCATCCGCCGCTTCGAAACGCATCTGCCGCTCATCGGCCACGTTCAGATCGCCGCCGTCCCGTCGCGGCACGAACCCGACGAGGGCGAAGTCAACTATCCGGAGATTTTCGCCGTCCTCGATCGGCTGCAATATCCGAGCTTTGTCGCCTGCGAATACCGTCCGCGCGGGCGAACCGAGGATGGGCTTGGCTGGGCGCGCCCGTACGGCGTTGTGCCCCGCGCATGAGCGGGTACGTTCGGGCGCTTCTGCCCGCGGCGCCGTTGGTGTATCGTTTCGGCCTGGGACAGGCATCGGGCGGCGACCGATTGATGTGGGGCAAGAAAAAGAAATCGTCCGAGACGACGGGCCAAAGCGAACCGCGTTCGCCGCTGCAGGTGGCGTTGCATCAGGCGCGCGTCGAGGCGGCCGAGCGCACCGGCGTCGTTGTCGATCTGCGCGATGCCGAGGTCGCGCGGCTCGAACTTTTGAATGAAGCGCTCGATCCGCTGTTCGCCGAAATTCCGTCCGGAGATCGAATTGTTCGATCGCGGTTTGAGCCGGGGCGACACGCCGCGACTGTGGATCGACGCGGTCGCCCACATCGCCATGGGGCGCGACAAGCGGTCCTATCGCTTTTTGCACGACACGCGCGTCGGCCGCCGCGTGCTCGCCGAGTCCCACGACATTCCCGACATCGTCCGCGCCGTGACCGCCTATGTGGCGCGGCGACTGATCGAGCGCGAGCGCGCGCTCGCCGAGGACCCCGAACTCATCACGCGCATCGGCGCCCGCGAGGCCTCGCGCGAACGGCGCCGCCGGCGCTGGCGCGCGTTCGGCGCGCTGGTGTTCGGATTTTTGGTCGGCGTGCTGACGTTGCTGGCGGCGGGCGCGCTGGTGGCGAGCCGGCTTTAGGCGTTCGTCGCTATCGACCGTGCCGGGGCAGCAGCGAGCGGATACTGCAGCGTCTCACGCCCGGCTTCGTGGATATGGTCGCCGTCGCGTTGCCGCGCGATCATCTCGCAGCGCCACGCGCCGGGCTCGCCGTCGATGCGGAAGAGCGTGTAGCCGGCGGCGCCTTCGGTGCCGTGGGGCATCCGCGCGGACGCCGAGGGGACGCCGATGGCTGGAATTACGCCATGCGGTCCGTCGAGCCAGACGATGGCGCGGCGGTGGTCGTGGCCGTGCAGCAACAACTCGGCGCCTTTTTCCGCCAGCACCGGCGAAGCTCCGCGGCATCGATCAGGCGGCGCAGATGCCGGCTTTCCGGCGTCACCGGCGGGTGGTGGATCAGCACGACGCGGAACAAGCCGCGGCTCGCTTCCAGCATGTCGCCGAGGCGGGCGAGTTGGCTCGGTCCGAGCCGGCCGGTCGCCATGAATGGGCCGGTCGGAACCGCCGACGACAGCGCGATCAGCGCGACGCCGTCGCGCCGCCGCAGAAACGGAAACGAGCCGCGGCTCATCGGCGCGTCGCCCTGCATGTAGGCGCCCCAGAACTCGCTCGGCCAGGGACGCGCCCGCGGCACATAGACGTCGTGATTGCCGGGAATGACGGTGACGTCGGCCGGCGCGCCCGATCGTTTCCAGCCAACTCCGTGCGCGCAAATATTCCGACGGCAGCGAGAGGTTGACGAGGTCGCCGGTCACCGCGACATGGTCGACCGCGCAGGTTTTGCAGGTCGCGCACGATCGCATCCAGAATCTCCGGGCGATGAATGCGCTTGCGGCCGCGCTGCCAGTTGATGAAGCCGAGGCCGCGCTTGCCGGCAAGCTCGATGAGCCGCGGCCGCGCCGCGAGATGCAAATCCGACAAATGGGCGAGCACGAACATCGGGGTCTGACAATAAGCCAAGTCGCGCCGGCGGCGGCTCACGAACTGCCGATGAGAATGCCGGCCATGAAGACGAGCACGCCGCCGACGACGACTTGGAACGCCGCCTGCAGGAACGGCGTATCCATATAGCGGGTGCGGATCCAGGAGATGACGGCCAGCTCGATCGCGACGACGACGAAGGCGACCGCGGTGGCCGCATAGAAATGCGGAATGAGATAAGGCAGCGCATGGCCGAGGCCGCCGACCGTGGTCATCAGCCCGCAGACGACGCCGCGCACCACCGGCGCGCCGCGCCCGGTCAGCGAGCCGTCGTCGGACAAGGCTTCGGCGAAAGCCCATCGAAATGCCGGCGCCGATCGCGGCCGCAAGACCGACCAGAAATGTCGACCAGGTGTTGTGGGTGGCGAACGCCGCGGCGAACAACGGCGCCAGCGTCGAGACCGAGCCGTCCATCAGCCCGGCGAGGCCGGGCTGCACGTATTGCAGCACGAACATGCGCCGCGCGGTCTCGTCCTCGGCGGCGCGCGCGCTCGGCGCGATCTCTTCGCCGAGTTCCTGGGCGAGCTTTTCGTGCTTGTCCTCGGCGGCGGCAAGGCGCGTGAGCAAGGTTCCGCACCGCCTCGTCGCGCGCGGTTTCCGCGGCGCGGCGATAAAACCGCGCCGTCTCGAATTCCATGTTCTCGGCGAACTTGCGCACCGCATCGAGGCCGAGCGGCCGGTTGAGCCAGATGGGGTGGCGCTGGATGAAGCCCTTGACGTCCTGGCGGCGGATCAGCGGCAGAAATTCACCGAATTTCTTGCGGTAGAGTATCGAGCAGCATGTCGTGATGCTCGATCTCCTCGACCGCCATCTTGTCGTACATCGTCGCGGTGTCGGGATAGGAGCCGCGCAACCCGTCCGCGAACGAGCGGTAGATGCGGCTGTCCTCGTTCTCGTTGGAGATGGCAAGCGCGAGAATCTCGCGTTCGCCCAGTTCCGCAAAGCTCTTCACAGCGTGGTTCCGAGGGTTGTTGACACCGAGCGATGCCGCAGCCGGCTAATTTAGAATTTTTCTAAACGACGGTCGGGCCTCTTTAGCGTAGCCTTTGGCGCGGCGTCAACCTGGCAGCCACGCATTGCGCACCAATTGCACACCAAGTCGAGCGCAACGCCTGCCCATTTGGCTTCGGGGCATGCGTTGATCTTTGGCCCGGATTTGCGCAGGAAGGCTCATGGCCCGCCAATCCGAGTTCAGCGCCATCCGCCTCTTTTTCGAACCGGTGCTCCGGCGCTTTTTCCATGCCTATTGGCGCGTGACGCGCGGGCTGACGATCGGCGTGCGCGCCCTCGTCGCTCGACGAACAGGGCCGCGTCTTTCTGGTCAAGCACAGTTACGTCGCCGGCTGGCACATGCCGGGCGGCGGCGTCGAGGCGGGCGAGACGCTCGTCGCCGCGCTCGGCCGCGAATTGCTCGAAGAGGGCAACATCGCGCTCGACGCGCCGCCGCGCTCTCTTCGCGATCTATTACAATCGCCGCGTCGCCCGGCGCGACCATGTCGCGCTCTATGTCGTGCGCTCGTTCCGCCAGATCGCGCCGCCGCAGCCGAACCGCGAAATCATCGCCCACGGCTTCTTTCGCGCCCGATGCGTTGCCGGAGGGCACGACCGAGGCAACGCGTCGGCGCCTCGCCGAAGTATTGGCCGGGGAGCCCGTCTCCGAGACTTTGGTAGAAGCCGCCGCACTGCATTGCTTTGTTCGTCATCTTATCATTTTCATGAGCCGCGTCATTTGGTCATAGCAGCTGGCACACCGGCAACCTGCGCCTGCCGTGGGCGTTGGCAGGCATGGTGAATTTGGAAACATAAGGAGAGTTCCATGCGGCATGAAGGTGGTGGCACTCGTCGCGGCAGTCGCGCTCGGCACGGCGGCGATTTCGACCGGCGCTCTGGCGCGCGGCGGGCATGGCGGCGGCATCGGCGGCGGCGGCGGTGGCATCGGCGGTCACGCCGGTGGATTTCGGCGCGGCGCATGGTGCGTTTGCCGGTGCCGGCGGCTTCAATGGCGCGCGTGCCGGCGGCTTTGCCGGTCGCGGCATGGCCATGAATCACGGCCATTGGGGCCACGGCGGCTGGCATCACGGCTACGGCGGTTATGGCTGGGGTCTGGGTGGTCTCTATGCCTACGACGGTGACTACGGCTACGGCTACTGCAATGACCCGTACTATTACGGCTACAACAATTGCTACAATTACGATTACGCTTGGTAGCTGCGTGTTGTTTGATCAGGACGCGTCACGCCCACCGGGCCGCGGCGCGTCCTCATCAGCTAAAAATTGGGTCCGTCACCCGAACCGCGCGCGGTCGTGCGGCGCGGTGAAATCGATCAGCGGTCCGATCGGCACGATGCCGGTCGGATTGACGTTGCGGTGGCTGCCGTAATAGTGGCGCTTGATGTGATCGAGGCTCACCGTCTCGGCCACGCCCGGCACCTGATAAAGGTCGCGCAGATAATTCCACAGATTCGGATAGTCGACGATGCGGCGCAGATTGCATTTGAAGTGGCTGTAATAGACCGCGTCGAAACGGATGAGCGTGGTGAACAGCCGCCAGTCGGCTTCGGTCGATCTGCCGCCCGACGAGATAGCGCTGGCGCGACAGCCGCTCTTCGAGCTGATCGAGCGTCGCGAACAACGCGCGCGCGGCTTCTTCGTAGGCGGCCTGCGTGGTGGCGAAGCCGGCGCGGTAGACGCCGTTGTTGACGGTCTCGTAGACGCAGGCGTTGATGCGGTCGATCTCGGCGCGCAGCGCGGCCGGATAGTAGTCGGTGTGCACCGTCGGTGAACGCGTCGAACGCCGAATTGAGCATGCGGATGATTTCGGAGGATTTGTTGTTGACGATGGTGTGCCGCTTCTTGTCCCACAAGCACCGGCACCGTGACGCGGCCGGTATAGTTCGGGTCGGCGAGGAGATAGATGTCGGCGAGCGTCGATTTGCCGTTGACGGTGTCGAGCGTCGCGCCCGGCCCGGTGCCGAATTCCCAGCCGCGCTTGCCGAACAGCGGCTCGACCACCGACACCGAGATCACGTCGTCGAGCTTCTTCAGCTTGCGGAAGATGAGCGTGCGGTGCGCCCACGGGCAGGCGAGCGAGACATAGAGATGATAGCGGCCCGCTTCGGCGGGAAAGCCGCCCTCGCCGGTCGGGCCGGGGCTGCCGTCGGCGGTGACGAAATTGCGGTAGGTGGTCGGCGGGCGCACGAAGCGGCCGTCCTTGATGCGGGCGGCATCGTTCTCTTGCCACGCGCCGCGTTCGAGCAGGCCGAGTGCCATGTCTTTGCGCTCCAATTGTTCCTGCGTCCGCATTTAAGCATTCATCGGACCCGGGGGCAGGGTAGGGCACGGCGGCCTTGACGGAAACGCATGGGTCATGGCGGATGGGCTTCAGCAAGCTGGGGCTGGCCGGGATTAATGTCCGCGGCGGGCCAATTTCAGTCATTTTCCGGGTCACGATGACGAACGACGCGACGGTAACCGACATTTCCCTCACCATCCTGCCGGAGACTGCCGGAGCGACGCGCCGGCGATCGAACGGCTGCACGAGCGCACTTTCGGGCCCGGCCGCTACGCCAAGACGGCTTATCGCCTGCGCGAGCAGGTTGCGCATAGCCGCGACGTCTCGTTCACCGCGCGCATCGGCACGCTCCTGGTCGGCTCGGTCTGGCTGTCGCCGGTGCGCATCGGCGAGACCAAGGCGCTGCTCCTCGGCCCGCTCACCGTCGAGCCGCCGTTCCGCGACCACGGCATCGGCAAGGCCCTGATCATGCGCGCGCTCGAGGCGGCCCGCGCCAAAGGCCACCGGCTGGTCGTCCTGGTCGGCGACGAAGTCCTATTACGGCAAATGCGGCTTCAAGCCCGTTCCGCCGGGCCGCGCGACCATGCCCGGCCCGGTCGACCCGGCGCGCCTCCTCGTCGCCGAACTCACCCCCGGCGCCTTCGACGGCGTCTCCGGCCCGATCCGGCCGGAGTGGGAAACGGGGTAGCATTTTTATCGCCGTCCCGCCTACACCAACGCGCCGGGCAAAAACTCACGCGCAGTCCGCTCCGGCGGCCCCGCCTCCGCCGGCGTCGCACGCATGAACAGCTGCCGCGCCTGCCATTGATTATCGCGCGACACCTCGTGGACGCGGCGCGCGAGGCAGACACCGGCATCGCCGCGGCAGGCTCTCTCCCTGCGGCAGCGTTTCAGGGCACAAGCACGCCAGAACCCGAACAGATTGCAGTACGCGCGTTTGAGCGCGGCCTTCTCGGCATTGAACCGCGCCACATAGCGTTCGGTTATCCGTTGTTTGGTCGTTGCTTTGCTCAAAACAACATCCATCGCTCTCGCGACGCGTGGGCGCCCGAGTTTTTGTTACACCACGTGAAAGTCTCGTCATTGCGAGGAGCGCAGCGACGAAGACTGTATGTCCCCTTCCTAGCGAGAGGCGACTCACCCTCGATGCGTTTGCGAGGGTTACCCGGATAGGCCGGGCAGAGCCTCAGGCAAGGAGGGTGAGTCATGAGCGATCATAGCGAAGCTTACGTGGCTTTTGATACGTCGAAGTTGCGCAATGCGGTTGCGATCGCCGCGACCGGGCGCGCGGGCGAGGTGCGGTATTTCGGCGAGATCGAGAACAGTGCGGCGGCGACGGCGAAGCTGGTGCGCAAGCTTGCCGGCAAGTATGCGCGGCTGACGTTTTGCTACGAGGCGGGGCCGACCGGGTATGGATTGTATCGGCAGATCAAGAGCCTTGGGCACGACTGCCTGGTGGTTGCGCCCTCACTCGTTCCAAAGAAGCCTGGCGATCGGGTGAAGACCAACCGGCGCGACGCGCTCGGCCTGGCCAAGCTGTTGCGCGCCGGCGAGTTGACGGCGGTATGGGTGCCCGACACGAGGCATGAGGCGATGCGCGATCTGACCCGGGCGCGCACGGCGGCGGTCGCCGATCTGCGGGCGAAGCGCCAGCAGGTTGCGGCGTTGCTGTTGCGGCAGGGGCTGCACTTTGCTGGCAAGAAGAGTTGGAGCAAGGCCTATATGGGTTGGCTGGCGAGCGTGAAGCTCGCCTCCGTGGAGCAGCGCATCGTCTTCGAGGAGATGCTGTTGGCGGTGCGCCAGGCGCAAGATCGGATCGAACGTCTGGAACAGGCGATCCGCGCTGCGGTCGAGGACTGGTCGCTTTGCGAGATTGTGACGGCGTTGATGGCGATGCGCGGGATCGATCTGGTTTCGGCCAGTGGGTTTCTGGCCGAGGTGGGCGATCTGTCGCGCTTTCAAACGCCGCGCCAGCTGATGGCCTATCTCGGCCTGGTGCCGTCGGAAGACTCCACAGGCGACACCATCAAACGCGGGCCGATCACCAAGGCTGGCAACAACCACGCCCGACGCATTCTGGTGGAGTGCGCGTGGAGCTATCAGCATCCGCCGCGGGTCGGTGCGGCCAAACAGGCCAAGGTGGCCGCGGCGCCGCCTTCCGTCCGCGCCATCGCCTGGAAGACGCAGTCGCGGCTGTGCGGGCGCTACCGGGCGCTGATCAAGAAGGGAAAGCGCAAGACCGTCGTCATCACCGCGGTCGCCCGTGAGCTCGCCGGCTTCATCTGGGCGGTCAGCCGCGAGGTCACCTCGGCGACTGCGGCGACCTGACCGCGCGCCGGTTCGCGGCCGCGCCGCAACGGCGCCATCAATCATAGGGAGCCAACCGGGGCAGCAAGGTCCGGTGAACTCAAAAAGCGTGCAACGGCGGGAGCGCAGCCACGGTGGGGAATTCCCGAGGATTGCTTGGAGGCCGGTCGCAAGATCGACGCCCGTACGAAGACAGGGAAAGCCCCGGACGAACACACGGACCTGCGAGAACCCGCGAATCAGAGGTTGTTGACCGACGTCTCAAGGCTTCGCTCCTTCCGTTGCACGACCGTCCCCTCGATCGCCTCCCGCGCCGAACGTGAGGCAACAACACGTGCTGCCCAGCGCCTTGACTTGGGACATCAGAGCAATCCAGGCGGCGCCGCCGCAATCTGTTTGGTCCGAGGTAATCCGCGACACCGCCGCCTGGATTGCTTCGCTTCGCTCGCAATGACGAAAAAGGAAGGCGGAACGCCGGCAGACGTGTCGTCCAACCTCCGCGCCATCGGGCGCGGCGCGCGTCCAGCGGGACGCGCTCGCCTGTCGGCGTTCCACCGCGGCTCTTGCCGTTGGGCCTCTCGGCCCGCGGGCGCAACTTCAGGCCAGGCTTCCTGGGTACGAGGCGGGACGTTCGATCCTGTAAGGCCGCGCCAACCGGGGCACGGAGACCTCACGCTTCTAAACGGGCGTTACCCGCGCCCGCCAGTCCCAGTCCAGGGAACGCACCTCCCAGACCGGTCGTAGTGCCGGTCCGATGATGCCCGAAGCTGCCCGGGAGCGGTTTGCGAAACCGCGCGCGGGCACCGCATCTCGCTCCGCATTCAGGGATCGCCTCTAGAACGCGTTCCTCAAGTGAGCAAGATTCGCAACTCGTACCGGAAAGAGGGACATTTGTCAACAATAATAGGACCCGTAGACGAGGCGGTGACGCAGTGAGAGGCGAGGTTGGTTCATCCGGTCTTTCTGCCGACCGAGCAACCGTAACGCCGCGCCGATTTCCGCGACCAGCCTTCGCAGCTCCCGCGATGCATCGATCGCGCTTTCCGGTACGAGCCCGATCTGCGCAAAAGTGACAATCTGACCCAAGCAATGGGGATTAGCCCAGCGTTGGCGACCACGGACTGTCCGTTGTTTTACAACCATGGGTGGCGGATATATAAATGACTCGCGCTGGATTCTTGCGGAACCAACTCAGACGAGGCAGGTTCGGTTTTCGCTATCGGAGAGATTCATGAGGCCTGTCTCGCTTAAGGCTGTGACCGACGAGCAACGCCGCGTGGCTGGACGCGATATGCGGCAATCCCTATTCGAGCGATGCAAAGCTGCTGTGGATCAATTAGGCGACGACATATCCGGCTTCGCGATTGTAGTATGGGATAAGCAGGGCGATCTACGGAGCGCCTATGATGCAACGCGGGGCCCGATAGGCCCCGCGTTGGTACCGACTCTTGTTTCGGACGCACTCAACCGTCACGTCGCAGTGAAGTTGGCTGAGGAGCGCCTTGCGGGTAGCAGCGGTTCGGGAAACTGAACCGTTGCTATTTGCCCTTCCCCTTGCGGGCTTGGGCAAGATCTGAAGCTGCTACTTCCTTTTCTTTTTTGGTGGACTTTGGATCGCTGAGAATTCGACCCGCGTCCGAGGCGGCTTTCTTACCGGTCGTCATTTTTAAATTCACCTTCCTCTCTGATGGGTGAAACGCGGAATTACAAATCACCAAACTTATCATCGGGCACAATTCCTAAACCGCAAGCAACAAAAGCTGTGGATTATTCCTTTCCACTGGGAATTACCCGAAATTGGCGATCCGGCGCGGTAGGGGACGGTAGCGGCGGCATCGGGCGTGAGCGCAGCCTCGGTCAGATTGCCAATCGTCCAAGTTGTCGACCGGCTCAAGGGCGTCGGATAGGCGATATGATCGTCTCCCGAATGGGCCATGACCGAGGCACGCTAAAAAGCCTCTTGAGGCGGACTAACGATCCGGCCAGTGGCGAGGTGAACTCACCGCCCCTCGCGCGCCCAGGTCCAGGCGACGCTGCCGAGCAACAACAGCAGCCCCAAAAAGCCGGCGAACGCCGGCAGCACGCCGATGCCGCGGACGACGCTGGCGTCGCGCATTTTCAGGCCGATCCAGTCGTCGCCGTGATAGGTGTCGCCGGAGCGCACGGCGAGGATGCGCGGGACGGCGAGGCCGTGGCCGTCATCGAGGCGGCGGGCGTCGCCGCCGGTTGCTGACGCGAGCGGCGCGAGTACCGACGTGGTCGAGGTGACTTCGGCGAACTCGCGCGGATTGGCCGGGCCGATATTGACGAGCGCGGTGACCTTGCCGTCGGTCGCGCGCCACAGCCCGAGTTCGTTCGCCGGAACGCTCGCTTCCCACACGCCCGGCTCCTTCGGATCGAGCTTGAGCGTGCGGGTCGCGCCCGCGGGCGAGGTCAGCGTCACGTCGGCGACGGTTTCGCCCATGGTCTGCCGCCGCACGATCAAATCGTGGCCGCTGACGATGAGCCGCAGCGCTTCTTCCTCGAGCTCGGGCTCCTTCATCAGCCAGTGCGACAGCCGCCGCAGCAGATCGAGATGCGGGCCGCCGCCTTCGAAGCCGCGCGCCCACAGCCAGATATGGTCGGACAGGAGCAGCGCCACGCGGCCTTCGCCTTCGCGCGAAAGCACCAGCAGTGGATTGTGGTCGGGGCCCTGCATCACCGTCGTGCCGGTCGCGTTGCGGGTGTCGATCATGCGGAACCAGCGGCTCCAGTGCGGCGGATCGCTGTCGGAGCCCTCGAGGTCGCGCGTCACCGGATGGCGCTTGCCGAGGTCGGTGAGCCGCGCGTGAAAGCCGCGCTCGGTGATGGTGCCGTCCGGCTCGGCGGGCAGGATGGCGTTGAGCGGCGTGCGCCAGATGCTGGTCGGGCTCGCATAATCGGGTCCGGCGGCGACGAGCACGGCGCCGCCGTCGCGCACATAGCGCGTGATGTTGTCGAAATAGATCATCGGCAGCACGCCCTGGCGGGCGTAGCGGTCGAAGATGATGAGCTGAAACTCGTTGATCTTCTGCTGAAACAGTTCGCGGGTCGGAAACGCGATCAGCGAGAGTTCGTTGATCGGCGTGCCGTCCTGCTTTTCCGGCGGCCGCAGAATGGTGAAATGGACGAGATCGACCGAGGCGTCCGACTTGAGCAGATTGCGCCAGGTACGCTCGCCGACATGGGGCTCGCCGGAGACGAGCAAGCACGCGCAGCTTGTCGCGCACGCCGTCGATCGACACCACGGCGCGATTGTTGACGGTGGTGAGTTCGCCGTCGAGCGGCGCCGCTTCGATCTCGACGATGTTGGGGCCGCCATGGGGGATCGGGATGTCGACATTCTGCGCGACGCCGACCGGCACGGGGCCCGTCTCCACCACTTCGCCGTCGCGGCGCACCGTCACTTCGCGCGGTGCGCGCGTTGGCGCCCTGATCCTCGACCTTATAAGTGATGGTCTGCGGCTGCCCGACGATGCCGAAGCGCGGCGCGGCGACGAGCGCGACGCGGCGGTCGCGCTCGTTCTTGTTGCCGGTGACGAGGGCGTGGAGCGGCGCGGCAAAGCCGAGCGCGCCGGCGTCGGCCGGCACGTCGTGGACGCGGCCGTCGGTGATCATGATGACGCCGGCGACGCGATCGGGCGGCACGTCGGCGAGGCTCGCGCTCAGCGCGGAGAACAGGCGGGTGCCGTCGGTCTCGGCGTTCGACTGGCCGGCCTCGACCACGCGCACCTCGAGCCCGGGCACGCGGTGCAGCCGCTCGACGACGGCGGCGCGCGCTTCTTCGGTCTGCCGCGCGCGGTCGCCGAAATCCTGGCTCGGGCTCTTGTCGACCACGACGACGGCGACGGAGCTGAGCGGATCGCGGTCCTCGCGCGTGAAGGAGGGGTTCGCCAGCGCCAGCACGATGAAAGCGAACGCGACGGCGCGCACGATGGCGCCGCGGCTGCGCGTGGCGATCAGCAGCAGAGCCAGCACCGCCGCCAGGGCGGCGGCCGCCCAGAGAATTTCGGAACTGACGAGCGGCGCGAACGCGATACCGAAGTTCAACGGGTTCTCCTAATCACTCCGCCGTCATTGCGAGGAACGAAGTGACGAAGCAATCCAAAGTCGGCAGCAGTGACTCTGGATTGCTTCGCTTCGCTCGCAATGACCAGGACATTTCAGCACTCTCCTACTGCCCCAGCCGTTCGAGCAGCGCCGGCACGTGGACCTGGTCCGCCTTGTAGTTGCCGGTGAGCGTGTACATCACGATGTTGACGCCGGCGCGGAAGGCGAGTTCGCGCTGCCGCGGTTCGTCCTCGACCATCGGCAGCATGGGCTGGCCGTCCGGCCGGATCGCCCAGGCGCCGGCGAGGTCGTTGGACGTGATGATGATGGAGGAGACGCCGTCGCTGGCGCGCACCGGACGCGAGGTCTGCTCGTCGTTGGCCGCCGGCATGCGCCTCGACCCAGAGCTGGCCCGCATTGAAACGGCCGGGGAAGTCGCGCAGCAGATAGAACGTCTTGGTCAGAACATGGTCGCGCGGCACCGGCTCGAGCTCGGGGATGTCGAGCGAAGACAGGATTTTGCGCAGTTCGAGCATGCCCGGGCTGCGCGTTTCGCCGCCGGCGCCCGGCGGCGCCACCACCGCGTCGCGGGTGTCGAACAGCACCGTGCCGCCCTGCTTCATGTAGGTGTCGATGCGTTTGAGTGCTTCGCTCGAAGGCGGCGGGGCGCCGGGGACGATCGGCCAATAGATCAGCGGGTAAAACGCCAACTCGTCGTGCGCGATGTCGAGCCCGATCGGCTCGCCGCCCTCGAGCGCGGTGCGCTGCGCCAGGAACAAAGTGAGGCCGCCGAGACCGGCTTTGCTGATGGAATCGACCTCGGTGTCGCCGGTGACGACATAAGCGAGCCTGGTCTCGAGCGCCGCCGGCGGCGCCGCCTGGTTCAGTGCTTCGCCGGCGTAGGCGCGCGGGACGGCAAACGCGGCGACGACAAACAGAGCGAGCAAGGCTGCGGCACCGCGCATGGTGCGCGGCAGGAGCCGGGCGAGACCGCCGCCGAGATAGAGCACGATCAGCGTATCGAGCGCGAGCAGAGCGAGCGCGGCGAGGAAGATCGGGCCGCGCAGATCGCGCGGTTCGGTGGTGCGGTAGACGTCGCGGCTTGCCGTCGTCAGGGCCGAGAAATCGAGCGGGATGAGCCGGTCGGTCGCGGCGAGCGTGTTGACGGCGAGCATGTTTTCCGGCGGCCCGTAGAATCCGGGCGGATGATCGGCATTGGCGTTGCCGGCGAAATCCGCCGCCACCGGCCGCGCCGTCGGCGGCGGCGCCACAAAGGCGCCGAAGCCGTCGAGCGCGTGGCTCGGCGACAAGATTTCGCGCGCCGCCTTGCCCTTCGCATTGTCGGCCGCGGCGTGGCTGGTCGCGGCGGCAAGCGAGACGATGCGCCGCAGCATCTCGACGAAGGTGCCGGACAGCGGCAAATCGGACCAGCGGGTGTCGCCGGTGACGTGGAAAAGAACCAGCAGACCTTTGCCGCGCCGCGCGGCGGTGACGAGCGGTGTGCCGTCGGCGAGCGTCGCCCAGGTGCTTTCGCTCAGCGCCGAATCCGGTTCGGCCAGCACCTGGCGGCTTACCGTCACGTCGTTCGGGATCGGCAGGCCGGCAAACGGGCTCTCGCGCGAGAACGCCGCCAGCGGCTGCGGCTTGTCCCAGCTCAGGCTGCCGCCGAGGATGCGGCCGCCGCGCCGCAGCCGCACCGGAACGAGATCGTCGTCGGAGGCGGCCAGCCGTGGTCCGGCGAAGCGCACCAACACGCCGCCCTCGTCGATCCAGCGCGCGAGACGGTCATGGGCGTCGCCGGCGACGTTGCCGACGTCGGCGAGCACCAGCATCGGCAGGTTCTGATCGATGAAATGCGTCACCGCTTCGGCGGGCGATTCGTTTTGCGCGAGCCGCACGTCGGCGAACGGACCGAGCGCGCGCTCGATGTAGTAGCTCGACGACAACGAGCGGCTGCGAGGTGTCGGCGGTAGCGCCGGAGACGATGCCGACGGTGCGGCGGCTCGAGCGCTTGTCGAGGAGCTGCCACGGCGCCGGCGGAACGTTCGCCGACGATGTCGATGCGCGCAATGTCGTTGCGGATTTCGACCGGCAGATCGAACTCGGCGGTGGTTTCGGTGTCGGCGGATTTGAAGGTGAAATTGGCTTCGCCGAGCGGCAGGCCTTTGAGGTCGAGCGCGCGCACGGTTCCGGCCTCCGCGGCGCCGGTCGAGGCGCGCAGTACCTTGACGCCGAGCGCGCCGGCCGCGTTGTCGGCCGCGGTGAGCGCGCGCGGCCCGGCGATGCCGCCGGCGACGATCGTGATCGGGCGGTGGCCGAGCGCCTGCGCCAAGCTCGGCCGCGAAAGCATTGCCGCCGCCGAGATCGAGCCCGTCGGACAGCCAGATCAGTTCGACGTCGCCGGTGGCGGCGAGAAACCGCGTGATCGCGGGCAGCGCCTCGGCGCGCGCGATGGTGTGCGGCGTCGGCTTGATCTGATGCAGCCGCACCCGCGCCGAGCCGGCGGTGGTGAACGAGATGTCGCGCGGCCCGTCGCCGAGCGGAACGAGCGCGACGGCGCGGTGGTCGGCGTCCGCCCGCGCGAGAATGTCGTCGGCGGTGCGCAGGCGCGCGTCCCAGGTCGTGGCGGCGGCCCAGTCATTGTCGATCAGGATGGCGATCGGGCCCCTGCGTCTTGGTCGCCGCGACCGGCGGATTCCATAAGCGGGCCCGCGGCCGCGAAGATCAGGAGCGCCGCGAGCGCGAGCCGCATCAGGGTCAGCCACCACGGCGTCCGCGCCGGCGTTTCTTCGCGCGGCACTACGTCGAGCAAGAGCCGCGTCGGCGGAAACTCGATGCGGCGGGGCCGCGGCGGCACCAGGCGCAGGAGCCACCACAACACCGGCAGCGTCAGCAATCCGATGAGAACGAGCGGTTCGGCAAATCCGAGCGAAAGGGCGCCCATCATGCCGGCACCATCGGCGCGGATGCGCGCGGCGCATCGGCGCCGCGCTCGCCCGTCGTGGCGCCGATGCGGGCGTGGAGGGCAAGGAGAAGCTCGCTCGGCGGCCGGTCGGTGCGGTGGATGATGAAGCTCCAGCCCAGCCGGTCGGTCTCGGCGCGGATGTCGGCGCGGTGGCGGTGGATGCGCGCGGCATAATCCGCCCGCCAGGTCTCGGCCCGGCCCGCGGTGATGCGGCCGGCGCCTTCAGGTTCGATGAACTCGACGCGGCCCCAATACGGAAACGTCTCTTCGGCCGGATCGACGATCTGCACGACATGGCCGCGCGCGCCATTGCCGGAAAGTTGCGTGAAGGTTCCGCGGATGTCGGCGATGTCGCTCCAGAGGTCCGACAGGAGCACGATCTCGGCGAGCGGGGCGGGCACGAAGCTCGGCGGCAGGCTTGTGCGTTCGCCGCGGTCATGCAGGATCGCCTGCGCCATGCGCTCGATCACGTTGCGGCTGCCGGTCGGCGGCATCAGGCCGGGGATGCCGACGCGCTCGCCGCCTTCGACCAGCACTTCGGCGAGCGCCAGCGCGACGACCAGCGCGCGGTAGAGCTTGGTGTCGCGCACCAGCGGCGAGGCGAACACCATCGACGGCGAGCGGTCGGGCCAAATCCACACCGTGTGCGCCGCTTCCCATTCCAGTTCGCGCACATAAAGATGATCGTCGCGCGCCGAGCGCCGCCAGTCGACGCGGGCGGCCGGCTCGCCGGAGACGAAGCGGCGGTACTGCCAGAAATTCTCGCCGGGCCCGGCGCGGCGGCGGCCGTGCAGGCCGTGGATCACGGTTGAGGCGACGCGGCGGGCTTCCAGCATCAAGCGCGGCATCACGGCGGCGAGGGTGCGGCCGTCGCCGACCGCGCGTTGCACCGCCGGAATGTCGTGATGAAGGACGCGTCTCTCTCCGACCGCCATTCCGCGCTATCCAATTCGCGCCTTGAGGCGCGCGATCACGCCTTCGATGCTCTCGCCTTCCGCGCGGGCGCTGAAGGTCAGCGCCATGCGGTGCTTGAGCACCGGTTCGGCCAGATCGAGCACGTCGTCGATCGAGGGCGCGAGCCGCCCGTCGAGCAGCGCACGCGCGCGCACCGCCAGCATCAGCGCCTGGCTGGCGCGCGGGCTCGGACCCCAGGCGATCAGCTTGGCGGCTTCGCCGCCTTCCGGCCCCGGCCGCGCCGAACGCACCAAGTTGAGGATCGCGGTGACGACCGATTCGCCGACCGGCAGCCGGCGCACCAGGCGCTGGGCGCCCATCAGAATCTTCAGCGCTCATCGCCGGCTTCGCCCGCGTCTCGTCGGCGCCGGTCGTGTCGAACAGGATTTTCCGCTCCGCCTCGCGGTCGGGATAGCCGACGTCGATCTGCATCAGAAAGCGGTCGAGCTGCGCTTCGGGCAGCGGGTAGGTGCCCTCCTGCTCGAGCGGGTTCTGCGTCGCCAGCACGTGGAACGGCCGCGGCAGATCGTAGCGGGTGCCGGCGACGGTGACGTGCTGCTCCTGCATCGCCTGCAGCAGCGCCGACTGCGTGCGCGGTGAGGCGCGGTTGATCTCGTCGGCCATCAGCAGCTGCGCGAACACCGGGCCGGACAGGAAGCGGAAGCTGCGCTTGCCGCTCGCGCTCTCTTCCAGCACTTCGGTGCCGAGAATGTCGGACGGCATCAGATCGGGCGTGAACTGGATGCGCCGCGCGTCGAGGCCGAGCACGGTGCCCATGGTGTCGACCAATTTGGTCTTGGCGAGGCCGGGAACGCCGAGCAGGAGGCCGTGGCCGCCGGACAGGATCGTAATGAGCGCCTGCTCGATCACCTTGTCCTGGCCGAAGATGATGGCGCCGATCGCGGCTTTGGCGGCCCGCACGTGATCGGCGGTCGCCTCCGCGGTCCGCACGATCATGTCTTCCAGTTTCTCGATCCCTTCACCGCCGGCAGCCGGCATGGGCAACTCCTTGGCTTGAACGAGGCGGCTTGAACCGCAGTCCCAATCGGGTCACATAGGCGTCATCTAGGTATCATCGCCGCTTATGGCAGGACGCATTGCACCTTACTCGCGCGATGCAATATATGCGCCAGCCGCATGGACGCCGATGTTGCGCTGATTCTCGCATCCACGGGGAACACAATTCGGGCGTGCGGCGAGGCGATTGCGTTCGCGCGATCACGTTCCCGCGAGTGGTGCGGGCCCCGGAATGGTCGGTCCACGCTTAACGTTGTCACGGCGAACCATGGCGAAGGAAGGGCAAGCGGGGGAAAGGCAAGCGGGCCTGGAAGCGATCACCGGCGTGCTTCGCGGCGAGGCCGCCAAAGGGCTGCCGCCGGTCGAGCGATGGAACCCGCCATTCTGCGGCGATCTCGACATGCGCATCGGCGCGGACGGCACCTGGTACTACATGAAAACACCGATCGGCCGCCCGGCGCTGGTGAAGCTGTTCGCCTCCGTGCTCAAGCGCGAGGGCGACAAATATTTTCTGGTCACGCCGGTGGAGAAGTGCGGCATCATCGTCGACGATGCGCCGTTCACGGCGGTCGAACTGACGACCGCCGACACGCCTGCCGGCCCGGCGCTGAATTTCCGCACCAATGTCGACGAATGGATCTGCTGCAGCGAAGCGCACGCGCTGCGGTTCGAGCCGGAAGCGGCGACCGGCGGACTGAAGCCTTATCTTCACGTCCGCCGCGGTCTGTGGGCGCTCGTCAAACGCGCGCTGTTCTTCGACCTTGTCGAACGCGGCGAGGAGCGCGAAGTTGAAGGCCGGGCGATGTTCGGGGTGACGTCGATGGGCGTGTTCTTTCCGATGGCGCCGGCCGAAGCGGTGAGGGATTTGGCGTGAACGATCAAGCGGCGCCGCTGCGGCGCGGGACCGCGCGGCGGGCGGATGATTTTTTCGAACGCGCCCGCGCGCGCCTCACCCTCGACGTGCCGCCGTCGCTGATCGACCCGAATGCCGAGGGCGCACGCGGCGACCTCGACCTCAATCCGGCGCTCTGGGAAAAGGCCGGCGTCGCCGCGACAAAGCCGGCCGCCGTGCTGGTGCCGGTGGTCGACCGCAGCGAGCCGACGGTATTGCTCACGCTGCGAACCGCGGAGCTTGCGAGCCATGCCGGCCAGGTCGCCTTCCCGGGCGGCAAGATCGATCCGGGCGATGAAAGCCCGGTCGCGGCGGCGCTACGTGAAGCCAAAGAGGAGGTTGGGCTGGCGCCGGCGCTGATCGAGCCGCTCGGCTACCTCGATCTTTATTTGACCTTCTCCGGCTTCCGGATTCTGCCGACGGTGGCGCGCGTCGAGCCGGACTTTTCGCTCGTGCTGAATCCCTGGGAGGTCAAAGAAGCTTTCGAGGTGCCGCTCGACTTTCTGATGGATCCGAAGAACCACCAGCGCGGCAGCCGTGAGTGGCGCGGCATCGTGCGCGAATATTACGCCATGCCGTTCAACGATCGGTACATCTGGGGCATTACGGCCGGCATTTTGCGCAATCTCTACGAGCGGATTTACGCCGCATGATGATGTTCGCACGCGACGCCGTGGGGGTCGTGCGATGACGGACGACATCCACTTGCGCGACGCCGCCTGGCTCAGAGACGGGCCGGTCGCGCGCCTCCTGGCGCTGCTCGACCGCGACGGCGAGGAGGCGCGCGCGGTCGGCGGCGCGGTCCGCAACGCGCTGCTCGGCATGCCGGTCGAAGAGGTCGACGTGGCGACGACGGCCGTGCCCGAGGAGGTGGTGCGGCGGGTCGAGGCGGCGGGCTGCAAGGCGGTGCCGACCGGCATCGCGCACGGCACCGTCACTGTCATCGTCGACCATACGCCGGTCGAAGTGACGACTTTGCGCGAAGACGTGGAGACCTTCGGCCGCAAGGCGCGCGTCGCCTTCGGCCGCGACTGGAAGGCGGACGCCGAGCGCCGCGATTTCACCATCAACGCGCTGTCGGCGCGGGCCGACGGTGTCGTTCATGATTATGTCGGCGGTCTTGCCGACATCGCGGCGCGCCGCGTGCGCTTCATCGGCGATCCATTGCAGCGGATCGCCGAGGATTATCTCCGCATTCTGCGCTTCTTCCGCTTCCAGGCCTGGTTCGGTGACGGCGGGCCCGACGCTCGCAAGTCTCCACGCCTGCATCGCGTCGCGGGCCGGCTTGGAAACCCTGTCGCGCGAGCGCGTGCGCATGGAGCTGTTGAAACTCCTACGTCGCCCCGCGCGCGACGGCGACGCTCGTGGCGATGGCGGAGAGCGGTTTGCTCGGCATGGTGCTCGGCGGCGTGCCGTTGCTTGCCGGTTTCGAGAACATGGTGAAGGTCGAGGATAAGACCGGCACGGCGCCCGACGCCGTGCGCCGTCTCGGCGCGCTCGGCGTATGGGTCGCGGAGGACGCCGAGCGGCTGGCGCAGCGGCTTCGCCTCGCCAACGCGGAAACCGAACGGCTCGATGCGCTGGACGGCTGGTGGCGGGTCGCGCCCGCGGCCGGCGAACCCGCGGCGCGCGCGCTGCTTTATCAGCTCGGCGCGCAGTCTTACGTCGACCGGGTTCTCGTCGCCTGGGCGCGCTCGTCAGCCGGTGCAGCCGACACCGCCTGGTCCGCGCTGGCGACGCTGCCGCGGCGCTGGACCGCGCCGGTCTTCCCGCTCAAGGCCGCCGATTTCTTCCGCCGCGGGATGGCCGCGGGGCCGGCGCTCGGCGCCGCCATGCGCGCGGCCGAGGCGGCCTGGATCGCGGCGGATTTTCCCGAACAGGCCGCGGCGCTCGAGGCGATCGCCGACGATGCAGCGCGGATGCAGTAGCCGGGTGGACGAATTCTAAAATCGGCGAACGTCGCACCGAACAAGAAAACGAAAAATCACGACATCCGTTCGCGCAACTCGCGCAGCCGTGCACGGGCGCGCGGCGCCAGTTCGACGAGCCGCGGCCGCACGCGCGCCATCATCCCGCGCGGCCGCATGCGCTCGACCTGCATTTCGTTGCCGCGCCAGACAAAATCGTCGCCACACAGCGCGGTCGCGAAAAGAACAGGCAACAGCAGGTCGCGGGCCAGCTTGTACATTGGAGAAAGCGGCGAAAGACGCCAGCCGGCAATTGCTGCGAGCGAGCATTTCTATGGCGTACCAAATAACGCCGAAACAAACGACGCTAGTAATTACAGGCAGTCCGGTCGCATACGTCACAAACGCCAACGCAACCATTGGCGGCACCCCGCCTGAAATCGCCTCAGGCAGGAAATATGCGAAAAAGGTAGCCCGGCGCAAGCGAGCCCAACGGACTTGGCGATTCCAAAATTCAGCCGCGGTGCGATGGCCCAGGGGCTGCGCCAACGGCCGGTCGATCAGCCGGACTTTGAGGCCGGCACCGCGGACGATTTTGGTGGATGCCGCGTCTTCCGCCGCTTCGTTGGCCAGCGCTTCGATGCCGCCGGCGCTTTCAAGATCGGCCCGCCGCCATAACATGGTCTTACCTTGGGCAAAGCCGAAGCCTAGAGCGTCGGCAACGTATTGCCAGCGCGCCTGATAAGTGTTGAGGAATGCGCACTCGAGCTCGGCCCAAAGTCCCTGCGGCAGGCAGCCAATCGGCGGCGAAGCAACGAGTCCGGTATCCGTCCTCCAGCTGGCGAATAACCGCCTGATGTAGTCGGGCGGCATCAACACGTTGCTGTCGGCGATGATGATCCAGTCGTTGCGTGCGGCGTGCCAGCCCTTGAGCACATTGTTGAGCTTAGGGTTGTTGCTCACCCTCTCGTCGCCAATCAATAACCGTGCATCGGCGCTCGGGTGCGCCGCGATCAGCGAACGGACGAGAGGAACAACGGGATCGTCGGCCGCAGCGACGCAAAATAGGATCTCGCAATGCGGATAATCCAGCGAAAATGTGGAAGAGAGCGTTTCAAAGCCGTAATTGTCGATGCCACATACTGGCCGCACCAGGCTGACAGGTAGTACAGACCGCGTATTGAATAGTCGCTTTTCCGACCCACTCCGACGCAAACGATGGATCGCGATTGCCGTACTAGCACAATGAATAATTGTGGCTGTAAAGCAGAAGGCCGCCGCGACGTATATCGATGCTGTCATCGGGCGAGTAGCTAGCGCGGCGGTGTGACAGACTTATGACTTCTGAAGTGCGCAAGCGGAACCAACAACGGCACAGGTCGATTACGTCGAACTCGGTGCGCACTTGCAACTTGTTTGCACGAAACAATCCGGGTGGCCTCGGCTGCAACCTAGGTTTATCATTATTCAAGAGCCTTCTTGCGGGCCGCCACGATGTAATGGAGGACGGCAATGAGTGAAGAACGTGAGATCAGGAGAGAAAAGGTTCAGATTCTTCTGGCCGAATATGGCAGTTTGAGGTCTGAAATAAATGCCAGGATATCAAGTGTTTATAGTGCGATCGCCGTCGCGATATTCTTGATCGTTTTCATATTGCAACAACCTATCGGCGTTGGATTCTTTATTGCTCTTTTTGTGGCGGTTGCCGGCGTTGGCGTGTGTGGGCGGTTTTTGGCCTATGATTCGTTCAGCGCTGCACGCCGAGTGCAAGAAATAGAACGCATGATTAACGAACTGGTCGGCGAAAAATTGCTTGTTTGGGAGTTCGATAGGGGGGGGACTTGCCAAGGAGCGCTGGCGCAAGGCGACGATGCTGCCGCTTTGAACGGTTCACTTGCATCGAACCAAGAGGATTGAGCCGGCGGTTCCGCCACTGTCACCACCGGTGCCCGCATTGCGGCCGGAGGCTTTGAATCTTGCAATTATGGCGATGCAGAACGTCGTCCGAGCGAGAATCGGCAGTCTCATTCGCGCTACGTTACCGAAGCGTTGTGACAACACCGTGAAAACAAAAGATGCCCGGCCCATCGCGATCATCGGCTCTGTCATCGTTCTGCAATCGAACGCATTTATCTGCCCATTAGGTTTTTACAGATTGAGAGAATCGCATCGTGACCACCGAGCACGGCACGCGTTGGTTCCGTACTCTTTTCATTTCCGATGTCCATCTCGGCGCGCGGGGCTGTCAGGCCGAGCGCCTGCTGGATTTTCTGCGCTATCATGACGCCGACACCATCTATCTGGTCGGCGACATCGTCGATGGCTGGCAGTTGAAGTCGGGCTGGTACTGGCCGCAGGCGCACAACGACGTGGTGCAGAAGCTGCTGCGCAAGGCCCGCAAGGGCGCGCGGGTGATCTATGCGCCGGGCAACCACGACGAGTTTCTGCGCGACTATTACGGCACGCATTTCGGCGGCATCGAGGTGGTGGAGACGGCGATCCACGAGGCCGCGGACGGCCACCGCTATCTGGTGGTGCACGGCGACGTCTTCGACCTCGTCGTCAAGCACGCGCGCTGGCTCGCGCTCCTTGGCGACACCGCCTACGAGCTCGCCATCGTGGTGAACCGCTACATCAACGCGGTGCGCCGCCGCATGGGATTTTCCTACTGGTCGCTGTCGCAATGGGCGAAGCAGAAGGTCAAGAACGCGGTCAACTATATCGGCGCGTTCGAAAAGACGCTGGCCGACGAGGCGCAGCGCCACCAGGTCGACGGCGTCATCTGCGGCCACATCCACCACGCCGTCATCCACGACAATTTCGGCATCCGCTACATGAACTGCGGCGACTGGGTCGAGAGCTGCACGGCGCTGGTCGAGCACGAGGACGGGCGATTCGAAATCATCCCCTGGGTCGAGACCGACCTGTCGCAGCCGGCGCCGCCCGAAGAGGCCGATATCGCCGAACACGAACGAGCACCCGGCATCGCCGCGTGAACCGAGGCGGCGCTTTGCCGCCGACTCGGCCGCGTCAGTTTTGTTTATTTGAAAGATATTTCTAAAGCATTTCAAACTCGAGCGCGCCGACTTTTTTAGACGTTGTGCACTGCACAAGTCATGAATCCAGCTCGCCGCCATCGAAGGCGGTGTCCGATGCGTTTTTTTCGATCGAAAAAACACACGATTGATTTCGGTCAAAGCGCGGCCATGGCAAGCGGCCCAATTTTAACGAGCAAAATCACGCTCGCGAATCCGCTTCGCGAGGAGGGCAACGCAGGAGGAAAGCGATGAGCGCGCTGGCGTCGAACGGCAACGGAATCCAGACGAAATTGCTATGGGGCGCGATCGCGGTTCTCGGCGCGGTCTCGTTCGCCATCGTCGCCTTGAGCCGCGGCGAGCCGGTCAACGCCGCGTGGCTCGTCATCGCCTCGCTGTGCATCTACCTGATCGCCTACCGCTATTATGCGCTGTTCATCGCCAAGACGGCGCTCGGCATCGATCCCGGCCGGGCGACGCCGGCCGTCCGTCACAATGACGGGCTCGATTACGTTCCGACCAACAAATACGTGCTCTACGGCCATCATTTCGCGGCCATCGCCGGGGCCGGACCGCTGGTCGGGCCGGTGCTGGCGGCGCAGATGGGCTACCTGCCGGGCACGCTGTGGATCCTCGCGGGCGTCGTCATCGCCGGCGGCGTGCAGGACATGACCGTGCTGTTCATGTCGACCAGGCGCGACGGCCGTTCGCTCGGCGACATGGTGCGCGCGGAGCTCGGACCGGTCGCCGGCATGATCGCCGGCATCGGCATATTGCTGATCTGCCTCATCATCCTCGCGGTACTCGCGCTCGTCGTGGTCAAGGCCCTGGTCGGCAGCCCGTGGGGCACCTTCACCGTGTTCTGCACGGTTCCGATCGCGCTGATCATGGGCGTCTATGGCCGCTTCGTCCGCCGCGGCCGCGTGCTCGAGATGTCGCTCATCGGCCTGGTGCTGCTGTTGGCGGCGCTGGTCTATGGGCAGACCGTGGCGCAGACGCCCGAGCTCGCCGCCTATTTCAATCTCAGCGGCCCGACGCTCGCGCTCATCATCATCGGCTATGGCTTCGTCGCCTCGGTGCTGCCGGTTTGGCTGTTGCTGGCGCCGCGCGACTATCTCTCGACTTTCATGAAGATCGGCGTGGTTTCGCTGCTGGCCCTGGCGATCATCATCGTGCGGCCGTATCTGCAGATGCCGGCGATGACCAAGTTCATCGACGGCACCGGTCCGGTGTGGGCCGGCGGCCTGTTTCCGTTCCTGTTCATCACCATCGCCTGCGGCTCGGTGTCCGGATGGCATGCGCTGATTTCATCCGGAACGACGCCGAAGATGATCGAGAACGAGAGCCAGATTCCGTTCATCGGCTACGGCGCCATGCTGGCGGAATCGTTCGTCGCCATCATGGCGATGATCGCCGCCTCCGTGCTGCATCCCGGCGTCTATTTCGCCATGAACACCTCGGCGGGAGTGATCGGCACCACCGCCGCCCAAGCGGCGCAAGTGGTTTCCAGCATGGGCTTCGTGGTGACGCCCGATCAGCTGACGCAGGTCGCCCATGACGTCGGCGAACTCTCGATCCTGTCGCGCACCGGCGGCGCACCGACGCTCGCGGTCGGCATGGCGCAAATCCTGTCCAGCCTGTTCGGCGGCCAGGCGCTGGCCGGCATCTGGTATCACTTCGCCATCCTGTTCGAGGCGCTGTTCATCCTCACCACGGTCGATGCCGGCACCCGCGTGTTGCGGTTCATGCTGCAGGACTTCATCGGCAATCTCGTCCCCGCCTTCAGGGAAACCAAGTCGTGGACCAACAACATCATCGGGTCGGCGCTGGCCTGCGTGTTGTGGGGCTATATCCTGTATCAGGGCGTGATCGACCCCTATGGCGGCATCTGGACGCTGTGGCCGCTGTTCGGCACCGCCAACCAGATGCTGGCTGCCATCGCGCTCACTTTCTGCACGGTCGTGCTCTTCAAGATGAAGCACCAGCGCTATGCCTGGGTGACCATCATTCCCGCGGCGTGGCTCGTCGTCACCACCGTGACCGCGGGCGTGCAGAAGGCCTTCAGCTCCGATCCGGCGGTCGGCTTCCTCAGCCATGCGCGGGTGTTCTCGGCCGCGCTCGACGCCGGCAAGGTGCTGGCGCCGGCGAGTTCGCTCGAGACCATGCGCCGGGTGATCTTCAACGACTATCTCGACGCGACGCTCGCGGCACTGTTCGTCCTCGTCGTGCTCGCGATCGTGGTCTACGGCTTCCTCGCCATCCGCAAGGCGCTCGGTACGCCCGAGGCGACCGCGGTCGAAGTGGAGTTCGCGGGCGCCGCCGCGGGAGGTAGCCATGCCTGACCTGCTCTCGCTCAAATTCGCCGAATGGAAACAGCACGGCGAGACGGTCAGGGTCTGGAGCGTACGCGCGGCACGGCTGATGATCGGTATTCCGGACTACGACACTTACGTCCGGCATCGCCAAGCCAACCACCCCGGGCTGCCGATCATGACCTACGAAGAATTCTTCGTGGAACGCCAGGAGGCCCGCTACGCGGTGGGCAAGGGGCGCTTCAAGGGTTGTTGTTGAGACAAGCGGGCGGGATGCCGCGCGTCCCGCCCGCCGTCGTCACGCGCATCATCGATCACGCACGCGAACGAGCGGCGCCTTCCACGAAGCCCTCAACATGGCGGGGCTGTGGCGCTTGCCGGTGTTGTTCGTCTGCGAGAACAATCACTGCGCCACCGGCACCGAGATCCATCGCCACTCCGCGGTGCCGGAAGTCTACAAGCGCATCGCCGCCTACAACATTCCGGCGGAGAAAATCGACGGCATGGACTTGCTCGAGGTCTAAAACGCCGCCAAGCAGGCGCTCGAGCGCATCCGGCGCGGCGGCGGGCTTTCTGATTAGGTAAGAACCGGGCTCCAAGAGGGGTCCCAAGAGCGACGAACCAAATCAGATCGGCCGGTTACTTGCTCTCACTGCCCGAAGATCAGCCGGCTCGGGTGCTGATCGAAGTTCTTGATGGCCTTCTGCAATTCGGCGAGCGTGCGGCGGCCGTCGACGGCCAAGCTCTCGTATTCCTTGAGGCCGGTATTGGAGAAGCGCACCAGACCGGCCGATATCTCGTCGGTGCGTTTGTCGAGGTTGTCGGCGAGATGCTGGATCGACCCGACCGCCAGCCCGAGCTGGCCCTTGCCGTCGGGGCCGCCGGCCAGCGTTTCGAGCCCGGCCATGACGTGATCGAGGCGCTGCGAATTCTGCGCCAGCGCCGAGGTCACGGTCTCGATGTTGCGCAGCGACGCGCGCAGCGCTTCTTCGTTGTCGGCGACCAGGCCGTCGATGCGGGAAAGGACGTTGCGCGCCTCCTGCGTCACGTCGGCGGCGGCGTCGCGGCCGACGGTGAGGGTGGGGATGCCGCCGGCGTCGGCGACGAGCAGCGGCGCGTCCGGCGAGCCGCCGGTGAGCGCCACCTCGGCGAGGCCGGTCAGTCCTTGGAATTGCAGCGCGGCCTTGGTGTCGGCGCGTACCGGCACGGAGCTCGGAAGCGCGATCATGGCCGTGACCTTGCGCGGATCATGCGGATCGAGCGCGAGCCGCGTCACTTCGCCGACCTGCAGGCCGTCGAACAAGACCGTCGCCCCGGGCCGCAGCCCCGACACCGATCCGCCGAACTCGATGCGATACGCGATGCGCGCGCCGCCGCCGCTGTTCTGGAACCAATAGACGAAGCCGAACACGCCGGCGATGACGGCGAGCGTGAACGCGCCGATCGTGATGTAGTTGGCTTTGGTCTCCATGGGCACGGCCTCTTTGCGTAGATCTTCAATAAGGGACTGCAGTCCTCAGTGGTGGACGGATGCGGGACGCGGGATCGCGCGCGATCTGGCGCCCCCGCGTGCCGCGGAAATACGATTTGAGCCAGGGGTGCTCGGACGCCAGCATGGTCTCGATCGGCCCGGTCGCGATCACGCGGCCCGACGCCAATACGGCGATGCGGTCGCAGACCGCGTGCAGACTGTCGAGGTCGTGGGTGACCATGAACACGCTCAGGCCGAGCGTGCGCTGCAGGGTGCGGATCAGCGCGTCGAACTCCGCGGCGCCGATCGGGTCGAGGCCGGAGGTCGGTTCGTCGAGGAAAACGATCTCGGGATCGAGCGCGAGCGCGCGCGCCAAAGCGCACCCGCTTGATCATGCCGCCGGAGAGTTCGGCCGGGAATTTCTCGCTGACGGCTGCGGCGTCGAGCCCGACCATGTCGAGCTTGGCGAGCGCGATCTCGTCCATCAGCCGCGGCGACACGTCGAGGTGCTCGCGCATCGGAAACTGCACGTTCTGGCGCACATTGAGCGAGGAGAACAGCGCGCCTTGCTGAAACAGCACGCCCCAGCGCCGCTCGATCGCGCGCCGCTCGCGCGCGGCAAGCCCGGCGAGGTCGGTGCCGAAAACTTCGATCGTGCCCTGGTGCTTCGGCAACAGGCCGATGATGGTGCGCATCAACACCGATTTCCCAGCGCCCGAGCCGCCGACGAAGCCGAGGATCTCGCCGCGGAAGACGTCGAGCGCCAAATGGTCGATGACCGGCGCGGCGCCGAAGCCGACGACGAGGTCGCGCACGCTGATCACGGCTTCGTTGCGCGTCGTTGCAACATGGCCTACATCCCGATCCCGGCGAAGAACACGGCGAACAAGCCGTCGAGCAGGAAGATGAGGACGATCGATTTGACCACGGAGGCGGTGGTCTTGAGCCCGAGCGAAGTGGCGCTGCCGTCGACTTCGAAGCCTTCGACGCAAGCGACGAGCCCGATCATGAGCGCCATGAACGGCGCCTTGATGAGGCCGATCTCGAACGTCGGCAGCCAGATCGCCTCGCGCAGCCGCTCGAGATAGGCTTCGGGCGTCATGCCGGCATAGAGCCAGCACACCAGGCCGGCGCCGTAGAGCGCGGCCATCGAGCCGAGAAAAGTCAAGAGCGGCACCGCGACGACGAGCGCGATGATGCGCGGCAGCACCAGGACCTCGACCGGATCGAGCCCCATGGTGCGCAGCGCGTCGATCTCCTCGCGCATCTTCATGGCGCCGAGTTCGGCGGTGTAGGCGCTGCCGGAGCGGCCGGCCACCATGATGCAGGTGATGAGCACGCCGACTTCGCGCAGCACCAGGACCGCGATCATGTCGACGACATAGGCGTCGGCGCCGAAGGTGCGGAAACGCAGGATGCCCTGTTGCGCGAGAATGGCGCCGATCAGGAACGTGGTGAGAAGCACGATCGGGACGGCGCGCAGGCCGACGCGATCGAGCTGATAGACGGTCGAGGTCAGCCGCAGCCGCCCCGGATGGGCGATGGTCGCCAAGACCGCCGCCGTCACCGCGCCGAGCATGTGCGCGATCAGAACGACCGACCAGCCCATGTCGGCGACGCCGCGGCCGATCTTGTCGAGCCCGACCAGGATGGTGTTGTCCGCTGAGGCATGGGCGGCCGGCGTGCGATTGGCGCCGTGCACTTCGTCGATGAGGCCGCGGTCGGCGTCGGCGAGGCCGACGATGCGCGCGTTCGAACCGCGGGCGATGAAACTGCGCTGCAGGCGCTCGATGAGCCAGGCGCCGAAGGTGTCCAGCCGTTCGAGCTTGGTGAGGTCGATATCGACGCTGCGCGCGCCGCTATAACGGCGGGTCGTTTCCTCGACGACGATCTCGAGATCGGCCGCATGCTCCGCCGTCCAGGGGCCGAGGGCGGCGAGCGCGAGGCGTTCGCCATGGGCCGTGCCGGTCAGTGAGGCTGCGCTCAAGGATTCTCACTCCGCGTCGGGCAGGGCGCGCGGCGCCGCGCTCGAGCCCAAATCCCTTGAGCCCGGCAGAATTCCCCGGTCATAGTGCGCCTCGCATGGACCTCTCCGTACGGACCGAGCGCTGGCCACTGGCCGAAACGTTCACGATCAGCCGCGGAAGCAAGACCGAGGCCGTCGTGGTTGTGGCTGAACTCAGCGATGGCATTCACCGCGGCCGCGGTGAAGCTGTCCCCTACGCACGTTACGGCGAAACTCCGGACGGCATTATGGCGGCCGTCGAGGCTTTTCGCCCGGCACTCGAGGCGGGATCCGATCGCGCCGCCCTCCAACGCGCCATGCCCGCCGGTGCTGCCCGTAATGCACTCGATTGTGCTTACTGGGACGTTAACGCCAAGCAGGCGGGACGCCGGGTGCATGAATTGGCGGGGCTCGAAACGCCCAAGCCGCGCGTCACCGCCTTCACGATCTCGCTCGCTTCGCCTTCGGAGATGGCCGCAGCGGCGGAGCGCGCGGCCTGGCGGCCCTTGCTCAAGGTGAAGCTCGGCGGCCCCGGCGGCGGCGAGGACGATAGAAGCCGCATCGCCGCGGTGCGCCGGGCCGCGCCGCGGGCGGAGCTGATCGTCGACGCCAATGAAGGCTGGGACCGCGACAATCTCGCGCGAAACCTCGCCGCTTGCGCCGACGCCGGTGTCACGCTGATCGAACAACCGCTGCCGGAAGGCCGCGACGAGGCGCTCGCGCACATCCAGCGGCCCATCCCCGTCTGCGCCGACGAGAGCGTGCACGGCCGCGCCTCGCTCGACGCGCTTGCCGGCAAATACGATGCCGTCAATATCAAGCTCGACAAGGCCGGCGGGCTCACCGCGGCGCTGGCCTTGGCTGCCGAAGCGGAACAGCGCGGGCTGACCATCATGGTCGGGTGCATGGTCGCGACCTCGCTGTCGATGGCGCCGGCCATGCTGGTGGCGCAGCGAGCGCGCTTCGTCGACCTCGATGGCCCGCTGTTGTTGGCGCAAGACCGGCCGCACGGATTGCGCTACGAGGGCAGTCTGGCTTACCCGGCCGAGTTGGATTTGTGGGGTTAGAGCCGCGGCGAGCCGCCTGTGGGTATCGGGGGATCACCGATGCGAGCCCCGATTGCGCCACCGTGGCGCTTATGCTGTTTGATGCGCTGGTGTGAGCTTGGTGTTGGCGATGCCGTCTGATCCGCAGCTTTTGTCGGAAATCCTGGCCGGTCCGCCGGAAGAGGCGGATTACGACGCGCTATATGCCGAACTCGATGGCGACGGCGCTCGGACGCTGGTTCCTCAGCGAATATGCGGGGCGCAATCGTTTCGCCGAAACCCATTTGCTCGCCGGCGCGATCGCGCGCGTCGAGGCGGCGGTGCGTGGCGAACCGCTTCCGCAAGTTCCGGCCGCGGTCGCCCGTGAGATCGCCGACCTCGCCGTCGCGATCGGCCGGATCGAGGATGAATTCGCCGCACCCCTGCGGCTCGCCACCGAGGGCTTTGCCGCCGCCGAGCGCATCCAAGACGTAGCGTTTGCGCTGCGCGAGCGCGAGATGGACGCGGAAATATCCGACCTGCTCGAGGCCGCGCTCCGCGAACTCGGCGAGATTTTCGCGCGCGGCGATGCCGCCGCCGAGCGCGCGCAGAACGCGTTCGCGCTCTTGCGCGAGCTCAAGGGCCGCGTCCATGCCATGGTCGCCGACGCCGTGGTCGGGGCCGGCATTTCGCCCGTGGCCGTGACCCCCGGCGAGACGTTGTCCGATGCAGTCACCGATGACGGCTTCGGGGAGGAAGGTCGATATCCTCCGACGCTTTGCTGGCGGAACGCTCCGCGGCGGACGCGGAAGCGGATGAACACTTCGCCGCCATGATCGGCGCCCTCGCGGCATCGTTTCCGGCGTCCGACGAACCTCCCGCGCCCGAGGAATCCGGCGCGCCGGCATCGGAACCCGAGCCGCACGGTGAATTCGCCGAGGTCGTATCGCCGGCGGCGGAGCCGGAGGCCGCGCTCGAACCCGCGGTCGAGCCGCAAGCGGAGGTAGGGCAGGCCGCCGAGGACAGTGGCGACAGAGTGGAGACGCAGCCGCCGCCGTCAGATTCGGGCGTGGCAGCCATGCCGACGCCTGAGAAAGCTTCCGGTGCCGAGCCGCTTGGCGATGAAGTGGCGGCAGCGGCCGAGCAAGATTGAGCCGGCGGATGCCGAAAGCGAAAAGGCGCTGGCACTCCCCGAACCGGTGGAGCAGGCACTGGCAGTCATCATGCAGCTCGACACCGAGGAACTGGCCGAAGAGGAGCAGGTAGCGGAGCCCATGACGTCCGGGCCGGCGGGCGAAGCGGTCGGCTTCCGGAACAGCCTGTCAGCGCGCCGGCGGCGATCGAGGATCTAGTGGCGGAGAGTTTGGCCGGTGAGAGCTTAGCGGCAGTCGAACCGCCTGACGCTGGAGATCAGCCGGCGGCGGCGCTCGCGTCGGGCGCGATCGAAACTGGCAGCACGCCGAGCGAGCATCGAAACGCCGCCGCCGTCGCCCGAAAGTCCGGTAGCCGACATCGCCGAACTGCCCGGCGCCGCTTCGTCGCGACGAGTGGCGACCGATGATGCCAGCGACGTTGGCAACCGCTTTTGCCCGACGAGCCATCCATCTCCCCGGCAGATTTGGGCCCGGCAGATTTGTCGGCGACGGATATGTCCGCTGGCGATTTGCCAGCCGCCGACTTGCCCGCCCCGGACTTGCCCGCCCCGGACTTGCCCGCGCAGGACTTGCCCGCCCAGGATTTGCCCGCCCAAGACTTGCCGGCTCAGGACTTGGCCGCCCAGGACTTGGCCGCCCAGGATTTGCCCGCCCAGGATTTGCCCGCCCAGGACTTGCCGGTTCAGGACTTGCCGGTTCAGGACTTGCCGGCCGAGGCTGTTTTGGCGGAGGCGACGAGCGGCTTGGAAGAGGGGAGCATTCCTTCGGAATCGGAGCCGGAGAGAAAATGCCGCTTTGGTTTCACATGACGAGATGGAGATCGTACCTGACGACGTCCGGCAGGCAGATGCAACCGCTGAGTATATTTTAGGCAGCGGCATCGCGCTCGGCAGCGAGGGTGTCGAGCGGTTTGATCATACCGTTACGGAATCGATATCCGAGCCGATCCAAACGCTCGCGGGCGCCGAGCCCGTGACGACCGTTCTGAAGGAAACCGAGACGACGCAACAGTTGCTGCCCGATTTGCAGGCGGCACCCGGTCCCGAAGAAGATCCTGCCGATCTGTTCGAACCTCTACCGATGCCATCGCCAGTTTCGACGCCGCAGAACGTGCCTGCGGCACCGCAATCCACCGGCGTCGCGTCGGCGGGCGGCGGGTCGATGAGTCTCTTCGACATGCTCATCGCCTACGACGGCGGCGCAGCCGGCCGCGAGCAGGGCCGGCGCGGTCGAATTGCAGGACGACGCGCGGTCGCCGATCGCCACCGCCCCAATAGACCATGCGGTGCCCGCCGCATCACCGGACGCCGGTCTCGCCGCGGCGCCGTCGCCGCAAATGCGATTGCCGCTGGAGACTTCCACGCCGCAGCCGCGCCCGGCCACGCCGATGGCGCGCGGCATCCCGCGCCCGGCGCCGAGCGATCCGCTGGCATCGCTGAGCGAAGAAGAGCTGATCGCGCTGTTCAGCTAGAGCATGTCCCGCAAAAGTGGGAACCGGTTTTGCGAAAAGGACATGCTCCAAGAACAGCACGCCCCGCAAAAGTGGGAACCGGTTTTGCGAACGGGACATGCTCCAGGAACAGCATGTCCCGCAAAAGTGGGAACCGGTTTTGCGAAGGGGGAATCATCGCGCTGGCGTCCTGATACCGCTTGCGCGGACCACCTTCGTTCTTTTGATCACATTTGATTGCTGAAGCGCCGCCGCGGTCGGCGCATTCATCATTTGTTCAGAGACGCAGTCCTCTCCTGACGACTCGCGTAACCGGCACGGAAGTTGCTTAACCCAACACCAGCGGATCAACAACGAGCGCAGGCGAACAGATTTCTCTCTCCAGGTCGCCGGACCATCTCGTTCGTGGTCCGCACAACAGGTACATCTGGAGGCCATGATGCACAGACTCAACGGTTCCACATTGGCGGCTGTGGCGTTGTGCATGACTGCGTCTGTTGCGAGGGTGCTGTGTGCGGGCGCTGCGTGCGCGAGCGTCGTGTTTGTGAGCGTGGCGTTCGTTCCGGGTAGCGTATCGGCGCATGATGACGGCCGTTATGCCAACGAGCCGTTGCACGCCTGGTTCGATCAGCTTGCGAGTGGCAAAGGCTTGTGCTGCTCTTTTGCGGACGGCTTCAAAGTCGAAAATGTCGACTGGGATACACAAGAGGGCCGTTACCGCGTGCGGTTGGAGGGCGAATGGGTCATCGTCCCCGACGCGGCGGTGGTGACCGAACCGAACCGGTTCGGCCCCGCCGTGGTATGGCCCTACAAAGACGCGTCAGGGATTACACAGATCAGATGCTTTATGCCCGGGGCGGGGGCTTAAGCGTCGCCTTCTGCTGTTTGCTTGTTCGGCGTGGCATTTGTCGGCGTAAGAGAGGGCCGATCGCGGTCGGGCCCTGTTTGTGGTCGCGTACCCGGCTCGAGTGGCTTCGATTTAGTGGCTTTGATTGGATAAGGACAGCGGCGGCGCAACGCCGCTAAGCCACCAGGCGGACGAACAGTTCCGGATCGACATTGCCGCCGGAGAGGACGGCCACGGCGATTTTGTTGCGCACGTCGATGCGGCCGGTCATCAGCGCGGCGAGCGCGACAGCGCCGCCGGGCTCGACCACGAGTTTGAGCTCGGAAAACGCGAAGGCGACCGCGGCGGCGACTTCCTCGTCGCTCGCGACGACGCCGGCGCCGACCAGATTCTGATTGATTGCGAAGGTGAGCTTGCCCGGCGTGCGCGCCATCAGGGCGTCGCAGATGGTGCCGGTCAGCGCGGCGTTCTGTTCGCGGCGGCCGCTGCGGAACGAACGCGCGTGGTCGTCGAAATCCCGCGGCTCGGCGGTGTAGACCGCGGCATCCGGGACCCGCGCCCGGACCGCGAGCGCAATGCCGGCCGTCAGGCCGCCGCCGGATGCCGTCACGACGACGACATCGGGAGTAAGTCCGAGCCCGGCCAAATCCTCGACGATCTCGAGGCCGGCGGTGCCCTGGCCGGCGATGATCAAGGCGTCGTCGTAGGGCGGCACGATCACGGCGCCGCGGCGGGCCGCGATCTCGCGCGACATCGCCTCGCGGTCGTCCTTGGCGCGGTCGTAGAGCACGATTTCGGCGCCGAGCGCCAAGGTGCGCAGATGTTTGGCCCGCGGCGCGTCGTGCGGCATGACGATGACGCAGCGCATACCGAGCAGTCCGCGCCGCCGCCGCGACGCCCTGGGCGTGATTGCCGGACGAATACGCCACCACGCCGCCGCCGCGGTCTTCGGGAGCAATGGTAGCGAGCTTGTTATAGGCGCCGCGGAACTTGAACGAGCCGGTGCGCTGCAGCGTCTCCGCCTTGAGGAAGACGCGCCCGCCGGTCATGGCGTCGAGCGCGGCGGAGGTCACGAGCGGCGTGCGCAACGCGACCCCGGCGAGCCGGCGGGCGGCTTCGTCGACATCCGCGGCGGTAGGCAAGGAAACCGACGCTTCCATGCCACCGACGCTAGAGCATGTCCCGCCAAAGTGGAAGCCGCGCCGCAGTGCCGCGGCGGGCAGACCCTCGTGAGAAGGCTACTGCTCGAAGCGCCCCGCCGCGTGCGCCAGCAAGGTGTAGACCTTGCCGGTGTCGGAGGTGAGGTAGTTGCGGGCGACGGTGCCGCCGCGGTCGCCGCGCGAGACTTCTTCGAGCAGCCGCTCGAATTCGTGGATGTACTGTTCCACCGTAGCGCGGAACTCGACGTCGGCGCGGTATTTGCGCCGGATCTCCTCGAACGCCTTCTGGCCTTGCGCCGTATAGAGGCGCTTGTTGAACAGATTGCGTTCGCCGCGCTTGTAGCGTTCCCACAGTTCGGCGGCGGCCTCGTGATCGATCATGCGCGCGATGTCGACCGCGAGCGTTTCGAGCGAGTTGACGCTGTCGCGTTGCGGGCCTCCCGCGCCGCGCGCGCTCTCGCGCGGACCGGGCGGGGCGATCGGCGGGCTGTCCTCGCGCGAGGCCCGCGTCAACAGATCGCTGAGCCACCCGCCGTTGCGACCCTCGGCGTCCTTGCCGCCCGCGACCGGGCTGAGCGGGGGATTGGGTTCGCTCCGGCGGACCGGCGCGCCGGTGATGTCGCCGCGTGGCGCAACCGGCGGCGCCGCCGCGATCTCCGTGCGCAACGGCCGCACCCGTCCGCCGCCACCGCCACCGCCGACGGCGAAGGCCGGTTCGGCTTCACGCCGCGCCGGCGGCTCGGCGGTATCGAGCGTGCGGCCATGGCGGGCGACGATGCGATTGAGTTCGGCCAACGCCTCGATCTGGTCGACGATGACGCGGCGCATTTGTGCCGCGGTGTCGGCAGTCTCCTGCGGCAGCTCCAGAATGCCCCGGCGCAGTTCGGCGCGGGTCGTCTCCAGCTCCTGCTGCATCTCCGCCGCCATCGCCTTCATGCCCTGGATGATGTCGGTGAAGCGCTCGGCGGATTGGTTGAACATCGACTGCATCTGGCCGGCGGCGTCGTCATAGACCGCGTTGAACGTTTCGTTGGTGCGCCGGCGCTCTTCCTCCGCGGTGTTGCGCACCAATTCGTATTGCTGCTCGATGGTCTGGACGCTGTCGTTGCTGGTCTCGGCGATGATCTCCGCGATCTGCCGCGACCGCGCCGTGGCGGTATCGAGCGATTCCTCGAGCAGGCCGGAGAAGCGGCGCAACCGTTCCTCGAAATCGTCGGTGCGGGAATCGAGCGCCGACACCAGCGCCGCGATCGTGCTTTCGCGCTCGGTGACGGTTTCGGCGGTCTCGCGGTTGCTGCGGTCGAGCAGTTCGACCGCGGCGGCGAGCGAGCGGCCGTGGGTGCTGAACTGGGCCGCAAGCCCGCTCAGGTCCTCCAGCACCTTGGCGGTCGTATTGTTGAAGCTGCCGAGGTGCTGCTCCACCTTGGCCGCGGTGGTGTTGCTCTTGCTGCTGAGGTCGGTCATGGCGGCGACGAAGTCGGACACCCGCGTGACCATCGTCTTCTCGATCGCGCTCATGTTCTCGTGCGCGCCCGAGAGCACTTCCTGCAGCAGGATGTTGGCCTCGCGCAGGCGTTCGAACAAGGCGGTGGTGTCGGAGCGCAGCATGCCGTGGGTTTCCAGCATGTCGGCGACCGTGGCCGAGGCGGTCTGCTTGGATTCCTCGATCGCGGCCTTGGTGGCGCTCTGCAGATCCTCGAGCGTGCGCTTGATGGTCTGCTTGGCGCCCTCGGTGACGCCTTGCGTGCCCTCCTGCAACTGCCCGAGCGTGCGCGCGACCGCGGTGGTGGCGTTCTGGCTCGCTTCGTTGATGAGGCGGGCGATCTCGGCCGAGTTGTCCATCATCGTCTGGGTGAAGACGAAGCTCTTGGCTTCGATCGCCTTGACGGCCTGATCGGTGACGCGGGTGACTTCGCCGGCGAATTCCTGACCCTTGCCGGACAAGGCCAACAACAGCCCGTTCGATTTCTCGTCGAGGAGCTGCGTCATGTCGCCGATGCGGGCATTGATCTGCTCGGCGCTCGACGTGACCGAGCGGGCGACGTCGCCGCCCGTGCCGACCAGCGTGCGCTCGGCCTCCTTGGCGCTGGTCTTGATGGTCTCGGACGTGGCGAGCGCGCTCCTGGCGAGGAGATCGGTCGCGGTTGCCGCCGTCTTGCCGATCGTCTCGCTCGCCGCCGCCGCGCTCTTGTCGATCGAATTCGACAGCGTGCCGGCGCTGCGGCCGAGCGTCGCCGTCGCTTCGGCGGCGCTGCGATTGAGCGCTTCCGTCGCCGCCGCGCTCGCCGCCGCGCTCTTGTTGAGCGCTTCGGTGGTGCGCACGGCGAGCTGGGCGATGGTGCGTTCGGCGTTGCCGGAATTGGTCTTGATGGATTCCGACAGCGCTTCCACCCGCGCGCCGATCAGGTCCGCCGCGGCGCGGCTGCGCTGTTCCAATTGCTGCGGTGACCGTTTCGGCGCGGCCGAGCAGAAGCTGCTCCACCTGGCCGACGCGGCTGTCGAGATTGCGGGTCACTTCGGCCGCGCGGGCGGCGAGAATCTTGTCGACATCGGAGACCTGGGCGCTCACGCTCTCGACGAGCTTGACGCCGCGCGCGTCGATGGTGGTGACGACGTCGCTCATGCGCCGGTCGAGCGCGGTCACCATCTCCTTGCCGCCTTCGGTCAGCGTCTTGGCGATGTCGATGACGCGGCTCGACAAGGCATCGGTGAGGGTCTGCGTGCGGCTGTCCACCGCTTCCTGGAAGCGCGACAGACGCTGGTCGAGATTGGTGGTGACTTCGGTCGCCTTCGAGGACACGCGGCTGTCGAAGCTCTCGACGTAGCTGCGCATCGAACTCGGAGACCTCGGTGGTGCGCGCGCCGAGCCGTTCGACGAGCTCGGTGCCGTAGGTCTTCACCGTGCGGTCGAATTCGGCGAGGTGGCGGGTGATGAGATTGCCGAGCGTCGTGGAGTCGCGCGAAATCTTCTCGCCGAGCTCGGCGCCCGAATGGTTGAACATGTCCTCGAACGAGGCGAGCCGGCTCGACAGCATCTCCTTGACCGCGTCGCCGCGGGCGGCGACCACCTCGGCGAGGCGTTCGGCGCTGTCGCGGAACGAATCCGTCACCTTGGTGCTGCGCGAGAGGATGGTGTCGGTGATGCGGGCGCCGGTCTGTTCGAGCTTCGTCACCACGTCGCTGCCGCGCAGATTGAGATCGAGGATGAGCGACTCGCCGGAGGCCTTGAGCGTGTTGTTGACCTCGTCGGCGCGCATCGCGAAAGTCTCGGCGAGGTTGCTCGAGGTGTCGATGATGGTGTCGGTGATCTCCTGGGCCCGGCCGGTCATGGTGTCGGTCAGGTCCTGCGAGCGCACCGCCATGAGGTCGAGGATCGCCAGCGACTTCTCCGAGAAGCCTTCGGTGACGCGGTCGAGCCGCGACGACATCATGTCCTCGAGGCCGTCGGCGATCGCGGAGAACTCCTCGCCGATGTGGTCGGTCTTGAAATTGAGGCTGCTGGTGAGCTGTTCGCTCGCGGTCGCGATCGCGCGCGTGGTTTCGTCGCTGGTGCTCGCCAGGCGCTCGATCAGATCGCCGCCGCGCTCGGAGAGCTGCTGGATCATGGTGTCGCCGATCTGGCCGAGCGCGAGCGTGATGTCCTCGCCCTTTTCCGCCAGCGACTGGGTGATGCGCTGCGCCGCCTCGTTGACCTGCGCCCCGACGATGTCGCTGATGGTCGACAGATCGTGCGAGAGGTCGATCTGGACGTTGCCGATAGCGGCACGCACCTGCTCGGCCTGGCCGACCAGGATATCGCGCTGGTTGGCGAGCTCCTGCAACAGGCTGCGGATGCGCACTTCATTGTCGCTGTAGGTGCGCTCGAGCGAGGCGACCTCGTTCTGCACCAGCGCCTCGAGCTCGCCGGCGCGCGCGAGCGTGCGCTCGACGCCGTCGCCCATGGCCGCGACTTCGCGGCGGATCGCCTGGCCGACGGTGACGATGGAATCCCGCGCCACGCTTTCGGGCTCGGCAAGCCGCATCGCGACCTGCGCCATCGATTGCGCGATCAGGCGCAATTCCTGCGCCCGCCAAGCCATGTGGGCGACGCCGAAGAAGAAGATGATCGGCAACAGCGCGGCGGCGCCGAGCCCGATCATGATGGCCGCCGGCGAATGCCCCGGGCCGAGCGCCGCGTTGAGATCCGAGAGATAGGCCCAGGACAGCGCGAGACAGCCGACCACCCAGGCGCACGAAAAGATCGCGGCGACGAAATAGGAGGTCTGCGCCGGACGGCGCTGCAACGCGTGCAAAATATGACCGATCGACCGCTGGTCGTCGTTCGCGGCAGGCAGCGCGGCGGCCTCGAGATCCCGCGTGCCGATGGCGTCCGGGTCGAGCATGTCGGGCCGCGTCGAATGTCGGCGCGGCGCGGCGCGACGGCTGATGCGCCGCGGCCGGGCAGCGCCTCCAGCACGATATCCGCCGTCTGGCGCTCGGTTTCGCCCTCGCCTTCGTCCCGCAGATTGAGCGCTTCCTGGATCGCGGAGAGCGCTGCTTCCGTCGGATCCTTCATCCTACTGGGATTGTTGGCCATATCGGTCGTCGCCTCGCGTGTTACGCTGGACTAGGGTCGGCCCAACATGGCTCGCAGCAAGATTGCCCAAAGCGAGAACGCTCGAAGCAAGAATGCTCAGCGAATGGTCAGGCCGCGCCACGAGCGCGTGATCGTTCAGGTTCTAAGCCGGCACATCGGGCACCCCGCCCTTCGTGTCCTACCGCAGTTCCGCATCCTATCGGTTTGGCGCATCGAAGGAAACTGGGTGTGGTAACGTCCTTTTAATCATCGTTAACGGTTTGGATACCATAACCGTCACACAGTTTGGCGGTAGCTCAATCGGGCGCCGCCATTTGGTTGCCAACAATGCGGCCGGCGTGCGGCTACGGATGTTGTCGGGAGAGGCAAGCTTTCGCTTCAATTGCGCGACCGCCGCTAAGGCTTTCAACACCATCGCCGCGGAAGGGGCCCGCCTGGCGGGCGAAAAATCACCGCTCCGGCGTCTGATTTACTCCATTTTCGGCGATGCGGGCTTAAGGCTGGCGATCGAGGCAATGGTTTCGGCAAGCTCTGTTGTTTTGCAAGCGCTCTCGTTTTGACAGGGGTCGGGCGAAGGTCCGGGGCTAGGGGAGACACCATGAGTTTATCGCGCCTGACGGCGGCCGATCCGCGGCACATGCACATGGTCATCGACGACCGCCATCTCGAACGCATGACGCTCGGCGACACCAGCCTCGAGCGCGAGGTTTTGGAAATTTTCGCCCGCCAAGTCGTGCTCCTGCTGCCGCGGGTCGCGGGCGGCGAGCCGGCCGTAGCCGCGGCGGCGGCCCATACCCTCAAGGGCTCGGCGCGCGGCATCGGCGCTTGGCGGGTCGCCGACGCGGCCGAGAGCGTAGAAGAGGCGGCCGCCAAAGGCACCGGCGCGGCGGCATTTCGCGCTTGCGTTGCCGAACTCGATGCCGCCGGCCGCGAGGCGTGTGCGGCCATCGCGGCACGCTTGGGCGTCAGTTCGGCCGTCAACTGACCGGCTCGGGCGTCCGGCAGCGGCCATAAATACTGCACGCGTCGCACTGGCGTCGCGTGGCGCGAGCCGATAGAAGAGACGGCCGCAGCCGGTGCGATCATCTTCCCGCGCCCGATTTTCAATCTTCCATCACGAATGAGCCATGGTCAAAATCACCTTCATCGATGCCGAAGGCACGCCACGTACGGTCGAGGGCGAAGTCGGTTCAACGGTCATGGAGACCGCGATCAGGCACGGGGTGCCGGGGATCGAGGCGGAATGCGGCGGCGCCTGCGCCTGTTCGACCTGCCACGTCTATATCGACGACAGCTGGCGCGAGAAGGTAGGCGAACCCTCGCCGATGGAAGAGGACATGCTCGATTTCGCCTATGACCGGCAGCCGAGTTCGCGGTTGTCGTGCCAGATCAAGGTGAGCGAGGACCTCGACGGCCTCACCGTGCGCACCCCGGAGCGGCAGGCCTGAGGCGAAACTAGCCCGCGCCTGCCGGACCAGCCGCTCATTCCGGAATAGCCGCCGCGCGGCGCCGTCGCACGTGGCCGGCTTCCCCTTTGCCGGATCATGTTCTAGACACGCGCCGACCCCGGCAAACCCAGTATTGAAGACGAGCACGGATACGACATGAGCGAACCTATCAAGACCGACGTTGTGATCATCGGCGCGGGCCCCGTCGGCCTGTTCGCGGTTTTCGAGCTGGGCCTGCTCGATATGAAGGCCCACCTCATCGACATTCTCGACAAGACCGGCGGCCAATGCGCGGAGCTTTATCCGGAAAAGCCGATCTACGACATTCCCGGCATTCCGATCATCAGCGCCCATGGCCTGGTCGACGCTTTGCACCAGCAGATCAAACCGTTCAATCCGCAATTCCATCTCGGCGAGATGGTGGAGACGGTGACTAAGACCGACGACGGCCTGTTCCGCGTGAAGACCGACCTCGGCAAGGAATTCGAGAGCAAGGTCGTGGTGATCGCCGCCGGCGGCGGCTCGTTCCAGCCCAAGCGTCCGCCGATGCCGGGCATCGAAGCCTATGAAGGCAAGTCGGTGTTCTATTCGGTGCGCAAGATGGAGGCGTTGCGCGGCAAGCGCGTCCTGATCGTCGGCGGCGGCGACAGCGCGCTCGACTGGACGCTCAACCTCGCGCCGGTCGCGAGCCACCTTACGCTGCTGCACCGGCGCAAGGAATTCCGCGCCGCGCCCGACAGCGTCAACAAGATGATGGCGCTCGCCGGCGAGGGCAAGATCGACTTCCTGCTCGGTCAGGTGACGGCGCTCGAGGGCAATGACGGCCAGCTCGCCAAGGTCATCGTCAAGACCAACGAAGGCTCGACCTTCGACATTGCCTGCGACGCCATGCTGCCGTTCTTCGGCCTGACCATGAAGCTCGGCCCGGTCGCCAATTGGGGCTTCGAGCTCAAGGACGAAGAATTCATCCCGGTCGATACCGCCGCCTTCGAGACCTCGACGCCCGGCATCTTCGCCGTCGGCGACATCAACTGGTATCCCGGCAAGATCAAGCTCATCCTGTCCGGCTTCCACGAGGCGGCGCTGATGGCGCAGAAGGCGTACCACTATGTCTATCCGGACAAGCGGCTGGTGTTCCAATACACCACGTCGTCGACCAGCCTGCAGAAGAAGCTCGGGGTGAGCTGAGCCTGCGTGATCAGACGTCGGAGACTTTCACGCCGAGGACGCGCGCGGCTTCTTTCATCTGTTTGTCGAATGTCAAAAGCGCGGCATCGAGACGCCGCGCAATGGCGATGTGCAGGGCGTCCTGGGTGCGAAGCGTCAAGTCAAGCCGCCGCAAGAACGCGGCCGCGGCACTGACGTCAGGTATTGTCCATATTTACGAGCCTGGCCGTCCGATCTGCCCACGCGTCGAATATCGAGAAGGCGATACGCGCCTCTTGCTCGGCCAGAAGGCGCATCCGCACGCGGCGCGCCAACGCGGATGCAAACTCGACCGCCGCAAAATTGCTGACGACGACACGCGATTGCGTTTTCAGGATGCTTTCGGCGTCGAGAACTGAGGGTGTCGTGCGTGAACAACGAAACCAGAATGCTTGCGTCAAGATAGACGCTCACAATTGCTCCTCGTCCCGCATGCGGCTCACGAACGCACCTGCATCCTCTTGCGGGATGATCTTTCCCACGCGGCGCGCAGCTACCCATTCGACATCCGCGGGCGTCAGGCGCTTCGAGGGGGTCGCGACCGGCTTCAACTCTACCACCGGTTCGCCGTGCACGCGTGATGACCACGTCTTCGCCGCCGAGGGCGCGGTCGATCAATTCGCGAAGCTTGGATTCTGCCTCTGCGACGCTGTGCGTGCTCATGTTGTTAAATATAACGATGTAACTACGGGGTGTCGAGTTCCGGTCGCATCGTCGTCGGGACCGTTCCAATTCCGGAGATCGTCATGCCCCCATCTCCCATTACCACGCGATGCTGCATCGCCGGCGGCGGGCCGGCCGGCGTCATGCTGGGGTTTCTGCTGGCGCGCGCCGGCGTCGAGGTCGTCGTCCTGGAAAAGCACGCGGATTTCTTCCGCGACTTCCGCGGCGACACCATTCATCCTTCGACGCTCGAACTGATGCACGAGCTCGGCCTGCTCGATGAGTTTCTGAAATTGCCGCACCAGAAAGTCGAACGTATCTCTGGCCAGATCGGCGCTACGACTCGTCGCCATCGCCGACTTCACCCATCTCCCGACGGTCTGCAAATACACCGCGCTGATGCCGCAATGGGACTTTCTCGACTTTCTGGCCGCGCAGGGGAAGCGTTATCCCGGCTTCGATCTGCGCATGAGCGCCGAGGCGGTCGATCTGATCGAGGAGGGCGGGCGCATCGCCGGCGTCATCGCCAAGACGCCGGACGGCGAGCTTTCCATTCGGGCCGATCTGGTCGTCGGCGCCGACGGCCGGCACTCGACGGTGCGCGAGCGCGCCGGGCTGATCGGCGACGACTATGGGGCGCCGATGGACGTGCTGTGGTTCCGCCTATCGCGCAAGGAGAGCGACACCAGCGAGACCTTCGGCCACGTCGAGGCCGGCGCCATGATGATCATGCTCGACCGCGGCGACTATTGGCAGTGCGCCTATGTCATCGCCAAGGGCGGCATCGACCGCGTCAAGGCCGAGGGCCTCGACGCCTTCCGCCGCCGGGTCGTCGCCATGTCGCCGTTCCTGGCCGACCGGATCGGCGAACTTAAGGACTGGGACGACGTCAAGCTGCTCAGCGTCGCCGTCGATCGCCTGCGCCGGTGGTGGCGGCCGGGCCTCATCTGCATCGGCGACGCGGCGCACGCGATGTCGCCGATCGGCGGCGTCGGCGTCAATCTCGCCATTCAGGACGCGGTCGCCGCCGCGAACCGCCTGGCGGCGCCGCTCAAGGCGCGCCGCCTGAGCGACGCCGACCTTGCCGCCGTCGAGGCGCGCCGCACCTTGCCGGTGCGCCTCACGCAATGGCTCCAGATCACGATTCAGAACCGGGCGGTCAGCGCGGTTCTCGCCGCCCAGGCCCGGCCGCGGCCGCCGGCGGTGATGAAGCTGCTCGACGCCTTTCCGGTCCTGCGCCGCCTGCCGGCTCGCCTCATCGGCATGGGCTTCCGGCCGGAGCATGTGCGGACGCCGGACGTGCTGTCCCGGCCGTAGCGCGGCGGGTCGATATGGCGTCGATGCGGCCTTGAATTATGGCGCGGGCGATTCCATCTCGGGCGCGAATGTGCAACGCCCGGGGGACACCACCATGACGGCCACAACCGAGCAGACCCGCGCCGAAAACCGCCCGTTCGAGGCGGACGTCGCCAAGCTTCTTCACCTGATGGTGCATTCGGTCTATTCCGACCGCTCCGTGTTCCTGCGCGAGCTGATCGCCAACGCCGCCGATGCCTGCGAGCGGCTGCGCTACGAGGCGATCGCCGATCCCGCGCTGCTCGGCGATGACGCCGCGCCGCGGATCACAATTTCGATCGACGCCGAAAAGCGGCAGCTCACCGTCGAGGACAACGGCATCGGCATGGCGCGCGAGGAGATGGTCGAGGCGCTCGGCACCATCGCCCGCTCCGGCACCAAGGCGTTCCTGGATCGCGTCGAGGCGGCGCAGAGCGCCGAAGGCGCGACGCTGATCGGCCAGTTCGGCGTCGGCTTCTACTCGGCGTTCACGGTGGCCGAGCGCGTCGACGTGATCTCGCGCCGCGCCGGCAGCGAGGAGGCGTGGCAATGGTCGTCCGACGGCAAGGGCACCTATTCGGTGTCGGCCGTCGACCCCCTCCTTACCCCTGAAGCGGGGGAGGGAAGGGTGGGGGCGCCGCGCCGCGGCACCCGCGTCGTGCTCCATCTCATGGAGGACGCGAAATCGTTTACCGAGCGCTTCACCATCGAGCGGCTGATCAAGCAGCACTCCGGCCATGTGCCGGTGCCGATCACGATCATCGAAAAGCCCGGCGCCGAGGCCGCCGAGATTTCCGACGGTGCCGCGCTGTGGGCGAAGCCGAAATCGGCGATCACGCCCGCCGATTATACCGATTTTATCGCAGCATCGCCGGCCAGTTCGACGACCCGGCGCTCACCGTGCATTTTCACGCCGAGGGGCGGCAGGACTATACGTCGCTGTTCTTCGTGCCCGGGTCGCGGCCGTTCGACCTGTTCGATCCGGACCGCAAGGGGCGTATCAAGCTCTACGTCAAGCGCGTCTTCATCACCGACGACGCCGACGTGTTGCCGCGCTATCTGCGCTTCGTGCGCGGCTTGGTCGACTCGGCCGATCTGCCGCTCAACATTTCCCGCGAAAAATTGCAGGAGAGCCCGCTCCTCGCCGCGATCCGCAAAGGTGCGGCGAGCCGCGTGCTCGGCGAACTGGAAAAGCTCGCCGACAAGGACCCGGAGGCTTACGCAAAAATCTGGGACAATTTCGGCGCGGTGCTGAAGGAAGGCCTCTACGAGGATTTCGAGCGCCGCGACGCGCTGCTCGCGCTCGCGCGTTTCAAGACCACCGCTTCCGCGGGCGGCTGGCGCAGCCTCAAGGATTATGTCGGCGCGTTCAAGACCAATCAGACGGCGATCTATTATCTCGCCGGCGACGACATCGCGCGGCTCGAAGACTCGCCGCATCTCGAGGGCTTTCGCGCCCGCGGCGTCGAGGTTCTGCTGCTACCCGATCCGGTCGACAATTTCTGGGTCATGTCGGGCGCTTCGTTCGACGGCAAGCCGTTCAAGTCGGTGACGCAGGGCGCGGCCGACCTCGCGCTGATCGCGCCCGCCGACGACAAGGAAGCGCCGGCGGCGGAGATCGAGCCGGCGACCAAGATTTTTCTTGCCTTCATGAAGAACACGCTCGGCGATGCGGTCGCCGAGGTGCGCGCCTCCGAGCGGCTCACCGACAGCGCGGTCTGTCTGGTGGCGTCGGAAACCGGCCCCGACCGAGCGTTGGAAAAACTGCTGGCGGGCGCCGGCCGGTTGAATTCGGCCTCGAAGCCGATTCTCGAAGTCAATCCGCGCCACGAATTGATCGCCGCGCTCGCCACGCTCGGCGACGACGCGCGCGCGCTCAAGGAGGACGCGACGCATTTGTTGTTCGACGAGGCGCGGGTGCTCGAAGGCGATCGCCCCGCGGAGCCGCGGTTGTTCGCCGAACGCCTGGCGCGCGTACTGGGGAAGTGCGTGGGTAAGGGCGTTTAAAGGCGGCATTGCGAGGAGCGAAGCGACGAAGCAGTCCAAAGTCACTGCCGCTGACTCTGGATTGCTTCGCTTCACTCGCAATGACGTTTCAATGAAAATCGCGGCTTCTGAGTAGGAGCTGCGCATCCAGCGGATGCTGGATGCCGGACGATCGCAGCGAGAACAGATCGCCGTCGTCGCGGGGGTGATCGTCGCGCAACTCGGCGAGCGTCGCGGAAAGGTCGATGAAATCTTCCGCGACGACGTGAACGACGAGGCCGGCACGCTGCAGGCGGCCGCGCACGGCGAGGAACCGCGACGTCATCACGACGCGGCGGTGTTTGGCGAACGCCTTCGGCCAGACGATGATGTTGGCGATGTCGGTCTCGTCCTCGAGCGTCATGAAGATCACGCCCTTGGCCGTGCCCGGCCGTTGCCGCACCAGGACGAGGCCGGCGACGGTGATCCACGCGTTTTGCTTCAGTCGTTCGCTGCGGAGTTCGGTGTGGCGCAGGGCGCCGAGCGCGGTGAGGCGGTCGCGGAAAAATCGCACCGGATGGTCTTTCAACGACAGACCGGTGGCGACGTAGTCTTCAACGACGTGCTCGGAGAGTGCCATTTCGGGCAGCGCGACTTTCGGCTCCGGAAACAGGTCTTCGTTGAGATGCGGCATCAGGAGCGGCAGCGTTTCGTCGGCTTTATAGGTCTTTTGCTCGTTCTCTGTTTTTCTGGCGATCCGGCGCACCGCGTCGATGCCGATGGTGTCGAGCCGCCGCGCCGCCCACAAAGCGGCGCGGCGGTCGAGGCCGAGCGAGCGGAACGCATCGGCTTGCGCCAGCCGCTCGATGGTGAAGCGGGAAACGCCGGCGACCGCCGCGAGCCGTTCGATCGAGGCAAAGCCGTTGCCGCGGGCGGCGACGAGTTTTTCGAGTTCGTCCTCGTTGAGGCCGTGCACGAGGCGGAAGCCGAGGCGCACGGCGCCTTGTTCCAGCGTACAATCCCATTCACTGCAATTGACGTCGACGCCGCGGACTTCGACGCCGTGCGCCCGTGCGTCGCGCACGAGTTGCGCGGGCTGATAAAAACCCATCGGCTGGCTGTTCAGAATGGCGGCGCAGAACACGTCCGGATGGCGGCATTTGATCCAGGCCGAGGCATAGACCAAGAGCGCGAAACTCGCCGCGTGGCTTTCCGGGAAGCCGTATTCGCCGAAGCCTTCGATCTGGCTGAAGCAATGGGCGGCGAAGTCGGGATCGTAGCCGCGTTCGGTCATGCCGCCGATGAACTTGTCGCGGAACAGATGCACTTTGCCGGTGTGGCGGAAGGTGGCCATGGCGCGGCGCAGCCCGTCGGCCTCGTCGGGCGTGAATTTCGCCGCCGTGATGGCGATCTGCATCGCCTGTTCCTGGAACAGCGGCACGCCGAGCGTTCTTTTCAGCACTTCTTTCAGTTCGTCGGCCGGGCCGTGGGCCGGGTGCGGGGAGGGGTAATGCTCCTGGTCGATGCCGTCGCGGCGGCGCAGATAGGGATGCACCATGTCGCCCTGGATCGGCCCCGGCCGCACGATCGCGACCTCGATGACGAGATCGTAGAAGCAGCGCGGTTTTAATCGCGGCAGCATCGACATCTGCGCGCGGCTCTCGACCTGGAACACGCCGACCGAGTCGGCGAGCGAGAGCATGTCGTAGACCGCTGCGTCCTCCTGCGGCAGGGTGGCGAGCGAATAATCCTTGCCGTAGTGCTGCTGCAAGAGATCGAGTCCGCGCCGCAGGCAGCTCAGCATGCCGAGCGCGAGCACGTCGACCTTCATCAGGCCGAGGGTGTCGATGTCGTCCTTGTCCCATTCGATGAAGGTGCGCTCGTCCATGGCGGCATTGCCGATCGGCACCGTCTCGTCGAGCGCCGCGCGGGTGAGCACGAAGCCGCCGACATGCTGCGAGAGGTGGCGAGGGAAGCCGATCAGTTCGTCGGCGAGAAGGACGGCCTGCCGGATCGCCGGATTATCAGGATCGAGCCCGGCCTGGCGGACGTGATCGTCGGGGAGGCCGTCGCTATAGCCCCACACCGTCTTGGCAAGCGCGGCGGTGACGTCCTCGGTCAAGCCCAAAACCTTGCCGACTTCGCGGATGGCGCGGCGGGAGCGATAATGCACGACGGTCGCGCAGATCGCCGCGCGGTCGCGGCCGTAGCGCTGGTAGATGTACTGGATCACCTCCTCGCGCCGCTCGTGTTCGAAATCGACGTCGATATCGGGCGGCTCGCCGCGGTTTTCTGAAATAAAGCGGGCGAACAGGAGATTTGTTTTGTCCGGGTTCACCGACGTGATGCCGAGGCAATAGCACACCGCGCTGTTCGCCGCCGAGCCGCGGCCCTGGCAGAGGATTTCCTTCTCCTGCCGGCGCGCGAACGACACCACGTCGTGGACGGTGAGGAAATAGCGCGCGTAATCGAGCTTGGCGATGACGGCGAGTTCGTCCCGCAGCCGCTTCTGTACTTCGGCCGGGATGCCGTCGGGGTAGCGGTCGCGTGGATAACGCTCCTGCGCGCCAGCAAAAGTGAGGTCTTCGAGGTGCTGCTGCGCGGTCTTGCCTACCGGCACCGGCTCGTCGGGATATTCGTATGTGAGTTCGGCGAGCGAGAAGCGGCAGGCCGCGGCGATCTTGATGGTGCGGGCGATGGCTTCGGGAAAGGCCGCGAACAGGCGCGCCATTTCCTCAGGCGGCTTGAGATGCCGCTCGGCGTTGACCGCTAATCTCAGGCCGGCTTCGACAATCGTGCATTTCTCGCGGATGCAGGTGACGATGTCGGCGAGCGGCCGGCGTTCCGGCGCGTGATAGAGGACGTCGTTGACGGCGACGAGCGGCGCGCCGACGCGTGCGCCGAGTTCGTCCAGAAGCCCGAGGCGGCGCGGCTCGTCGCCGCGATGATAATGCGCGCCGGCAAGAAACGTGCGGCCCGGCACCGCGCGCGCCTTGGCGGCGAGGCGCGCGGTGAAAATTTCGAACCCTCCCCTGGAGGGGGAGGGTCGGACGGCGAAGCCGTCCGGGGTGGGGTGAGCGGCGGAAGCGCTGTCACCCCCACCCGGTCCGCTACGCGGACCGACCTCCCCCCTCCGGGGGGAGGTGATTGGTGGCGGTACGACGATCAGCATCTGCCCTTCGCTGGCGGCGAGGATGTCGTCGAAGCCGAGATGACATTCGCCCTTCTTGGCCTTGAGATTGCCCGCGGTGATGAGGCGGCAGAGCCGGCCATAGGCGGCGCGATCGGTCGGATAGGCCAGAACTTCGAAACCGTCGGTCGTGACGAGGCGGGTGCCGATGAGAAGTTTTATTTTTCTGTTCCGCGCTTCGTCGTAAGCGCGCACCACCCCGGCAAAACTGTTGCGGTCGGCGATGCCGATGGCGGCGAGGCCGAGTTCGTCGGCGCGCTCGACCATTTCCCCCGGATGCGCCGCGCCGCGCAGGAAGGAAAAATTCGTCGTCACGGCAAGTTCGGCATAGGCGCTCATCTCTTACCCTCCCCTGCAGGGGGAGGGTCGGGAGCGAAGCGAACCGGGGTGGGGAAGTCGGCGCGAAGATCACCCCACCCCGACGCCGCGCTGGCGCGCGGCATCGACCCTCCCCCTGCAGGGGAGGGTAAAGTGAGGGCATTGCTCGTTTCACAAAATTTCATGTCCAAACTCTCACGCAAATACCCCGTGCACGAACCAGCGCGCTGCCGCGGTCTCGCGGCCGTAAAGGCCTTCGCGGAACAGCCAGAAGCGATGACCGTGGGCGTCCTCGACGAGGTAGTAGTCGCGGGTCAGTCCCTCTCCCGCTTGCGGGGAAGGCAAAGGAAGGGGGCGGCGCCACCATTCGCTGGCGATGCGTTCCGGGCCCTGCGCGCCCGCGACGTCGTAGGTGACGCCGCGCCAGCGGAAACGCCGCGGCGGTCCGTCGGGAATGAGCGCGGTGACTTCGGTCGGCTCCGCGTGCGGAAACAACAACAACGGACGCGTTTGTTGCTCCGGCGCCGGCCAGGCCGGCGCCGCGGCGGTGGCCGCAGCGGTCAATGTTTCGGCGCGCTCGGGGAGATGACTTTCAACGGGCACGAAGTGCCGGACGCTGTGTGGACCGAGCCGCTGGCGCAAGGCATCGATCAGGGCCGCATAACGCTCGGTGCGGTCGTCATTCTCAGAATGGTCGACATCGAGCTCCGTCTGCCGCGCGGGCATCGGCTCGGCGCGGATGACGGCGAGCCCGACCGCCTCGAAGCCGAATCCGGCATCCTGCGTCGCCGCCAGCGCCTCGAGCTTCAATTCGATCATGCGCGCCACATGCGGGACGCTGCGTGTCGGCAAGGTCAAGGCGAGATCGATCGTCTTGACCTCGCCGTCGACGCGATAGAGCGACAATTTGAGCGCGCGCGCGCCGACATCGTCGCGGCCGAGCACATGGACGAGGTTTTGCATCAGGCGGCGCGCCAGCGCGACGACGGCCTCCTGGGTGAAGATCGGATCGAGGAGATAACGCAGGCTGTGATAGACCGGCGGCGGCACGATGGGGACGAGCGGCTCCTCGACGCGGCCGAGCGCCTGGTCGAGCCGGCGGATGAGTTCGGCCGAAAAGCGCGCGGCAAAAGGCGCCCGCGGCTTGTCGAAGAGCGTGCCGATTTTCTTGAAACCGAGCCGGCGCAGCGTCGCGCAGGTTGGCGCGGTGAGCCGCAAGGCTTCGACGGGAAGCCGCGCCAACGCCGCGGCCTCCTCACCCGCCGGCAGGATGGGGCAGGGCGCGAGGTGAAACCGCGCCAGCGCCCAGGCGGCGCCGGGCGTTGCGGCGACGGCAAGCCGCGCCGGCAGGCCGAAATTATCCGCCAACCGCCGCGCAAGATCGGCGAGGAGCGCCTCTTCGCCGCCGAACAGATGGGCGGCGCCTTCGATGTCGAGGAAAAAACCGTCGGCGCCGTTCTCCTCGTTCCACGGCGAGGCGGTTGGCGTATAGCGCGTCGCCCACAAGGTCAGGCGCTTGAGCGCGGCGTCGTCGGCGGCCGGATCGACGGCGCGCACCTGCAAAAAACCTGCTTTCGCCCGCGCGTCGGCCAGAGGCTCGCCGGGCGTGAGCCCTGCGGCTTCGGCCGCGGCGTTCAACGCGGCGACGCGCGGTCCGCCGCTGGTGGTGACGGTAAGGACGAATGGTTGTTCAGGAACGATAGGATCGTGCGGCGGCTTTCTCGCCTGCGCCGCGAGAAAACGCAGGATCGGCCAGCGCGGCAGCCAGACTGAAACGATGCGCGACATGATCGTACTCCACCGTCCATTCGCCCGCGCGGCCGTTGCGGCAGCGTTCCAACAAAAGATGCCAGCGCGGATGCAGAAAAAGGCCGAAGCGGTCGCGCGCGGCCGGCGCCGGGCCGACGCGCCAGCGCGTTGCGCTTGCACTCGCCTCCAGCATCGCCGCCGACCGCAACAGGAACAGCGGCAATCCCGCATCCACGGCGGCGAGGTGCAGCCTTTGGCTCAATTTCAGATCGAGCTTGTCGATCGCCCCGGCGACGGCGGCCGGCGCTCCCGAGCGCAACGCTTCCTCCATGGCCCACAGCGCGTCGTTGCGCTGCGCCGTCTGGACCATGATGACGCGGGCCGGATCGAGGCCCAGCGCGCTCAAGCCATGCCCGTAAGGCCGGCCGTATTGGCCGGCGCCGTAGCCGGACAGGACAAGGATGATCTTCCTTTTTTCCCTCCCCCCTTGTGGGGGAGGGTAGGGTGGGGGGTCGGGACGAGAAGTACGAGCGGGGGGGGCTTCACCTTCCTCCATTATCGGCTGCGGCGGCCCGACCCCCACCCCTAACCCCTCCCCACAAGGGGGAGGGGAATACAGGCGGCCCAGCAGCGCCACCATGAAGCCCACGGCAGCGGGGGCGCCGCCGTCTTCGGGCACGATCTCATGCAAGGCCCCGCCTTGAAGACCACCGTCGGGCAGATGGCGGTCGATGGCGGCGACGCCGATGGGAAGCGGTTTTGCCGTCCGAAACCCCTCCATTTTGGGCAACAGACGACGCAATTCCGCCGCCACCGCCGCGCGGTTCTTCTGCATCACCGAGAGGGTCGGAAATTGGATCACGCGGCGGCCTGTGTGTTCCCTATATGTTCCAAGGCGCGGAGACTAGAACATAACGAGAACTATGCCAAGGGGTTTCACCCCTTCAGGGTGGCGTGGCGACATTCGAGGCTCCGCTTCCACCGCCTTGCTGGCGGGACAGCGTTGGCGCATAGGTTCATCCCCACGCGCCAAGTCGGGACGTCACAGGCACACCAAGGAGCGCCAATGCCGGAAATCGACAAGGAAGGGGTGCGCTATTCGGCCGATCGGCCGCAGGCGGCGCCGGGGTTTTTCCTCAAGGGCTGCCACCAGCTCGATTGGGGGATGAAGAACCGCCTCGCCCGCGTTTTCAACCCGGCAAGCGGGCGCACCGTGATGCTCGCGGTCGACCACGGCTATTTTCAGGGCCCGACCACCGGGCTCGAACGCATCGACCTTTCCATCCTGCCGCTCGTCCCCTCCTGCGATGCGCTGTTCTGCACCCGCGGCATTCTGCGCTCGCTTGTCCCCGCCGACACCACCAAGCCCATGGTGCTGCGCGCGTCCGGCGGTCCGAGCATCCTGCGCGAGGAACTTTCCGACGAGCAGATCGCCATGGACATGGACGACGCGGTGCGGCTCAACGCCGCCGGCGTCGGCATCCAGGTCTTCATCGGGGGCGAATTCGAGACGCGCTCGGTGCACAACATGACCAAGCTCGTCGATGCCGGGCTGCGCACCGGCATTCCGGTCATGGGCGTCACCGCCGTCGGCAAGAACATGGTGCGCGACGCCAAATATTTCCGGCTCGCCTGCCGCATCATCGCCGAGTTGGGCGCGCAATACGTCAAAACCTATTACGTCGAGGACGGCTTCGAGACCGTCACCGCCTCGTGCCCGGTGCCGATCGTCATGGCCGGCGGCAAGAAGCTCGCCGAGCTCGACGCGCTGACCATGGCCTATAACGCCGTGCAGCAAGGCGCCGCCGGCGTCGACATGGGGCGCAATATTTTCCAGTCCGAGGCCCCCCAGGCGATGATCGCCGCCATCAATGCCGTCGTCCACCAGAACGCCAAGCCGAAAGAGGCCTACGAACTTTTCAGTTCGCTCAAGGCGCAGGGTTGAATCGAAAGCTCTTTCACGCGGTCGAGGCGCGGATCTTTCCGGTTCCGGCCGGGGCGTCCGTCGCGCTTTTGGCGCGCTGAGCGAACATGGCGGCGATTTCCGGCGCCGAGCGCGGCGGGGAGAACACGTAGCCCTGAATTTGGGTGCAGCCGGCTTCGCGCAACTTGCGGACCTGGAGCTCGGACTCCACCCCTTCCGCCGTCGTCGACATGCCGAGCGCCTCGGCGAGCGCGACGATCGCCCGGATGATGGCGAGCGTGTCGTCCCGCGCCGCCACCTCGTCGATGAAGGTCTTGTCGATCTTGATCTTGTCGAACGGAAAACGCTGCAGATAGCTCAACGACGAATAGCCGGTGCCGAAATCGTCGAGCGACGTGCGTACGCCGAGCGCACGCAGGTTCTCGAGCATGGCCTGCGGCTGGTCGCTGCCGTCGATGAAGATCAACTCGGTCACTTCGAGTTCGAGCCGCTGCGGCGGCAATCCGCTCTCCGCGAGCGCGGCAACGACCGTTGCCAGCAATCTCTGGTTCTTGAATTGCACCGGCGACAGGTTGACGGCGACGAACGTCTCGGCGGGCCACTGCCGCGCCGTCTTGACGGCCTCGCGCAGCACCCATTCGCCGATCGGCTCGATCAGCCCGGTGGCTTCCGCGATCGGAATGAACTCGACCGGCGACACCATGCCCCACTCGGGCGAATTCCAACGCACCAGCGCCTCGCAGCCGGCCACCTCGTCGGTGCGCAGGTCGAGCACCGGTTGAAACGCGAGCGTGATCTCGCCGTTGCGCAGCGCCGACTGCAAGCCGCCCTGCAAGGCGCGCCGCCGCTGCGTCCAGGCTTCCATCTCCGGCTCGAAGAAGCGGTAACGGGCGAGGCCGTCCGCTTTGGCGGCGTAGAGCGCCATGTCGGCTTTCTTCATCAGCGGGTCGGCCGCGTCGCCGTCGGTGGGCGCCACCGCGATGCCGATGCTCGTGCTGATCAGGATGTCGCCCGGTTCGAGCTTGAACGGCACCTCGAAGGCATCGATGATCTGGCGCGCCAAGGTCATGGTTCCCGACGGCAGATCGGGGGCGAGCTGTAGGACCGCGAATTCGTCGCCGCCCAGCCGGGCGACGAAATCGCGGCCGCGCACGCACGCCCGGATGCGTTTGCCGGCCTGCTTGAGCAGCGCGTCGCCGACGGGATGACCGAGCGTGTCGTTGACCGATTTGAACTGGTCGAGATCGAGACACAACAGCACTACCGTGGTGCCGTTGTCGCGCGCCTCGATCAGCGCGCGGTCGACGGTTTCCTGGAAGAACGCCCGATTCGGCAGCTCCGTCACCGTGTCGTAGCGCGCCAGCCGCACGATGCGCTCTTCCGCGAGGTACTTGTCCGTCACGTCGGAGCCGACGCCGTGATAGCCGGTGAAGGCGCCGGCATTGTCGAACACCGGTTTGGCCGACATCAGCCAATAGCGCCGATCTTCGCCGCAACGAACCGGCAAGGTCACGTCGCGAAACGCGGCGCGCGCGGCCATGTGTCTGAGCATGTCCGCCATTTCTGGCGGCCGGTATTCGTACTCGCCGCCGATCACTTCGGCGAACAGGGCGCCGTCGAGTTCGGACGAGGTCTTGCCGATGACCTCGGCCAGGCGATCCGACACGCGCACCAACGCGCCGCCGGCGTCGGTCTCCCACAGCCAGTCGCTCGCATGCTCCTGAAAATCGTGGAGCAGCAGGCTGATCAGCTCGCTTTGCGCTTCGAGCTTGAGTTCGGCGCGCAGGTGGCCGACGAACAGGTTGCCGTGGGCGACGAGATTGTGTGACAGGAAGACGCCGTAAAGCAGGAGCAGCAACGCCACGGCGATGAACACATGGTTGCCGGCCAGGATCAGCGAGGTGACCGACGCGATCACGATCGTCCAGGTGTAGGCGAGGCCGGCGATGGGCACGGTCGAAAGACCGAAGGCGCCGCCCGAAATCATCCCGGCGATCAGGCTGGCGAGCAGCAATTGGCGCATCAGGTCGGCATGCGGAAACAGCGCGAGCGGTAGCGCGCCCCACGAGAATGCCAGGACGGCCGCGTAGGCGGCGGTGCGTCTGATGGCGCGTCGGGAGGCGCCGGTCGGGCGTCGGCTTCGGCTTTGGAACCACGACCAAAAACCGGCCGCCGCTTGCAGCAGGATCACCACGCTCCAGATCGCCAGGAAGACGTTCGGCGCCCCGGCGTCCCAGAACACGATGTCGACCACGGCGACGTTGAGGATATTGATGGTCATGGTCAGCGGCACGAGCGCAACCACGGCATCAATCTGCGCCGCCCGAATCCGACGGCGCGACGGCTCGTCGAGATCGTCGAGCCCGATCGCGGTTCCAAACAGGAGAGCGAACAAGGGCCTCGCCAGCACGCGCAGATGCATGATGCACAAAGCTCTATCTGAGAAGCAAGAACGCCCGCCGATGGCGCATCCGCGTCGGCGCCGATCATCATGCGGCAGCGCGCGCTGTTCTGAAAAATTCTATGGCTCGAGGCGTTAATGCATTATGCGAGCAACCGCGTCGCCGGGAGGTGTCTCGGTGCGCCAAAGCACGGTGCGCGCTGAGGACGGAGCGGCCTTTGGAGGCCGGCTCAGGTCCCCTGGTACCGCAGCGCGGTCAGCCCGGCCTTCAGAAACATCCGCCAAATCAGCTGTAGGTTCGCTGCGGCGTCGAGCCGATCAAAAACCACGCGACCGAGCCGGCGGCGACCGCGCCGCCCAGTGCGGCCAGAACCTGCGCGATCCAGGAAGCGCTGCCGACCGCGCCCGCCGCATCATGCGCCACCGCGACGAACGCCGTCGCTGCTGCCGGCTTGCTCGCGGCGTCATCATCCTGCGGCGGCGTGACCGCCGCAGTCTTCGGTGCGCCGGCAGCGAGGTCGATTTCGTTGGCCTGGTCCGGAGCGACCACGTCCACCGTGCGTCCGCCGACCACGAGTTCGCTCGGCACGGGCACGCCCGTCGGCGGCGCCTGCATCGTGAGGTCCGCCGCGACGTTCGCCGGCGCCGGGCCGCTCGGGGCTTGCGGCCAGATGTTGGCCGGCGGGCCGTCGGTCGCCGGAGCGGCTTTGGCGGTCTCCGCGGTTTCGTCGGCATGGTTTGTTTGCGAGTGCGCCGTATGGACTTTGGCCGCGGCGAAATGGACCTTGCCGCGGTGATGCGCGGTCCGCAAATGCGGTTTCAATTTGGCCTTGGCCGGTCCGTTCGCCGCTTGGACGAGCTGAAGGGGCTTGCCGGGGTCGGCGCCTGCTGCGGCCTGCGCCGTCGTGCCGCCGGCCCCGATCAGCGGTAGAGACAACAAGAATGCGCCCGCGGCGACGATGCGAATGCTCAGCATTGCGTCCTCCATTTGCCCGTGACGACTGCCCGTGATGGACTGCCGGTAATGGACCTGGACCTGCGCCTGCATCGGCGCAGGCCGGCATGGCCTCACCTTGACGCAATCGGGGATTTTTTGGCGCAAATCGCGGGCGAAATGCGGTCACGCTTAACGATGTTCCATGACCGGGCGCGTCACTCGCTCGCCCGCGTCCAGTGCGCTATCGTGCTTGGGCCGCGTGATTTGGCGGGTGATGAGGTCGCACCAGCGAGGTTAATGGCCGCTCATGATCGACGTGAAAACCAATCACGGTATCGCCGTCGTCACCATGGCGCACGGCAAGGCCAATGCGCTCGATATCGCGCTGTGCGATCGGCTCGCGGCGTGCTTCGAGGACTTGCGCACCGCGGACGTGCGCGCGGTGGTGCTGACCGGGCAGGGCCGCATTTTTTCCGCCGGCGTCGATCTGGTCCGGCTGAGCGAGGGCGGCGCCGACTATGTGCGCGCGTTTCTCCCCGCGCTGCACCGGCTTTACGACGCGGCGTTTTTTCATCCCAAGCCCGTGGTGGCGGCGATCAACGGTCACGCCGTCGCCGGCGGCTGCGTGCTCGCCTGCTGCGCTGATCGACGCATCGTGGCGGCCGCGAGCGGGCGCATCGGCATCACGGAACTCCTGGTCGGCGTGCCGTTTCCGGCGCTCGCGTTCGAGATCGTGCGTTTCGCGGTGCCGGCGCGCCATCTCGCCGAGTTCACGTATGGCGGCGCGACCTATGACGGCGAGACGGCGTTGCAGCGCGGTTGGGTCGACGACCTTGCGGCGTCCGACCGGCTGATGGAAGAAGCAGTCGCCGCCGCGGAGAAACTCGCGGCGCTGGCGCCGCTCGCGTTCGCGCAAGCCAAGCGGCAAATCCGCCAGCCGGTCGCCGAACGTATGGAGCGCAGCGGCGCGGCCACCGACAAGACCGTCACCGAAATCTGGGCGGCGACCGAAACCCTCGGCCACATCCGCGACTATGTCGCGCGCACGCTCAAGAAGGGCTAGCCAGGGCGGCGGGGCGCGCGAGCGCGGTGAGGGCGGAAAATTCCGGTGTCAAATATATAGGCATGAAGGACCTTCCCGCGGCTCGCGCTTTGCGTTAGCCTTTCAACAGCCCTTCAACGATATCGGCGTGGACGATTTTGCCCGCCGATCCGGCATCGCGGTTCGGCTGCTCGGAAGAATGCCCATGGATTTGGGTGGTCGGCAGTTGGTGGATGCGGCTTTTCCCGACGAGTCCCTGGTGTTCTCGTCGCGCGATTTCGACGCCATTCGAGCAGGCGTCGCGCGCATCTTCAAGCCGCATCTGTTGCGCCTGCACGACGCCGGCAAAAATTTGCAGGCGCGCATGCATCATCTGCGCCAGGGCGCGGTGTCGTTCAATCGGCTCGAATACGGCGCCGAAGTCGAGATCGATCCCGACCGGCTCGATGATTTTTTCCTGGTGCAGATCCCGGTCGCCGGCGACGCCGCGATTTTGTGCGGCGACCGGCGGTTTCGTTCGACCCCGCAGGCCGCTTCACTGGTCTCGCCGACCTTGCCGCTGCACATGCGCTGGCATGCCGGCAATGCGCAGGTGTGCGTGCGCTTCGAACGCGAACTGGTCGAGCGGCATTGCGCGGCCCATCTCGGCCATGCGCTCGATCGCCCGCTCGAGTTCGAGCCGGAGTTGCGTCTCGACGGGCCGGCCGGACGATATTTTCTGCGCCTCGTGACGCTGTTCGCCGAGGAGACGATGCTGGCCCGGCGCGCCGGCGCGTCGTTGCATCCGTTGGCCCATCCGTTGGCCAATGAGCGCGTCGCCGCGCACATGGCGTCCGCGCTGATTAACGCGCTCATCTACGGGCAGGCGAGCAACATGAGCGCGGCACTGGCCGTGCCAGCCGCCGCCGCGGCGCCGGCGCCGCATTTCGTCCGGCGCGCCGAAGATTATCTGCGGCATCACTATGCCGAGGCAGTGACGGTGGAAAAGCTCGCCGCCATCGCCGGCGTCAGCGTGCGGACCTTGTTCTCCGGCTTCCGCGATTTTCGCGAGGTCACGCCGATGACCTATCTGCGACGCGTGCGATTGGACAAGGCGCGCCAAGCCTTGCAACGCGGCGAGGCGGCCGGCGTGACCAAGGTCGCGCTGGATTGCGGCTTCTCTCACCTCGGGCGCTTCGCCGCGCAGTATCGCGCGCAGTTCGGCGAGTTGCCGTCGGAGACTGCGCGGCTCACGCCGGCCGGCGCAGGCGACGCGACCACGTGAACGGCCGCGGCGCGTGGCCCGCCGCTATGCCGCGAGCGATTTGAGATACTTGTCGGCCTCTTCAGGCACCGCGAACCACGGGAACAAATCCAGCGGCTCGTCGAAACAATTGGCGATGCGGTGGGACAGCGCCGGAATGCCCTGCGCGGCGCCCATGATGTTGAGGACGTGAGGCGGCGGCTGCTGCAACAGCGCGTTGGTCCACCCGGTGACGTATTGCACGTAATCCCAGTAGCGATCGAACGTCGCCTGCATGAAGGCCCGGTCGAACGGCTTGTCGCCGTGCGCGAGGATGGCGTCGAGATAAATCTTGGCGCACTTCGAGGCGTTGTTGGAGCCTTGCCCGGTGATCGGATCGTTGAGGACGACGACGTCGGCCATGCCGAACGCGGCCTTGCCGGACGGGAGCGCGCCGATCGGCTTGCGCACCGTCGGGGCGAACCGGCCGGACAGGATGCCGTTCGGATCGGTCAGCTCGACGTTTTTGCAGCGCTCGGCTTCCCAGGGCAGGAAGGTGTCGAGAATCCATTTGGATTTGGCGAGATGCTCGTCGGGTGACTTCACGTCCGCCCAGCAATCCATCGGGCCGCCCGGCACGCCTTCCAGCACCATGATCTCGCAGGCTCCGGTCGTGGTCAGCGCGGGGAAGACGAAATATTCGCCGACGCCGGGGATGAGGTTGAACTGCACCGCGGAATGCTGCGGCCGCGGCGTCATGCCCTTGACATAGGTCAGCGCCTGCGCGCGCTGTGGCGCGTCGAATTGGCTCTTCTGCGCGTCGCGCTCGAATATCTTGGCGATGTCGCCCTTGCCGGCGGCGACGATCACCAGGTCGGATTCGGCGGCGTATTTATCCAGATCGGCAGGCGTTGCCGCCTTGTATTCGATCGTGCCGCCGCGCTTCTCGAACTCCTGCATCCAGCGCGGAAATTTGACGCGCTGGTCGACTGCCTGCGCGGGCTTGTCGAGGAGGCCGTTCCACTCGATCGCTTTGTTGCCCGAGCCATCGGGCGCCGGCACGATGAAACTGACCGAGTCGACCGTCGGGCATTCCTTGTCCCAGAAATTGAGCCCCAGCGCGCGCTCGTTGCTCAAGGCCTTGTCGAACATGCACTGGCTCGACATCACCTTGCCCTTGAAAATGTCGTCGCCGGTGCGGTCCTGCACCAGCCGAACATCGTAGCCCGCGGACAATAGGCCGTTGCCGAGCTGCAGGCCCGACTGGCCGCCGCCGACGATGGTGATCACGCGTTTGCTCATGTTCCCCTCCTGCCAGCGCCCGGCGGCGTCTGAGACGTTTCAGGTCTGCAAATCTTAAGACTGCCCGTCATTCCATCAGCTGCGGAATGGCCGGATCGGCGCGCTCCGGCCCCATGGCCGTGTAGCCGCCGTCGACGCGGATGTCGGTGCCGGTGATGAAGCTCGCATTGTCCGACAACAGGAACGCCACGGCTTCCGCGACTTCCTCGGGGTTGCCGGTGCGGCCGAGCAAATGGAACGGCTTAGCCACGCTGTCGGTCTTGGCGCGGTTGCCCTTGGTCAGTTCGACCATGATGTTGCTCCAGGTCCAGCCCGGCGAGACGGCGTTGACGCGGATGCCGTCGGGGGCGAGGTCCATGGCCTGGTTGCGTGTCAATTGCAGGATCGCGGCCTTGGAGACCGGATAGGCCCAGCGCCCGGTCTGCGCGACGCGCGAGGAGATCGAGCCGAAATTGACGATGGCGCCCTTGTTCTTTTTCAGGTGCGGCCGCGCCGCCTGCATCAGCATCACCGAGCCGACGATGTTGACGTCGAGCGCCTTGAGCCAGTCGGCGCGCGTCGTCTCCGCGCCGTTGTCGAGATAGGTGCAGGCGACGTTGACGAGATAATCGAGCCGGCCGGTCGCTTCGACCGCCGCCTTGACCAGCGCGGCGATGTCGGCGTCGTTCGTGAGGTCGCAACGGATAAAGCGCGCCTTGCCGCCGAGCTTGCCCGCGGCCGTCTCGCCATCGGCGACATTGATGTCGGCGATGACGACGTTAACGCCATAGCCGACGAGGGTCGCCGCGACGGCCTGGCCGATCAGCGTCGCGCCGCCCGCAACGATTGCCGTCTTGCCATCGAGACCTCGCATGACTCCGCCTCGCTTGCGCTTGCTCGCGATCGGGAAGTTTCAAGCGGTCGTTCGGCGGCGGCTATCCGCTTTGCGCGACGATCATCCATATCGTGCGGGAAAGGCGGGCGGGGGCGTCCGGTTCGATCGATCAGCCCAGTTCCGTGATGGCCTCGGGAAACCGGTGCAGCCGCTCGCTCGGGCCCTCGGCCTCGATCAAATAATTGTCGCACACCCAGGACAGCACATGGCCGCGGATATAGGTCGGGTGCACGACGATATTCATGTTTTCGGCGATCGCCATCGGCTCGTCCTGGCGGATCAGCGGCCGCTCGACCAGGTCGTAGCCCTGGCCGTGGGCATGCAGCCGCTTTTCCTCCGGCCGGCCGTGCTTGCGCATGAAATCGTTATAGGCGGCGAAGATGTCGGCAGGCTGGGCGCCGGGCTTGAGCAGGTCGAGATTGAATTTGCGCGCCTCGAGGGCGAAGGCGAACTCGTCCTTGAGTTCGGCCGCGGCCTTGCCGACGACGCAGGTGCGGCCAAGCTCGGTGTACATGCCGCCCGGACCGGAATCCTCGACCAGCAGCGCGACGACGTCGCCGGCCTCGATGACGCGGTTCTGATAATGGCGCTGGCTGAAGGCCGTCGGCCGGTCGGCCGGCATCGACGCGCACAGATAGATGCCGTTCTCGCTGCCGTGGCGCTGGCTATAGCATTGCGCGATCGCGGCGATGTCGCGGTCGCGCATGCCCGGTTCGACGGCGGCGAACGCGGCCCGCATGGCACCGTCCTGCATCGCGGCGGCACGCCTGATCAGCGCGCGTTCCTCCGCGCTCTTGATCGTCTTGATGCGGTCGACGAGATCGGAAGCGTCGACGAAGCGCGTGTTGGAGAAGCGGCCCTTCTGCAGATAATCGACCAGCGCGAACGACATCTGATAAGTGCCGAGGACGCCGATGGTGCCGCCGGCATAGGGCGCGAGCGCTTCGGCGGCGAGTTCGGGATCGTAGCTCGCGGTGTAATGGCACGACGCGTAGCTCGGCGTGGTGAGCCATTGCTTGACGCCGCGACAAATCCCGTCGCCGCTCGCGGTCGGCGTGTTGACGCCGCCGAACGGCCCCTGGCTGACCAGCGTCATCAGGTCGTCACGCGGGAACACCACAGTGAGCGGATAGCCGTTGGTCGCCGGCAGGTCGGTGAAGTATTTGACGTAGCCGCCCATGTAATCGTTGTTGTTCTGCATCAGCAGCACGTCGATCTTGTCCGCCGGCTTCTCACCCGCCATGGCGGCGCGCACGGCGGCCCAGCGGCGTTCGAGTTCGGTCGTCGAGATCGGCGTCTGCAGGCGTTCGGAAAGCTCAACCACAGTCGTTTTCTCCAGCGCGTCGATCGCGTAGCGCGCGCTCTGTTGCGGATCCCACCGTTCGGCGTTAGCAATCCGGCAGCGTCACCGCCACGGCCGGATCGGCCCGCGGGACGGTCGCGCCGCCGCCCGCAGCGCGCTTATAACTTCTTGTGCGCAGTGAGGCCAAGGCAATCGCGCCGGGAGGGAAGCTCGGCTAAGGTGGCCGCATTACAATTCGAATCGGTTGCCTCTCACCGCGTACATGCACAACCAGGAGCATACGATGCCTATCGACTTATCGACGGTGAATTGGGTGTTCGTTGGGTTGATGGCGGTGTTCGCGTTCATCGCGTCGTTGCTGGGGACCCTGATCTCGCTCAGCAACCGCTTCGTCGGCGCGATCATCGCCGGCATCCTGTTCGCGGTCATCTTCGTGGCGTGGAATTATTACCCGCACCCCACCATCCCGCTGCCCGTCGTCGGCACCTACGTCAGCCCATAACGGTTGCCATGACGGTTGACCTTTCCATCGGCCGGGTTATGCGTATCTGTCGGTAGGGTTGAAGCGTTGCCGGGAGAAATGGAGCGGTCATGAACAAGGTCTATGCGGACGCGCGCTCCGCGTTGGCCGGGTTGCTCAAGGACGGCATGTTGATCATGGCCGGCGGGTTCGGCCTGTGCGGCATCCCTGAGTCCCTGATCCTCGCCATCCGCGATTCCGGGGTCAAGAACCTCACCGTGGTGTCGAACAATTGCGGCGTCGACGGCAAGGGCCTCGGCGTATTGCTGGACACGCGCCAGATCAAGAAGATGATCGCGTCCTATGTGGGCGAGAACAAGACCTTCGCCCAGCAATATCTCGCCGGCGAATTGGAGATCGAGTTCAACCCGCAAGGGCACGCTGGCCGAGCGGATCCGCGCCGGCGGCGCCGGCGTGCCGGCTTTCTTCACCAAGACCGGCGTCGGCACGCTGATCGCCGAAGGCAAGGACGAGCGCGAATTCGACGGCGAGCGCTACGTGATGGAGCGTGGCATCGTCGCCGACCTCTCGATCGTCCACGCCTACATGGCCGACACCGAGGGCAACCTCGTCTACCGCAAGACGGCGCGGAATTTCAATCCGATCATGGCGACCGCCGGCAAGATCACCGTCGCCGAGGTCGAGCATCTGGTGCAGCCGGGCGATATCAATCCCGACCATATCGTCACCCCCGGCATTTACGTGCAGCGGATCATTCACCTGCCGAATGCGAAGAAGCACATCGAGCAACGCACGGTGCGCAAGCGTGCGCCGGCCGACGCGCCCGCCGGCACAGGGGAGGAAGTCTGATGCCTTGGACCCGCGATCAGATGGCGGCCCGCGCCGCCAAGGAACTGCGTGACGGCTTTTACGTCAATCTCGGCATCGGCATTCCGACGCTGGTGTCGAACTTCATCCCCGACGGCATGAGCGTGCAGCTGCAGAGCGAGAACGGCATGCTCGGCACCGGACCGTTCCCGTTCGAGGGCGAGGAAGACGCCGACCTCATCAATGCCGGCAAGCAGACCGTGACCGAGCTGCCGACGACGAGCTACTTCAGCTCGGCCGACAGTTTCGCCATGATCCGCGGCGGCCATATCGACATCGCCATCCTCGGCGCCATGCAGGTGGCGGAGAACGGCGACCTCGCCAACTGGATGATCCCCGGCAAGATGGTCAAGGGCATGGGCGGCGCCATGGACCTCGTCGGCGGCGTCAAGAAGGTCGTCGTGGTGATGGAGCATTCGGCCAAGAACGAGGCCAAGCTCCTGCACAGCTGCAGCCTGCCGCTGACCGGCGCCGGCGTGGTCGACATGGTGATCACCGATCTCGGCGTCTTCACCATCGACCGCAAGGGCGGCGGCATGACCCTGATCGAGCTCGCCCCCGACGTTACGCTCGACGACATCAAGTCCAAGACCGAAGCGAGCTACAAGGTCGCCAATACGCTCGCGCAATAAGCGCATATTAGGCGCTGGTGCCTGCAGCGCGTCCGGCCCACGCCTACAACTGCAGCGGATCGATCACCTCGAGGAATCGGAACCGGCTGAAATCGGTGTCCCGCGTGCAGATTTGTTTGATTCCGTGCTCGCGCATCAGAATTGCAGTATGCGTGTCGTGGAGGATATTGCCGGCAAGATGCGGCAATTCCGCAATCACCTGGCCGGCGACATCGGCATGACGTTCCGTGGCAACGAGGACCGATAATCCGGGGGACGCGAGGAGCGCCGTGACGAACTTCCATGCCAGTGTGGTGCCGTAAGGCCGCGGCAGTATCTGCGGATGCGTCGTCACGCGCAAGAATTCGTATATGATCGGCCAAGTCGTGTACCACGCGCCGAACTGTTGCTGCTGGCGCCTGAGCCAGGCGTTGCAGGGGCTATGAAAGGGCAAATCCAAATTGGCCGCGTAAACCAAGACATTGGTGTCAACGACAATCACTCTTGTTCTTTCGTCGCGCCATAAAGACGCCGATCCCGATCACCTTCCAACGCATCATACAAAGCGTTTCTGTCGGCAATATCGATGCGCTCGACACCACCGTGAAACGTCGGCAGTGGCGGGATCATCGGCGGCTTGCGCTGAGCCCGAAAAAATAGCCGCAGTGCGGTTTCCACCATTTCCGACATGGTGCGACCTTGGCGCGCGGCTTCACGCCTGAGCTCCGCCATCACGGTATCGTCGATATTAAGCGTCGTTTTCATATGGGTAATCATATACTTGATATGGCAATATGGCAAGAAGCAGTGCCACGTCCCACCAACTTGCAAGCTTGCAGTAACGATGCAAAACCCACCCGCAAATGTGAGAAAACTGCCAATGCGCAGCGTTGTCCTCAGGTCCCGTTGAGGCCGGACGAACGGAAAAAACCGGCCTGCGCTGACCTGTCGCCCTTTACGCCCCGCTCAAAGCCAACGAGAATGCTGCCCTTGGGGAGTGGGGTTGCGTCGTGGTGGCAAAAGAAACCATCCTCGAGACGGAGGGTTTGACCAAGGAATTCGCCGGCTTCGTTGCCGTGCGATCGGTCAATTTGCGCGTCGCCCGCGGCAGCATTCACGCCTTGATCGGCCCGAACGGCGCCGGCAAGACCACCTGCTTCAACCTCCTCACCAAGTTCCTGGCGCCGACGCGCGGCCGCATCGTGTTCGACGGCCGCGACATCACGGCGGCCAAGCCCGCCGACGTGGCGCGCCTCGGCCTCGGCCGCTCGTTCCAGATTTCGGCCGTGTTCCCGCATTTGACCGTTTTGGAGAATGTGCGCATCGCGCTGCAGCGCCGGCGCGGCAATTCGTTCGATTTCTGGCGCTCGAAGCGGGCGCTGCATGGTCTTGATGACCCCGCGCTGGGATTGATCGCCGACGTCGGCTTGTCGCCCTATGTCGACGCGCTGGCGGTCGAATTGCCCTATGGCCGCAAGCGGGCGCTCGAAATCGCCACCACGCTGGCGCTCGAGCCGGAGCTCCTCTTGCTCGACGAGCCGATGGCCGGGCTCGGCCGCGAGGACATCGAGCGGATCAGCGCGCTGATCCGGACGGTCGCGGTCAAGCGCACGGTGCTGATGGTCGAACACAATCTCAGCGTCGTCGCCGATCTGTGCGACCGCATCACCGTGCTCACCCGCGGCCAGGTGCTGGCCGAAGGCGATTACAAAACCGTCTCCGCCGATCCTGCCGTGCGCGAGGCCTATCTCGGGACCGGTCATGCCTGACGCGATGGTGGCGACGGCGACGCCGACGACCGCCGACACGGCGGCCGCTGCTCGCGCTCGAGGACCTCGAGGCCTGGTACGGGGAATCCCACATCCTGCACGGCGTCACGCTCGCGGTCGAGCCGGGCGAGGTGGTGACGCTGCTCGGCCGCAACGGCGTCGGCAAGACGACGACGCTCAAGGCCATCATGGGCATCATCGAGAAGCGCACCGGCTCGGTGCGGTTCGAGGGCCGCGAACTGATCGCCGCGACCTCGGACGCGATCGCGCGCGCCGGCATCGCCTTCTGCCCGGAGGAGCGCGGGATTTTTGCCAGCCTCGACGTCAAGGAAAACCTGCTGCTGCCGCGCGTGGTGCGGCCCGGCGGGCTCGATCTCGACCGCATCTTCGAATTGTTTCCCAATCTGCGCGAACGGCTGTCGAGCCAGGGCACCAAGCTATCCGGCGGCGAACAGCAGATGCTGGCGATCGGCCGCATCCTGCGCACCGGCGCGCGGCTTCTGCTGCTCGACGAGCCGACCGAGGGGCTCGCGCCGGTGATCATCCAGCAGATCGGGCGCACGATCGAAACGCTCAAGGCCCAGGGCTTCACCATTCTCCTGGTCGAGCAGAATTTCCATTTCGCCGCGGCGCTCGCCGACCGCCACTACGTCATGGAGCATGGCCGCATCGTCGACCATTTCACGGCCGCCGAACTCAAGTCCAATATGGAAAAGCTGCACGACTATCTCGGAGTTTGATATCAAGGACCGACGGAGACTGGCACCGGCAACACGAACACCGCGGGGTCCGACGCCCGCGGACAGGGAGGCTAGGAATGATCGTGAAACGCGTCAGTGGATTTGCAGTCGCGATCGCCGCATTGATGTGCGGCGCGGCGACGGTCAAGGCGCAGGACGTCGTCAAGATCGGCGTCCTCACCGACATGTCGAGCCTCTATGCCGACGTCGGCGGGCCCGGCTCGGTCGCCGCGGCGAAGCTCGCGGTGCAGGATTTCAACCCCGCCGCCCACGGCATGAAGGTCGAGGTCATCAGCGGCGACCACCAGAACAAGCCGGACATCGGCGCCAACATCGCGCGCCAATGGTACGACGTCGACAAGGTCGGCATGATCGTCGACGTGCCGAACTCCGGCGTGGCGCTCGCCGTGAACGAAGTCACGCGCGAGAAGAACAAGGTCTTTCTGGGCTCCGGCCCGGCGTCTTCGGATCTGACCGGCCCCAAATGTTCGCCGAACACGATCCATTGGACCTACGATACCTGGATGCTGGCCAACGGCACCGGCAAGGCGGTGGTGAAAACCGGCGGCGATACCTGGTTCTTCCTCACCTCCGATTATGCCTTCGGTCACGCGCTCGAGCGCGACACCTCGAAGGTCGTCCTGGCCAATGGCGGCAAGGTGCTCGGCCACGTGCTGCACCCGCTCAACACCGCTGATTTCTCGTCCTTCCTCTTGCAGGCGCAGGCCTCCAAGGCAAAGATCATCGGGCTTGCCAATGCCGGCGGCGACACCATCAACGCCATCAAGCAGGGCGCCGAATTCGGCATTGCCGCCGGCGGGCAGCATTTCGCCGGCCTCCTGGTCTTCATCACCGACGTCAACGGCATCGGGCTCAAGACCGCGCAGGGCCTGGTCCTGACCGAGACCTGGTATTGGGACATGACCGACGCCAACCGCGCCTTCACCAAGCGCTTTCAGGCCGAGCGGCCGGGCAAATTCCCGACCATGGTCGCAGGCCGGCGTCTATTCGGCGGTCACCCATTATCTGAAAGCGGTGGCCGCGCTCAAGAGCGATGCCGACGGCAAGGCGGTGGTCGCCAAGATGAAGGAGATGCCGACCGACGATCCGCTGTTCGGCAAGGGCTATATCCGCGCCGACGGCCGCAAGATTCACGACGCTTATCTGTTCGAAGTGAAGAAGCCGGAAGAGTCGAAATATCCGGGCGACGTCTACAAGCTGCGCGCCACCATTCCGGCGGAAGAGGCGTTCCGGCCGCTCAAGGACGGCGGCTGTCCGCTGGTCAAGGGGTGAAGTGCCGAATGCTTTGCCGCCCCTTGAAAGGGGGCAGGTGGCCGCTTGCGTTAGCACAGCGGCCGGTGGGGGTTAGTGAAGGGCGATCTTTTAAGGGCGAGACGACGCGGCCACCTGGCTCGCTGGTCAGCCCGCCATTCCTCCCCCTATGCGGGGGAGGAATGAGTTCGGAGTTGACGATGTTCGAAATCTTCGGCATCCCGTCGCAGGCGTTGTTCGGCCAGCTGTTGCTCGGCCTGATCAACGGCTCGTTCTATGCGCTGTTGAGCCTTGGGCTTGCGGTCATCTTCGGCATGCTCAACATCATCAACTTCACCCATGGCGCGCAGTACATGATGGGCGCGTTCGCGGCGTTCATGCTGCTGAGCGGGTTCGACGTTCCGATCCTGCATTTTTCCGGCGCGCACATCGCGGTCGAATACAAGCACGTCGATCCGGGAATCAACTATTGGTGGGCGCTGATCCTGGCGCCGCTCGTCGTCGGGTTGACCGGCGTTGTGATCGAACGGCTGTTTCTCAAGCATCTGCGCAAGCTCGACCCGCTCTACGGGCTCCTCCTCACCTTCGGGCTGGCGCTCATCATCGAAGGCCTGTTCCGCAACGTTTACGGCTCGTCGGGGCAGCCTTATCAGGTGCCGGATGCGCTGCAGGGCGGCCGCAATCTCGGCTTCATGTTCCTGCCGAACTATCGCGCCTGGGTCATCGTGTTGTCGCTCGCGGTGTGTCTCGCGACCTGGTTCGCGATCGAGCGCACGCGGCTCGGCTCGTATCTGCGCGCGGCGACCGAGAACCCGGTGCTGGTGCGCGCGTTCGGCATTAACGTGCCGCGCATGGTGACGCTGACCTACGGCTTCGGCGTCGCGCTCGCCGCGCTCGCCGGCGTGATGGCGGCGCCGATCTACAACGTCTCGCCGCAGATGGGATCGGACCTGATCATCGTGGTGTTCGCGGTGGTCGTGATCGGCGGCATGGGCTCGATCCTGGGCGCGATCGTGACCGGCTTTGCGCTCGGCATCATCGAGGGATTGACCAAGGTGTTCTATCCGGAAGCGTCCAACACGGTGATCTTCGTCATCATGGCGATCGTGCTGCTGGTTCGGCCGGCCGGCCTGTTCGGGCGGAACGCGTGATGGAGAAGGCGCTCGATTCCTCCCTGCTGGTCCGGCGCCAGGAGACGAGCTGGAGCCTCGGTGCGGCTTTCGTCGTGATGGTGGTGCTGTTCGTGGTCGCGCCGTTCGTCGCCTATCCGGTCTTTCTCATGAAGGCGCTGTGCTTCGCGTTGTTCGCCTGCGCCTTCAACCTTCTGATCGGCTATGTCGGCCTGATCTCGTTCGGCCATGCCATGTTCTTCGGCTGGGCGAGCTATCTCGCCGCGCACGCCGCCAAGGTATGGATGCTGCCGCCCGAGCTCGCGATCCTCGTCGGCACCGCGACCGCCGCTGTGCTCGGCGTCATCGTCGGCAGCCTCGCCATCCGCCGCCAGGGCATCTATTTCGCCATGATCACCTTGGCCTTGGCGCAAATGATGTATTTCTTCGCGCTGCAGGCGAAATTCACCGGCGGCGAGGACGGCATCCAGGGCGTGCCGCGCGGCCGCCTGTTCGGGGTGTTCGACCTCTCGCACGAGATGACGATGTACGTCTTCATCCTGGTCGTCGTGCTGGCCGCGTTTCTCTTCATCTACCGGATCATCAATTCGCCGTTCGGCGAGGTTTTGAAAGCGATCCGCGAAAACGAGCCGCGCGCCATTTCGCTCGGCTACAAGACCGAACGCTACAAGCTCGTCGCCTTCGTCCTGTCGGCGACGTTGGCCGGGCTTGCGGGCTCGCTCAATGCGCTGGTGTTTCAGCTGGCCTCGCTCACCGACGTGCACTGGGCGATGTCGGGCGACGTCGTGCTGATGACGCTCCTCGGCGGCCTCGGCACCGTATTCGGCCCGGTGGTCGGCGCCTTCGTCGTCATCGCGATGGAGAATTACCTGGCGCCGTTCGGGCAATGGGTGCTGGTGATCCAGGGCGCGATTTTCGTCGTCTGCGTGCTGTTGTTCCGCCGCGGTATCGTCGGCGAGCTGGCGCACGCTTTGCGTGTACGGCTGTAGGCGGCCGAAAAGTTTTTCAACAAAGTTATCCACAGAATCAGTTTATCAATACGCCGTTCGTGCACAGCACCTACGGCCATACCTCTGTATTGTTGGTAGCCGCGTGCCGCCGCAGTCCTGCCGTCGTTCGTCCGCGTTTCCAGGCTGTTTGGCGTTTGCAAGTCGTTGCGTTGCGAGTCGTCGGGCGTTGCAAGTTGCTGCGCGCCGCAAGTGGTTTCGTGCGCGTTTGCAAATGGTTGGCGTCGCAAATCGTTAGCTTCTCAACGGGTTGGCGTTTGCAGTTTGTCGCGTTGCAAGTTGTTCGCGTCGCAAGTGAAACCGCGTTTCCAAAAACAGGCCAATTCCCGGTTGGATCGGCGCTTCTGGTCTTTTCCTTTCCATGCTGGCACGGCAACCCGGCCCGTACGACAGCGTGGCGCGCAAGTGGCTCGCATTGGCGGAGCGTCGGCGCCTGCATCTCGACGAACTGCGCGACACCGGCCGGTGGCGGCACTATTACACCTCGGCGGAGTTCCTTGAGGCGATCCGCGAGGCGGTGGTGCTGCGCGACAAGTGGGCGCGAATCCTGGTGCCGCCGGACGACGACGACGCGGACGTCTGATCGCGCGGTGCGGTCCATCTTGCCTGCGCTCCCGGCCCGCCGATATGAACGTTCATGACAAGCGCCCTGTTCACGCCGCTGCGGCTGGCGGACCTTAATCTTCGCAATCGCATCGTGGTCTCGCCGATGTGCCAGTACAGCGCCGATGACGGCGTTGCCAATGACTGGCACATGACCCATCTCGGCATGCTGGCGAATTCCGGCGCCGGCCTCCTCGTCGTCGAATCGACCCATGTCGAGCGCCAGGGCCGCATCACCCATGGCTGCCTCGGGCTTTATTCCGACGCCTGCGAAGCGGCGACTGGCGCGGGTCGTCGCCCATTGCCGGCGGATCGGCAGCGCCAAGCTCGCGATTCAGCTCTCGCACGCCGGGCGCAAGGCGTCCTCGCAGCGACCGTGGGAAGGCGGCAAGGCCTTGCCGCCCGCCGAGGATCCCTGGCCGACCATGGCGCCTTCGGCGCTGCCGTTCGGTCCGGGCTGGCATCTGCCGCGCGCCATGACCGAGGACGACATGGCGCGGGTCATCGTGCTGTTCACCGAGGCGGCGCGGCGCGCGGTACGCATCGGCTTCGATGCCGTCGAACTGCATATGGCCCACGGCTATATGCTGCACGGCTTCTTCTCGCCGATCTCCAACACCCGCAACGACGCCTGGGGCGGTTCGCTCGAGGGCCGCATGCGCTTTCCGCTCGAGGTGGCGCGGGCCGTCCGCGCCGTCGTGCCGCGCGGCACGCCGCTCGGCGCGCGCCTGACCGGGAGCGATTGGACGGACGGCGGCCTCACCGTTGCGGATGCGGTCGCGTTGGCCAAGGCACTCGAGACGGCGGGGTTCGATTACGTCGACGTGTCCTCGGGCGGCGTCACCACCAGCGCCACGCCGCCGTCGACGCCCGGTTACAACGTGCCGCTCGCCGAGGCGGTGCGGCGCGACGCCGGGATCGCGACGCGCACGGTCGGGCTGATCGTCACGCCGGCGCAGGCCGAGGCCATCGTCGCGGAAGGGCGCGCGGACATGGTCGCGCTCGGCCGCGCCTTCCTCGACGATCCGCACTGGGCCTGGCACGCCGCGCAGGCGCTCGGCGGCGAAGTCACCCACCCGCCGCAATATTTGCGCGCCGGCCCCGCGCTGTGGCGGGGCGCGACCATGCGCGGCTGAGCGCGCGATCCCGACCAAACAAAATAAAATGGCCAACCCGGTTCTCGTCGAAGTCGTCCGCGGTCAACGGATCGAGAGCCGCCACCGCGGCGCGGTCGCGGTCGTCGATGCCGACGGCGGCGTCACCTTCTCCGCCGGCGACGTGGCCCAGCCGGTGTTTCCGCGCTCGGCCATCAAGGCGCTGCAGGCGCTGCCGCTCGTCGAATCCGGCGCCGCCGACCGCTACCAACTGACCGACGAAGAGCTCGCGCTCGCGTGCGCCTCGCACGGCGGCGAACCTGCCCATGTCGAAGGCGTCACCCGCATGCTGGCGAAAGCCGGGCTCGACGCATCCGCGCTGCGCTGCGGCGCGCATTGGCCGCTGTCGCAGCCGGCCGCTTTTGCGCTGGCACGATCCGGCGCGCCGTCGGCCCTGCACAATAACTGCTCCGGCAAGCATGCCGGTTTTCTCTGCCTTGCCTGCGCCATGAACGCGGACGTCGGCAGCTATTGGCGACCGGAGCATCCGGTGCAGCGCGCGGTCCACGCCATGCTGGAAGATCTGACCGCGACGCCATTGCCGCCGGACCATCGCGCGGTCGACGGCTGCTCGGTGCCGACCTGGGCGATACCGCACCAGAATCTGGCCCGCGCGTTCGCCAAATTCGGCACCGGCCACGGGCTCGCGCCCGCGCGCGCGCAGGCCGCCGCGCGGCTGCGGGCCGCGTGCGCGCAAAAACCGTGGTTCGTCGCCGGCACTGGGCGCTTCTGCACCGAGATCATGCAGCTTCTCGGTCCGCGGGCCTATGTGAAGACCGGCGCCGAAGGCGTCTTTTGCGCCGCGCTGCCAGCGCTCGGCCTCGGCATCGCTATCAAATGCGACGACGGCGCCGGCCGCGCCGCGGAAGCCATCACCGCAATGCTGATCGCCCGCTTCCTGCCGCTCGACGACGCCGAGCGCGCGGCGCTGGCGCGTTTCGCCCAGCCGACATTGCGCAATTGGAATGGGATCGAAGTCGGCGCGCTGCGGGTGACGGAAGCGCTGGGCGCTGTTGCGTAAGGGCGGATGTCGTCAAGTTCCGCGCTTCAACGCGTCGGCGACGACCGACAGCGGCAGGACAAGCGACAATGGCGCATCGGTGAGTGCGAGCGCCCCGTTTTCCGCGTACCATCGCGCCACGCTGTCGTCCTTGGCGTCGATGAGCAGCGCGACGCCGCCGACTTCGCCGGCAACGCGGATGCAGCGTTCACCGGCGCGCAGCAGAAGCGCCGTGCCAAGCCCGCGGCCTTGAACCGTTCGATCGACAGCCAGCCGGCCGAGGCGGAACACCGGCACTTCGTAACGCGCCAGACCCTTTTTCACGATCGCGGGCACGCGGGCATATTCGATCGAGGCCGGACTTAAGGTGTAGAAGCCGAGCACGCGCGTCGGCGCATCGACCGGCGCCGCGACGAAGCATTTGGCGCCGCCTGTTTCATGGTTCTGCCGGGCATAGCGCTGCAAATAGATGTTCAGGTCGGCATCGCCGCAGTCGAACGCCCCGCGATCGTGCTCCTTGGCGATCGCGGCCTCCTGCCAGGCGATCGCGGTCATCGCAGCGTGAAGCGGGCCTTGGCGGCGCGCACCAGCCGCTTCGGGGCCGGCGGCGGATTTTCGAGGAGTTCGAGCACGCGCAAGGAGTCGCGTTCGCTGAGATTCAGCCGCTCGGCCGCGGCGATGTCGGCCTCCGCCTGCGGCAGCACGTTGCGCAGGATGTAGCCCGTGAGATCAAGCCGCTTGAGGGTCGCGGCGCGCGAGAGGGTGGTTTTTTCCTCCGGGCGCACTCGCAGTTCGATCCGCCCGCTTTCGGTCACGTTGCGCGGCATGACGATACCTCATGATACTTGCGGCACCGTAGCATACGGAATGAATCCGTACAAAGATTGGGCCCTCATCGCACCCGGTTGTCACCGATCGACAATTGCGCGTAGCGGCTGGCGCCGTCCTTGGAGAGGTCGCCGGTGACCGGCTTCTTCCATTCCATGCCGACGATGGCGCCGCGGCGGGTCTCGGAGATCAGATTGTCGGCGACCATGGCGGTGCCGGCGCCGGGCACGACGGACACGGTGATGCCGAAATCGGCATCGCGAATCATGTTCGAGGTGACGGCGACGTCGCGCAGATACGGGCCCCAGCCGACGGCGATGCCGGCATGGGGGGCGCTCTCGATGACGTTGCCGGTCACCACCGTATCGGCCTCGACGCCGATGCCGATGCCGGCGTCATCGTCCGCGTCGACGCCGTTCGGGCGGTGGCTGGTGAGGTTGCGGATGAGATTGCCCTGCACCACGGCGAGCCGGCCGCCCTCGTTGAAATTGGTGACCGAAACGCCGATCGCCGCGCCGTCGACGACGTTGTTGGCGATGACGGCGCCCTGGAAGCCGAACTCGGCGTAGAGCGCGACCTCGCCGAGGCCGGTGCAGGTGTTGCCGACGATCTGCAGGTTGGACGCCTTGTTGCCGCGCACCGCGGAGTAGGCCGCGTTGCGGATGCGATTGCCGCGCACGATGACATTGTCGGCGCGGAATACGCTGATGCCGTTGCCGTACTCGCCGGACCCGCCGGATTTGTTGCTGATGCCTTCGACGCGGTTGTCGACGACGAGCGTGCCGTCGTCGCCGGCGTATGGTGCGCCAGATCGCGATGCCGTTGTTGCCGGCCCCGCGCACGGTGTTGCCGACGATGCGCAGCCCGCGCGCGTCGATCGAGAAAATCGCGACGTCGCCGGCGCTGACCGTGTTGCCGCTGACTTCGCCCTCGACCGCCTCGAGCGTGATGCCGTTGCGTCCGGCATTGATCATCTCGCACTCGGTGATGCGCACCGAACGGCCTTGCGTGACTTGCAGCAAGGCGCGCCGCTGCGGCACCGGAATATCGCCGCCGTCGAGGACGAGGCCGCTGACGGCGATGTGATCGCTGCCGGTCGCCGCCAGGATGGAGGGACCGGCGGACATGACGATGCGGGTGGCGCCTGGCACGCCGGCGATTCGCGGCATAGGGCGGCAGGCGCAGCGCGCCGGCGCGGTAGAAGCCCGGCGTAATGTGCAGCACGGCGCGGGCCGCCGCGGCGACGTCGATTGCGTGCTGGAAGGCTTTCGATTGGTCTTCGGCGGCGTTGGGGCGCAGCCCAAGGGAGGAACCGTCGATCGCCGTGCGCGGCGTCACGTCCCGGATCGGCATGGAATTGACCTGCTGCTCCGGCTCCTCCTCGTGGTGGCGTTTCTCGTGCCGCTCCTCGCGCTCCTCGCGCTCCTCATGCTTGCGGCGGGCAAACGCGGGCGTTGCGGCGGCCGAAACGACACCGGCGGTGCCGGCGGCGCCGGCCAAGGCGGCGAACAGGCGGCGGCGATCGATACCCATCGGCGGGCACTCCTTGTTGCGCACCACAAGTCGCATCAAACCGTGTGCCATAAGGTTGTGCCGCCGCGGTACAGCGTACGCTTTTTACCGGCACAGTTAACGGTGTATTTCGAGGAGGGGGTTACCGAACGACAATGTGAAACAAAAATGTAAAAGAAAATTCGCCTTCAGCGCCCGAGCAGGACGGCAATTTCTTCGACCGCCGCGTTGGGGGCAAGCCGTCCGGCCGCGACCTCGGCCTCGATCTTCGGCAGGGCGGCCTTGATGGTGCGGTCGGACCGCAACGGCTCGAACAGCCGCTCTTCGAGCATCGCCCACATCCATTTGACCTGCTGCTCGCCGCGCCGCGCGGCGAGTTCGCCCGACGCGCGTGAGCCGCCGGCGATGATCGAGCACGTGCGCCCACAAAGCCGCGATGCCGTCGCCGGTCAGTGCCGAATAGGTGACGACCGGCGGCGTCCAGTGCGGCGAGCGCGGCACCAGGATGTGAAGCGCGGCGCGATATTCCGCCGCGGCGGCCTTGGCGCGGGCGAGATTGTCGCCGTCGGCCTTGTTGACGGCGATCATGTCGGCGAGTTCGACGACGCCCTTTTTCAAGCCCTGCAATTCGTCGCCGGCCCCCGGCAGCATCAGCGCCAGGAAAAAGTCGGTCATGTCGGCGACCGCGATTTCCGATTGGCCGACGCCGACGGTCTCGACCAGGATCACGTCGTAACCGGCGGCCTCGCAAAGCAGCATGGTTTCGCGCGTGCGCGCCGCGACGCCGCCGAGCGTGCCGGAGGCGGGCGAGGGCCGGATGAAGGCGTTGGCGTCGTTGGCGAGGTTCGCCATGCGCGTCTTGTCGGCGAGGATCGAGCCGCCGGTGCGCCGCGACGACGGATCGACCGCGAGCACCGCGACCTTGTGGCCTTGTGCGGTGAGCTTCGAGCCGAGCGCGTCGATGGTGGTCGATTTGCCGACGCCGGGGGCGCCGGTGATGCCGACGCGCACGGCCTTGCCGGTCGAGGCGAGCAGCTCCTGGGTCAGCGCGGCGGCATTGCGGCGGTGATCGGCGCGCTTACTCTCGATCAGCGTGATCGCGCGCGACAGCACGGTGCGGTCGCCGGCGCGGATGTCGCGCGCCAGCCGCGCGACGTCGGAAGCTGAGTTGAGCGCAGCCATGACGTTTTCTTCGGCGAGGCGCGTGCATTCCGTCAAGCCGACGCGCGGTGGGCGCCGCAGCGTAGGCGTTTCGATTCACCGTTTTTTAGGTCTGCTCCGCCCCATCCGGACCAGAATTGTTTCGCGCAATGACCTCGATATCGCCGAATTGGGGCCGCATCGCCGGACTGTCATCCGCGCTCCCCAAGGCGGCCGGCGCCATGGCGCTCGTCATGACGCTCATCATGGCGCCGCCCGTCCAACAAGGAGACAAGCGATGAACTGGGATCAGATTGCGAGCGATTGGATGCAGTTCAAGGGCAAGGTCCGCAAGAATTGGGTGAAGCTCACCGACGAAGACCTTACGCGCATCGGCGGGCGCAGAGACGAGCTCGCTGACCGGCTGCAGGCGCGCTACGGTTTCGCCAAGGCCGAGGCCGAACGCGAGATCGACGCCTGGATGAAGACGCAGCGCCAGGCTGCGTGATAGCCGCGCCGCGTGACAAGAGCAAAGACCGGCTCGGGCGTCCGAGCCGGTCTCATTCCGTGATGGGACCATTTGTGGAACTTGAAAGCCCTGTCATGCCCGCGCTTGAAATACCTACTGCACGGTCACGATCGAGCGGCCGTCTTTTTGATCGATCGCATATTTGTAGTTGAAGTGATCGCACACCAATTTGTATCCGCGCGATGCCGGAAGCGGCTGGAGCGCGCTGATGCTGTCGCACCGATAGCCGCTGGCGCGCACGAAATGGGCGAGTTCGGTCATGAGGTCGAAGTCCTGTGCGAGTTCGGCGTAAATTACCGCATTGGGCTCGATCGGCACCGATGCGGCGGCTCCGCTGGCGCTCCTGCAGCGGGAGTTGCGCCGGCGCAGCCGGCGGCGCTGACGGCGCCGAAGCTGCTGGTTGCGGCTGTGGCTGCGCTTGAGCGGCTTTAGGCAATGATCCCGTCACTGCCGGCGCTGACGGCGTCGGCTGTGGTGGCGTTACGCACTGCTTCGTCGTCGGATCCAGCGTCAGCCCCCGTGAGGCGCAAAACTCTTGGGTGGGGTGCATGGCGCTCATGAAGCTCCGTACCAGATGCGCCCGGCAGCGCGCACGCCGTCAGCGTCAGCGCCGCTAGAATCGGGAAGTGTCTCACCAGCGCATCCTCCGAAAGGAACGCCGCCCCGGAAAAGTCCTGCAGACAAATGAAAGGCCCGGCGATGGGCGACTTAGGTGCGAATGTTATCCTGATATGGCGCGGGCTTACAGCACCGTAGGGCGGATCAGCCGAAGGCGTGATCCGCCGTTTTCTCCCCGGTGAGATGGCGGATTACGCTGTCGCTCATCCGCCTTACGACGCTCACGGCAGAATGGCGAACGCCCGCGCGGGAAAACCGAGGCCGTCGCGCACTTTCGGCCACGTCACCACGATCAGCGCGCCGGTCTCCGGGACCTTGTCGAGATTGGCCATGACCTCGATCTGATAATGGCCGTGCTGCAGGATGTAGGTCTCCGAATCCATCTTGTCGGTGGTGTCGGTGTCCATGGCTTCATGGCCGGTCGCCGTCACGTGGCGCTGTTCGTACAGAAACTTGATGGTCTCGAAATCCCAGGCGGGAAACGGGCTGCGCTTGAAGCGCTCGGGGTTGGAATCCCAGTCCTTGTACATGTCGGTGCGCAACGCCGCGAACGCGCCCTTCGGCACCCGGCCGTGCGCGTGCTCCCAGGCTTTCAGGTCGGCGATGGAGAAGGCGTGGTTCGGGTCCTTGGCGAGGTAGGGCGTGTCGTCGAGCACGACCAGGCGCAGGATCATCTGCTTGAGCGGAATCTTGTCCATCGTGATCCCCTGCTCGGCGAAATGGGCCGGCGGATCGACGTGGGTGCCGTATTGCCCGACCATCTCGTAGAAGGTGGTGCGGAAGCCGTCCTTGGGGATGGTGTAGGGCTCGTGCGTCTTCGGATCGGCGGCCGGCGAGAATTTGGCCTGGCCGAAGCCGGCCCAGACCGGCGTGTCGGGCCCAAAACTGTGGGTGAGATCGACGAACTCTTTCGACGCGATGGTGCGGTAGGCGCGCGCGAGATCGTCGGCGCGCGCGCCGGGGGCGATCGCCGGCAATGTGCAAAGCGCCGCGATCACTGCCGCCGCGGCCCGGGAACGAAGGGTGGCGTGCATCCGTCTTCTCCCGTTGTCGGTCGGTTGCCGCGACGCGGCTGCTACCACAGCTGTTTGCTCGCCAGCGCCGCGCCTTGCGCCAGAGCTTCGAGCTTGGCCCAGGCTATCATGGGATGCACGCGCCCGCCGAGGCCGCAATCGGTCGAGCCGATGACGGCCTCGCGCCCCACGCCCTTGGCGAACCGCAGGATGCGCTGGGCGACGAGGTCGGGATGCTCGACCACGTTGGTGGCGTGGCTCACCACGCCCGGCAGAATGATCTTGCCGTCGGGCAGTTTCACGTCTTCCCACACCGTCCATTCATGCTCGTGGCGGACGTTGCCGGCTTCGAACGAATAGGCCTGGCACTTCACCGCCAGCATGACCTCGACGATGTCGCGCATCGGGATGTCGGTCGTGTGCGGGCCGTGCCAGCTGCCCCAGCACAAATGAAAGCGGATGCGGTCTTCGGGCAGACCTTTGATGGCGTGGTTGAGCGCCTCGACCCGCACCATGGAGAACTTCTTGTAGTCCGCAACGGTCGGCTCGGGATTGACCATGTCCCAGTTCTCGGCGATGGCGGGGTCGTCGAGCTGCAGGATCAGACCGGCATCGACGATCGCCTTGTATTCCTCGCGCATCGCGTCGGCGCAGGCGAAGATGAACTCCTCGTCGGTCTTGTAGTAGGTGTTGGCGAAGCGCGCGGCGCTCGCCGGCGCGACCGAGGTCATGAAGCCTTCCTCGACCCCGCTCGCCGCGAGCGCCGTCTTGAAATGGGCGATGTCGGCCTTGATCGCGTCGTGCCCCTTGTAGACGATCGGAGCGACGCAGACCGGCCATTTGGCCATCCCGGGCCCGGTGGTCACTTCCTCCTGGTAGACCGGCAGGAACCTGGTGCGGTCGCGCCGGTCGGCGAAGCTCGTCAGCACGACGTGGCCCGGCGTGCTGCGCTTGGGTCCGGAAGAGTAGAGGCCGGGGCCGGCGAGATCGAGCCCGCCGAGCCGGTTGAAAATGTAGCTCCACCAGGCGCGGTAGTTCACCTTGTGGCCCATCGCCTTGCCGAATTCGCCGTCACCGGGAACGTCGATGCCGGCCTCCTTCTGGATGCGCACGACGTCGGTCACGGCCTGTTGCAGCGTCTTTTCGAACGCCGCCTCGTCGGTGGTTTCGCCGGCCTCGCGGGCGCGGTTGGCTTCGATCAGATCGTCCGGACGCGGCAGGCTGCCGGCATGGCTCGTCAGAATATGGTCGCGGCTCATTCTCATGGCGCCTCTCCGTCCCAGGAAGGTTTCAGGTTTGTTGTCGGACGACGAATAAAAGGACAACGAAAAACGGGCGACGGCGGGCGAAGCAAAAGCGTCGCCGCGTCCGTCGTCCGTTATCAGTTCCCGCCGCAATCCATCAGATCGCGTGGAACGGCTGCTCTTTGACCGAAGCGACCAGACCGTGGAACACCTCGTTGACCTTGGGCCCCAGTTCGGCAGCTTCTTCATGTTGTTGAGCCAGCGCTGGACATTGGGATAGGCCGAAAAATCGCAGCGGATGACCTCGCCGAGCGTCACCAAAGCGGCGCCGAAATAGTCGGCGATGGTGATCTCATTGCCGCAGAGGTACTGGTTGTTCGGCCCGATCCAGTGGTCGTTGAGGACTTTCAGCCACTTGCGGGCGTTCTGCTGGCCAATCTCGATGGTGGCCGCCTGCGCCTCGTCGCTGCGCCGCTTTTGATTCGGGAACAGCTGCGGATAGGCGAGATTATAGGCCCAATCGCGATAGAAATTGGTGTTGAGCCAATCCATCATCTCGTTGACCTTGGCGCGCTTCTTCAAATCCTTCGGATAGGCCGGCGAGCCGATCTTGTCGGCGAGGTATTTGAGGATCGCCGAGCTTTCGGTCAGGCGCAGATCGCCGTCGTCGATCATCGGCACGAGGTTGTTCGGGTTCAGCGCCGTGTAGGGCTCGCCGTAGTGCTCGCCCGTGAACAGATCGACCACCACCTCGTCGACCGGGATGTTGTTTTCGGCGATGAACAGCCGGACCGGACGGCTCGTCATCGAAACAGGATGCATGTAGAGCTTCATGGCTATTTCCTCCCTAGGACTTTCGAGTGAGTACGCGTTGTTAGGCGCAATCTAGAGCATTTTTGCAAGGGATGAAATCACTCCTTCGTTGCCCACCGTGACACCGTGCGATGGGCCGCGCGCCAAATCCTCGGGGTCTTGGCCGGCACGGGCGAGTGGGGCGGTGGCGGGCGATGGATGGTGGCGTTCGCTCAGCGAACGGGGATCGACGATCTTCTGTTTGTATTTTTGTCATTTGTCCGAGGCGGGGTTCGCGGTGGCAGCGACCGGCGTGTGGCAAGCGCTCTGCTGTCGCGGCGGCGTCATATTTTCGCCGGCCAATGTTTTATGGTTGTGTCCGCCGCGTTGGGCGGCGACGGACCAGGCTTTGCCGGTTTCGCGCGGATTGGCGCAACGGCTGGCACGAGGGGAGAATCGAAGATGCTACGGACTTTGGCAGCGGGGGGTTGTTGGCGCTCGCGGTAGCGGCGCCGGCGCAGCAGGCCGCGGCGCAGGACGCGGTCGGCGGCGCGATCGTCGGCGGGGCGCTGGGCGGCATTGTCGGCGGCGCGCTGGGGCGCGGTCCAGGCGGCGCCATCGCCGGCGCGGTCATCGGCGCGACGACCGGCGCGGTGATCGCCTCGGAGGCGCAGCGCCGGGCGAGCGGCTATTACTGGTGGCGCGGCGGCTGCTACTACCGCTATCCCAACGGCGCGTGGCAGCAGATCGAGCCGGGCTATTGTTCGTGATGAAGGCGGCCGCGGTGCGCTCTTCTAATAACCGTTGACGACCTTCGCCTGGACCATCATTTCCGCCGGCTTTTTCACGCGCGTGCGGAAGAAGCCCAGCACCCGGCGCGCCGTATCCGGCTGCAGCCGGTTGAAGCTCGACAGCGCCTGCTCGAGGTCCTTGGCCGACATGCCGCGGTCGGCCGCGCGCAACAGCAGGATGGCCTTGGTGGTGGTCGAGGACAGGCCCGCCACCTTGGCCAGGATGAGCACGATTTCGGCGCCGGGATCGAGCAAGGCGCGTTCGACCACGTCGATCGGCGTATCGCACAACAGCGACAAAGCGATCGCCGTCTCCTCGAACTTGCGCTCGCGCGCATACTGGTAAATCTCGGCCTCGCCGATGCGGCGGATGCGGTTCTGCCGCTCGATCGCCTCCCGCGCGGCGGCGAAATCCGGCGAGGCGTTGCGCGCCTCGTTGCGGATGCCGCCGACGACTTCGGCGACGACGCCTTCGATCGTGGTGTTGGCCTGCGGATTTTCGGCGGCGAGGCGGGCGCGCACCGCGCTCGAGGCCTTCTCCAGCAGAACCAGAAAATGCTGACGCGGAATGTCGGGGCGCATCCCGACCTCGGCCGCGAGGTCGTCGTCGCCGGCGGAACGCGTGACCAGGACGCGAAAGCCGGCGTCGGAGAAACGCGCCCCGGTATTCTTGACCACCGACTGCACGACGTTGCGGTCGCCGCGTTCCACCAGGACGTCGGTGACCGCCTCGCTCAGCGACTTGCGCTGCGCGATGGCGAACAAATGCTGCTGGCTCTTGCTCGAGGCATTGGCGACGAGCGTGCGGTCATCGAGCCGTTCCGATTGCGTCAGCACCGGCCGCGCCACCTCGATGTCGTCGTCGAAGGCGAGCATGGTCACCACGTTGACCGGGGCGTTGGCGACCGGCGCCAGCCGGTGCGAAAGCTTGGCGCGCGCCTTGGCCTCGATGGTGTGCACGAGGCGCGCCATGACGTCGTCGAACAGGCCGATCTGATCCTCGGAATAACGCGTCGCGCCGCCGACGAAGAGATCGGTGATGCGGGTCAGCATCTCGATCCGGCGCGTATTGGTGCCGGAAGTGAGCGCGGCTTCGAGCTCGTCGAGGAGGGGGAGGGTTCGCATGTTGCCCCTGGGCGCCGTCACGCCCTGTGAATGCCCGCCAAGAATGCCGCCGCAACGATGAACAAAGGCTTTCGACCGCGGGGATGGCTTGCCGGAATGATCGGGGAATGACTTGCGCGCAATGCCCGATCAGCGCTGTGGAATTTTGCCGAACACGCCCATGCGGTGATGCACCTCGGCAGGCACCCGATAGTCGCACAGCACCGGGCGGGCATCGCGCAGGCCGCAGGCTTCGCGCTGAACGATGAAACACCACAGCGCGTCACTCGCTCGCCGCACCAATTCGGCCCGCGTCGGGGCCTGCGGCGCGACATGGGCGGCAGCGGAATTGTCCTTCAGGGTGCGCTCGGCCTGATCGAATTCCGCGAGCGCGGCAATCGCCTGCTCGAGCGCGCGGCCGGCTCGGCCGAGCGCCCCCGCCTGCTCGCGCGCGATTTCGTAGGCGAGTGGATTTTCGCGCGGTTCGAGCAAGGCGGATCGGGGCGGGCGAGGGGGACGAAGCGACATCACGGTAAAATAGTCTGCGTCCGGCGCGGCGCTACGTTGTTTGACGTTCGAAGGTGGTCAGCGTGACGCCGGCCGCGGCGTCAAGGTCGCGGTGCCGGCCGGGCCTCAGACCATGGTTCGCGAGCGCATCAGCGGCGGTCATCTGCCTGCCGACCTGTGGAAACACCGGCATGCCTCCGGGGATTTTTGCGTTGGCCGCCTCCGTCATATGGAAGGCATCGTAGCGGGGGAGGAAAAGCCCGAACACCTCGGTGCCGCCGATGATGGCGATGGTCCCGGCGCCGATGCCGGCGGTTTCGACGGCCTGTTCGAAGGTCGCGCCCGCCGGATTCCACAGCCACGCGTTCGGATGCGACGGGTCGGGCGCGATCGACGCGACCTGCCGCGTCAGGATGAGACGCTTGCGGCGCGCGGCGTGCGGTCCGCCTTCGTTCGAATGCCGCCCGTGCACGACAAGGGCGGCGCGGTCGAGTTCGGCCTGCAGGAATTTCTGGTCGGCGTCGTTGCGGATCGTCGTCGGCATCTCGCGCCGCGCGTCCGCGATCATGCCGTCGGCGGAAATAATGGCGTAGCCTTCGATGCGGTGCGATCCGATCATGGCGCGACGATAGCGGGACCCGTGGGCAGAGTCATCGCACTGTTACTTAGCGATTGCGCCGGTCGCTGCGGCCACCCGGCGTTTGCAAAGCCGGCCTCCAGCGCCTATTTGGAATTCGAACGCCAGTTTGAAAAAAGCACGACCAAGAAGCACCGCCATGACGCGACCATCGGAAATCACCCGCGAACGCATCTTGAGGGCGGCCGAGCGGCTGTTCGCCGAGCGCGGCTATGATGGCACCTCGATCCGCGCCATCGTCGCTAAGGCGCGGGTCAACCAGGCCGCCGTCAATTACCACTTCGCCGGCAAGGACGGCCTTTACCGCGAGGTGCTCTCGGCCGCGTTCCGCGCGCTGACGCAACACCAGGTGGCGCACGCCGAGGAAATCAAGGCGCTGTCGCGCGAAGCGGCGCTGGCGGAGTTCGTGCGTCAGCAGTTGCGGCCCTTGAGCGCGCGCGACGAACTCAGTCGTCATCTGCGGATTTTCAGCTGGGAGACGGCCCGGCCGACCGCCGTGTTCCGCAAACTCATGAGCGAGGAGGCGGCGCCGTTCATGGGCCTCGCCGTCCATCTGGTGCGCCGGTTTCAGCCGACGGCGGATCAGGGTACGCTGATGATCGCGGCGGTGTGGCTGATCGGACAATGCAGCGTGTTCGTGCGCAATCGCGAGCAGCTCGCCGCGCCGCCGATCGGGCTTGTCGCTCGATCAGTCCGCGGTCGATCGCCTCACGGCGCTGATTTGCGGCTGGGCCGTCGGCGGGCTGGCGCTTCCGGCCTGATCTTCGTGCGCCGAGATGTTGCAGAAATTCTAAGCATTTGCCGCAAAAATTCCTTGTTCCCGGCTAGCCGCCGCCCATAACACGTGTTTGAAATTCAATCGCGCGTTTGAAAATTGCGCGTTTGAAAAAAGAGCGTTTGCCGGAGAAATCGGGATGATGCCGAACGATACGCCGCTGGTGCTGCGCTTCCTCGCCAAATTCGTGCTCGACATCATGCCGGCGGCGCTCGCCAGCGTGATCGGCGGTTTCCTGTTCAGCCATTACCATTGGCGCTACGCCGCGGTGCCGGCACCGGCGCCGGTCGGCGAGCAGCATGCCGCGGCTTCCGCCGAGATGATGAAGCTGGTGCGCGACGAGCATGCGCTGATCTTCGATTTCCTCAACGCGGAAATGAAAACGGAACGCAGCCGGCTCGCCGCCGAAGATAAGCCGGCGGCAGACCGCACCCCGGCACGCACCGGCGTCGCCGCGGCGGCCGTCGAGACGCGGCCGGCGGCCACGGCGCCGCATCGGCCGGTGGTGGCGATGATCGCGGCAAGAATAGCGGCAAAACCGGCGCCGCCGCGCGAGACGGCCGCCTTGGTTCCGCAGCGCGAGTTCCCGATCGCCGTGCCACCGCCGCCGACGGCCCTGCCGGCCTATCATGTGGCCGCGGTCACGGCGTACCCGGCGGCGGCGCCGGCGATCGACACGACGATGCCGCGCCCGCCGCTGGCGATCGGGCCGGCGCAGCCGGGCGTGAGTGCCGGGCCTTCCCTGATTACCCGTGCGATCAACAAGACGGCGGCGATCAAGGATAGCGTCGTCGGCGCCACGCAACGCGCGGCTGACGTGATCGAAGGCATTCCGTCATGGTTCGGCGGTGCCGAGGGCCGCGGCGAGGGCCCGGCGGCCAATTCTCCCTCCGCCAGCCATCTCGCGAGTGCGAATTGGTAGCGCGGCTGAAACGCGCGGGAGGCAGCCTGGTGCCGATCGGCAACAGGCCGGGGTAATTAGTTCCCCGCGCTTGCGAGGCGGAACACCGGCCGTTAAGCCATATCTAGCGGTAGGAGGAACTGGCCCCGCAGTCGGCGCGTTTGCGGTCGAGCGGCGGGTGGAAGCAGTTGGGTACGGGCAGCGTTAAGTTTGCCTAGGAGGTTGGTAATGCGTAATGCCGGGAACTTCCATCCGGAATGGGGCTACCTCGCCCCTGCACCGAGCTTCCTCCGCACGGCCCGAACGGTCATTGTTGCAACGGCGATCGGCGCGACGGCCGGCGCGGCGGTTGTGTTCTCGCTGGTCGATCACCCCGCGGCCGATGACAGCCTGCCCGCAGCTTCGGTGGCGGCGCGCACCTTGGCGCGGCCGAACGCGGACGCCGCGCCCGCGACCGTGAAACATGCGGCTACCGGCACTGGCATCGCGGTGTCGTCCGCCGCGAGCTCCGCGTCGCCGCAACCTGCGGCGCGGTCCACCCAAGCGCCACCTCTCCAGACCCAATCGGTCCAAACTCAGCCGGCGCAAAACGCGGCTCCGCCGCGCCGCGGCCGCGAAACTTGCCGCGAGTGAATCGAGCACTTTGTCGACCAGCGAGCCGCCGGCCGCGATGGCGGTCTTGGCTGAAACTCCGGCCGCGAAAGGCCAGTCGGAAGCTTCGCTCACGGAAATCCAGGCGGCGCCCGCGGCCGAATCAACTCCCGCCGATCCGCCGCCGGCGCCGAAGAAGGTCGCCAAAAAACACCGCGCCGCGCCGCGTTACGCGGCGCGCGGCGACCAGCCGCCCGCGGCAACCACCAACGCCTTCGGCCGACCGCTGCTGTTCCAGCGCCTGTTCAATTACGGCGGCGATGAACCCGCCGACGGCTATTTCCGCTTCAGCGGCAGGTGAGCGCACAAGAGGTGAGTGCAAGGCGGCGGCCACCGCTACCGCTGCCCGCGCGTCGATGCTGGTTGGATGTTGCGCGCGATTATCGGCAGACGTTTTGCGCGATGGCGTTGTAAAGCACCGCTCGGGCCGCGTCGGCGTCGGGCAATCCGAGCGCGATCTTGCTCCAGCCGGCACCCCATGGCGTGGCGGCGCTGTCCCACCAGACTTGGCAATAGCCGGAATCGAATCTCACCACGGCGAAATCGGCGCGCGCCGGTGTCGCCGCGGCGAATGCCAGCGCCAGTACGCCGGTTGCAAGTCCGCCGGTTACCAGTGCCGGTCGCTTTGCGCGTGCTAATCGGTTCATCGTCAGCTTCCTCTCGCGCCAGCCCACACGCTTTTGACGTGGGGTCGCCGCGATCGCGAAGCAAGCCCGGCGCTCGCCAAAGCTGAGAGCGATCAAAGAGGCGGCAAGGATGAGAGGGAGCATGATCGCGAAGGAGGATCGCAAGGGAGAATAGCAAGGGCGAATAGAAAGTGAAAAAAATGCGCGGCCCGAACCGGCCGGACCGCGCACACTTTCGGTTATTCGCGTTCTAGATCTTACGGATAGAAAGACCTCTCACGGATAGAACGACATCTCACTCAGGATAGAAAGACCTGCACCAGTGCTTCTTCAGCGCATAGTGCTTCTTGCTCGCGGCGAACTGCCAGCTCTTCAGGCCGACCCAATGATACTTCCAGCCCGCACCGGCAGGCGCGGCCTTGCTGTCGGCCCACGGGCGGCAATGACCGTCCTTGAACATGACAACGGCGTAGTCGGCACGAACGGCCGTCGAGACCGTGAAACCCAACGCCAATACGCCAACTGCTAAAGCCAATTTCTTCATCGTCAGCTCCCCTAGTGTCCCGAAACGGGCATGTCCCGATAATACGAGGCCGACCGCGAGGCAAGCCTGCGCTGGCCCTTGATTACGACTTTCGGTCAATTTAGGTCTTGGTGCCGCAAAGGAGTTTGCCATGCCGGAAGTCATCGTTTACATTTTGGAAGGCCGTTCGATCGAGCAAAAGCGTGGGCTCGTGAAGGACATCACGGAAGCCGTCGTCAAAAACGTCGGCGCGCCGCCGGAAGCCGTCACCGTTTCGCTCGTCGAAACGGCAAAATCCGCCAAGGCGAAGGGTGGCGTGCTGTTCAGCGAGATGCCGCCGCGCTGAAGCGCAATCGCCTCGGGGCGATTTTCCTCGGGGCGATTTCTTCTTTGAGCCGATTTCCTCAGGGCGATTGCCGCGCCATTTTTTTGACCGCGCGCACCCCTGCCGCAGGCTTGTGGCCTCCGGTCTTGATTCGCAGGCGAGGGCTAATCATCGAAGACGCGGCCTACCAATGCGCCGACGCCGCCTTGGGCCGATCGGGCGGATGAGAATCAATCGCTCGGCCCTCACCGGTTGCGGCCGGCAGAATCGTCTATAATTGTGTGTGGCCAACGGGTGCGCGTGGAACGCAGATGCCGCAGCCGAATTTGCTGTATGTGCATTGCACAATTTTCTTGCTGCAACGCGGTAAAATCCCGATAATTGCGTTGTCGAGCGAGGAACGCCGAGGCGGCAGGAGTTTTACCAGGGGGAAGACCTTGGGCCGGCGGACCTTCGCCTGGGATGGCCCAAAAGGGGCCGACGGCCGAAGAGTGGCCGATGGCCGAAGAGCGGCCAAAGAAAAGAAGAAGGTGCGAGATGAGCGACATTTGGGAAACGAAGGACGGCCGGCGCCGGGTGCGGCGGGATCCGCCGACCGTGGATGAGGCAGTGGTTGCGGCCCAAGGATTGACCGACGATCCCAAGCAGCAGATCGAAATCGTCGCTTCGCTGATGGAGGTCTCTCCGGATGAGGCCCGCGTCGCGGTGTTGCGCATGGGGCAGCGCAAGGACGTCAATCGCGTCACCATCACCGGCCGCGCCGGCGCGCCGCGCGCAGTCGTGGTCGAGCGCCGCACCCCCCGCGTCTCGGTGGTTCAACGGCGACTGGGCGGATCGCTCGGCCGTTGATCGGACAGCGGCCGCGAGCGAGCGACGATGCCGCTTGCTGCGCGGCTAAAGCATGCGCCGTCCGCCGGGATCGGGAAGCACCCCGTGCACCACCAGGCGGTGCCAGACAAACAGCACGATGACCGCGCCGACGACCGCGCCGATCAAGCCGGCGCCTTGATCGGGCCCATACCAGCCGATCAACTGGCCGATCAGCGTCGCCACGAATGCGCCGGCGATGCCGAGCACCGTGGTGAGAATGAAACCGGCCGGATTGTTCGGTCCGGGCATCAGGAAGCGTGCGATGATGCCGGCGACGAAGCCGATAATGATGATCCAGAGTATGTGCACGACGACCTCCATGGGCGGGGCGATGAATGCGGAAGGATGGCACAGTTCCATAAGCCGTTCCAAGCACGGCGCGATGATGAGACCACGCCGGCGCAGCGGCGCGACCGGGTAGCAGGCGTATCGTTGCGCAACTGGTTGGCAAGCGCGTCGCTGCGGCGGCGGGGCGGCTGTGATTGTCGATTGGCCTGAATTATACTTTTGCCCATCGCCACGCGCCGCGGAACTTTCCATGTCCAAGGGTTTTGCGATGTCCAAGACCGTCGTCAAGCCGCGCACCAAGGTGCAGCTGAAAACGCAGCGCCCGCCGCTCTACAAAGTGATCCTGCTCAACGACGATTATACGCCGCGCGACTTCGTCGTTCTCGTCCTCAAGGCGGTGTTTCGCATGAACGCCGACCAAGCGTATCGCGTCATGATGACGGCGCATCAGAAAGGCGCCTGCGTCATCGCCGTCTTTACGCGCGACGTCGCCGAGACCAAGGCCAAGGAAGCAACGGAGCTCGGCAAACAGAAGGGCTATCCGTTGTTCTTCACGACCGAGCCGGAAGAGTAGTTTCAGATGAAGTAGTTTCAGATGGAACGGGTGTGCCCATGCAAGGACGCGCACTTGTCCATTCGCCGTTCGGATACCGAACGGGGCGCGCCGAAAAAACGGCGGCGAACATGCGATCAAAGTCCCATGCCGACATGGCGCCGCAAAGGCGTGCCTTCGTTCAATGTGCCTTGGATATCGTTTGGCTAAACTGCCGCTCACCCAACCAGTGCTTGTTTTTTCAGCAGATCGCGTCGGAAGGGCGCCGGCCCACACTGCGCAGCGATGGCGGGCACGGATTTTTACCGCGCCTCAAAAACGCGACGCCGCGGAGTCGAATGGACTAGGCAATCAGATTTTATAACGCTAGCATCTCCCCCGGCGCCAAAAATGAACTCGGGGGTTAATCCCGGCAGCGGCGCAACCAAAAGGGAGGAGTCTATGCGACGTCGCGAGTTTCTGAAATATTCTGCTGCAACAGCGGTGGCCGGCTCGGTCGGCTATCGCGCCGCGAGAGCGGATGCGGCGGCCGTGAAGGTCGGTGTGGTCGGCGCGAAAACCGGACCGCTCGCGCCCGGCGCTGCGGTCACCCATTTCCCGCCCTACAAGCTGTGGGCCCACGACGTCAACGAACGCGGCGGCCTCAAGCTCAAGGACGGCCAACGCAAGATCGAGCTGATCGAATACGATGACCGCACGCAGCCGTCCGAGGCGATCAAAGCGGTCGAGCGGCTTGCGACCGTCGATAAGGCCGACTGGATCGGAGGGCTGTACGCCACCGGCTTCAATCTGGCCGCGGCGCCGATCTTCGCCAAATACAACTATCCGCAACTCACCCAGGCTTGCGTGACCGATCAGGGACCGAACCTGGTCAAGCGCTACCCGGGTTTCTTCATGTTCCAGTCGTCGACCACCGCCTATGCCAAAGGCGCGATCGACGTTCTGAAGAAACTCAAGGACGACGGCAAGATCGGCAACAAGGTCTCCGTCGTCAATGTCGGCGATGATTTCGGCATCGAGCTTGCGAATGCGGGACGGCCGCTGTTCAAGCAAGCCGGCTTCGAGATCGTCTACGACAAGTCCTATCCGCTCGGCACGCAGGACTATGCGCCGGTGGTCAGGGCCGCCAAGGCCGCCAAACCCGACGCCTTCGTCGCGTGGTCCTATCCGCCGGACACGTTCGGTCTCGCCGACGCGGCCAAGATCGAAGGCCTCAACGTCAAGGCGTATTACAGCGCGGTCGGCTGCGCGTTCCAGGGCTTCTCGCTGAAGAACGGCGCGGCGGCTGAAAACGTTCTCGGCGCCGGCGGCGTCGTCGATTCGCCGGAAATCCGCGCCTGGTACAAGAAACACAAGGAAGTCACCGGCGTCGACGCCGACTATTGGGGCAGCCCGTTCTACTACTCGATGCTCCAGATGCTGACGGAATCGATCGAGGCCGTCGGCTCGATGGATCGCATGGCCATTGCCGCCCATTTCAGGGGCCGCAAGTTCAAGACCTTGATCGGCGAAGTCGAGTTGCCCGGCCAGATTCTCGACAAGGTCTACACGGTCGGCCAGTGGCAGAACGGCTTCTTCGCCGCAGTCAACGGCGAAGGCTTCGGCAACTACGGCCAAGTGAAGCTGAAGACCAGTTGGGGTTGAGAACCTCGAGCTCCGAGGGCGGTCGCAACGCTCTTCGATGAGCCATCAGGGCTCCGACGTCGCAGTTCGTCCCCGGTCCCGCAGCGGACCGGGGACGAGGCGATGCGGGGCGACTTTTAGCTGTCCGTCAAATGGTCCCGCTTCCACCCGTGGATCCGGAATCCGTCACTTGTCGTAAAGCCGTTCGCTATGGACATCATCATCAGCGGCCTGTCTGCTTGGCGGCACCTATGCCTTGATGGCGATGGGGCTGCAGCTGCAATACGGCGTCGCCCGCATCATGAACCTCGCCAACGGCGAGATATTGATCGCCGGCGCGTTCTCGACGTTCTGGTTCTACAGCGCCGCGAAGGCGAGCCCGCTCTATGCGCTGATCCTGGTCGCGCCCGCGGCCTTCGTGCTGAACTGGGCGATCTACCGGGTGTTGATCCTGCCGCTGGTGCGGCGCGCCAAGAGCCAGGGCAAGCTCGAGGTCGACAGCATCCTCGCCACCTTCGGCTTGAGCTTCATCAGCGTCGGCATCCTGTTGACGGTGTTCGGCGGCGAATATCTGGACTACGCCTATCTGGCGCGGCCGATCTTCATCTTCGGCGAACCCTACGGCCTCAACCGCGTGGTCGCGTTCATCGGCTCGCTGATCTTGTGCGTCGGGCTTTACTTCTGGCTGCACAAGACCCGCGCCGGGCTCGCGCTGCGGGCGGTATCGGTCAATCCCTCGGCGGCGGGGCTCGTCTCGATCAATGTCGCGCGCACCTCGGCGTTCGCGTTTGGGCTCGGCGGCGCGGTGACGGCCGCGGGCGGCGGCCTGCTCAGCATGTTTCTGACCTTCGACGTGTCGCTCGGCGTCGTCTTCACCTTGAAGGCGCTGATCATCGTCATCCTCGGCGGCGTCGGCGACATCCGCGGCACCATCGTCGCGGCGTTCATCCTGGGTCTCGCCGAGACCGCGGTCGCGACCCTGATCGATCCCGGGCTCACGCTCGCGGCCGCCTATGTGCTCTTCATGGTGGTTTTGTTGGTGCGGCCGGAAGGCCTGTTCGGGAGGCGCACGGCTTGAGCAACTTGAGCAAGATAGCAGAGAGGATCGCGGGCCCTCCAGTCCTAAGGCCTGTTCGGAAGGGGCAGAGGTTTAGCAACTTGAGCAAGATGAGCGCGGCGAAGCGATCCGCGCCAGGATCGCGCCGACGCTTAAGTCCATCCGGGTCGGCGATATCGTCGGCGCGGGCGAGCGGCGCTATTTTCAGATCGGCATCGGGCTGTTCGTCGTCGCCGCCCTGGTGCCGCTGGTCGCCGACGGCTATGCGCTGCAATTGTCGATCTCGATCGTGATGTACACGGCGCTCGCCACCTCGTGGCTGTTGTTCTCCGGGACCGACCAATTACATCGCGCTGTCGACCGCGGCGTTTTTCGGCATCGGCATGTACACCGTGGCGGGCGGCATCGACATCATTCCCTATCCGCTGCTGATCGTTCTGGCCGCGATCGCCGGCGCGGCGCTGGCCGCCGTCGTCGGTCTTGCGACGCTGCGGGTATCCGGCGTCTATTTCGTGATCTTCTCGCTCGGGCTTGCCGAACTGGTGCGGCAGATCATGACTTGGCTGCAGCACGTCCTCGGCACCATGAGCGGCATTTATGTGCTGCTCGACCGGAGCGAGAACGTGTATTACTGGGAGCTCCTGCTGCTGGTCGCGGCGGTTTATCTGGTCGGCTGGTGGATCGGCCGCTCGCGGCTCGGCTTTGCGCTGCGCATCATCGGCAATGACGAGGTCGTCGCGGTGCATTGCGGCATCAACACCGCGCGCGCCAAGGTCGTTTTGTTCGTCATCTCCTCGACGTTCGCCGCGATCGCCGGCGCGCTGGTGGCGCCGCGCTGGAGCTATGTCGAGCCGGGCGTCGCGTTCAGCCCGTTCCTGTCGTTCCAGGTCGTGATCATGGCGCTGCTCGGCGGAACGCATCGGCTGTGGGGACCGCTGCTCGGCGTCATTCCGTTCGTGCTCATGTGGGAGGTGATCTCGATCTATTTTCCCAATCAGACCACGCTGCTGCTCGGCGCCTGCTTCCTGTTGATCGTCTACGTCATCCCGAACGGCATCACCGGTCTCGCCGAGGACGCGTTCGCCCGCCGCGCCATCCTGCCGCCCGGCGCGCGCGAGCATTTGCAACGCGGCTTCGACGCCGCGGTCGCCTCGTTGAAACACCTGCAGCAGCGCTGGAACAGCCGCAATGCCTGATGCCGCGACCACCACCACGGCCCTGACCGCGGCCGGCGTCAGCAAGCGCTTCGGCGGCCTCATTGCCGTCGACAGCATGTCGTTCACGCTCGCCGAGAAGGAGGTTCTGGGCCTGATCGGGCCGAACGGATCCGGCAAGACGACGATGATGAACCTGATCTCCGGCGCGCTGACGCCGACCTCGGGCGAGATCAGGCTTTATGACGAGCCGATTTCCGGCACCGGCGCGAGCCGCGTCGCCGCCAAGGGCGTCGCCCGCACCTTCCAGCTGGTGCGCATGCTGCCGGCGATGACCGCGCTCGAAAACGTCATGGCCGGCGGCGTATTCGGGCACGCGCGGCGCTGGGGCAAGGAGCTCGAGGACCACGCCCACGGCCTGCTGCAGCGGGTCGGCCTGCCGAACGCCGGCGACGCCGCGGTCGCGGCCTTGACCTATATCGACCAGAAGCGGGTCGAACTCGCCCGCGCGCTCGCCTCCGATCCGAAGGTGCTGCTGCTCGACGAGTGGCTCGCCGGGCTCAATCAGACCGAGCTGAAAGTCGGCATCGCCCTGATCGAACGATTGCGCGGCGAGGGCTGCACCATCATCATCGTCGAGCACGTGATGCACGCGATCCGCAGCCTGTGCGACCGCTGCATCGTCATGAGCAGCGGGGTCAAGATCGCGGAAGGAACGCCGGCCGAAGTGCTGGCCGATCACGGCGTGGTGCGCGCCTATCTCGGGGACGCCGATGCTTGAGAGCCGCAACGTCTCGGTGTTCTACGGCCGCCACCGTGCGCTGGAAAATGTCTCGGCGACGGTCAAGAAGGGCGAGATCGTGGTCATGCTCGGCGCCAATGGCGCCGGCAAGAGCACGTTCCTGCGCGCGATCGCCGGGCAAATTCGCAAGATCGAAGGCGCCACGGTGCTGATGGACGGCGCGGACATCACCCACCGTCCGGCGCACGAGATCGTCGAGACCGGCATCGCGCTGGTGCCCGAGGACCGCGGGATTTTTGCCGACCTGACGGTGCAGGAGAACCTCACGCTCGGCGCCCATCCGGCGCGTGCGCGTCCGCGCGAGGCGGAAAATCTGGAGCGGGTGCTCAGTCTGTTCCCGAAACTCACCGAGCGCCGCAAGCAGCTGGTGCGCACCATGAGCGGCGGCGAACGGCAGATGGTCGCGGTCGGCCGCGCCATGATGTCGGCACCCGACATTCTGATGCTGGACGAGCCCTCGCTCGGGCTGTCGCCGCTTCTTTGCACCGAATTGTTCCGCACGCTGACCCGCATCAAGGCAACCGGCGTCGGCATCTTGCTGGTCGAGCAAAACGCCCGCCAGAGCCTCGCCATCGCCGACCGCGGCTATCTCCTCGACAACGGCCACATCGTCGGCGCCGATACCGCGGAAGCGCTTACCAACGATCCCAAGGTGCAGGCGGCGTATCTCGGCGGCGCCGATTGATCGCAATCGCTCTTCGCGGCGCGACGCCTTAAGCGGGCTTCAGGATTTTGTCGAGCCACAGCCGCAGCTCGGGCGGCACATCCGGGCGCTTTGCGATCGCGGCCGCGAAATCCTTGTCGCCGTCGAGGCTCATGATCACGCGGGCGAAGCCCGCCTCCGAAATGCGCGCGTTGGGGTGATCGATGATGGCGCGCCTGATGGCGCGATTGCCGCGCTTGAGCAGCACGTCGGTGACCGCCTCGCCGAGTTGCGGCCGGGCTGCGATCTTCCCCAACAATGCGGGGTCGACGCGGTCCTTGTCGACGATGGCCGCAAGCTCCTTGTCCGGCAGTGCTTTGGCTTGCGCCAAAACCGGTCCGTGGACGGCGGCGTCGCTGTGACGGGCGAGGTTGCCGATGACCTTGGTCGGAGCGTTGTCGACCGGGGCGAGTTTGTTGCTCAAATCGACCAGCGTCGGCCGATCCTTGTTCTGAATCAGCCGGCACATCACCTCGTCGAACACGCCGACATGGTCGCGCGTATAGGCTCCGGCACCGCCGAGAAACAGGTCGAGGACTTGACGCAGCGCCGAGCGTCGCCACGTATCCGGAGCCCGGACCAGTGTCGCATCGAGCTCGGCCAGCAGCGATTGCGGCGTCGGCGTCATGCGACTTCGTGTAGCCGGGATTCAATGAATATGGCGCTAATGCGAAAGGGCGCTGATGCCGATTGGCGCGCAAGTTGCGCCATCGCGCGCGGGTCGCCCCTCGGCTGTGATGAGCTTCCAAAATTCCGCGGCCGCCGCGTGTAAATCGTCCGGCGCTTTCAGATCATGCTTCTCACGCGCGGCGCCGTGCCGGAAACCGATACGCCATGCGGGCGTGGGCGGCGCAGTACGGGAAGCCTGTATGCGCGTCATTGCCGCAAAAGCTGAAATCCGCCGCGCCCGGATCGCTGACCGGCCACCGGCAGGTGTTTTGCGTGAGTTCGAGCAAAGAGCAGCGTTGGGCGCTGTCGATCACCTCGGCTGCGGCACCGGTACCTGCGGCGATGCCCGGCGCGTCGGCATAGACGAGGCGGATCATCTGCCGCGGGGACGGCAGCCGCGGGCGCCGACCGCGCGGCGGGCACGAGCGCGCCGGCTGGGCCGCGGGCCGCCCCGGCGACAGGCCGAGCCGGTGGATTTTGCCGATCACGGCATTGCGGGTGACGCCGATCTCGGCGGCGATCTGACTGCAGGTCAGCCCGGAATCGACGAAGCCTCGGAGCTGCGCGATGCGCTCCGGCGTCCAAGTCGCAAGGGTCATAACAACGGCCTCTGGTTTGCCGCGGCCTGTTCTGGGCCGCCGACAGGGCGAGGGACGGAAACGCGCAACAAAGCGCCCGCAAGGGCTCACCAGCCCGACCGGCGCGAAATCGGTGCGCGCCGGCGCCGGAAGTCCTGGCACCGCGATCACCGAGCCGCATCCGCGCCGAACGGGAGTGCAAGCCCGCCGTTTAGCGCATGATCCGGGGGTCGAACCGCTCGGCCCCCAAAAAATATCATGCGAAAACAATAAGTTGGACGCAAAGGCCCCGTTCTGGAGCCCGCTTTAAGTTTGTTGAGCGAAAACCCTCGCCGGGCCAGAATCTCGCACGATTCGACTCGCGTGCCAAGAATTATAACGCCATAATAATTATGTTTTAACCAAGTTGTGGACCGCACGTAGAATTCCATGGCCCGTCCTGAAAACCGCTCGGACGCCAAGGCTTTGAGCCTGACGCTGCCGCTCGAGACCTTCAACTACCTCGCGCTGCTCGCCACGCTCGGCAAACTCGGCCGCACCGAGAACGAGGTTGCGACCCACATATTGGTGCGCGAGGTCTACGCCATGATCGAACGCGGCTTCCACGAGCAGCGCATTCCGGCGCCGGACGGCGAGGGCGAGTGAGGGGCGTGACGGCGCCGGACGCAAACCATCGTCGGCGGGGCATTGACAGTACCTGATTATAGGTACAACATGTTATATATTGATGGACATAGACATGTCAAAATACGATCCTCTCGGCGAGTACCTTAAACGCCAGCGCGGCGATCTCGTGCCGATGACTTTCGCGGAAATCGAACAAATCACCGGCAAGAAGCTGCCGGCGTCGTCCCGCTATCGCGCGTGGTGGAGCAACAACGATTTCAACAGCGTATTGACCAAGGTTTGGATCGAAGCTGGCTTCAAGAGCGAGCAGGTGGACATGGAAGAACGCAAGCTCAAGTTTCGCCGTGTGCCCGGACCGAAGGCGGCAGGCGCGCCGCCGCAATCCGCTGGCGCCGAACAGGGCGCGGGCGAAAAACCGTTTCATCCGCTTTATGGGGCGATGAAAGGCCTCATGCGGGTCATGCCGGGGACCGATCTCACGCAGCCAGCGGATCCGGAATGGGCGGATCGGCTCGACGCGCAATACGGTGCGGAGAAGGGGGAAAGGTAAGTGCAGCCACTCCTGCTCGATACCTGCGCGCTGATCTTCATCACTCAGCAAGCCCGTCTGGCCGCGGCCGCTGTTGCCGCGCTGCGCGCCGCGAGCGACGGCGGTGAACCGACCTACGTCTCGCCCATCAGCGCCTGGGAGATTGGCATGCTGGCGTCGCGGGGACGGCTGCAACTGCTGATCAGGCCGGAACGCTGGTTCGCCAACCTGTTCGAAGTGCCGGGCGTCCGGCTCGCCGATATGTCGGCGGACGTGCTGATCGCCTCGTCGTTCCTTCCCGGCAAGCCGCCAAAAGATCCGACCGACCGAATTATCGCAGCGACTGTGCGCGATCTCGGCGCAACGCTCGTGACCCGCGACCGCGCGCTGCTAGAGTACGGCGAGGCCGGGCATATCGCCGTGGTGGCCTGCTGACCGGATGCCAAATGCGCCCTCCGCGATAGTTGGCGGCGACAACCTTTAGCATGAATGCGACAGCCTGGGTCAGACCGGCATGCATTCGACGAAATGCGCCTGGCGCGCGCGCATTGCCAAATCTTCACGGAACATCGATCGATCTCGCGCGGTTCACCAATGGGGGGCACACATCCAAACCCAAAGGGAGAACACGATGCGGACTCGCACTGATTTCGGCCGGTACGGCCTTGCTGCTCTGCGCACCCGCGGCGATCGCCGCGCCAACGACTTCACCCGCCAACGCCACCACGCCGCCGCCGGCCGCCAGCGCGGCGCCCAATGCAGCCCGCGGTTCCATGCGCGCCGACGTCCGCGATATGCTGCACAAGGCCGGCTTTACCGATATCCGCATCGCGCCGAGCTCGTTTGCCATTCGCGCCAAGGACAAGGACGGCAATCCGGTGATGATGAGCGTCAGCCCGGATTCGTTCACCGAGATTTCCGAAGTCGATAACGGCAACGCCGACAACACGGCAGGCGGCGCGTCGCCTTCCGGCGCTTCCGAGTTCGTCGCCATCAACACCGGTGACGAACTGAGCTCGAACGTCGTCGGTCTCGACGTTTACAACGACGCGAACAAGAATATCGGTCAGATCAAGGATATCGCCTGGAATCGCGCGGCCGCGCCCAAGCCTACATCCTTTCGGTGGGCGGCTTTCTCGGCGTCGGCGAGCGCTACGTCGCCGTCAACCCGCACGACGTCAAGGTGAGCTATAATGAAACCGACAAGAAGTGGCACGCCACGATGAACGCTACGGCCGACGAGCTCAAAGCGGCGCCACAGTTCAAGTACGACGGCCGCTGGAACGCCAGCCGGTCGTAATGGCCGCACGGCGGTCCGTTATCGAACAACAACGAACACGAGAGGTAGCGGCTTCGGGCGGCTTGTCGCCCGGAGCCGAATTCCTGCTAGCCTTGGATGGAGCGGCGGCTGAAGCTGTCGAACCAGCCCAAGCCGAACAGATCCAGAAAACTCTTCGGGTCGTATCCGGCCGCGGTCCACACGAACAAGGCGACGATGAAGGCGTGTCCCGCGAGCGTCAACGCGTACATGAAGGGGTTGTCGTCAGCATCGAAACTCCACACCCCGGAGCGGATCCGCCCGGTGCGCCAGGCGCGGACCATCGTCCAGATGACGAAGAGCGCGAACGCGCCCATGATGAAACGCCCGGAAATCCCCATGAGCCTTCTCCCAACGCGGCCCGCCATGGTGCGGCGAAGGGGTAAACGAATCGGTGGCGAGTTTTGGGGCTGTTAGGCCTTGTTGCCGGGCGGGATCAGCAAATCCTCTTCGCTGAGGAGTTCGCGCATGTCGCCGATCGCCTCGATCGCTTCCTCCTCGGTCGTCGCCGCTTTGAGGCGGTGCCACAGTTCGCGCCACGGCGCCGGCCGGCCCAGGCGGAGCGCCTCGGCGACATAGTCGTGCGCCTCCTTCAGCGTCGCGAGCCGCCGTGGTTTCGGCTGGTCTTTGACGATGAACGGCGGAACGATCGGGAAATCATCCATGAGCCGACCTGTATGCTATTTGACCGCGAGCAGCTCGACGTCGAAGATGAGCGTCGCGTTCGGCGGAATGGCGCTGCCGGCGCCGCGCGCGCCGTAGCCGAGCGCGGGCGGAATGATCAGCGTGCGCCGGCCCCCGACCTTCATGGTCGCGACGCCTTCGTCCCAGCCGGCGATCACCTGATGCATTCCGATCTTGAACTCGAACGGCTGGCCGCGGTCAACCGACGAATCGAATTTCCCGCCCTTCTTGCCGTTCTCGTAGAGCCAGCCGGTATAATGCATGACGCAGGTCTGCCCCGGCTTGGGCGAGGGGCCGGTGCCGACCTTGGCGTCGATGATGGTGAGGCCAGACGCCGTCGTGACCGGCGCCTGCGCCTGCGCGGGCGGGGCCGCCATGCCTAAGAGGACGGACAGCGCCATCACGACGCCGGCGTGCCAGAACAATTGCATCCGGATGTCTCCTTGCGAGCGGGCGCGCCCCGACGCGATTGCGCCTGCGCCCGGCTCCATAGTAGCCTTTTCGGACGGCCTGTCATGGGTGCCCCTGTCGGGGGTGTACCTGCTATGGGTCATTACTCCATTGCGGCAATGAAGGGCATAGCGGACATGGCGCTGATCCACAATTCCGAAGCCTGGGAAAAGCAGCTGGCCGCCTTGCCGGTCGAAAGCTACGACGCCGGCGCAACCGTGTTTGCCGAAGGCACCAAGACCGGGCGGCTTTTGATTCTCAAAAGCGGGGCGGTCAGCGTTTTCAAGGGCGACATCGAGTTCGCCCAGGTCTCCGAGCCGGGCGCGGTGTTCGGCGAGCTTTCGGCGCTGCTCGATGCGCCGCACAGCGCGGTGTCCGCACGCTCGAACCGTCGGAGTTTCACGCCGCCGATGCTGCAGCCTTGCTGCAGGACCCCACGGCACTGCTCTATGTGACGATGGTGCTGGCGCGGCGGATCGATGCCGCCAACCAGGGGCTTTTGCAACTCAAGACCATGCTGGAGACCGGCGAACCGCGCGGCCTGATCGACAAGACGCTCGACGGCATCGAGGGCCTGTTGAGCGCCATCGGCACCGGCTACATCCGCGCCGGCGCGGCGCACGTAATGTATCCGTTCGCGTGAGGGGGTAGGGCGGGCAAAGCGAAGCGTGCCGACGTCAAGGGACAGGGCCGCCGCCGGGCGCCAGCGACGGCGTGTAGTTCAGCGGCACCTGGAAAAGCTCCGCCGGTTGAGGGCGATAGGTTACCGAACGCGCCTCGGAGACGGTCTTGTTGTCGATGAGAAACCGCAGCAGCACGCCATCCGGCGTGATGCACACAGTGCGGGTTTCCGTGTCTTCGGTCCAAGACCAGTCGACGCAATGCAAACCCGCAACCACGGATTCGTTGCCGCGCACGACCGTGACCTCCGGCGCGGGCTCTTCCGGCTGCCGCGGCATATCCAACTGGAGAAAGCTGCGGTCTGCGGACGTGAGGAGGGTCATCTGGTGGGTGCGGCGGTTGAAGATTGTCGTCGATTTGTGCGGGCCGTCGACCCGCTCCAACTCCTCGGCTGCACGCCAACGCACGCGTTCGCGCACGCGCGGTTGGGAGTGCAGGGTCACGTCGTAGACGATATCCACGTCGCGCGTCGGTAAAAGGTGCGACGGCGCGGCTCGTGCCACCGGTCCAACCAGCAACGATGCCAGAATAGCGGTTGGTGGCAGGCAGCGAAGATAACCCATGGCCGGCGCCCTTGTGTTCCCCGGCCCTTGCCTTTCGAGGCCGGGCTTTCGGCATGACGTCAGGGTATCAACTTTGCAGCGGCAAACTAAGCTCCGCGCCACCCCTTTGTTTCGGTTCACAACCGCGTCACCTTCCCGCCTCCGCCGCGGCGGGGCTACCGCCCGCAATTCCAGATCGGTCCGATCGGCGTCTGCGTGTAACAGGGGCCGAAGCCGCCGCCGTTCCAGCGGTTGTCGTAGAAGCGCGGCCAGGCCGGGCCGTAAAAGCGATACAGCGGCCCGTTCACCTCCCAATCGTGCGCCGCGCGGTCGCGCGCGATCACCTCGGGCGGGCGATAGCCGGGCAGGAAGCCGTAGCCATGCCAGTGGCGCGAGACGTGGTGTCGCTTCGGCGCCGGTATCTTGTGCGCCGGCGCGGCCGAACCCGGCGCGATCAGTGCCAGGGAAAGCGCGAGGGTGAGGCCAGACGAAAGCCGCAGCATTGGGCACCTTTGTCATCGCGCCCCCACGCATGCAGCCATTAGCCCGGATTACGCGCAAGCGGAATCGAAAAATTCGGCAGCCCGCGAACGCTACGCGCTATTTCTTCTCGATCGACAGGCCGTTGGGGCCGACATCGATGCGCATGCCTTCGGGCTTCTTGCGATCCTGATAGAGCTGATAACCCAAAACGGCGACAACGACCACCAGCGCGCCGACCACGAGGTAGAGGATATTGTTGCAACTCACGGTTCGATCTCCATCGATGGATGCTAACGCGCGGTTCCGCGAAAGCGGCGCCCACGGTCCATCCGCACGACGTTCGCTGCGCTCACTATAGATGACCGAGCAGACAAACCACGTTGGCCACGCAGGCGGCCATGAGGGCAACAGCCAGCAACGCGTTCATCGGAGGCTCCGGACTCGCTTGAAGAATCGCCCGCACAGCATGAACGAGAGTCGGGTTCGATTTCCGACCTTTTTCGCTCGGCGGTTCATGTGCTGTTCACGACGCGATTCTCCGGCGCTTGACGTGGCAGGCAAATCGGTGAATGCGAATGGATCGCGGTTGGGGATTAAAAGAATTCGGTGGCGCGTCATTCCTGCTCGTCCCAAGGCTGGCGTGCGGAATGGTGGATGTGAAAGATCTCAACCGCATCCGCAGTGACCCGATAAAATATCTTGTAAGGATATCGGCCGACAGGGATGACCTGCGCACCGCGGGACGCTTGCTCGACCCTTGCCACTCTCGGGCCAATGCCCAATTCGTTCAACGACGACGCGGATTCGGTGCTCGATCGCTGGAGCGAGCATCGGATAATGAAGCGTAACCAGTCGGCAATCTCTGCGAGGTCGGCAAGGGCAGCGGGCGTGTAGACGACTTTCATCGGCTGCGGAACTCGATGAACGCCGCCTCCACCTCCGCATCCGTCGCAAAGCGCCCTTGCTCCGCGTCGCGCAAGCCCCGGTCGATGCCGGCAAGCTCCGCGTTGGTCGGCTCATAGGTCGCGTCCTTGAGGCCGGCGTCAATCTCACGTGCGATCTCGGCAAGCTCGTCCTGCGCATGGCCGGCCACGTTCGACCCTTTCGAGATTTCGGCAAGCTGTCTAGTTTTCATGACGGCAGTTTAGCACGATTTCTGAGTGGCGGGCTACGCTGACTAATGCGGTCTTCGCGCAAGATCGCGCAGTATCGGTGAGGACCTGAGAAAAAAGAGAAAATATGGATCAACTATGTCTAATACGTTTTCGTCCCACTCTATTACTTTGCCCCCTGGCTGAACAAAATCTTCCATGGAATGCATTTGAACCAAAGCCTGAGAAATGCTTGAACCTACAGGGCTCTCGCCACGGCACACTGCGCGCACGCGTCTCAACATCTAATCATAATTAAATGCGAGTTTTGGAGAGATGCCTTATCGCTAGCAGAACTGAACGGTAAACGTCGCCGTGGCTTTCATCCGTAAACGCAAACTGCTTTCGTTCGATACCTCTTTGCTTAGGCCCAGCGTGAAGCGCTTCTACCAAAGATACAAAGTCCATAAACGTTGACGTTCGCTCAAATACCTGTCCCAGCGTGAAGTCGTTGACGTCTATGCGCTCCTGCCGAGAAAGGGTATCCAAAATCTTCGTCTCGAAACACAGGTTAAGGCAGATTGTTTGCATTAGTTGTCGCGCCCAAACGCTTCCGCTGTCATTTTGGAAAGAACCGACGGTGCGATGTCCATGTTCAAGGCATCAAATCCTGTCCTTGCGATCTGCGTCAATTCGGTATCGTTCCAATACGTTACGTCGATTGCTTTTACTCTGCCGCGCAATTCCGGGTTGCTGCGGACAACATCATCAGCGCGGTGCGGCACTGAGGCGGTGCAAACGCGTACGCCTCCCTCAGCGGCCTCCTTTATCTGCCTACCGATTTCTTGTTGAACGTCTTTCGGTATGTAATGAAAATCATCGACGAAAACGACGAAGCTGCTGGCAGCGATTTCGTCTACAACCTGCTGAAGTAGATCGACGGAGATTTTTTCGCTTACGCCAGTCGCGTATTGAGTGGAGACGTTGGCATCTAATTCGGCTTTGCCTTTCGCGACGAAAGGTATGCCGACTTCGCCCCCTCCAGATGCTTTCAAGCCACCTCCGAGCGATCGTTGTGAAGTTTCCGTGCGCTCAGACGGAGCCTCCATCCAAGCGAGGACTTTGCGCCATAGATCATCGGCTACGCGAATGCTCGCTCCCGATACTGGGATCAAATGATCCTGTTCGACAACCTTCTTTACCAGCACGGTCTTTCCGGATTTCGAGGGACCGGAGAGAGATACGATTAGCTTAGGGATATCCAAAGCTTCCCGTAGAATTTCTTCGAAACGATGTGCCGAGCGGTCTACATATGTGTACGTCGGCACATCGTTAGGTGTGAAAACCTGATTGGCGCGCGGCATGGCTTTTGACTACGAACACCCCGTCGTGACTCCGCACGTATCGCACTTCAAACACGTCCCGTTCCTCACCAACGTGAAATTCCCGCATTCGCCGCAGGCTTCGCCTTCGAATCCTTTGGCGTGGGCTTCGGAGCGTTTTTCGGCGGCGGCTTGTTGGCTTGGGAGCGGGCGTCGGTCGGTTGAGGTGTTCGAGCGCTTGGGCGGGCGAGAGGGCGGGTTCGGGCTCGGCGCGTTTGAGCGCGGTCGTGCCTGGATGTCCGCGCGGGGGGGGGAGGTGGTGAGGGAGGTGACCTTCGAGGTTCCCCACCCCGGCTGGTTTCGCTGGCCGACCCTCCCCCTGCAGGGGAGGGTGAGACGTGTCCGCCGGGCATGACCTCGAGGTTGTCGGTGCGGGAGCGGGTGAGGCCCCGGGAGACGTAGCGGGTGTCCGCCGTCGGGCGGCCTTCCTCGACGCCTTTGCCGAGCGCGTCGATGCCGCCTTCGCCCGGCTCGACTTGGGCGAGGTCGAAGCGCGAGAGGTAGTTCACGGCGAGGTTGCGGAAGATGTAGTCGAGGAGCCTGGTCGCGGCTCGATCGCCTGGTCGCCCTGGACCGGGCCGGCCGGCTCGAAACGGGTGAAGGTGAAGGCCTCGACGTATTCGTCCAGCGTCACGCCGTGTTGCAGGCCCAGGACACGGCGATGGCGAAATTGTCCATCAGCCCCGAAGGCCGCGCCCTCCTTGTGCATGCCGACGAAGATCTCGCCGAGCTGCCGTCGTCGTATTCGCCGGTGCGCAGGTACACCTTGTGGCCGCCGACCGCGGCTTTCTGCGTGTAGCCGTTGCGGCGGTCGGGCATGCGCTCGCGCTCGCGCATGACGATGATGCGCTCGACCACCTTCTCGACGATCTTTCGGCGAGGCCGGCGGTGCGCGCAGCCGCGGCTTTTCCACGAAGGTCGGCATTTCCTCGTCGTCCTCGCCGTCGTCGGCGATGAGCTGGCTTTGCAGCGGCTGCGACAGCTTCGAGCCGTCGCGGTACAGCGCGTTGGCCTTGAGCCCGAGCTTCCAGGAGAGAAGGTAGGCCTCCTTGATGTCCTCCACCGTGGCCTCGTTCGGCATGTTGATGGTCTTGGAGATGGCGCCGGAGATGAACGGCTGCGCCGCCGCCATCATGCGGATGTGGCCCTCGACCGGAGATAGCGCTTGCCGGTGCGGCCGCACGGTTGGCGCAGTCGAACACGGCATAGTGCTCGGGCTTCAGGTGCGGCGCGCCTTCGACGGTCATGGCGCCGCAGACATAGATGTTGGCGGCGTCGATCTCGCGCCTGGTGAATCCGAGAACGGCCAGCAGGTCGAAGCTCGGCGCGGCGAGGTCGTCCTCCTCGACGCCGAGTTCGTCGCGCAGGAACTCGTCGCCCAGCGTCCAGTTGTTGAAGACGAACTTGATGTCGAAGGCGGTCGGCAGCGCCTTTTCCATCTTGTCGAGCGCGGCCTCGGAGAAGCCCTTGGTCTTGAGCGTGGCTGATTGATGGCGGGCGCGCCCTCGAGCGTGCCGTGGCCGACGGCGTAAGCCTCGATCTCGGCGATCTCGCTGTCGCTGTAGCCGAGCGCGCGCAACGCCGGCGGCACCGCGCGGTTGATGATCTTGAAATAGCCGCCGCCGGCGAGCTTCTTGAACTTCACCAGCGCGAAGTCGGGCTCGATGCCGGTGGTGTCGCAATCCATGACCAGGCCGATGGTGCCGGTCGGCGCGATCACCGTCACCTGGGCGTTGCGGTAGCCGTGCTCCTCGCCGAGCGCGAGCGCGCGGTCCCAGGCGAGCTTGGCGTGGTCGACGAGCCGCGGGTCCGGACAGGCCTCATCGTCGAGCGGCACCGGCGAGATGGCGAGTGCTCGTAGCCCGAGCGTTCGCCATGGGCGGCGCGGCGGTGATTGCGGATCACCCGCAGCATCGCCTCGCGGTTTTCGGCATAGCGCGGGAAGGCCCCGAGCTCGGCCGCCATCTCGGCCGAGGTGGCATAGGAACGCCGGTCATGATGGCGGAGAGCGCGCCGCAGATGGCGCGGCCGGCGTCCGAATCGTAGGGGATCGCCGACGACATCAGCAGGCCGCCGAGATTGGCGTAGCCCAGGCCCAGCGTGCGGTACTCGAGGATAGCTGGGCGATTTCGCGCGAGGGGAACTGCGCCATATCACCGAGATTTCGAGCACCATGGTCCACAGCCGCACCGCGTGCTCGTAGCCTTCGATGTCGAAGTGCGCCGCACTACCCCGCCGCTGTCGCACTTGCAGGGGAAGTTAACGGCGCGAACGCCAGCAGGTTCAGCGACGCCAGATTGCAGGCGGTGTCGTCGAGGAACATGTACTCCGAGCACGGGTTCGAGGCGTTGATCGGCCCGAGCCGGGCAGGTGTGCCATTCGTTGATGGTGGTGTGAAATTGCAGGCCGGGATCGGCGCAGGCCCACGCGGCGTAGCCGATCTTGTCCCACAGTTCGCGCGCCTTCAGGGTCTTGGCGATCTTGCCCGGCTTGGTGCGCCAGAGTGAGATCCCAGTCGCCGTCGGCCTCGACGGCTTTGAGGAATTCGTCCGTCACGCGCACGGAATTGTTGGAGTTCTGGCCGGAGACGGTGAGATAGGCTTTCGAATCCCAATCGGTGTCGTAGATCGGAAACGATATCGGTGTAGCCCTGCTTGGCGAACTGGATGATGCGCTCGATATAATTGTCCGGCACGAGTTCAGCCGCGCCGCCTTGATCTCGCGGCGCAGCGCCGGGTTCTTGCCGGTCGAAGCAATCGTCGCCCGAGCCTTCGCAGTTGCGCAGGCCTTGAGCACGGCGTGCAGGTGCTCGGCCGAGCTTGGAGCCGGTGACGAGGCTCGCGACTTTCTGCTCCTCGACGACCTTCCAGTCGATGAATTCCTCGATGTCGGGATGGTCGAGGTCGACGACGACCATCTTGGCGGCGCGGCGTGTCGTGCCGCCGGATTTGATGGCGCCGCGGCGCGGTCGCCGATCTTGAGGAAGCTCATCAGGCCCGACGACTTGCCGCCGCCGGAGAGCGGTTCGCCTTCGCCGCGCAGGTTGGAGAAATTGGTGCCGGTGCCGGAGCCGTACTTGAAGAGCCGCGCCTCGCGCACCCACAGATCCATGATGCCGCCTTCGTTGACGAGATCGTCGGCGATCGACTGGATGAAGCAGGCGTGCGGCGCGGATGCTCGTAGGCGGTCGCCGACTCATCATTGCCGGTCTCGTCGTCGACGTAGTAATGGCCCTGGGGCGGCCCGTCGATGCCGTAGGCCCAGTGCAGGCCGGTGTTGAACCATTGCGGACTGTTCGGCGCCGCCATCTGGATGGCCAGCATGTAGCCAGCTCGTCGAAGAACGCCTGCGCGTCGGCTTCGCTGGCGAAATAACCGGCCTTCCAGCCCCAATAGGTCCAGGTGCCGGCGAGGCGGTCGAACACCTGCTTGCACGAGGTCTCGCCGACGAGGCGCTCCTTCTCGGGCAGTCATCGAGGGCCGCTTCGTCGACGACACTGCGCCACAGCCAGGACGGGACGGTCTCTTCCTCGACCTTCCGCGAGCCGCGCCGGCACGCCGGCCTTGCGGAAATATTTCTGCGCCAGCACGTCGGAGGCGACCTGCGACCACGCCGCCGGCACCTCGACATTGTCGGCATGGAAGACGATCGAGCCGTCCGGATTGCGGATCTCGCTCGTGGTCAGGCGGAAACCGATATCCGCGTAAGGCGATCGTCCCTCTATGGTGTAGCGCCGCTCGATCCGCATCTCTTGCCCCTTTCCATTGCAAACGCTTAGTACGCAACACACTCCGGCCGGGCGTCGGCGGTCATGCGGGAGACCCGCATAATATAAGCCGCTAGACCCTGTTCCCGCGATGCGAGTGAGCGAAGTTCGCCCGCATCCGGCCGCAAAAAAACCAGCCCCGCCAGGCAGGATAGAACCCACAACAAAGCCTATGCCTCGCGCCACGATGCGCGCGGCAGCCTGTACACCCCTTTTTGGAGAGCCCGGCGGGCCTCGATACTCCCGCGCCGAACTCGGGAAAGCTAGGCCAAGCCCGTCGCGTGCGTCAAGACTTAGTATGAAATCCTAAATCAACCGCTAAATGTGGGAATAGCGGGGACAAATCGCGGCGGGCCGACGCAAGTATCGGAAATCGGTGAGGGATTCGAAAGGGTGCAGAAAGTGAAGCTGCGAGGTTCCATCGGTGTTGGCGGGAGGGCGGCCGGGTGCCGCGCCCGGAATACCCCACGGGATACCGTCATCAGGGCCGACTTGGGATGGCCGCGGACGGCCCCCTTCATCATTCTGTCACGCTACGACGGGGGTTTCCCCTGATTCTGAGTGAGATGTCCGCCAAAATCGCCACTTCCTTGCACCCCCGGCCGCGCTGATGCTGGTAACATGTTGATTTATCGTGCGAATCCTATGCGCCGGGGTGGTGGCCGCGGGGACGCCGGCCGCGCTCCGGCACGGCGCCCGCAAATGATCGCAAAAGTGATCCGGCGGGCTTGCCCGTATCGGATCGCGGTCCGGCCGAGGCGGCCGATCGATGCCGTTAACCGTAACGGCAATCATCCATTTCATGCGCGTCGGGGCTCGCTTGACCGCCCGGCAGCGAAGTGCCGATAACACTCTCGACTTATGGTGCGGTTTATGGTGCGGGGGTGGTTGCAGCGTCCAGTCCGCGCGGCGCACGTTATTGCGTGCGCGGCCCTGCTGTTGGTTTCCTGCGCTCAAGCCATCCACAACGAGCCGATCAACCTGCCGCTCGATCCCGGCTTCAAGCCGGCAGCCGAATTCGGCGGCGGTCTCGATACCGAGTTTCAGGATACCGTCATTGCGCTGTCGTTCTCCGGCGGCGGCACCCGCGCGGCAGCGTTTTCTTACGGCGTGCTCTCCGGGCTCGAGGCAACGCCGTTACCGAGCGGGGCGGGGAGCGGCTCGCTCCTCGACCGCGTCAGCTTCGTCACCGGCGTCTCCGGCGGCTCGGTGCTGGCCGCCTATTACGGCCTGAAACGGCGCGGCGCGCTCACCGACTTCAAGCAGCGCTTCCTCCTGCGCAATCCGGAAGAAAACCTGCAGATCAAGCTCAATCTGCTCAGCATCGCCAAGGGGCTCGGCGGCGGAATCAACGACCCGACGCTGTTTCCGAAATGGCTCGACGACGATCTGTTCAACCATGCGACCTTCAGGACGCTGCTGCTGCACCGCCGCCCGTTCATCTGGATCAACGCTTCCGACATTTACGACCGCACGCCGTTCGTATTCGGCCGCGTGATCTTCAACGCGCTTTGCAGCGACCTAGCCGACTATCCGATCTCGCTCGCGGTCGCCGCATCGGCGGCGGTGCCGGTGGTGTTCGCGCCCGTGGTGATCCAGGGCTTTCCAGCCCGTAGCAATACCACCCCTGCCGGACTGGGTCCAGCGCGCCCACGCCGACCCCGACGCGCCGCCGCTGCTCAAGCTCTTCGCCGACGCGTTGGTGCGCTATCGCTCCGGCAAGGTGCGAGTACGTCAAGCTGCTCGACGGCGGCATCCTCCATAAGTACGGCTTGGCCGGCTTCACAATTGCGCGGCTCGCCTCGGGCACGCCCTATGGACCGCTCGAGCCCGAGGAGGCGGTCAAACATCCGCCGGCTCCTCTTCATCGTCACTGACGCCGGTCGAGCACCGTCCGGGCCGTGGGCGCAGACCGTGGAAGGGCCGACCGGCACCGATCTCATAACGGCGGCGTCCGATACCGCGACCGGGTCCGGTGCGGTCGGCAGCTATTCGGCGTTCCAGGAAATCATGGACGAGTGGCAGGGGACTCGCTGGTCAACTGGCGCTGCAAGCTCTCGCCGGCCGACCGTCGCCGCTTCGGCGCGCCGAAGGGGTGGAATTGCCGCAACGTCAAATTCTTCGTCGGCCGGGTAGCGTTCGAGCAACTGGGCTTCGAACAGCGCGCCGCTGCGCTCGACGCCGTCGAGACCAATCTTCACCTGCCGCCCGATCAGGTCGAGATGACGATCGCCGGCGGCCGCGACGCGCTGCTGGCGAGCAAGACGTTCAGCGCCTTCTTGACCTCGCTCGGCGGCCGACCGCCGCGACGTGGCGTGCCGGTTGCAACGTCCGCGCCGGAAAGCCCGCGAGAGGCGCAGGCGCAATAACGCGGCCCATCCCCCCTACGCGTTACCTCCTTATAAGCTCAGCCGTGCAAATAAGCGCTTTTCTACCCCTGCAAATGCGCTTCGATCTCCGACACCGGATGCTTGGTCAAATCCTTGGCGATTTCGGCGATGATGCGCTTTTGCACGTCGGGGTGGAAGGCGTGCCTTAAATCGGCGAGCATGCGCGGCGGCGCCACGACAACGAGGGCGGACACGCCGCGCTTGCGCACCCACCCATCTTTCCAGAGCAGCCGCCACGCGCTCGATGAAGCGGTCCTCTTCCAGCCGATGCCAGTCGGTCTGTTCGAGGGTGCCGAACGGCGATGCGACCACGGCTGCGCAAAGGCGACTGTCAGGGCCGGTCGGTGCCCTGCTCGTGGGTCGGCGGGTTCTCCTCGGCGAACACCTGTTCAGGGCCTTAAGGTCGAGAAATTTCTCGTCGCCGGCATTGCGCAGAAACAGCGCCTTGCGGCCGTCGCCGATGAAGACGATGGCGTCGTGGGGAATTGAAAGCTTGGTCACGTCGCAAACTCCCGGGGTTCCATCGGGCGCCGCTGCTCGCGGCCCGTTTCGCCGCCCATAGTCGCCGCGGAAGCGGGATGTCAACATTGATGCCGATCAAATGATCCGGCGGCGGCCCGAGTTTTTGGCGCGTCGCCGAACCGACGTGGCGTGCGGTGTATTTTTTCGGCGCCCCAGCGCGCCGCGCCTTGTTTCACCGTCCGGGCGGTGTGTAGGTGCTGCCAACCTTGGCGGCTTTTTCTGCGACGCTCTTGAATTCGGCCGGCGTCCAGGCTCTCACCGTTTCGATCTTGGCAAGCGAACCGGTGGCCGCGACCGCCATGCCGAGCGCTACCGCGTCCGAACCGTCGGGGACCTCGGTGACGAGCACAACGTCATTCGAGCCGGTCGTGAAGTACATCGCGACATACTTGCCGCCGGCGTTTTCGACCATAGCCTTGATGACGGCGGAGCGATCCGACGGCTTGTCGACCAAGCCTTTGGTGGCGGACGTCGAATACGAAGCGTAGGTGATGAACAAAGGCATTCCCGTCTCCCTCTGCAAGTTGTTTGTTTGAACTGCACTGTGACGCGGAATAGACCGGAAAATATGCAGATCCGGAGGACGGATGCTTGCCGACGGCATGCGCGCTGCCGTTCGAAAAACAAAAAGGGGCTTCGGCACGTCCATCGTGGCAGCGTGGCTGCACGTTATACCCTCAGTCCTACCTGTCGGCAATGTCGCGCACGCGCATGCCGCACGTTCCTCGCGCCAGGGCGATTTCGCCCGCGAGTTCCTCCTCGGCGAGCAACGGGTGCTGCCTGCCAAGGCAATGGTCAGCGGATTCAAGTTCCGCCACGAAACCTTGCGCAGTGCGTTGGCGAAAATGATCGGGCTTCCGAAGCCCGACAAGCCCAAGGCAGAAGCCAGTCACGCTCCGACTGCAATTAAGGACGCCGCCTAACGCTCCACAGACGGCGCGAAGCGGCCTGGCCAAAACTTGCTCGGCCTCAGCGTGCATCATCGTCGCTGCAGCATGACTTAGGCATTGATACCGATCAAAACTACTGTGGAAGCGCCGATCATTGTTCCAACTCGCGGATAACGCGCTCGACGGAGGTTTTCAGCGGCGGCAGGTCGTGCTGAGCGATTTCTCACAATATGCTCGGCTCGACGCGGTGGTAGGCGTGGCGCAGCCGATTGCCCAAATCTACCATGCCCCGCCAGTCAATCGAGGAAGCGCTGCGGAAGTATTCAAGTATAACGGACCTGAGATTGAAAGCACAGCGAACGCCCCACGCACGCAAAGTGCGATTGATGAGGATATTTTCGGATGAACAGAGGCAATGCCAAGGTGGGAGCCTCTTAGGCCCATTTATCCTTATGTCCCCCGTGTGACATTGGAACCCCCACTTGCCACCCCCGCGGTCTGGATCGTCGCTATGGCGGCAAGAATATGTGCCAAGCGATCCGCCAGCGTCGGAGGCATGGTCAGAAGATTCCAATAAGATCGTCGGCGATGCGCTCGGCAAATCGCGGCTCGATCCATTGGCGCATTTCCGCCTGGGTGTGAATACCGGTCGCGGCTTCGACGGTGCGCTGAACATCGCTGATGACGCCGATCAGAGCAAGTCCGTGGAGGTCGGCCTCGGGGTCGACATCGATCAGCACGTCGAGATCGCTGTCCTCGCGGCTATCGCCGCGGGCGCGCGAACCGAATATGGCGAGCCGCGTCACGCCCTCGGCCCGTAGCGCCGGGGCGGTGTCACGCAGCTTGGCGATGATCTCGTCGCGGGTCATCTAGCTACACGCCACTCGTCGCTTCGTCTTCAGCGTTTTGGATCAAGTGCTTTACGGCAGTAAACAGCGAGGTGAAATGTGTTTCGAACGACTTCTTGTCCTCCGCTTTGAATACGGATGGCTTATCAAAATGGAGAACCAAATCCCCGCTTTCCTTTATCTCCTTCATCTGCGCGAAGACAGGCTCGAACCAATCTTTATTACCGTATTTCATCCTGAAAGCGTTGAGCTTTGCGCTTAGTTGAGGTTGTTTATTTCCGGCGGTCAGGTGAATGTCGAGGCCATAATGCTTTGTAACAACAAGTTCCAGCAATGCTCTAAGCAGGACGTGGGCGGCTCGATCCAACCCAGATGCGAAGGCTATCCAACTCTCGCGGAGATAGTGATAAATGGACTTAAATTCAATTTCCGTGCCATGTTTCTTCGAGACGTTCTCGGGCACGTGAATAAAGGGCAATAGATCATATCGGCGGAGAAATTGCCTGATATCTAAACGCGCCGCGGTAAATATCCGCCGCAAATTCTTAATGCCATTATCGATCGCCTCATGATAAACTTCCTCCTCAGACGAGGCGGGGGCAAGCGCCTCCAATTGACTGGAGGCGAACGAAATAGCGTCGCGGATATCGCCAGCACTTTCAGCTGCCTGGGAGTCTGATAAATCCCAACGATCCCCCTTCCTCTTTGTGCTTAGTTTACCGACCGGAGCAATCAATTCGCCGATCAACCAATCGAACTTCAAACATTCGTTTTCCCACCTATCCTTGAAATCGATCCACCGCGTCAGAAAGGACTCTGATACGTTGCGTGCAAATTTTCCTGTCGCATCGTTTTCGAAGCCCGCGAACAACGCAAGATCGTTTAATGCCTCTGCAGCCCGCCTAATTCCAGGGTCTTCGTTCGCGATCGTCTGAAGCGCACTTGGACTATTATTGCATTTCTTGACGATGTAATCGAACGCATCGATAAATTGTTGGGCCTGCACCCCAATCGGCATGATAGATCACTCCGCCGCCGCCCGCGTATGCCCCAGCCGCCGGTTGAGCGTGTCGAGGAGCGCGTCGGCGGCCTCGGCGATCACGGTGCCGGGCGGAAAAATCGCCTCGGCGCCGGCGGCTTTGAGCGCGTCATAGTCCTGCTTCGGGATGACGCCGCCGACCACCACCATGATGTCGGAACGGCCGTGGCGTTCGAGCTCGGCCTTGAGCTCCGGCACCAGCGTGAGATGCGCGCCGGCAAGCGAGGAGATGCCGAGGATATGGACATCGTTCTCGACCGCCTGGCGCACCCCTCTCACCAGCATCGCGAACAACGGGCCGATATCGACGTCGAAGCCGAGGTCGGCAAAGGCCGAGGCGATCACCTTCTGGCCGCGGTCGTGACCGTCCTGGCCGATCTTGGCGACCAGGATGCGCGGCCGGCGGCCTTCGTCCTCCTCGAATTGCTCGACGCGTTTGTGCACCCGCGCGACGGCGTCGGACATGCCGGCCTCCCGCCTGTAGACGCCAGAGATCGTCTTGATCTCGGCCCGGTGGCGGCCAAAGACCTGCTCCAGCGCCATTGATATCTCCCCGACGGTCGCCTTGGCGCGTGCGGCCTCGATCGCGAGCGCCAGAAGATTGGCGTTGCCGCCCGCGGCGTTGCGCGTGACCGCCTCGAGCGCGGCGGCGACCGCCTGCGGGTCGCGCTCGCCTCTTGAGGCGGGAGAGCTTGTCGATCTGCAACTGCCGCACCGCGCCGTTGTCGACCTTGAAGATCTCGATCGGCGCCTCGTCGTGCGGACGGAATTTGTTGACGCCGATCACCGCCTGGGTGCCGAAATCGATGCGCGCTTGGGTGCGCGCGGCGGCCTCCTCGATACGCAGCTTCGGCAGCGAGGCCTCGATCGCCCGGGTCATGCCGCCGATCTCCTCGACTTGACGGATGTGGGTCCAGACCGCTGCGGCGAGCTCCTTGGTGAGCCACTCGACATAGTAGCGACCGCCCCACGGATCGATGGTGCGCGTGGTGTCGGTCTCCCCCTGGAGCACGTTCTGGGTATTGAGGGCGATGCGGCGGAGAAGTCGGTCGGCGCGCCAGCGCCTCGTCCAGCGCATTGGTGTGGAGGTCTGGGTCCCGCCCTGGGTCGCCGCCATCGCCTCGACGCAGTGCGGACGACGTTGTTGAACACGTCCTTCGCGGCGAGGGTCCAGCCAGTGGTCTGGCTGTGGGTGCGCAACGACAGCGCTCGGGTCCTGGGGATCGAATTGTTTCATCAGCTTCGCCCAGAGCACGCGCGCAGCGCGCAGCTTGGCGACCTCCATGAAGAAGTTCATGCCGATGCCGAAGAAGAATGAGAGCCGCGGCGCGAAGCGGTCGATCGGCAGTCCGGCGGCGAGCCCGGCGCGGACATATTCGACGCCGTCGGCCAAAGTGTAGGCGAGTTCGAGGTCGGCGGTCGCGCCCGCCTCCTGCATGTGATAGCCGGAGATCGAGATCGAATTGAACTTCGGCATGTGCGCCGAGGTGTAGGCGAAAATGTCGGAGATGATGCGCAGCGACGGCTTGGGCGGATAGATGTAGGTGTTGCGCACCATGAATTCTTTGAGGATGTCGTTCTGAATGGTGCCGGCGAGCTTTTGCGGCGGCACGCCCTGTTCCTCGGCGGCGACGACATAGAGCGCCATCACCGGAAGCACGGCGCCGTTCATGGTCATCGACACCGACATGCGGTCGAGCGGAATCCCGGCGAACAGCGTGCGCATGTCGTAGATCGAGTCGATCGCGACGCCCGCCATGCCGACGTCGCCGGAAACGCGCGGATGGTCGGAGTCGTAGCCGCGATGGGTGGCGAGATCGAAGGCGATCGACAGTCCCTTCTGCCCGGCGGCGAGATTGCGCCGGTAGAAGGCGTTGGAAATCCTCCGCCGTGGAGAAGCCGGCATATTGCCGGATGGTCCAGGGCTGGTTGACGTACATGGTCGGGTAGGGGCCGCGCAGACAGGCGCGATCCCGGGATAGGTGTCGAGGCCATCGAGGCCGGCAAGGTCGCCGGCGCCGTAGACGCCGTTGACGGCGATGCCTTCCGGGGTAAGCCAGGGTTCGCCCCCCAGCCTGTACGGCGCTCGGCGTATCGGCGTAATCGACCTGCAGAAAATCCGGGATTTGGCTCATCTCATCACCTGATCGCTCGGTATGATCCTTCGGCCGATCCCGTTGGCCGCGAAGTGTTCTAAGCTTATCACGGCGTGCCGCCCGGCGTGAATGGGACATCGCCAAAATGGGACCGGCCAATTGTTCATCGAGCCCCATTGAGGCCATGGTTGTGGCCATGCTGGGAGCTCTTTTAGCCTCGGTCCCGCTGCTTGCGCGATTTCCCGCCCATTCGATCGACCACCAGCGCCGCCGCAGGATGGCGCCGCTCGTCCGCTTTATCGCGGTCGAGGCGCGGCTGGCACGCTTCGCGGCCCGCCGCCCGGCAACGGCGTTCGCCTACGAGTTTCTGCGCTTTGGCGTCAAGCAGGCGTGGGCCTGCCTGTTCGGCGGCGCCATGGTGGCGCTTTTGATCGGCACCTATCTGTGGTATCCGCGCGACGCGTTCTTGGCGCGCTATGATTTTTTGTTTGTGATGGCGGTCGCCATCCAGGCCGCCATGCTGGCGTTCGGCTGGAAACGCTCGACGAGGCCAAGGTCATTCTCATCTATCACGTCGTCGGCACCGTCATGGAGGTGTTCAAGACCGACGTCGGCTCCTGGATTTATCCGAACGAGCATCTTCCACATCGGCGGCGTGCCGCTGTTCTCCGGCTTCATGTATGCTTCGATCGGCAGCTACATCGCGCGCAGCTGGCGGCTGTTCGATTTCCGCTTTACCCGCCATCCACCGCTGTGGTCGGTCGAAGTTCTCGCGCTCGCGATCTATGCGAATTTCTTTGGGCATCACTACGTGATCGATGTTCGCATCGCCTTGTTCGCGGCGGCGGCGCTGTTGTTCGGCCGAACCTGGATTTATTACCGCATCCACTATGCGTACCGCCGCATGCCGTTGCTCCTCGGTCTGTTTCTGGTCGCTTTGTTCATCTGGATCGCGGAAAATCTCGGCACCGCCACCAGGACCTGGCTCTATCCGCACCAGATGGCCGGATGGTCGGCGGTGTCGCTCGGCAAACTCGGCTCCTGGTTTCTACTGCTGCTCATCAGCTACGCCTTGGTCGCCATCGTCAACCGGCCGCGGAGATTGGAGCAACAGCACGCATGCGGCGACGAACCTCAGGGCAGCGCCGCCGCGAGCACCGCGAGCGCATCGCAGCCGCTATAGATGAAGGTCTCGATGCCGGCGGCGCGGAACGCCGCTTCGTGTTCGCCCGGCCGTCCGGCGAGATAGATGTGCCGGGCGCCCGCCGTCTTGAGCGCCTGCGCCACCGGCACCGCTTCGCTCTCGTAGGTCTTGTCGGCGCCACAGAGACAGGCGAGCGCGGCACCTGATGTGGCGAAAGCCTGGGCGAGGGAGGATGCGCCGTCGTCATGGCCTACGGCCTCGATGCCGCCGGCTTCGAAGAAATTCTTGGCGAAGCTGGCGCGCGGCGTGAACTCCGCCTGCGTGCCGAGCGTGGCGAGAAAAACCCTCGGGCGCGCGCCGGTCTCGGCGCGGATGCGGTCGCAAGCACCGCGCAGCGCCTCGAACGACTTGGCGAGGCGGATGCGCGGCAGTGCGGCTGCGTCAGAGGCGACAGCCGCCGCCGGCGCCACATCGAGCACCGCCGGCGTCCTTTCAGAAATATTCGGAAATTCGTTGGTGCCGGTCAGGATGTCCTTGCGGCGGGCGACTGCCTTTTGGCGTTCGGCGCGTACGGCGGCGACTTTTTGCTGGATCATTCCGGCTTGGAGCGCGGCCCAAACGCCGCCGGCGCGTTCGATGTCCTGGAACAGCGCCCACGCGGCGGTGCACAGTTCGTGGGTCAGCGCTTCGAGCGCGCCGGATCCTGCGGCGGGGTCGGCGACGCGCGCGAGGTTCGACTCTTCCAGTAACAGGAGCTGCGTATTGCGCGCGGCGCGGCGGGCGAAGGCGTCGGGCAGGCCGAGCGGCGCGGTGTAAGGGAGCACGGTGACGGCGTCGGCGCCGCCGAGGCCGGCGGCCGCGACCGCGATGGTCGCGCGCAGCATGTTGGTATAAGGGTCGCGTTTGGTCATCATGCGCCATGCGGTTTCGGCGGTGACTGTCGCGGGCTTCGGCACAAGACCGCAGGCGTCCTCGACGCGGGCCCACAGTTTTCGCGCCGCGCGGAATTTCGCGGTGGTGAGAAACTGGTCCATATCGGCGGAGAGCCGGAAATAGATGGCATCGCGGGCGGCGGCGAGAGCGAGGCCGCCGGCTTCGAGCGCGCGCAGATAGGCGACGGCGGAGGAAAGCGCGAACGCCAACTCCTGTACCTCCGAACCGCCGGCGTCATGGATGACGCGCCCGTCGGCGACCACGAAAGGTCCGGGAAAACCGGCCCCAGCGACTTTGGATGCGACGCCGCCAATATGTGGCGCTATCTCTTCCCACGTCGCGGCCGGGGCGCGGCCCGACGCGGCAAAGCCGCCGATCACGTTGAAGCCGGTGCGCAGATTGACGGTCGACGGTGTGAGCCCTCGGCTTGCGATCAGATCGGCGAGGTCGCGGACGACCTGTCGCGATTGCGCCGACAGATCGAGATCGATCGCCACGCCCGCGTCGAGGTGAATGCCGTCGAGCGCGCGCGCGAGCGCCGCCGGCGAAGGATCGAGGCCAAAACCGTTGGCGCTCGCCGCGCCGGCGAACACCAGGAAGAGGCCGGTCGCGCCATTTTCGAGGTCCACGAGCGCCTGGGCGTTGGCCACCGCCGGATCGGGATGGTCGACCCGCTGCATCAATGTCCACGCCGCCCCCGGCGAGCGTCCCGGCACCGCGGTGGCGGCCGCGGCGCGGTCGTAAATCGGGGCAATGGTCAGCCCGTCATAGGTTTTCGTGAACAGCCGCTCGAACGGCGCGCCTTTGAGCGCGGTATCGACCAGCTTGCGCCAGTCCTCGCGGGTCGCGGGCGGGAAATCGGCAGCGAGTGGCAGGGCTTTCGTCTCGGTGTCCATCATCGGCGCAAAATGGCATGGCGGGCCCCATAGGCCAACCTCGTCGGCGACTGTCGGTGCAAGTCTCATGCCCCGATGCCGCGGCGAAAAGGGCAGGGCAACCGGCCCAGCGGAGCCTGCGCACGGCGGGCGGGCGGCGCAAGGCGCTGAAACTTCTTTCAGGTTTATACTAGCGCAAGGAGCCGGCCCGTACCGTCCAGCCGTCGCGCGGAGAGCCCAGGATTGCGCGAACCGTTCCGCATACTTCTAACCAACGGCCTTCGGTGGAATCGCGCCGCCATCCCGCCGCCTTTTCAGGTGGTTGCCGCGATGCTCGGCTTAGCCGGCCCCATCGCACTTGGTGCCGCCACCGGCCATCTGGATCTGGATGCGGCCGCGTCGATCGGCGGTCTGGCTTTGAGCATGGGCGGCGAGGGGCCGACATGGCGAAAACGCGCGCTCAGCATGGCTTGGATCGCGAGCGGCGGGACCATCGCGATGCTCATGGGCAGCACGATCGCGCGCGTCGGTGGCGCTGCAGTGTTTCTGGTCCCGATGATAGCTGGAGGGGCGGGACTCCTCGGCAGCTTCAATCGGTCACTCGCAGGATTAACCTCTCGGTTTATTCTCTTTATGATCATTGCCATTGGAGCTGCCAATGACGGCGCCAGGCCACTCACCATAGCGATCGCATTCCTGCTTGGCGCGGTTTGGACAGCTGGGCTCTCGCTCGGATTGCAGCCGTTGTTTGAGTTTTTGCACGGCCGGCGGAAATGCTACGCGTCCGACGGCATTGCGGCGCCGCGCCGGCCCACGCTATCGGCACAGTTCAGACGATGGCGGCGATCTCTCGGCCAATGGTCTACTTGGCAATATCCGGTCAGAATTTCGTCCTGCCTCATCGTGGCCCAAGCGATATCATGGCTGCTTCCGACACATCATAGTTATTGGGTGGCATTGACGGTGACCATCGTCGTCCGCCGGCAAATTTCCGAGTTGCTTGAACAAGTCTTTGAGCGCGCTCTCGGCACGATCTGCGGCGTGGGACTAGCGATGTTGTTGTTCCTCTGGTCGCCGCCTCTGCCGGCTCTCATCGCGATGGTTGCGGTACTCGCGGCTCTCCGAACAGTCTTGCGCACCGCCGCTTACACGGCTTATGCAACGATCATGACGCCCCTGATAATGCTCCTTCTGGACCTCGGGCAAACACCTTCTCTGTCGATCATGCTTGACCGGCTTGTCGCAACGATCATCGGCTGCGTTCTTGGCCTGACATTGGGCTATTTGGTGTGGCCCCAAGTTCGCGCGGCCGCGTCGGGCTGATCTATCGAGCCCATGATGTTTGTTGCACTTGCTCTAACGCGCCGCCAGCTTCTCGATGCCGCTCGCGTCGACGCGTTCGAGCGCATCACGCACGCGGACGCCGGCGATGATGTGCTCGGGTGCGATCTCGGCGAGCGGGACGACCACGAAGGCGCGTTCGAACAGGCGCGGATGCGGCAGCGTCAAATCGGGGTCGGCCATGCTGAGATCGTCATAGGTTAGCAGGTCGATATCGATCGGGCGCGGGCCCCAATGGCGCTTGCGGGCACGGTCGAGGCCCAGCGCTTCCTCGCAGGCCAGCGCGCGGGCGAGGAGGGCGCGGGGCGCGAGCGTCGTCGCAATCAAGACGACCGCATTGACGAAATCCGGCTGGTCGGTGACGCCCCAGGGCGGCGTGCGGTAATCCGAGGAACGCGCGAGGAGCCGCACGCCGGCGCCGTCGCACAGGCAGGCGACGGCGCGATCGAAGGTCGCGCGCACGTCGCCGACATTGCCGCCGAGCGCGATGAAGGCCTCAGCCTCGGGCGCGCTCACGCTTGCGCTCGATGGTGACGCCGACATCGTGGAAGGTCGCGGCGATCGGCGCATGCGGCTTGTGCACCGTGACGCGGATGCCGCGGACTTGCGGATAGTGGGCGAGCACGGCCTCGGCGACGGCGCCGGCGGCGCCCTCGATGAGTTTGTAGCGCCGGGCGCAAAACGTCTCGCTCGCCGTCTTCGTCAGCGCGTCGTACGACACCGTGTGCTTGAGCGAATCCGTGCGCGCGGCCTCGCCGAGATCGATATCGAGCACGAGGTCGAGCTTGAACGGCTGCCCGACCTTCGCTTCGTGCGGCATGACGCCGTGATAGGCGTGGAGGACGAGGCCAGTGACGAAGATCGTGTCGCTCATCGTGAGCGCCTGATGGCGGCGGCGACGGCGAGCGCCTGCACTGTCGGTGCAACGTCATGGACGCGCACGATCGCTGCGCCGTTCTCGACTGCGATCAGGTGCGCGGCGATCGACCCGCCGAGGCGTTCCATCGGCTCGGACGGCACGACGGTATGGATGAAGCGCTTGCGCGAGGCGCCGACCAGCAGCGGCAAGCCGAAGCCGCGCCAGGCGTCGAGCCGGGCGATGCAGATCATCGACTGCTCCGGCGTCTTGCCGAAGCCGATGCCGGGATCGAGCGCGATGCGGTCGCGGGCGATGCCGGCGCGGTCCGCGATGTCGAGCGAGCGCGCAAAGAACGCCGTGACATCGGCGACGATGTCGATCGTCGGATCCGCCGCTTCGCGGTTGTGCATGATGATAACGGGCACGCCATTCTCGGCGACGACGCGGGCCATATCGGGGTCGCGTTGCAGTCCCCAGACATCGTTGACGATGGTCGGCGCCCTGCTCGAGCGCCCACGTGGCGATTGGCGCCTTGAGCGTGTCGATCGAGACGGGGACGCCGAGCGCGACCACCTCGGCCAAGACCGGCGCGAGCCGCGCCCGTTCGTCTTCGAGCGCAACGCGGACGGCGCCGCCATAAGGCCGCGTCGAACTCGGCGCCGAGATCGAGAATGTCGGCGCCCTCGGCGACGAGCCGCCGCGCCTGGACGATCGCCGCGGCCGGATCGAGAAAGCGGCCGCCGTCGGAAAACGAGTCCGGCGTGACATTGACGACGCCCATGACCAGCGGGCGCGCTTTGGCCAAAAGCTGCGCCAAGGCGTTGCCGCCGGCCGAGGGGGCAGCCGGAGCGGAAAGCGTGCGCGGGTTGGGCGCCATGGCCATCGGCAAGGCCGTCCTTCCGGTTCATGAAGGAAGAATGTCTGCTCGGTCGACGGCCGCTTTGCGCGGTCACTGGCGCGGAGTCAAGGCGCCATCAATAGCGCACGATGGGCGGCAGCGCCTTGGCGGCATCGATCCAGCGCGTCACGGTCTTTTCCGACGGCAACAGGCGCACCAGCTTGCGCTTGGTGTTCGCTGCCGTCATGGCCAGCACCAGCTTGTGCGGGTTGCGGAATTTGAGCTCGCTGACCGTCTTGACGCCGACGACGCGCAGAAGCTCGGCGTATTCCCAGCCGATGCCTTTGACGCGCATGCGGTCGGCGGCGGTGACCCAATCCAGCACGTGCCGCTCGTCGATGCCCACGCGTTCCGCGATCTTGAGGCGCTGCTTCGGCGTCTTGGCGTTGCGCAACAGCCCGATGGTCGTGCGAATGCCGTCGGATTTGAGGACCTCCGCCGCGTCCGGTTGGATGGCTCGGATGTTGCTGATAGGATAAGCCATCGACTCCCCTCAATCGGGCAATATCGGGCTACCAAACGCGTTCGTGCTCAAACAAACTGCGCGAGTCCGGGGATCGTCGCGACGATCGCACCGAACTCGTCCTCACCGACTTTCTCACGCGCCAACGCAATGAACTGACGGGTGAGGTCCTGCACCTGACCCATGCTCAGGCCCGCCGACATCATGCGCATCCCCGCGCCCATGACTCCGCCCATGGCGCCCCCCATGAGCCCGCCGAGGCCGCCCTCTTCGTTGGCGGCCTTGATCAGCGCCTCGGATCCGGGAAGCTTGTCCAGCACCGGCTGGACCAGCTCGGGCGGTGCCTCTTTCTGCAGAAAGTCGAGAATAATCCCCACGGCCTTTTCGGCGGCCGCTCGATCGACGCCGGTGCCGGCGGCGAGACGCCCGATCAGCTCTTCCATTTATGCCCCTCTCCCGCACTTCCGGCGGGTTTTGGCCATATTGAACACTCGGCCTTGGAGTGACAAGAAGATCGGTCGGCCGGCGGCCTATTCGGTGCAGAAGATCGGCGCCCGTTGCAATCGTGCAACGCTCCGCGGCGCGAGCGGCAGTGGAAATGGCCGCAGCGGACATTATAAAGTTGCTGCGTGACGCAGCTGCTGCCGGTTTTGCAGGTGGGGTCTGACGGTATTCGTGAACGGCTCGCCGGCGACGACCGCACTTACCCTGCGCTTTGCTGACCGCGCATCGGTAACAGGGTGACGCGAGCGGCGGCGCTGGCGGCGCGAAAGAAGGTGACGGAATGACGGCTTCACAAGTTCTCCCCGCCGTACTGGAGCGGATCGATCGCGATCTCGACGCCAGCCTCGGACGTCTGTTCGCGCTGTTACGCATCCCATCGATTTCCACCGATCCGGCGTTTGCACCGCAATGCCGCGCCGCCGCCGACTCGGTCGCGGCCGATCTGCGCAGCTTGGGCTTCGAGGCGAGCGTACGCCCGACGCAGGGCCACCCGGTCGTAATCGGCAAGGTCGTGATCGGCACCAACGGCAACGGAGCGGCCGACGGGCAAGGCGGCGCGCAGCCGCCGCGCGTCCTGTTCTACGGCCATTACGACGTGCAGCCGGTCGATCCGCTCGATCAATGGCAGACGCCGCCGTTCGAGCCGCGCATCGAGACGCTCGACGACGGACGCAAAATCATTGTCGCGCGCGGCGCCTGCGACGACAAGGGCCAGGCGATGACCTTCATCGAGGCCTGCCGCGCCTTCAAGGCCGTGACCGGCAAGCTGCCGCTCGACATCACCATGATGATCGAAGGCGAGGAGGAGTGCGGCTCGAAAAGCCTGTTCGGCTTCGTGCGCGACAATGCCGCCGAACTGCGGCGCGATTTGGCACTCGTATGCGATACCGGCATGTGGAATGCCGAGACGCCGTCGATCACCACGTCGCTGCGCGGGCTAGTCTACGAAGAGGTCAGGCTCACCTGCGCCGACCGCGATCTGCACTCCGGCTTGTTCGGCGGCGCGGCGCGCAACCCGATCCATGTCCTCGCCGAGGTTCTCGCGGCGCTGCACAGGCCCGACGGCGCGGTCGCCATTCCCGGCTTCTATGACGGCGTTCCGGAATTGCCGCCCGACATCAAGGCCGATCTCGCCGGGCTTGATCTGACCGCGGAAAAATTCCTCGGCCAGGTCGGCCTGAAAATTCCGGCCGGCGAGAAGGACCGCATGGTGATCGAGCAGATCGCGACGCGGCCGACCGCCGAGGTCAACGGCATTCTCGGCGGCTATACCGGGGAGGGCGCCAAGACCGTGATCCCCGGCAAGGCCATGGCCAAGGTGTCGTTCCGCCTCGTCGGCACGCAGGACCCGGAAAAAATCCGCGCCGCGTTCCGCGACTTCGTCCGCGCCCGCCTGCCTGCCGACTGCACCGCCGAGTTCGGCAATTTCACCGGCGCGCCGGCCTTCCAGGTCGCGTTCGACAATCCGGCGCTGGTCAAGGCGCGCGCGGCGCTCGCGGACGAGTGGGGCAAGAAGGCGGTGACGGTCGGCGCCGGCGGCTCGATCCCGATCGTCGGCGACTTCAAGACCGTGCTCGGCATGGACACGCTGATGGTCGGCTTCGCGCTCGACGACGACCGCGTGCACTCGCCGAACGAAAAATACGATCTGAAATGCTTCCACAAGGGCATCCGCAGCTGGGCGCGGATCCTGGCGGCGCTGGCGGGGTGACTGGTCATTCCGCGCGCGCGTCAGCGCGAGCCCGGAACCCCTAATCACGAAGCCGTCAGAACCGGCGCGGCACTGGGCGGCGCTTATTCTCAAGCAAGGTACGGACGGCATGCCAATGGCTGACATCTGCCGCAAAGCCGGTATCAGCCAAGCGACCTGTTTCAATCGGAAGCGGAAGATGACAGGTTGCTGGCGGCCGAAATGGGGGCGGCTCAAGCAGCGAGGGGGGCGAAAATGACAAACTACCGAGCGGAGTTCCTTAGCCGTTCAAAACTCGCAGATATGCCGTTTAAGTCGATCGGCCACGACGTCCTGATCCACGAACGTGTTACACTGGTTGGGATCGAAAACATTTCCATCGGATCCCACGTGCGGATCGACCCCGAAGTAATCATGCTCGCGACAGGACCACTCACGATCGGGTGGTATACGCATATTGCGCCCTCCGTCTTCATCGCCGCCAAGTCTGGATTTCAGATGAAGAATTTTGCCAACATTGCGCATGGCGCGCGCATCTATACCGTCAACGACGATTATTCGGGCGAATACTTGATGGGCCCCACCATTCCGCCAGAGCTTATATGTTTGAACCCTGGTCCCGTGACGATGGAAGAACATGCTAATGTCGGCGCAGGCGCATTGGTCATGCCCGGCGTTACAATGTCGGAAGGTTCGGTACTGGGAGCCTTGAGCCTTCTGACCAAAACGACCCAACCTTGGATGATCTATGGCGGCGTTCCGGCCAGGCTTCTCAAGTCGCGGCGGCGCGACGTCATAGAGAAGGGCAGGTTGCTCATTGAAGCGGACGAGCTGCTGGCAAGAGAGTCTTCCAAATCCTGAATGTGAAAAACAATCTGTCGACCAACGCGACGACAATGTACTCGAGGGGATATGAAATTTGTCGCCTGATGCACGATGTGTAGAGCTGCTCGAGACTGACCTCGACGATCCTCGAAATCATCCAAGAACTCCGTGAGGCCTTTGCCATCGCCCGCGCGAGCGTCGAATATCGCGCGGCCTTCCGAGCGTCGTCTCCACTCGTGACCGTTTGCATTACGACGTCGGATCGAGGAAGCTTGCTTGCTGAGCGGGCGTTGCTTTCGATGCGCAAGCAGACGTATAAGAATCTGCAGGTCATCGTAGCCGGCGATCAATGCGAAGATGATACGTACGAACGAATTGCCTCGCTGAACGACGACCGCTTTCAATTTATAAATCTGCCGGAACGTGGACCTTATCCTCGGCCTGGCCATATTCGCCGCCTGGTGGCTGGAACCTATCCAGGCAATGCGGCTCTCAGGCTTACCGAGGGAGAATTCGTCACCCACATCGACGAAGACGACACATTTGATGAACAGCGTATTGCCACCCTCATCGCCGCCATTCAGGCACACGAGGCGGATGTCGTTTTTCATCCGTTTTCGTGGGAAGAAGAAGACGGGTTCTGGAAGACGCGGGGGAATGGGGTATTTGAGCTGGGGCAGACCGGGACGAGCATGGTCCTCTACCACAAATGGTTAGCTCGCATTCCTTGGGACATCAATGCATATCGATTGGGCGAACCCGGCGACTGGAATCGCTTCCGTAAATTCCAGGCGCTTGGCGTGCGGACGCTTTACGTTCCCCAGGTGCTGACGAGTCGATTTCAGATTTCCAAAGCGCGGGCCATTCGTGCCAAAACCGGGTGAAAGGTTCCTGGAATGAGAAATGACTCGAAGAAAATCCCCTTCCTCAAACCTCGACCTCCAGCGCTCAGTGCTGCATCGGAAGAACTGGCCTCTATCGAGCGCTCGGGAATTTACACAAATTTTGGACCGAAGAACGCTTATTTCGAACGTACTTTGACAGAGTATGCATTCGGGGGCAGGGGCTCCTGCGTGACGACATGTAACGCTACGATTGGGTTGATGTTGGCCATTCGTGCGCAATTGCCAAATCGTGGCGCAACGCGGTCGTTGGCGCTCATGCCTTCTTATACGTTCGCCGCCACCGCACATGCGGCGATTTGGGCGGGTTTGAGACCGCTGCTTTGCGACGTAGCTCAGCACTCTTGGCTTCCTTATGCGATTTCTGAAGAAAATCTGCTTCGAAAATTCGGCGGCGATGTTGCGGTCATCGTCCCATACGCGACCTTCGGTGCTTGCCTCGACCTTGACCGCTACACGTCGCTCGCTCGGCGTTACGACATTCCGGTAGTCGTCGATGCTGCGGCCTCGCTCGGAACGCTCGATAAGGACGGCGTCGGCTTTGGGTCCGGCTTTCGTCATCCTGTCGTGTACTCGCTCCACGCCACGAAGTCGTTCGCCACCGCGGAAGCTGGTGTCGTTTACTGTGCTGATCCGGCAATTGCGGAGCGAATTCGCACGATGTCGAACTTTGGGTTTGGCGAACCGCGCAATGCGACAATGGCTGGCCTTAATGGAAAGCTGAGTGAGGTGGGTGCGCTGCTGGCCTGCCTGCGGCTAAAGGACTTCGATCAAATTATAGTGCACCGGGAAAGGCTATATAGTCGTTACAAGGAGCAGCTTCCTGATTTGACCTTTCAGGCCCCGACATGCGGCCGACAGGCGCATCAATTCACGCCAGTGCTCATTCCAGAATTCATGGCGGACAGGCAAGAGACCATAATGGCCGCGCTTTCAGCGGCGGGCATTGGCGCGGCCAACTATTTTCGACCTCACCTCGCCCAACATCGGTATTTCCAAGAGATGTGCGAGGCGGGTCCGTTGCCAAACACAGAACGTATTTCCTCGCGCTCGCTGTCGCTTCCGTTGTCGGATACCATGACCGTCGACGATGTCGATTATGTCTGTAACGCGCTGCGGGACGTGGTAGGCGGGAACTGCTAATAAAGGACGGCATCAAGCGCGCCCTGCCGCAAGCGCAAAAGGCCAAGGCAGGAATTCATGAGGCGTGCTTATCTGGCGATGGTCGCATGCCTTCGCTTGGCGCGCGGCCGGCCGTGCCGCTTCCAACGATGGCTGCCGGCGTCGACAAGCTCTACATCCTCGACTGCGGCCACATTGCAACGTCCGACCAGTCGTGCTGGTCGCCCGGCACTGCGAGCTTCGAACGGCGGGGGTTATGGATTCCGGGCTCCTCGCGGAGCCTGTCATCGGGCCGGCCAAGGGCCGGACCCGTTGGCTCGGCCCCGCAATGACGTGCTATAAATGCGCCAATAATCTGGGAGGAAATCCATGAGGCTCGCTTTCTTCGCCGTCGCCGCCTGCGCCGCCACGCTCGGTTCACTGCCGGCCGCGGCCGCCGCCGGGTCGACAAGCTCTACGTCCTCGACTGCGGCCACATTACAGCGCCCGATCAGTCGCGCTGGTCGCCCGGCGTCAATGTCGGCGTGCCGATCCAATTGTCCGACAATTGTTATCTCATCCATCACGCCCAGGGCTGGTTTCTCTGGGACACCGGTCTTTCAGACGCGATCGCCGCCAAGCCCGACGGCGTGACGGCGCCGAACGGCATGCACATGACCAAGCCGAAGACGCTCTCCGCCGAGCTTGCCGCAGACTCGGCGTCAAACCGGCTGACATCAAGGCGATGGCGGTGTCGCACACCCACCCCGACCATATCGGCAATGTCGAAGAATTTCCGCAGGTCATGCTCTACGTGCAGAAGGCCGAATACGACTGGCCGGGCGAGGGCGGCGCGCCGCGGTTCAACCCGAACCATCCGGTGACCAAGCTCGACGGCGACCACGACGTGTTCGGCGACGGCTCGGTGACGATCATTTCGACGCCAGGCCACACGCCGGGTCATCAATCCCTGCTGGTGCGATTGCCGCAGACCGGCGCGGTGGTGCTATCGGGCGACGCCGTCCATTTCAAGGACAATTGGGACAATCGCCGCGTGCCGGGCTTCAATTTCAGCAAGGAAGCAGACCCTCGCCTCGATGCAGCGCATCGCCGACATTCTGCAGAAGGAGCACGCGCAGCTCTGGATCAACCACGACAAGGCGCAAAGCGACGCGCAGAAGAAGGCGCCGGAGTTTTATCAATAAGAGGGGGCTTGGATGAAATCATGGATCGCATTGCCGCTCGCCGCCGCTGTCGGCGCTTATTGTCACGGCGTCCGCCTCTCGCGCCGAGGACTCCTCCGCGAGCGGCAGCATCAGTGCCGGCATCGTCGCCGGTCAACTGCAGGCGCTCGGATACACCGCCAAGATCAACAGCGACAAGAGCGGCGATCCGCGCGTCAAAGCCACGGTCGACGGCTTTGCTTGGGATATCTTCTTCTACGACTGCGGCAGCGGGCCGCTCGAGCAGCGCGGCTGCGCCAGCTTCCAGTTCTATACGGGCTATACCGTGCCCAACGGCTTTTCCCTGCAGACGATTAACAAATGGAATACCGACAAGCGCTTTGCCAAGGCGTATAGCTTATGTCAAGCACGACGGCAAGAATGATGCCCGCATTGAAGTCGACGTGCTTGATCGCGGGCACGCTCGCCGATCCTGCCAAGACTTTCCGGGCCTACTTCGTCAAAATGAAGACTGCCGCGGAAAACTTCCGCAAGGCGATCGGCTGCGCGAGCCGTTGCAGTCAGACGCCGGTCGATTGATCAAAACCGCGGCCGGGGCGATCCGTCCGCCTATGACGTAACCGACACCTCGACCTCCATCCCCAAAAAGGCGTCGGTCGCGCCGACGAAGCTGCCGGACACCGGCATGACTTGCCGGATGTGGCGAGCGACCGCGACGGGGATCAGGTTGAAGCCGCCGACGCTGCGGTTGGTGGGATCGAAGGTGATCCAGCCCGCGCCCGGCACATAGACTTCCGCCCAGGCATGGGTCGAGCCCGCGCCCGTCGAGCCCGCACGGTCAAGGTTCGGATTGTGCAGATAGCCGGAGACGACCCGCGCGCCGAAGCCGAGACTGCGCGCCGCTTCGGCAAACAGCACCGCCAAATCCCGGCACGAGCCCCAGCCACGGTCGAGCGTCTCCGTCGGCGATTGGGTGCCCTCGACCTCGCGGGTCTGATAGTTGATCCGCGCCGCGACGCCGAGGCTCAGGTCCTTGAGCAGGGACAGCGTGTCGGTCGGATTGCCGCGGATGAAGCCGCGTGCCCACGCGCGCAATCGTCCGGCCGGATCCGGATATTGCTCGCTCGCCAGCGCGCCGAGGTCGGTCCAGTCGTCATCCGCATAGCGGAACGGGTACGAAATGGCCGAGGCTGCGATGTCGAAGACCGGCCAGGGCGCGGCGTTGATGAGGATATCCGCCACGCTGTCGATCGTGAGCGTGTCGGTCGCGCTCGCGAACGCGGCCATAGCGACGGCATTGCCGAACACATCGTGCGCCCAGGTCAGGACCGGGGTTGGCGTGATCGCCAAAGTGTGCGACATCAGGCGAAGGTCGCGATTTTCGCGCGGACGAAGCATCAGGCGATGCGCCCCGAGGCTCACCGGCTGACGAAAGCGATAGACCGTTTTGTGATGGATTTTAAGCTCGGTCACCATTGCCCCAACAGGCAGTGTGTGGTGCCCGTCCAATCCGGCGGAGCACCTCCACATCGTCCGTCGACGATTAGCATGATAACCCGAAATCGCTGAGCGCGCAGTATGGCTTTACGCGAAAACTTTTTTCGAGAGGGTGAGCTCGCTCTCGGGCGCGATCCGTTCGTGCTTCTCAGCGACGCTCTTGATGCGGTAGCATGGATTGTTGGGATCTCGGTCCGAGGCCGGGACGAGATGGCGAATTTCATAGGGACCTTGGGCTGATAATCGAAACATTCCCGGCTCGATCTCGACCAATTGGCCGATATTGTACTTATGAGCCATCAGGTTTTCCTTTCATTATTAGGGTTTCGTTATTGTGGTTTCGTCATGCAGCCGGCGGGCTTCTCCTCGTTTTTGTGGTTATGCAGGAAGCGGGCAATCTGGGCTCGGAGCGCGACCGTTTGTGGTACTTCCCCCAGTGAGCCTGCGGTGTCGAACAGTTCGCGCTGCATCGTGGTCGGGATGCTGTTCCACTGCATGATGACGGCCGCGCCGAGGCATCGCAGGATGTGCTCCTCTTCGTCTGCGAGGGCGAGGGTGTTCGGTCGGTCGTGTTCCGCGCTGGCCACCGTGTGCCGGTAATTATCTGCGAGCCATTGCTCGTTATCGGCAAGCACCGTGAATCTCTGTTCGAGCCTTTGAAAACCGTGCCTTTGGTCCGAATCCGTCGAAGTGTCGGCCAAATCGCCGTATTCGGTTGCTTTCGCACGATATTGCGTGAGCTTAAACATGCAGTTTTCCTTCCTGAAGCGCCTTCGCTTATGTGGATCAGCTTCGTTCGTGGATGGGCGTGTGAACTTGAATGTGGGGATGACAAGGTCAAATAGCGAGCCCCGTCGCAGATGTTTGCCGCACATCGTCGGCGAGCGACGTTCGATCTGAATACTTAATGCCCACCACGGCTTGCTTTCTCGTATTTTAATCATATATCCACTTGAGCACTTGATGCCCATTAAAAGGTATTTTTGTTTTATTTTGGAGATAATCAGATGACTAGCGCATCCAAGGTCGAGGCATCCACGCTCGAGGCTCCAGTCGATGCATCAAGCTCGAGGCATCCACGCTCGAAGACACCATGGCCGGGTTTGATTACAGCGCCAAGGCAGAACTTTTCTCCATCCGCAATCGGAAATCGGGGCGGCGACCGTCGGGTACAGACGTTTTGATCATGCAGCGGATGCCGTCCGCTTCGCAATCGAGGAGCTTCCGGCTGAAATTCTGCTCGGAACCCATCTCGAGGTCGACGAGACGAGATACGACCGCCAGGGAATTCGTGGCTTGTACGATAAAATGGAAATTCCCGTGGTCCGCTGCGACGCGGTTTGACGCCGTGACCACGCGCTCACGCAGCAAATCCGTCGTCTTCAGTCGTCCCTTCGAGCTAAAGGGTGTCGATCGGGTCCTGCCGGCCGGCGACTATCGGGTCGTCACGGACGAAGAACTGGTCGAAGAATTGTCGTTTCCGGTCTATCGCCGCGTGTCCACGATGATGTTCGTGCCCGGCGAATCTGCTTCATCCGTCGAGATGGTGGCGATCGATCCCCAAGACCTTCACGCCGCACTGCAGCGGGACCGAAACCACGACGCTTAGTGTTGTGGGCCGTCGCGTCGTGTTAGTGACCTAAGTCACTTCCACGTCGGGCGCTTTACTCGGTCGCTGACGTGATCAGGCCGGGCGTGACGAAGCGCTCCAGCCGGCCGGAATTGGCGTTAAGCTTCGACCAGTCGTCGAACGGCAGGTCGATGACGACGAGCCCGCAGGTCGGCAGCTTTTCGAACAGGCGCTCGCGCGCGTCCACGTCGCCGGAGGCGATCAGGCTCACGGCGAGTTCGTGCAGGCCCGGATTGTGGCCGACGAGGAGGATGCTCGCGGCTTGCCGCGTCTCGCGGATCAGGGTGGACAGCCGTCGCGGGCTCGCATTGTAGATGCGCTCGTCCTTGACGAGGCGCGGCTGGGCGGGCAACGCGCCGGCAACGAGGTCCCAGGTTTCCACAGCGCGCACGGCCGGCGAAACGAGCGCCAGGTCCGGAACGAGGCGGTGGTGCGCCATGTAGGCGCCGATGACGGGCGCGTCGGCGCGACCGCGCGCCGTGAGCTTGCGGTCGCGGTCGTTCTCGCCGGGCTCGGCGCTCGCGGTCTTGGCGTGGCGCAGCAACATCAGTCGGGACATGATCGGTCGAAACCTGATCGGACGGGATATGACAGCGACGTTCGCTTTCTCGCCGCCCGCAGTTTAGCATGGCGGACCATGCGGGCGCAGCCTTACCGAACGAGAGCGTGATGGATCCAGCCGGTACCGCGGCCTATGGCGAAAGCTGGTACGCCGCGAACATGGTGATCGCGCCGCGGCGGCCGGCACTGAGCGTCGATCTCGACGTCGATGTGTGCGTCATCGGCGGCGGGCTCGCCGGATTGACGACGGCGCGCGAAATCGCGCGGCGCGGCTGGTCGGTCGTGCTGATCGAGGCCGATCGGCTGGCGGCCAAGGCCTCCGGCCGCAACACCGGTTTCGTGCTGCCCGGCTTTGCCGCCAGCCTCGACAGCGTCATCGCCCGCGTCGGCTTCGACCATGCCAAGGACCTGTGGGCGCTGGCGCAATCAGGGCTCGATTACGTCCGCGCGGCGCTGCGCGACGACGCGATGACGGGGATCGATGCCGAGGACGGCTGGCTCTATGTGTCGAAGACCGACAATGGCGACGCGTTCACGAATTTCCTCGGCCTCTTGGGCGAATTCGGCGGCGAGGTCGAAGGCTGGCCGACCGAGCGCGTGCGCGCGGTGCTGCGCAGCGAGCGCTATTTCCACGCCATCCATTTTCCGCGGGCGCTCGTCATTCATCCGCTCAATTATGCGCTCGGTCTCGCCGCGGCGGCCGAGCGCGCCGGCGCGCGTATTTTCGAGCGGACGCCGGCGCTTGTCGATCGATCCCGCCGGCGTGCGCAAGCGCATCGTCACGCCGTGCGGCGCGGCTGCGCGCCAATCACGTCGTCTTGTGCGGCAATTTGCGGATCGGCGACCTGGTGCCGCAGGTCGCCGGCACGCTCCTGCCGGTCACGACCTATGTGATCACCACCTCTCCGCTCGGCGCGCAGCTCAGCGACGCGATCGGCTATCGCGGCGCGGTGAGCGACAGCGACCTTGCCGACAACCACTACCGCATCGTCGGCGGCGACCGGCTGATGTGGTCGGGCCGCGCGACGACGTGGCCGCGCGATCCACGCCGCTACATGGGCGCACTGACGGCGGACATCGCCGATACCTATCCGCAGCTCGACGCCGTCACGGTGGACTATGCCTGGTCGGGGACGCTCGGCAACACCATCCACCGCATGCCGCAACTCGGCGAACTCACCCGCGGCGTCTGGCTCGCCTCTGGCTTCGGCGGCCATGGGCTCAACACCACGGCGATGGCCGGCAATCTCATCGCCCGCGCCATTGTCGACGGCGACGAGACGTGGAAGCAATTTTCGCCGTTCGAGTTGGTCTGGGCCGGCGGCATTTTCGGCCGCGCGGTGACGCAACTGTATTATTGGGTCAAACGGGCGCAGGCCGCGCTTGCCGAACGGCAAGCGCACGCCCGCGAAGTGGCGCATCGCGCCGCGCCGTAGCTAGCGGCTCTCGCGCCGTGCCATGAACGCCAGGCGCTCGAACAGATGCACGTCCTGCTCGTTCTTGATCAGCGCGCCATGCAGCGGCGGGATCAGCTTCTTGGGATCGCGCTCGCGCAGCGTCTCGGCGGAGATGTCCTCGACCATCAGGAGCTTGAGCCAGTCGAGCAGCTCGGAGGTCGACGGCTTCTTCTTCATGCCGGGCACGTCGCGGATTTCGTAGAACAGCCGCAGCGCCTCGGCGACGAGCCGGTGCTTGACGCCGGGAAAATGCACCTCGACGATCGCGCGCATCGTGTCCGGGTCGGGAAACCGGATGTAGTGGAAGAAGCAGCGGCGCAGGAACGCGTCGGGCAATTCCTTCTCGTTGTTGGAGGTGATGACCACGACCGGCCGGCGCCGGGCGCGGATCGTCTCGCCGGTCTCGTAGACGAAGAACTCCATGCGGTCGAGTTCCTGCAGGAGATCGTTGGGAAACTCGATGTCGGCCTTGTCGATCTCGTCGATCAGCAGGACCGGCCGCTCGTCGGCGACGAACGCGTCCCACAGTTTGCCGCGCTTGATGTAGTTGCGGATGTCCTTGACGCGCGCGTCGCCCAGTTGGCTGTCGCGCAGGCGCGCCACCGCGTCGTATTCGTAAAGCCCCTGCTGCGCCTTGGTGGTCGACTTGATGTGCCATTCGATCAGCGGGGCGCCGAGCGCCTTGGCGACCTCGATCGCCAGCACGGTCTTGCCGGTGCCGGGCTCGCCCTTGACCAGCAGCGGACGCTCCAGCGCGATCGCGGCATTGACCGCGATCTTGAGGTCATCGGTGGCGACGTAGGCGCTGGTACCTTCAAAACGCATGAGCCTTCCTTCGTTGTTCGTGCCGTGTTGTTGCGATTTAACCACAGCGGCTTTGCCGTTCACAAGGCGCGCTGCGGCGCATACGGTGGCGGTTACATCACAACGGCTGCGCCGACGCTCGGCAAATTTTGCCCGAAGGCCGGCACATCTGTACCAGGCGCCGCCGTGGCGCCGACGTAACTCATTGAAAAAACGTCCGAAAGCGATGGCACGGCGCTTGCTGAAGTTCCGACTGGAAATAGCTGCCGCCCGCTTAGGGCTGGCAGCGCCGCGTTCGCTATCCGAGTCGGAGATGATGTCATGGGTATTTTCGATGCGCTGACTACCGCAGTCGCCGGTCTGCAGACGCAATCGTTCGCGTTGCAGAACATTTCCGGCAACATCGCCAACTCGCAGACGACGGGCTACAAGGAAACCGACACGAGCTTCGCCGATCTGGTCTCGGCGGCCGGATCGCAACAGCAGACCGCCGGCGGCGTCGTCGCAATTCCGTCGCCACCAACACGGTGCAGGGATCGATCCAGAGCACGTCGGTCTCCACCGATATGGCAATCAACGGCGACGGCTACTTCGTGGTGGAACAGCCGGTCGGCCTCACCGACAATCAGCCGCAGTTCAACGGCGTCAATTATTATACGCGCGCCGGCAATTTTCAGCTCAACCAGAACGGATATCTGGTCAACGGCTCGGGCTATTACCTGATGGGCATCCCGATCGACGCCAGCACCGGGAACCCCGTCGGCAGCGTTCCTCAGGTGCTGCAATTCGACAACAATTTCGTGCCGGCGCAGGCAACGACGACGATCCAATACCAGGCCAACATCCCGAGCAATCCGAAGACGGGGATGTTGGATCCAAGCGGTTTCCAGTCCAATCCGATCGCCGGCGCGCCGATCGCGGCCGCCATCACCGGTGCCGGCGCAACGCTCGAGCCGGACGCGGTGGCTGCCGGTACCGGCACCAAAAATGGGCTCGCCGCCGGCACCACGCTTGCCTCCCTCGGCATCACCTCCGGAGAGACGATCACGGTCGACGACGGAACCAATACGACGACCTACACGTCGACGGGGTCCGACACGATCGGCGATCTGATGACCGCGATCAACGGCGGCAGCGCGAAAGTCGGCGCGTCGCTCAACGCCAGCGGCGAACTGGTGCTCACCGGCACGGCCGCCACCGCTTCGATCACGGTCGGCGGCACCGCGTCCGCCGATATCGGTTTCGGCGTCGGTCAAAATGCGTTCGAGCCGACGGATCTCCTGACCCAGAGCGCGGTGGCGCAAGGGCAGACCTTGAGCGTCACGATCGGCAGCAGCGGAGCGCAGACGATCACGTTCGGCACCGGAGCCGGCCAAGTCGCCACGCTGGCGCAGTTGCAGACCGCCATCCAAGGCCTGAGCGGGGCGACCGGGAACGTGAACACCGCCAATGGCGACATTTCGATTGCTGCGACCGATCCGACCGCGGCCATCACCATCGGAGGCACCGCCTCGGCGGCGAAATTCGGCATCGAAACGCTGTCGGCTTTGCCCGCTAACGATACGGTGATCGGCAATGACGTCACCACCTTCACCGCAGAGTCGACCGACGGCGGCTCCATCACCACCTATGATTCCGAAGGCAACCCGGTCAACGTGCAGTTTCGCTGGGCCGAAGTCAGCAGCGCGGCCGGCTCCAATTCGTGGCAGCTGTTCTACCAGACCAATTCGAACGCGACCGGGACAGAAGCGGCCTGGCAGAACGTCGGCACGACGTTCACGTTCAATTCGAACGGCGAACTCACGCCGCCGCTCGCGAGCCTGACCCTGCCCAATCTCACCGTCAATGGCGACTCGCTTGGCAACGTCCAGCTCGCGCTGGGCGCCAATGGCCTCACCCAATTCGCCGACACCAACGGCACCGTGCAGGTCAATCAGCTGCAGCAGAACGGCTACTCCTCCGGTCAACTGCAATCGGTCGCGGTCGACAGCCAGGGCCGCATCACCGGTTCGTTCTCGAACGGGCAGACCATTCCTTTGGCGGAAATTCCGCTGGTGACGTTCAACGGCGAGGATTCCTTACAAGCGCTCAACGGCGACGCTTTCGCGTCAACGCCCGGTTCGGGGCCGCCGATCTACGGCGCCACCGGCAAAATCACCGGCAGTTCGCTCGAAGCCTCCAATGTCGATATCGCCACCCAGTTCAGTCAGCTGATCGTGGCGCAGCAGGCCTATTCGGCCAATGCCAAGGTGATGTCGACCGCCGACCAGATGATCCAAAGCCTGCTGCAAGTGATCCAGTGAGGGCGTTTCGTGAGCGCCTGGGCCGCAAACCGTAAGCCGCAGGGACGGCGCGAGCCATGAGCCTTTCCCAGGCGCTGTCCGCCGCGCTCTCTGGCGTCAATACGACCCAGCAGAGCCTGTCGGTGATCGCCGGCAATGTGGCGAATGCCAATACCCCCGGCTACGTCGACGAGAGCGTCAATCAGGTCGAGGTCGGGACCGTCGGTGCGGGCGGCACCAGCGTCGAGACGAGCGGCATCAACCGCAATCTCAACCAGTTGCTGCAAAGCCAATTGTGGACGGAAACCTCGGGCGGCTCGTACGCGGACATGACGTCGACGCTCTATCAGCAGCTGCAGAACATCTACGGCACGCCGAATTCGTCGACGTCGTTCGACGCGATCTACAACAATTTCACCACCGCGCTGCAGTCGCTCGCGACCAATCCCGGGTCGTCGACCGCCCAGAGCGCCGTCGTCGGTGCCGCGCAGTCGCTCGCGCAGAATCTCAATTCGATGACGGCCGGCATTCAGCAAATCCGCACCCAGGCCGAGCAGGGCATCAGCAATGACGTGCAGTCGGCGAACACGCTGATCCAGCAGATCGCGCAGATCAACGGACAGCTCGAGGGCTCGTCCAGTTCCGACAGCGCCGCCGCGGCGCTCGAGGATCAGCGCGGCCAGGACGTGACCCAGCTCTCGCAGCTCATGAACGTCCGGGTGGTGCAAAATCCGGACAACCAGATTTCGGTCTTCACCGGCAACGGGCAGCAGCTGGTGGCGAACTCCGAGGCCTCGCAGTTGAGCTTCGACAATGCCGGGACGCTGTCGGCGACGGCGCAATGGAGCGCCGATCCGAGCCAGGACGGCGTCGGCACCATTACGCTGACGGTGCCGGGGGGCTCCAGTACCGATCTTCTGGCCGACGGCGCCATTCAGTCGGGCGAAATCGCCGCCTATGTGCAGATGCGCGACAATATTCTGCCGCAGGCGCAGACCCAGCTCGACGAGATGGCGAACCAGATGTCGCAGGCGTTGTCGAACCAGACGACGAGCCGGCACGGCGGTTACGTCGGGCGGGCAGGCCGGCTACAGCGTCGACGTCGGTTCGCTGCTTCCCGGCAATACCGTGACGCTCAGCTACACCGACGGCACCAATACCCAGCACACCGTGACGATCGTCGCGCTCGGCGCCGGCGGCTCGCTGCCGAAGTCGAGCGCGACTGCGACCAATCCGGTGATCGGAGTCGAACTTTTCCGCCGGCATGAGCGCGGCGGTGTCGCAGCTCAATGCCGCGCTGGGCACGAACCTGCAATTCTCCAATCCCTCCGGCACCGTCCTGCAGGTGCTCAACAACGGCGGCAGCAACACCGTCAATTCGCTGTCGGCGACCTCGACCGTGACGTCGTTGTCGAGCGGCAGCTCACAGCTCCCGCTGTTTACCGATAGCAACGGCGCGCCGATCACCGGCGTGATCACCGCAGACGGCTCGCAAACGACGGGCTTGGCCGGACTGATCGAGGTCAACCCCGCGGTGGTCGCGTCGCCCTCGAGTCTTGTAGCCTATTCCTCCACCGCCGCCTCGGGCGATCCGACACGGCCGGACTTCCTGCTCAATCAGATGACGCAGGCGTCGCTGACCTTTTCGCCGACGACCGGGATCGGCACTACCACCGAGCCCTATAGCGGGACGCTGTCGCAATACATGAGCCAGCTCGTCAGTCAGCAGTCCCAGGCGGCGAACGCGGCGAGCAACGTGCAGCAGGGCCAGGACGCCGTGGTGACGGCGCTGCAACAGCGGTTCAACGACCAGTCTGGCGTCAACATCGACACCGAAATGTCGAATCTCATCGCGCTGCAGAACGCCTATGGCGCCAATGCGCGGGTGATGACGACCATCCAGCAGATGATGACGTCGCTGCTGCAGATCGGAACTAACAGGTGGGTAGATGAGTATCACCGGAGCCGGATCGATCACCGCCGCGAACGTCGCGGCGCAGACCGAGATGATGAACCAGCTCAATACGCTGGGCCTGGAGCTCAGCACCGGGCAGGTGGCGACGACCTATTCGGGTCTCGCCTCGCAGGCCGGCCTGACGCTTTCGCTCAATGCGCAGCTTGTCCGCCATCAACGGCTACAACACGGCGGCGAGCAATGTCGGGACGACCCTGAGCATCGCGCAGTCGGCGCTGACGCAGCTCGGCGACGCCCAGACGTCGGTGCAAGCGGCGGTGAGCGATCAGAAGCGCTTTTTCGCTCGACTTCACGGGGCAGACGTCGACGCAGGAATCCGCGGCCGGTTATCTCGATCAGATCGTGGCGGCGCTCAATAGCTCAGGTCGGCAACAATTACATCTTCTCCGGCAGTGCGACGGATCAGCCGGCCGTCGCCCCGACCAATGAAATTCTCAACGGCAACGGCGCGCAAGCCGGCCTCACGACCGTGATCCAGCAACGCCAGGAAGCCGATCTCGGCAGCGGCCTCGGCCGCCTGACCATCGGCGCGACCGGCACGACCGTGACCGTCGGCCAGGATGGCTCGCCGTTCGGCTTTCAGCTCGCGAGCGTGAACTCCAATCTGACCGGCGCGACCGTCACCGGTCCCACCGGCTCGCCGCCGTCGATCTCGGTCGCCCTCGGCGCCACCAATCCGAACGCCGGCGACAACATCCAGTTCAGCCTCACGCTGCCCGACGGCACCACCCAGGACGTGACGCTGACGGCCACCACCAGTTCGCCGCCGGGCGCGAACCAGTTCACCATCGGCGCGACGCCGTCCGACACCGCGACCAACCTGCAGACCGCGCTCACGACCGCCGTCGGCAATCTGGCGCAGACGGCGCTGCCCGCGGCTTCCGCCATCGAAGCTGCCAATAATTTCTTCGCGGACCCGCCGCAGCGGGTCGAGGGGCCGGATTATTCCACCGCGACGTCGCTGGTAAACGGCACCAGCGCCAATACCGTTTTCTGGTACACGGGCGAGAACGGCACAACGCCGGCGGCGCAGACGGCGACGGCGCAGGTCGGCCCGTCGATGACCGTCGCCTACGGCATGCGCGCCACCGAGCCGGCGATCACGTCTTTGCTCGCGAACGTCGGCGCGCTCGCGGCGACCACTTTCTCGTCGAGTGATCCGAACGCCGAGGCGAGCTATCAGGCGCTCAGCAGCAGCGTCCAAGCGAACCTGGCCGGCCAGTCGGGCACCCAGTCGATCACCGATATCGAGTCAAACCTCGCCAACGCGCAAACGACCATCAAGAACGCCAGCGCGCTCAACACGCAGACGCAAACCACGCTGCAGGACATGTTGCAGGGCATCGACGGCGTCAATCAGAACCAGGTCGGCGAGCAGCTCTTGACGCTGCAGAACAATCTTTCGGCGTCGATGTCGGTCACCGCCCGGCTCGCGCAGTTGAGCCTCGTCAATTATCTGGCGCCGTCCGCGGGCTGATGCCTAATCGTCATTGCTCCGCGTCGCAATGACGTGGATTTGTCGCATCATGCGGTGGACGGCTCTAGCTCGGCGAGCAACGGTCCCAGGAAGGCCTCATATTTGCGCCAGCGCCCCACCGAGTTGCGGTAGATAGGCTTTCGCACTTGCGTCGCGCTTGCCGTGCGGACCGGCCGTTCCGTGCGGCGGAAGTCAAGGCACCGGGCGTCCCAGGCGAGGCCGCAATGTGATACGATGCGACGCGCTACGCCCTCCAGATCGGCGACCAATTCCTCGTAATGCACGTCGATGATGCGTCCCGGCGGCAGCACGTCGTGCCAGTGCGCCATCAGCGCTCGGTAATGCCGGTAGTAGCGACCAAGTTCGGCGAGGTCGTAAGTATGCTCGTGCCCCGTGGTAAAATGGGTGGCGAAGCAGGACACACAGGTGTCGGCGGCATCGCGCACGGCATGGATGATGGTCGCGTTGGGCAGCGCCAGATGAATGAGGCCGGCGAAGAGAAAGTTCACCGTCATCTTGTCAGTGATACGTGTTGCTCCGGCGGCTTGCTGCGCGATTTTGTCGAGATAGAGCGCACCCAGGGCGTGAAAATGCGCCGCCGACATGTTCGACATCATTTCGGGAAACGGCGGTGAGCCCGGCAGCTTGTTGCGTATGGTCCCCGCGCATTGATCCAACAGCTGGAGTTCACCGGCGCCATAGACTTGCGGATGGCTTGCCAAGATCTGCTCGATCAGGGTCGTGCCCGAACGCGTCATGCCGACGATGAAGACCGGCAGCGAGGATGGCGCGCCGTAGCCGCGGCGAGCGGCGATAAAGTCGCGACTGATCAGTTCACGCAGGCGATCCATGCTGCCGAGCGTGGCGCCTTCGTCGTAGGCGAGCCGCTGGCGGGCGAGCCTGTTTGCGCTCAGCAAATGCCGGAAAGCGCTTTCGGGTCTGTCGATGTTCTCGCAGGCTTTGGCCAACGCGAAATGCAGGTGGACCTGGTCCTCGATTGAAAGCGCGGCAGGCTCCTCTGCCAAGGCTTGCAATGCCGTGAGATAAGGATCGCCGACGGCGAACGGCCGCACCGCGGCAAGATTGTCGTAATAGGAGATGTTTTTTGGCGCCAGACGGATGGCCTGCTCGATCGCCGCTTTGGCTTCGACCAACCGGCCTCTCGCCTTCAGCAACAATCCAAGATTGTTGTACGCTCCGGCGAATTGAGGCTCGACCTGGATCGCCTGCCGGTACGTCGCCTCCGCGTCGTCCAGCCGGCCCAAGTCCGTAAGCGCGAGGCCCCAATTGCAAAACGCCTCCGGGTTGTCGGGCTTCAGTTCGACGGCGCACTGAAATGCGACGATGGCCGCCGCCGGCTTGCCGAGCGCCGCGAGTGCATGGCCGAGGTTGTTATGGATGTCCGACAGATCGGGCCTGAGCGAAAGAATTCGCTGATAGTTCCCGATCGCGTCGGCGAATTGCCCGGCCTGGTGATGCGCGAATGCCTCGTTGCAAAGCGCCGGCAGCGTGCGCGCGACTTCGACCGTCGCAAAATCGGCTGGTTCTCGGTTCGGAAGCAACGAATTGGCCTCGAGCGCTGCGCAGCTTCTGCACGGTCGAGTAAGAGATCAAGGTGAACGAAGCGTTAACGGCCTTGCGAGGCGAAACGCTTACGCCGCGAAGACAAACCCTGTCATGAATTGCCGCGGTACCTCGAACGATCGCGCATTCAGTCATCGGCCCGTTTTGTCCTGATGAATATCGAGTCGGCAGCACAGGTGGCGTTGCGGCCGAAATTATCGGTGAATTTGGTGTCGACGAGATAATCGCCGGGGTGCGCGGCGATAAATTTGCGGATTGCCTCCCGCTTCACGTCGGTGTCTTCCACCACCAGATAATCGCCCGACGCCATGAATTCGTGCATATGGTCGAGGACGCCAGCGACGTTATGGTGCGCATCCTCGACGACGAGCCAGGGATGTGGCGCCGAACGCAGGAGGTTCGGATCGAACAAGCGCTCGGGATCGGAGCAGTCACCCTGGTAGAACCTGACATGGGGATGGTCCGCCGCGGGCTTGACCAAATCCACGGAATGGACGCGGCCTGGGATGCCGCAGAACGTCATCGTGTCGGCGAACCAGGCGGCGCTCGCCCCCAAGCCGGACCCGATCTCGAACACGGTGCGCGGGCGCAGCTCGCCGATCAGCGCCGGATACATGGCGAAATCGAACACGTTTTTCATCATCGCCGTGCCGCGCCAATGGATCAGCGAGGGCGCGCCCTGGCAGGTCAGCTGCACGTCGACGCCGAATTCGGTGCCAAACCGCGGCTGATAGAAGGCGGCGCAGCGTTCCCGCTCGGAGAATTCGACGAAACGGCCCTGCTGCCAGCGATCGAGAAACTGCCGCAGCCGCATAAGGTCCCATTCCAGGTCGCGGCCCTGCGGCGACTGCGCCGCGTACTCGCGTACGCTGTCTTCCCAGAACCGCGCGGGATCGAATTGCAGCAGGCGGGCGACCACGCGGGTGAACCAGCCGTCGAAAATGCTGAGCAGGCCGCCTTGCTCGTTCTGGATCCGGGTCCGCATGTCGCCGGAGTACCGTAACGCGGCTGCTTTCAAGGCGTCGCCTGAAATCAATTGCTTCGCTTCTGGCATTCGACTTCGTCCGCGGTGATGGCGCTTGAGAGCGCCACCGGAAAGTTAACCAACCGTTAATCTTAACGACCGATGTTGGCCTCAAGCATTTTTGTGATACTTCGCAATTTCGGGGGCGTGATGTGCGGAATCGCGGTTGCCATTGATTGGGATGGCGCCGAAACGGCTGTCCAGCGCCTGATCGCAGGCATGCTGCATCGAGGCGACGTCACCGATCCACTTGTCATGGTCGGACACGATACCGCAATGTGCACGCGCCGCCTGCGGATTGTGGATGCGGCCCATGGCGTGCAGCCGCAAGCGTCGTTCGACGAGCGCTTTCTCGTCTCTTTAAACGGTGAAATCTATAATCATGTCGATTTACGCCAGGAATTGGAGACGCTCGGCGTCCGCTTCCGTACGCGAATGCGACACGGAAGTTGTCGCGAACGTGCTGCGGACCTGGGGCTCGGCCGGAATCAGGCGCCTCGCCGGCATGTACGCTTTCGTTGCAGTCGATACCGCGACCGGGGAATTCCTGGCCGCCCGCGACCCTTTCGGGGTGAAGCCGCTCTATCTGATACAATCGCCGAAAGGCTTTCTGTTCTGCTCGGAAATTCGGCCCTTGCTGGACGCGACCGAAGGCGACGATGTCCTGTTCTTGCCCCCGGGCCACATGCTCACCCGCAATTTCTGCGGCCGTCATTACAACCTGCCGGCCGCCACGGCATCGAGCGCCGCCTCGCCGCGGCAGCTCGACCGGATTTTGTCCGAAGCCGTGCGCGTCCGCGTGCCGCCCGACCTTCCGGTCGCGGCGCTATTTAGCGGGGGCCTCGACAGCACGCTTGTCGTGCACTACGCGCGCCAATTCCGCCCCGCCATTCCGGGCTATGTTTCCGTTGGTGCCGACGCGCCCGACCGCATCCATGCCAGGCGCTATGCCGACGAGACCGGACTCGATCTGCGTGAAGTCGCCGTCGAGCCGTGGAGCGCCAGAACGCTTTCGCTGATCGAGACGGTCGTCAACGCGGTGGAAACGTTCGAACCGGCGGTGATTCGTCCGAGCCTTCACACCTATCTGCTGTCCGAGCGCATTCATCAAGACGGCTTTCGCGTCGCGTTATGCGGCGAGGGTGCAGACGAGTTGTTCGCGGGCTACGAGCCGCTCGAATATGCCTTTATGGAAACAAATGACCTGGGCCGTTACGTCCAAAAACAATGCCTGGGCATGATGCATCGCGCAAATCTTCAAAGAGTGGATCGCTGCTCGATGGGATTCCAGCTCGAGATACGGGAGCCATACCTCGACCAAACGGTGGTCGGCTATGCGTGTGAGCTCGACAGATCGGCTTTGGTGAAGCAGACCGGCGCGGGGCCGGTCGGCAAGACGCCTTTGCGCGCGCTATACGACTTGTATCCTGGCGCGCTGCCGACGGCCATTCGCGATCGGCAAAAAATGCTCTTTCACGAGGGCGCCGGCGCCGATGCGGAAAGGTCCGGCTGGCGTGATCTGTTCGAAGCGGCCATTTCGGACGCCGATTTCCGCGACGAGCGACGTGAATACTCCGAATTTGCCATCGCCAGCAAGGAAGAGCTGTTTTTTATGCGGACGCTCGCGGCCAACATGGATGTGAAGCGCGTCCCGCATCTGCGCGGACGGCTCCGATTGGACGTGCCGCGCGCCGCAGCGGGCCGCGCTGCGGCGCGCTAAGCCTTGCCGCGCAGGCCGGCGGCGATGCCGCGATTGATGCTGATGATCGATTGCAGATGCTCGGGCTTGGGTTCGGTCATCAGCGAATAGGTTTCGGCCATGATGTAGACGCCGAGCCGCAGCAGGTTGCGGCAGACCTCCGCCGGCAGCCGGTTGTCGGCGCGATTGACGGCGTCGATGAACACCGTCCAGAGCCGGCGATTGAACATAACGGCGTCGTTGAGCCCGCTCGGCCTGTCATTCCGGGAATTGCGCCGGGATTTCGCCGGGCGTCTTGCCAGGAATCGTGAACGGCTTGCAATTTGGCGGCTGCCTTCAAGAGCAGGGATGCTTCCAGCTCCCGCGGCGACGCTGTTTCGTTGGCGACCTTGGCATAAGCCTTGGCAGCGTAACTCATTTCCGGATGCTCCTTCTCGTACCCGACAAGCTTGCGCGCTTCCTTCAAAGCTTTGTACAAATCGCCCGTTAAGATCCGATTATTGATACGCTCGAATAAAAGGCGCGGCTTTCGGGGCGCATTGCAGGATTTCCTGCGCGAGGCGAAGGTAAAGCCCGTAATTATCCTGCGGCTGTTTCGCCATGTACATGAATTGTATCGCGAGATAGAGCCGCTTGGCCGGGGTCGTCGCCGCGCTCAGCCGCATGATGTCGGTCTCGCGCAGGATCGGGACCTTCCCCTCGATCGTCAGCCGCGTGCGCTGGTCGTGATTGGTGACGACGCAATCGCCGAGCATGACCCGCTCGTTCGGTTTGAGTTCGATCTTGAGAGCCACGGCGCGCCGTCCTTGACAATTCGTTGCATGGTTGCTGACGCGGGTTAAGACCCGGCTAAGCCTGTGGCCGGCGGCGGTTCCTGAAAATGAAAACGGCGGGGCTTTCGCCCCGCCGCCTTCGTCGGCCTGTTCGCGAAAGGGCTTAGCCGAACAGCTTGAGCACCGACTGGTTCGCCTGGTTGGCGATCGACAGTGCCGAGATTTCCAGCTGCTGCTGGGTCTGTTCGGTCAGGAGGTTGGCGCTTTCCTGGTTCTGGTCCGCCGCCACGAGGTTCGAGGCGCCGGTCTGCAGCGTGTTGATCAGGTTCGTTTCGAACGTCTGCCGGGTGGTGATGGTCGAGGCGTTCGTGCCGAACGTTTCGGTCTGGGCCTGCACGCTCGAGATCGCGTTGTTGAGGTTCGAGATGATGGTCGAGATCGTGGCGTCGTCCTGGAACTCGTTGTTGTTGAGTTGGCTCAGGCCGAGTCCCGTCGAGCTGTCATTGACGCCTTGGATCGTCAGGCTGCTCGTTCCCGCCTGGTTGAAGTCGACCGTCAGGTTGTTGCCGGTCAACAGGTTGACGCCGTTGTAGGACGCGTCGCTGGCCAGCTGGTCGATCTGGGTCAGCAGGTTGTTGAAGTTGGTCTGCAGCGTCGCGCGGGTCGAGTTCGGCGTCACCACCGTGGCGTCCGGCGTGGTCGAGGTGGCCAGCCCGATGGTGGCATTGGCCGAGCCGCTGACCGTGATGGTGTTGGTCGAAGTCGGGGTCAGGACAAGCTTGCCCGAGCCGTTGACAGTGGCGGTGACGTCGCTGAGCGCGCTCAGCGCCGTATTCAGGCCGGCCAGGGTCGAGATCTGACCGGTGCCGGTGCCGAACGTCAGCGTGTGCGCGGTGTCGGTGCCGACCTGGATGGTCAGGGTCTGGTTGCCGCTGACGGCGGTCGCCAGCGAGCTGTTGTAGTTGTTGTCATAGGCGGTGGTGTTGAAACCCAGCGCCGTGCCGACGGTGCCGCCGACGGTGATCGAGCCGGTGGTTCCGGTATGGTTCGCCAATACAAGGGTGCCGCCGGACCGGCTTGCCGTGATCTCCGACAGTGGTGTTGCTGGCGCCGTTGATCGCGTCCTCTAGCTCGGCGAGGCTCGAGAACGTGCCGTTCGCCGCGGCGTTTCCGAGCTGTGGCGCTGTTGACGTAGTAGAACGTCGAAGTTCTGCCCGCCCGTCGGTGAGCGCAAGGAGCTGCCGGCGGCGCCGGTGGTCGGGGCGCTGAAAGCTACGCGTCGTGGCGCGCCCGTGCCGCCCACGGCGGCGACGTTGGTGCCGACGATGTTGCTGGTCACCGACAAGTTGCCGCCGCTGTCGGTCACGGTCGCCTCGGTGCCGAAGCTGGGCCGTCAGGAGTACGCCAGGGTTGCCCGCGGTGGTGTAAGGTCCGCGCCGCTGCCGCTGCGCCGTAGATCGCCGCGGCGTTGCTGCCGACCTGGAAGACCAGTTTGTCGCCGGCGCCCTCGCCGGCGATGTTGGCGTCGGTGGCTGGTGGTGGCCGACAGCGTGGCCGCGGTCAGGCCGGTGGTCGAGAAGGTGTTGCCGGTGACCTGGGTCGAGTCGGCGCCGATGGTGCCGGTGCCGGTGATCGCGGAGTAGGTCAGGGTGCCGGTGGCCGATTGCTGCGCCTGCGTGGCGGTCGACAGCGCTTGCTGCAGCAGGCTGGTCACGCCGGTAAGGCCGTTGTCGGCGGCGCTGATCGTCTGCGAGCCCTGCCCGATCTGGTCGAGCAAAGCGCTCAGCGCGTTGGCGTTATTGGTGAGCGTCTGCGAGGTGAAATAGGCGCTCGGATTGTCGGACGCCGAGTTCACCGCCTTGCCGGTCGAAAGCGCTTCCTGGGTGGTGTTCAGATCGGCGGAGGTCTGCTGCAACGCAAGCAGATTCTGCCGGATGCCCGAGGTCAAGGTAATGTCAGACATAGAGGTACCCTTCTGGTTACAGGCCGTACTGGCGTGCACTTGCTGTACGTACTGTACCGGCGAGTGCGTGGTCCGATCGAGGTGATCGGCTGTCGAAGCTTTGCCTTATTCAGCTTAAAGACGCGTAAAAGTACGGACTAAAGAGAGGCCTTCGGCCACGCGCGTGCGGACAAATCAGCAGCCGTGCGCCGCCGCTTAATCCGGCGTTAACCATTCTCATTCGCTATTGACTAACGATATGTCGCCGACGGCTCTCGTCCGCGAGCGGTTGTCCTTTATGTCCGCCATCTCCGCCTCGGAGCGAGCAGTGCAGCATCCGGCCGCCGAGCCTTCCTCCGCCACGGCGCCGGTCAATCTCGTCGTCGCCACGCCGTGTTTCGGCGGGCAAATCTCCGCGCTGTTCGCTACGTCCTTGCTCAAGCTGCAGTCGCGCGCGCGCGCGTATAGCGGCCTCAGCGTCAAGTTTTTCTTCAAGGACGGCGACGCCTTGATCACGCGGGCGCGGGCGAGCCTGGTTGCCCAGTTTCTCGACGATCCCGCCGCGACCCATCTCCTCTTCATCGACGCCGATATCGGCTTCGAGCCCGAGCAGGTGTTTCGCCTCATCACCAGCGGCGCCGACATGTGCGCCGCCATCTATCCGATCAAGCGGATCGACTGGGACAAGGTGAAGACGACGATCGCGACCGGGCGGCGCAATCCGGCCGCGGCGGCGCTGCGCTACGTCATGGAAGTCGACGACGGCAACGCCGTCATTGAAAAGGGCGGCTTCGTCAAGGTCCGCTACGCCGGCACCGGCTTTCTCATGATCCGGCGGGCGGCGCTCGAACGCATGTGCGCGCGCTATCCGCAGCTGCGCTACCGGCGCGACCACTCGCTCGACGCCTCGACCGCAAGCGACAACCGCTTCGCCCTGTTCGAGTGCATGATCGGCGAGGACGGCACCTATTTGAGCGAGGATTTCGCCTTCTGCAAGCGTTGGATCGATATCGGCGGCGAAATCTGGGCCGATCTCGACAGCCGGCTCAATCATGTCGGCCCGATGACGTTTTGCGGCGATCTGTCGTCGCAATTCGTCGGCGCTTAGGGAAGGGTTCTCGTCACGACGCCAAGGCGGGCAACGAACGCGGCGTTCCAAAGAACTGAATCACGCCAGCATATTGACCAGCGTGCCAGCCAAGCCCGAAGCCGTCAGTACCGATTCCGCGCTGGTTTCGTTCAAGGCGGTCGTCAACTGGAGTGGCTGCTTGCTGCTCCGGCTCGGGTCGAGGAACGTTGCGTCGTCGTGCCCGACGAATACTGCGGCGTGACGGGCTTGGCGGCGGTGTTCGGCTTGGAACGTGGTGTTGTTGTGGCCGAAGCCGACGTCGCTCGCGAAAGTGCCGCCGACGGTGACGGTCTCGGTGGCGTTGTTGGCGGCGATGACGAGCTTGCCGCTGCTGTTGAGCGAGGCGCTCACATAGGCGTTGCCGGCCACATTGGCGTTGATGGCGCCGATCAGATCGCCGACGGTGTCGGAGCCGTTCGAGGCGTACGAGGTCGTGTTGGTGCCGTCACTGACGGTGATGGCGCCGTTTTGCGGAATGCCGAGCGTCAGGAGCGGTGTAGTCCAGGTGAGCGGTACGGTCCCGGTGCCGGTAGCGTTGGGGCTCGATGGTGTTGGCTGGCTCGAACCCGAGGAGGTTGACGACGAGGCCGAGCTGCTGCTTGAGGAACTGATCAACTGCTGTGAGAGGTCGGCGATTTGCTTGTTGACCCGCGTGATGGCGGCTTGGTTGGCGATGCTCGACAGCCCCGTTTCCTTGGTCGTCTCGGCGGAGCCCATGGCGGAGATCAGCGAACTTTCCGCCGTGGAGGCCTGGTTCTGGGCTTGCAGGTTGCTCCAGTAGCTCTGGTCCTGCTGATAGAACGAAATGCTGCCAATGCTCATCGATCGGACCTTCTCGGCGTTTCGCGCCGCCCGCGCCCGATTTGTGGCGGCTGTCGGTTAATTTAGCGTGTGCGCGGGACGGCTTTTTACGCATGGTTAACCATTGTCGGCTGACCTTGCCGGTCGGGTAGGGCAGGTGGGCCGCTTGCTTCGTCATGTACCGCGCGGTCCGCCAAACTTCAGTTGAGGAAGAGATGGGCAAGCGCGCAACCGGCACCGTGCGAAGGCTGCGCGTTCCGCGAACGCGTCTCGGCGCCGCGTCGGCAAGGGCATCGCGACGATCGTAATCTCGCTGGTAAGCGCCTGGCCGATCCGGAAAGCGTCGAGGCTCTGCACCTCGCCGGCCTCATCGAATATCAACAGGGCCGCAATGCCGAGGCGTTGCGGCTGATCGGAAAAGCATTGCAAACACGACCGGACTCGGCGCCGGCGCTCGCCAATTACGGCATGGTGCTCGGCGCGCTCGAACGCCACGAAGAGGCGCTGGCGAGCTTTCGATCGCGTGCTGGCGAACGGCGCCGACGATGCCATCCTGCACTGTAATCGCGGCAATGCGTTGAAAAACCTGGGTCGCGACAACGAGGCTTTGGCCAGCTACGAGCGGGCGCTGTCGCTCGATCCCGGTCTGATCGAGGCTTATTGGAACAGCGGCAACGCATTCGTCGCGCTTAATCGGTACGACGAAGCCATCGCGAGCTACGACATTGCGCTCTTGCTCGCGCCACAAAGCACTGCGATCCGCGTCAAACGCGCCAGTACCGCGATGCAGCTCGATCGTCTCGACGAGGCGCTGCGCACCGCGGCGACCGCGCTCGCCGGCGATCCGCACGACATTGCCGCCTTGAACATCCGCGGCCGCATCTTGGCGCGCCTGCATCGTTATGAAGAGGCGATCGAAAGTTACGACGCGGCGTTGCAGGCGGCGCCCGAGGATGCCGAGACGCTCAGCAATCGGGGCGCTGCGCTCGCCGAGCTCGGCCGCTTCGACGACGCCTTTGCGAGCTACCAGGCGGCGCTGCGCATCGATCCCGAATTCGTGCCGGCCTATCTCAAGCAAGGCAATACCTGCGTGCACGCTCAACCGCATGTCCGAGGCGCTGGCGAATTACGAGGCCGCGCTGGCGCGCGACCCGCAGCATGCGGATGCGCAGTTCAACGAGGCGTTGGCGCGGCTCTGCGTCGGCGATTTCCGCACCGGCTGGGCCAAGTATGAACAGCGTTGGCGGCACCCGAAATTCGCAGCCCGGCGGGTGAGTTTCCCGCGGCCGATCTGGCGCGGCGAAACCGCGATCGCGGGCAAGACGATTCTTCTCTGTGCCGAGCAAGGCATGGGCGATGCCATCCAGTTCGCGCGCTACGCGCCCATGGTCGCCGCGCTCGGCGCCAAAGTGCTGCTCGGCGTCTATCGTCCATTGGCTGGCCTCCTGGCGTCCGTTCCGGGCGTTTCGGCGGTGATCGCCGACGGCGAGACGCTGCCCGACTTCGATCTGTATTGCGATGCTGTTGAGCTTGCCGCTCGCCTTCGGGACCGAGCTTGCGACCATTCCGTCGCAAGTGCCGTATATCCGGCCGGACCAAGCGCTGATCGAAGAATGGCGCCCGCGCGTGCCGAACAACGGCCGGCTGCGGGTCGGCGTATGCTGGGCCGGCAGCACGGCCCATGTCGCCGATCGCCGCCGTTCGATCCCGCTCGATCAATTCGCCACCTTGCTGTCGGTGCCGGGCATCGATTTCGTCAGTCTGCAAAAGGACGTCGATCGTGCCGCAGGCGGTCGTCCTGCGCGACCTTGGCGTCACGCAGCTCGGCGATGATTTTCGGGATTTTGCCGACACCGCCGCCGTCGTCGCTTTGCTCGACCTTGTCATCACCGTCGACACCTCGGTCGCGCATCTGGCCGGCGCGATGGGCAAGGCGGTCGGCATGCTGGTCGCGTTCTCGCCCGACTGGCGGTGGATGCTCGATCGCACCGATACGCCCTGGTACCCGACCATGCGCCTGTTCCGGCAGTCCGCGATCGGCGATTGGCGCGGCCCGCTGGTGCGTCTGCGCGCCGAGCTGATGGGTGTTGCGCGGCCTTAAGGCCGCGTCAACGCCGAACATAGTCTGCACCGACAACCTCGCCACCAAACAACCGCTACAGCACCCGGCTGAGCGCGAGCGGCTTGCCTTGCTTGCCGCTCGGCGCCGTCGTGCGTCCCGAGGCGCCATAGACCTGCGGCGCGGCTTTGCGGGCGAGGTCGCCGGAAAGGCGGCGCACGATCCCTTCCGACACCGCGTGGGCGGTCGCGAGCACCATCATGTTCTTCTGCAGCACCGCGCGCAGCGTCTCCTGCAGGCCGGCGAGCGCGGCGCAGCGCGCCGGCGCCGTGCGCTGCAGCAATTTCGCGTTGGCCTTGAGGCGTTCGCTGCCGGTGTAAAGCCGCCCGGCGAGCGCCGATTTCGACGGCTCGAGCGCGGCCGCCGCGCGCAGCTTGCCCGCGCGCACCAGCGCCGTCTCCTGTTCGACCACGCCGCGCAGCTGCATCGACCAGGCTCGTCATCTCGTCGATGGCTTGCTCCGCTTCCGCGGCGGTGGTGATCGGCTTCATGAGGCGCGCGCTCCCTGTTGCTTCAACAACTCGTCATAGACGTGGCTGGCGATGCCGACGCCGCCGGCCTTGGCGAAGGTCTTGGCGTATTGATCGGTCAGGAACGAGCGCCACACCTTGAGCGAACCGCTGCCGCCGAACGGGCCGTCGCCGTCGATGCCGGTGAACATCTGCTGGAACGTATTGTTGAGGAACATCGCCTCGAAGTTCTGCGCGGCGGCGTGCGCCTTGGCCTTGCCCTTGTCGGTGAGGGCGGCTTTGGCCTGCGCGGCCTGCGCGGTCGTGATGGCGCCGGTGGAGAGGCCCAGAGCGGCGGCGGCTGCGGTCGTCATCACATCACCTCGATGTCGGCCTGGATCGCGCCGGCGGCCTTGATCGCCTGCAGGATCGAAATCAGATCGCGCGGCCCGATGCCGAGCGCGTTGAGCCCGTCGACGATCTGCTGCAGCGACACGCCCTCATGCACCAGCGCGAGCTTCTTGCCTTCCTCGGTGACGCCGAGGCGGCTGCGCGGCACCACGACGGTGCGGCCGCGCGAGAACGGCGCCGGCTGGCTCACCTGGGGCGATTCCGAGATGGTGACGGTGAGATTGCCCTGCGCCACCGCGACCGTCGACACCCGCACGTCGCGGCCGATGACGATGACGCCCGAGCGCTCGTCGATGATGATCTTCGCCGCCTCGTCCGGCTCGACCTGCAGCTGCTCGATCTCGGTGAGCGTCGCCACCAGATTCTGCGGGAACGATTTCGGCAGCGTCAGCATCACGGTCGAGGGATCGAGCGGCTCGGCGACCGGCTGGCCGATATAATCGTTGATGGCGATGGCGATGCGCTTGGCCGTGGTGAAGTCGGCGTTGCGCAGCGACAGCCGCAACGACCCGAGCGTCGCGAGCGAGAATTCGATCTCGCGCTCGATGATGGCGCCGTTCGGCAGCCGGCCGACGGTCGGCACGCCGCGGGTGACCTTGGCCGCCTCGCCCTCGACCGCGAAGCCGCCGATGGCGAGCGACCCCTGGGCGACGGCATAGACATTGCCGTCGGCGCCGAGGAGCGGCGTGACCAGCAGCGTGCCGCCGAGCAGGCTTTTGGAATCGCCCAGCGCCGAGGCGGTGACGTCGATGCGGGTGCCCTGGGTCGCGAACGGCGGCAGATTGGCGGTGACCATCACCGCGGCGACGTTGCCGGTGCGGATCTGCTGGCCGCGGATGTTGACGCCGAGCCGTTCCAGCATGCCTTGCAGCGATTGCCGGGTGAACGGGGCGTTATTCAGCGTGTCGCCGGTGCCGTTGAGGCCGACGACCAGGCCGTAGCCGATCAGCTGATTCTGCCGGATGCCTTCGATGCTGGCGAGGTCCTTGATGCGCGACGTGGCCCGCGCGGGCGACACCGCGCAAGCGACCGCGATCAGGGCGACCAGCCCTTTGTAAAACGTCCCTGCCATCTTGCTCCCCAAGAGTCGGACGAACGAACCCGATGCCAATCGCGTGCCAGGCGCGGGATGTACGTGTAAGACACTGAACAACAATGACTATTTGCGGGCTGCCGGGCGGGGCCGAGGCCCCAGAGCACGCATCCCTTGCCGGCTGCGGCAATTGTTGCCGGGCGGGCCGGAACTTTTTTACCCTGCATTAACCTTACCGGCCCACCTTCACGGCATGCGCATCATCGGACCGAACGGCACGAGCTTTGTCGCGATGTCCACGGCGCCGGCGGCTCGGCGGGCGGCGGGCGGTGGCTTTATGCTCGCCGAGAGCGAAACGTCGCACGCGCAGACGGCGGCGGGCGCCGTGCGCTCGCTCGGCGGCATCGACGCCCTGATCGCGCTCCAGGGCATCGAAGACCCGGCCGAACGCCGCAAGCGCGCGGTCAAGCATGGCCGCCGGGCGCTCGATGCGCTCGACGAGCTCAAGGTCGCCCTGCTGTCCGGCCAGCTCGACCGAGGGACGCTGCTACGGTTGCAAGCGGCCGCGGCCGGCCTGATGGACGGTTCCGGCGACGACCGGCTGGACCAGGTTTTGGGCGAGATCGACCTCCGCGTCGCGGTCGAACTGGCCAAAGCCGGCCTCAACTGACGTTTTGCCGCGCCCGCGGGCGCCATTTTGCGCGCCACACCCTCCAGTCGTAAGACCCCGCCGGGGCGGTATCGGAAAGCATCAATTTTATTGTCTCTGTCACGGACCCTCGATATATAGCCAACCTCGCGGGGAGGACCTCGCGCGTCGTTGCGCGGAGTACACAATGTCGATGCAGTTCGCGAAGACCAAAAACGGCGGAGCCGACGATACTTCCGTCCGTAACGGCAAGCCGGTCGAGGGCAAGAACGGCAAGCCGCCCCAGCCGTTCGACAAGGTGTACCGGCCGTCGGAGCGGGAGCCGTTCATGAACGAGCGCCAGCGGGAGTATTTCCGGTTGAAGCTCCTGGACTGGCGCGAGGACATTCTCAAAGAGGCCAAGGAGACGCTGCAGCATCTCCAGGACGACAACCAGAACCATCCCGACCTCGCCGACCGCGCCTCCTCGGAGACCGACCGGGCGATCGAGCTGCGCGCCCGCGACCGCCAGCGCAAGCTGATCGCCAAGATCGACGCCGCGCTGCAAAGGATCGAGGACGGCACCTATGGCTATTGCGAGGAGACCGGCGAGCCGATCTCGCTCAAGCGCCTCGAAGCCCGCCCCATCGCTACGCTGTCGATCGAAGCGCAGGAGCGCCACGAACGCCGCGAGCGGGTGTATCGGGACGAGTAAGTCTCTTTCATCCGCCCCCGCGCTGTTGCGCGGGGGAGGGGGACCACCGCGCAAAGCGCGGTGGTGGAGGGGGCAACGACCGCGCCGCTTGCAACTCCCGCCTGTCTTTTTCTCAACCGCCGCAGGCCCCCTCTACCACCCGGCTGCGCCGGGTGGTCCCCCTCCCCCGCTGCGCTGCGCTCCGCGGGGGCGGATATACACCACCGTTCTCGCGACGCGCCTTCGCGTCCGAGCTATGCCGGCACCAAGCAAACAAAACGACGGCCGAGCCTGATCTTCGTCAGATGCCGCCGGCGGTGGAACCGGCGTCCATCACGATCAGGCGCAGATAAACCTCGTCATTGCGAGGAGCGAAGCGACGAAGCAATCCAGACTCTGCGACGCCGACCCTGGATTGCTTCGTCGCTTCGCTCCTCGCAATGACGAAAGGAAAGCGGAACGCCGAAAGGCGCTGTTCAACAACCACCGCATCTTACGATACGGCGCGCGCCCGTGCGGGCGCGCTCGCCTCTCGGCGTTCCACCACGGCACTTGCGGTCGCGACCGAACGCCACCGCTCAGCTCGAGCCACGCGACTTCCCAGGACAGGCTCGGAGCGCGCAACCCCGATGGTTCGAAAGATCGCGCGCATCGCAACGCATTTTTACGCGAAGCCGGCGGACCGGCCTTCGTTTGCGTCACTCGCGGGTGTTACCCGCGCCTTCCCTGTCCCAGTCCAGCGAGATTGCACCCGCGGTCCGGTCATGATGCCGTCCGGGCGTGTCTTGCCCAAGCCGCCCGAGCGCGACGGTGACGAGCCGCCGCCCGCGGGAGCCGCACTCGCCCCGCCGGACGGAGTCACCCGGCCGGCGTCCTTGTACGGGAGCGAGATTCGCAGCTTGTAACCCATGTGGGGACCATTTGTCAAGGAACGGTCGCTTCTATTGGCGACGGAACTCTCCCGCACCTGTATCGATGATACTCGGCTCGCAACACGGTCCGGCAAAAACAGACGTATGTCATCCGCCTTACAGTCCGCTTTGATGAACTCCGCGGCAGTTGCGGCATCAAATTTACGCAATTCCATATAAAGGTCCTCGGCTTCAGCCTGGATACCTTCGAGGTACTCCTCCCTGGTAGCGCCGGGTATGCGGTGAGCCTTAAAAAGCGCGAGTGTCGAAAGTTCCCTGAATGATTGTCATATATTGCACACGATCATCCACGGCCAAACCGAGCGCACCTTCCCGCACCGTGAACGACTCAAGTGTAGATCGCAGGAAGGTGCCACACAGACTCGTCCATTCGTCAAATTTCTCTTGCTCGTCCTGATCCTTCGCACGAAGTGCGTGTTTAGCAGACAAAACGACAGCGGCGGCCGCATCGACCGGAAAAGCAAGTCCGACAATGGCCGCGACTTTTGCCTCGAACTGCTCACGTCGTCGACGTTCCCCTTCGTCGAAAAGCTGTTCTTGAACCGCCGCCCAGGCCAGCCAGGCCGCAAACAGCGCACCAGCACCGCCGATCAGGCCGGCTGCGAGGTCTTCGTGTACCCCTATCACGCATCCGATGTATTTCGGCCACTGCGATTGCCAAATGCTCAGCGTGCAGCGTTTCGTTTCCTCAACAGGCACAGTGAGATCAACGAACGTCAATATCCCTACCACAATCGCGATCAGCAACGCGCCGATGCTGAGCGCCCAGATGATCCGTCGTTTGGTAGCAGGCATCACCGTCATGCACCGAGGGTAGCATAACGCGAGGCGCGAACAAAACAGCGATCGGCCGCTGTCATACCCGCATATCGCCACTATTTTTTCAGCGTTGCAGCCGCCGTGACAGTGCCGCTGTCCCGTCCATAGACATCTGCGAGCTGGGTATCAAACCCTCGCAGATAGGTACTAAGGTTCATCAATCCGCGCCGTTGAGCATGAAGGCGTCCTCGCCGTGTCACCGCAGGGGACGGATGAACCGTGATCTCTACGAAAGCGCTGAGGGTACCAAGAATTGCGAGGTAAATAAGCTTATCGTTGATGTTGAGGTTCCAAATACTCTCGCGCACGGCGAAAAACTCGATTCCGGATTGGATGTGCGTCGCCTCCGCCGCGATCGCCTGGTCGGCCGGCTCATCGTTGACGGCATTAATGTTGACCGCTACTTCGATTGCCGCGAGCGCCACGGCGGCCGCGTGAATCGCTGGAGTGATGCAAAGGACTGCGGCCTCTTTGGCCTCGGCTTGCTGGCGTCGCCGGTCTTCCGCTTCCTCGGCCTTCTGACGCTCGCGCGCAATTCTTTCCTCAGCAATCTGCCCTTGGACCGCCATATAGGCGAGCCACGCCGCGAGCAACGCACCGGCAACGCCTATCAGACCGGCCGCGAGGTCTTCATGACTGGCGATCAAGCATCCTATTTCCGCAAGGCCGCACCGTGGCTGTTCTGTTCCGCCCTCGGCGAGCCCAAGGAACCCGATAACAAACAGAACGAAGGAGACTGCCAGCAGTCCGACCGAGGGAATACGTCGCCAGACCTGAAGCCAGATTTCGAACCCTGGAAGGCACATATCCATACTTTGCCGAATTGCGATTCGCATGTCGAGAGAGTCGCGGCAGGGCGCTCGGCTCACACCAGGGCACGATAGGCCGCAGCCATAATCCGCATTACGCCGCGTGCGATCCTAGACCTGCTCTTGTCTTTTGATCTTGATCTTGCTAGCCGTGACCGGGGGATTTCGCCCCGATGACATGTGCCCCGGCGAACCCACGTTGGCATCGCGGCGCTGCGGAATAAGCGGCCGCCCTCTAGCGAAACGGCTGCATCGCCGTCCTTCTTCCACACGCCGCGCGGGGAGAAGGTCGCGATGAGAGAGCATTAGCGCTTCTTGATCTTCGTCAGAGAATTCTCCAGCGCCTTCGCATCAATCCTCAAAGCTCAGACTCGCGGCGGCGCCCCCTCACCCTCGCTTCGCTCTACCTCTCCCCGCGCGCAGAGGTGCTCGGCTCTTCGTGGCGCGGCCTCGCGTGACGCTCATCAAGCTTTCGTTAACCATGCGCGGTTACGGATCGTTAACCAACGATCCCGCGGGCTTCGCCTTGCTGCACGTTCCGAACCGCCCTTGCCGGCGCCGTCGAATCCGTCGCGTGCGCTCAAGCGCGCGCGGCGGGCTTGCGCGGAGGGCGAGTTTGGCAAGGCGGAGCGGCTTTGCGCCGAGGTGCTGGCGCAAAATCCCGACAGTTTCGATGCGCTGCATTGTCTCGGCGAGATCAATTTCAAGCGCGGGCGGCTCGATGCGGCGCTGGCGTGGTTTCAGGAAGCGCTCAAGCGCGACCTTGGGCGCGCCGACGGCTTTGCGAGCCTCGGGTTGGTGTTTCAATCGCTCGGGCAATTGGAACGGGCGCTGGTCGCTTATGACGAAGGCTTGCGGCTTGCGCCGGACGACGCGGACTTGCTCAACCGGCGCGGCGTGGTGTTGCTCGATCTCGGCCGGTTCGGCGAGGCGCTGCAAATTTTCGAGCGGCTCGTTGCCGCCGATCCGCAAAATATCGATGCGCTCGGCAATTACGGCAACGCGCTGTTCAAGCTCAACCGTCCGGCCGAGGCGATCGCGGTCTATGACCAGGCGCTCGCTCGCGCGCCGCGCAACGCGCAGCTTTTGACCAACCGCGCCATCGCGCTGCGCCGGCTCGACCGGCCGCACGAGGCGCTGGCGAGCGTGGCGCGCGCGCTCGCCGCCGCGCCGAACTTCGCGCCGGCGCGGTTCGTCGATGCCGCCGTGCGCCTGACGCTGGGCGATTTCGCCGCCGGCTGGCGCGGCTACGAGGCGCGCTGGGGCGGCGCCTTGTCGGCGCAGCGGCGCAATTTCACGGCGCCGTTGTGGCTGGGGCAGGAGCCGCTCGCCGGCAAGACCATTCTCCTCCATGCCGAGCAGGGTTTTGGCGATACCATCCAGTTCGTGCGCTATGCGCCGCTCGTTGCCGCCCGCGGGGCCGAGGTGGTTCTGGAAGTGCAGCCGCAATTGGTGCGGCTTATGGAAGGCTTGCCGGGCGTGTCGCGCGTGGTCGCGCGCGGCACGCCATTGCCGCGGTTCGATTGTCAGTGCCCGCTGCTCAGCCTGCCGCTCGCGTTCGCGACCGACCTGACGAACATTCCGGCGCTCGTGCCTTATCTGACGCCGGCCGAAGCCGACGTCGCGTCATGGCGGGCGCGGCTGCCGCCGCGGCGCGGGCGGCTGCG
>CAVUWO010000019.1:0-7611 GCA_963745155.1 uncultured Pseudomonadota bacterium | reverse complement strand
CCATATTCTCCAGGACCGGTACGCGTTCGGATAGCGCGATCGGCCGGCTGCGGCTGAAGACTTTGAGCCCGGCGCCCGTCGGTGCGGCGGCGGGGTCACGGTAAAGCTCGACCCCGAGCGGACGTTCGGCTGTGAGCGCTTCGAGCACGCCGATGTCGGCGACGGCCGTCGCCGGCGGGTAGATCTCGCGATAGTCGACCGGAAACGCGCCGCGATAGCGCGCGCCGAGCGCCCGCGCCGCCGCGGCTTCGTAGTGCCCGGCGAGCGCGGCGTCGAGCCCGTCGATCCAGCTTCGCACGATGGCCTCGACCGCGCGGTCGAGCGTGGCGCGGTCTCGCTGCGGCGTTTCGCCCTCGTAGCGGCCAATGATGAAATACACCCGCACCAGCGGACCTTCCGGGAAGAACGGAAAGAACGCGCGCACCCGCCCGTTGAAGGTCGCCGCCAGATAATCGCCGATCAGCGCCCTGATGCGGCTGTCGTAGCGGTCGCGCGGCACGTACACGAGCACCGAGACGAAGCGGTCGAAGCGGTCGCGCCGCGGCAGCACACGCACGCGCGGACGCTCGTCGAGCGCGAGAATGGCGAGCGCGAACTGATAGAGCGTGTCGTCGTCGATCTGAAACAATTCGTCGCGCGGGTAGGTCTCGAGCACATTGACCAGCGCCTTGCCGGAATGGCCGTCGGGATCGTATCCGGCGCGGGTGATAATGTGGTCGATCTTGCGCCGCACATAGGGAATAGTGCGGACCGAGCAGGTATAGGCAGTCGAGGTGAAGAGGCCGCAAAACCGCCATTCGCCGACCAGTCTGCCGTCCCCATCGAAGCGCTTGATGCCGATGTAATCCGTCTGCACGCGGCGGTGCACACGCGCGCGCATGCCGGCCTTGGTGACGATGAGGAGCTTCGGCTCTTCGAGGAACGCGCGGATCTCCGGGGTGACCGTCACCAGTTGATCGCCGCGGCGCAGCACCCGCGTCTCGTGCGAGCGCAACAGGCCGAGGCCGGTCTCGAACCGCGGCTCGAGCGCGCCGTCGCCGGCGGCAAAGGCATAGTCGCGCGCGCCGAGCAGCGTGAAATTGTCGTCGGCGATCCATGCGAGAAACTGGACCGCTTCGGCGATTTCGTCCGCCGGCAGCGGCGGCGGGGTGTCGCGCAGCGCGGCGATGATGGCGTGCACCCGGGCCGACATCGGCTGCCAATCCTCGACGCACACGCGCACCTCGGCGAGGATGTCGGTTAGCACGGCAAGGATTTCGGCGCGCTGCGCCGCATCATCCGCGCCGGCGACGTGGATGTGCATCAAGCTTTCGCGCTGGCCCTCGCCTTTGCGCGCGCCCTTGTAGGCGACGAGCTTCCCCACCGCGTCGCGCTCGACCGCGAGAACCGGATGCACCAGTAGCAGGATTTCGAGGCCGCGTTCGGTGAGTTCGCCGGTGACCGAATTGACCAGGAACGGCATGTCGTCGTTGACGATTTCCAAAACCGCGCCGTCGCCGGCCGCGGCGGCCGCTTGGAAACGGATCTTCGGCGCGCCCGGCGCGCGGTCGAGGAGAAACGCCCACGCCTGTTCGGCGATGGCGGCGAGCTGCTCGGGCCGGTAACGGGCGAGATCCTCGGGCAGCGCATGCTCGAACAGGTCGGCGAAAAACTCCGATGCAATGTCGGTCCGGCGCGCCGCGAGCACCGCGGCGGCAGAGTTGAGCAGCGTGACGCCGGCGCGTTCGAACTCCCCGGTCTCCGGGCCCGCTCGGGCGTCTTGAGCTTCTTGAGCCATTTGGGTGCGAGGAATTTCCTGCACGGTCGAGCTTCCTCAATCGACGTTTCCAGCGGCGACTTATCCGCGCTCCTGGCGCAATGATACGCGCTTTCTGCCGCGTCATCATAATGCGGGCGGACGTGATAAAAGGTATTCTGCCCGCACCGCCGAAGCGGGCGGAGTGTCGCACACCGGAACGACCGCCAGAGCGACCATCAGAAAGGACCACGATGGCCAAGCGCAAGACCAAATCCAGCCCCGCCGGCCGGGTGCCGCAGCGCGCCGCGGCGACGGCCGGAGACGACACCGCCGTCACCGCGCTCGGCTTGCCGGCGGCGCCACTGTCGTCCGAAATGGCCGCCTATTTTGCCAAATGCGATGAAAAACTCGGCTTCGTGCCGAACGTGCTCAAGGCCTATGCGTTCGATGCGGCGAAGCTCGGTGCCTTTGTCGCCATGTACAATGATCTGATGCTGGCGCCATCGGGCTTGAGCAAGCTCGAGCGCGAGATGATCGCGGTCACGGTGTCATCACATAACCGTTGCTATTATTGCCTGGTCGCTCACGGCGCGGCGGTGCGGCAGCTCTCCGGCGATCCGCCGCTCGGCGAATTGATGGCGATGAATTATCGCGCAGCGCGCTTGTCGAAGCGCGAGCGCGCCATGCTCGATTTCGCCGTCAGGCTCACCGCCGAGCCGTGGCAGGTCGAGGAGGACGATCGCGCGCGGCTGCGCCACGCCGGCTTTTCCGCCCGCGATATCTGGGACATCGCCGCCGTCGCCGCCTTCTTCAACATGACGAACCGGCTGGCATCCGCGACCGACATGCGGCCGAACAGCGTCTATCACGCACAGGCGCGTTGAAGCCTTGCGCGGTGAAGCCTTGTGCGGTGAAACCTTGCTGCGTGCGATGATATTTTTTCTTTGACATTGCGGCGATGACGGCGTGGGGCAAATTGCCTATGATGCGCCGATCGAATCAAGGCTTCGGAGGCTTCGATGCGTGCAGCCGTCGCGGGCGTCGTAGCGTGCATGTTCGGTGCTTGGTTTTTCGCCGGATCGGCCTCCGGTGCGCCGGCCGGCAAATTGGCGCCGAACGATATCAAGGCGACGTTTTTCAACGGCCAGCCCTTCATCGCCGCGACGACGTCGAACATCAAGTTCAAGATGACGTTTTCGGTGGACGGCAAGATGAAGCGTGAGCCGGCGAGCGGCGGCGCCAGGGGCGAGGGAACCTGGAAGCTTTCCAAAGACGGCTTCTGCAGCTCCTGGAAAGGCGCCAAGGAAACCTGCTACACCGTGGTCGCCGCCGGCGACAACAAATGGTCGGTGATGCGCGGCTCCACCATCATGGCGACGTGGAGCAAATAAGTTTTCGAAGCAAATAAGCTAAATGTGCCCCGAAAGATCCTTGATCGTCGGTTTTTCGCCGTTGAGCGGATTGGCCGGGTCCCAGCCGTAACGCAAGGTCTCGAACCGCATCGCGCGGGCGTCGAGCATGACGAGACGGCCGACCAGATTGTCGCCGAAGCCGACGATCTCGCGGATCACTTCCAGCGCCGCCATCGCGCCGACGACGCCGGCGAGCGCGCCGAGCACGCCGGCTTCGGCGCAGGCCGGCACCGTGCCGGGCGGCGGGGGTTCGGGGAACAGGCAGCGATAGGTCGGGTTCGGCCGGCCGTCTTTGGACCGCTCGTGGGCGCGGATGGTGGTGAGCGTGCCGTCGAACGGGCCGAGCGCCGCCGTCACCAGCGGCTTGCCGGCGAAGTAGCAGGCATCCGACACCAGATAACGCGTGGCGAAATTGTCGGAGCCGTCGGCAACGATGTCATAGCGGCCGATCAGGTCGAGGGCGTTCGCCGCGGTGACGCGGACATCGTGCGCATCGACGGCGACATGCGGGTTGAGCCGGCCGATGACCGCCGCGGCGCTGGCGACCTTCGGCAGGCCGACGTCGGCGGTGGCGTGGATCACCTGCCTCTGCAGGTTCGACAGCGACACCGTGTCGTCGTCGACCACGCCCAGCGTGCCCACGCCTGCGGCGGCGAGATAGAGAAGAAGCGGCGCCCCTAGCCCGCCGGCGCCGACCACCAGGACGCGGGCGCGGCCCAGCGCGGCCTGTCCGGGGCCCCCGACCTCGCGGAGCACGATGTGGCGCGCATAGCGCTCGAGTTCGTCGGCGGTGAGCATGGCGCCAACATATAATGACGGATGGCGTGCCGAACCATGGGGGGAGGCAACGATTGGACCGCGCGGGGTGTTCGGCTAGGTTTCGGCAAACGGCGGGAGACGGGACAATCACATGAAGGTGGCGGCCATCATTGTCGGCCTTGCGGTAGCGGGCCTGCCGGCTCTTGCCTCGACGGTTCCGGCCTACGCCAAGGCCCACAAGCCGGCGGCAAGCAAGGCGGAAGCGAAGAGTCACAGCGGCAAAGGCAAACATCTGGCCAGCAGCCCTGCGCCGGCCGCCGCCATGGCAGCTTATGCGGCCATGCCGGAAGCCGACCGATTGGCCATCCAGGCGGACCTCGCCTGGGTCGACGCCTATGAAGGCGGCGCCGGCGGCGATTTCGACGACAAGACCGTCTCGGCGGTCAAAACATTCCAGAGCCGCAACAGCGGCAAGCCGACCGGCGTCCTTACCGCGCCGGAGCGCGATCTGCTCGCGACCGCGGCGAAGTCGCGGGAGGACAATGTCGGCTGGCGCGTCTTGGAGGATACCGCGACCGGCGCCCGCCTCGGCGTGCCGACGAAGCTCACGTCGCGCGCCGACGCGACCCGTCTCGGCAGCCGCTTCAGCTCGGCCCAGGGCCAGATCAGGATCGAGACGTTCCGTCTTGCCGAGGGGTCTTTGCCGGCGCTGTTCGAGGACGAGAAGAAAGCCTCGAAACGCGAAGTTCATGTGAGCACGCTCAAGCCGCAATCATTCATCATTTCCGGCGTGCAAGGCCTGAAGGACTTTGTCGTTCGCGCCGAGGCGAGCGGCAGCGAATTGCGCGGCGTCACCGTGCTCTACGATCAGGCCACCGAAGGAGTCATGGGCCCGGTCGCGGTGGCGATCGCCGATACGTTCACGGGATTTCCCAATCCCAATACGGCGCCGCCGGCGGGGATGAAACGAACGGTCGAGTATGCGACCGCGATCGTGGTCGGCGCGGCGGGCGATCTGATCGCGCCTGCCGGCGCGACCGATGCTTGCCAGTCGATCACAGTGCCGGGGCTCGGCAACGCCGAGCGCGTCGCCGCCGACGCCACCGCCGGGATGTCGCTGTTACGGCTCTACGGCGCCCGCGACCTCGTCGCGGTACCGCTCACGGCCGTCGCCACCAACGATGGCGACGTGACGCTCGTCGGAATTCCCGATCCGATCGCCCAGGCCGGCGGCGGCGCCGTGACGAAGGTCGGCGCCCGGCTCGGCGCTCAAACAATCGAACCGGCGCCGGCGCCAGGCTTTGCGGGCGCGGCCGTCATGGACGCGCAGGGCCGTTTCCTCGGCGTGCTCGGCATCAAGCCGCAGGCGCTCGCCGGCAACGGGCCGGCCGCCGCTCGGCAGGCCACATTGATCTCAGCCGACAGCATGCGCGAATTTTTGTCGGCGCACGGCGTCGAGCCCGCCGCGGCAGCGGATCATGCCGCGATCGAGCCATCGGTTTTGCGGGTGATCTGCGTGCGGAAGTGATTATCTGTTCGCGAATTTCGGCGGGCGCTTGGCGACGAACGCGGCCATGCCTTCCTTCTGGTCGGCAGTCGCGAACAGTGAATGAAAGACGCGCCGCTCGAACCGCACGCCCTCCGCGAGCGACGTCTCGAACGCGGCGTTGACCGCCTCCTTCGCGCCCAACACCGACGGCAGCGACATCGACGCGATGGTCGCGGCGACCGCGAGGGCTTCGTCGAGCAGGTTCGCGGCCGGCACGATACGCGCGACGAGCCCGGCGCGCTCGGCTTCCGCGGCGTCCATCATGCGGCCGGTCAGGATCATATCCATCGCCTTGGCCTTGCCGACCGCGCGGGTGAAGCGCTGCGTGCCGCCGATGCCGGGGATGATGCCGAGTTTGATCTCAGGCTGGCCGAACTTGGCGTTGTCCGCGGCGATGATGAGATCGCACAGCATGGCGAGTTCGCAGCCGCCGCCCAGCGCAAAGCCGGCGACGGCGGCGACGATCGGCTTACGCACCTTGCCGATGTGGTCCCAGGTCGCGGCGAAATCGCCGAGAAAAGCCTCGATGAAGCTCTTGTCCGCCATTTCCTTGATGTCGGCGCCGGCTGCGAACGCCTTGTCCGATCCCGTGATCACCGTGCAGCCGATATCGCCGTCCGCCTCGAACAGATCGATCGCTTGATTGAGCTCGCGGATGAGCGTGCCGTTGAGCGCGTTGAGCGCCTGCGGGCGGTTGAGCCGGATCAGCCCGACCCTGGCGCGCGTCTCGACGATGATGGTCTCGGTATTCATTCGCGTTGCTCCCTATGCCAGAGCCTAGCCCGATTGAAGAGAATCGGGCCACGCTCTAGCTGTTGATTTAGCATGTCCTTTTCACAAAACCGGTTTCCACTTTTGCGGGACATGCTCCAGCCCTGAACCGCTCAGCGCTGGCGCCAGACGAAGGCGGCGCTGACGACGAAATTCCACACGCTGGTGATGATCGCGCCGCACAGCCCGGCGATCCACCATTGGGTTTGATAATTGTAGATCCAGGTGGCGATGCCGATGTTGGAGACCGCGCCGACGGCGCAGATCGCCTGGAAACCGATGAGGCCCGTCACGAACCGCCAGCCGGTGAGCCGTTGGTCGCGATAGGTGAACAGATTGTTGAGGACGAAATTCCAGGTGATGGCGACGACCGTGGCGAGCGTCTGCGCCATGCCGAACGACACAGCGATCACCATCAGAAGGCGCAGCACGGTCAGATTAACGGCAATGCCCGTGACGCCGACCAGACAATACAGCAGGAAGCGCGCCGAGACGGCGTCGTTAGTCAGCTTCGACGTCACCAGCGCGGCGAAGTCGAGCGCGATCTTGCTGTCGAGCTTGCTTTCACCGTGCTGGCGGGCGTGAAATGTCGAGGGCAATTCCAACGTTCGCAGCTTGCCGCGCGCGCTCGCCAGGATGTCGAGCAGGATCTTGAAGCCCTGCGACGAGATCGCCGGGGCGACCGCTTCGAAACTATCGCGCCGCAGCATGAAATGCCCGCTCATCGGATCGGTGAGTTCGATGCCGAGCAGAAGCCGCACCAGATCATTCGACCAGCGGCTGACGCGGGCGCGCTGCTGCGACAGTCCGGCGGCGGAGCCGCCGCCGAGATAGCGGCTCGCCACCACGACGTCGGCGCGGTCCGCGCGCAGACACGCGAGCATCGGGACGAGCCGCGTTTCATCGTGCTGCAGGTCGGCGTCCATGACCGCGATGTAGCGCGCCTGGCTCGACAGCATGCCCTCGAGACAAGCGCCGGCAAGGCCGCGGCGGCCGATCCGGCGGATGCAGCGCACGCGGCAGTCGGTTGCGCCGATGGCGCGTGCCGCGGCGGCGGTGCCGTCGGGCGAATTGTCGTCGACGAACACGATCTCCCAATCGCAGCCGGCGAGAGCCTTTTCGAGCCGTTCGACCAGGATCGGGATATTGGCGCGTTCATTGAACGTCGGCACGACGACGGTGAGCTCCGGTGCCGGCCGGATGTCGCGCGTAACGTTGTCCGGTGGCGCCGGCGCGGCCGGCAGACCGAGTGATGAGGCGATGTCCATCGGGTCGGGACATAACGCCATGCGTGCCCCGATTTCAATGCCGTTTGCCGGGGTGCACTGCAGCGCGCAACCCAGCGCAACGTCACTTCTGGCAGGTCGGACAATAAAACGTCG
>CAVUWO010000018.1:0-105077 GCA_963745155.1 uncultured Pseudomonadota bacterium | reverse complement strand
GCGTTCCGGCGCGGGCGGACGACGCGCCGTCCCCCGAGGCGCTGCAGGCCGCGCAACGAGCTGTTCGCGATTCTGTCCGGCGATATGATGAAACAGCTCACCGGGCAGGTGACCAATGCGTTGTGGCCGCAGGTGGAAGCCCAGGCGCACGCCGACAAGATCGACGATGCCACGCTCGGCGAAATGCGCCAGGCGTTCGATCGCATTCAAGTCGCCTTCATCGACGAAGCCATGAAGGACGCGCCGCCGATCTATGCGCGCCACTTCACCGTGGCCGAATTGCACGAGCTGGCCGCCTTCTACAAGTCGCCGACCGGGGCGAAGGCGCTGCACGTGCTGCCGCAGGTGATGGGCGAGTTCACCACCGCTTTGGTGCCGCGCCTGCAGACAGTGCAAAAAGACACCGGCGAAGCATTCGACAAGATCCTGCGCGAGCACGGCTACTTGAAATGACGCGCCGTTTCGCGCGCGACAGCGGCCGCCTCAACCCGCGCCGTCACAGCCCGCTGAACCAGTTGTAGCCGTGGTTCTCCCAATAGCCGCCGGCGTCGTTGTTCTGCACCCATAGAGCGGTGACGTATTTCGGGTTCTTGAACCCGAGCTTGGTCGGCATGCGGATCTTGATCGGGAAGCCGTATGCGCGCGGCAGGATCTGGTGATCGAATCTTGAACGCCAGTGCGTCTGCGGATGCAGCGCGGTCGGCATGTCGATCGTGTCGAATAGCCCTCGGCGCACTGGAACCAGACATAGTGCGCCGTGGTGTCGGCGCCGATCCGCTCGAGAAATGTCCGACAGCTTGACGCCCTGCCATGAGCCGATCATGCTCCAGCCCTCGACGCAGACATGGCGGGTGATCTGCGACACCTCCGGCAGCTTGTAGAGTTCGGCGAGCGTCCACGGCTTCTTGTTGTCGACGAGGCCGCCGATCTCGAGCCGCCATTTGTCGCCGTCGATGTCGGGGGCTTCGTCCTCGCTGTAATAGGCGTTGAACGGGAACGGCCGCGTGATCGCGCTTTCAGGATAAGTCGGCGCCAGCGTCCTCGGGTTGAACAGCAAGCGCCTGGACGCGGTCGTTGAACGTCGAGATGACGCGCAGCACGTTCTCCGAGGTGTCATTGTCGATGACGTCGCAGCCGGACAGCGCGGCGAGCGCGCCGAGGCTTGCCGCGCCGCGCAGAAACAGCCGCCGCGACGGCTCGGGCAACAGTTTCGCCGCGTCCTTGATCAGCAGCTTCGGATCGACGCCGGGGATTTTCTTACGCTCACGAGCCATTTTGATGTTCCTCGCGATTCAGCGGCCGACGATCATGGCGCGCAGGCTTTTCGGCACCAGAATCGCGAGCGCCACATGCACCACCAGAAAGGCGACGATCGCCGTCATCGCCGCGAAATGCACGTAGCGCGCGGTGTCGTAGCCGCCGAAAAAGCCGGTGAGCCAGTGAAACTGCACCGGCTTCCAGATCGACAGTCCCGAGGCCACGATCACCACGCCGGTCATGCAGGATGCCGAGATAGAGCAGCTTTTGCACCGCGTTGTAGACCGACAGATCGTCATGGCCGAGGCGGCCGCGCAGCGCGGCGACGAGATCGCGGAGCACCTCGCGCGGCCGAATGGGAAAGAGCTTGCGGCGAAAGCGGCCGGTCAGAAGGCCGAGCGCGACATAGACGACGCCGTTGATCACCAGGAGCCACATCGCGGCGAAGTGCCAGAGGAGCGCGCCGGCGAGCCAGTTGCCGAGCGCGATCTCGCTCGGAAACTCGAAGGCGAACAGCGGCGAGGCATCGTAAATCTGCCAGCCTGAGCCGATCATCATCAGCATCGCCAGCGCGTTGACCCAATGTGTCACCCGCACCCAGCCGGGATGGATCAAAGGTGCCGCCGCCCGGTCGGGAAGCGTCGACGGCGAAGCTGTGGCGTCGATCGTCATGATGGTTTCAAACCCTCGTCGGGGTACATTCGCATGAATTCGGCGTGGAGCTATAACAAAAGCCGTCCGCGTCGACCGCTCACATTCGCGTCACGGCATGCTCCGCACCGCAACACGGCAGCGTGAGCGCAGCGGAAACCCCTCTCCTCGCGGGCGAGGAGAGGGGGAAGCGGCGGATCCGCGCACGGCGGCGGGCTCTAGAGCATGATCCGGAAAAGTGGATACCGGATTTCCGAAAAGATCATGCTCCGTCAAAAACCTGGAGCCCGGTTCTGATTCGATCAGAACCGAAAAGGCTCTATGGCAGCAGCACGGTGTCGATGACGTGAATCACGCCGTTCGACTGCAGCACGTCGGCGATCGTCACCATGGCGACGTCGCCCTTGGCGTCGGTGATGCTGAGCTTGCCGGGGCCGGCGTCCTTGACGGTGATGGTTTCGCCGGCGACGGTCTTGAGCTTGGCTTCGCCCTCGCCGTCCTTGACCGCTTTCATCAGATTGACCGCGGTCATGCGGCCCGGCACCACGTGATAGGTCAAAATCTTCGTCAGCATTGCCTTGTTTTCCGGCTTGAGCAGATTGGCAACGGTACCGGCCGGCAGCTTGGCGAAGGCCTCGTTGGTCGGCGCGAACACGGTAAACGGCCCCGGTCCTTCGAGCGTCTCGACCAGACCCGCGGCCTTCACCGCCGCCACCAGCGTGGTGTGGTCCTTCGAGTTGACCGCGTTCTGGATGATGTTCTTCGAGGGATACATCGGCGCGCCGCCGACATTGACGGTCTTCTCCGCCATGGCGGCCGAGACGGGGACGATCGCACTCGTGGACAGGGCGAGCGCCGCCGCGGCGGCAACCAGAACGAACTGCTTGGAAACGAAACCACTGGAAACGAAACGCTTGGACATGATGGGCTCCATATTGGCCGTTGTGACTGTTGGAAGCGGCGGTCCGCCCGCCGTTCGGTCGGGACGAGCACGTGGCCTCGTCACATCCAGATACGGCCCTCCCCGGCGCGGGTTTCAGCCGCCTCGTCACGGCCGCGTGAACCTCGCCGGCACCCACCGAGGCGCTTTCCCGGCGCCCGCCCCTGCGTTATGAACCGCTGCGCATGAACGCCGGGTCCGACGGAAAGGTATTTGCCAATGTCCAAAACGAGCCCCGGTAATTGTTTCGAAGATTTTCGCATCGGCCAAGTCATCCGGCACGCGACGCCGCGCACCGTCACCGTCGGCGACGTCGCCGTCTACAACGGCGTGTTCGGGCCGCGCTTCGCGGTGCAGTCGTCCGACGACTTCGCCAAGGCGGTCGGCTATCCGCGCTCGCCGATCGACGACCTCATCGTCTTCCACATCGTGTTCGGCAAGACCGTGCCCGACGTGTCGCTCAACGCGGTCGCCAATCTCGGCTATGCCGGCTGCTATTTCCGCAGCCCGGTCTATCCGGGCGATACGCTCACCGCGCTGTCCGAGGTGATCGGGCTCAAGGAAAATTCCAGCCGCAAGACCGGCATCGTCTATGTGCGCACCACCGGCTACAAGCAGGACAACACGCCGGTGCTCGAATACGTGCGCTGGGTGATGGTGCGCAAGCGCGACGAAGCCGCGCCGGCGCCCGGCGATCACGTGCCGCGGCTGCCGACCGTGCTCGACCCCAAGGTGCTGGGCGAAGCCTGCCCGCCGATCGAACTTGCCGGCTACGACACCGCGCTGTCCGGCAGTCCGTATCTCTACGGCGATTACGAGGTCGGCGAGCGCATCGATCACGTCGACGGCGTCACGGTCGAGGAAGCGGAGCACATGACCGCGACGCGGCTCTATCAGAACACCGCGCGCATCCATTTCAATCAATATATGGAAGGCAAGGGCCGCTTCGGCCGCCGGCTCATCTATGGCGGCCACGTCATTTCGCTCGCCCGCGCGCTCTCTTTCAACGGCTTCGCCAACGCGTTCCACGTCGCCGCGATCAATGGCGGCCGCCACGTCGCGCCGCTGTTCGCCGGCGGCACGGTGTTCGCGTGGTCGGAGGTGCTCGGCAAATCCGAGTTGCCGGGCCGCGAGGATGTCGGCGCGTTGCGGCTGCGCACCATCGCGACGCGCGACCGCCCCTGCGACGACTACCCGCTCAAGACCGGCGAGGAGTACGACCCGGCGGTGCTGCTCGACCTCGATTATTGGGTGCTGATGCCGCGGTGATGTTGTTTTTTCTCGCGTCCGCAGATTCTCGCGGGCGCCACCGATGCGCGTAACGACACTTGGTCAACATCGATTTGCCGGATTCAATTTGACAAATTGTCGTTTATAAACTACATTTCCGCATGTTCGAACTGAAGCAGACCGAAACATTTCGCAAATGGCGAGCGCAGTTCAAGGATGAGCGCACGCGAGCGTTGATCGCCTCTCGCCTGGATCGCCTCGCCTATGGGCACGCCGGCGATACCGAGCCGGTAGGAAAGGGGATCAGCCAACTACGCATCCACTTCGGCCCCGGCTACCGCGTTTATTTTCAGAGGCGGGGCAAGTCGGTGATCGTCCTGCTTTGCGGCGGCGACAAGAGTACCCAAGCCAGGGATATCAAGACGGCGAAGCGGCTGGCGGATGAATGGAGTGAATAAATGGCAGAGAAACTGACAACCTACGATCCCGCCGAAGACCTTATTTCCGACAAGGCGATCGCGACCTTCATGGCCGAAGCCTTCGCCACCGAAGACACCGGCTACATTGCACATGCGCTCGGCGTGGTGGCCCGCGCCAAGGGTATGAGCCAAATCGCCAACGAGACCGGCCTGTCCCGCGAACAACTCTATCGTTCTTTCAGCGCAAACGGCAATCCGACGCTGAAAACAACGATAGCGGTGATGAAAGCGCTCGGGATCGAACTGACGGCAAAGGTCCATGCCTAGGAGAAGGCGACAGAGCAGACGCCGCCGGCGTGCCCAGTGCGGTGCGACCGGACTGGGAATTGCCGATCACGTCCCGACTATACTGCCCCGATGCTGCGACTGCTGATCCGCTTCCTGCGGCGTTTGCTGGTATTCGCGCTGGGCGTGCTGACCGTCTGGCTGATCGTCTTCGTCGTCTTCAGATTTGCCGACCACAGGCTGCCGTGGATTTTGGCGATCGCCGTCACCTATGCCATGGCGGCCTACATCATCCTGCCGCGGGTCGTTCTGATCAGCCTGAAGATCCTCCAGCGCCGGCATGTGCCGCGCTATACGCTGACCGGCGACGGCTTGCCCGGCGATCCGGTCAATCTCGTGCTGGCGGGAACGCTGCAGCAACTGCGCGCGGCGTTCGCGGCCGCCGGATGGTCGGAGGCCGATCGGCTGACGCCGCGAAGCTCATGGCATATGGTCCGCGCCTTCGTGCTCAATTCGCCCTATCCGGCGGCGCCGTTCAGCACGCTTTATCTGTTCGGACGCGGCCAGGACATCGGATTTCAGAAGGCGATCGACAACAGCCCGCGCAGGCGCCACCATATCCGCTTCTGGGCTCTGAGCCTGACGCGCGCGGAGGCGACGCTCGGAACGGCGGATTTGTGGCTGAAAAACCACCGGCCCCCGGACCACGAGCACGTCTACTGGGTCGGCGCCGGCACCCGCGACACCGGCTTCTCGCTGACGCAGCTCACCTTCCAGATCACCCACGCCACCGATTCGGACACGAATGCCGAGCGGGACTACATCGTCGCCGACCTGAGACAGAACAAAGTCATCGGCGAGGTCAATTCGTATCAAGCCCGTCAGCACCTACCCGCCAAGCAGGTCAACCACTACGTCACCGACGGCGCCGTCGTCGCCGCCAGCCTGGTGGACGTGTGACGCATGCTTCTCGAGCGCGGAGGACCTCGCAAGACTCGTCGCCCGGCTATTGCGTCGTGGCCTTGGCGAGCAGCACGTAGCCGCGCGTCTTGTTGCCGTTGGCCGCGTCCGGCGTGTTCATGGCCGCGAACAAGTCGGACGCCGTCGCCCAAACCGGCGGATATTTGTAGCGGGCGACATCGAGAATAAGGAATCGATCCGCCTTGGCATCATAGGCGGCGAGCGGCGAGATGTGGCCGCCGGTCTTCTGCCCGAGCGCCTTGCGCAGATAATTGACGATCACGAAATGGCCCGGCGTGGCGAGATAATCGCGGGCGCTGGCGCGGAACGCGTCGAGACCGCCGTCGGCGGCGTGATGAACCTCGATCGTCGCCGGGTGAAGCGCGAGCAGCGCGCCGAGCTGATCGAGCGTCATGCCCTGCCTGGCGAGAACGTTCGCGCGGCAGGATCGCGTCGGTGTGCTCGTCGAGCACGTTGTCCTGCGTGAAGATGTGGTACGGCTCGTAGGCCGGGGTCGAAGGCGCGGGAACGTGCAGGGCGTTGAGCACCATCACCATGCTGGCGACGCCGCAATAGGCCTGGGTCTTCTGCGTCACGAAATTGTCGGCCACCGCAAAATAGGTCGGCAGCGCGCCGCTTTCGGAAAAGAACTGTTCCCCTTGTTCGGAATTGAGATCGGTCAAGTTGTCGGGCAGCGCCAGTGTCTGGGCGCTCAGGCTGCTGGTTGACAAGAAAGTCGTCGACAGGAAAGAGCGCGAAGCGCCAGCAGGCGAACAAAACGGCCGAGCATTAAGAACCTCCGGTTCTCATGGAAGTCTGGAGCGGCTTTGCGCTTCTGGCAAGCCCGCCGTTCAGCCTTGCGTGCGCAAATGCTCGACCAATTGCCGCGCATAGAGCGGCAGCTCCGCCAGGCTGCGGATGCAGATCGTCAGCTCGCGCTCGGCCCAGGCATCCGTCAGCGGCACGACCGCGATCGCCATGGTCTTGGCGACGCGCCGCGCCGTCGTCTCCGGCACGATGCCGATGCCGACCTTGCATTCGACCAGCCGGCAGACGGCGTCGAAGCTGCGCAATTGCACGCGCAAACGCAGCGGCCGGCCGATGCGCACCGCCTTCGCCGCCAGGAAGCGCTGCAGGGCGCTGGCACGATCGAGCCCGACGAAGTCGCGGTCGAGCACGTCGGCGAAGCCGATCTTGGCGCGCCTGGCCAGCGGATGATCGCGCGCGACCACCAGCACGAAGCGGTCGCGGCGGAACGGATAGGTCTCCAGCGTTCCGGCATCGACCGTGCCGGCGACGATGCCGAGGTCGGCGACGCCTTCGGCGATCAGGCCGACGATCTCGTCGCTCAGCCGCTCCTCGAGATCGACGCTGACATTCGGGTGCGCGGCCAGGAACGAACTCAGCGCCTCGGGGAGAAATTCCGTCAGCGCGTTGGTGTTCGACAGCACCCGGATCTGGCCGGCGAGGCCGCCGCCATAGGCGCCGAGGTCCTCGTGCAGGCGCTCCGCCTGCCGCAGAATGGCGCGCGCGTGCTGGATCAGCGTACGGCCGGCCGGCGTCGGCGTGACGCCTTGGCGGCCGCGCGTCAGCAACGCGACGCCGAGCGCCGCTTCCATGTCGCGGATGCGAGTCGACGCGGCGGCGAGCGCGAGATGCGCGCGTTCGGCGCCGCGGGTGATGCTGCCCGCCTCGACGACATGGCGGAACAGACTGAGATCGGCGAGATCGAACCGCATGGTCCTTGGTCTGGCTTCGGATTGGCCTTCGGATTCCGCGAAGCCTGACTTTGCGGAATGCCAATTGAACCGCCGACGATCCAACGCTAATATTTCGTGTTCGGCGAAGCAATACGGCGCGCAGGTCCGAATGATCCTTTATTGCAACGTTGCGGCACGCGCAGGGATTGGTTAGGAACCGGCTCCAAGCTTGGCGCCACCGCCGCGCGACGATCGGATGAGTTGAAATGGCAGAAACCAGGGCCCCCGCTGACCGGCCATTGTCGCCGCACCTGCAAATCTACCGGCCGATGCTGACCATGATGATGTCGATCGTGCATCGCATCACCGGCTTCGGCCTCTACTTCGGCACGCTGATCTTGGCCTGGTGGCTGATTGCGGCGGCGTCCGGGCCCAACGCCTACGCGAAATTCGAGTGGTTCGCGGGCTCCTGGATCGGCCGGCTGATCATATTCGGCTACACCTGGGCGCTGATCCACCATATGCTCGGCGGCGTGCGCCATCTGATCTGGGACAGCGGCCGCGGATTTGGGCCGCAGGAGCGCGAGTGGCTCGCGGCCGCCAATCTGATCGGCTCGATCGCGCTGACGATCATTCTCTGGATCGTCGGTTTCCTGGCGATGGGAGGACCGCGATGAGCCAGGCGCCGCTCAAGCACATCCGCACGCCGCTCGGCCGCGTCCGCGGCTACGGCTCGGCACGGTCCGGCACCGGTCATTTCTGGCGCCAGCGGCTGACCGCCGTCGCCAATATCCCGCTCACCATCGCGGCCGTGTTCATCATCGTCACGCTGCTCGGCCGCAACCAGGCCGCCGCGGCGCAGGTCCTCGGCTCGCCCGCGGTCGCCATCATCATGCTGCTTGTTCATCGTCTCGATCACCACCCACATGCGGATCGGCATGCAGGTGATCATCGAGGACTATGTGCATGACGAGAGCACCAAGATCATCCTGATCATGGGCAATACGTTCTTCGCGATCGCCGTCGCGCTGGCCTCGGCCTACGGCATTCTCAAGCTGTCGTTCGGAGTGTGAGCATGGCATCGAATGGAACGAACGGCGGCTGCCGCGCCGGGCATCAACGGCCGCGCTTACCCGATCGAGGATCATGCCTACGACGTCGTCATCATCGGCGCCGGCGGCTCCGGCCTGCGCGCCGTGGTCGGCTGCAGCGAAGCCGGCCTGCGCACCGCCTGCATCACCAAAGTCTTCCCGACGCGCTCCCATACCGTGGCGGCGCAAGGCGGCATCGCCGCCGCGCTCGGCAATATGGGCGAGGACGACTGGCGCTGGCACATGTACGACACCGTCAAGGGGTCCGACTGGCTCGGCGACCAGGACGCGATCGAATATCTGTGCCGCAACGCGCCGGAAGCGGTCTACGAGCTGGAGCATTGGGGCCTGCCGTTCTCGCGCCGCGAGGACGGCAAGATCTATCAGCGCCCGTTCGGCGGCATGACCACGCATTTCGGCAAGGGCATCGCGCAGCGCACCTGCGCCGCCGCCGACCGCACCGGCCATGCCATGCTGCACACCATGTACGGCCAAGCGCTGCACCATTCCGCCGAGTTCTTCATCGAATATTTCGCCATCGACCTGATCATGGACGAGGACGGCCGCTGCCGCGGCGTGGTCGCGCTCAATCTCGACGACGGCACGATCCATCGCTTCTCGGCGCAGATGACGATCCTGGCGACCGGCGGCTACGGCCGCGCCTACGCCTCCTGCACCGGCGCGCACACCCAGACCGGCGACGGCAACGCCATGGTGCTGCGCGCCGGGCTGCCGCTGCAGGACATGGAGTTCGTGCAGTTCCATCCGACCGGCATCTACGGCGCCGGCGTGCTCATCACCGAAGGCGCGCGCGGCGAAGGCGGCTATCTCGTCAATTCCGAAGGCGAGCGCTTCATGGAGCGCTACGCGCCCTCCGCCAAGGACCTCGCCTCGCGCGACGTCGTCTCGCGCGCCATGACCATCGAGATCCGCGAAGGCCGCGGCGTCGGGCCGAAGAAGGACCACATCTTCCTGCATCTCGACCATCTCGATCCGAAGATCCTCGCCGAGCGGCTGCCCGGCATCACCGAATCGGCGCGCATCTTCGCCGGCGTCGACGTCACCCGCGAGCCGATGCCGATCGTGCCGACGGTGCATTACAACATGGGCGGCATCGCCACGAACTATCACGGCGAGGCGCTGATCAAGAAGGACGGCAATCCCGACACGTCGTGCCCGGCCTGATGGCGCTCGGCGAAGCGGCCTGCGTCTCCGTGCACGGCGCCAACCGGCTCGGCTCCAACTCGCTGATCGACCTCGTCGTGTTCGGCCGCGCCGCGGCGCTGCGCTGCGCCGACATCCTCACGCCGAACGACAAGCAGCCGGAACTGCCGAAGGACTGCGGCCGAGCGCGCGCTGTCGCGGCTCGACAAATTCCGCCACGCCACGGGCGGCACGCCGACCGCGCAAGCTGCGCGCCGCGCATGCAGCAGGTGATGCAGACGAATTGCGCGGTGTTCCGCACCGGCGAGGTGCTGCAGGAAGGCTCGAAGCTGATCCACGAGGTCTTCGACGGCGTCTCGCGACATCGGCGTCAGCGACCGCTCGCTGATCTGGAACTCCGACCTGGTCGAGACGCTGGAATTCGACAATCTGATCGAGCAGGCCGTCGTCACCATCGACTCGGCGCGTCAACCGCACCGAAAGCCGCGGCGCCCATGCGCGCGAGGATTTCCCCGACCGCGACGACCAGAACTGGATGAAGCACACGCTGGCCTGGCTCGATCCGACACCGGCAAGGTCACGATCGACTACCGGCCGGTGCACACCTACACGCTGACCAACGACGTCGCCTACATCGAGCCGAAGAAGCGGGTGTACTGAGATGCGATGACCGGAAAATCTGACTTGCGATGCTGCGGGGTCGATGAAACTCGACACGCTTGACGGCTCAGATTTCACCGCGCTTCGTCCGATCGAAGATAACTTGCTTCCGAGCATGTCCAAAGATTTCGTCGCCTTGAACATCGGATGGACCGCTCGACGAGGTTCACGCATTGAACGCCGCTCGATCTGACGAGCTAGGACAGATTAAATGGTCCAATTCACGCTGCCGAAAAACTCCAAGATCGCCGAAGGCAAGACTTGGCCGCATCCGGCCGGCCAAGACCGAGCGCGAGTACCGCATCTACCGCTGGAACCCGGACGACGCGGACAATCCGCGCATCGACACCTATTATGTCGACACCGGCGACTGCGGGCCGATGGTTCTCGACGCGCTGATCTGGATCAAGAACAAGGTCGATCCGACGCTGACCTTCCGCCGCTCCTGCCGCGAGGGCATCTGCGGCTCCTGCGCGATGAACATCGACGGCACCAACACGCTCGCCTGCACCAAGGCGACGAGCGAGATCAAGGGCGCGGTCAGGATCTATCCGCTGCCGCACATGCCGGTGGTCAAGGACCTGGTGCCCGACCTGACCAATTTCTACGCGCAGCACGCCTCGATCGAGCCGTGGCTGCACACGGTGTCGCCGACGCCGCAGAAGGAATGGAAGCAGAGCCACGACGACCGCCAAAAACTCGACGGGCTCTACGAGTGCATCCTGTGCGCCTGCTGCTCGACCTCGTGCCCGAGCTATTGGTGGAACTCCGACCGCTATCTCGGCCCGGCCGCGCTCCTGCAGGCCTACCGCTGGATCGCCGATTCGCGCGACGAGGCGACCGGCGAGCGGCTCGACGATCTGGAAGACCCGTTCCGGCTCTACCGCTGCCACACCATCATGAACTGCGCCAAGGCCTGCCCGAAGCACCTCAACCCGGCCAAGGCCATCGCCGAGATCAAGCGGCTGATGGTCGAGCGGCAGGTGTGAGTTTCACCTCTCCCCGCGCGCGGGGAGAGGTCGTCGCGCGAGGCGCGGCGGGCGAGGGGGCGCCGCGAGTCTGAGCGTTCAAAATCGAAAGCGTGAAGTCGCCGGACATCTCGTCATCGTTGAAGACCGCGGCGAGGCCCCCTCGACCCCGACCCTCTCCCGCGGCGATCGCGGGGAGAGGGAGACGCGCCGTCTCACAATTTCAGCTTCTTCTTCCTTTGCCCCAGCGTGCGCAGCCGCAGCGCGTTGAGCTTGATGAAGCCCGCGGCGTCGCGCTGGTCGTAGGCGACCTGCCGTCCTCGAACGTCACCAGATCCTGGTCGTAGAGCGAATATTTGCTCTCCCGGCCGACGACGCCGACGCTGCCCTTGTAGAGCTTGAGCCGCACCCGGCCGGTGACGAATTCCTGGCTCTTGTCGATCAGCGCCTGCAGCATCTCGCGCTCGGGCGAGAACCAGAAGCCGTTGTAGATCAGCTCGGCATATCGCGGCATCAGCTCGTCCTTGAGATGCGCCGCGCCGCGGTCGAGCGTGATCTGTTCGATGCCGCGATGGGCGGCCAGAAGGATGGTGCCGCCCGGCGTCTCGTACACGCCGCGCGATTTCATGCCGACGAAGCGGTTCTCGACCAGATCGAGCCGGCCGATGCCGTGGCGGCGGCCGAGCTCGTTGAGCCGCGTCAGCAGCGCGGCCGGCGACAGCGCCTCGCCGTCGACCGCGACCGCATCGCCGCGCTCGAAATCGACCGTGATGTAGTCCGGCTCGTCGGGCGCCGCGTCCGGATCGTCGGTGCGCTGATAGACGTAGTCCGGCCTTCTTCCGCCGGGTCCTCCAGCACCTTGCCCTCGGAGGAGGAGTGCAGCAGGTTGGCGTCGATCGAGAACGGCGCCTCGCCGCGCTTGTCCTTGGCGATCGGGATCTGGTTCTTCTCGGCGAATTCGATCAGCGCCTCGTGCGGCTTGAAATCCCATTCGCGCCAGGGCGCGATGACCTTGATGTCGGGCTTGAGCGCGTAATAGCCGAGCTCGAAGCGCACCTGGTCGTTGCCCTTGCCGGTGGCGCCGTGGGCGACGGCGTCGGCGCCGACCTTTTCGGCGATCTCGATCTGCTTCTTGGCGATCAGCGGCCGCGCGATCGAGGTGCCGAGCAGATATTGCCCCTCGTAGAGCGCGTTGGCGCGGAACATCGGGAACACGAAATCGCGCACGAATTCCTCGCGCAAATCCTCGATGAAGATGTTTTCCGGCTTGATGCCGAGCGTGAGCGCCTTCTCCCGCGCCGGCTCCAGTTCCTCGCCCTGGCCGAGATCGGCGGTGAAGGTGACGACCTCGCAGCCATAGGTCGTCTGCAGCCATTTCAGGATGATCGAGGTGTCGAGCCCGCCGGAATAGGCGAGCACGACCTTTTGCACGCGCTTGGCGTCGTCCTGAGACATCGGCAATCCTGAATTCAACAATGTTGCGGAAGCGATTTGTTCGTACCCTAAGCAGGCCGCGCGGGCCTTTACAACCGCGTGCTCGCGCGCCGGCCGCGGCGTTGCGCCAGCGCGGTGAACGCCGCGCGCACGCTCTCGCCCGGCCACGCCAGCGCACGCTCGACGCCCGCGTCGGTGAGCCGCGTCGCGCGCCAGCGGTAGATCAGGCCGTGGAACAGCCCAGATCAGCGTGAACATGAACACGCCGGCGAATACCACGTCGGTGAAGAAGTGCCCCGCGCCGGCCATGCGCAACAGCCCGACCCCGGCGCCGAAGGCGATCGCCGCGCCGAAGGCGAGCGGTCGCCATTGCGGCGGCATCAGCGCGGCCGGCGCCAGCGTCCAGAACGCGCCGGAAGGTTCGCCGGCGATGAACGAGCAATTGTTCGGACAGTCGCCGCGCGGATCCCACCAGGCGGTGAAGTGATCCTCGCCGCTGAACGCCGTCACGTAGAACGGCCGCGACCGCGCCCAGTGATCCTTGAGAATGGTATTGGCGAGGATGCCGGGCCCGAGCGCGAGCGTCGTGAGCAGAAACAACGCCGCGCGGCCCGGGATCAACATGCGTCGACGCGGCAGCAGCAGCTTGCCGACGACGGCAATGACGGCCGGCGCGGCGATCAGGGCGATCAGATAGCTCGCGCCGTCGCGGACCCACCCGGGCCAGTTCATTCCATCGAGCTGCCACGCGTGCAGGTACGGATCGTAGAACAGTCCCGCCAGTGCGACATCGAGTTGCGGAAAAATGCCGAACACGATGCCGACCAGCGCGCCGATCGCCAGCGCAACGACCAACCCTGTGGCATTCATGCGCGCCGCCAACGCTGACGCAGCGCCGTCACCGGCGCGAAGCTTCGCTTGCCTCGAGCCTTGCCTCAAGTCCGACTTCCCCGCTTCCACACACCCGCGTTGCGCCCGGCAAACAGCCAGTAAACCAGTCCGCCGGCAATCCCGGCCGCCGCCAGGACCTCGCGCTCGCGGGCGAGGTCGCTGCCGGGTTGACCGAGATAGCCGGCAAAGTCGGTCCCGTACGACAACGCCAGCGCGATCACGCCGCCCAGGGCGGCATAGACCAGGCTCGAACGCCAGGCAAACGCTTCCGTCAGCGCGACGACGAGGAGCGTCGGAAGCATCGCCGTCCCGGCGATCATCGCGGTTGCCACCGCCACCACCGACCACAACACGAAGGTTTGCGGCTCGGACGACGTCAGATCGTGCCATTGCGGCATCAGCGTGCCAAGGGTGAGCACGATCGCAGCGCCGAGGCACGCCAGCGCATAGGCAAGGATCACCGCCAGGACACGGATGATGACGGCCATCGCGCGGCGTCAATCCGTCATTGCCATCGCGCGCAAAGCGAGGCGCTCGCGGGCGGAGAGCTTTTCGGTCGCGCTCTTGAGCTGGCCGCAGGCAGCGAGGATGTCGCGGCCGCGCGGCGTGCGCACCGGCGAGGCATAGCCGGCGTCGAAAATCACGGTGGCGAATTTTTCGATCTGCTCCCAGTCGGAGCATTCGTATTTGCTGCCCGGCCAGGGATTGAAAGGGATGAGATTGATTTTCGCCGGTATGCCCTTGACGAGGTGAAGGAGCGCCCGCGCGTCGGCAAGCGAATCGTTGACGCCCTTGAGCATGACGTACTCGAAAGTGATGCGCCGCGCGTTGGAAAGCCCCGGATAATCGCGGCAGGCCTGCATCAGTTCGCGCAGCGGGTATTTGCGGTTGAGCGGCACCAATTCGTTGCGCAGCTCGTCGGTGACGGCATGCAGCGAAACCGCCAGCATGACGCCGATCTCGTTCCCGGCACGCGCGATGTTGGGAACGACGCCGGAGGTCGACAAGGTGATCCGCCGCTTCGACAGGCTCAAGCCGTCGCCGTCGGCCACCACATTGAGGCCGTCGCGCACCGCGTCGAAATTGTAGAGCGGCTCACCCATTCCCATCATGACGACGTTGGAAACGAGGCGCTTCCTTTCGAGTTCGTTATTCGGGAGCGTCCAATCGCCGAGCAGGTCGCGGGCCAGCACGACCTGGGCGACGATTTCGCCCGCGGTGAGATTGCGCACCAGACGCTGCGTCCCGGTGTGGCAGAACGAGCAAGTAAGCGTGCAGCCGACCTGACTGGAAATGCATAGCGTGCCGCGGTCGGTCTCGGGGATGTAGACGCACTCGACGTCGTGGGGCAGCCCGTCGAACTCGCCCGGCAACCGGATCAGCCATTTGCGCGTGCCGTCGACCGAGATTTGCTCGGTGATGACTTCCGGCCGCGCCGCGGTGAAACGCTCCGCCAATGTTGCGCGCAGATCCTTGGGCAGCGTCGTCATTTCCGCGAAACTCTGCGCGCCGCGCACGTAGAGCCATTGCCAGATTTGCTGGACGCGCATGCGCTGCTGGCGCTCGGGCACGCCGGCGCCGCCGAGGACCTCCGCGAGCCCGGTGCGCGACAGGCCGACCAGCGAAGGCTGCGCCGGCGCGACATAACGCGCCAGCGGCTGCTTCTCGACGAAGCCGCCCGAGACGGGACTTTCCGACAGGTTCAAGGCGAAGGAGGTCATAAAATCATCCGAACCGGGAGAGCGCGCCGGCGCCTCACGCATAGATAGGCCCTTGCCGGCAAAGCGCGAGGCGGCGGCGCTGACACCTTGCCAGCAACCTTACCTCGTCGGGGTCGATCCCGGCGCCCCTATTTACATTCCTGATCGGTGCGGTCGAGGGCCTGGGCGAGACCGCGCAGCGAGAACGTGTCGGTCGTTTTCGTACCCCTGGCGGAAACGCCCTTGATCACGGCGTTCTGGCCGGCCCGCATGGCGTCGATCATGTGACCCTCTTCGGCGGCATTTTTGATCCAGGCGCCGTCCTGCTGGGTGTAGAGCGCGAACGAGGTCGTGCCGACCTCCGCCGTGGCGTCGGCATTGGGCTTGAACGGATAGCCGATGATGATCGACACCTCGTTCGACACCTTGTCCGCCGGACGCGACGAGATGAACATGTAGGACGGATTGCGCGGGCGATTGGGCGGTGTCGTTTCCGAGGATGCCGGTTTGGCGAGCGCGAAGCAGACCTTCTTGCCGCCAGGCGCGGCCGTGTAGGCGCCCCAGTCGCCGTATTGGCCGAGCAGCGCCGGCTGCGCGCCGCCGGCGGCGGCGACGGCCGCGCTGGGCACCGCGGCATGGTGAGGCTTCGGCGGCATTTTGGGCTTTGCCGATCCCGGGCTCGCGGCTCCCGGCGGCGCCAGCGGCGTGGTCGGAGCAGGCGCGGTGGGCTCCTGGGCAAGGGATTCCCCGACCAGCGCCGGAACCATCAAAGCCGTCAAAGCCGCCGTCATGAACAGCGAGACAAGCGGCGGCGTCCGCGGCGGCGTGCGTCGATCAATGTGCATCGGAACCTCGCTCACATCGGCCCCCGGAAAAATCATGCCTGTGGCGTTGAAACCAAGCCCTTCAAGTTTAACCGATTTCCGGCCGCGAGGGAACGAAATCGGCAAGCCGACGACCGTGGTGGCCAACAACAGCCGGCGGTCCTTGGCGGTCCGCGCGGCAAAACGTGACGACCAGCACATCCAGATACCGGCAAATCCCCAATACTGGCGTTGCGTGACAGCCGTTACCGCTCGCCGGGCCCCCGACTGGCAGTTCGTGGTGGCGCCCCGCCAGCGTGAAGGAGAGCCGTGCCGTGAACGTCATGTCCCGGATGGAAACCGGCGACCCCTCCTACCGGCGCAAATATCCGGCGCCGCAGGTGGTGGACTATGACGCGCTCTTGACCGCTGTCGGCGCGCGCAGCGACGGCGACGCTTTCACCCGTCTGTTCGATCACTTCGGACCGCGCGTGCAATCGCAACTGCTTCGGCTCGGCGTCGCCCCGGTGACGGCCGAGGATGTCACGCAGGACGTGATGGAAACGATCTGGCGCAAAGCGCATCTCTACGATCCCGGCAAGGCCGCGGCCGCGACCTGGATTCTTCAGATCGCCCGCAACCGCCGGATCGACGTGCGGCGGCGGTGCCGCGAGTTTGCCGTCGACGCCGAGGATTTTTCCGCCATTCCCGACACCTGCGAGGCGAGCGACGTTCGCATCGACGCCGCCCAGCGCCGAGAACGTGTGCGCGCCGCGCTCGACGCTTTGCCGCAAGACCAATTGACGCTGGTGACGCTTGCCTTCTTCGAGGAGCTGTCACACAGCACCATCGCGCAAATGCTGAACTTGCCGCTCGGCACCGTGAAGTCGCGGTTGCGGCTCGCGTTTGCGCGGCTGCGCCGTCTCCTCATCGCTGCCGGCGTTTCGGAGGCGTGAGTTTTTCAGCGCGCGACCCACTTCCACCCGCTGCCGGTTTCGTGGTTATGGAGTCCGGGCCCGCGCGTTTTGGCGCGCCCTCGAATGACGGGACCTCCATGAAAGCCATTCTTTGCACCCATTTCGGTCCGCCCGGCGAGCTCGAACTCGCGGACATCCCGCCGCCGACGGCGGGAGCCGGCGAAGCAACGGTGCGGGTCGCGGCCGCCGCGCTCAATTTCTTCGATACGCTGATCATCGCCGGAAAATATCAATACAAGCCGCCGTTTCCGTTCTCGCCGGCGGCGGAATTCGCCGGCGTGGTGGAGAGCGTCGGCGCCGGCGTGACCGGTTTCGCGCCAGGCGACCGCGTGATGGGCTATATGGGCTGGGGCGCGGCCCGCGAGCGCGTCGCCGTGGCGACGGAACGGCTGGCGAAGCTGCCGGACAATCTCGACTTCGACCGCGCCGCCGGCCTGAGCGTGACCTACGGCACCACGCTTTATGCGCTGCGCCACCGCGCGGCGCTGAAGCCCGGCGAGACGCTCGTCGTCCTCGGCGCTTCGGGCGGCACCGGCCTCGCCGCGATCGAGATCGGCAAGGTCATAGGCGCGCGCGTCATCGCCTGCGCATCTTCCGACGAGAAGCTCGCGTTCGCGCGCCGGCACGGCGCCGACGAGACCGTGAACTACGCCACGGAGGATTCTGCGCGACGCCCTCAAGCGGCTCGGCGGCGCGCGCGGCGTCGACGTCGTCTACGATCCGGTTGGCGGCCCCTATGCGGAGCCGGCGCTGCGCTCGCTCGGCTGGGAAGGCCGTTATCTGGTCATCGGCTTTGCCGCCGGCGAGATTCCGAAACTGCCGCTCAATCTCGTGCTCCTGAAAAGCTGTGATATCCGCGGCGTGTTGTGGGGCGCCTGGACCATGCGCGAGCCGCAAGCGCAGCAGGCGCTGATGTCCGACATCGTGCGCTGGTGCGCCGAAGGCAGGCTCAGCGCCCATGTCCACGCCGCCTACCCGCTCGGCGAGATCACCACCGCGCTGGCCGCGATCGCCGACCGCAAAGTGATGGGAAAGATCGTGCTGCGGCCGTGAGCTGAGCGTCGCCGGACGAGCGCCTTCGGTTCGCGGGGACTTGGCGCAAAACAACAATCCGACCAGCGTTTTGACCCTGCGAGCGGCTGTTCGCGGTCCGCGCGCCACCAAATTTTGACACAATCAAAAGTAACATTATCGATAATAACGCAACTGTAAGTAATTACCTCCAGGGGGCGCGCCATGGACGCTTGCAGTGACTCGACGCAACCGCTGTCGTGCGGCACATCTCCAATCCTCCAGCCGCGACGGCGGCCAAAAACATTGTTGCCGACGATCGTCGGTGTTGCGCTCCTTCCGGCGTTGATTGCCGGCTTTGCCGCGAGCGCGCGCGGCGATGTCTACATCGACAAGAAATATCCGATCCAAGGGACGGACGGCGTTGTCGAACTGTCGCCGCCGAACATCGAGCCGACCAACGAATGCGCGACTTATGTCTACGTCAATTCCTTCATCCCCAAGGCGACGATAAAAGTCTACCTGGGCGGCACCGCCTTGATTGGAAGCGCGACACCGCAAACCGGCTTTGTCGCCATCCATCTCACCCACCAACTCCATCCCGCGGACAAAGTTACCGCGACGCAAACCGTCAATAGCGTCACCAGCGCCCAGTCGGCCGACGCCATCATCGGCACCATGCCGGCAAAACTCCCGGCACCGACCATCAGCCCGAACGTCTACGCTTGCGGCCGCGTGGTGCCGGTGGAGAGCCTGCTTTCCGGCGTGACCGTCACGCTCAAGGACGTGACCGCCAGCATGACGCTTGGTACGGCCGAAACGCCGAATAATTGGGGCAGCGACTGGGCGCCGGTCGGCACCGCGGCGCTGACCGCCAATCATAAGCTGACTGCGACGCAAAGCGCCTGCGGCGGCCAGCCCAGTCCGCCGTCGAGCGCGGTGACGGTGCTGTCCGATCCCGCGCCGATGACCAAACCCACGCTCGTGCCGCCGGTCGTCGGCAACGACACCGTGGCGATGCAGAATCTCTACACCGGCGCCCAGCTCGAGGCGGAGAACACCGCCGCCACCCCACCCGGCAATCTCGGCGGCGGCTTCGCGACCGGCAGCAACAACTGGATGGAGCTTAATGCGCCGATCGCCGCCAACGAGACCGTGAGCGTCGACGAAACGCTGTGCAAGGACGCCGCTCAATCGTCGCCGCAGAAGCCGCTCACGACGCTCGAGGCGCCGCTCCTGTTGGGACCGATCTGCCCCGGGCAGGCGGCCGTTACGGTGCGCGATTCCACACCCAACGCGACGCTGGTTCTGCTCGAGAACGGCAAGGTCGTCGGCTATGGCGGCGCCGCTCCGGGCGACGTCCCATTGACGGTCGCGCCGCCCAACAAGTTCGTCCTCAACGACACCGTCGAGGTCATCGAGTACATCGGCGGCACCACCAGCCAGCCCTCGAACAGCGTCAAGGTCGGCTGCACCAACGCCATCACCTATCATTACGATAACCAACGCACCGGCTGGAACGACACCGAGCAGGTGCTGACGGCGGCGAACGTCGGATCGCCGCAATTCGGCCTGCTGCAGACCGTCGCGCTCGACGACCAGGTCGACGCCCAGCCGCTCCTCGTCACCCAGCAGACCATCAAGGACCAGGGCGTGCACGACGTGGTCTACGTGGCGACGGAGAACAACACGATCTACGTGATCGACATTCTGACCGGCAGCGTCCTGCTGAGCCAGAATTTCGGCACCCCGGTGCCGCAGAGCGCGTTGCCGGGAACCTGCGGCAACAACACCGTTCACGTCGGCATCAACTCGACCCCCGTCGTCGATCTCGCGAGCGGGACGATGTACGTGATCATCTATACCTACGAGAACAATACGCCGATCTACCGCATCCATGCGCTCAATCTGCAGGATCTGGTCGACAAGGTGCAGCCGGTCGTGGTCACCGCCTCGCACAAGCTGAGCGACGGATCGACCTTCAGCTTCCAGCCGCAATCGCAACGGCAGCGCTCGGCGCTGCTTGCGGCGAACGGCAACATCTACGCGGGCTTCGCGAGCTTCTGCGACATCAACGCCAATGTCTCGCGCGGCTGGCTGCTGGGCTGGAAGGCGGGGACGCTGACGCCGCTCGCCGCCAATGAATTGACCGACCAACAGACCGTCGCGCAGACGCCGCCGAACGGCACGCTCCACAATTTCTTTTTATCGTCGATCTGGATGTCGGGCTACGGCGTCGCCGCGGATTCCACCGGCGATCTTTATTTTGTGACCGGAAACTCCGACACGGTGCGTACCGACAACATTCAGGAAAGCGCCGTGCGCATGTCGTCGGATCTGACGACTGTGAAGGACTATTTCACGCCGTCGAATTTCGTCAATCTCGATAACAACGACATGGATTACGGCTCGGGCGGCCTCTTGGTGCTGCCCGATCAGCCGGCGCCGGTGCCGCATCTCGCCGTCGCCGCCGGCAAGGACGGCCGGCTATTCATCATCAATCGGGATGATATGGGCAAATACGTCGCCGGCGGCCCCGACGTGCCGCGGAACGTCAACATCGTCTGGTGCCATTGCGGCCAATCTTATTTCGTCGGTTCCGACGGCATCGCACGCGTGGTGTCGAGCGGCGACACGCGCGCCAAGACTTGGAAGATCGACACCTCGAAGCCGGTGGCGCTGTCGATCGAGGGTACCTCGCAATCGATCTTCGTTTCTTCCGAACAATCGTCGAGCGGCCTGCAGGATTCGGGATTCTTCACCACCATCTCCTCGAACGGCAAGACGGCGAATTCCGCCGTCATCTGGGCGGTGTCGCGCCCGGATAACGCCAAGGACCCGACCGTGAGCCTCTATGCCTTCAATGCGGTGGCCGCGGCCGGCGCGTTGCCGAAGCTGTTCTCCGGCACGGCGGGCACCTGGCCTGCGGTCGGGGGCAATGCCAACATCGTTCCGGTCGTCGCCAATGGCAGGGTCTATGTCGCGAGCTACAAACAACTCGCCATCTTCGGACTGTCGCCGCCGACTATAGCGGCACGGGCAAAGCCGCGTGCGGCCGAATTGCAGGTCGCCGCGGCTCCTGCCGCGCCGCCGCTCGCCGGATCGCATTTTGCCGGCACCATCGAGAGCGTGAACGGCGATGTGATCGTCGTCCGCCTGCGCAGCGGCGACAGCCTCACCGTCGATCTCACCAAAGCCCTCAACGCGTCCGACGCCATCGTCCCGTTCGTCGGCGAGGCCGTCATGGCGACCGGCACGCTGACCACTGCGGGCGTGCTCGACGCGAGCACGATGCTGCGAGGCAGAGGCCTTTCCGCTTTGCCTGCCGATAGCAGCCGCTAGCGGATGCAGCGGGCGGGGACGGCGAGCGCGCTTGTGCGCGCTCGCCGGTTCATTCTCGCAACGACGGGAAGAGTTACGAAAGTCGAGCGTGGCGCCCGCGCTCTCGCAAACGGGAAGCAGCTCTTATCTACCAGGCGGCGGGGCAACGCGCGAGATTTCCGAAAGTTTGCCGTCATCGCCGCCGCCGCAGTGACCGCCTCGCGAGACTGCCGGAGCATCGTCATGTCGTGGTCCCTGACTATCGGTTCGGTCGCCGGCACGGCGATCCGCATCCACATCACCTTCCTGCTGCTCTTGGCGTGGATTTTCGGCATCGCGTATATCTCCGGCGGGCCGCAAGCGGCATGGAGCAACCTCGTCTTCGTCGTGCTGTTGTTCGTCTGCGTGCTGCTGCACGAATTCGGCCACATCTTCACCGCGCGCGCCTTCGGAGTGAGAACACCCGACGTGATTTTGCTGCCGATCGGCGGCGTGTCGCGGCTCGAGCGCATCCCCGAGCAGCCCGGCGAAGAATTTCTCATCGCCGTCGCGGGACCGGCGGTCAATATCGTCATCGCGCTGGTGCTGGTGCTCGCCGGAGCGAACCTCTCCGCCGATCGCCTCGCCGCGCTGGGCAGCGCCGATGTCAGCATGGTCGACCGGCTCGCGGCGGTGAATTTGTTCCTCGCCGCGTTCAATCTGATCCCGGCTTTTCCGATGGACGGCGGACGCGTGCTGCGCGCGCTGCTCGCCTCGCGCATGGGCTATGTGCGCGCGACCGAGACCGCCGCGATGATCGGCCAATGGGTGGCGTTCGCGCTCGGTTTCGCCGGCCTGTTCGGCAACCCGCTTTTGATCTTCATCGCCATCTTCGTCTATCTCGCCGCCACCTCCGAGGCGCATCTCGTCGCCATCCGCGCCATGTCGCAGGGCGTGCCGGTGACCGCGGCGATGCTGACGCAATTCGAGACGCTGACGCCGGACGAGCATGTCGATACCGCGGTCGAGACGCTGTTGCGCACCAGCCAGGGCGAGTTTCCGGTGGTCGACGGCACGGGTCGCCCGCTCGGCGTGTTGGTGCGCAACGACCTGATCCGCTTTCTCAAGCAGCTCGGCCCCGCCACCCGCGTCGACCAGGTGATGAGCGGCGGCATGCCGACCGTGAGTAACCGCAGCTGTCTCGATGAAGCCTTCAAGCTGCTGCAGGAAAAATCCGTGCCGGCCGTCGGCGTGGTCGACGCCGTCGGACCGGCTGATCGGCCTCGTGACCTCGGAGACGATCGGCAAGATGCTCATGCTGCATCAGGCGATGCCGAGCGGGGCCAAGATCGGGCCGTGGCAATCGTCCGGACGCGGCGCCGCTTGACGGAACGCCGTCGTCATACCGACATTAACCAAGTCGAATATTTGCGCGCTCATGTCGCCGCCGTGCGGCGAAGCCAAACCCCCGGAGCCGTGTTAGGATTAGCAAATGTCTGCGGCACTGCCACATCGCCCGGCGTTGGCCATGAGGCTTTGGCTTGCCCAGCGTCTGGGCCGCGGCGGCGGCGCGCCGGCGGGACGCACATTGAGCAAGAGCATCGAGTCGTTCGACCATATCGTGCGCAGCTCGGGTGCGGATGTTTCTGCGCCACACTTGGCTCGTGACCATACTGGGAACCATCGTCCTCGCCGGCGGCGTGTGGACCGCGTTCTATTTCACCACCAAGCCGACCGTCCTGAGGATCGCCGCCGGACCCAGCCGGCGGCGTCGACGCACGGCTCGTCGAATTCCTCGCCGACAAATTCGCCAAGAGCCACCACAAGATCGTCCTGCGCCTCGTCACCACCGCCGGACCGGCGCAAAGCGCGACGGCGATCGCCGACGGGCAAGCCGATCTCGCCATACTGCCGAGCATCGACCGGCAGCGCGCCCGATTGGCCGGTGGTGGCCATCGTCCGCCAGAACGTGCTGGCACTGATCGTCCCCGGCCGCGCCTCCAGCGGCGGCACCCACCGCCGCGAAGAAGAGCCTGCCGCCGCCGACAAGAAGGAAGCAAGCGCCGCCGACAAGAAAGAAAAAAGCGGCAAGAACGCCAGGCCGACAAAAGCGACAAGATCGCAAAAAGCGACAAGACGGCGAAGAATGACAAGACCGCGAAAAGCGACACGAGCGCCAAAAACGATAGCGCCAAAAACGACAAAGGCGCGAAGAACACAAAGACCGCCAAAGCCGACGTCGCCGAGGACAGCGATGATGCCGCCGATGGCCCCGGCCGCCGCCGCCGCGCCCGACGCGCTCGACAAAATCCCGCAGCTCGCCGGCCGCCGTGTCGGCATCGTGACCGGGACCGAGGCGAACGCGGACCTGCTCGACCTCGTCCTGCGGCACTACGGCGTGCCGCGCGACAAGGTCGCGATCACGCCGATCGATCCGAGCGCGCTCGCCGCCGCCGTCCGCGACCACCAGGTCGATGTGATTTTCGTCGCCGGCCCGGCGACCGGCCACGCCATCACCGACGCGGTCGCCGCCGCCACCGTCAACGGCCAAGCGCCGACCTTCATCCCGATCGGCCAGGCCGAGGGCATCGCCAAGCGCGATCCGGTTTTCGATGCCGTCGATATCGACGCCGGCACGTTCGGCGGCAACCCGCCGACGCCGGACGACAGCCTCAAGAGCCTGGGCTTCCCCGAATATCTGGTCGCCAACAAGTCGCTCGACCATGACGACATCGGCGCGCTGGCGCGGCTCGTCTACACGTCGCGGCTGGCGCTGGCCGCCGCGTTGCCGGGCGAGGTCAAGATCGAGGCGCCCAAGACCGAGAAGGACGCGGCGGTCATCGTTCACCAGCGGCGCCCGCGAATATCTGGGCGACGATCAAAAATCGTTTTTCGACAAATATGGCGACGATATCTTCTACGGCCTGTTGATCTTTCCGATCTTCGGATCGGCCATTGCCGCGGCGGCCGGCTATTTCCGTCACAGCAGCCGCACCCGCCGGCTGCGGCTGCTGCAGCGCCTGATCGATCTGGTGCGCAAAGCCCATGCGGCGCCGACCTTGGCCGCGCTCGATCAGATTCAAGTCGACGTCGACAATCTGGTGGTCGCCATCATCCATCAAGGCGAGCACGAGGAATACGACCAGACCGTGCAGATGTCGTTCTCGCTCGCGCTCGACCAGCTGCGCTTCGCCATCGCCGCCCGGCGCGCGATGCTGCTCGATCACGCCGGCATCGGCACCGATACCGACGCCGATTCGACCGGCTCCGGCTCGAAAGCGGCGGCGGCTTAAGCCGCGGTGCTTGCCCGCTCGGTCCTCTCGACCCGCTTCAGCGTAGCTTTCCGTCGCCGCCTGCCGGCCTCGCCTCGGCGTCCCGCCGCGCCTGCGCCTGGTAGAATGATGCGTTCTGTTCGCCGCGCAACGCTTCGCGCGAGAACTTGATCAGGTGATAGGCGACGACGCCGAGAGCGAGCGCCTGGTCGATCTGGCCGCGGCGCAGCGCATGCAGCGCCGCGCGCCAGAATGGCCGGCGGAAATCGGCGCGAATTCCGATGCGCCAAACAATGTTGAACATCAGCACCAGCATGGTGCTGATGTTGTTCCAGGTGAGCTTGCCGCGCACCGCACCGACCTCGCGATTGGCGTAGGTCGCGTCGACCTGATGGATGAAGCGCGCGAACAACCGCTCCGGGTCGTAGGCGTGGGCGACGCAGCGCCGCCAGGTCTCGACCACCTCGTCATGAGGGCGCAGGAAGCGCACATTGCTTTCGAGCCCGGTGTCGTCGGCGATCAGGCGGCCGTCGCGATGCAGGCGGTCCCATAGCGGCGTCTTCGGCAGCGCCTGCAACAGATTGATGGTGAGGATCGGCACCTGCGAGGCGTCGATGAACGCCTTCAGCCGCGCTTCGGTGTCGTTGGAGTCGGTGTCTAGACCGAGAATGATGCCGGACGTAACTTCGAGCCCGTAGCTGTTGAGGGTATTGATCGCTTCCAGGATCGGCAGCGTGGCGTTCTGCTCCTTGCGCATATGCTTGAGCGCATCGACCTCCGGCGTTTCGATGCCGACGAACACGGTGTGGAATTCCGCCTCGCGCATCAGCGCGAGGATTTCGCTCTGCTTGGCGAGGTTGAGTGTGGCCTCGCAGGCAAACCGCAGCGGGAAGCCGCGCGCGCGCTGCCAGGCGATCAGATGCGGCAGCATCTCCCGCGCGGCCTTGCGGTTGCCGATGAAATTGTCGTCGACGAAATAGACGACGGTCGGGTGGTAGGGCTGCGCCATCATGGCGTCGAGCTCGGTGGCGATCTGCTCGGGCGTCTTCAGGCGCGGCTGACGGCCGTAGAGCGCCGGGATATCGCAAAATTCGCACCGGTAAGGGCAGCCGCTCGAGAATTGCAGCGAGCCGAGCAGGTAGCGGCCGAGATCAATGAGGTGATAGGCCGGCACCGGGAAATCCGACAGCGGCAGCCGCTCCACGGTTTCGAACCGCTCCTGGGCGGGCGGCGCCGTACAGTCGTCATCGAGCCGGGCTATGAGCCGGTCGGTGGCGTCGCCGATCTCGCCGACATGAAGGTAATCGAAGTCCGGATACACCTCGGGCGTGCTCGACACCGACGGACCGCCGAGTGCGGTGACCTTGCCGGCAGCCCTGGCGCGGCGGGCGATGTCGTGAATTTGCGGCGCCTGCACGTGCATGCCGCTGACCACGACGACGTCGGCCCAGGCGAAGTCGGCGGCGCTCGCCGGCGCGATATTCTCGTCGATGAAGCGGACCGGCCATTTTTCCGGCATGTAAGCCGCGATCAGCAAGAGACCCTGCGGCGGCATGAACGCGCGTACCCGCCCAAACAAGGGGTAAGCATGAGAGAACGTGCCGAAGGACGGCGTGTAGGCCGGAAACACGCACAGGATGCGACGGGTGCTGTGGGGGGACAGCGGGGAGCGCATGAGACCTCGCAATCTGCCTCTGCCACCCTTCTCCTCGTGCCGGAGAAGGCGACAGCGGCGGTTAGCTTAACCACCCTCCCTCTGTTCCCGCCAGCCCCGATTTGTCCGCGTTGCGAAACGCGGCTGGCTGACTATATACCGGCTTCAACACGCGGGCCCCTTGTGGGCCCGTCGCAATTTAACACAGCCCGAATTTAACACAGCCCGCATGAACCTGCGCAACATCGCCATTATCGCCCACGTCGACCACGGCAAGACCACGCTGGTCGACCGCCTGCTGCAGCAATCCGGCTCTTTCCGCGAGAACCAGCGCGTCGCCGAGCGCGCCATGGATTCCAACGATCTCGAGCGGGAGCGTGGCATCACCATCCTCGCCAAGGCGACCTCGCTCGTCTGGAAGGACACGCGCATCAATATCGTCGACACGCCCGGCCATGCCGATTTCGGCGGCGAGGTCGAGCGCATCCTCAACATGGTCGACGGCGCTCTGGTGCTGGTCGATGCCGCCGAGGGACCGCTGCCGCAGACGAAATTCGTCGTCACCAAGGCGCTGAAAATGGGTCTCAAGCCCATCGTGCTCATCAACAAGGTCGACCGCTCCGACGCCCGCCCGAGCGAAGTCGCCAACGAGGTCTTCGATCTGTTCGCCGCGCTCGATGCGACCGAAGAGCAACTCGATTTCCCCATCCTTTACGGCTCCGCCAAGCAGGGCTGGATGGCGACCGATCCAGCAGGCCCCAAGGACCAGGGGATGGCGCCGTTGTTCGACCTCGTGGTCCGTCACGTCGCCCCGCCGACGGTCGAGGAAGGCCCGTTCCGCATGTTGGGCACAATCCTCGAGGCCAATCCCTATCTCGGCCGCATCGTCACCGGCCGCATCTTTTCCGGCAGCGTGAAACCGAATCAGGCCGTCAAGGTGCTCGATCCCGACGGCAATCTGGTCGAGGAGGGGCGCGTGACGAAGGTCCTCGCTTTCCGCGGCCTGGAGCGCGCACCGATCGAGGAGGGATTCGCCGGCGACATCATTTCGATCGCGGGCCTGCCGGAGGCGTTTGTCTCGCACACGCTGTGCGCGCCCGAGGTCACCGAGCCGCTGCCGGCGCAGCCGATCGATCCGCCCACGTTGACCATGACCTTCCGCATCAACGATTCGCCGCTCGCCGGCACCGAAGGCGACAAAGTGCAGAGCCGCGTCATTCGCGACCGCCTGCTGCGCGAGGCCGAAGGCAATGTCGCGCTCCGCATCTCGGAGTTGACCGAGAAGGATTCGATGGAGGTTGCCGGCCGCGGCGAATTGCAGCTCGGCATCCTGATCGAGACCATGCGGCGCGAGGGTTTCGAGCTCTCGGTCTCGCGGCCGAAGGTGCTGTTTCAGTACGGTGCGTCGGGCGAACTGCTCGAACCGATCGAGGAAGTCGTCATCGACGTCGACGAACAGCATTCCGGCGTGGTCGTGCAGAAGCTCGCCGAACGCAAGGGCGAGATGGTGGAGATGCGGCCGTCCGGCGGCGGCCGCGTGCGGCTGATCTTCTACGCGCCGACGCGCGGGCTCATCGGTTATCAGGGCGAATTGCTCACCGACACGCGCGGCACCGCGGTGATGAACCGGCTGTTCCATGCCTATGGCCCGCACCGCGGCGAAATCAGCGGGCGGCGCAACGGCGTGCTGATCTCGACCGACCAGGGCGAGGCCGTCGCCTACGCCATGTGGAATCTGGAAGACCGCGGCCCGTCGATGATCGAGCCCGGCTGGAAGGTCTATCGCGGCATGATCGTCGGCGAGCACACCCGCGGCAACGATCTCGAGGTCAACGTGCTCAAGGGCAAGAAGCTGACCAATATCCGCACCCATTCCAAGGACGAAGCGATCCGCCTGACGCCGCCGATCCGCATGACGCTAGAAAAGGCGCTGGCGTATATCCAGGACGACGAGCTGGTCGAGGTGACGCCGAAATCGATCAGGCTGCGTAAGAAGCTGCTCGACCCCAACGACCGCAAAAGGGACGAGCGGCGCAAGGAAGCCGAGCGCGTCTAGCGCTCCCTCCACGCTGCCAGCCTTTCGGGTCTTTCCGGTCTTTCAGTCTAACCCGTCATGTCGGGTCGGCAATAGCCGGCGCCGGCCGCTTTGGCGCCCCGGCGAACGCCGGCGCAGGTGCGCGGATAAAATAGCAGGCTACCGTGTCGCTGGCGCAACAGCCGGGCCAGATCGCGGACAGGCCTTGAATTTTTCCGCTCACGACGATGGCGCGACGGCCGCGATTCCGTTAATAATCCACATCGTTAACCGATCGTGAATCTCCGCACTTGAAGCCGTCGGGATCGCTTGCTTTGATCGCGTCATGAGCACAGTCCTCATCGAGATTCGTCGCGCCAAGGCCGCCGATGCCGGCATGGTCGCACAAGCGCATGATGAAGCGTGGCGAGCGGCCTATCAGGGCATCATCCCAGGCACCGAGCTCGAGCGCCTGATCAACCGCCGCGGCCCGGCGTGGTGGGACAGCGCCATCCGCAAAGGCAGCCGCGTCGCGCTTTTGCAGTTCGGCGACAAGGTCGCCGGCTACGCCAATTACGGACGCAACCGGGCGCGCAGCCTGTACTATGACGGCGAGATCTACGAGCTTTACCTGCGGCCGGAATTCCAGGGATTGGGCTTCGGCCGCCGCCTGTTCACCGCGGCACGACGCGATCTGGCGCAGAGCGGCCTCAAATCGTTGATCGTCTGGGCGCTGTCGGAAAACGAGACCGCGGTCGAGTTCTATCGTGCGCTTGGCGGCAAGGCGGTCGCCCGCTCCTCGGAGAAATTCGGCGCCCGCGTGCTCGACAAGGTGGCGTTCGGCTGGAACAGCTGACGCGCCCGCCCTCAGCCGACTGAACGAATCAGCATCGCCATCAGCGCCGTCGGTTCGCCGGCAACGCGAACGCGCTTCACGCGCGACCTCGCGCCGGCCACAAGCTCGACCTCGCGCGGGCTAGTTCGCAGGGTTTTGGCGATCAGCCGGCACAGCGCGGTGTTGGCTTCGCCTTCGGTCGGCGCGGCACGCACCCGCGCCTTGAGCACGCCGCGGCCGTCGGCGAGCTCTTCGACCCCATCGATGCCGTCACGGCCGCCGCGCGGCGTAAGCCGCACGTCGATGACGACGCCGCCATCGACCGCCGTCCAAGGCGGCCGGGTCACGCTCAATAGACGTACGGATAGATGTAGTAAATAATCACCTTCTGAATGAGTATGATGATCAGAAACAGGATGACCGGCGAAATGTCGATCCCGCCCAGGTTGGGCATCATGTTGCGGATCGGCCGCAGCGCCGGCTCGGTGATGCGGTAGAGGAACTCGCCGATCATGCCAACAGCTTGGTTGCGCGTATTCACGACGTGAAACGCAACCAGCCAGGAAAAGATCGCCGCGGCGATCACTATCCAAAGGTAGAGATCGAGAGCGATATAAATTACGTCAAAGAGGGCGCGCATGGCTCACAATCGCGTGGAAGGTGACGCAAACTAGCGACTTGCGGCGGCGCGAACAAGGCGCCGGCCCCGCTTTTCGCCAAACCTAGCAGCGCCTTCTTTGAGAGGTCACTTTGGCGCGTCCTTTCACCGCCGCTAGGGCGTCCTGGATCTTCCTTTAGGGCCCCAACTCCTTGACACCAAGGGTGCCCGGCCCTAAATGGCCGGCGCCCGCCAAATCGGCATTCCATCGGGTTCACATTCTCTCGGGCCGAATGGGCCCGCGGCGGGGCCGTAGCTCAGTTGGGAGAGCGCCGCAATCGCACTGCGGAGGTCAGGGGTTCAACTCCCCTCGGCTCCACCAGCCTTCGCCCTGCAGCGGGCTCTCGGCTCGGTCAAATTCCTACCCTGCAAGGCGTTGCGGCACCGCGGGAGGGTTCGCCTCACGCCGAAGTTGCGCAACGGGACGGGCGGGCGCACCATAATCGCGACCCAATGCGCTGATTCATTGCATTATTGCCTGCCGTGCCGCGCGAGGACCCTGCCATGCGATTGCCCACCGCTCGATTGATCTTCGTGCTGCCGTGGATTTTGGCGTTTTGGTTGGGAGTTGGGCTTTCCTGCAACGTGGCGACGGCCGCGACCGCCCCGTGCGGCGGCGACTTCAATACGTGGCTCGACGGCTTCAAGAAGGAGGCCGCCGCGCAAGGCGTCTCCCAACGCACGATCGATACCGCGCTCGCCGGCATCACCTACGACCCGACCATCATCGCCCGCGACCACGCCCAGGGGGTCTTTCACCAGAGCTTCGAGCAATTTTCCGGCCGCATGGTGCCGCCACGGATGTCGCGCGCCAGCAGGCTCCTGCTGAAATACGCCTCGGTGTTCGACCGCATCGAGCAGCAATACGGCGTGCCGGGACCGGTCATCGTCGCGATCTGGGGACTGGAGACGGATTTCGGCGCCAATTCGGGCAAATTCCCGACCATCCGCGCGCTGGCGACGCTGGCCTATGATTGCCGGCGTCCGGACAAATTCCGCGGCGAGCTGTTGGCGGCGCTCAAGATCGTCGAGCGCGGCGACATGAGCCCGGCCGACATGCGCGGGGCCTGGGCGGGCGAAATCGGCCAGACCCAGTTCCTGCCGTCGTCCTATTTGAAATACGCCGTCGACTACGATGGTAACGGCCGCCGCGACCTGATCCGCAGCGTGCCCGACGTGCTCGCCTCGACCGCGAATTATCTCAAGGGCTATGGCTGGCAACGCGGGCAGCCCTGGGGCGAGGGCACCCCCAATTTCCAGGTGCTGCTGCAGTGGAACGCGTCGCAGGTCTACACCAAGACCGTCGCCTATTTCGCCCAACAGCTGGCCGGCAAAAGTTGAAACCGGCGGCGCGGGCCGCATCCGTTTCAGGTCCCGATCCACCGGTTCAGAAATTCGCTCAGCCAGGCGCGCGCGGAGTAATCATACACCGCGCGGTCGGTGAAATGCGTCGCGCGCGGTCGCGCGCCCGGCATTTCCAGGCGGGAAAACCCGCGCGTGGTCCATTTGTGCATCATCAAATGGGTCACATCGGGATGAAATTGCAGCGCGTAGGCGCGGCCGTAGCGGAACGCCTGCACCTCGAACAGGTCGCCTTCGGCGAGCAGCACGGCACATGCCGGCAAATCGAAACCCTCGCGGTGCCATTGATAGACCTGTTCCGGCCAGGGATCGACGACGGCAAGACCCGCATCGGTCGGCCGGATCGGGTAATAGCCGATTTCGGCATGACCCTGCGGATGCGGGAAAACCTTGCCGCCGAGCGCCCGCGCGCACATCTGCGCGCCGAGGCAGATGCCGAGGAACGGCTTGTCCTCCTCGAGCGGAATCTTGATCCAGTCGATTTCGCGACGGATGAAATCGTCGGTGTCATTGGCGCTCATCGGGCCGCCGAAAATCACTGCGCCGGAATGCGCCGACAGGCTCGCCGGCAGCGGATCGCCGAACCGCGGCCGGCGCACGTCGAGCGCGTAGCCGAGCTCCGCCAAGGCACGGCCGACACGGCCCGACGTGGAATGCTCCTGGTGCAGGACGATCAGTATCGGCTGTGGCATGACCGCGGAATTTAAAAACACTCGTACGATTTCGTACCGCGTCGGCACGTAAATTCAAGGCCGGGCGAAAGTGAGTCGCGATCCGGGAAGCGATCGCTACGGCCGGGCGGCCGCCCCGCGCGTGCCCCGCTCCATCAGCGGCAACAGCACGCCATGCGGCAATAAGCGCACGAGGAAAACGAGCATTCGGTTGCCGAGGCCGGCGACCACGACACGGCGGCCGCGCATGAAGCCGTCATAGCCGATCTGCGCCACGCGCGCGGCTGAGAGCGATAACACGTCCTGCATCCGGTCGCCGCCGCGCAGGCCGGCGCGGGCCTGAAACTCGGTCGGCACCGGTCCCGGACAGAGCGCCGTGACCCGGATGCCGCGGCCGGCCAGTTCCTGGTGCAGCGCCTCGCTGAACGACAGCACATAGGCCTTGCTGGCGTAATACACCGCCATGCCGGGGCCGGGCATGAAAGCGACGACCGACGCGACATTGAGAATACCGCCGCGATGGCGCGCCAGGCCATCGACGAAGGCGAGCGACAATTCCGTCAGTGCCCGGACATTGAGATCGACCATGCCGAGCTGCTCGTCGCGGCTGAGCCCGGCGGCCGGCCCGATCAGCCCGAAACCGGCATTGTTGACCACATTGGCGACGTCGAGCCCGCGCGCATCGAGCTCTGCGGCGATGCGCCCGACGGCGTCCCGCCGTTCGAGGTCGACGCTCAGCACCGTCGGCGGCGCGCCGCCCGCGGCGGTGATCTCGGCGGCAAGCGCGGCGAGCCGCTCCTGCCGCCGCGCCACCAAAACGAGCTCATGGCCGTGCGCGGCGAAGACGCGCGCCAGCGCCGCGCCGATCCCCGCCGACGCGCCGGTGATCAGCGTGACCGGCTTCACGAAGCTTCGCCTCCTTGTGTCGCCCCTTGCGCCGCCAGCGCGCCGATGCGCTGGCGCAGTTCGATCCGCTCCCGCTGCGACACGCCGAGCAGATCGGCGGCGCGCCAAAGGAGATTGTCCTCCAGTTCGTCGCGTCTGCCGTCGGCGTAGACGATCTCCCACATCATCTCGATGAGGCGGGTCCGGCCGGCTTCGTTGAGCGAGCGGTTGAGCAGGCTGGTGAAATGATAGAGGTCGACGGCCTCGTGCTCGGCGAGCGTCGCCTTGTCGATCAGTTCGTCGGCGGAGGCGTCGCTGAGCGCGAAGCGGTTCTTGACCACCGCGTGCAGCTTGTCGCGTTCGCTCTGCGACATTTCGCCGTCGATCGCGGCGGCATGCACGAGCAGCGCCGCCGCGGCGAGCCGGTAATCACCGTCGGCGAACTGGCTCGGATGTCGGTCGCCCTCGACGAATTCGGCGACGAAATTGCGGAATGCTTCGAACATCAACTCTTCTCGCTCAGGCGCCCCGCCTGCAACATCGAAGCTCATATCGCGACGTGACACGCGCCGCGCAAGGCATCGCCTCTACTGCACCGATTTGCCTTCGCGGTAACTGTCCTGCAGCAGGCGGAGATTGGCCTGGATGTAGGGATTGGCCGGATCCTTGAGCTGCGCGTCCTGCAGCTTCCTCTGCGCCCGCGCGAAATCGCCGCGCAGCATGTAGGAGAAGCCCTGGTCGTTGAGGATCTGCGCGGTCGGGCCGACGATGCGGATCGCTTCCGCATAAGCGCGGTCGGCGAGATCGAAGCGGTGCAGGCGGTCGTAGGATGCGGCGAGGCCGACCCAGGCCTCGGCGTCGTGCGGATGTTTTTCCACGGCGCTGCGAAACGATTTCTCGGCGAGCGCGAAATTGTTGCTGCGGAAATAACGCTTGCCGAGCGCAAGGTCGTCGTCGGGATGGCTGCCGAGGAGGCCCGGTTTCGCCAGCGGCGCGACCGGCTCGCCGCTCGGTCCCGGCTCGGTCGGCTGCACGTTGATGGAGCCCGTCACCTCGCCGCCATTGGCCTTCGCCGCCGCGGTGGGGAAATCGCCCTTGGCGTCCTTGGCGTCGGCCGCGGCCGACGCCGTCTGGTCGTCGCTCTTGCCCAGATCGGAGAGCTTGCTCGCGGTCGAGCACCCTTGCAGGCACGTCAGACACGCGGCCAGCAGGACCAGGACCTGGGCACTTCGGCTACTCATCCCGTGCTCCGGACCGCGGCGCGTCCCGGCCCAATCCGCCCTACCCAACACTCGCCCCGTGCCGCCGGCGGGCCCGCCGACGCCCGAACCTGAAAGCTAGGCGACGAGGGTTAAGGAATTCCTCGCGGAGAGGGGCGGCGGGCCGGCGTGAACGGCAGCCTCGTCCCCCTGAGGCGCGAGCCACTTCGGGCCGGACCCGTTGGCGGCCGCCTCGGGATGACGACTGAAACTGAATTCGTGCTAAGATTGAACCACAGATTTCATTGTACCCATCCGGGTCGGTCACTGTTTTGACGGGAGGAATACGTGAAGGCACTTGCTCTCGCGTTCGGTCTTGCCTTGATCGCAATGCCGGCATTGGCGGAAACCATTGCGCCGGCCGACGCCGGCAAGCATGTCGGGCAAACCGTCACGATCGAAGGCGCCGTCAGCAACGTCCACACCATCGGATCCGGAATGACGTTCATCGACATGGGCGGACGCTATCCCGACAACCCCTTCACCGCCGTCATCTTCTCCGACGACGCCGGCAAATTTCCCGACGCCGACGACTTCGACGGCAAGACCGTCGACATCACCGGCCCGGTGCGGCTCTACAAGGGCAAGCCCGAGATCATCCTGAAGTCCGCGGACCAGATAAAGATCAAATAATCTGTTGCCCGTGATCATCATTCCGGGGCCGAGCGATCTCGGAGCCCGGAATCCACAATCCCAGTTGCTGTGAGTATGGATTCCGGACTCGCCGCTTTGCGGCGATCCGCAATGACGCGAGGCAATCAGGGCGGGCGACGAAAAATGCCGCGGCTAGCGAATTCTCACGTTGTGCCCGCCGCTTAGCCCGGCAGCGGCGGTCACATTTCAGTCAGCACTGCCGAATATTTGTCACAAGGAGAAGCGGGTCGCGGCGTATTTCAGAGCGTTGCGCGATCGCAATGTTCCGGCAGCGGAGGATCGAGCCATGATTCGGCGAGTTTCGGCGACGAATTTTCCGGCAACGATTTCGCGCCCTCGCGCCGCGATGTGGTGAAATACGGCACGGCCGCCGCGGTCGCGGCCGCGTTCGCTCCGGCCGGCCGTGCGCTCGCCGCTACGAGCGGCGGCACGGTCTCGGGCACGGTCTATGAGAACCGCTCGGGCGGCGCGCGCCGCCAACCGGGCGATCCCGGCATCGCCGGCGTTCTGGTGTCGAACGGCCGCGACGTGGCGAAGACCGACGCAGCCGGGCGCTACACGCTGCCGGTCGACGACGAGAGCATCATCTTCGTCATCAAGCCGACCGGCTATGCCGTGCCGGTCGATGCCGACAAGCTGCCGCGGTTCTATTACATCCATCAGCCGGCCGGCACGCCGCCGAACCTCGATCTGCGCTATCGCGGTATCGCGCCGACCGGACCGCTGCCGGATGCGGTCGATTTTCCGCTGACCAAGCGCGCCGAGCCGCAGAAATTCGAGGTCATCGTCTTCACCGATCCGCAGCCGGAAAGCCCGCTCGAGGTCGATTTCATCCGCGACGACGTCGTCACCGGCCTGATCGGCAACACCGACGCCGCGTTCGGCATGACGACGGGCGATATCATGTTCGACGATCTGTCGCTCTATCCGCGGCTCAACCGCATCATCGGCACGATCGGGCTGCCCTGGTACAATATCGGCGGCAACCACGACCTCGATTACGAGGCGCCGGACGCGCGTTATTCGCGCGAGACCTTCAAGCGCACCTACGGGCCCGCCCTCCTACGCCTTCGAATACGGCGGCGCCGTGTTCCTGATGCTCGACAACGTCAATTATCTCGGCTTCGATCCGACAAAACCGCGCGGCGGCGGCGCGTTCGAAGGCCGCATCGGCGAACGGCAATTGGCGTTCGTCGCCAATGTGCTGCAACACTATCCACCTGAAACGCTGATCGTCACCGCCATGCACATTCCGCTGCGCAATTATCTCGATCCGCGCGACGCATCGACCAACACCGCCGACCGCGCCGACTTTCTGCGATTGCTCGCCGGACGGCCGCACACGGTCAGCCTCTCGGGCCACACCCACACCACCGAGCATCATTATTTCGGCGCCGACGATGGCTTTGCCGGGAATGCGCCACACCATCATCACGTCATGACCGCGGTATCGGGCTCGTGGTGGAGCGGCCCGTACGATCATCGCGGCATCGCCGCCGCCGACAGCCGCGACGGCAGCCCGAACGGCTTTCATATCCTGTCGATCGACGGACCGAATTATTCGACCCGGTTTCATACCCGCCAACGAGCCGAACGGCCGGCAGATGCGCATCGTGCTCGACAAGGATTTCCACCGCGACCGCAAGGAGCTTTACAGCGAATACCGCATGGGCGCGCTGCTCGGCTCGCCGCTGCCGCAGGACGGCGTGTCCGCGGCGAGCGTCGTCGTCAATTTTTTCGACGGCGGCCCGCGCTCGTCGGTCGAATACCGCATCGGCGCACGCGCGCCGGTGAAGATGGAGCGCGTGCGGCGGCCGGATCCGTTCGTCGAGGAGGTGTTCGCCCGCAACGAGGCGACCAAAAAACCGTGGGTGAAGGCCGAACCGTCGTCGCACATCTGGTCGGCGCGGCTGCCCGCCGACCTCGAAGCCGGCACCCACTGCATCGCGGTGCGGGCGATCGACGAATATGGCCGCGAGCACCGCGACCATCTGGTGGTGGAAGTGACCGCGGGCGAAGGTACGGACCGCAGGGCGGGTTAGATTTCATGACGGCCGACAACCGGGAGGAAATTATCATGCAGATAAAATTGAATCGCATGACGGCCGCATCGCGGCTGATTCTCGCTGCGGCGACGATGATCGCTGCAGCAATCTGCGTCGCAGCGCCGGCGCGCGCGGACGATGCGCAACGGCCGCCGGAGCGGCGTGTCGTCGTGGTCGGCGACGGCAGCGTCACCCTGGTACCGGACCATGCCCGGATCAGGAGCGGCGTCACCACCCGCGGCAAGACCGCCAAGGAGGCGACCGACGCCAATTCCAAAGCGATGGCGGCGGTCATGGCGGCGCTGGTCAATGCCGGCGTGGCGCAGAAGGATGTTCAGACCGCGCGCTTTACCGTGCAGCCGGTCTATGTGACGCAGCAGAACGAACAAAAATTGTCCGGCTTTTCCGTCTCCAATCAGCTCAGCGTGACGATCCGCCAGATCGACAAGGTCGGCGAGACACTCGACCGCCTGATCGCGGCCGGGGCGACCGACGCCGGCGGCGTGGAGTTTCTGCATTCCGATACCGCCAAGGCGCTCGACGAGGCCCGCGAGGCGGCGATGGCCGACGCCAAGCGCAAGGCCGAACTTTACGCCCATGCCGCGGGCATGAGCCTCGGCGACGTCAATTGGATCACCGAAGATACCGGCGCTCCGCCGCCTTATCCGATGATGCGGGCCATGGCGGCGGGCCCCGTCGGTGCCGATCGCGCCCGGCGAGGACACCTTGCACGTGCACGTTACCGTCGGGTTCGATCTGGCGCATTGACGCGCGCGGCGTAGGATGCGGCGGACGATGCGGCGACGAGACGCCGCACGACACCGAAGGGCGACGCGGTGAACTCACAGTGGGATACGCAGCGGGTCGCGCGCACCGGCCTCATCATCGCGGTGGTGCTGGCGAGCGTGTGGATGCTGTGGCACTTCCTGCCGTCGCTCGCCTGGGCCGTGGTGCTCGCGATCGCGACCTGGCCGCTGCGCGAGGCGCTGGCCCGCCGCGGCATCGCACGGACCTGGGTCGCGGCGATCCTTACGCTCGTTCTGGCGGTGGTCGTCGTGCTGCCGCTGATCACGCTCGGCATCGAAGCCGCCCATGACGGCGGCGCGTTGGTGCAGTGGGTGCGCGAGGTGCACGAACACGGCCTCGCGACGCCCGATTGGCTGTCCCGGCTCCCCTATGTCGGCCCGACGGCGGCGACCTGGTGGCAGGCGAACCTCGCCACGCCGGGGGCGATCGGCCGCTCCTCGGCCACGCCGAGGCCGGCGGAATTCTGAACATGACGCGCGCGCTCGGGGTCGAGGTGGCAAGCCGCCTGACCATCCTGGTGTTCACGCTCGTCACCCTGTTCTTCCTGTATCGCGACGGCGCCAGCGTGGCCAAGGAATCGCAGACCATCGGCGAACAGCTGTTCGGCCCGCCCGGCGGGCGGCTCGGCCGCAATGCGGTCGTCGCGGTGCGCGGCGCCGTCAATGGGCTGGTGCTGGTGGGCCTGGCCGAAGGCGTGCTGCTCGGCGTCGCCTATGCGGTCGCCGGATTGTCGCACGCCACGTCGCTCGGATTTGCGACCGGCGTGCTCGGCTCCATTCCTTTCGCTGCGCCGCTCATTTTCATCGGCTGTTCCCTGTTCCTGCTGATTCAGGGCAAAACGACATGCCGCGATCGCGCTCGTCGTGTTCGGCTCGGTCGTCGCCTCCGCCGCCGACCATTTCGCGCGGCCGGCCCTGATCGGCAACTCGACCCGGCTGCCGTTCCTGTGGGTTCTGCTCGGCATTCTAGGCGGGCTCGAAAGCTTCGGTCTGATCGGGCTCTTCCTCGGACCAGCGATCATCTCGGTGCTGATCGCGATCTGGCGCGAGGCCGCCGCGTTGGAAAGCACGAGCGAAGACGCGAGCACGTAGCGAAACGCGCAACACGCACACCACGGCGCAGCTGCAAATCCACAGCCGCCGTTTTTTGACCGATACGGGCCGCGAAGTCGTCACATTTTCATGCGGCCATTGGCGTCGGTGTAACCGCCCGATGCAACGGGCGGGTGGAAGGGGTGCGTCATGAGTTCTGTGAAACCGCTCGATGCCAAACCGCTCGATCGCTCGATCGAGACGGAAGTCGAAGGCAATATCCGTGAACTGATGCGGCGCGACGGCGCCGGTTTCCGGCAAGGACCACAGCAAGCAAGCAATCAAGCCATCAATCACGGCGCGGGCGACAGCGAAGTCAGCGCCAACAACCTCAACACACTGCTGCGCCGCGTCGCGGGAAACTCCGCGCGCGAAATCGATGATCTGATCGGCGAACTGCAGAATTTGCGCGACCGACTGGATGCCGACGGCCATCGCGTTCAGCGCGACATCATGGACTATGCCGATCTGAGCCAGGCGGTGATGCAGCTGACGAAGATCATCTCCGAAAGCGTGAAGAAGCTGCCCGGCTCTCCGAGCATCAGCCCGTAGCGTCGGCGCCTCACCAGCGCAATTCCGTCGCCGCTCGCAGCTACTTCGCCCGCCACTTGTCGCGATGGCCGACCTTGGTGTTGCGCACCCGCTCCACGTCTGGGTGATCGGTCGCATTGAGTGCGTCGACGCGCGCAATGGCCTCGCGCTGGGTCGCGAGGATCGTGCTGGCGCGCTTCGATCCCTTGGCGCGCACGGCATAGCGGCCGTCGGCCCGCTGCTCGACGAAATAATGCTTTCTGGTCGGCATCCCACCCTCCCCTTCGCCCGTCCCGGGCTCAGTTCCGGGATCGGAGCATAGGACAGCATTGACAGGAGGGGAACGCTCAAAAGCCTGGCGGGCTCGACATCGCACCGAACCAAGCAAACCCGACGGGACGAAAAAGCGTTGCGCCGCTTCATCGTTCGCACAAGCGCCGGTCGCCACCGCCGTAAGGCTGATAGCTGCAGTCGGACATGCGAAACGACTGGTAGTACTGCTGACATACCGGAACGTTGCAGCGCCCGTTGTAGGCTTCGGCGACGGGCGCCACGCCGGGCGCCTGATCGAGCAGAACTCCCGGCGCGGCGGCGGCCGGCGGCGACGGCGCCTTTGCGGCGGTCACGGGCGCCGCCGCGGGCGTGGTCGCAGACGCAGGCGGCTCTTTGGATTGCTCCATGAAGCGTTTCCAGATTTCCGCCGGAAGCGAGCCGCCGACCACGCAATTCATCGGGCTGTGATCGTCGTTGCCGACCCACACGCCGACGATCAGCGCATCATTGAAGCCGACGAACCAAGCGTCGCGATAGTCCTGGCTGGTGCCAGTCTTACCGGCGGCGAAGCCGTCGAGAGCGGCGGCGCGGCCGGTGCCGCGCGCGACCACGCCGCGCATGAGTTCGATCAGCTCATTCTGATATTTGCCGAGACTGTGCTGGACTTGGTCCGGCCGGCCGACCGGCGTGTCGTACCGGTCGTTCGGCATGCTGACGGCGATGATTCCCAGGGCTCGACCGGCGCCGCGCCGGAGCGGACCGCGGCATAAGCCGAGGTCAGATCGAGCAAGCTAACTTCGGAAGTGCCCAAGGCGAGGCTCGGCGTCTTGCGCAGCGGCGCCCGCAGGCCAAGATCGCGCGCCGCTGCAATGACCTGATCGATGCCGACCTGTTGCGACAGCCGCACGGTGGCTGCGTTGAGTGAGTAGGCGAAGGCGTCCGCGAGCGTCACGCGGCCGTGGTAATGCGAGGAGTAATTGTCGGGCTGCCAGTTGCCGACCTCGATCGGCGCGTCGAGAACTTCGTCGTTCGGCGAAAGGCCGTGGCGCAGTGCCGCGTAATAGTCGAACAGCTTGAACGCCGAGCCGGGCTGGCGCTTGGCCTGGACGGCGCGGTTGAATTGGCTGGCGGCGTAATTGCGTCCGCCGACCATCGCCACCACGGCACCGTCGGGCCGCATGGCGACGAGCGCCGCCTGGCTTGCGTGTCTGTCCGCGCCGTCGGCAGCGAGGACCGTGTTCATCGCGTTGACAGCGATCTGCTGCAGCCGCAAATCGAGCGTGGTGCGGATTTGCATCGTGCCGCCGAGCGCCGTCGTCGCGTCGGCGACCTTGCCGTAGACCCAGTCCGCGAACCATCCCGTAGACGGTGGCGCGACCGCCGTGGGATCAGTCGTCGCCGGGCCAAGCTTCGCCACCACGGCCTGTGCGGGGGTGATCTTGCCGTTCGCGACCATGGCGTCGAGCACCGCGGCGGCGCGCTTGCGCGCTATGTCGGGATTGTGCAGCGGATCGGTCTCGCTCGGCGCGTGGATCATTCCGGCGAGCATCGCCGCCTCGGGGAGACGGAGGTCGCGCACGTCCTTGTTGAAATAAATCCTGGCGGCGGCGGGAAATCCGATCGCGCCGGAGCCGAGATAGACGTTGTTCAGGTAGCTCGTCAGGATCTCATCCTTGGTCAGATGATGGTCGAGCCAGATCGCCATCGCCGCTTCCTGAAGCTTGCGTCGATAGGTGCGCTGCGGGCTGAGAAAGAGGATCTTGACGAGCTGCTGGGTGATGGTGCTGCCGCCGGCGACGACGTTGCCGGCGTCGTAATTCTGCTTGAGCGCGCGCGCGATCGCATAGAGATCGAGCGCGCCGTGCTGGTAGAAGCGGCGATCCTCGATGCTGATGACCGCGTTGACGACGTCCGGCGGCATGTCCTTGGCGGCGACGGCTGCGAGCTGAAAGGCGCCCTGGTGGAACAAAGGCTGGCCGTCGGCCGTCTGCAGCACGACGGCACGTGGCCGGGTGACTTCCGGCACTGACGGAAACTGCATGCCGTAGAGCGCCCATACCGGCAGGGCCGCCGCGACGAAGAGGGCCGTCAGCAGGCTCGACGCCAGATAGAGGCCCCAACGCCTTCGGCGCGGCCGCAGCCCCTGGTCCGCGCGGCGCTCGGCCGTTTGCCGCAACCTGGCGAAATGCGTCGAGGTCGCCACCGCCCACCGGGCCGCGGCTTCAAAGCTCGTACGCAAGGCGGCAACCGGGTCGGGTCGTGGCATGGCGCAACGTCTCTTGCCGGCGGACGACCAAGGACTGGCCTGCCGGCGCTGTCGCGATTCGCGAAACCGCCGGAACCCGCATGATCAACACTCGCGGTCAAAGCGACAGGGCTGCGATTGTTCCCCGCCATCGCGGCGGCGCCGCCGCGGCGAAATATCGCCTGGTCAATCTGAAAGGCGGGTGCGCTCGAGCGGAAACTCGCCCGTCATCACTGCCAATTGCCCGTGGACATGCGCACGATGACCGGCAGCAGGATCACCACGAACAGCGTCGGGAAAATACACACCATCATCGGCACCGAGAGCTTGGCCGGCAAGGAGTAGGCTTTCTCCTCGGCGCGCGACATGCGCTTGTGGCGCATGTCTTCGCTGTAGACGCGCAGCGCGTCGCTGATGGACGAGCCGAGCTCGTCGGATTGCTGGATCAAGGTGGCGAACGAGCGCGCCTCGTCGAGGCCGAGCCGGTCGCCGAGGTGATCGAGCGCCTCGCTGAGGCGTGCGGCCGGCGCGAATCTCGAGCGTCGCCATATGGATGTTGGCGGCGAGCGACGGGTAAGCCTCGCCGAGCTCGCGGCCGACGCGGTCGAGCGAAGCCTCCATGGCGAGGCCGGCGTCGGCGCAGACCACCAGAAGATCCATGAGGTCGGGGAAGCCGGCCTGGTGCTCGGCCTTCTTTGCCTTGACCCGCTTGTCGAGCCAGAGGCTCGGCGTCAGGTAGCCGAGGAGGCCGGCCACCATGACGAAAAGCCAGAACGAGCTTTTGCCTTGCATGGCGAGCATCGGCAGCACGAAGAACGACACCACCGCGCCACCGACCGCCAGCACCAGCCGCACAAAGAAGAAATACTGCGGCGCGCGCGGGTCGTAGATGCCGGCCTGGGTGAGCCGGCGCCGCAGCAATTTCACGTCCTTGCTGTCGGTCGTGGAATAATGCTTGGTGGCGTAGTCGATCAGCTGCTGCGCCGCCTTCACGCCCGAATTGCGCAGCGAGCGCCCGCCGGCGGCGGCGCCCTCGTCGAGGTTGACGCGCTGGGCGCGGCGGCGCACCGCGCTGCGGGCGCGGGCGCCGAGCATGACCGCGAAGGCGAGCGTGCCGACGGCGAGAAAGATCAGCACGCTCAGCATGAGCGCAGCGCTGTCGCCGAACAGGCCGGTACCGACGTTCGCATCCATGGCCGCGTCCTTGCGTCTCAGACCTTGAAGTTGACCATCTTGAACATGATCAGATTGCCCATCAGCATCCAGCCGGCGGCGCCGCCGAGCAGGACCTTGGTGAGGTGCTCATGCCAGACGGCGGCATAGAAGTCCGGCGCCACCACCTGCACCACGATGAACATGCCGATCGGCAGCGCCGAGAGGATCATCGCGGAGGCGCGCGCCTCGGAGGCGAGCGCGCGGATCTTGCGCCGCATCTTGAAGCGCTGACGGATCACGCCGGAGAGGTTTTCCAGAATCTCGCCGAGATTGCCGCCGGTCGAGCCCTGGATGCCGACGGCGGTGACGAACAGCGGCAGATCGTCGGAGCCGAGCCGGGCGTAGAGGTTGCGCATCGCCGTTTCGAGATCGGCGCCATAGGTGATTTCGTCGGAGACGATGCCGAATTCGGTGCCGATCGGGTCGGTCATTTCGCGGCTCACCATGTTGATGGCGATCGGCACCGGATGGCCGGCGCGCAGGCTGCGCACGATCATGTCGAGCGCATCGGGGAACTGCGCGGCGAATTTGCCTTGCCGGCGGCCGCGCAAGAAGCGCAGCACCAAATACGGCAGCGCCGTGGCGCTCAACAGCGCGGCCGGCACCGCCTCCACGACGCTGTCGCGGAACACCAGCACGCCGACGAACACCGCCACCGCGGCGATGACGACGATCACGAGGATGCGGGACAAGCCGATGGTGACGCCCGATTGCAGGATCAGCCGGTTGAGGGCGACCAGGCCGAGCCGGTAATCGCCGGCGCGGTCAGCCCGCGCTCGCGGCGCAGCTCGATCAGCACTGCTTCGCGGCTTTTCTCCTCCTTCGACAGCATCAGCCGCCGGTTGATGCGGCTGCGGTAGGAGGCGGTGGAAAAGCCGAGCAGATAGACCGCCTCGGCAGCGAGCCCCGCCGAGATCGCGACCGAGAGCCAGATCAGGTAGATCGGATCGATTTGGAACGCCATCACTTCAGTCTTTTGGCATCACTCCTTTAACAATCGGTACTCTTAACCATCCGTCCTCCATTAATTAATTGGGCGTCTTCGCCGTGACCCCGGCGGTCGGCCAAGCACTACAGCGGTTGCGACGGGTCGAAATAGGAACCGGGGATTTTGATCCCCATGGCGATGAGGTCGGTAAGGAAGCGCGGGCGCACGCCGGTCGCCTGGAAATGGCCCTGCACGCTGCCGTCCGTCGACGTGCCGGTGCGCACGAACTTGAAGATTTCCTGCATCTGGACGATGTCGCCTTCGAGGCCGGTGATCTCGGCGATGCTCATCACCCGGCGCTTGCCGTCGGAGAGCCGCGACAATTGCACGATGACGCGGATGGCGGCGGCGATCTGGCCGCGGATCGAGCCGACCGTCATCGGCAGGCCCGCCATGCCGATCATCTGCTCGAGGCGGGAAATCGCGTCGCGCGGCGTATTGGCGTGGATGGTCGCCATCGAGCCTTCGTGACCGGTATTCATCGCCTGCAGCATGTCGAAGGCTTCCTCGCCGCGGCACTCGCCGAGGATGACGCGGTCGGGCCGCATGCGCAGCGCGTTCTTGACCAGATCGCGCTGGCGGATTTCGCCCTTGCCCTCGATGTTGGGCGGGCGCGTCTCCATGCGGCCGACATGGGGCTGCTGCAATTGCAGTTCGGCGGCGTCCTCGATGGTGAGGAGGCGCTCCTTCTCGGAGATGAAGGCGGACAGCGCGTTGAGCATCGTGGTCTTGCCGGAGCCGGTGCCGCCGGAGATGATCAGCGTCACCCGCGCCTTCACCGCCGCCGCCAACAGCTCGGCCATTTGCGGCCGCAGCGCGCCGATGTCGACGAGCTTGTTGAGGTTCATCGGCTTCTTGGAGAATTTGCGGATCGACATCAGCGGTCCGTCGACCGCGACCGGGCGCACCGCGACGTTGACGCGCGAGCCGTCGAGCAGACGCGCGTCGCACATCGGATGGGCTTCATCGACCCGGCGGCCGACCGCGGAGACGATCTTATTGATAATGCGCAGGAGATGCGCCTCGTCCTTGAAGCGCACGCCGGTCGGCTCGAGCATGCCGCCCCGCTCGACATAGACGCATTCGTGGCCGTTGATGAGGATGTCGTTGACGGTGGGGTCCTTGAGCAGCGGCTCGAGCGGACCGAGCCCGGTCATTTCGTCGAGAATCTCCGAGACGAATTCGTTGAGCTCCTGGGTGTTGAGCGCCAGCCGCTCGACCAGGACGTATTGCGACACCAGTTGCTGAATATGGCCGCGGATCTCCTCCTCCGGCAGCTTTTCCAGCGCGGAAAGATTGATCTCCTCGATCAGCCGGCGGTGCAGGCGGACCTTGGCGTCGAGGAGCTTGTCGGTGAGCAGCGGATTGGCGGCATGCGCCGACGCCGCCGAGGGCATCGCCTCGGGCGGCGCTTCGGGAAACACCGTCCACGACACGCCCTCGAGCACGCTTTCCTCGGCCGGAACCAGTTCCGGCGACGAGACGCGGCGTGCGGTGAAGCGACCTGCCATCGCCATGCCTCTAAGTCCGCGCCAGCGAGAGCTTGAGCTTCTTCGCCAGCGCCGCCGGCTCCTTGCCCGGCTTGGCGCCGCCTTGCGGAAGAATGAGTTTCTTGAGCTGCGCCGTGATCTTGTTGCCGGGCTTGACCTCGTCGAGCGGAACGCCGCGGTCGATCGCCTCGCGCACCAGGCCGTAATGGTTCGGGATGCAGGCGGCGAAGGATTCGCCGATCGCCTGCTCGATGTCGCTGCGGCGCAGCCCGGTCGAGAACAGTTTCTGCTCGAAGCGGTTGATGATGACCTGCGGCTTCGGGCCGTCGCCGAGCCGTTCGCGGACCGCTTCCACGAGCTGCTTGGCGTGGCGCAAGCCCGGCACGGTCGTTTCGGTGACGATGAACAGCTTGTTGGAGCCGAGCAGCACGCTGTCGGTCCACGAGAACCAGGTGCGCGGCATGTCGAACACGACATAGTCGAAATTCGACGACACCAGGTCGAGGAGCCGCGTCACTACGTCGGGATCGAACGAGCGCATCTCCGCCGGCCGGTTCGGCGCCGCGATCACCGCCAGACCGGAGGGGTGGTACGACAACATGATTTCGAGCAATTGGCGGTCGAGGCGCTCCGGCCGCGGTTCGATCTCGTTGAGATTGAGGCGCGGCTCGATGTCGAGATAATCGGCGCAGGCGCCGTGCTGAAAATCGAGATCGACCAGGCAGGTCGCGGTCTTGTCCCGCGCGCCGGCGCTGTTGAGGAGCAGCATCGCGGTCTGCACCGCGAGCGTGGTGACGCCGGCGCCGCCGACGGCGGGCAGGAAGGTGAAGATCTGCGCTTCCGTCGTGTCCGCGCTGGGCGGCGGCTTGGCGACCCGCGCGCAGGTCTGCACCAGATCGATCGGCGATACGGGCTTGGTCAGAAAATCGGCGACCCGCATCTGCATCAGACGGCGCGCGACCGCTTCGTCGAAATTCTGCGTGATGGCGACGACCGGCGGCCGGTTGCCGATCCGCAACACGATCCGCTCGAGCGCTTCCAGTTCCGCCTCGTCGCCGCCATCGACGTCGACGACGACGACGGTGGCGCTTTCGAGCTCGACCTGGTCGCGCTCCGACAGCCGGCCCTTGATGATGTCGAGACCGATCTGGGCGCTGGCGCCGAACGTGGCGCGGACGGATTCCTCGAAACCTTCGTCGGCGGTGAGGACGACGACCCTCGCCTGGACTCCCGGAGTTATGGATCGACCGATGCGCATGGTCAGACTCGTTGTCGCGTCGAGATCACAATTGCCGTCATTGCGTGCTGGCTTGGCGTCGTCGACGACGAACTGCTGGTGGAACTGCCGGACGAGCCGCTCGACGCCGTCGACGGCGTAGTCGGAGAAACCGCGGCCATCGCATCGACCGGCTGGGTGACTTTGTTCTTGCGATAGCGCTCGACGGCGGCCTGCATTTTGTTGCCGTCGCCGGGGATCGCGGTGTCGCCCGAATGCGCCGGCCACGGATCGACCATCTGTTCGACGGCGTTGGCCGCAAGGGCGTCGCCGGCGCCGAGCGCGATCGTATCGCGGCGATCGAAGTAGAGATCGGAGCAGCCGGCGAGCAATGCGAGGAGCGCCACCGCTGCCACGATCCTGCTAGCGGCGCGTTCGACGCTTGTCTCAATCCTTGAGCCGAGACATAGGTCACTCCATTCTTCGGCAGGTCGAGGATGTGGCCGACATAGGGCCGGTTGAGCGCGCCGACGGCGAGGCGCGCCAGCGCCGGACTGACTTCGGCCTGGCCCATCAGGAAGAAGTCGACATCGTTGCGCGGGCAGCGTGTTGTCGAGCGGCGTATGAACGGTCTGCGTCGGCGCCAGCGGATGCACGATGTGCGGCGTCACCACGATGACCAGATCGGTTTCCTTCTTCTGATATTGGCTGGAGCGGAACAGGGCGCCGATCACCGGCGCGTCGCCGATCCACGGCAATTGATCCTGCGCCGTCTGGCTGGTGTTCTGCAACAGGCCGCCGAGCATGAAGCTCTGACCGTCGCGCAGTTCGAGCGTGGTCGAGGCGCGGCGCGTGATCAGGCCCGGCACCGACGTTCCGGCGACCGTCACCGTCGTCGAGGTATCGATCTCGCTCACCTCCGGCTTGATGACGAGATTGATCAGTCCGCCCTTGAGCACGGTCGGCGTGAACGAGAGGCCGACGCCGTAAGGCTGGTAGCGTGAAGGAGATGGTGCCGAGCGCGGCCGCGGTCGGCACCGGGAATTGGCCGCCGGCGAGGAAGCTCGCGGTTTCGCCCGACAGCGTGACCAGGTTGGGCTCCGCCAGGCTGCGGGCGAGGCCCTTCTGCTCGAGCGCATTGACCGCGACGTTGAGCGAGTTCGAGCCGCCGATCAGCTGGCTGACGACGAAGCCGAAGGGCGCGCTGCCGGACAGAACGCCGGCCGCGGTTACCGTCGACAGCGGCAAATTGCCGGTCAAGTTCTGACCGCCGGCATTGGCGCCCGGCTGCTGGAACGCACCGCCCGCCGTCGTGATCGGCAATTGCGACGGCGCCGACCTGATTGCCGACGTTGGCGACGGTGCTTTGGCCGAACATGTTCCACTGAAAGCCGAGCTCGCGGCTCGCCTGCCGCGAGGCTTCGATGAAGCGGACCTCGAGCATGATCTGCTGCGGCGCCGCGACCGTCACGGTGTTGATCGGATCCGGACGCGAACTGCCGCGCGATCATCACCGCCTTGTCGAGGGTGACGGCGTCCGGCGCGATGCCGCTCAACATCAGACGGCCGTTGATCGACGACACCTTGATGCCGCCGCCGGTGAAGCGCGTGATTTCGGCGCTCAGCCGCGAGATGTCGTAGGACACCTCGACGTCGAAGATTCCGACCTGCTTCTTGCCGTCGCCGTAGACGGTCACGCGCGTCGTCCCGATCTTCTTGCCGAGGATCGACAGCGCGTGGTCGGTGAGCGGATTGACGTCGGCGACGTCGGGATCGCCGACGCTGATGTCGACGCAGGCTCTGGTCGGTGCGGATGTCCTCCGTCTTGCCGACCGTCACCATCACCGTCGCGGTATGTCCCGTGCCGGCGAAGGCGACCCGCTGCTGCGCCTGCGACGCCGCCGGCGCCAAGGCGAGCGCGGCCGCGATGATCGCCGCCAACGCCGACACCAACCACCGAATTCCTGCTTGCGCAGAAATGAGCGGTGCACGTTCCGGCCGGTCGCTCCCGGCGCTTTTATTTGAACTCTTGTACTGGCTCGTCACGTCGACCTCCCCGTCGCTCCTGCCGTTGTCCCAACTTCTGTCCCACGCCCCAAAACTCGTTTGTCCCGCGCCGCCGACCGTCAGTCGTGCGCCGGCTCCTCCATTGGCAGCGCCGGCCGAAAGCGCCGGCGCGCCCTCCACCGGCACGCTGTAATTCTCGCGCTTCGAGCCGCGCATCACCTCGATCGTGACGTAACGCGACGATGTCTGCGCCGCGCGCCACAGATCCGTCAGCGTCACCCGCAGCGGCCGTGTGTCGCCGATCTCGCCGGCCTTGCGCAGCAACAGCGACATCGTTCCGACGGCGGCCGCCAGCGAAAGCTTCTGCGCGTCGGTCTCGTCGACTTCGACCGTGACCGCCTTGGCAACGGCGGCCTTTTCCGAGCGCGCGTCGGCCTGCTGGTCGACGGCGAGAACGCGCACGTTCTGCACGATGACGTCGTTCGAGGCGTTATCCTTGTCGCTCTGGCGCGTGAGGACGACGTCGACATGGTCGCCCGGCAAGACGAAGCCGGCGACGCCTTCGACGTCGTTGACGCGAATGGTGACGGCCTTCATGCCCTCGCCCAGCACCGCGGAGAGGGTCGCGCGCTGGCCCGGACCGGTGATCTTGGACGCCAGCACCGCTTCGTTCGCCTCCATCGGCAGCACCACGACGCGGCGGCCCGACGTGAGTTCGGCAATCTTGGCGAAGGCGCCGGCGGCAACGCGTCCTGCGGCCACGGCACTTCGCGCAGCGCGGCGCCGCCGAGCTCGTCGCCGAAGCGCAACGGGCGGGCCGCGACCACGATCGTGCGCGCCGGCACGTCCGGCTTCTTCTGCGCCTCGAGGCTCCGCATGCGCTGTTCGGCCTGGTTGTTGAGCCAGGTCTGCGCCAGGAACACCGCGATCAGTCCGAACAGGACTGCAAAGGCGATCATCACGACCGTGCTCGTACGCAAGTCTGTCCCCTGCTGACGCGTCAGTAGTTCTTCGTATGTCGTGACGAGTATTGGGGTGCCGGTAGTGTGGAATTGGTGAAGTGGCGCCGGCTTCTCCTGCTATGCTGAAGATTGGTTGAAGCGGTATTCTTTACAGGGTGTGTATCGCTTAGCGCGAAGTGAACAGATAAAGTTTACGGATCTTCAGCAATGCGGCGGTGCCGCGGACGTGAAAGCGAGCATGGCTCACTATGCGCAGCGGTCGCAGGTTCGCCGGCTCGCCGGGCTCGCCGAGCGCGGAAGCTGAACAGAAAATAAAATAGCGCGCGGACCGAGCGCCGCGGTGCGAACTACTCCGCCGCCGCGGCCTTGGCCGCCGCCTGATCGGCGACGAATTTCTGCAGCGTCACGAGATCGGGCTTGCCGGAGCCCAACAGCGGCAGCTTGTCGAGCGATGATGACCTCTGAAGGCTTCATCAGCTCGGCGGCATGCTTCGAGCGCGCATAGGCCTGGAATTCGGCGCGGGTTGCGCTGTGCTTGTCGGTGACCAGGATCAGGCGCTCGCCCTTGCGATCGTCGGGGATGGCGATCACCGCCGAATTGTAGTTCGGCCACAGCTCGGCGGCGAGCATCTCGACGGCCGCGAGCGAGATCATCTCGCCGCCGACCTTGGCGAAGCGCTTGGCGCGGCCCTTGATGGCGATATAGCCCTGCTCGTCGATCGCGACGATGTCGCCGGTGTCGTACCAGCCCTCGTGCGGCGGCTCGAGCACGCCCGGATTGTCGGCGCGCAGATAGCCGAGCATCACGTTGGGGCCCTTGACGAACAGGCGCCCGGCGCCGTCGTCGACGCCCGCGACCTTTTCCAGCCGCGCCTGCATGCCCGGAAACAGCTTGCCGACGGTGCCGAACTTGTTGAACATCGGGGTGTTGAACGCCAGGACCGGCGAGGTTTCGGTCACGCCGTAGCCCTCGAGGATGCGCATGCCGAACTTTTCCAGATAAATCCGGCGGGTCGATTCCTTGATCGGCTCGGCGCCGGCGACGATGTAGCGCAGCGAGCGGAAATCGTAGGCGTTCGCCATGCGGGCATAGCCGGCGAGGAACGTGTCGGTGCCGAACATGTAGGTGGCGCAGATGCTGTAAACCAATTCCGGCACGGTGCGATAGTGCAGCGGCGACGGATAAAGAAACGTCGGCACGCCGGAAATGAGCGGCAGCACGATGCCGCCCATGAAGCCGAACGAGTGGAACGCCGGCAGCGCCATGAACAGCAGGTCGTCGCGGCCGAAATCGATGCGGGCCTCGGCCTGCGCGACGTTCGCCAGGACGTTGCGGTGGGAGAGCACGACGCCCTTCGGCGTGCCCTCCGTGCCGGAAGTGAACAAGATCACCGCCCAGTCGTCGGGCTTGCGCGCGACCAGCGGCTTGTTCGGCGCGCAGCGCGCCCCGCAGCTTGTCGGCGAAGCTCACGGTCTTGCGCACGTCTTCCAGATAGACGATGCGCAAGTCCTTTTCGATCGCGGCGATGAGCTTCTCGAGCCTGGCCTTTTCGACGAAGGCATGCGCGGTGATGATGGTGTCGATCTTGGCCGCGCGGCAGGCGCCGAGAACGTTGGCGGCGCCGGCGCTGAAATTGATCATGGCCGGCACGCGGCCGCCGGACAACAGCGCCAGCACGGTCACCGCGGCGCCGTTGGAGGTCGGCAGCATGACGCCGAGCGGGCGGCCTTCGGCCGCCAGCGGCATCAGTTTGGCGCCGAGGATGCGCGTCGCCTGCAACAGCCGCTTGTAGGTCAGACGGCCGCTGGTCGGATCCTCGATCGCCAGCCACTTGCCGCCGTGGACGTGCGCCGCCTCGATCACCGCCTCGACGATGGTGCGGTCGGTCGAGGTCGAGCGGAACATCAGGTCCGACATGATGTCGTACATCGCCGCGCCGGCGGCGGCGCGCCGCTTGCGCCCCTTGAGCGCGGGGTCGACGTTCATCTTCACCGGTTCGAGGATGGTGACCTTGAACTTCGGGAACAGGCGGCGGCGCACCTGCGCCGCCGTGAGCCGGCTGAACGGCGTCCGCTCCGGCCCTTCGATGCGCACCGGCACCACCATCGCGTCCGACTTGTCGGCGATCATGGCGGCGCCGTCATAGACTTTCATCAGGCTGCCGGTCAGCGTGATGCGGCCCTCGGGAAAGATCACCAGCATGTCGCCGTCGCGCACCGCATTGATGATGGTGCGCAGCGCCATCGGCTTGAGCGGATCGATCGCCATGGTGCGCACGAACGGCAGGAACGGCTGGATCCACCATCGCTGCGATATGCCGACATCGACGGCGAACACCGGCCGCTTGGGCAGACAGCGACACCGCCACCGCCGCGTCGAGGAAGCTGACATGGTTCATGGCGATGATGGCGTTGTGGCCGGCCTTTTCGACGTTCTCGAGCCCCGTGACCTCGAGCCGGAACAGGCTGCGGAACACGATCGAAAGGAAATCGATCAGCCAGTTGGTCGGCAAGGTGCGGGCGATGATGACGGTGACGACGAGATTGGCGACGCCGATCAGCCCGAACAGCAGCGGAATGCTCAAGCCGAGCTTCTGCAGCAAGCCGAAGAACACCGCGCCGACGACCATGAACGCGGCGTTGAGGACGTTGACCGCCGCGACGACGCGCGCGCGATGATCCGGCCCGGCCCAGGCCTGCACCGCGGCGAAGGTCGGCACGATGAACAGACCGCCGGCGATGGCGAGCCCGGCGAGATCGATGGCGATGTGGAGGCTGTGCGGCGACGAGAAATAATGCGCCAGGTCGACCGGAACGGACGGCGGCGCAAGCGCCGACGCGGTCCAGCCGAGGTCGAGCGCGAAAATGCCGAGCAGAACGCCGGCGAAAAGCGTCGGCAACAGCATGATGCGGCCGTGGGCGAGCCACGCGGCGAGCGCCGATCCGACCGCCACCGCGACCGAGAAAATGGCGAGGAACAGCGTGACGACGCCTTCGGTGCCGCCGATCTGATAGGTGACCAGAGGCGGCAGCAGTGACAGCACGACGATGCCGACCAGCCAGAACCAGCTCGCCACCATGGCGCCCCACCACAGCCGCGGCTCGGCGCGGATGTATCTGATCAGCGCAATGGTCGACGCCGCGATGTTCGGGTTGACCCGCAGATGCGGCGCGCCCTCGCCGGTCGCCGGGATGAACAGGCTCGCGATCCAGCACGCCGCCGCCGACACGATCATCAGCCAGGCGAAATGAATGGCGTCGCCGCCGCCCGCGGCCGCCAAGCCGGCGACGATGGTGCCGAGCAAAATGGCGAGGAACGTGCCGCCCTCGACCAGCGCATTGCCCTTGGTCAGCTCCTCGCGGGCGAGGTGGTCGGGCAGAATGCCGTATTTGATCGGGCCGAACAGCGCCGCGATCACGCCGTACAGGAACACGGCGAGGAACAGCACGCCAAGGGAATGGAACGCGAAGCCGCCGACCGCGAGCGCGGCGACGCCGATCTCGAACAGCTTCAGGCGCCGCGCGACCGTCGCCTTGTCGTAGCGGTCGGCCAGCTCGCCGCCGATGCCGGAGAGGAAGAAGAAGGGGAAGGTCAGCGCGGCGCCGGCGAGCTGGATCAAAGCCCCCGAATTGGCGGCGCTGACCTGGAACAGGATCAGCAGCACCAGCGCCTGCTTGAGAAAGTTGTCGCCGAACGCCGAAAAGGCTTGGCACCAGAACAGAGGCGCAAATCTACGCGCCTTCATCAGGGACGTGGACATGGTCGTTCCTTGGCGATTCCGCCGCTTTTCACGGGTGAATGCGGGCTCTCCGGCGGCATCTTAAACGGCCGGCCGCGCCTTGGCGACGCGGAAAACGCCGGCGGCCCCAGCCGGCTGGATTTACCGATGTATCAAAGTGATACGACGCTGCCCGGGCCGTAGCAGCGGCGGCTGCGGCGCCGCTTTCGCACCACCTTACGGCTTCTTTGGCGGCCGCGCCGCCAAGAGACGTCGGATGCGGTCGTGCACGACCTGTGGTTCATACGGTTTCGGCACCGTACGGTTCTGTTCGCACAGGTCGGCGGCGGCGTTGACCGCACGCGGTGATCGTGCCGGTGAGGATGACTTCGGCGCCTGGACGATTGGCGCGCGCCCAGCTGGCGAGGCTGAATCCGTCCACGCGCCCGGCATGTCGATGTCGGTGAAGATCACGTCGACGACGATGTCGGCCAGCTTGAGCACTGCGATAGCTTCGTCGGCGTTGACCGTCTCGATGACTCGATAGCCGCAATCACGCAAATATTGGGCGATGACGATGCGGACCAGCACCTCGTCCTCGACGACAAGGATGGTTTCCATCGGTTGCGGCGGCGTGCGGCTTTCAGGCGTCATCTAGGAAATTGCGTCAGTAACGCTTCGACCCGCCTGATCACCGCCGGAAGGTCATAAGGCTTCGGGATGAACGCGTCCGCGACTGCGCCGCCGGCCGGCTCCTGGCTCGACGTAATGATGAGTTTCAGATGCGGGTAGCGCACGTGGGCCAGGTTCGCCAGCGCGACGCCGTTCATGGTGCCCGGCAGATGAATGTCGGTGAACAGGAGATGGACGGGCAGCGCGCTCTCGAGCACGGTCAAGGCTTCGTCGGCGCTCGATGCTTCCAGAACATGGATGCCGCGGCCACGAAGTTCCTCGGCGATCATCAGGCGAATGAGAACCTCGTCTTCGACAAGAAGGACCGTCGGCGTTGCCGGCGCAGTGCCGACCGAAGACAACTGCATTGACCCCCCCACGGCTCCGCTCCTCCGACCGGCACTGGGTTAACGGCCGCCTGCACACCTCCCGCGCATGCAGATCCGCCATGAACAGGCCGGCAACAGTGGCGCCCATTGGGCCTAATTCGTTGACCGCCCTGTAGTTCCGGGACCACCCGAACAAAACCGGCGCAGCGCGAACGTGGTAAATTGCGGGAGCGACGGCAAGCGCCTGTCCGGTTCCGCCACGACGGCCCAAGCGCGGCCGACCTGAAATCGCGCGCGGAACCCTAAAACTGGGTATGGAACCGCCCCGCAACGATATTCACCGGCCCGCGGTCGGTATTGTAGGCGGGATTGACGACGAACTGATAGTCGAACGTGACTTTGGTCGCGGAGCTCAGGGCGTAGCTGTAATACGTCTCGATGATCTGCTTCGAGACCGGGATTCGGCAGCCGACCGTCGCCGACCAGGATGCCCAAACCGCCGTCATTGAGAAACGCCTCGTGGACGCTTGAAATGCCGTTGATCACGCCGGCGATGCCGACCGTATCGTCCGGACGTCGCCACGATTTGCCGTTGAGTGAGACGCCGCCGGCGACGGTGCGGTCGATGTCGGTATAGTCGAACGGCTCGATGTCGCCGTCGGCCCAGCCGGCGCGCATGAACAAGCCGAGATCGGATGTGATCTCCTGCTCGAGGTTGGCGCTGACGCCGCCGCGGCTCTGATATTTCCGGACCGCGGCAATATCGGCCGGGCCGCCGGTGATTTGCAGCCAACGCGATGGCGTCCTCGAAGCTGCCCATGCGGCCGCGGCTGAGAAAGCCGGTGACGGCGACCTTGCCGGGATGGCCCCAAAGATCATAGCGGCGCTCGATTTCGCCGAGCCATTGGAATTGCTGGAACGTCGGATCGAGATCGGTGCTGTTCGGCACGTTGGAAAGGTCGAACAGGCCGCCGCGCAGAGTCCAGGCGCCGCGGTACCATTCGACGGCCGCGCCATAGGTGTAGCCCCAGGCGTCGGCGGCATAATCGAACGTGCCGGCGTCGATCAGCGCCCAGTTCATGAAGTCCTTGCGCGCATCTTGCGCATATTTGTTGGTATCGAAGATGTCGGACACCGAGTATTTGCCGATGGTGATGACCAGCCGGTCGGCAGTGCGGGAGCCGGCGAACTGATTGAAATCGGCGTCGACCTTCTGGCTGTCGCCGCCGAGATCGATGGTCTGCCGGATGAAGGTCCGCTGGATGCGCGGATACGGGACCGAGGCGCCGACCCTGAATGCGGCGCCGCTGGAAAATCCGGCAATGCCTTCGGTGTTGCTCAGTCCGAAACCCTGGCCGAGCTCGGGATCGATCCACATTTCGGCGCCGCGCCACAGCGTGAAGCCGCCGGCCAGCATGAAGTCGCCGGTCTCGCGGCCGGAGTTCGGCGCGAGGCTGTTCGGGCCGCTATAGGGCGCGCGGAACGGCGCGGCATATTGCTCGATGAAGGTCCCCTGTCCGTGCACGACGAAGCGATCGAGGTCGAGCGGCGACAGTCCCGCGATGAAGACGGCGGGATCGATGCCGTCGTGGCCGAGCTGATAATCGAGGCCGACGCGGAGCGTCTGCAACGCGAGGTCGGAATCGAACCGCTGCGCGCCGGCGGGAAAGCTCACGCCGCGCGAAGCGTAATCGGTGAAGAGATATTCCAGCCGCGCCGCCCAGTGCGGCGTCAGCGCGAGTTCGGCGCCGATGCCGGCAGCGCCGCCGACGCGCGGCACCATGAACAAGGTTTCCGCCGCACCGGGAACCGCGGTGCCTCCGGCCGGCATGCCGGCGAGTTGCGTGCGCGTGAATTGGTCGTAGCTGTAAGCGAAGCCGCCGGTGGCATAGAACAGCCAAGCTCCGGGCGCATAACCGATGCGGCCGCGCACCGTGCCGGAGAATTCCATCTGCTCCGCATAGCTCGCCGCACCGATCGACGGCGCGGCGAGCGTCGCGGTGCCGGCGATGGTGTTCGGGAATGACGCGTCGGCCTCGATGCCGAGCAAAATTCGCGACGGCGAGAGATAATCATAGCCGGCCTGCAGGCCGGTGAGGTAGCTGCCGGTACCGGTGAAAAGACCGTACCCATTATAGAGATCGAGCGAGCCGGCAAGCGCCGGCGCGGCCGCCGCCGTCGACGTGGCCGACCAATTCGACGAGCCGGCGGCGTAGCCGAGATGGGCGCCGACGTAAAATCCGGTCCAATCAGCAGGCGCCGAGGCCTGCGGCGCCTTGACCGCCATGGCCTCCCCGAGGTCGGCGGCGTCGGCGCCCCCGCCGAGCACAAGCAACCAAACGCCGGCGGCGAGTAGCCCCCTCATGTCCGTTCCCCGACGACAGGCCACGTTGGACCGAAGTGGCCGCCGTGTCGATCATCATGCGGCGGACAATATGGCGTTACGTCCGACACTCGCGGGGCGACGGCCGGCAGCCGGCACAACTCAAAATTCCGTATGCAGGCGGGTGCCGAGCACCGAGACCGGACCGCGATCCCGGTTGTAGGCGGGGTTGACGATGAACTGATAGTCGAACGTTACGTACCATTTGTAGACCGGGAGCTTGTAATAGGTCTCCATGATCTCTTCAGGACCGGGATGCGGCAACATGCCGTCGCCGACCAGAATGCCGAGGCCGCCGTCGTTGAGAAACGCCACGTGCTCCGGCGAAATGCCGTTGACGACGCCGGCCAGTCCGACCGTGTCGTTCGGGCGTCCCCATGGCCGGCCGTTCAATGACAGACCGGCGGCGATGGTGCGGTCGATATCGGTGTATTCATAGGGCTCGATGTCGCCGTCGGCCCAGCCGCCGCGCATGAAGAAGCCGAGATCGGACGTGATCTCCTGCTCGAGGTTCGCGCTGACGCCGCCGCGGCTGCGATATTCGCGGACCGCGGCGATATCGGCCGGGCCGCCGGTGATTTGAGCCAACGCGATCGCATCCTCGTAGCTGCCCATGCGGCCGCGGCTGAGAAAACCGGTGACCGCGACCTTGCCGGGATGCCCCCAAAAATCGTAGCGGCGCTCGATTTCGCCGATCCATTGGAATTCCTGGAAGTTCGGATCGAGCTCGGTGCTGTTGGGAACGATCGAAAGGTCGAACAAGCCGCCGCGCAGGGTCCAGTTGCCCCGGTACCACTCGGCCGCCGCGCCGTAGCTGTACCCCCAGGCGTCGGCGGCGTAATCGAACGCACCGGCGTCGATCAGCGCCCAGTTCATGAAGTCCTTGCGCGGATTCTGCGCATATTTGTTGGTATCGAACACATCCGAGACCGAGAACTTGCCGACGGTGACGACCAGCCGATCGGCGGTCTGCGAGCCGGCGAACTGGTTGAGGTCGGCGTCGACCTTCTGGCTGTCGCCGCCGAGATCGATGGTCTGCCGGATGAAGGTTCGTTGGATGCGCGGATACGGCGCCGAGGAGCCGACCTTGAACGCGGCGCCGCTCGGGAAGCCGGCGATGCCTTCGGTGTTGCTCAGTCCGAAGCCCTGGTCGATCTCCGGATCGATCCACAGTTCGGCGCCCCGCCACAACTTAAAGCCAGCGGCCAATGTGGCATCCCAAGTCTCGCGCCCGACTGTTCGAGCGCGAGGCTGTTCACGCCGCTGTAGGGTGCGTGGAACGGCGGCGTCGTATTGCTCGATGAAGGTGGTTTGTCCGTGCACGATGAAGCGATCGAGGTCGAGCGCCGCCGGTCCGGTGGTGAAGATGCCGGGATCGATGCCGTCATTGCCGAGCCGGTAATCGAGGCCGACCCGCAGGCTCTCGACGGCGAGATCGGAATCGAAGCGCTGGGCGGCATCGGGGAAGGCGACGCTGCGCGTGCCGTAATCGATATAGAGAAATTCGAGCCGCGCTGCCCAACTCGAAGTGAGCGCGAACTCCACGCCGCCGCCGACGGCGCCGCCGACGCGCGGCACCATGTACTGCGTCTCGACCTCGCCCGGTTGCGCGGTGCCGCCGGCCGGTACGCCGGCAAGCTGCGTGCGGGTGAACTGGTCGTAGCTCCAGGCGAAACCGCCCGTCGCATAGAACAGCCAGTTCCCAAGCGCATAGCCGATGCGGCCGCGCAGCGTGCCGGAGAATTCCACCTGGTCCTGATAGCTCGCTTGGCCGATCAGCGCGGAGGATATGGTTTGCGTTCCGCCAAGCACGCTCGGAAACGACACGTCCGCTTCGACGCCGAGCAGAATCCGCGACGCGAGCATATGATTATAGCCGGCCTGCATACCGAGAAAGTAGCTGCCGGTGCCCGTGAAGGCGTCGTAGGGATGGAAAAAATCGAGCGAGCCGGCCAGGCTCGGCGTCGGCGCCCCGCCTTGCGTCGCCGACCAATTGGAATTTCCGGTGGCGTAGCCGAGATGCGAGCCGACATAGAACCCGCTCCAATCATAGGCGGAAGGGGCGGGCGGCGCTTTGTTCGGCAAAATATCGTCGGCCGCGAGCGTGTGCTGCGCGGTGGCAAGCACGACGCCGCCCAGGATCGCCGCCACGACCAATTTTTTCACGATAGCCCCGACCCACATCCCGATCTAACTGCAACATTCATGTGACAGCTAGATTGCCGCATCGCGGCTTTGCGCAGGTTCAATAGCCCAAGCGTCGCGGTGCGGCGACCGCGCCGCCGCGCCTGCTTGCCGGAATTGGCCAAGCGTGTCGCAACGGCAACATGGCCGGTGACCGGATCGTCGCCGGCGCAACGGGCGGTGCAAAGCGGCGCGGCGGATCCTGGGTCTATCGTCCGTCGTCCGGTTTTCCGCCCCACTCGATGAGAATGGCGATGGCCGAACTGATCGCGAGGAAGCCTAGGATCTCGATCCACACCGGAAGCCGACCGGCAGAGCGCGCGTGGTAACCGGCGCCGGCCAGCAACAGCATCAGCAGGCAGGGACGCGGCGATGCGCGGCCATTTCGAACGTGCCGGCGAGGCCGACCCGCGCATCGTGATGTTCCAGCCCATCGTTCGCTCTAATTGCCTCGGCCCAACGTCCGTTTAGAATTCCGCGTGAAGCCGGCCGGCAAAAATATTGACCGGGCCGCGGGCGGCGTTATAGGCGGGGTCGGCGACGAACTGGTAATCAAACGTGACGCTGGACCACGTGTTCAGGCTGTAGGAGTAATAGGTTTCGAGGATCTTCTCCGGCTGGTAACTGAGCGCGCCGTCGCCGATCAATATTCCGAGCCCGCCGGCGGCGAAATAGGCCCGTGCCTCGGGCGAGAGGCCCTCGATGACGCCGGCGACACCGATTTTGTCGTTGGGACGTCCCCAGGAACTCCCCTTCAGTTGCGCACCGGCGGAAAGGCTTTCGTCGCAATCGGTCCAGCCGATGATTTCGTAGAGACCGGGGCTCCAGCTTGCGCGCGAGAATACGCCCAGATCGCGGGTGATCGCCTGTTCGAGATTGGCTTCGAAGCCGTAATTGGTTCGTACTTGTCGCACCAGCGTGATGTCGGGATAAGTGGACGTGGTGATCGGCTCCGCTAGCGCCGCCGTATAGCTGCCCATATTGGCGCGGTTGGCCCACGCCATCAGCCGTAATTTGCCCGGCTGGGAGAACAGCGCATAGCGCAATTCGAGTTCGCCGATATATTCGCCGTCCGGAAAATTCATATCGAAATCGTCGGAGTTGGAGACGACGGGGACCAGGAAGTAGCCGGCGCGAACGGCCCAGAACTTCTGGTTCAGTTCCGCCATGGCGCCCCAGGTGTAGCTCACCTGATCCATGGTCCAGTCATAGGAGCCGCAGCAATCGACATTCCAGTTCAAGAATTGCGTTCGCCCGCTCTGGGCATAGGCGTTGTTGTCGAAAAAGTCCGTGACTGCCATTCGGCCGGCGATCACGGTGATCCGCGAAATGTCCTTCGTCCCGGCGATCTGGTTGGGACCGTCGTCGATGGTCTCCTGCTCGCCGCCCAGGCCGAAGGTTTGCTGCACATACACGCGCGCCATGTCCGCACGCGGCATCGGAAAGCTTGCCTTTTGCGCCTCCATATTGGGAAAGCCTGCGATACCGACAGTGTCGCTCAGCCCGAAGCCCTGGGTGATCTCCGGATTGATATAAATGTCGGTGCCGTCCCAAGGGCGAAAGCCGAGGAATGCGGTGGCGCTCACCGTGTTCTTGGCCTGGTTGGCGCCGGACAGGCTGTTCGCACCCTCGTAGGGCGAGTGGAAGGCCGGATAGCCCTGCTCGATGGCGGTGAATTGGCCGTGGACATTCCAGCTATTGGGTGCGATCGGCCACGCATCGCTGATCGCGTTCTCCGCCGTGGCGGCCTCCGCTGAGCCGATCTTGTAGTCGAGCCCGACCCGCAACGCATTGATGTCGAAGACCGATTGGTAACCGGTGCCCGAGGGAAACACGCCGCTGACGCTTCCAAAGTTGTCGTGAAGATATTCGAGCCGCGCCGTCCAGTTTGCTGATATCGCGTACTCGGCGCCGACACCCAGCGTCCAGCCGGTGCGCGTGAGCAAAATTACGTCTTCATTGCCGGTAACGCCGGGAGTCTCGCCGAAACGCGCCTGCGACCAGGCAAATCCGCCGGTGCCGTAGATCAGCCAGTGATCGAATGCGTACCCGAGACGTCCCCGCAGCGTGGCGATGTAATCGATCCGATCGGTCACGGTGGTGCCTTGCGCCGTGCCTCCGGTAAAGATCTGGCCATCCGTGTAGGTTTGAAAATCCGGGAACGTAAAGTCGGCCTCGGCGCCGAGAAGCAGCAGGGACGGAAAAACATAATTGTAGCCGCCTTGAATCCCGCCATAGAGGCTGCCGAACGAGTTGCCGACCGGAGTTGGATTGGGATCGCTCAGCGTGCTGGTCCCCCGGCCCCAATCATAGGCAACGTGGCTACCAACATAGAATCCGCTCCAATCGTACGCAGAGGACGCCGGCGCGGCTTTCGTTACCACGATGTCGTCGGCCGCGCGGGCGTGTCCGGCCGCCGTGAGCGCCACCGCGGCGACCGCGCCGGCGACGATTTTTTTCTTCGCGCCGCCCGGCTTACGAAATTCCGTCAAGGAGGATCGGCGTGACGACGCGGTCGGCATGCGCTCGGTTTCCCGTATTTCCAACGTAAAAGTTTGCAGTTTAGAATGAAGTAAAACTACAGCAACTTCAGTGCGTTACGCCTAACACGCAAATAATCGTCCGACAATACTGGTGAGGAACAATAGAATTATTCAAATTCTATACTCGATCACCGGCAAATGCCGTGGCGTCGGTGAGTGACGCCTAAGGATCATAATGTAGCCTTGGCTACATTTGTCAAGCGGGTGGCGCGCCTTTTGTCCCGGTGGAGCGGCGGCATCGACTTCGCGCTTTCGGCCCGCCAGGAAATACCCTATAGGGTATCATCCATACGATACCCCATACGTTATGTGCGCGAGCAGGGTGGACCCATGTCCCACGTGAAGAACGAGAAAGCCAAACTCATGAACCGCATCCGCCGGGTGCGGGGCCAGATCGAGGCGGTCGAACGCGCCATCGAGGGCGAGGAAGGCTGCGCCACGGTCCTCCACCTCATCGTTGCGGCCCGCGGCGCGATGAACGGCCTCATGACCGAGGTCATCGAGGACCACATCCGGCTGCACGTGGTCGACCCAGCGAAGGACGCCGAGCGCAAACGCGGCGCCGACGAATTGATCGAGGCGGTGCAATCCTATCTGCGTTGAGGATGCAGACATGAGCGATAACTCTCCGGACGCGCATGACCACGTCTTCCTCGGCCCCGGCCACGAACGCAACGAACGTCGCACCTGGATGGTGATCGCGCTCTGCACCGTGATGATGGTGGCCGAGATCGTCGGCGGCTTGTTGTTTGGCTCCATCGCGCTGGTCGCCGATGGGCTGCACATGTCGACGCACGCGAGCGCGCTGTTGCTCGCGGCGCTGGCCTACAGCTACGCCCGCCGCCACGTCAACGACGAACGCTTCAGCTTCGGCACCGGGAAGCTCGGCGACCTCGCCGGCTTCACCAGCGCCATCGTGCTGGCGATGATCGCCCTCTTGATCGGCTACGAGGCGCTGGCGCGCTTCATCTGGCCGGTTGCGATCAATTTCAACGAGGCGATCCCGATTGCCGTGTTGGGATTGGTCGTCAATGTCGCGAGCGTGCTTCTGCTCAGCGGCGGCGGCCACCAGCATGGCCACGAGCACGATCACGGCTATGGGTTCGCCCACGCGCACCCCGGTCACGAGCACGACCAGGCTCATATTTTGCAGACCGACGCCGGGCCGTTGACGCTCGAAATCTTCGAGGACGGCGTACCGCCGCGCTTCCGCTTGGCGTTCCCCGGCACCGTACCCGCTGCCCAGAACGTGACCATCGAGACCGTACGCCCGGACGGGGTGCGCCAAAGCTTCGCCATGGCCGCCCGCGGCGGGTATCTGGAGTTCGTCGAGGAAATTCCCGAGCCGCACGCCTTTGCGGCGCGCATCTCGGTCGACGGCGGCAGCCAGGTCTACGCGGCCGCGTTCGAGGAACACGAGCACGCGCCCGCTGCGGCGCACCGCGACAACAATATGCGCGCGGCCATCGTCCACGTGCTGGCGGATGCCGCCGTTTCGCTGCTCGTCATCATTGGCCTGTTGCTCGGACGCCTGTTCGGCTGGGCGTTCATGGACCCCGTGGTCGGGCTCGTGGGCGCGGTCGTCATCGCCGCCTGGGCCTATACCCTCGTGCGCGACACCGGCGCCGTGCTGCTCGACATGAACCCCGATCGCGCCATGGCGGAGCGCATGCGCGCCATGATCGAAACCGACGGCGATCAATTGACCGACTTACATCTGTGGCGGCTCGGCCCGGGGCATCTCGGCGCGATCCTCGCGGTCGCGACGCGGCGCAAGCGCGGGCCGGAATACTATCGCGCGCTGCTGCGCCGGTTTGCTCGCTGTCGCACGTGACGGTGCAGGTGCAGCAGCAATGAGGCTTTGATGCTCCTTGCGCGGGCTGCCGGCCTGCTGGCTTTCAGGTTGGGAGGTGTTATGTGAGCATGCAGTTTAAAGTCAACCAGACATGAGCAGGAGGAAACACGAATGACGAATTCCCTACACGACATGGCGATGGGGACTTTCATGCTGCTGTTGCGCGTCCTCTCCGGCCTGCTCGACAAGGGCGCGGAGCACGCCGCCGCCAACAAGCTCGATATCGAAACGCTGCTCGACGCGCGGCTGGCGCCCGACATGTTTCCGCTGATCCGCCAGGTCGAGACCGCCTGCGATCACGCCAAGGGCGCCGCGGCGCGGCTGACCGGGGGGACCGCGCCGCGCTTCGAGGACGACGAAAAGACGCTGCCCGAACTCAAGGCCCGGATCGCGAAGACCATCGACTATCTGGCGACATTTTCGGCGGCCGACTTCGAAGCCGGGACGGAACGCATCATCCGCTTTCCGCTGCAGGGCGTCACGGTGGAAATGACCGGCCTGCAGCTGCTGCGGGACTGGTCATTTCCGAATTTCTATTTTCACGTCGTCACCGCCTACGACATCCTGCGGCACAACGGCGTCAATCTCGGCAAGCGGGATTTCATGAGCCACATCGGCTACGCCATCCGCCAGCCGGCGTCAGCGGCGCGCACGGGCATATTCATTGCGAGGAGCGAAGCGACGAAGCAATCCAGAGTTGGCGGCACAGAGCTGGATCGCTTCGCTTGCGCTCGCAATGACGAACCTCGAATGAAGAGCTAATGCCTCGCGCGTCTGTACTTGCGCGGGCCGCTATCGGTGACGCCGAGATGGGTCTCGAGCGCGGCGCGGTCGGCCAACAGCGTGGCACTGTCGGCGGCATGAACGACGGTGCCACGCTCGATGATGACGGCCTGGTCGGTGACGCCGAGGATTTTTTGCGCGTTCTGCTCGACCAGATCGCCGACATGCCTTCGTCGCGGATGACGCGGTGCAGCGCCGCGAGCAATTCCTCGACCAGGATCGGCGCCAGCCCTTCGAGCGGCTCGTCGAGCAGCATGACGCGCGGATTGAGCACCAGCGCGCGGCCGACCGCGAGCATCTGCTGCTCGCCGCCGGAGAGCTGGTTGCCGAGATTGCCGCGCCGCTCGGCGAGCCGGGGAAACAACGCGTAAACCTTGTCCGTAGTCCAGCGGCCCGGCCGCGCGACGGCGGTGAGATTTTCCTGCACGCTGAGCGATTTGAAAATGTTGCGCTCCTGCGGCACCCAGCCGACCCCGAGATGCGCGCGCTGGTCGGGCCGCAGCCGGGTGAGGTCGCGGCCGTCGAGCACGATCTTGCCGGCGAAATAGCGGGTGACGCCGACGATGGTGTTGATGAGCGTGGTCTTGCCCATGCCGTTGCGCCCAAGCAGCGCCAGCGCCCGGCCCTCGCTGAGCGACAGCGAGACGTTCGACAGCACCACGGCCTCGCCATAGCCGGCGGACAGGTGCTCGATGGTGAGAAGATCAGCCATCGAGCTCCTCGCCGAGATAGACCGCCTTTACGCGCGGATCGCGGGCGACCTCCTCCGGCGCGCCGTCCGCGAACAGCGCGCCGTTGACCAGCACCGAGATGCGGTCGGCGAAGGAGAACACCAGATCCATGTCGTGCTCGATCAACAGCACGGTGACATCTTCGGGCAGCGCGGCGATGGTGGCGAGCAGCTCGTGGCGTTCCGCCTCCGGCACGCCGGCCGCCGGCTCGTCGAGCAACAGCAAGCGCGGCCGGCAGGCGAAGGCCAGCGCGATTTCCAGCAGCCGCTGCTTGCCGTAGGGCAGGATCGCGGTCGGCTGGCGCATCACGTCGCCGAGGCGGAAGCGCTCGACGATCTCCGCGATCTCGCCGGTGATCTTTTTGCGCCCGCCGACGACCCGCCACCAATCGGCTCCGGAGCCCATGCGCTCGGAGATGACCAGACCGATGCTCTCGATCGGCGTGAGGTCGGCGAACAATTGATTGATCTGGAAGGTGCGCGCCATGCCGAGGCGCACGCGCCGGTGCGGCGCCAGCGCGGTGATATCGGCGCCGTCGAGCAGAATGCGGCCGTTGGTAGGCTTGAGCACGCCGGTGAGCAGATTGATGAACGTGGTCTTGCCGGCTCCGTTCGGCCCGATCAACGCCTGGCGCGCGCCTTTCTCCACGGCGAGCGAGACCTCGTTGGTGGCGAGGATGCCGCCGAAGCGCTTTTCCAGGCCGATCGTCTCCAGGATCGCCATGGTTTTAGTGTCCGTCCGGCGCCGCGCCGCCGACGGCGGCCGGCCCTTTGCCTCCCCCGCCAGCGGCGGAGGGCAGGGTGGGGGTGCGCGTGACCAGCCGCACCAGCGCACCGCGCAGCAGCCCGGTCCATCCGGTGACGCGCTCGCGGCCGACCAGCACGATGAGCACGAGCACGAGGCCGATCCAGAACTGCCAGTATTGCGGCGTCAGGTTGGCGAGCCAGTCCTGCATCAATTTGAAGATCACCGCGCCGATCAAGCCGCCATAGAGATAGCCGGCGCCGCCGATGATGAGCACGAGCAGGAGATCCGCCGAGCGTTCGAACGAGAACACGTCGAGCGAGCAGAACGCGGTCGTCTGCGTGAGCAACGCGCCGGCGACCCCGGCAAATCCCGCGGCGATGGTGTAGATCGCGACCATGCGGCCGTTGACGGGAATCCCGACCGCGGCGGCGCGCAGCGGATTGCCCTTGAGCGCGCCCAGCGACAGGCCGAACGGCGAATAGACGATGCGGCGGGCAAGGAGGAAGAAGACGAACAGCACGGCGAGGCAATAGGCGTAGGCGGTGTGACCGAACAGGTCGAAGCGGAACATGCCGAGAATCGGCTGAATGTCGACGCCCTGCAGCCCGTCGGCGCCGCCGGTGATGTTGGCATAGCGGTTGGCGATCTCGCGCAGCACCAGCGCGATACCGAGCGTGACCATGATGCGGGTGAGGTCGGAGCCGCGCAGCACCAGAAAACTGGTGGCAAAGCCGAGCGCGGCGGCCGCCAGTCCGGCCAGGATAAGCGCCAGCACCGGCTCGTTGACGATGCCGTATTTGGCGACGAGGCCGGCAAAATAGGCGCCGAAGCCGAAGAAGGCGGCATGGCCGAGCGAGATGATCCCGGCGTAGCCGAGGATGAGATCGAGCGACAGCGCGAACAAGGCGAGGATCGCCGTCTCGGTCAGGATCAGATGCTTGCTCGGGAACAGCCAGATGCTCGCCAGCGCCACGCCCAGAACGCGATTTCGAGCGGCGTCCAGCGCCCGCGCCGGGAGAAAAAGCCGGCGACGCTCTTGGCGAGCGGCATCGCGGCATCGCGCTCACCGCGAGGCGGCGCGGGCGAACAGGCCCTGCGGTCGCCAGATCAGCACGACGATCATGATCGTATAGATGACGAAGGCGCCGAGCGTGGGCACGTAGTATTTGCCGGCGACGTCGCCGATGCCGAGCAGGATCGAGGCGAAGAACGGCCCGGTGATGCTCGACGCGCCGCCGACCGTCACCACGATCAGAAAGTAGATCATGTATTTGAGCGGAAAGATCGGATCGAGGCCCAAGATTTCCGCGCCGAGCGCGCCGCCGAGCCCGGCCAGCCCGGAGCCGACCGCGAAGGTGATGGCGAACACGGCGCCGACATTGATGCCGAGCCCGCGGGCGACGCGCTGATCGTCGACGGCAGCGCGCAGCCGGCTGCCGAAGCGGGTTTTCATCAAAGCGAGCTGCAAGCCGAGCGTGATCACACCGCAGACGACGATGATCAGCAGACGATACTTGCCCATGCCGACGCCGAACACTTTGAATTGGCCCTCCAGCGCGTCGGGAATCTGCACGAATTGCTGCGAGGAGCCCATGACGTAATCGACCGCGGCCACCGACATGAAGACCAGGCCGATGGTGAACAGCACCTGGTCGAGCGGGCTCTTGTTATAGACGTGGACATAGAGCGTGCGCTCCATGACCGCGCCGAGCGCGGCGGTCGCCAGGAAGGCGAGCACGAGGCCGAGCGCGAAGGGCACGCCCATGCGGTTGACCAGAATGACGGTGATGTAGCCGCCGGCCATGGCGAAGGAGCCGTGGGCCAGGTTGACGAAGTTCATCAGCCCGAGCGTGACCGCAAGCCCGCAGGCCAGCACGAACAGCAGCATGCCGTAGGAAATACCGTCGAACAGAATGGTCAGCATGATCGGCCAGATATTGCGGCTGGCGCTGCGGGCCCACGCCCAGCGCCCCGGAATGACGCAGCGGCGATGCAATTTACTTCGACATCGCATCGCCCTGACTGTTCTGGTAAGGTCACATGTCGACGTTTCGCAAAACCGGTCGCCACTTTTCGGGACATCGCTCGGCCGCCAGCGTGCCCGCGCTTTACTTCGCCATCCCGGCCTTGACCGGGTCCTTGACCGCCGGGAAGGTCTCGAACTCGACGTTGTAGAGTTGGCCGTTCTCCTTCTCGACCTTGCGGATGTAGATGTTCTGGATGATGTCGCGCGTCTCCGGGTCGATCGAGATCGGGCCGCGCGGGCTTTCCCAGCTCATGCCCTTCATGGCATCGACCAGCGCATCGCCATCGGTCTTGCCGCCGGTCTTCTTCAGCGCCGCATACATCAGGTGCATGCCGTCATAACCGCCGACCGCCATGAAGCCCGGCCGCATGCCGCCGTTCGCCTTCTCGAACGCGGCGACGAAAGCCTTGTTGATCGCCGAATTGTGATCGGCCGAATAGAAATGCGCCGTGACGGTGCCGATCACCGCGTCGCCCATGCCGTTGAGCAGATCGTCATCCATCACGTCGCCGGGACCGATGATCTTGATGCCGGCCTTGTCGAGGCCGCGTTCGACGAACTGCTTCACGAAGGTGCCACCCTGCCCGGAGGGCACGAAGACGAAAATCGCGTCGGGCTTGGCGTCGGCCGCGCGTTGCAGGAACGGCGCGAAATCCGGATTGGCGAGCGGGACGCGGATGGCCTCGATGACCTGGCCGCCTTGCTCGGTGAATTCCGCCGTTGAAGGACTTCTCCGCATCGATGCCCGGCGCATAGTCGGAGACCATCGTGACGACTTTCTTGATCCCGTTCTTCACCGCCCAGTCGGCCATCGGCACGCACGATTGCGCGCAGCGTGAAGCTGGTGCGCACGATATAGGGCGATTTCTGGGTGATGATCGAGGTGCCGGCCGCCATGACGATTTCCGGCACCTTGGCTTCGGTCGCCAGCGGCGCGACCGCCAGCGCGGTCGGCGTGATGCCGAAGCCGGCGATGAAATTCACCTTGTCGTTGACGATCAGTTCCTGCGCGATGCGCTTGGTCTTGTCGGGCACGGCGCCGTCGTCCTTGATGATCATCTCGATCTTCTTGCCGGCAACGGTGTCGCCGTGCTGCGCCTATAGAGCTTGGCCGCCGCGGCTTCCTGTTGCCGGTCGATTGCTGCGGCCCGGTCATCGGCAGGATGAAGCCGATCTTGACGGTGTCTTGGGCGGGCGCGCGGTCCCGCCGCCGCGCGAGGCCGAGCGCGGCGACAGCCCGGCGGCGAGAAAATAGCTACGAACCATAGGGTCCTCCCTTGATTGGCGCTTTGGATGCCATGGAGGCGATACGAATCACTCCGGCCCGCCGTTGTCCAGGTCGCTTCTTGGGGTCACGTTTTAGCCGCCCCGGTGTCTTTTTCCCCCCCCTGCGGGGAGGGGGAAGGGGTAGACGAAGGGGAGCCGCAGAAATGGAGGCCCCGGTTTGGTCCAGGACCTCCGGCGGCGGGGCGGTGCCGGGTGTCCGCCCACCGCTGTTTGCATCGTTACTGCACGGTCTCCCGTGCAGCGCGAGATCGAGACCTCGCGCTCGACGTCTTCGCTGACGCGCAGCCCGATGACCAGGTTGACGATCTTGAGGATGATCAGCGTCACGACCACGTCGTAGACGAAGACGATGCCGATGCTGATTGCCTGATCGAGCACTTGGCCGGCATTGCCCTCGATGAGGCCCAGGTGCCGCCATAAGCGCCGATGGCGAACACGCCGGTGAGCAGCGCGCCGGTGGCGCCGCCGACCGCGTGCACCCGAAGGTGTCGAGCGCGTCGTCGTAGCCGAAGAAACGCTTGAGGCCGGTGACGCCCCAGTAGCAGACGATGCCGGCGGCGACGCCGATCGAGAACGCTCCCATCGGGCCGACGAAGCCGGAGGCCGGCGTGATGGCGACGAGCCCGGCGACGGCGCCCGAGCAGATGCCGATGCACGGTCGGCTTGCCGCGCATGATCCACTCGACGATCATCCAGGTGAAGCCGGCCGTCGCCGTCGCCAGTGCGTTACGGTCATCGCCATGCCGGCCTGCATTCCGGCGCTGACCGCCGAGCCGGCATTGAAGCCGAACCAGCCGACCCACAGCAGCGAAGCGCCGATCAGCGTGTACACCATGTTGTGCGGCGGCGCGGTGTCCTTGCGCTTGCCGAGCATGAGCGCGGCCATGAAGCCCGGCGGTGCCCGAATCCACATGTACCACCGTGTCCGCCGGCGAGTCGAGGACGTGGAATTTCGCGTCGGGATTGGCGCTGTTGAGGAAGCCGTTGGGCCCCCACATCCAGCGCGCGATCGGCGAATACTCGAAGATCGTCCCACAAGCCGATGAACGATAGTATTGCCGAGAACTTCATGCGCTCGGCGAATCCCAGCGGCGATCAGCGCCGCGGTGATGATCGCGAGGGTCAAACTGGAAGATCGCAGAGACGGTCCCAGGGATGGTTGGAGCCAGCGAATCGGGCGTACCGATGTTTTGTGTGATGCCTGCCTTGAATGTATCGCTGACAATGCCTCGCAGGAAGGCGCGGTCGAAGCCGCCTGATGAATGGCGTGCTGGCTTGAAACGCCAGGCTATTAGGTGAAGAACAACGAAAGACGCTGATAAGGCAGGTGATGGCGAAGCTGTCATTACCGTACCGCCGACGTACTCTTCGCGCACCATGCCGCCGTAGAACAAGGCGAGGCCGGGGATGGTCATCATCAGTACGATGGCGATTGAGGTGATCGTCGAGTGGAATGGAATTGGGCGTGCAACTTCCGGTGATCTTGACGCCGTCGCAGGCTCTGGCGCCGCCCCGGCAGCCGCCGCCGCCGGCGCGGCGGGCGAACGCCGCGGCTGGCTGACTGGCGGCGTCGGCGCATAGGCGGCCTGCAATGTCGGCAGGCCCAGCACGATTGCGAGCAGTAATACTCCGGCGAGAGCAAAAAGCGCCCGCACGCGAGAATTTCTGTCAATTTCATGATTTCACTCCTGTCCGTGCGGGTTTGCCTAGAGGGCCGCGGCATCGGTTTCGCCGGTGCGGATGCGAACCGCGTGGTCGAGACCGAACACGAAGATTTTGCCGTCGCCGATCTGCCCGGTCTTCGCCGCCGTCGAGATCGTCTCGATGACCTTGTCGACCTGGTCGGAAGCGCAGGCGATTTCCAGCTTGATCTTGGGTAGGAAGCTCACGGCGTATTCGGCGCCGCGGTAGATTTCGGTATGGCCCTTCTGCCGCCCATAGCCCTTCACCTCGGTGACGGTCAGCCCTTGAACGCCGATCTTGGTGAGCGCGTCGCGGACCTCGTCGAGCTTGAAGGGCTTGATGATGGCCATGACGATCTTCATTGGTTCGATCTCCCGCTGCCCGTGCTGCAATGCACCGATTTGGGCAGACCCATTACGATGACCGCGCAGGAATCAGCCCCCCGCGGCAGTGACACCGACCTAGGAATCAAGCCCCGTGCCAGTTGCCGACGATGTTGCGAAAATGGCGGTAATTCAGGGAATTCGAGGCGGTTCTGGCGCCCGTCATGCATCGTTACGCTTTTGAACAAGGGTACGGCACTGCGATCGCTGAAATATCAGTCATGCTGCATAAAAAATAACCAGAGCATATACCGCAAGCGAAAAGAAGCGTTTATTGCAGGGCTTCGCCGTGCTGGGTGACGTCCAGTCCTTCGATCTCGCTTTGTTTGTCGACGCGGAGCGGGGTGAACGCCCCGACGACCTTCAGCAGAATAAACGTGGCGAAGGCGGACCAAGCCAATGTGACCGCAATTCCGTAAAGCTGGATTGCGACCTGGGAGCCATTGCCCTCGAGTAGGCCACTGACCCCGCCGACCGAGCGGGCGGCGAAAACCCCGACCAACAGCGTCCCGACCACGCCGCCGACGCCGTGAACGCCGAACACGTCGAGCGAATTGTCGTAGCCGAAATAGAGCTTGAGCTTGGTGCAACTCCAGAAACACACCGCGCCGGCGACAAGCCCGATCACCACCCCATGCCAGGGCAGGACGAAACCCGACGCCGGCGTGATGGTGCCGAGCCCGGCCACGGCTCCCGAGATCATGCCAAGCACCGAGGGCTTCCGCCGCGTCCACCATCGAGCGTGATCGAGGTCGAGGGCGCCGTCGAGCCCAGGGTGGGCGCCGACGATCGCGAAGATGCCGCGCCGAACAGGCGGCCAGCGCCGAGCTCGTCGTTGAACCTGAACGAGCCCACCGAGAGAAACCCGGCGCCGATCACCGCCAGCGCTCAGATCGAGGCCGCGAAATTGTCGCGGCCGTAGCCGCGGCGCGCGCCGATTTTGATCGCGGCGACGAGACAGCTGCTCGACGCCGGCATCGCACGCGACGATCTGTGCCGCCGGCGAAGTCCAGTACAGACGGCCTCGGCGAGAAGCTGCCGCCCGGAAATCCAGCGGCGATTTGCATAGACCAAGATCAGCCAAAGGTCGGCGAACCAGAGCAACGCCGAATCCGCATGCGATCGGTGACTTGAGCAGGCGACGAGCGCCGCCGCGACGACGGCGAACGTCATCTGGCAGAACATGGAGAGGCACTCCGGACTCGTTGGCGAACGGGCCGACCGCGTCCATCGCTATGCCGCGCAACAGCAAACGATCCAGGCCCCCGAGCAGCGGAGCGTCGCCGCCGTACACCAGCGTGTAGCCGAACGCGGCCCAGAGAATTGAACACAGCGCGGTCGCGGCGAGGCTCTGTGCCATGGTGGCGAGGACGTTCTTTTTGCGCACCATGCCTGCGTAGAACAGGGCCAATCCCGGGATCGTCATCATCAGGACGAGGGCGGTCGCCGTCATCATCCAAGCGGTATCGGCGGCGTCGATCCGGTCCGAGATTCGCGCCGCAGGCGGCCGGGGACTGCGCCATTGCAGCAACTCCGGTAAATGCCGCGAGTACACTAATTACAGCCATGATTCGTGCGACGTTGGCACGTACAACCATGGCGCGCCTTGGCACCTTCATCGGCCCCCCCGGCATCTTTTGAACTTTAGAGCGCGTCGGCGTCGGTTTGGTCGGTGCGGATGCGCATGGCGCGATCGATCGGTGCCACCAGGATCTTGCCGTCGCTGATCCGTCGGGTTTTGGCGGAGGCGGTTATCGCATCGTCCACGCTGTCGGCGTCAGCCGCGGCGACCGCGATTTCGAGTCGGACCTTGGGAAGGAAGTTCACGGCGTATTCGGCGCCGCGATAGACTTCGGTGTGCCCCTTTTTGTCGTCCATATCCCTTGACCTCGGTCGACCGTCATGCGCGCGTTCGTCAATGGTCGACAAGGCGTCGTGGACGTCTTCGAGCTTGAATGGCTTGATGATCGCGATCATGAGCTTCATGCATCATTTCCAGGCTGGTCGGCCGATGAGCGATGGACACGATAACGACAACGAGTTCAAATCTTTAGCGATAATGTTGGTGATATAGCGTCTTTCCACAACCCATTCCACAGACGTATCCGGCTTGTCTTGGCCCGGCGTCGCCGCAGCAAGCCTTCCTGGGCCACTGAGCGACGACCGTGTCGTCTGCCGCAAGATGGAGCCGCGCGAAAGCCGCGGTCGCCGTTGAAATTCGGGCTGTCCTGCGAAGACAGGAGCCATCGTCGGCGCGAAACTGCCGATGGAGCCGCAGCGCGCCGTCGAGACCCGCCCCGACGATGTCCTCGTTGAAGATGGATTTGCCGTGCGGGACGAGGGCCGCGTCGAGCAGCGTCATGTCCGAGGCATGAGCCAGCCCGCACTGATGGATGGCCGGCTCGCGGGAAGGCGGCCGTTGGAGTGATCCAGACATGGAAGCGGCGCCCTCGAGCTTCTTGCCGAGATAGCGTCGTCTCCGCCGGCCGCAGCTCGATCGGCCGTTCGCGCTCGAAATAGCGGCGAACTGCTTCGGGCATCAGCGGCAGCACCCGCGCCTTTACTTCGGCCTCGCTCGGCACGCTTCGGGCTTGGGTACGTCGGGCATCGGCATCGATGCGAGCAGCCGTTCTCGGTGCCGTGGAAGACACTTCGATGGAGAGATTGTCTGGCCGTGCTGAATCGCGGTGACCCGCCGCGTGGCGAAACTCTTGCCGTCACGACGCGGTCGACCTCGTACATGATCGGCACCTGGGATCGCCGCCGAGCAGGAAATAAGCGTGCAACGAATGCGGCGGCCGCTGCGCCACCTCATCGACCGTGCGGCAGGCCGCGACCAAGGATTGACCGATCACCTGGCCGCCATACACGCGTTGCCAGCTCGTTGGCGGCGAACGCCGCGGAACAGGTTGACCTCGAGCGGTTCGAGATCGAGGACGCCGAGAACATCCTGGATTGCCGACATGAAGCATTTCCGATCTGCCGTCGCGCCGGCCCGCCGTCGCAGGACGCCCGAATGGTGTGAATTGGCGAGGCGTGTCGGACGATGCTATGCTGCCTGCCGGCTGCGGTCCAGAAATGGTCGGCCGTCGGCCGAGAACTCCGTAGAGGTGTCATGACCCGAGAAACGCCACCACCGACATCCTGATCGCCGGCGGCGCCTTCGCCGGGCTGACGCTCGCGATCGCTTTGCGTCAGGCGCTGGGGCGTCTTTCGCGGTCGCGGTCGCCGACCCGGCGCTCGGCAAGAGCCGTGACGACGACGAGCGCGCCTCCGCGATCGTCGCCGCTGCGTGCCGGCTCCTCGAGACGATCGGCGCCTGGCAAGACATCGCCGACAAGGCGCAGCCGATCCTCGACATGGTCGTCACCGACAGCCGGCTCGACGACGCGGTGCGCCCGACCTTCCTGACCTTCGCCGGCGATGTCGAGCCCGGCGAGCCGTTCGCGCACATGGTCGAAATCGCGACCTCTTCGCCGCGCTCGAGGCGAAGCGAGGGAAGTCGGGGTCGTGCTGCACGCCAGCGCCGTCGCCGCTTCTCTTACCCTCCCCCGGAGGGGAGGGTCGACCGCCACCGGGCGGTCGGGGTGGGGTGATCGCGACGTGCAGGTCGCCCCACCCCGCGAGCTTCGCTCGCGACCCTCCCCCTCCAGGGGAGGGTGGAGGGAGCCGCCCCGCTCGACGCGTGCAATCGACTTCACAGCTCGCCGACGGCACCGTGATCGCGGCGAAGCTTCTGGTCGCCGCCGATGGCGCGCGCTCGTCGATCCGCGAGCACGCCGGCATCCAAACGCATGGCTGGTCCTACGGCCAGTCGGCGATCGTGACCAACGTCGCCCACGAGCGACCGCATCACGGGCGCGCCGAGGAGCACTTCCTGCCGTCGGGGCCGTTCGCGATCCTGCCGCTCAAGGGCAACCGCTCGTCGATCGTGTGGACCGAGCGGACGGCCGAGGCCGAACGCATCATGGCCCTGCCGGACGCGGCGTTCCGCGCCGAGCTCGAACGCCGCTTCAAACTGCATCTCGGTGAAATCACGTCCGTGAGCGCCCGCCGCGTGCACCCGCTCGGCTTCTTCGTCGCCCGATCGTTCATCGCGGAACGCATCGCGCTGGTCGGCGACGCCGCGCACCTTATTCATCCGATCGCCGGGCAGGGGCTCAATATGGGACTGCGGGACGTCGCCGCGCTGGCCGAAGTGATCGTCGATGCGATCCGCCTCGGGCTCGATCCGGGCACGGCCGACGTGTTGGAGCGCTATCAGCGCTGGCGGCGTTTCGATACGATGTCGATGGGTCTTGCCACCGACGGCCTCAATCGCCTGTTCTCCAACAGCTCCGGCGTGCTGCGCGTCGCCCGCGACATCGGTCTCGGCCTGGTCGATCGCGTGCCGGACCTCAAACGCCTGTTTATCCGTGAGAAGCGGGGCTGGTCGGTGAAGTGCCGAAGCTGCTGCGCGGCGAAACACTCTGATCCCCTTTGCCGTCGCGGCCGGGCTGGTCGATTATGATGTTCAACCACATCGCGGTCATCGGCGCCGGTTCGTGGGGACGGCGCTCGCGCTGTCGTGCCGGCGGGCCGGGCGGCAGGTCACATTATGGGCGCGCGACGCGGCGAATGCCGCCGAGCTTCGGCACAAGCGCCAAAGCCTCTATCTCCCCGGCGTGACCCTCGACGAGGGCATCGTGATCGCGCCCGACATCGCCGACGCGGCGCGGGCGGACGCGATCCTGCTGGTGGTCCCGGCGCAAGAGGTGCGCACAGCCGCCACGGCGCTGGCGCCGCTGATCGCGGACGGCACGCGCTGATCGTCTGCGCCAAAGGCATCGAGCGCGGCAGCAAAAAATTCATGAGCGAGGTTGTCGCTGCAGTGCGCGCCGCGGGCGGCGCCGGCGATCCTGTCCGGGCCGAGCTTCGCCACCGACGTCGCGCGCGGGCTGCCGACCGCGGTGACGCTGCCGCGCCCGACGGCGCGCTCGCCGCCGCGCTGGCGCAGGCGATCGGCTCGGCCAGCTTCCGGCCCTATCATTCGACCGACATGCGCGGCGCCGAGATCGGCGGCGCCACCAAGAACGTGCTGGCCATCGCCGCCGGCGTCGTCGCCGGCCGCGGCCTGGGCGCCAGCGCCGCGGCGGCCTGACGACGCGCGGCTTCGCCGAGCTGGTGCGGTTCGGCAGGGCCTATGGCGGCAGGCTCGAGACCATGACGGGGCTGTCGGGCCTCGGCGACCTGATCCTCACCTGCTCGAGCCCGCAATCGCGCAATTACAGTTTTGGTACGCATCCGGCCGCGGCCAAAAGCCGGACGAATTCATGGCGGCCTGGCCGAAGGCGTCTTCACCGCGTCGGTGCTGGTCGAGATGGCGCGCGAACGCGTGGTCGACATGCCGATCTCGGCGGCGGTCGCCGGCTGTCGGCGGAGCGATCAGCGTCGACGAAGCGATCGATCGCTGCTGTCGCGGCCGTTCAAGGCCGAGGGATGAAACGGGAGGAAATGACCATGGCTTACTGGCTGTTGAAGTCCGAGCCGGACGTGTATTCCTGGGAAGACTTCCGCAAGTACGGCGCCAAGGGCGACGCCTGGACCGGCGTGCGCAATTTCACCGCCCGCAAGCACCTTCAGGCGATGAAGAAGGGCGACAAATTTTTCTTCTATCACAGCGGCGGCGAAAGCAGGTGGTCGGCATCGGCGAGGTGATCCGCGACAGTTTCCCGACGCGACGGCGGGGAAGGACGAGCCTTGGGTCGCGGTACCGTAAGCGCCGGCGAGCCGCTGCCGCAGCCGGTGACGCTCGCGGCCGTCAAGGCGGAGCCGAAGCTCAAGGACATGGCGCTGGTGAAGTATTCCCGGCTGTCGGTGCAGCCGGTGACGGCGGAGGAATGGAAGCTCGTCTGCAAAATGGGCGGCGTCAAAGCCTGACAGTTTCGTGACGGTACCGGCGGGAATTTTGCTGCACCGCGGGGGTCCGCGCCGACGGTTTGCCGCATTCGGCCCCCGCGTCCGAAGCCAACCACAGCCTTGTCGCTGGTCCGCCCGTCATCGCATAATAGGCGCTGAGAGAACGATTGTAGCATCCAGAACGGGACGGCATCACTGGGGACGATAGAGAGACGCCAAGATCACGGCGACCGAACATTAGACCATGAGCCAATTCAATTGATTTGGATCATGGTCTAGGCAGCCCGCGTCGGGCGTGTTGCGCCTGGAGGAAAACAACAATGTCGGAGAAGGTTTACGAAGTTCCCGCCGAGTGGGTCAAACGCGCCTTCATCAACGAAGCCGATTACGAGAAAATGTACGCGCGCTCGATCACCGACCCCGACGGCTTCTGGGCCGAGCACGGCAAGCGCATCCACTGGTTCAAGCCTTTCACCAAGGTCAAGCACACCTCGTTCGACCGGCACAACGTTTCGATCAAATGGTTCGAGGACGGCGCCACCAACGTCGCGTACAATTGCATCGACCGGCACCTCGCGAACCGCGGCGACCAGACCGCGATCATCTGGGAGGGCGACGATCCGAACGATTCCAAGCACATCACCTACCGCGAGCTGCACGACCAGGTCTGCCACTTCGCCAACGTGCTGCGCAACCGCAACGTCAAGAAGGGCGACCGCGTCACCATCTATCTGCCGATGATCCCGGAAGCGGCCTACGCGATGCTCGCCTGCGCGCGCATCGGCGCGATCCATTCGGTGGTGTTCGGCGGCTTCTCGCCCGACTCGCTCGCCGGCCGCATCAAGGACTGCAAGTCGAACGTCGTCATTACCGCGGACGAGGGCTGCGCGGCGGCCGAAGGTCCCGCTCAAGGCCAATGGCGACGCGGCGATCGACAAGGTCGGCGGCGTCGACCACGTCATCGTCGTCAAGCGCACCGGCGCGCCGGTCGACATGCGTTCCCGGCCGCGACGTCTGGTACCACGAAGCCGCCGACATGGTGACGAACGACTGCCCGGCGCCGAGATGCACGCCGAGGACCCGCTGTTCATCCTCTACACCTCGGGCTCGACCGGCAAGCCCAAGGGCGTGCTGCACACCACCGGCGGCTATCTCGTCTTCGCCGCGATGACGCACCATTATGTGTTCGACTATCACGACGGCGACATCTACTGGTGCACCGCCGACGTCGGCTGGGTCACCGGCCACAGCTACATCGTCTATGGCCCGCTGGCGAACGGCGCGACCACGCTGATGTTCGAGGGCGTGCCGAACTATCCCGACGCCTCGCGGTTCTGGGAAGTGATCGACAAGCACAAGGTCAACATCTTCTACACCGCGCCGACGGCGATCCGCGCGCTGATGCAGTCCGGCGACGCGCCGGTGAAAAAGACCTCGCGCACGTCGCTGCGGCTGCTCGGCTCGGTCGGCGAGCCGATCAACCCGGAAGCCTGGGAATGGTATCACCGCGTCGTCGGCGACGGCCGCTGCCCGATCGTCGACACCTGGTGGCAGACCGAGACCGGCGGCATTCTCATCACGCCGCTGCCGGGCGCGACCCGCCTCAAGCCCGGCTCGGCGACGCGGCCGTTCTTCGGCGTCGTCCCGGAAGTCGTCGATGCCGACGGCAAGGTGCTGGACGGCGCGGCGACCGGCAATCTCTGCATCGCCGATTCCTGGCCGGGGCAGATGCGCACGGTCTATGGCGATCACCAGCGCTTCGTCGACACCTATTTCTCCGCCTATCCCGGCAAATACTTCACCGGCGACGGCTGCCGCCGCGACGCCGACGGCTATTACTGGATCACCGGCCGCGTCGACGACGTCATCAACGTCTCCGGCCATCGCATGGGCACGGCCGAGGTCGAATCGGCGCTGGTCGCCCACCCGAAGGTTTCCGAGGCCGCCGTCGTCGGCTATCCGCACGACATCAAGGGCCAGGGCATCTACGCCTATGTCACGCTGATGGAGCGGCGAGGAGCCGACCGAGGCGCTGCGCAAGGAACTGGTGCAATGGGTGCGCAACGAGATCGGCCCGATCGCCTCGCCCGACCTCATCCAGTTCGCGCCCAATCTGCCGAAAACCCGCTCCGGCAAGATCATGCGCCGCATCCTGCGCAAGATCGCCGAGGACGAGTTCGGCAATCTCGGCGACACCTCGACGCTGTCCGACCCGGGCGTGGTGGATGACTTGGTGAACAACCGGCAGAACAGGAAGAGCGCGTAGGGCTACTCGTTGGGCGTCGGTGCTTAGCACCGCGCCGCACTCGCCAGTGCGGTCGGAAATGATTATCATTTCCCCATGACGGTGCTCGCCAAGGCTCGAATGAACGTCGACCAATTTCTGAGCTGGGCCGTTGGTCAGCCCGGGCGATACGAGCTGTTCCGCGGCGAAGTCTATGCGATGTCGCCGGAGACCGTGGGCCACTCGGACCGTAAGTTTGCGGTCTGCACGGCGCTGCCACGAGTGATCGGTGAGCGTGCGTTGCCGTGTTTCGCGGTTCCTGATGGCGCGACGGTTCGGATCGATGAAACGACGGCCTATGAACCTGACGCGCTGGTCTATTGCGGACAAAGGGTTCCATCGTCCGCGATAGAGATCCCGAACCCCGTCATTGTCGTCGAGGTCCTTTTGTTACCCCTCAATTCGATTTTCGATCATGCCCGCCGCTATTTCCGGCTGCCGAGCATGGCCCACGACCTTCTTCGAGCCGACGCAGCCTTTGATTGTGCATCAATGCCGTGGAGCCGGCGAAACGATTCTGACCCGCGTCATCACCGAGCGCGCTTTCGGCTCGACCCTCCGGGCCTGGAACTCGCGGTCGCCGACCTCTACGCCGACTAAGCGGCGACCCCTTCGCGCCGGAAACTGGTGCGCGTACAACACACCCGCGAAAAATTTGGGAAAACTTCACCGGATTGCGCCAGCTTTGCTGAGCGGATGCGGCCGATCGACTATCATACCGCTTACGTTCGCATCCGCGCGGGGCGGCGCGATTCGGGGGCGATGGGCCATTGGGGCTGTCTCTTGGGGTCTGAACAATGCAGCGGAAATTACTGGCTTCGGCCGCGGTCGCGGCCGTTTTCGGCATGTTGGCGCTGGCGCCGATCCCGGCGCTCGCCAAGGGCGCGGTCGTCGCCACCAAGGACAACTATTCCTCGGGCACCATCGTCGTCCGCACCAACGAGCGGCGGCTCTATCTCTTCATCGGCAACGGCCAAGCGATCCGCTATCCGGTCGGCGTCGGCAACGACGGCAAGCGCTGGTCGGGTGTGACGACGCATTGCTGCGATGTATCGCCGACCGGCCTGGGCGCCGCCGGCCGTGGTCAAGCGCGACCACCCGAACCTGCCGAACGTCATTCCCGGCGGCTCGCCGCGCAACCCGATGGGCGTCGCCGCGATGGCGCTCGCCGGCGGCGAATACGCCATCCACGGCACCAACCAGCCGGGCTCGATCGGCCACTTCGTGTCCTACGGCTGCATCCGCATGTTCAACGAGGACGTTTCCGACCTCTACAGCCGGGTCGATGTCGGCACCAAGGTGGTGGTGCAGTAAGCCGAGCATGATCCGGAAAAGTGGAAGCCGGTTTTCCGAAAAGATCATGCTCCATCAAAAGGTCAACACCAGCTGCCGCGCCGGCCGCCGTCATAGCGCCGCGCAAAGCCGCCGGTGAAAAGTGCGGCGGACACGTCGGCCGTGCTTCGGGTCGAAACCGCCGCGTCGACGCGTCCGCCATATTTGTCGATCCCGACCCGGGAAATGGCGACGCCGCCGTCTGCGAGCAGCGCGGTGAGCGCCGTGCGCGCCGCCTCAGCCCGCACGCGCTCATCGTCGCAGCGGGCATGAAGCTCCGGCGCGTCGATATCGCGCAGCCGTACCTTGGTGTCGATCGCGATCCCCGGCCACACCTGCACCCGCGCCTCGAACGTGTCGCCGTCGATGACGCGCACCACCTCGGCCGGATAGACCAGCCGCGCTGGCGATATTCCTGCGCTCACGCCGGCCGGCGGCGCCGGCTCGCCACCATCCGCAGGCTGCGTCGTCGGCACAACGGCGGCGGCGGCACGCGGGGCCAACACGGGCCTGACCACCGTCCCGACCGCAAGCCCAAGCCCGAACATTCCCGCCGTCAGGACATACATCCCGCCGTGGCGCGGCCGGGCGAAAGCAGAAAAGGCCGGATGATGCGGCATGCCGAGCCCACCCTGAATGATTGTCGCGGTTCAGGAATCAATCATAGAGCGTGGGATTATATTCCGATATATGGGGAATAAAGTCAATGGTCGGCGCATCAGCCAACCGGCATCGGCCCGCCGCCGGCCTCAAAAATCCGACGTGATGCCATTCACTTCCCAGTCGCCGTAGCGGGTCGGTTCAGGGCCGCCGCGGCCGTTGATTTCCTTCGGCGCGTCCTTGGACCCTTCGGCGTTCTGCGCCGCGCGCCGCGCGGCGGCCTCGGCCAGGGCACGTTGGGCAGCTGGGGTCAGCGTGGCGCGCTCGGCCACGTTTTCCGCGGTGTCGGCGGCGGGAGGATGACGGATCTGCGGGTCATTCGGCATCGGTTCGACTGTAAGCGAGGGTGACTTGATGTGACAGGAAGGCACGCGCGGAATATAGGGCGCAGGCACAAGGAATGCTCGATGAAAGCCGCGCGCAAGCCGCACCGACCAGCCGCCAAAAGGCCCGACCGAAGCGGGCCCAACAACAGCGCGGATGTGCAAGGCCTCGCCGCCCGGCGCATTGCAGCCGATATCCTCGAGGCGGTGCTGCGCCGCGGCCGCGCGCTCGACGATCAGTTCGACGGCGCCGGCGCCCATCCGGGACTTGCCGCGCTCCCCGACCGCGACCGCGCGCTGACGCGGGCGCTGGTCGCGACCGTGATTCGCCGGCTCGGCACGCTGCGGCATCTGATCGGCGGCATGCTCGAGCACGGCACCCCGGCGCAGGCGCCGCGGGTCGAGACCGCGCTCCTGATCGGCGCGGCGCAGATTTTGTTCCTCGACGTGCCCGACCATGCCGCCGTCGATCTGTCGGTGCGGCTCGCGCAGGCGGACCGCTACGCCGCCCATTACGCCAAGCTGGTCAATGCGGTGCTGCGGCGTCTCGCCCGCGAAGGCAAGGCGCTCCTGGCCGGGCTCGACCTGCCCGCGCTCGACACGCCGCCCTGGCTGATGGCGCGCTGGACCGCGACCTATGGCGCCGAGACGGCGCACGCCATCGCCGCCGCCAACGGCCAGGAGCCGGCGCTCGATCTGACGGTGAAAAGTGATCGCTGATCCCGAGCTGGGCGGAAAAGCTCGGCGGCCGCGTCCTGCCGACGGGTACGGTGCGGCTCGTCGCCCATGGCAACGTCACCGCGTTGCCGGGCTTCGCCGAAGGCGCCTGGTGGGTGCAGGACGCCGCGGCGGCGCTGCCGGTCCGGCTCCTCGGCGATGTGCGCGGCCTGCGCGTCGCCGATTTGTGCGCCGCGCCTGGCGGCAAGACGGCACAGCTCGCGGCGGCCGGCGCGCATGTCACGGCGGTCGACCGGGCGCCGGCGCGGGTCGAACGGCTGCGCCAAAACCTGGCGCGGCTGTCGCTTTCCGCCGAGATCGTCTGCGCCGATGTCGAAAAATGGACGGCGGAGCCGTTCGACGCCGTGCTGGTCGACGCGCCCTGCTCCTCGACCGGCACCATCCGCCGCCATCCCGACGTGCCGTGGCTCAAGCGCGAGAGCGACATCATCTCGCTTGCGGCTCTGCAGCGCCGGCTCATTGCCCACGCCGCCACCCTGACGCGGCCGGGCGGCACGCTCGTCTTATTGCACCTGCTCGCTTGAGCCCGAGGAGGGCGTGGCCGTCGTCGCCGACCTTTTGGCACGGGACAATAGTGTCCAGCGGCAGCCGATCGCCGCGGCGGAGGTGTTCGGCCATGACGAATTCATCACCGCGGACGGCGATCTGCGCACGCTGCCGTGCCATTTTCCCGATGCCGATTCGCGCTTCGCCGGGCTCGACGGCTTCTACGCCGCCCGGCTGCAAAAGCTTTAGACGATCCTGGAGGTTTGCCCCGTTCGCTTGGCCGCCAGCGCGGCGTTCTTTATGGTGCCCCCGATTCTTACATGTGGAATCGGCGGAGCGGCGGATCGCAAGCGCTTGCGATCCAACCCGCCGAAGGAGGGGCGGGCGCGTCGATGTCGCGCGTTTCAGTCGCGAACCATGCAAGGCTGTCCTGGCTCGCGCTGCGCGGTGCGATGCGCCGGCTGGCCGGACGCCTCGACGGCCACCCTTTGCTGCCCTTGTCGCTTGGCCGGCTCAAGAACGACCGGCTCTTGATCGCGCCGCAGGACCTGCGCACCGCCGATCCGACCCTCGCCCACGAAATCTATGCCGGCCGCTTCGCCTTCGCCGGCAAAGTCGTCATCTGCGACGGCCGCTCGGTGTTCGAGATGGAGCCGCCGTCGGAGGAATGGGCGACGGCGCTGCTCGGTTTCGACTGGCTGCGCCATCTGCGTGCCGCCGAGTCCGGCATCACCCGCGCCAATGGGCGCGCGCTGGTCGACGAATGGATCGCGCTGCAAGGCGCGTGGCACCCGCTGGCATGGCGGCCCGACATACTGTCGCGGCGCGTCATCTCCTGGCTCAGCCAGGCGACCTTGGTGCTGCAGGACGCCGATGTGCGGTTCTACCGGCGCTTCCTGCGCAGCCTGGTGCGCCAGGTGCGCTATCTGCGCCACACCGTCGGCGACGCCCATAGCGGCGTCGGGCGCATGCAGGCGACCGTCGCGCTCGCCTACGCGGCGCTCTGCGTCGCCGGGCAGGCGCGCCACATCAAATCCGCCACCGAGCGTCTGAGCCGGGAGATCGAGCGGCAGATCCTTCCCGACGGCGGCCATATCAGCCGCAATCCCGGCGCCGTGATCGAGCTGCTGCTCGAGTTCCTGCCGCTGCGCCAGCTGTTCGCATCGCGCAATGTCGCGCCGCCGCAGGCGCTCCTCAACGCCATCGACCGCATGATGCCGATGCTGCGCTTCTTCCGCCATTCCGACGGGACGTTCGCGCATTTCAACGGCATGGGGGCGACGCCGGCCGATCAGTTGCTGACGCTGCTCGCCTACGACGAATCGCGCGGCGCGCCGCTGTCGCATGCGCCGCATTCGGGCTATCACCGCGTCGAGGCCGGCGGCGGCGTGCTCATCATGGACACCGGCCGCGCGCCGCCGGTCGATATCATCGACCGAAGCCCATGCCGGCTGGCTCTCCTTCGAGTTCTCCTCGCCCAAGCACAGCCTCATCGTCGTGAATTGCGGCGTGCCGACCATGGCGCGGGCGCAATGGCGCCGCCACGCCCGCACCACCGCGGCGCATTCGACCGTCACCTTCAACGACACCTCCGCGGCGAGCTTCGCCGATACCGCCGCGTTCCGCCGCGTGCTCGGCGGCGCGCCGCTGATCGGCGGCCCGAGCCGCGTCTCGGTGACGCGCGAGAACCGGCCCGACGCGATCGCGCTGCGCGCCGCGCACGACGGCTACGCCAAGCCGTTCGGCATCGTGCACGAACGCACGCTGACGCTCGCCGCCGACGGCACGCGGCTCGAAGGCGAAGAGGTGTTTCTCGCCGCCGACGGCAGTGAGCGCATCCGCACCACGCGCGACAATTACGCGGTGCGCTTTCACCTGCATCCGACGATCAAGGCGAGCAAGCTCTCCGACGGCCACGGCGTCATGCTGATGACGCCGAACAAGGAGGTGTGGACCTTCAACGCGCCCGAGGCGGCGGTGGAGCTGGAAGACAGCGTCTATCTCGCCGGCACCGAGGGCCCGCGCCGCACCGTGCAGATGGTCATCCACGGCCAGGCGAGGCGCGCGCCGCCGCGTCGCCTGGACCTTGCGGCAGGCCGAACCCCGCCGCCGCCGCGACCTCGCGCCGCGTCCGCGACGAGGAGCCCAAGCTGCCGCTGTAGCTTTCCTCTGCCAGCGAAGAGCGGGTAAAGAGAAGCCGTAATGAGCGAGTGAAAAGACAGAATGACCGAGCATTTGCGCCGCGCGACGCGCGCCCTCATTTCCGTTTCCGACAAGACCGGCATCGTCGAATTCGCCCGGACGCTTGCCGGCTACGGCATCGAGCTTGTCTCGACCGGCGGCACGCGGGTCGCGCTGAGCGACGCCGGGCTTGCCGTGCTCGACGTCGTCCGAGCTGACCGGCTTTCCGGAAATGATGGACGGCCGCGTCAAGACCTTGCACCCGGCGGTGCATGGCGGCCTCCTCGCCATCCGCGCCAATGCCGCGCACGTCGAGGCGATGCAGCTTCACCACATCCGGCCGATCGATATCCTCGTCGTCAACCTCTATCCGTTCGAACAGACGGTCGCGCGCGGCGGCGACTTCGACGACTGCATCGAGAATATCGATATCGGCGGCCCGGCCATGATCCGCGCCGCGTCCAAGAACCACGCCGACGTCGCCGTCGTCGTCGAGCCCGGCGATTACGCCGCGCTCACCGACGAGCTCGCGCTGCACAACGGGATGACCACGCTCGCGTTGCGCCGGCGGCTCGCCGCCAAGGCGTTCGCGCGCACCGCGGCCTACGACGCGGCGATTTCCAACTGGTTCGCCGCGGCGCTCGGCGAACCGGCGCCGGATTACCGCGCGTTCGGCGGCCGGCTGATCGAGGCGCTGCGCTACGGCGAAAATCCGCACCAGACGGCCGCGTTCTACCGCAGCCCGGACCGCCGCGCCGGCGTCGCCACCGCGCTGCAGGTCCAGGGCAAGCAGCTGTCCTACAACAACATCAACGACACCGACGCCGCCTACGAATGCGTCGCCGAGTTCGACCCTGATCGCACCGCCGCCTGCGCCATCATCAAACACGCCAATCCGTGCGGCGTCGCCGAAGGCGACGACTTGCTCGACGCCTATCGCAAGGCGCTCGCCTGCGATCCGGTCTCGGCGTTCGGCGGCATCGTCGCGCTCAACCGCACGGCTCGACGCCGAGGCCGCGCGCGCCATCACCGAGATTTTCACCGAAGTCATCATCGCGCCGGCGGCGACCGAAGAGGCCATGGCGATCGTCGGCGCCAAGAAGAATCTGCGGCTCCTGATCGCCGGCGGCCTGCCCGATCCGCGCGCGCCGGGCCTGACCGCGAAGACGGTCGCGGGCGGGCTTCTGGTGCAGTCGCGCGACAATGCCGTGGTCGACGACATGACGCTCACGCCAGTCACCAAGCGCGCGCCGACCAACGCCGAACTGCGCGACCTGCTCTTCGCCTTCCGCGTCGCCAAGCACGTGAAGTCGAACACGATCGTCTATGCGAAGAACGCCGCGACCGTCGGCATCGGCGCCGGGCAGATGAGCCGGGTCGACGCCGCCCGCATCGCCGCCCGCAAGGCGATCGACGCCGCGCAAGCGCTCGGCCTCGAGGAGCCGGCGACCAAGGGCTCGGTGGTCGCCTCCGACGCCTTCTTCCCGTTCGCCGACGGCTTATTGGTCGCGATCGAAGCCGGCGCCACGGCGGTGATCCAGCCCGGCGGCTCGGTGCGCGACGACGAGGTGATCAAAGCCGCCGACGACCACGGCATCGCCATGGTGTTCACGGGGATCCGGCATTTCCGGCATTGAGGACGCGACTTGCCATTGCTCGTCATGCCCGGGCTCGTGCCGGGCATCCACGTCTTTGGCGCCGGGCTCGGAACTAAAGACGTGGATGGCCGGGACAAGCCCGGCCATGACGGTCAATACGGCTTGGACGGCCGCGCGATCACACCGCGCTGGTGATCCACTGCTGCAGCTTCGCCTTCGGCGCGGCGCCGACCTGGCGGGAGGCGAGTTCGCCGCCCTTGAACAGCATCAGGGTCGGGATCGACATGATGCCATATTTCGCCGCGGTCGCCGGGTTTTCGTCGACATTGAGCTTGACGATCTTGACCTTGCCGTCGAGCGCGGTGGAGATTTCCTCGAGCGCCGGGGAGATCATGCGGCAGGGGCCGCACCATTCCGCCCAGAAATCCACCACGACCGGGCCGCTCGCCTTGAGCACGTCCTGATCGAACGTTGCATCCGTTACCTTCTCGACCATGGAAAACCTCGTTGTTCGGCAGCCGCTTTTCGGACAGTGGCAATCGGACAGGGTGACGAACGTATGAACCGCACCCGGAGGCGTCAAGGGAACTTCACTCCCGCGTGACCCGGTCGACGATGGCGGCCAAGGCGGCGGCCATTGCCGCCTCCGGTAATTCGACCAGACTCGGGCCACCGGTGAAGATCAGCGCGGCGCGGATGGTTTTTCCGGGTAGATCGACGCCAGCACCGCGCGGTAGAGCGCGAGCTGGGTGACGTAAGGCTTGGGCACATCGTCCAATCGCGGCGGGACGGCTTGGTCGGTCTTGTAATCGACGATCAGCACGCTCTGCGCCGTCACCGCCAGACGATCGACCTGACCGGCGACCTCGATTGCGGCGCGCCGTTGCCGCGGGCGATACGTCCGACGATCGGCACCTCGGCGCGGCTCCCCGGAGCGAACGCTTCCGCAAACACCAGATCGTTGAGGATAGTGAGGGCCTGCCGCGCCACCTCGGCCTGCTGGTCGGCGGCAAAACCCGTCCCGGCCCGCGCCAAATAGCCCTCGATCGCCGCCTTGCGGCCGGCCGGAGGAATATCCGGCAATGCCTGCATCAGCCGGTGCAGGATGCGCCCCCGTGCCAGCGCCTTGTGCCGGTCGGCGGCGCTTGCTGCACCGGAGGTGGCGGCGGCTCTCCTCCTCGTCGGCCAGTGACGGCGACAGCCGGATCGGGCGGGCGGTCGGCGCGGGAATCGTCTGCCGCAGCCACGCCGGCAGCGCGGAAGGTTGCGGTTTGGCGACGTCCGCGTCGCGGTGGCAGTTCGGCCGGGCCACCGTCCGCGGATTTGCGATAGCGAAAGACCTTCTCGCCGCCGGCGGTCTCCTCGACCAGAAGCGGCGCGAGCGCATCGCGCATGAGGTCGTACCAGCAACCCGGCGGCCGTTTTCTTTCGCCGTCGGCGCCGCAGATGATCAGCCGGTCGGCGGCCCGCGTCATCGCGACGTAAAGAAGCCGACGATATTCGTTCTCTGCTTCCGCCAATGCCAGGGCGCGAGAGGCCGCGACAACCGGCACGTCATCGTCCTTACGCCCGGCCCAGACCACGGCGCCGCCGTCAAGCTCCAGGAGCCGCGGCGGCCGCGGGCCCATCGGCGCGGTCATGGTGTCGGCGAGAATGACGATCGGCGCTTCGAGGCCCTTGGCGCCGTGCACCGTCATCACCCGCACCTCGTCGCGCGCGATTTCCATGTCGCGCTTCACTTCCACGCGCGCCGCGCGCAGCCAGGCCACGAACCCCTGCAATGACGGCGTCTCGCGCCGCTCATAGTCGAGCGCGAGATTGAGAAATTCGTCGAGCGCGTCGTGGGCTTCCGGACCGAGCCGCGCCAGGAAGCGCCGCCGGCCGCCGCCGGCGCCGAGCAGATGCGCGTAGAAGGCAAACGGCGTCTCGCGCCGCGCCAGTGCGTCAGCGCCTCGAGCGTGCGCGGCCGCGGCGAATTTTTGTCTGCTCGCCGGCCGCCTTGCGCGCGAGCGCCGCACGCAGCGACACACGGCCGCGATCCCAGGCGATCGCGAACAGCTCCTCGTCGGAAAAGCCGAACAGCGGGCTGCGCAGCACGGTCGCCAGCGCGAGGTCGTCCTGCGGCAGCAACAGCGCATCGGCCAGCACCATCAAGTCCATAACCGCGATATGCTCGGTGAGGACCAAACGGTCGGCGCCGGCGACCTCGACATTCTCGTTCTTCAAGGCGCGGATGATCGCCTCGAACAGCGGCCCGCGCTGGCGCACCAGAATGAGCACGTCGCCATAGCGCGCCGGGCGCTGATCGCCGCCGACCGGGATACCGTCGGCGACGAAGCCGCGCACGGTGCGCGCGATCCGCTGCGCGAGTTTGACGCGCGGGCTCATCTCGCTGACGGTGTCGAACGGCGCTTCCCAGCCCTCGATGTCGTTGCGCGGATCGGGCTTTTCCGGCTCCCACACTTCGACCATGCCGGCGGGCGATCCGGCAAGGCGATATGCGGCGGGAAGCCGTCCGTGTCGGTGGTGACGCTCGCCGCGATGTGGCTCGCCTTGAACACTTCATCGACGGCGCCGAGCACGCTGTCGCCGGAGCGGAACGAGTGCTCGAACTTGTGAAAGACGAAATCGAGCCCGGCATTGTCATGCGCGCTCTGAAAGCGGCGCCGCATCAGCGCGAACTCCTTGGGCGCGGCGTTCTGGAACGAGAAGATCGATTGCTTCTCGTCGCCGACGGCGAAGATGGTGCGCCGACGCTCGCGAGCGCCCTTGCCGGCGGTGAACTCCGCGGTCAGGCGGGTGATGATCTCCCACTGTTTGGCGCTGGTATCCTGCGCCTCGTCGATCAGCACGTGATCGATGCCGAGATCGAGCTTGTAGTGCACCCAGGCGGCGTCGACGTTTTCCAAGAGCGACAACGTCCGGTCGATCAGATCGTCATAGTCGAGCAGGCCGCGGCGCTCCTTCTCGGCGCGATAGCGCGTCAGCACGGCATAGGCGACGGTGACGAGCGCGGCGCTGCGCTCGCGGCAGATGATCGCGTTGCGCCGCTCGCGCAGCGCCCACACGCGCGCCTGCTCTTCGCACAATCGCTGTGCCAGGTCGGGATGTTTCCTGGCGAGGCTTTGGGTCAGGATATTGCTGCGCGGCTTGCAATTGGTGTCGATGAAAACTTTCAGATAGGCCTCGACGCGCTCGGTTCCGCGGGCGCTTGCCGCTTGCACCAGGCGCTCGCCCTGCTCCTGATCGCGCACCGAACTCGTCTTGCACAGCGCCGCGACCGCGGTCCATTCGGACGGCGGCAGCAAAGAACCATCGACGATTGCGGCATCGACCTCGGCTTGCGTCAGCCCCGGATCGACGCCGAGGGTCTGCGACAGGGCCGCGATCGCCTCTTCGACGCCGCCCGCGTTGATCGCCCAGCGGGCGATGCTGTCGCGGCGGCTGATCGCTTCGCGCACCATGTCGCGGAACGTCTGGTCGGCGCCGGCGATCATCGCGGTCGCCAGCGCCCGGCCGAGCGGGCTCTCGGGCGCGGCGGCGCCTTCGAGCAGCACGGTGAGCGTGATCTGCTCGAGAAGCTGCACATGGGCGGTGTCGTCGAGCACGCCGAACCGCGCGGCGACATTGGCCTCGAACGGAAACTGGTGCAGGAGCTGGGTGCAGAAGGCGTGGATGGTCTGCACCTTGAGCCCGCCCGGCGTCTCCAGCGCCCGCGCAAACAAACGCCGCGCCAGCGCGCGGCGCCGCGCGTCGGGCGGCTTCCCGCTCCGCTCGGCAATGGCGGCATCGAGCGCCGCATCGTCGAGCGTGGTCCAGCGCGACAGCGTGTCGAACACGCGCTTCGCCATGTTGGCCGCGGCCGCTTTGGTGAAGGTGATCCCGAGAATTTTTTCCGGCTCGACGCCGGCCAGCAGGAGATTGATCACGCGCTGCGCCAGCACATGGGTCTTGCCCGATCCGGCGTTGGCGGCGACCCAGGCCGAGCACGACGGGTCGGACACCTCGCTCTGCAGGCGCAGCACGGCGGCAGGAATGATGCTCGGCGATCTCATTCGCCGCCCCCGACCTCGTCCTCGACGCCGCCGGTCGCCGACCATTCCTTGACCCGGGCGAGATGATCGTAGTCGCCGTAATGCGTCTTCCACATCGGGTGGACGAGCGAGCGATAAGGTTCGTTGTCGTCTTCGAAGCGGCGCGCCAGCGCGGTGAGTTTTTCCAGCGCGCGGTCCGCTTGTTCGTCCGGCGTGCCGGTCTCGAAATCGATCGTTGCCTGCTTGCCGGGGGGCTCGCCGCCCTTGAGCGTCACATAAACGAGTTCGGCGACCGAGCCGCCGGCCGGGATCGGCTTGAAACCACCCCGGCGTAGCATCGCGGCTTCGAGCGTGAGTTGCGGGGCTAGCCCGGTGCGGACCTGCTTCTCGGTCCGCGCCGAGCCGGTCTTGTAATCGAGAATGGCGTAGCGGCCGTCGCTGCGCCGTTCGATGCGGTCGGCGACGCCGCGCAGCCGGAACGTCCCGGCATCGAGCGGAATCTCGATCTCGCCGCGGATCTCGGCGAGGAGTTCGGTGAGATTGGGCCGCCGGCCGGCCTCCCAGGCGCCGAACCAGCGGGCGATGCGCATGAACCGCGGCCACCAGAACGCGCGGGCCTCCGGAAAAGCATCGAGCGCAGCGAAATATTCACGCCCGAGCGCGACAAGCTCGCCCTCTGGATCGGTCGGCAGGCTATCGGCGAAACGCTGGGTGAAAACGCCGACGGCGGCATGAATGAACGTGCCGCGCTCGGCGGCGCTCGGCGGCGCATCGACCGCGTCGAGCGGCGAAAGCCGCAGCACGTGCTTGGCGTAGATCGTATAGGGATCGCGTAGCCAATGCTCGATGTCGGTCACCGACAGGCCTGACGGCCGTGCCGCGCGCGGCGGCTTCGGCGCCGGGCGAGGCAGCGGCGTTATTTGTTCCGGACGGTCGAGCGCGCGGCCCCAGTCGAGATAGACATTGCCGCGTGCGACCGCGGCTGGCCAGCGCTCGCCGGCCATGGCGGCGAGGCGCTGCACAAAGCGCGACGGCACGGTCGGCGCGCCGGCGAGCTTGGCGGCGCGGGTGAGGATCACCTCGCGCGCGCCCAGCAACTGCGCGAAATCGTGCGCCGAAAGGCCGATGCGGCGTTCCGGCAGATCGAGGCCAAGCTCCTTGCGCATCGGCCGGCTGAGCCACGCATCGGTCGCCGGTTCCGGCGGCCAGGTGCCTTCGACCAGGCCGCCGAGCGCCACGCGATCGCTGTCGGTAAGGCGCGCCTCGAGCGGACCCAGGATGCGCACGCGCACGCCGGGCTGCGGCGGCCGGCGCACCACGCGGCCCGCAAGCGCCGCGGCAAACAGCTCCACATAATCGTAGGGCGCGACAGTCAGACCGGTGGCAGCGTCGCTGGCCGCCAGTTCGTCGAATGCGGCGGCAAGCTTGACGCCGGCCGGCCCGGTGAAGGCGAGTTCGTCACCGCCCTGCCGCGACAGCGCGGCCACCACGTCGCGATGCCGCGCGGCAAACTCGCTGAGCGGCCGCGCGTGTTGCCCGGCCGTTTCGAGCGGCACCAGCGAATCGGCGAGCCGACGCACCATATCAGCGGCGGCCGCGAGTTCGCTGTCGGTCAGCGTGGTGCGTGGATCGGAGCGGATGCAGGTCGACCGATTCTTTGCGACGGAATTTCGCTAGTTGCTCGGTAATCGCCGCAAGCGCACTCGCGAGCCCGGCCGTGCCGGCGCGCGGCCGCGGCCCACGCAGCACGGCGCGTTCGAGCGCTAACGCGGCCGTCGCGACCGTCGCCCGCATCGAGCCGCAGCAGCGGGTGTTTGAGCAAAGCGAGCAACGTCACCGGCGCGAGGCCGCCAAGCGCCGCTTCCGCCGCGAGCCGGGCGAACACCCCGGCGGGCGTGTCCATCAGCGCATCGCCGCCGGTATCTTCCGCCACGATGTTCCAGCGCGCCAGTGCGGCATGAACCCGGCGGGCCAGCGCGCGATCCGGCGTCACCAGCGCCGCGCTCTTGTCCTGCTCCACCGCTTCACGCAGCGCGACGGCGACGGCGAGCGCCTCGTCTTCGGCATTGGCGGCTTCGATCATGGTGACGGTGTCGCAGCGCCGCGTCGGCATGCGCTTCGAACCCCGGATCGGCGGCGCGCTGCCGCCACAGATCGGTCGACGCCGCGGGGCGCAGCGCTTCGCTGACGAAGCGCTCGCGCCCGCGCGGCTCGGCCAGCGTCACGACGGCGTCGCGGGCGATGCCGATACGCGCGAGCAGTGCTTGCAGCGCAAATTGCGGATGGCCGGGGGCGGACGGCGCATCCCTTACCTGCATCACACGGAGGGAAGCCGAACGCGGCGGCTCGCCGGAAATCAGCCGCCACGTCGCCTCGTCGAGATCGGTATCGAGGCCCGGCAGCACCACGGCGCCGTGCGGCAGGCGCGCGATAGTGGCGATCAGTTCCGCGGTGGCCGGGATCGAGCCGGTCGAGCCGGCGACGATCACCGGCGCGTCGGTCTTGCGCGCAAGGCGCGCCGTCTCGGCCTTGATCAGCGCGTCGCGCCGCGCCGCCGGCTCGATATGATCGCGCTCACTCAGGATCGCCGGCCAGGCCTCGCGCGCGATCTGCAGGAATTTGAGCGTGAGCTGCCAATAAGGATCGAGCGCGTCGGGCACGAGCTTGTCGAGCTTGTCCCACGGCACGTCGCGCATGGTCATGTCGTCGATCAAACGCGCCAGATCGTCGGCGAGCGCGCACGCCGCCGCCGGCGTCTGCGCCACCAGCGGAACGCCGCCATCGGCGCGGACCTGGGGCGATTTCGCCCATTCGCTGATGAGCCGCGCGAGCAGCAGACGCCGTTCGAGCCCGCCGAGCGCCGGCGGCAACGCGAGCGCGTCGGCCGCGACCGCGCCGGTCGCCGCCTCGGCGAACGCGATTTCGTCCTCGTCGATATCGCCGATGGCAACGATGCGCGGCAGGATGGCGGCGTCGTGCTGCAGCACGCCGAGGAAAGCGTCGCGGGCAAGCCGGCAGGCGCGCCGCGTCGGCAGATAAAGCGTGACGGCGGCGAGCGCGAGCGGATCGTCGGCGAGCCTGAAAGCCCAGCCCGCCGCCGGTCAGGGCGGCAATCAGCGTCGGCAGAAACGGCGCCGACGGCGGAATCGTGAACACGCGGGGCATCCGGGAGGTTCCATTCCCATCGATGCACGTTCCCTGCTCCACCTCTCCGTGGGAGAGCGAGTGACCGTCGAAAGGGCGGCTAGGCTAGCTCTGCCGACCTCTCCCATGGCGGGAGCGCCGCGCTCCGCCAGCGCCGTCGCGGTGACCGCGTCGGGCGTGCCGACATGCATCCACACGCCTTCGAGCCGCAGGCCGAACAGCCGGCCCTTCTCGCCGGCGCGATCGAACAGCAGCGTGAGCGGAAAGGCGCCCGCCGGCGCGTCGGCGAACAGCGCCGGCGTGAGGATGGCGGCGCCGGTATAGACGAACGGCACCACCTCGCGTTCGGCGCGGCGGCGCAGCCGGCCGTCGGGCAGCATGGCGTAATCGCCGCGGCCGGCATAGCCGATGCTGTCGGTCGTCGGCGCCATGAGCAGCAGCGCGTCCATGCTGTCGGGGTCGAACGCCTCGGCGAGCCGGGCCAGATTGGGTTTGACGCCGTCGAGCCACACCGTGTCGGAATTGACGAGGAAGAACGGCGCGTCGCCGAGTTCCGGCAGCGCCTTGACGATACCGCCGCCGGTGCCGAGCAATTCCGCGCGCTCGTCCGAGATGACGACGTGCGGGCGCCGGCGCGGCGCCAGATGCCGCTCGATCTGGTCGGCGAGATAATGCACATTGACGATGGCCCGCTCGACGCCCGGCATCGGCAAGACGGTCGAGCACGTAATCGATCAGCGATTTTCCCGCGACCTCGACCAGCGGCTTCGGCACCTGGCCGTTGTGCGGCCGCATGCGCGTGCCGAGCCCGGCGGCGAGAACGAACGCCCGCGAAGGAACCGTCATGGACCTCACCCCATTCGCGCCATTATAGCCCATCCGGGGGTGGGACATGGATTTCGTACCAAGCCTTGAGGGGGGCCAGCGCCGGATGCGCCAATGAGCGCTGCAAATAGGTCCATAGGCGCGGCATGTGACGGAGATATTGCGGCTTGCCGTCGCGCCGCTCCAGCCGTCTGAAAATGCCGAGGATTTTGGTCGCCCGCTGCACGGTGAGCGTGGCGTAAAGCTGGGTGAACGACGCCATGTCGAACCGCGGATCGCGGACGCGGCGGGCGCGCGCGTAGCGGCTCAGCAGCGCGACCTCGAGCGCTTCGGGCACGTCGACCCGCGCGTCCTGCAACAGCGAGCCGACGTCATAGGCCGCCGGACCGATCAGCGCGTCCTGAAAGTCGAGCACGCCGATGCGTGCGACGCCCTCGCGCTCGGGCAGCCACAGGAGATTCGGCGAATGGTAATCGCGCAACACCCAGGTCGGCGGCGTCTGGATCGCCGGCATCAGCGCCTCGCGCCACAGCGCGACGAATTCCTCGCGCGCGGCATCGGTCGCCGCCGCCTCGGCCCCGACCAGATACCAGTCGAGCAACAGCTCGGCCTCGATCAGAAACGCCTCGATGTCGTAGCGCGGCAGGCGATACTCGCGCTGCGGCGCCGCGCGCAGCACCTCGGGCAAGCGCTGGCCGTGCAGCGCCGCCAGCACATCGACCGCGACCTGATAACGCTCCTCGATCGGCGCCGGCGGATCGCCGGCGACGACGCGGTCGTCGCCGAGATCCTCGACGAGGAGGAGCCCGCGGTCGAGATCGGCCTGCAGCACGTCCGGCGCCGAGAAGCCGTGGTCGCGCAGCCCGGCGGCGACGGCGACATAGGGAACGACGTCCTCGGCGAGGTGGGCGATGGCGCTGTAGGGCTTGCCGTCGCGCACCGGCGGGCCGTCGGGACGCCGCGGCGCGTTCATCAGGATCATGGTCTGATCCTCGAACGTGAGGCGTTCGTAGATGCGGGTCGAGGCGTCGCCTTGGAGGCGCTGACGCCGGGCCGCGGCGAAACCCGCGTGATCGAGGAAGCTCTTCACTTGGCCGATGCGCTCCGCGCGCGCCGCGAAGGCGCCGTAGCCGACGATGCGGGCGTTGCGGACATCCGCGCCGAGCTGCGGCATGAGCGTGAAGGTGATGTCGAGGCGGTCGGGCGGCAGCGCGCCGGCGGCGCGGTCCGGCCATTCCAGCAGAACCACCGTGGCCTCGGGCAGATCGTCGAAGCCGAGCTCGGCGAGTTCGGCCACGCCGCCGAGCCGGTAGAAATCGGCGTGGACGAGCGGAAAGCGCGGCAGCTCGTAGTCCTGAATGAGCGTGAAGGTCGGGCTCGGCACCTCGATGGTGTCGTCGCCGGCGAGCAGGCGGATGAGCGCGCGCGCGAACGTGGTCTTGCCGGCGCCGAGGTCGCCCGACAACGTGACGAGGTCGCCCGGCTCGAGCGCCATGGCGATGTCGGCGGCGAAACGGGCGGTCGCCGTTTCGTCGGCCAAAGTCACATTGAAGCCGGCGCCGCCGGGGGCGGTCGGAAACATGGCCGCGTTCCGTTATCTGTCCAGGTGATATCCGTCGAGGTGATATCTTTCCGGGTGACTCAATTCCGGCGTGCCCGCCATCGCCGCATCAGCCGCGCCCGTCAGCCGTGGATGGCGACCAAAAAGCAGCAAATCGCCCAGAACACGCAGTATTCGTAACCGCCGACATTCCACAGCCACTTCCCCTGGCTATAGCGCCACACCGCCCAGGCGGCGACCGACAGAAACACCCCCTCCAGCACCGCGACGTAGCGCGTCTCGATCGCGAACACCATGCCGACCGCGCACACGATCTCGACCGCGATGCAGGCGAACACCCATGCCTTCGGCGGATACAGCCTGAAATCGGCATAGAGCTTGTACATGAATTCGAGATTGGTCACCTTGGCGTAGCAATGCGGCACGAGGAACAGGCCGCAGATCAGCCGCAGGATGTTGAATTCATTGGTCAGGTCGAAATTTCGGGCCATGTCGAAATTCTGAATGAGGCTCATGCTTTGTCTCTCCCGCGCTCCCGGCAAGTTTGAATCGCGGGAAACCGCAAGTCCACTCTTACTCGGCCGCCGTCAGCCGGGCGGCGGCCGGGGCGCCGGCCGGGAACGTGCAGGTCACGGTGGTGCCTTCGCCGACCACCGAGGCGATCGTGACCGTACCGCCGTGCAGCTCGACGAACGAGCGCACCAGCGAGAGGCCGATGCCGGTGCCGCGATGATGCGAGCCGAGCGAATGCGTCTCGAACCAGTCGAACACCTTTTCCATCACGTCGGGCGGAATGCCCGGACCGCGATCGCTGACCGAGAACACGACGGCGTCGGCGCGCCGTTCGGCCTTGAGCGTCACCGTGGCGCCGCGCGGGCGAGAAGCTCACGGCGTTGGCGAGCAGGTTGAACAGGATCTGCCGCAGACGCCGCTCGTCGGCGATGAAGCTGCCGACATCGTCCGCGGCTTCGATGTCGAGCACGAGGCCGGAGCCCACCAGCCGGTCCTGCACGCCCTCGGCCGCCGCCGCCATGGCGGCGCGGATATCGACGGCGCCGAGATTGAGCTGCATGCGCCCGGCATCGATGGTGGCGAGGTCGAGGATGTTGTTGATGAGGGCGAGCAGCGTGTCGGTCGAGACCGTGATGTAGTCGAGATATTCGCGCTGCTTGGGCGCCAAGCGGACCGGTCGCCGGATCGCCGAGCAGATGGACGAAGCCGATGATGTTGGTGAGCGGCGAGCGCAGCTCGTAGGAGACGTGGTGGACGAAGTCGATCTTGATCTTGTCGGCGTCCTCGAGCGCCTCGTTGCGCTCGCGCAGCGCCCGCTCGACATTGACGCTGTCGGTCACGTCGTGGAACGTCACCAGGGTGGCGCCGTCGGGGAGCGGCACCGTGGTGCAATCGACCACGCTGCCGTCGCGTCGTTCGAGCCTGTCCTCGATCGCCGCGCGATCGTCGATGGCGGTGACGACGGCGCGCAGCGCCTGCCAGGTCGGGTGATCGCCGTGCAGCGGCCGGGAGAGCGTCGTGATCTTCTCGATGTGCGGGCGGTCGGCGAGCTGTTGCGGCGAGAGCCGCCACATGCGGGCGAAGGCGGCATTGTGCAGGCGAAGCCGGCCGTCGCTCGCGAACACGGCGACACCTTCCGCGAGATTGTCGAGGGTCTCGCGCTGAACGCGGATCAACTCCTCGAAGCGCCGCTCGAGCTCGAGCCGCTCGGTCACGTCGGTGAACAGATAGGTCACGCCGCCGTCCGGGTTCGGCGTGGTGACGACGCGCAAGGTGCGGCCGTCGGGCAGATGCCAGGTATGGTCGGTCGCCTCGACGGCGCGATAGCTGTCCTGGAGCTGCGCCTTCCATTGCCGGAAGTCCCGTTCCTCCGGCAGCTTGCGCGCGACCCGCAGTTCCTCCAGCAGCGCCGAATCGGTCGGGCCCTGATCGAGATAGGCGGCATCGAGATCCCACAGCGCGCGGTAGGCGGCGTTGTAGAACGTCAATTTGTGTTCGGCGTCGAACATGGCGACGCCGGTCGACAGCGCGTCGAGCGTGCGGCGGTGGGCATCGACCATGCGGGCGAGCGCGCTGCGCATCGTTTCCGCCTCGGTGGCGTCGATGCCGAGCCCGGCGCTGCCGGTCTCGGTGCGGAACTCCAGCACGTCGAAACTGCGCCGTTCGCCGGCGACGATGGCGGGCAACCGGCCGGCATAGGTGCCGCTGGCGCGGCGCGATTGCGCGATGGCCTCGCGCGCGGCGCTGTCGAGCAGTTCCAGATGCCGCTCGACGGCGTCGCCGGCATCGCGCGCCTCGACCGCGCGCGCGTAGGCGGCATTGACGAAATTGAGCCGCCCGGTCCCATCCCGCGTCCACACCGGCGACGGCAGCCGTTCGATCAGTGTGCGCAGCGAGGCGACCTCGCCCAGCAATGCCTCGTGACGGGCGGCGAGATCCAACAGCTCGCGTTTCACGCCGCTCGCGTCCTTGAGGCGCAGCACGGCGCGGCCGGCGACGGCGCGGCCGTGCGCTTCGATCGGACGGCCGGCATTGGTCGTGAGCGTCATGGCGAAAGGCTCGCCGCGGCTCCGCAGCGCTTCGACGGCCTCCTCCATCGCCTGCGCCTTGGCGGCATCGAGCCAACTGCCGAAGGCGAGCACACGGCGCGGCGCGGTGACGCCGACGATGTCGAGGTCGCCCTCGATGCCGGGCTCATCGGACGCCGCCGGCCAATCGACGACTACTTGCGGCTCGGACTGTAAGAGGGCGTTGGTGCGGTCGAGATCGGCGCGCAGCGCCGCGGTTTCATCGTGCGCCTCGGCTTCCTGGCGGATCGCGCGCGCGCGCGTGCGCACCAGAACGATCGCGGTGACGACGGCGAACAACAACAGACCGCAGATCAGAACCAGCGCGACGATCTCGTGGCGATCGAGGCTGCGCGAAGCATCGAGCACGAGCGCGCGCCATGCAAACGCCGGCCGCTCCTCGGCGCCGGCCGAGCCGGACCAGAAGATGGACACGACAACGCCGATGGCCGCGAAGAAACCGCTTCGCCATGGATGAGCGTAATGCCGCATCGTCCGGAACTTGTCCGGCATGCCCCTTGTGCCTCTGTCGGCTGTCATCGCCGCGCCGCCAGCCGCGAATCGCTCGACTTTACTCTCAAGCCGAGAGGCGCCGAAAAAGTCCAGACCGTGAACGATGGCGCCTTGTGGCGGTAGCCGTGGTTCGACGCTCAGTCGAGCGGGCGGATCAGGCGCTCCGCGTTGAGCGCCATGTCCTCGACATTGATGCGGCTGAGCGCGACGCCGAACTCCTGCTCCGCGTTCGCCAGCGCCGGCAGCACGACCTTGGTGAGCAGTTCCGAGTTGACCGGCGGCGGCTCGCCGGGTTCCTCGACGGTTCCGGCCGCGCGCAAGATATCGTTGGCGGAGATCAGGCGGCGTTCGCGTGCCAGTTCGTAGCCGCCACGCGGCCCGCGGATCCCCTTGAGTATGCCGTCACGCACCAGGGCCTGCAGCACAGGTTCGAGATGGCGCGGCGGCAAGCCATGTCGCGCCGCGAGCGCTTTCGCAGATATCGGATGCCCCCGCCCTTGCATCGCCACGTCGATGACCGCGGCGATGGCAAGAACCCCTTTGCGAGAAAGCAACGGCATAAAGCTGATCGCAGCGTCGCATCAAGTCGTTGGTTTGGGTGAGTGGTAATATATTACGCTCCAGCTTCGGTCCAGACGAACTTTGTATTAATCTTGCTTTTTGAAAATGTTCCCGGCCAAACCGGTGGAACCAAAACCAGCATCCGCCCGCTCGGTTACGTCTAAGCTGACGGCTATCAACAATTTCTGCGTGTATCGTTGGTGCGATTACTAGTTGTGCGATGCGCATGCCCCGGCGAATTACGAACGGCTCGCCACCGACATTTGCAAGGATAACGTGTAATTGTCCGCGATAGTCGCTATCGACGGTTCCCGGAGAATTCAGCACGGTGACGCCGTGGCGGATGGCCAAGCCGGAGCGCGGCCGGATCTGCCCTTCCGTCCCCGGCGGCAATGCGATGGCGATCCCGGTCGGAATCATGACGCGGGCACCCGGCGCGAGTTCGACCGGCGCATCGGCCGGCACCGCCGCATGCAGATCGAGCCCTGCGGCCTGCGCGCTTTGATATTGCGGCAACGGCAAATCGGCGCCGTTCGGCAGCCGTAGCACACGGACTTTAACGCTCACGGCCGCACGTCCGTCAGCGCAGCGGCAATGCGCGCGATCAGGGCACGCGCGACGTCGTCCTTGGACTGCGGGGGCCAGCTTTCGACGCCGGCGGGCGTGACGAGGTTCACCGTGTTGACGTCGCCGCCCATGATGCCGGTTGCGGGCGACACGTCGTTCGCCAGTATCCAGTCGCAGCCCTTCTTGGCGAGTTTGGCTTTGGCGTTGAGAAGGACGTCATCCGTTTCCGCCGCAAAGCCGATGACGAGTTGCGGACGCCCGGATTTGCGATGGGCGATCGTCGAAAGGATGTCGGGATTTTCGATCAGTTCGAGCGTCGGCGGGCCGCCGCGCTGCTTCTTGATCTTGCTGGCGCTCACGCTGCGCGGCCGCCAATCGGCAACGGCCGCGGCGAACACGGCGACGTCGGCCGGAAGCGCGTTCTCGACCGCCGTCAGCATCTGTTGCGCGGTCTCGATGCGCACGACCGACACGCCCGGCGGATCGGGCAGGTTGACCGGCCCGCTCACCAGTACGACGTCGGCGCCGGCCGCCGCCGCCGCGGCGGCGATGGCATGGCCCTGCTTGCCGGACGAACGGTTGGCAATAAAGCGCACCGGGTCGATCGGCTCCGTCGTCGGTCCGGAGGTGACGATGCAGGCGCTTACCGGCGAGCGCTCCGCCGCCGGAGAGCAGCGCCTCCGCGGCGGCGGCGATTTCGAGCGGCTCGGCCATGCGGCCGAGACCCGATTCGCCGCGCTCGGCCATCTCGCCGGAATTGGGCCCGACGATGTGGACGCCGTCGGCCTTGAGCTGCGCGAGGTTGCGCTGCGTCGGGCGCGCCGCCCACATGCGGCGGATTCATCGCCGGCGCGATCAGGATCGGCTTGTCGGTCGCGAGCAAGACCGCGGCGGCGAGATCGTCGGCGTGGCCGCCCGCCATCCTGGCCATCAGATCGGCCGTCGCCGGCGCGACGACGATGAGGTCGGTATCGCGCGCCAGGCGGATATGGCCGACGTCGAACTCGCTCTTGCGCATCGAACAAATCAGTGAAGGCGCGCTCGCCGGTGAGCGCGCCGGCGGCGAGCGGCGTCACGAAATGCTGCGCCGCCGCGGTGAGAATGCAGCGCACCTGCGCGCCGCGGTCCTGCAGGCGGCGAATGAGGTCGAGCGATTTATAGGCGGCGATGCCGCCGCCGATGATGAGGAGAATGCGCCGGGACTGCAGCATTGGCGCTCAATCGCCCCAGGGATTGATGACGTCGAGGCCACAATCCGCAAAGTCCCGCACGTCGCGCGTGGCCAATATGAGCCCATTTGCGCGCACGATGCCGGCGATAAGTCCGTCCATGATTCGAACCGAACTCCGCATGGGAAGATCGAGTTCGACCCCGCCGAGCGGGTCCGTGATCGCCGCAATGGCATCGGCAACATTACCGGCCACCCGAGGCGCTCGATCGAGGCCGGTCGCAAGAAGCGGCGCGCTTCTTCCTCCATGGATCGCCCATGGCGCGCCGCCTGCAGGCGCAAGCGTTTCTTTTGTCGTGTCGTCCAATTTGCGAATCGTCAAGCTCGCCATCGGCAGAACCCCATCGATCACGGCCCTTAATTTTAGGCGGCCTTGATTGCACTGCAATCAATGCAATCACCGGCCCAGCACGATCCAGAGCAGCAGCGCCGCGATCGCCCACAACGCAGCGACGGTCCAGCGGCCGCGACGCGCTTCGTCCTTCTCGAGCTCGGCGACCATGCGCGGCGCCAGCACCCGGCCGTTGCGCGTCAGTTCGTCGAGCTGACCGATGAGGTGAGCGCCGCGCGTCAGCATGGCGGGCAATTGGGTGACGAAGCGCCCGATCTCGCCGGCGCCGAGCGCCGCGCCTTCGAGCTTGCCGGCGGGACCGAGATTGCGCGTCATCCATTCGCGCACCACCGGCGCGGCGGTCGACCACATGTCGAGCTTCGGGTCGAGCGAACGCGCCACGCCCTCGACTACCACCATGGTTTTTTGCAGCAGCAGAAGCTCCGGCCGCGTGCGCATGTCGAACAGGCCGGTCACCTCGAACAACAGCGTGAGGAGCCGTGCCATCGAGATTTCCTCGGCGGTACGGCTGTGGATGGGCTCGCCGATGGCGCGGATGGCCTGGGCGAAACTGTCGACCGAATGTTCGGGCGGCACATAGCCGGCTTCGAAATGAACCTCGGCGGCGCGGCGGTAGTCGCGGATGATGAAGGCGTGAAGGATCTCGGCGAGGAACAAGCGCTCCTTGGCGCCGAGCCGGCCCATGATGCCGAAATCGACCGCCACCAGCCGCCCGTCGTCGTCGACGAACAGATTGCCCGGATGCATGTCGGCATGAAAGAAGCCGTCGCGCAGCGCGTGGCGCAGGAAGGTCTGGATCAGGGCGCGGGCGACCTGCGGCAGGTCGAAGTGCTTGGCGTCGAGCCGGGCGCGGTCCGACATTGGCGTCGCGTCGATCCACTCCGACGTCAGCACTTCCTTGCTCGTGCGGTCCCAGTCGACCGCCGGGATACGGAAGTCGGGATCGGCCTTGGTGTTCTCCGCCATTTCCGAACTCGCCGCCGCCTCCAGGCGGAAATCCATTTCCAGCGCGACCGAGCGCCGCAGCGTGTCGACCACCTCGACCAGCCGCAGCCGCCGCGCTTCGGCGGAAAAATTCTCGGCGTGACGAGCGATGTAGGTGAAAGATTGCAGATCGGCGCGGAAGCGCTGCTCGACGCCGGGCCGCAACACCTTGACCGCGACGGTGCGCCGGCCGGCCGGGGTGTCGATTTCGGCGCGGTGCACCTGCGCGATCGAGGCGGCCGCGACGGCCGGACCGAAGCTTGCGAACACGGCGCCGAGCGGCTTGCCGAACGACGCGGCCACCGCCGCTTCCGCTTCCTGTTGCGGGAACGGCGCCATCTGGTCCTGCAGCCGTTCGAGATCGCGCGCGAGCGCGGTGCCGACGACGTCCGGCCGGGTCGCCAGGAACTGGCCGAGCTTCACGTAACTCGGCCCGAGCTGCGACAGCGCGGTCGACAGCCGCGTTTCCGCCGCGCCGTCCGACGGGCGCTCGAACACGCGGGCCAAACGCAGTGCCACCCGCGCCGGCGCGGGCACCATCGCCGGGTCGATCAGGCCGAGCACGCCCTCACGGGCGAACACGAACCCGGCACGGCCGAGCCTGACGAGATGCGCAGGACCGGCAATCACAGGCGCCAGCCCCGATGCAGTGCCACGATCCCGCCGCTCATGGTTCGATACGACACGCGCGCAAATCCGGCGGCGCGCAGCATGGCGGCAAACTCCGGCGGCCGCGGAAAGCGGCGGATCGATTCCACCAGATAGCGATAGGATTCGGCGTCGCCCGCGACCATGCGGCCGAGCGCCGGAATGACGTTGAACGAATACAGATCGTAAAGCCGATCGAGCCCGGGAACGTCGACCGCCGAGAATTCCAGACAGAGAAACTGGCCGCCGATCTTGAGGACGCGAAAGGCCTCGGCGAGCGCACGCTCGATGCGCGGTACGTTGCGGATGCCGAACGCGATGGTGACGGCGTCGAAACTGCGTTCGGCGAACGGCAGCTCTTCGGCGTTCGCTTCCGTGAAGGCGACGCGTTCGCCGACACCGAGCGCCTGCGCGCGTTCGCGCCCGACCGCCAGCATGTCGGCATTGATGTCGCAGACCGTCGCCTGCGTGCCCGCACCGCCGGCGTTGACGACCCGAAAGGCGATGTCGCCGGTACCGCCGGCGAGATCGAGCAGCGCGAACGGACGCTGCTTCGGCGGATTGACCGCGTTAACCAGCGCGTCCTTCCAGCCCCGATGCAGCCCGAACGACATCAAATCGTTCATCAGGTCGTAGCGGCGCGCCACGCTGCGGAAGACGTCGTCCACCATCGCCTGCTTGTCCGCGAGCGGCACCTTGCGCGAACCGAAATCGGCCGTTGCTGTCATGCGTTGTCCTCTTCGGCGCGCAACATAGCGCGGTGGGTGCCGGGGCGCTATGTGTGGGTCGGAGACTTAGCCGAGACCAGCGCGCCATGCCTGAACTTCCTGAAGTCGAGACGGTACGCCGCGGCCTCGAGCCGGCCATGGAGGGCGCGCGCTTCACCAAGGTCGAGGTGCGCCGCGGCGATCTGCGCTGGCCGCTGCCGAAGGATTTCGCGGCGCGGCTCGAAGGCAAGACCGTGACCGGCATAGGCCGGCGCGCCAAATATCTCTTGGTCGATCTTTCCTCCGGCGACGTGCTGATCATGCATCTCGGCATGTCGGGCTCGTTTCACGTCTTCGGCGCGAAAGTCTTCGGCGCGAAAGGCGGCCACAAGCCCGGCGCCTATTACCACGAACGGTCGAGTCACGCCGCCCACGACCATGTCGTCTTTCACATGTCGTCGGGCGCGATCGTCACCTTCAACGACCCGCGCCGCTTCGGCTTCATGAAGATCGTCGCGCGCAAGGCTATCGATGCCGAGCCGCTGCTCGCCGCACTCGGCCCCGAGCCGCTCGGCAATGAATTCGACGCCGCGATGCTGGCGCGCGCCTGCGCCGGCAAGAAGACGAGCCTCAAAGCGGCGCTGCTGGACCAGAAAGTCGTCGCCGGGCTCGGCAACATCTATGTCTGCGAGGCGCTGTACCGCGCGCGGCTCTCGCCGTTGCGCCTCGCCGCGACTATCGCCGGCAAGGCCGGCGCGCCGAACGAGCGCGCGGAACGGCTGGTGGCCGGTATCAAGGCCGTGCTTGCAGGACGCGATCGCGGCCGGCGGATCTTCACTGCGCGACCACAAGCGCACCGACGGCGAACTCGGCATGTTCCAGCATCATTTCCGGGTCTATGACCGCGAGGGCGAAAAGTGCCCGACGCGCGGCTGCGGCGGCACGGTCAAGCGCATCGTGCAGAACGGCCGCTC
>CAVUWO010000017.1:0-132433 GCA_963745155.1 uncultured Pseudomonadota bacterium | reverse complement strand
ACCTAAAACGCCTCCATCGGCAACGCCATCGTGCTCGCGGCGCCGGCCTTGATGCGGGCGAGGTGGGTCGAGGCGCCCGGCAGCATGCGTTCGACGAAGAAGCGGCCGGTGGTGAGCTTCGCCGCCATGCGCTCGCCGGCGCCGTTGCCCGCCGCCGCTTTCGCCTTCGCCGCCGCGGCGATCCGGCACCACATGTAGCCGAGCGCGACCAGGCCGAACAGATGCATGTAATCGGTCGAGCCGGCGCCGGCGTTTTCCGGATTGGTGAAGGCGTTCTGCACGAACCACATCGTCGCCTGCTGCAACTCGCCGAGCGCCTGCCCGAGCGGCTTGATGAACGGCTCGAGCGCCGCGTCGCCCGCGTGCTCCTTGATGTAGCCCTGCACTTCGGCGAAGAACGCCTGCAACGCGCGGCCGCCGTCGCGCGGCAGCTTGCGGCCGACCAGATCGAGCGCCTGGATGCCGTTGGCGCCCTCGTAGATCATGGCGATGCGCGCGTCGCGCACGAACTGCTCCATGCCGTGCTCGGCGATGTAGCCGTGACCGCCGAACACCTGTTGCGCCATCACCGTGTTGGCAAAGCCCTGGTCGGTGAGCACGCCTTTGATCACCGGCGTCAGCAGGCCCATATGATCGTCCGCCGCCTGCCGCTCCTTGGCGTCGTCGGAGCGATGGGCGACGTCGCTCTTGAGCGCGGTCCACAACACCAGCGCGCGCGCCGCCTCGTTGAACGCGCGCATGGTCATCAGCATGCGGCGCACGTCGGGATGGACGATGATCGGATCGGCCGGCTTGTCCTTGAACTTGGGCCCGGTCAAAGCGCGTCCGGCGAGCCGCTCCTTGGCGTAGATCACCGCGTTCTGATAGGCGACCTCGGACAAAGCGAGCCCCTGCACGCCGACGCCGAGCCGCGCCTCGTTCATCATCGTGAACATGGCGTTGAGGCCGCGGTTTGCTTCGCCGATCAGCCACCCGGTCGCGTCGTCATAATTCATCACGCAGGTGGAATTGGCGTGAATGCCCATCTTCTCTTCGATCGAGCCGCAGGAGACGCCGTTGCGCGCGCCGAGCGCGCCGTCTTGGCCGGGTATGAATTTGGGCACGATGAACAGCGAAATGCCCTTGGTGCCCTCGCGGCGCGCCGTCGATGCGCGCCAGCACCAGATGGACGATGTTGTCGGCGAGATCGTGCTCGCCGGCGGAAATGAAAATCTTGGTGCCGGTGATCTTGTAGGTGCCGTCGGCCTGCGGCGTCGCGCGGGTGCGCACCAGGCCGAGGTCGGTGCCGCATTGCGGCTCGGTCAGGTTCATGGTGCCGGTCCATTCGCCGGCGATCAGCTTCGGCAGGTAAAGCGCCTTCTGCTCCGCCGAGCCGTGGGCGGCGATCGCCGCGGCGGCGCCCTGCGTCAGGCCCGGATACATGGCGAAGGCCATGTTCGCCGCGCACTGAAATTCGCCGATGGCGTGGCTGAGCGCCACGGGAAGGCCTTGGCCGCCGTATTCGGCCGGCGCCGCGGCGCCGATCCAGCCGCCCTCGGTCAGCCGCTTGTAGGCGTCCTTGAACCCGGTCGGCGTCGACACCGAGCCGTCGCTATGGCGCTTGCAGCCTTCCTTGTCGCCGACGCGGTTGAGCGGGGTGAGCACGTCCTCGCAGAACTTCGCCGCCTCCGCGAGCACCGCTTCGATGAGGTCGGGCGTGGCGTCGGCGAAGCCCGGCAGGTTATTGTAGCGATCGATGTGAAAAACGTCGCTCAACAGGAACATGACGTCGTCGACGGGGGCCTTGTAGGTCGGCATGATATATTTTCCTCGGCACGGCGCCCGCCGGTTGGTCGGCGGGCCGGACTGCATGCGGTGGAATGTAGCCGATTTTCGCCGGCGATTAAGACGGAAATTTCATCGCCCGCCGGCGATCGGGTCCGCGGCCGGCCGGCGCGGGTCGGCAAGGCGGATGCTTCGGGGCGTTGCGGTAATTCGGGCTTCAGGTCCGCGCCGGCAACCTCGGAGCCTATCCGGCGGCGTTGCGGCGCGGTACGGCCTCGTCGAGCAGCTTCTGATAAAACGACGAGTAGATCTGCCGCAATTCGGCGATCGCTTTTTCGAGGCCGCGCTTTTGTTGTTCCAGGAGATTGATCTGCTCCACGCATTGCTGGCGGGTGAGATGCAGGCCGTCGCCCTCGGGCTTGCCGACCAGGTCCCTGATTTCCGCGAGCGTGAAGCCGAGCCGCCGGCCGGTGAGGATGAGGGTGATGCGCTCGCGGTCGTGGCGGCCGTAGAGACGGACGGCGCCGTGACGCTCCGGCTTGATCAGCCGTTTTGCTTCGTAGAAGCGCAGCGCGCGCAACGTCATGCCGAATTCGCGCGCGACTTCTCCGATCGTCATCAGCGTTTCGGCGCTGGTATCGGCTGCGGCCGTCGCCGTGCACGCTCGTCGTCGGTGCGAGCGGCATCGGCCGCTCCTATTTTGGTCCACGGCAGATTGATCAGCGTGCCGCATCATCATCTGTCCGACGCCACCTACGAGATGTCGCGCCTGACCAGTTCGCACTAATTCCGGTCCCGGCGAAAGACGTAACCGGCAACTGTAACGGTTACGGGACGCAAATTTACACTGCGTATTGTTGCTGACGCCGGCCTCGTGCGCAGCTGCGTTACCGTTACCGTTACGCCGCATTTGATTATCTCATGCTTCGCCGCCGCGCCGGAGGTACGGCAGCAAAAATCATTTCGCGGTAACGGACAACCCGGTTCCTTAACCCGTTGTTTACGGTAATCCTGAAAAGTCGGCGTCGAGGACAGAGGACCGCGCCCGTTACGTTTATCTGTCGGTGACCAGCGGCTCGATCAGGGCACATCTTGCTCCTCGCACGGTGTTTGGATGTGAGAATGAAATCGGGCGGTCCGTGGAATTTGAGAGGTCTCCGTCCGGAAGCGCGCGAGGCTGCGCGCGCGGCCGCGCGCCGCTCCGGCATGTCGGTCGGCGAATGGCTCAACAGCGTCATCGAGCCGGCGGACGACGACGATATCGGTGGCGCGGTGCGATCTCCGCCGCTTGCGCACGAGCGGGGGCGCGATGGCCGCAGGACCTTCGCCACAACGTCCGCGAAGAATTCCATCCAGACTTCGACCAGGACTTTCACGAGCAGACTTCACCAGAGCGAGCGGGACTACGCGCCGCGCGCCCGCCACCCCGGCCATGCCGGTGCGCCTTATCGCGAGGCGCCGCGGCGCGACCGTGCCGATCCGGGCCGGCGCGAGCGCGAGCATGAGCGCGAAGAGGTCAGCGCCCGTCTCGACGATCTGTCGCGGCAGGTCGAACGCCTGGCGCGAGCCAGCATGGCCGCGCCGCGTCCGGCCGCGGCGCAGCGTCCCTGGCCGCAGGCGCCGCGCGATCCCGGTGACGAACCGCTGTCGCGCCTGACCGGCGCGCCGCCGCGCCGCGCCGGCGACGCCGTGCCGGAGCGCATGGCGCCGGCCGGCACGCCGTCGGCAAGCACGGCCGCGCCCACTGCCGCACCGATCGGCAACCCGGACATATCGATCGAGCAAGCGGTCGCCGAAATCACCGCGCGGCAGCGCGCGCTCGACGACGAAGAACAGGCGCCGGCTGCGCCGCCTTTATCGCCGCTGTCGGCGGCGGAAGAGGCTGCTTCCGCGCGCCCCGAGAGCCGGCGGTTCGAGCGCATGTCCGAGCCCGCGCTCGACCTCACCGGGCTCGAGCGGCAGTTGCGCCAGTTGACGGCGCAGATCGAGACGCTGCGGCCGGGGAACAATCTCGACAAGGCGATGGACGGCTTGCGCGACGACCTCGCCGAGATCGGCAAATTGATCACGGAAGCCCTGCCGCGGCGCGCGGTGGAATCGCTCGAGATCGAAGTCAAGGCGCTGGCCCAGCGGATCGACCACAGCCGCCAATCCGGCGTCGACAGCCACATGCTGGCAGGGCTGGAGCGGGGTCTCGCCGACGTGCGCGAGGCGCTGCGCGGCCTGACCACGGCCGAAAGCCTGGTCGGCGTCGACGAAGCCGTCAAGGCGCTGGCGCACAAGGTCGATCTGATCGCGGCCAAGGACGATCCGGCGGCGCTGCAACAGCTCGAGACCGCCATCGGGGCGCTGCGCGGGATCGTCTCGCACGTCGCCTCCAACGACGCGCTGGCCAAAGTCGCGGAAGACGTGCGGGCGCTGGCGGCCAAGGTCGACAGCCTCGCCAACACCGCGGCGAGCGGCCACGCGATTTCGGCGTTGGAGAGCCGGCTCGATACGCTGGCGAGCGCGCTCAACGCATCGACCGAAGCCGGACAGGCGGTGCCGCGCGAACTGGAAAAGCTGCTCGCCGGGCTGATCGAGAAACTGGAATGGGTTCAGCTGACCCACACCGATCACGCCGCGCTGGCCCACCTCGAAGACCGCATCGCCATGCTGGTCAAGCGGCTCGACGCCTCCGATGCCCGCCTCGGGCAACTCGCGGGCGTCGAACGCGGACTGGCCGATCTCCTCGTCCTTCTCGACCAGATGCGCGGCAAGGGTGGCGACGGCAAGATCGTTCTCGGCGGCGAAATCCAGCGCGATGTCGCCGAGATCAAGCAGACCGAGCGCCGCACCCAGGATTCGCTCGAAGCCGTCCAAGGGACGGTCGAACACGTGGTCGATCGCCTCGCCACCATCGAAAGCGGCCTGCGCACCGGCGACAAGGCGCCGGCGTCGCCGGCAGCCCTCGCGCCGGCGCCATCATCGCAAGTCGCGACTACGCCGCAACCGTCGCTGCCGCCGGCAGTGCCCGCGCCCAAGGCCGCCCGCTGCTGCGCCCGCGGCCAAGGCCGCCGCCGCCGCGCCGGCGATGCCCGCCGCGATGCCGAAATCGACGCAGGTCGAGCCGGCGTCCCGCGCCGCGGCACCGCGGCCGCCGATCGATCCCAATTTGCCGCCCGACCATCCGCTCGAGCCCGGTTCTGCCGGCGGCCGTTCCCGTCAGCCGGCCTCGGCGGCCGACCGTATCGCGGCCTCCGAGGCGGCGGTCGGCACCAAGCCGCCGGTCATTGCCGACCCCGGGAGCAAGTCCGATTTCATTGCCGCCGCCCGCCGTGCCGCACGGACGGCGGCGCTCGATCCGTCGGAACCAACTCCGCGCGCCGAAGCCGCTGCGGGCGCCGTCGCGGTCACTAAAAATCTGTCGCAGCGCTTGCGCCCGCTGCTGGTCGCCGCCGCGGTCGTCGTTCTCATCGTTGGCGTCGTGCATATCGCTTCGCGTTGGTTCGAAGATGGCGCCGGCGCGCCACCCGACGCGCAGATAGAGCGGGGGGCTCCGAATGCCCCAGGATCGTCGGGTTCCAACCCGGCGAAGCCGTTCGCCTCGGCGCCAACGACGGCGCCGCTGACGATCGCGCCCGCCCAGCCGCCCGCGAATGCCGCTGCCCCGCCGAGCGCCGCTCCCGAGCCACCCGCATCGAGAGGAACAACCGGCGTAAGACCCCGACGGCAGTCGCTCAATGACGGCCTGGTTCCGTTGCCGACGGCCCAAGAAACGGCCCAAGAAACGGCCCAAGAAACGCCCCAAGAAACGGCCCACCAAACAGCCGCCGTCGCGGGCGCGCCGGCCGGCGATACGATCGATGCCGGGATGAACACGGCGGCGACGCAATGGCCCCCGACTGACGTTACCGGTTCGCTGCCGCGTGCGACGGCGCCGAGCGCTCCGGCAGTCCCGGCGCCGACCCCACTTCCTTCGCCCGCCGCCGGCGGCCTCGACGACAAGCTGCCTGCAACCATCGGCGGGCCCGCGTTGCGCGCGGCGGCGCTCGCCGGCGATCCGGCGGCCGCCTACGAGGTCGCGACGCGTTTTGGCGAAGGCCACGGGGTCGCGCAGAACAACGAAGAAGCTGCGCATTGGCTCGATCGCGCCGCCAAAATGGGGCTTGCCCCGGCGCAATTTCGCCTCGGTAGCTTTTACGAAAAGGGCCTCGGGGTCAAAAAGGACCTGGCCAGGGCCCGCGACCTCTACCGGGCCGCGGCCGACCAGGGCCACGGCAAGGCCATGCACAATCTCGCGGTGCTTTACGCCGAAGGCATCGACGGCGCGTCCGACTATCACGCCGCCGCGCACTGGTTCCGCGCCGCGGCGGACCGTGGCCTCACCGACAGCCAGTATAATCTCGGCATCCTCTATGCGCGCGGCATCGGCGTCGACCAGAGTTTTGCCGAATCCTACAAATGGTTCTTCCTCGCCGCCAAACAGGGCGACAACGACGCCGCCAGGAAACGCGACGAAGTCGCATCTCACCTCGACCATGACGCGCTCGCCGCGGCGCGTCTGACGGCGCAGGCGTGGCGGGCGGAGCCGCAGCCGGCCGAAGCGATTGCGGTCAAAGTTCCTCCGGCATGGAACGCGCCCGCGAGCGCGACGCCGGCAACGCGATCGCGACCGCGGGTAAGCGGCATGAAAGCGCCGCCGTCGGTGGACCTGACCAAGCTCAACTGAGTTTCACGCCACCGTTTCGACCCCTTCGGCGCGGCGCTAGAGCCTTTTCGGTTCTGATTGAATCAGAACCGAGCTCTAGCTCTTTGATAGAGCATGATCTTTCCGGAAAACCGGCATCCACCCTCGGATCAAGTCCGAGGGCAGGCTTTTTCCGGATTATGCTCTGAGAAGTTCACCAAGCATCATCACATTTCCTGCCGATCGCGCGCGACCGGTAGGCTGGAAGCCGGCTCGCGGGTAGAAGGGTTCGAGCCGCGTCCCAAACGCCCGGTCCCTGATTCGTGCAGATTTATCTTCCGATCGCCGATCTTCCGGTCAATGTGTTCCTCCTGTTCGCGATGGGCATTGCGGTCGGGTTCGTCTCCGGCATGTTCGGCATCGGCGGCGGATTTCTGATGACGCCGCTCCTGATCTTCATCGGTATTCAGCCGGCCGTGGCGGTGGCGAGCGTCACCGCGAACGTGGCGGCCTCCTCGTTTTCCGGGGCGATCGCCTATTGGCGGCGCAAGGCGCTCGACGGCACGCTGGCGCTCACGCTGCTCGCCGGCGGCATCATCGGCACCACCGGCGGTGTCGCGCTGTTCACCTGGCTGCGCGCGCTCGACCAGCTCGACCTGATGATCGGGCTGTCCTACGTGACGCTGCTCTGCGTCGTCGGCGCGCTGATGGTCGGCGAGGCCGCCCGCGCCATCATCCGCAGCCGGCAAGGCAAGCCGGTCGAGCTGCGCCGGCCCGGCAGCCATGTCTGGTTTCACGGCCTGCCGTTGAAGGTTCGCTTCAAACGCTCGAAAATCTACGTGTCGGCGATCCCGGTGGTGGCGATCGGCTTCATCATCGGCTTCCTCGGGGCGATCATGGGCATCGGCGGCGGCTTTCTCCTGGTGCCGATGCTGATCTATCTGTTGCGGGTGCCCACCGCGACCGTGATCGGCACCTCGATGGTCCTGACTTTCCTCACCATGGCGTCGGCGACCGTGCTGCATGCGGCGACCAATCATCTCGTCGATGCGGTGCTGGCGCTGATTTTGATGGTCGGCGGCGTCATCGGCGCCCAGTTCGGAGCGCACGCCGGGCAGCGCATCCGCGGCGAATGGCTGCGGCTGTTGCTCGGGCTCTTGGTGCTGTCGGTCGGGTTGCGTTTCGCCTCCGAGCTGGTGCTGCGGCCGGACGACCTTTACTCGATCCGCGTCATCGGGGGCACGCCATGAGAGGCGTCGCGGTCGCGGCGGCGTGCGTCGTCGCCGCGCTGTTCGCCGCATCCGCGCCGGCCGCCGCGGAGCGTCTCGTCGTCGTCTTGAGCAATCACCACGTCATGATCACGTCGAGCTATACCGGCGAGAATCTGGTGCTGTTCGGTTCGGTGGAGCGCGATCCGACATCGTCGCGGCACGGCTCCTACGACATCGTCGCCACCGTCAAAGGGCCGCGGGAAACGCTACGCACCCGGCGCAAGCAGCGCGTCGTCGGCATCTGGGTCAATGTCGCGGGCCGCACCTTCGTCGATCCGCCGTCCTATCTCGCGGTTGCGGCGAATCGCCCGATCGAAACCATCACCAACGCCGACAACCGGCGCCGGCTGCAACTCGGCGTCGCCAATACGCCGCTGCCCGAACTCATTCACAACGACATCGGCGAGGTGACGAACGACCCGTTCCGGGCGGCGCTGGTGCGGCTGATGGAGGCGCGCGGGCTCTATATCGAGGAGCCCAACGCCGTGACCTTTCTGACGCCGACGCTGTTTCGCGCCGCGATCCCGTTGCCGGCGCAGGTGCCGGTCGGCAATTACAGCGTCGATGTGAAACTGTTCGCCGACGGCGTCATGATCGCCCGCACCGATTCCGCGTTCGAGATCGTGAAAGTCGGTTTCGAGCAGTTCGTGGTCAACGCCGCGCGCGACTACGGCCTCATTTACGGCTTTGCGACCGCCACGATGGCGCTTCTGACCGGCTGGATCGCCAGCATCGTGTTCCGGCGGGATTGAAGCTGGAGACGATTTCGAACGCGGCATCATTGCGTGCGCAACTTACTGGCTTCCGACATGTAAGTTGCGCAATCCGTCGATCGCCGCTACCGGGCGCGCGGGCGAGGTGCGGTATTTCGGCCAACGAGAAAAGCGCGTCCACGACGGGAAGCTGGTGCGCAATCCTGCCGGCAAGTATTGGGCTAACTTTTTGCTACGAGGCGGCGCCGACTGGGTATGGATTGTATCGGCAGATCAAGAGCCTTGGGCACGACTGCCTGGTGGTTGCGCCCTCACTCGTTCTAAAGAAGCCCGGCGATCGGGGAAGACGAACCGGCGCGGCTTTCGCGCAAAGCCACTGTTGCTCTCTTCCGACTTCTCGCCGGTGGTTCACGACACAGTCCTGACGATGCCGATCTACAGGCGCGGACGCCCTCGTTCTCCTCTGCGCGTCAACGCCAAGGTCCGACGGCTGCGCAAGGCTTGTACTTTGGGCAATAAGAGATGAAAAGGCATCATATGGGCTGGCTGCGAGCGTGAGCTTAGACATCCGTTTTGCAGCGCATCGTCTTCGAAGAAATCTGTTGCGGTGCGCCAGTCGCAAGTATTCGGATCGATCTCTTGAACTGGAGATCTCGCGCTGCTGTCGAGGACTGGCGCTTTGCGAGATTGTGACGGCGCTTGATGGCGATGCGCGGGATCGATCTGGTTTCGGCCAGTGGGTTTCTGGCCGAGGTGGGCGATCTGTCGCGCTTTCAAACGCCGCGCCAGCTGATGGCCTATCTCGGCCTGGTGCCGTCGGAAGACTCCACAGGCGACACCATCAAACGCGGGCCGATCACCAAGGCTGGCAACAACCACGCCCGACGCATTCTGGTGGAGTGCGCGTGGAGCTATCAGCATCCGCCGCGGGTCGGTGCGGCCAAACAGGCCAAGGTGGCCGCGGCGCCGCCTTCCGTCCGCGCCATCGCCTGGAAGACGCAGTCGCGGCTGTGCGGGCGCTACCGGGCGCTGATCAAGAAGGGAAAGCGCAAGAATGTCGTCATCACCGCGGTCGCCCGTGAGCTCGCCGGCTTCATCTGGGCGGTCAGCCGCGAGGTCACCTCGGCGACTGCGGCGACCTGACCGCGCGCCGGTTCGCGGCCGCGCCGCAACGGCGCCATCAATCATAGGGAGCCAACCGGGGCAGCAAGGTCCGCTGAACTCAAAAAACGTGCAACGGCGGGAGCGCCGCCACGGTGGCGATTTCCCGAGGATTGCTTGGAGGCCGGTCGCAAGTATCGACGCCCGTACGAAGACAGGGAAAGCCCCGGACGAACACACGGACCTGCGAGAACCCGGGAATAGAGGTTGTTGACCGACGTCTTAAGGTTCGCTCATTCCGTTGCAGACCGTCCCCTCATCGCCTCCCGCGACCGCGCTGAGGAAAACACTGCTACCCAGCGCCTTGACTTGGGACATCAGAGCAATCCAAGTCCGCGGCCGTGACTTGGATGCTTCGCTTCGCTCGCAATGACGAGCAGTAACCAAAGCCATTGATTTCAGTCCGGCAGGCCCAGCGGCCAATGCGAAAAGCCGTCTATTGCCCAGCATATGCACGACAAACGCCCGTGAAGAAAAATCGCGGCGAATGCATCGTCGCGCACATTGAGCCCGCCGGTGAACGCGCCGAACGCCGGCATCACCAGCCGCCTGCCGTCGCTGGCGAAGCAGCGCCGCCGGATCGCGCGGCCGCGCCGCGCCACGCGCGCCAACGGATGCAGATGGCCGGCGACCTCGCCGGCGCAGGCTTGCGCCGACGGCTCGTGCCGGAAAGTGAGCGACCCGATCGCCACCGCGCCCGCGAAGCGGCCGCCGATGCCCACGGTCGGATCGGGATCATGATTGCCGCTAATCCAGAGCCAATCGCGGCGGTGTTGCAGCGCCGTCAGCGTCATGCGATCGGCCGCCGCCATCCGCAGTGGTCCGCCGCCGTCATGGAAACTGTCGCCCAGCGCGATCACCAGGCGCGGTGCATAATGTGCCGTCAGCCGTGCCAGCCGCGTCAGGGTCGCGGCCGTATCGTAAGGCGGCAACAGCACGCCGCGGGCGGCGAAGGCCGAGCCTTTTTCAAGATGGAGATCGGCGACGACGAGCAGTTGTTGGTCCGGCCAGAACAACGCGCCGGAAGGATCGGCGATCAGCGTCGCGTCGGCAAGCGTGAGCGCAGCTGCGGAATCCGGCCGACCGCCTGCGAGCGCCTCGCAAAGCTCGGCTTGGTCCAACCCTTCCGCGTTCAACCGTTCCGAATCCAACCGTTCCGTATCCATGTCGCCTGCGCCGTCGAATCGGCGACGAGGATTGGGCGAAACCGCCCCGGCGTGCAAGCCATTCCGCCCAAAGTCATTCCACCCGAAGTCATTCCACCGCGGGCGGAATGGCTTTCATCGGCAATATCGAGGAATGCTGCAACGCCTCCGATCGCGTGAGCAATCGATTGCCCATCGAGACGGCGGTGGCGGCGACGACGAGGCAGACGGTCAGCGTGAGCGTCGCCAACAATTCCAGCGCGCGCCGCTTCGATCGCGCCGTCTCGTTCCTGGGCGGCGCGAAACCGGGATTGCCGCAGAGCTCGGTCATGGTCGTCATCCTTTGCGAATCACAGCCTGTGCGAATTAGAGCCCTGGCAATATCGGCGCCGACTTTGGCGAAGCCGTTGAAGAAGAAAGGCGATTTCGTGAGTTTTGGTTAATAAAGGGTTAACGCCGCAGGGCCCGCCGACGATTAGGAGCGGCTGTGGTTTTGGGGCAACTAACGGCGCCCACAGCCGAAAGCCGGCGTTATTCCGCGATGACGACGGCGGCCGGATTGAAATCCATCGTCACATGGCCGGGCGCGGCGGCGACGCGCGAGAGCCAGGCGCGCACGGCGGGAAATCCGGTCAGATCGAAATCGCACAGATGCGCGACGTGCGTGTAGGCATAGAGCGCGATGTCGGCGATGGAGTAGCGGCCGTCGGCGAAGAAATCATTCAAGGCGAGATGCTTCTCCATCACGCCGAGCGCGCGATGGCCTTCCTCCATCCAGTCCTCGAAGGCGTGGCTTTGCAGATCGCGTCCGCCTTTGATCAAAGTGAGCCAGAAATAGGCCGCGCCGATGTTGGGCTCCAGGCTGTGCTGCTCGAAGAACATCCACTGCAACGCCTCGGCGCGGCCGATCGGATCGCGCGGCGCGAGATCGGAGTTGTAGGCGAGGTACCAGAGAATGGCGTTCGAACTCGGCGATATAGCGGCCGGGCGCGACTTCCAGAAGCGGCACCTGGCCGCTGGGATTTTTGGCCAGGAATTCCGGCGTGTGGCTTTCGCCTTTGAGAATGTCGACCTCGATCAGCCGATAGGGAACGCCAAGCTGCGCCAAAGCCAGACGCGTCTTGTAGCTGTTGCCTGATCGCTGCATCGAGTAGAGCGTGAACATCGAGACCGCCCGCGTACCGCCGAGGACATGCCGCCGCCGACGAAAACGCCGCCGAAGAACTCTTGCCGCAAAATCTTCGCACGGCGCGCTCGCGTGCGGAGTAAAATTTATATTACTCGAACGCGGCGATGTCGTGTCCCGGCGACGAATTGGAAGAAATCTGCGTCGATGCGCGCGGCGCGGAGGCGAGATCAACTCTGCTGCGGCGCAATATGAGAACGAATACCGCGAGCATCGCGGGAACTCCGAGCGGGATCAGCGTCAGCTGGGCGACGCCGCGCGCGACGAGCGGGACGAGCCACAGCGCCGCCAACGCCGTTTTTTCCCAAGCGCCGAAGCCGCGAGCAATCCCGTCGACGGCACAGAAGGCGATGGCGGGCGCCAATACCATCATGTCGTAATCGAAGCTGTAGGGCGTGACGAGAATGGCGCTGAGGCAAAGTGCCGCCGCCTTGAGCGGATAGGCCGCGTCGCTGCGCCATAGCCTTGTGAGCGCGACGGCGACCGCGACCGACAGCGCGCCTTGCAGCGCGTAGGCGACCGGAAGCGACGCGCCCCACATCCGCGCCCACGCAAAGGCGCTTTGGATTTTGTACCAGCCGGTATCGCCCTGCTCGAGCGCGACCTGACGCGTGAAGCGGGTCGAATCAAGGAACGCCTGCCACACCTGTGGCCCGAAGGCGAAGGTGGTGGCGATGCTGAGCAGAACGACCGTCGCCGCCGCGGCGGCGAAACACCGCCAGCGGCCGGTCGCCGCCAGCACCAGCGGGATCAGTCAGCCCGTATTGCGGCTTGTAGATCAGAAGCCCGAACAGCACGCCGGCGAGGAGCGGGGCCCGATCGAGCTTGACGAGCGCCAGGCCGAACAGCGCCGTGGTGAGGAACCCGTTCTGGCCGTGGCCGATATTGATCAGCACCGCCGGAAAGGCGGCGGCGAGCAGGAGCCAATCACCTCTCCCCGCGTGCGGGGAGAGGATAGGCGTCCTTTGGACGCCGTTCTTGATATTGAAAAACGCCGATGCGAAGCATCGGCTATGCGAAGCGAGGGTGAGGGGGCCTCTCCGCGAATCTGAGTGCTTCAAATCTGAGCCCAGCGGAGAGGCCCCCTCATCCCGACCTTCTCCCCGCACGCGGGGAGAAGGAGAAAGAATCGCGTGGATGGTCAGCAGATAGAGCCCGAACGTGACCGCCTGCCACACGGCGAGGGCCAGGCCGTACGGCATCAGCGCCAGCGCGGCGGCGACGAACAGAAAATACGGCGGATAGTGCCAGCCATAGATCGGCGTCGCCGCGCCGAAGATTTGCTGTTCGCGCGCGTACTGCAGCGGCAGATCGAACGGCGCCCGCGCATTGCCGTCGAGCACATAGGTGCCGGCGGCATAGACGTTGGAGAAGTCGGTTCCGAGCGGCCGCCCTTGCAGATCGACGCCGCCATGCGCGGTGACGACCAGATAGAGAAAGCCGGCGGCGGACGCGATCAGGACCGCCGCCGCCACCAGCCGCACGCGCTCGCGCGTCAGCCAGGCGCCGGTCCGCAACATCTCGCGCGTCCGCTCCATCGCGGCTTCCCGTGTTCGGAATCGCAAAAACCCGCGGCATTAGGCCAGCGGAGCCTTAACGGAGCATTGAATGATTGCGCAGCGCGCCCTCGCGTCGCCTGCGGCACACAATTTAGCGAGCGCAGGGGCAGAACGCTTGCCTCCGCCCGGCCCACGTCCTACCAAGCTCGCGCTCCCAACCATGAGCCTGGAGAACACGATAATGGCCTTTCTCGCGGACCGCATCTTGAGCATCAAGCCCTCTGCCACCATCGCGGTGACGGACAAGGCGCGCGACGCTCAAAGCGGCCGGCCGCGATGTGATCGGGCTGGGTGCCGGCGAGCCCGACTTCGACACGCCCGGAGAACATCAAAGAGGCGGCGATCAAGGCGATCCGCGACGGCAAGGCGGGGAAATACACCGCCGTCGACGGCATTCCGGAGCTCAAGGCGGCGATCGCGCGCAAGTTCAAGCGCGAGAACGAGCTCGGCTACAAGCCGTCGCAGATCATCGTCGGCACCGGCGGCAAGCAGGTGCTGTTCAATGCGCTGATGGCGACCGTCAATCCCGGCGACGAGGTGATCATCCCGGCGCCCTATTGGGTCAGCTATCCCGACATGGTCGTGCTCGCCGGCGGCACGCCGGTCGAGGTCGCGACCACGCTCGAATCTCGGCTTCAAGATGTCGCCGGCGGCGCTGGAACGCGCGATCACGCCGAAGACCAAATGGATCATCTTCAACTCGCCGTCGAACCCGACCGGCGCCGCCTATGCGCGCGCCGAACTCAAGGCGATCACCGACGTGCTGGTCCGCCATCCGCATGTCCACGTCATGGCGGACGACATGTACGAGCATCTGGTCTATGACGACTTCAAGTTCTTCTCGCCGGCGCAGCTCGAGCCGTCGCTCTATGACCGCACGCTCACCATCAACGGCGTGTCGAAGGCCTATTGCATGACCGGCTGGCGCATCGGCTATGCCGGCGGTCCGGAGCCGCTGATCAAGGCGATGGCGGCGATCCAGTCGCAATCGACCTCGAACCCGGCCGCGGTATCGCAATGGGCCGCGGTCGAGGCGCTCGACGGCCCGCAGGATTTTATTCCGAGGCATAACAAGATCTTCAAGGAGCGGCGCGACCTCTGCGTCTCCATGCTCAACCAGGCCAACGGCATCCGCTGCCCGAAGCCGGAAGGCGCCTTCTACGTCTATCCGTCCTGCGCCGGCACCATCGGCAAGACCACGCCGACCGGCAAGAGGCTCGCGACCGACGAGGACTTCGTCACCGAGCTGCTGGAGGCGGAAGGCGTCGCCGTGGTGCAGGGCACGCCGTTCGGCTACGGGCCGGCGTTCCGCATCTCCTACGCCACCGCAACGACGGCGCTCGAGGAAGCCTGCGCCCGCATCCAGCGCTTCTGCGGCAATTTGAAATAACGCCGCGATTCGCGAGACGGCGCCGGCATTCTCGCCTACAATCCGCCGCGAGCTCCTTGGGGGAGCCGGGTGAGGGAGAATGCCCATGCTTCGTACCATCGCGGCGGCGACCGCCATCGCGGCCGCCGCTTTTGCCATGACCGCAGGGCCGGCCGCAGCGCAGGACCGCATCCAGGTCGGAACGCTGGAATGCTCGTTGTCGTCGAGCGTCGGCTTGATCGTCGGATCGCAGCGCAACGTGAATTGTAATTTCAAACCCAATAACGGCCCGCCGGAAATGTATACCGGGACGATGACGAAGATCGGCCTCGATATCGGCGTGACCAGCGCTACCGCAATCATCTGGACGGTGTTTACCGGAACCAACCGCTATGCCGGCATGCTCACCGGCACCTATACCGGAGCACAGGCGGAAGCGACCGTCGGCGCCGGTCTCGGCGCCAACGTGCTGGTCGGCGGCTCGAACCGGACGGTGACGCTGCAACCTTTGTCGGTGCAGGGCCAGCTCGGGCTCAACGTCGCCGCCGGCATCGGACAGCTGGAGCTGCACCCCGTCCAACAATGACCGGCCGTTGCGGTGTTGCGCCGCAACGCCCCGACGCGCCAATCGCGCCCCTTGACCGGCCCCGCCTCGGCCTGAAACGATGGCGTAGAGCCGACCCGCCGCCCCAACCGAAACGACGGGTCAGCGCCGGGAGACAGTCATGGCCACAAACATGGCGACACACGCAAACAACGGTGCGCGCGCGGCCGGCCCGCGCTGCGTCGCGCTGGTCGGTCCCTTCCAGAGCGGCAAGACCACGCTTCTCGAGGCCATCCTCACCCGCACCGACGTGATCGCACGCCAGGGCACCGTCGAGGGCGGCAGCACGGTCGGCGACGCCAGCAAGGAAGCGCGCGACCACCGCATGAGCGTCGAGCTCACCGTCGCCACCGCGAACTTCATGGGCGATGCCTACACGTTCCTCGATTGCCCGGGCTCGGTCGAGTTCGTTCACGACATGCGCGCGATATTGCCCGCGATCGACGTCGCCGTGGTCGTCTGCGAGATGGACGAAAAGAAAATCCCGCAGCTGCAGCTCGTGCTGCGCGCGCTGGAGGATCAGAACATCCCCCGCGTTCTGTTCCTCAACAAGATCGACAAGGCCGACGCCGGCGTGCACGACGTGCTCGAGCTGCTGCAGGGCGCCTCGCGCACCAAGCTGGTGCTGCGGCAAATCCCGACCTTCGCCGGCGACATCATCACCGGCTTCGTCGATCTCGCGCTCGAGCGCGCCTTTGTCTACAAGGAGCATGCAGCCTCGGAGGTCGTCCCGCTCGAAGGCGACGCCGCCGACCGCGAGAAGACGGCGCGGTTCTCCATGCTGGAGACGCTCGCCGATCACGACGACGAGCTGATGGAGCAGTTGCTCGAGGACATCCAGCCGCCGCGCGACAAGGTGTTCGACGATCTGACGCGGGAGCTGCGCGAAGGCTTGGTCTGCCCGGTGCTGATGGGGAATGCGAGCCGCGCCAACGGCGTGTTGCGGCTCCTCAAGGCGTTGCGCCATGAAGCGCCGGGCATCGCCGACACGGCGAAGCGTCTCGGCGTCAAGGCGAACGGCGACGCCGTCGCCTATGTGCTCAAGACCCAGCACACCGCCCATGGCGGCAAGATGTCGATCGCGCGCATGCTCGCGGGCCAGGCCGGCGACGGCACCGTGTTTCTGTCCGGCGACGACGAAGCCGGCCGCGTCGCCGGCGTGTTCAAGCTGGTCGGCGAGACGAGTGAAAAGCGCGGCCCGGCGATCGCCGGCGACACCGTCGCCTTCGCCAAGCTCGACCGCGCCAAGACCGGCGATACGCTCAGCGCCGGGAAAGCCGCGCACAAGCCGCTCGCCAAGATCGAGGCCTACCCGCCGGTGCTGGCGATCGCCATCACCGCCAAGGAGCGCAAGGACGACGTGAAGCTCGGCCAGGCCTTGGCCAAGCTGGCGGAGGAGGACCCTTCGATCACCATCGTGCACAATGCGGAGACGCACGAGGTGGTGCTGTGGGGCCAGGGCGAGATGCATTTGCGCGTCACCACCGAGCGGCTGAGCGACCGCTTCGGCGTCGCCATCGAGCGGCGTCAGCCGGCGGTCGGCTATCGCGAAACCATCCGCAAGGGCATCGTCCAGCGCGGCCGCCACAAGAAGCAGTCGGGCGGTCACGGCCAGTTCGGCGACGTGGTGCTCGACATCAAGCCGCTGCCGCGCGGCGCCGGCATCTCGTTCGACGAGAAGATCACCGGCGGCGTCGTGCCGCGCAACTACATCCCGGCGGTCGAGGAAGGCGTCATCGACGGCCTCAAGCACGGCCCGCTCGGCTTTCCGGTGGTCGACGTCACGGTGTCGCTGATCGACGGGTCCTATCACACCGTCGATTCCTCCGACATGGCGTTCCGCATCGCCGGCCGCATCGGCATCGTCGAGGCTTTGCCGCAGTGCCAGCCGGTGCTGCTCGAGCCGATCCATCAGGTCGAGATCGTTTGCCCGAACGAGGCGACGGCGAAGATCAACGCGCTCCTGTCCGGCCGCCGCGGCCAGATTCTCGGCTTCGACACCCGCGCGGGCTGGGACGGCTGGGACGTGGTGCGCGCCATGATGCCGGAAGCCGAGATCGGCGACCTCATCGTCGAAGTCCGCTCCGCCACCGCCGGCGCCGGCACCTTCACCTTCAAGTTCGACCACATGGCCGAACTGACCGGCCGCACCGCCGACCAGATCGTCGCCGCCCGCCGCGCGGCGGAGTGAAGTGGCAGCGGAGCAGATAAAGATAGGGGTTGGGAAAATAGTTGGAATGCACACCTGGAATGAGACACAGATAATTTCGGTGACAGGCGGTCGCCACGATGCGCCAGTTCCTGCCTACTTCTCGCGGGAGATTTGCTCTGTAGAAATACATTCGTCGAGCGCCCGAAGTGTGCCCCGAAGTTGCTTGATAAGCTCGCCGATCTGAAGCTTGCGGTTTGTAGCCTCGTAAGGCCCAGCGCCTTCAAATATTTCGATCTGACGCGCTATGGTGGCTCTTGCATCGATCAGTTCCTTTATATGTGCCTCTTTATCTGGTTCAATCATCGTGTTGTTTCCTGCAACAGGTATTTTTGTCAGGACCTCGCAGCTCGAATGGACCGTCGAATACTACACTGCCGGCGGGCGAAATTGCCATTGGTCTTCCGACGTTTTTTCGTGGCGATTGTAAAAGAATAGTCTTATCGGTTAGCTAGCGACTAAGCCTTCGGGAATCACAGCGCGTAGGATGGGTTGAGCGAAAGCGAAACTCATCGTGCAGCATCGCCGTCGACGATGGGTCTCGCAAAGGGCTCAACCCATCCTACGAGCTCAACGCCCGAGCGCGCTGGATGGGACACCTGTTCCAGGGGGGCGGTTCGCTTGACGACGCCGACGCGGCCGGATTACCTTCGCGGCCGCTAGCGAGCGAGCGGCAAATGGCGGAAGCAATTGATCTTGCGTTTCTGGCACGGCAGAGCGAGCGGACAATCAACGAACTCGCAAGCCTGCGCGACGATATGGCGGTGCTGACGGCGATCGTGATGCGGCTCGATGGCTCCATGGCGGCGCTGCTGCAGGAAGTGCGGGTCGTTCATCAACAGATAGGGCGCATGAACGATCGCGTACGCAAGCTGGAAGGTGCCGAGCCGTAGGGGTCGCCTTGGGCATGCCTCGTGGCCGCCATGCGGATCACCGCCGCGCCGCCTGCGCAATCCATACCTAACATATTGTCGCGAACGACGCCGACCTGGCGGTCGGTTCCAATGGACCGGCTTTGTGCCGAACCGAACCACATTGTTGCGTACGAATTGTCGCGAGTGACCGCCGGAGCGCGCGTTATTGTTCGTGTTGTCGGCGCGCGGTCGCGGCGGTGGCGTCACGCGCGCGGCTCGCGCACTTCGGGAGGCAGGCCATGAGCGAATTCCGCATCGAAACCGACGGTCTCGGCGAGGTCCGTGTCCCCGCCGACAAACTGTGGGGCGCGCAGACGCAGCGCTCGCTCGAGTATTTCAGCATCGGCTCGGATCTGATGCCGCGCGAGATGATCACGGCCTACGCCATCCTGAAAAAGGCGGCGGCAAACGCCAATCATGCCGGCAAGCGGCTCGACGACAAGCTGCATGCGCTGATCGTCGCGGTCTGCGACGAAATCCTCGCCGGCCTGCATCACGACATGTTCCCCCTGCATGTGTGGATGACGGGGAGCGGCACGCAATTCAACATGAACGTGAACGAGGTGATCTCGAACCGCGCGAGCCAGCTCGCCGGCACGGCGCTCGGCAGCAAACAGCCGGTGCATCCCAACGATCACGTCAACATGTCGCAATCGTCGAACGACACCTTCCCGTCGGCGATGTACATCGCCGCCGCGATCGGCGTGAAACAGCGGCTGGTGCCGGCGGTGACGGCGCTCGAGGACGCCATCGCCGCCAAGGCCGCCGCCTGGGACGACATCATCAAGATCGGCCGCACCCACATGCAGGATGCGACGCCGCTCACGCTCGGCCAGGAATGGTCCGGCTATGCCGGCATGCTCGCCGACGATCTCGATCGGCTCGAAACGGCGCTCCCGGGGGTTTATCGGCTCGCGCTCGGCGGCACAGCGGTCGGCACCGGCATCAACGCCGCGCCGGGTTTTGCCGAAATCAGCCGCGGCCGAAATCGCCAGGCTGACCGGCCTGCCCTTCGTCACCGCGCCGAACAAATTCACCGTGCAGGGCGCCCATGACGCGCTGGTGCAATTGTCCGGCACGCTGCGCACGCTCGCCGTCTCGCTCTACAAGATCGCCAACGACATCAGGCTGTTGTCCTGCGGTCCGCGCGCGGGGATCGCCGAACTGATCATCCCGGAAAACGAGCCGGGTTCGTCGATCATGCCCGGCAAGGCCAACCCGACCCAGGCCGAGGCGCTGACGATGATCGCCGTTCAGGTGATGGCCAACGATGTCGCCGTCGGCTTCGGCGGCGCCGGCGGTCTCCTGGAGATGAACGTCTACAAGCCGCTCATCATTCAGAATGTCATGCAGTCGATCACGATCCTGACCGACGGCTGCACCAATTTCCGCAAATTCCTGATCGAGGGCACCAAGCCCAATCTCAAGCGGATCAAGGAATATGTCGAGCATTCGCTGATGCTGGTGACGGCATTGGTGCCGGTGATCGGCTACGACAAGGCCTCGAAGATCGCGCACCATGCGATGGAGCGCGACCTCACGCTGCGGACGGCGGCGCTCGAGCTCGGCTACGTCACCGCGGAGGAGTTCGACCGCATTGTCGACCCGGCCAAGATGGTCAAGCCGTACGTCGCCCGCGAATAATCGTCGCCGACGGCGACGAATACCGCAAATCGTCTGCAATGCGGTTACGGTTCGCACACGATATTCCCTGTTCCAGCTGCCGAATTAACCGTGCCGCCTTACCTCCTGGGGCATAACGTCAATCGACCCACGAGGAGAAACGCCCGCCGTCCGCCGGCGTTGGGGCAAGTGCGCATGCTGCAATCGTTGCACAAATTATTCGGATCGAAGGCGACCGGAGCCGAAAGCCGACGGGGCCAAGATCACCCTCGGCGAGGTCTTGCGGCGGAACTGGTTCGAGCAATGGTACCAGCCCAAGATCGATCTGCGCTCCAAGCGCCTGGTCGGCGCCGAGGCGCTGGTGCGCGCGCGGCGGCCCGACGGCAGCCTGGTCAGTCCCGGCAGCTTTCTTCCCGGCGCCAAGGAGGAGGACATGCTGGCGCTTGACCGAGCGCGTCATCCTCACCGCGCTGCGCGACTTCGAGGATTACGCGGCGCAGGGCGCGGCGGTGAAGCTTTCCGTCAACGTGCCGGCCTCGGCCTTCGTCAAGCTGCCGATCGTGCAGATGCTGCGCGAGGAGCGGCCGCAGGCCTCCAACTGGCCGGGCCTCATTCTCGAAGTCACCGAGGACGAGGTCATGCACGACCTCAAGATCGCCAACGAGGTCGCCGACGAGCTGCGCCGGTTCGGCTGCTCGCTCGCGCTCGACGATTTCGGCGCCGGCTATTCGTCGCTGGCGCGGCTGCGGCAATTGCCGTTCAGCGAGCTCAAGATCGACCGCAGCTACGTCACCGATTGCCATCTCGACAAGGTCAATTCCGGCCTGTGCGAGACCATCGTCGAACTGGCCAAGCGCTTCGACCTGAAAACCGTGGCCGAGGGCATCGAGACCACGCACGAGAGCCACAAGCTGCAAGGCATCGGCTGCGACATCGGCCAGGGCTTTTTGTTCGCCAAGCCGATGTCGAAGGACAGCTTCGTCGCCGTGCTCGGCCGCCGCATGGTCAGGAAGCCGGCGAAGGCGCCGGCCGGATCGGCGCTGCTGCGCGGCCTGCTGGCGCGGGGCTGAACTTCAACGGGTCAGAGCTGCGCGGCGCTCGCCGCGAAACGCTCGCCGCGCAGCGCGTCCAGCCGCGCGAACCGGATCAGCGAAAAATGCCCGAGCGGCGGCATGGCGCGGCGCTCGATGATGTGCACGCCGCCGTGCGCGGCCGCCCAGCGCGACAGCCGCTCCCAGCGGAATTCCACCCGCCAGCCGAGCCGGCGCGCCAACGGCGCGAACCATTGTTCGAGGTCGGAGCGCAAGCCCGGTTTCGGCGCCGAGATGATTGACCAGCACGATCTCGCCGCCCGGCTTGAGCACGCGGGCGAATTCGTCGAGCGTCGCCTCGGGGTTCGGAACGGTAGTGATGACGTATTGCGCCACCACCACGTCGAAGGTCGCGTCGGCGAAGCCGAGATGCTGCGCGTCCATCACCGCGAGGCCCTCGACATTGGTGAGCCGGTGCTCGGCGACGCGCTCCTTGGCCTTGCGCAGCATGGGGGCGGACAGGTCGATGCCGACGATGCGGGTGGTCCAGCGGTATTCGGGCAGCGAAATGCCGGTGCCGACGCCGACCTCGAGCACACGGCCGCCGATGCGCTCCGCCGCCGCCACCGACGCCTTGCGCCCGCGCTCGAACACGGCGCCGAACGTCAAATCGTAGATCGGCGCCCAGCGCGCGTACGCCTTGGTGACTTTGGCGTTGTCGAGTTCCCCGGTCATCGCAATCGTTTACCGCAACGTCATCAATGCGCCGCAACCAGATCAGGGGCCGATAGCGGCTTGACGCTCGCCGCACCGACCGTGTTGGCGATGATGCCGCCGCCCAGCACGCGGGCCTGGCCTTCGGACGCATCATAGAACGCGCAGGCCTGGCCGGGGGACACGCCATCCTCGCCCGCGATCAGCTCGACTTCGACATCGCGCTCCGCCGCACGGCGCAGCCACGCGGGCTGCGGCGACCGCGTCGAGCGCACCTTGACGTAGACTTCGGGGTGCCGCTCCAGCGCCTCTTCGAGCGTGCCGTCGCCCAGCCAATTGATCTCGCGGAGGTGAATGCGGCTCGTTCGCAACGCCTCGCGCGGCCCCACCACGACGCGGCGGGAGCGGGCATCGAGCCGCACGACGTAGAGCGGCGTGCCGGTCGCGATGCCGAGCCCGCGTCGCTGGCCGACGGTGTAATGGATGATGCCGTCGTGACCGCCGAGCACGCGTCCGTCGAGATCGACGATCTCGCCCGGCGCGGCCGCGCCCGGCCGCAGCCGTTCGATCATGTCGGCATAATGTCCGCTCGGCACGAAGCAGATGTCCTGGCTGTCGTGCTTGTCGGCGACGGAGAGACCGAACTGCCGCGCCAGCTCGCGCGTTTCCGCCTTGGTACGGTCGCCGAGCGGGAAACGCAGCAGGTCGAGCTGCGGCCGCGTCGTAGAGAACAAGAAATAGCTCTGGTCGCGCTCGGCCTCGCGGGCGCGGAAGAGCGCGCGGCCGCCGCCGGGCAGCGCGCGCGAAGCGACGTAATGGCCGGTCGCCAGCACCTTGGCGCCGAGCTCGCGCGCCGTGTCGAGCAGGTCGCGGAACTTGATCGACTGATTGCATTCGAGACAGGGCACCGGCGTCTCGCCGGCAACGTAGCTCTCGGCGAAGCGGTCGATCACCGCCTCCTTGAAGCGGCTCTCATAGTCGAGCACATAGTGCGGAATGCCGATGCGCGCGGCGACCGCGCGGGCGTCGTGAATGTCGCGGCCGGCGCAGCAGGCGCCCTTGCGGTGGGTGGCCGCGCCGTGGTCGTAAAGCTGCAGCGTGATGCCGACGACATCGTAGCCGGCGTCGGCGAGGAGCGCCGCCGTCACCGACGAATCGACGCCGCCCGACATCGCGACGACGACGCGCGTGTCGGACGGTCGGCCCGCGATGTCCAGACTGTTCAGCATGGCCATATGGCCAAAACTCCCTTGCGCGGTCGGGCGCGCGGCGATCACGCTCGATCCTACCTTACTATAGTCGCCGCCGCGGCGCTTCGCCACGGCATCCACAACAGACCTGGCAAGTCGCTCTGGGCAACTCTTGCCGTCGAGCCTGCAAAAGCTGCCGCGCGCGACCGCGGCCCGGCAGGCCTAACGCCTTGAATTCATGCGATTTGACGTACGCGACGCGCTGGCCCGGGGGTTGCAAGACCGCTCATCGGAATCCGGATTGCAGAGGTTGCCGTGCCGAGTGCAGTGCCAGACATTACCGCTTCGCCGTCCTATGCGTCGCCGCAATGGTCGCAACCGGCCGACGATCCAAGCGAGCACGTCGCAGCCGTTCGCCGCTTTGCTCGACGCGACCGCGTCGGCGCCCCCGCCCCCGCCGCCGCCAGCTTCAGCCTCGCAAAACAGCCCGCAGAACGAGGCCAACGGCCCTTCTGCAACAGCGCCCGGCGCAGGCTCGGCCACCGACAGCGCGAGCGCATCGGCGACGACCAACGCCGGTACCGCGAACGGGAGCGGTGCGGGCACCGGTCCGAGCGGGGCGAACGCGAACGGGGCCAATACGAACGGGAGCAGCGCCGACGGTCCGGCCGCCCAACCGGGAGGCACCGCGGGCAGCGCCACGACTGCTGCGGCAACGAACGGTGCGGGCGGCGGTCCCACGGTCGCGCCATCGCCGCAGGGAAAAGCGGCGGCAGACAGCGTCGGCGGCAATTCGAAAAAAGACGACGCCTCCGGCGATGACGGCAGCGCGGCGACGGCTGCGAGCCAGACGCAGGCGGGTATCTCCGGTCAGCCGGTTGCGGCGGTCATTGCCAACACGACGGTCGACACGACCCCGACGGCCGCCGCCGCGTCCGGCTCGGCGGCGAATTCGGCCGCCGCGATCGGCGGGCAGGGCAAGGCGCGCGGCAAAGCGGCAGCGCTGTTGGATGCCGGCCCCGATACGCGGCTCAGCGCCGGCGGCGAAGGATGCCGCGACGGCGGATGGCGCCGCCTCGGCCACAGACGCGGGCGGCGGCGCCAACGCCCCGGCCGCGTCCGCCAAAGGCTCCGATCCTCAAGCGCCGGGCGCCGTCACGGCGCAACCGACCCAGAACGCCGCCACCGACCCGAGCGTGACACCGGCGCCCGCGGGCGGCGCCGATCTCGACCACGCCGCCGCGCGCGCTGGCGCCTCGACCGCAACGCCGACCGCCGATCAAACCGACGCAACGACCCCGACAAAGGCCAACGCCGCGCCGACTGCCGATAATGCGCCGAATACGCTCGGCGTCCTCAATGCCGCCGCGACGGCGCCGACCAGCGCCGGCGCGGCCGCTACCACGGCGGCCGCCGGGACCGCCGCGACCGGCGCCGTATCCATCGCCGGGCTCCCGGTCGCGATCGCCGCGCGGGCGCAGGACGGCTCCAATCAGTTCGAAATCCGGCTCGACCCGCCGGAACTCGGACGCATCGATGTGCAGCTCAACGTCGACGGCAACGGCCAGGTGACCTCGCACATCACCGTCGACCGTCCCGATACGCTGGCGCTGTTGCAGAATCAGCAGCCGCATCTCGAACGCGCGCTCGATCAGGCCGGTCTCAAGACCGCCGACAACGGCATGTCGTTCACGCTGCGGGATCAATCTTTCACCGGACAGAACAACGGCGGCAACAACAACGGCAGCGGGTCGCAGTCGGCCCGGGCGCAGATCGTCGTTCCCGACAGCGACCTGCCGCCGGTCGCGGTGACGCAGGCCTATAGCCGTATCGGTGTCGGCGGCGGGATCGACATTCGGGTTTAAGCGTCCAAGCGTAACAGGCCGCCTGTCAGCAAGCGTGAGGAAGAAGCGAGGCCATCATGACGCGTTTCCACCAGCCACAACGTCGGCGCTCACCGGAACGTCGAGCACGTCCAACACGACGAATTCGTCGGCGTCCTCCACCTCCGCCTCGCAACAGCTTGCCGGCAATTTCAACACGTTTCTCCAGCTCTCTGACCACGCAGCTGCAGAACCAGGACCCGCTCAACCCGCTCGATACCGATCAATTCACCCAGCAGCTCGTCGAGTTCTCTTCGGTCGAGCAGCAGATCAACACCAACAGCAATCTGCAGACGCTGATCTCGCTGCAGCAGGCCTCGGAGGCGACGTCGGCGCTGCAATTGATCGGGTCGACCGTCACGGTCGGCGGCAGCACAGCGCCGCTTTCCAACGCGACCAGCACGCCGGCGACATGGAGCCTCACCTCCTCCGGGGCGGGGACCGGCCAGGTCACCATCACCAGCGCGTCGGGTCAGACCGTTTACACGCGGAACGGTGCCGCTCAGCGCCGGGGCGCAGAGCTACAGCTGGAACGGCCAGGGCAACAACGGCACGACCTATGCGGACGGCAATTATACGCTCGCGATCAATGCCACCAGCGCCAGCGGTCAGGCGCTCACGGTTACGCCGGGCGTGCAGGGCACCATCAGCGCGGTCAATGCCACCCAGAGCCCGCCGACGATAACGATGGGCGGACAGAACTATCCCATGAGCTCGATCCAGTCGGTCTCGAGCAGCAGCTCCGCCAGCAGTCTCGGCAGCAGTCTCAGCAGCAGTATCAGCAGTCTCAACAGCAGCATCAGCAGTCTCAACAGCAGCATCAGCAGCCTCAGCACATACCTGTAGAACGTCTTGCCTGTAGAACGTCTTGCCCGTAGAGCGTCACGGCTCGGGAGCGCCGCAGACCGTCATGGCGTTGTGGCGACCGCGTATCTCGGCGAGGCCAGGCGCGGCCGGCGACGGTGCTCCCGGCGGTTTCTGCGGAAAATCCTTCAATCGACAAATGTGCTTAGCTAAATTTTAAGCGGCCACACTTATGGTCTCAGCCTTGTGGTGTGTCGAGTTCGTGAGAGTTTGCTATGGCTGAGCCCCATCGCCCGAGGGTCAAGTATGTCATCGGGCCGGACGGTTCCCCGCTGACCATCGCCGATCTGCCGGCGCCGGGAACGAAGCGGTGGGTCATCCGCCGCAAGGCAGAGGTCGTCGCCGCGGTCCGCGGCGGTCTTCTGTCGCTCGAAGAGGCGTGCAGCCGCTACACGCTCACCGTCGAGGAATTTCTGTCCTGGCAATATTCGATCGACCAGCACGGCCTCGCCGGCCTGCGCACGACGCGCATTCAGCAGTATCGCCAGTAACGCAATCCTGATCGCCCGCCTCGAGTAGCCGGCCGCCGCGCGCGGTCGCCGCTTCGCGTCGCCGCGGTGCAACGCTGCGCCTCGCACCGACAGCGATCGAAGCCGGGCGGATTTGCGTCTCCTGTTTACGTCTCTTGCCCCCCGTTAACCGGCTGCTAACCATAGACCGGGCAAATCTTGCCGACCAGGACGCGTGGTTCGGCGGGGGAAGCTCAGTGCAAGGTCTGCTCGAGTTCGTGAAGACGCTGGGCGCTCCTCGCATCGCCGCGATGCTCGCCGTTACCGTCGCGCTGGTCGGCTTCTTCGGCTTCCTCATTCTGCGGGTGACGACGCCGCAGATGACCCCGCTCTTCACCGATCTCACCTTCGAGGACTCCGCCGCGATCGTCAAAGAGCTCGAACGCGAGGGCGTGCCATACGAACTGCGCAATGACGGCAACATCATCATGGTGGCCGAAGGATCGCGTCGGCCGGCTGCGCATGACGCTCGCCGAGGGCGGCCTGCCCAAGGGCGGCGGCATGGGCTACGAGATTTTCGACAAATCGGACGCGCTCGGCACCACCTCCTTCGTCCAGAACATCAACAATCTGCGCGCGCTCGAGGGCGAATTGTCCCGCACCATCCGCGCGCTCGACCGCGTGCAGGCCGCGCGCGTGCATCTCGTCATGCCGGAACGTCCGCTGTTCTCGCGCGACAAGGTCGAGCCTTCCGCCTCGATCGTCTTGAAGGTGCGCGGCACGCTCGAGCCGCAGCAGGTGCGCGCCATCCGCCATCTGGTCGCCTCCGCGGTCAACGGCCTCAAGCCGCAGCGGGTGTCGATCGTCGACGAAACGGGCCGGTTGCTGGCCGACGGCGCCGGCGACGATGCCTCGGGCGAGATCAGCGCGGACGAGCGCCAGATGGCGTTCGAGAAGCGGATGCGCGACCAGGTCGAGGCGATCGTCGATTCCGTGGTCGGGCCGGGCCGCGCCCGCGTCGAGCTCACCGCCGATTTCGACTTCAACCGCGTGACGCAGACGTCGGACAAATACGACCCCGACAGCCGGGTGGTGCGCTCGAGCCAGACCCGCGAGGAATCCTCGGCGACGAACGACGGCCGCGAGAATCAGGTGACGGTCGGCAACGAAGTCCCCAACGGCAACCAGCGCGCCGCCAACGGCGGCGCCGACAATGCCGCGGCGCCGCGCGATCAGAGCCGGAAGTCCGAAGAGATCGTCAATTACGAGATCTCCAAGACCACCAAGACCGAGATCATCGAGGGCGGCCGCGTCAACCGCGTCTCGGTCGCGGTACTGGTCGACGGCACCTACGGCCGGAACGACAAGGGCGAATCGACCTATCAGCCGCGCAGCAAGGAAGAAATCGAGCAGATCGCCGCTTTGGTGCGCACGGCGATCGGCTTCAACGCGAAGCGCGGCGATCAGGTACAGGTCGTCAATCTGCGCTTTGCCGAGGCGCCGCCGATCCCGATCGGCGAGCCGTCGACGTGGCTCTCGATGCTGCAATTCACCAAGGACGACATCATGCGGGCGATCGAGATGGGGGTGATGGGCATCCTCGGCTTCGTCGTGCTGCTGATGGTGGTCCGCCCGCTGGTCCGTCGCGTCATTGCGCCGGAGGATCGCGTGCGCATCGCGCCGCCGGCGGGGATGATCGCCGGCGCCGGCGCGGCCGGCGCGAACCTGGCGGCCGCCGCCGCGGCGGGCGCCGAACAAGCCATCTCGGCCGAGCCCAGCATGACCGCCAAGATGATCGACGTCGCGCAAATCCAGGGCCAGGTTCACGCCCAGTCGGTCCAGAAAGTCGGCGAGCTCGCCGACAAGAATCCGAACGAAACCGTTTCCATCATCCGCCAATGGCTCAACGAGACCTCAACCGCAGCCGCTTGATCGATACCTCTTGACCCATATCGCTTGAACCATGCCGCCCCTTGAAGAATCCGAACTCGGCTCGGCCCGTCCGGACGTCACCAGCGCGCTGGAAACGCTCGCCAGCCGTGCGGCGGCCTCGAACAGCGCCAATCGGCGGCAACTCACCGGTCCCGAGCGCGCCGCCGTGCTGATGCTGGCGCTCGGCGAGCAGCACGGCGCCAAGATCTGGAACATGCTCGACGACGAGGAACTGCGCCAGCTTTCGATCGTGATGTCGAACATGGGCACGATCGAGGCCGAACTGGTCGAGAATCTGCTGCTCGAATTCGTGTCGCGCATGTCGGCTTCGGGCGCGCTGATGGGCAATTTCGACCACACCGAGCGGCTGCTGCAGCAGTATCTGCCGCCGGAGCGGGTCAACAACATCATGGAGGAAATCCGCGGTCCCGCCGGCCGCAACATGTGGGACAAGCTCTCCAACGTGAACGAAGAGGTGCTCGCCAACTATCTCAAGAACGAATACCCGCAGACCGTCGCCGTGGTGCTGTCCAAGATCAGGCCCGAGCACGCCGCGCGCGTCCTGGCGCATCCTGCCCGAGGATCTCGGCGCTCGAAGTCGTCAAGCGCATGCTGCGCATGGAGGCGGTGCAGAAAGAAGTGCTGGAGCGGGTCGAGCAGACGCTGCGCACCGAATTCATGTCGAACCTGGCGCAGACGCGCCGGCGCGACGCCCACGAGGTGATGGCGGAAATCTTCAACAATTTCGACCGCCAGACCGAAACCCGCTTCCTCACCGCGCTCGAAGAGGACAACCGCGAGAGCGCCGAGCGCATCAAGGCCTTGATGTTCACCTTCGAGGATCTCACCAAGCTCGACGCCGGCTCGGCGCAGACGCTGATGCGCCACGTCGAGAAGGACAAGCTCGCGGTCGCGCTCAAGGGCGCGGCGGAACCGGTGCGCCAGTTCTTCCTCTCCAACATGTCGACCCGCGCCGCCAAGATGCTGCTGGACGACATGGGCGCCATGGGCCCGGTGCGGCTGCGCGAGGTCGACGAGGCGCAGGCGCTACTGGTCAATCTGGCCAAGGATCTCGCCGCCAAGGGCGAGATCGTGATCTCGAAATCCCGCGGCGAAGAAGAGCTGGTGTACTGATGAACCAGCGACGCGCACGCAACCCGCCGCGATCGGCAACGATGTCCCGTTCGATAGCGCCGACATTCGTTCGACGTCGATGCGGCGACGGCAAGCGTGCGCCGGCCGAGCCGATGATGACGCTCGCCGCGCACGAAGTGAAACTTGCCGAAACCGAGACCGCGGCCCACCGCCGCGGCTATGCCGAGGCCAAAGCCGAGGCTGCGACCGAGGCCGAGCGCCGCATCGCCGACGCCATGGAGCGGATCGCGGCGGGGCTCGCCCAGGCCCATCAGGCGCTCGACGGCGATCGAGGCCCGGCTCGAATGCGAGGCCGTCGAGGTCGCGGTGGCGGTGGCGCGCAAGCTCGCGCCGGCCTTGATCGCGCGCGAGCCGTTCGCCGAAATTTCGGCGCTGGCGACCGACTGCTTCCGCGAGCTGCGGGCGACGCCGCATATCGTCGTGCGGGTCCATGACGCGCTCTATCCGATGGCGCGGGAAAAGCTCGATGCCCTGGCGCGCGCCGCCGGCTACGAGGGCCGTCTGGTGGTGATGGCCGAGCCCGGCATCGCCGTTGGGCGATTGCCGCATCGAGTGGGCGGACGGCGGCGTCAATCGCGACGGCGCCGCCGCGGCGGCGGCGATCGGCGACGCGGTCGAGCGCTATGTCGGCGCCAGGCGCAGTGCGCGCCGGCGCCAAACGCAGTACAGAGGAGGTGGTCCAATGAGCGACGATGCCAAGGTGCCGCTGCCGAACCTCGAGGACGGCGCGACGGCGACCGACATGACGCTCGCCGCGGCGGAGCCCGAAGGGCCGACCACCCGCATCGCCTCCGACCTCGAGGCGGTGTTCGACGTTCCGGTGCAGGTCTCGGCCGTGCTCGGCCGCGCGCGGATGGATATCGGCAATCTGCTGAAGCTCGGCCCCGGCAGCGTGCTCGAACTCGACCGCAAGGTCGGCGAGGCGATCGACATCTACGTCAACAACCGCCTGGTCGCCCGCGGCGAAGTGGTCCTGGTGGAAGACAAGCTTGGCGTGACCATGACGGAAATCATCAAGGCGGAACGCAGCTGATGCCGTTCGCACGCAGACAAAGGAACAAAAAAATGCGGCTCCTGATCGTCGGCTCGCTCAACGGCCAGCTCACGACCGCGACCAAGATCGCGATGGACAAGGGCGCGACCGTCACCCACGCGGCCGATATCGCCCAGGCGCTGGCGGTGCTGCGGTCGGGCCGCGGCGCCGACCTGCTGATGGTCGATGTCGCGCTCGATATCCGCGATCTGGTGGCGCGGCTCGAAGCCGAGCACATCCATGTGCCGATCGTCGCCTGCGGCACCGGGACCGATGCGCGCGCCGCGGTCGCGGCCATCCATGCCGGCGCCAAGGAATACATCCCGCTGCCGCCGGACGCGGAACTGATCGCCGCGGTGCTCGCCGCCGTCGCCGACGACAGCCGCGAATTGATCTACCGCGACGACGCCATGGCCCGCGTCATCAAGCTCGCCCAGCAGATCGCGCCGAGCGAGGCCTCGGTTCTCATCACCGGCGAATCCGGCACCGGCAAGGAGGTGCTGGCGCGCTACGTGCACGGCCGCTCGAACCGCGCCAAGAAGCCGTTCATCTGCGTCAATTGCGCCGCCATCCCGGAGCAGCTGCTGGAATCCGAATTGTTCGGCCACGAGAAGGGCGCCTTCACCGGCGCGGTGGCGCGGCGCGTCGGCAAGTTCGAGGAGGCCAACGGCGGCACGCTGCTGCTCGACGAAATCTCCGAGATGGACGTGCGGCTGCAGGCCAAGCTGTTGCGCGCCATCCAGGAGCGCGTCATCGACCGCGTCGGCGGCGCGCGGCCGGTGTCGATCGACATCCGCATCCTCGCCACCTCCAACCGCAACCTCGCCGAGGCGGTGCGCGACGGCAGTTTCCGCGAGGATCTGCTGTTCCGCCTCAACGTCGTCAATCTGAAAATCCCGCCGCTGCGCGAGCGGCCGGCCGACGTGATCGAGCTGGCGCAATATTTCGTCCAGAAATACGCCGCGGCGAACGGCGTGCCGGCGCGGCCCCTGTCGGCGGAGGCGCGCCGCACGCTCAGCGTCAATTATTGGCCCGGCAATGTGCGCGAACTGGAGAACACCATGCACCGCGCCGTGCTTGATGGCGAGCGGCCCCGAGATCGGCGCCGGAGGCGATCCTGGCGTCCGGACGGCGGCCGCCTCGATCAGCAGCGCGGCGTATCGTCGGTCGCCCACGCCGCGCTCGCGGCCGAGCAGGTCTCGCGCGCGCTGGTCGGCCGCACCGTCGCCGAGGTCGAGCGCGACCTCATCCTGGAGACGCTCAAGCACTGCCTCGGCAACCGCACCCACGCCGCCAACGTGCTCGGCATCTCCATCCGCACGCTGCGCAACAAGCTCAACGAATACGCCGCCGACGGCGTCCCGGTGCCGCCGCCCGGCGGCGGCAATGGGAGCGAGCCGCGGGTCGCGGCGTAGGGTCATTCCGGGGCGCGCCAAAGGCGCGAGCCCGGAATCCATATTCCCAGGCGCTGGAAATCGGGCGCGCCCTGCAATAACTAGACTGTTCGGGATTATGGATTCCGGGCCCGCGCGCTTTGCGCGCGTCCCGGAATGACGGCGCCGGGGTTCACGCGTCCAGGCTCTCCACGATCACCGTTTCCACCTCGCCGGCGCCGTTGCGGCGGAACGCGGCGGCCTTGTTGTATTCCTCGGAGGTGAAGCAGGCGACGCCCTGTTCGAAGGTCGGGAATTCGATCACCACGAAGCGCTGGAATTTGTCCGGCCCCTCCATGATCTGAAACTTGCCGCCGCGCGCCAAAACCTTGCCGCCGTACTTCGCCAGGATGGCCGGCACCTGGTCGGCGTATTTCTTGTACTCGGCCGGATCGTTCACCTTGGAACGGGCGACCCAATAGGCTGGCATCGTCTATCTCCCATTTTCATCCGCAACGTGATCCCTATTTTCCGGCGGAACGCGAAATAAGGAAAGAGCCGTCCACCGGCAAAGAAGAATCATGCGTGCTCGCGCAGGCAGAATGGCCAGATCAGTCGCCGGCCGACTTCTCGGGTTGTCTCCGTGCCGGTCCTCGCGTCACGCTTGCGGCAAGGCCGGAAACACGCGAATATTGACGCCAATTTGGCAGCGGTATGGGGAACCTTGCCTGGGAGGATTCAATGGAAATCAATACTCGTCGGAGAGTCCTGGTTTCAATGCGCGCCAACAGAGTTTTTTCCGATCGCCGAGGTCTTTTGATCATTGCATGCTTGTCAGTCGCGACGCCTACGTGCGCATTTTCCCAGCATAATTGTCCTCAAATCCCGCCCAGTTCTGCGACGCTCCAGGTGGATTCCACGACTGATGGCTTGAATGCCGGTGCTTGTCTTAACAAACTGACGGGCCAGTGCACATTGCGCGAGGCAATTCAGGAAGCAAACTCACAAGCCGGAGCCATGATTGATATCCCTGCCGGAACTTATACGCTGACAATCCCGCCGGCCGGCGGCGATGACAATACTACGGGCGATCTGAACGTCACGGCGGCCATGACGTTGGTCGGAACGGGAACGACGATCATTACGGCCGGGGCAAGTCAAACCGCCGGCATAGATCGGGTATTTCACATCACCGGTAATGGCACGGTCAGTGTATCCAATGTCGTTATAGAATTTGGGCAGACCAATAATTCGAGCGACTTGGCAAATCAAGGCGGTGGAGGAATCCTTTTCGATGGTTCAGAGGCCCTCTGCCTTAAAAATGTGGGCATTCTCAACAACACGGCGACAAACAAAACATACGGCGGTGGTTTAGCGGTCATAGGAACGGGACCAGTCTACTTGGATGGAGCAACCATAACCGACAATGTCGCAGGCGACGCCGGCGGAGGTATCGAAGCCGTTCAAAGCGGGGCGCTTAATATTTTGAATAGTATTATTCAACAAAACACGGCGAGCGGCAGGGGCACCGGCGGAGGACTAGACGTAAATTCCGGCTCGGCCGTCGCGCCGGTCGAGATTTATCTTTCTGGTACACAGGTTGTGAACAACACCGCTGACGGGCTGACGGGCGGCGGCCTATCAGTGTGGGGGAACAACCTGGTCATAAACCAAAGCACGATAGGATCGAACACCCTCTCGGCCGGTGGATCGGGCGGAGGAATATTTGTCGGGGGCGCAGGTAACGTCGATATTACCGATACTAACGTAAGTGGAAACATAAACGGCGCATCTGGCAGCAACACGACAAATGAGGGCGGTGGCATGGGTCTGTTTACGACAGGAACCGTTCAAATTTCGGGTAGCACCGTAAGCAACAATAAGGCCGTCGCGGGAAGTCCCGGTCCAAAGGCCGAGGCTGACGGCGGCGGCATTTACGCCTTTGGTCCAAATGGTTTATCAATCATGAACTCCACGATCGTGAACAATAGTGCCAGCGCTGAATATGGAACGAGCGTCGGCGGCGGGTTCGCGGGGTACGGAGTGAGTGTTGCCATCGTAGGGTCCACGATCAATGGCAACACGGCGTCGTTGGCGGGGGGTGGCGCAAGCATCGACGGCCGTTCCGGCGCTTCGTTCATTGTCGTCAACACGAAGATCACAAATAACACCGCAACGGGTAACGCCGCAAACACGAACTTTCAGTGCGGCGGTGGTGTATTAGTTTCAGGAATTGAGACGGGTCAATTGTCTCTTTCAACGGTCAGCGGAAACAGTGGGCCCTACGGCGGCGGGGTATGTGTTTTGTCTCCGGCCGGGGTCACATTTTTGGATGACAGTATTTCCAACAATAGGGTCTCCGGCGTGGGTGCGGCCGGAGGGGGAATCTATGCGACAAGCCCAATCACAGTCACCGGTAGCACGGCAAACGGCAATTCTGCCGACCAAGGCGCAGGCATATTTTTGGAGGGAGCGGCCGCGATTACAAATGTCACGATTACGGGCAATCAGCCGGGCGCCGGCCTCGAGGTCGTTTCGACCGGTGGCAGCACGACCGTTTCCTTCGCGACGATTAGTGGAAACGCCGTGGGAATCCAGACTGCTGGACCGCGCGGGGCATTGTCCTTACAGGGCACAATCGTCGCGAACAATTCCTCGGATTGCCGTACCCCAGATCAACTGATGTTTCTTGCGTTCAACCTGTTTGGCAGCCAAACGTGTGGCGTAAGTACTTATGGCCAATATCCGCCGGGAAGCGGCCAGTATTCCTACGGCGGACCGGGCAACGTCTTCAACGTCAAACCCATGTTAGGCCCATTGCAGGACAATGGGGGGCCCACACAGACGATGGCACCTCTCCCAGGGAGCCCTGCGATCGATGCTGTCGGAGCCACCGTGTGCCCGCCGCCTGCCACGGATCAACGCGGGATCACGAGGCCGCAGGGCAAAAGCTGTGATATTGGTGCTGTTGAGGTGAAATCATGATGGATAAGAGCGACCACCAGGATTGCACCGGTGGTGCTACACGCCATCTCAGCCTTCTCGTCGAGGGACTTGTTCGCGAGGCACACTCTCGGCCTATTTAATTTCGAGGGGGAAACAATCAAACAAAGCTCGGGTGCATGAGCGTCGCGAGAACATTTCCTTTTTCTCCCCCCCGGAGCGAAGCGATGCCAGAGGCGGCGAGTGTTCAACACTCGCGCAAGCCTTGCGGCTGCAGGCCCCTTCCCTATCCTCCCGCGCGAGCGGGGGGAGGAAACGAAAGGTTATAGCGCTACTGCACCACAATCGTGGTGTTGCGCATGCCTTCCTGCCGCACCAGGTCGAACAGGACGGCGGCATTGGCGGGATGCAGGCGGATGCAGCCGTGCGACGCCGGACCGCCGAGCCGCGAAATCTCGTAGCTGCCGTGGATGGCGAAGCCGCGGTAGAAGAAGATCGAATGCGGCATCGGCGAATTATAGTAGCGCTTCGAGAACCACTGCACCGCCATGCTTTGCGGGTGGAAGGTCCCCGCCGGCGTGCCCAAGCCGGGCCGCCCGGTCGAAACCGCCCAGCTGTAGCGGTAAAATCCGTCGACGCTGACCTCCATCGTCTGGGTGGACCGGTCGACCCGCACCAGGACATTGGCGTCGGCGCGATGGGCGGCGGGCAGGAAGACAAGGGAAAGAGCGGCCAATAAAGCGGACAGAATGACGCGGCGCATGCAGTCAGCCCCTAAGGTTCGGTTCAGCCCCACGGCAATATTGTGGCCGCCGGAGCGCCGTGTAAAGCGCACGATGATTTGATGGGAAACGAAGGGCTGACATCGAACCGTCATTGTCATGCGATCGCTGAGGACGACTGCGACCTGTTCGCCGCTGGACAGGACGACCGACTCGCGGCAGCGTATCGAAGCCGGGCGCGCGGATTCGCTTTTCGGCAAAGTGCGTTTCGACAAAAATCCGTGACGAAGCGCGATGCCGCGGCAGAGAAATGGTGATGCGGATTTCGACGCATTGGATTGCGCTGTTGCTGGCGCTCGGCGCAGGACCGGCGCTGGCGCAGGACATCGGTACGGTCGAGGACAAAGTGCTGCCGCCGCTCGACCACGTGTCGCCGACGACGCCGGCGAAAGAACTGTTCGGCCGCAAGACCACGCCCGATGCCGCGCCGCCGCGCTCGATCGGCTATTACAGCGCCGGCTGCCTCGCCGGCGGCCAGATGCTGCCGATCGACGGTCCGGCGTGGCAGGTCATGCGGCTGTCGCGCAACCGTAATTGGGGCCATCCGCAGCTGATCGCCTTCCTCGAACGCGTGGCGGAAAAGGCGCAAAAGATCGGCTGGCCGGGGTTTCTTGTCGGCGACATGGCGCAGCCGCGCGGCGGGCCCATGCTCGGCGGCCATGCCAGCCATCAGGTCGGGCTCGACGCCGACATCTGGTTCACGCCGATGCCCGACCGCAAGCTCTCGCGCGAGGAGCGCGAGTTCATGTCGGCGACCCAAATGGTCGCGGACGACCGCCGCGACGTCGATCCCAAGGTGTGGACGCACGAGCGCACCGCGCTCATTCGCACCGTGGCGCAGGATCCGCAGACCGAGCGCATCTTCGTCAATGCGGCGATCAAAAAAGCGCTGTGCCGCGAGGCCGGACCGGATCGCGCCTGGCTCGACAAGGTGCGGCCGTGGTGGGGGCACGACTATCATTTCCACGTCCGCATCTATTGTCCGCCCGACGTCACCGCAGTGCAAGCCGCAGCCGCCGCCCAGACCGGAGGAAGGCTGCGGCCACGAGCTCGATTACTGGTTCACCGAGGGGGTGCTGCACCCGGCGCCGCAGCCGCCGCCGCAGCACTTGATGACGCTCGCCGCCCTGCCCGCCGCCTGCCGCCAGGTGCTGATGGCGCCGTGATTCCTCGTCATTGCGAGGAGCGCAGCGAAGCAATCCAGAGTCAGCGGCAGTCGACCCTGGATTGCTTCGTCGGCCTGTCATCGGGCCGGCCACTTCGGGCCGGACCCGTTGGCTCGCAATGACGAGAGGGCCAGATTCAAATCCCATTCGTCCCGAACAGCGCGTGCTGCACGGTCGCGGCGAAGAGCACCAGCGCGGCGGCGAAAACGACTGTCGCGGCGGCGAACGATTGCGACGGCTGCGACGGCGACTTCATCAGCACGGGCAGGCCCTTCACCAGGAGATAAGCGCCGTAAAGCCCGGCGAGTTCGAGAAAGCGCAAGCCCGGCAACAGCAGAAAAACGCCGCACAGCCACACCGGCGTAAAGGCATAGACCGCCACCTTGATCGCGCGGCCGAAATCGCGCCGGCCGCCGAACCGGGGCGCCATGAGGTCGATCAGAAGCCCGACCAAAATCACGATCGCGAACGCGGCGAAATAGTTGAAGATCGCGCCCAGGACGGCGGGGCCGATCGGCGCGCGCACCGTGCCGATCCCGGGCACGACCACGCCGATCACGCAAGCGCCGAGAAATCCGCAAACGGCCGGAATAAGCGCGAATGGCGCGACGTAATGCGTCAACAGATAGGCCGGATCGGCGCCGTCCTCCTCGATGTCGGCCCAGGCCGCGGCGGGGTCGGCGATGATCGCGCCGGCGCGCAACACCACGGTCAAGAAATCACTCAAGGCATCATCGATGGCGTTCATGAGACATTCCCCTCGCCGGGCTGCTGGCCTGACCTTTGGCTTCCGCGCGGATCAGCGCGGCGCCTTTTTCCGCGATCATCATGGTCGGGGCGTTGGTATTGCCGGACGTGATGGTCGGCATGACGGAAGCGTCGATGACACGCAGGCGATCGACGCCGGCAACGCGCAGATGATCGTCGACCACCATCATCGGGTCGGACGGCAGGCCCATTTTAGCGGTGCCGACCGGATGAAAGATGGTGGTGCCGATGTCGCCGGCGGCATTGACCAAAGCCTCCTCGTCGTCGCCGACTTTCGCGCCCGGCAGATATTCTTGCGGATGAAACGGCGCCAGCGCCGCCTGCGCGACGATGCGGCGAGTCAGGCGGATCGATTGGGCCGCGACGCGGCGGTCTTCGTCCGTCGACAGATAATTGAGCTTGATCAGTGGCGCCTCGGCGGGATCGCGCGAGCGCAGCCGCACGCTGCCGCGGCTCGTCGGCTGCAAATTGGCGACGCTCGCGGTGAAGGCCGGGAATTTGTGCAGCGGCTCGCCGAAGCGGTCGAGCGACAGCGGCTGCACATGGTATTGCAGGTTCGCCCGCGTCTGGTCGGGACCGGAGCGGGTGAACAGGCCGAGCTGCGACGGCGCCATGGTCAGCGGTCCGCGCCGGAACAGCGCATATTGCGCCAGCATCGAAACAGGGCCGAGCAGCGAGTGATAGCGCTCGTTGAGCGTGACGATGCCGTCGACCTTGTAGATCAGCCGCAGCTGCAGATGATCCTGCAGATTAGCGCCGACGCCGGGCCGGTCGGCGACGACGGCAAGGCCGTGGTCGCGCAGATGCTGACCCGGCCCGAGCCCGGACAACAACATGAGCTGCGTCGACCCGATCGAGCCGGCGGCGAAGATGACCTCGCCGCGGCAGCGCGCGCTGCGTGTCTCGCCGCCCTGCCGCCAGCGCACGCCGACGGCGCGACGGTCGGCGAAGGTGACGCCTTCGACCAGGCATCCGGTTTCGAGCCGCAGATTGGCGCGATGAAGCACGGGCTTGAGGAACGCGGTCGCCGCCGACCAGCGTCGCCCGCGTTTCTGGTTGACATGGAACGCGCAGCAGCCCTCGTTGTCGCCGGTATTGAAGTCGGGGACCGATTTGATGCCGGCCTGCGCCGCGGCGTGCGGAATGCGTCGAGCAAATCCCAGCGCACCCGCGGCTCTTCGACCCGCATTTCGCCGCCGCCGCCGTGCAGCTCGGTCTCGCCCAGGAAGTGATTTTCGTGCTGCTTGAAGTAGGGCAGCACGTCGTTCCAGCCCCAGCCGGCCAGGCCGAGCTGGCGCCAATGATCGTAGTCGGCGGTCTGTCCGCGCATATAGACCATGGCGTTGATCGCGGAGGAGCCGCCGATCACCTTGCCGCGCGGGTAAGCGAGGCTGCGGCCGTTGAGGCCTTCGTCCGGCTCGGTCTTGAAGCACCAGTCCGAGCGCGGATTGCCGATGGCGAACAGATAGCCGACCGGGATGTGAAACCAGATCCAATTGTCGCGGCCGCCCGCCTCGAGCACGAGCACGCGGCTTGTCGGATCGGCTGACAGCCGGTTGGCGAGCAGGCAGCCGGCGGAGCCCGCGCCGACGATGATGTAATCGTACTCGCCCTCGATCGCCTCGGCTTCGGCCATTCCTCACCCCGAAATTGGCGCTGCGGCTTCGCAGCAGACTTGAGCGGAACATAACACGCGGCGCCGTTGGGGCGCGACCGGGGCATTGGCGCAGCCGCCACGGCTTTGACCGGTCCTGACGCCGGCTGCTATGGTCCGCCAGAGCGACGGACGGCGCGCTGCGCGCGTGCCGTACGAGCCCGGAACGATGGTTCCTCAAGGCGGTCGTGTCGAATTTCAACTCCGCGCATTGCCCCAAGCGAGCGCGCGAGCGGCCGAACCTTCAGGAGGATCATCGTGCTCGGACGAAGATTGATTATCGCCGCGCTCGCCGCGTGCGTTGCCTTAGCGGCGGCGCCGCTTTCCGCCGCGGCTCAACAGCAAAAGATCATCGTGTTCGCCGCCGCATCGATGAAAAATGCGCTCGACGACGTCAGTGCGGCGTTCACGAAGCAGAGCGGGATCGCCGTCGCCGCCAGCTACGCCGCGAGTTCGGCGCTGATGAAGCAGATCGACGCCGGCGCACCGGCCGACGTCTATGTGTCCGCCGATCTCAAGTGGATGGACTATGGCGTGCAGCATCACCTCATCAAGGAAAACACCCGCGTCGACCTCCTGGGCAACCAGCTGGTGCTGATCGCGTCGAAGGACTCCAAGATCGGACCGGTGACGATCGGGCCGGGGTTCGATCTCGCCGGCCTCGCCGGCAACGGCCGCATCGCGGTCGGCGACGTGCGCGCGGTTCCGGTCGGCCTTTACGCCAAAGCCGCGTTGGAGAAGCTCGGCATCTGGGCCGCCGTCGAGCCGAAGCTGGCGATGACCGAGAATGTCCGCGCCGGCCTCGTTCTGGTCGCGCGCCAGGAGGCCCCGCTCGGCATCGTCTACGCGACCGACGCCAAGGTCGAGCCGAGCGTGAAGATCATCGGCGTGTTCCCCGAAGACTCGCATCCGCCGATCATCTATCCCGCGGCGGCGACGACGAACGCCAAACCCGGCGCCGCGGCATATCTCGCGTTCCTGCGCACCCAGGCGGCGAAGACGATTTTCCAGTCCTACGGCTTTACTGTCCTGGTAAAGCCCAGTCCGTGACACGGATCGCGCGGCGCTTTTGATACGCGGCGCCGCCTGTCCTGTTTGTTTTTCAGGGCTGCATTGCAATCGCCGCAGAGCCTATGCAACGCCGCTCCACCTGACTATCACTCCGCCCCATGGAATCGAAAACCGCGCTGGGCGTTCTGTGCGGGGCCGGCGCGGCGTTGTGTTGGTCGGTCGGGTTCGTCGCCGCGCGCCACGGCGTCCTGGTCGGGCTGTCGCCTCTCGTCATCGCCCTGCACCGCTATGTCTGGCCGGGCCTCGCTTTGATCCCGATGATCGTCGCCAATGGCGTCGGCGACCTCGCCGGCGTCGGCTGGCGCCGCGGCGCCACGCTCGCCGTGTTCGGCGGGCTGCCGCTGGCGCTCTTGAGCTACGTCGGCAACGTCTATGTCCCGCTCGGCCACGGCGCCGTCATTCAACCGTCCAGCGCCGCGCTCGGCGGCATGATCCTGGCGCGGTTCGCGCTCAAAGAGCCGCTGCCGGCGCGCCGCGTCGCCGGCGCGCTCGCGATCGTGATCGGTCTTTGCGTAATCGGCGCCGAATCGCTCCACGGCATGGACGGTCACGCGGTCGGCGGCGACCTTTTGTTCGTCGGTGCCGGCGCCTTCTTCGCGGTGTTCGGCATGCTGCTGCGGATGTGGCGGCTGACGCCGCTGCGCGCGACCGCGATCACCAGCGTGCTGTCGCTCGCTGTAGCTGCCGGCGGTAGCCTTCCGCTTCGACAACATGATCGCGGCGGGCTGGCACGAAAACCTGCTGCAGGCCGTCGCGCAAGGCGTGATCGCCGGCGCTGGCGCGACTTATCTGTTCGCCCGCGCCGTGGTGCTGCTCGGCGCCAGCCGCGCCGTGCTGTTTCCCTCGCTGGTGCCGCCGTTCACGCTGATGATCGCCTATGTCGCGATCGGCGAAGCGCCGAGCGTGGTGCAGCTTGTCGGGCTCGCCGTCGTTGTTGTCGGGTTTCAGCTGACGCAGAAGGGATGATCATCCGCGTTGCGTGGAGCGCTGTCGCCAAACGCGGGACCACGTCTTGACAAAACGTCACGCAATGCGGTACAAACAGCGAATCTCGCTCACGTACCAGGACGCTCGCCGGGTGACTCCGGTCTGGCGGGGCGAGTGCGGTTCCCGCGGGCCAAGGCTCGTCACCTCGGCTCCCGGGCGGCTTGGGCAGGACACGCCCGGACGGCATCATGACCGGACTGCGGGTGCAATCTCGCTGGACTGGGACAGTAAGGCGCGGGTAATGCCCGCGAGTGACGCATGGAGGCCGTTGTCGGCTTTCGCGTCGTGCGTTGCGATGCATGCGTCTTTCGAACCATCGGGACGTATGCTCCGAACAAGTCCTAGGAAGTCGCGTGGCTCGAGCTGAGCGGTGGCGTTCGGTCGCTGCCGCAAGTGCCGTGGTGGAACGCCGAGAGGCGAGCGCGCCCCGCAGGGCGCGCGCCGCATCGTGAGATGCGGCGGTTACGGAACAGCGCCTTTCGGCGTTCCGCTTTCCTTTCTTCTTTTCGTGGCCGCGCCTGATCGTGATGCCACCGGTCCCACCGCCGGCGCCATCTGACGAAGATCATGCCCGGCCGTCGTTTGTTTGCTTGGTCGTCGGCATGGCTCGGGCACGAAGGCGTGCCGCGAGAACGGTACTGTATTTTCACCTCTCCCCTTTGCGCGAGAGGGGAAGAGCGCGATCACGCCGCCTTGCGGCTCGTTAGAAACTCGCCCATGCGATCGAGGGCGCGGAGAATGTTTTCCGTCGAGTTGGCGTAGGAGACGCGCACATAGCCCTCGCCCAGCACGCCGAAATCGGGGCCGCCGATCAGGGCGACGCCGGCTTCTTCGAGGAGCGCGGTGGCGAGCGGTTTGGCTTTCCAGCCGGTGCGCTTGACGTTGGGGAATGCGTAGAACGCGCCCTTCGGCGTGGCGCACGACGATGTTGGGCAAGCGGTTGAGGCCGTCGACCACGATCCTGCGCCGGCGGTCGAACTCGGCGACCATTTTCGTCACTTCGTCCTGCGGACCGGTCAGCGCCGCGAGCCCGGCATATTGCGTGGCGGCGTTGACGCAGGAATGCAGATTGACCGCGAGCTTGCGGGCATAGTCGTAAAGCTTGCCCGGCCACACCGCATAGCCGAGCCGCCAGCCGGTCATGGCGTAGGTCTTGGACCAGCCGTTGAGCAGAATCAGCCGATCGCGGATCGATGGATATCGGAGCAAAGAAACGTGGGTCTCGCCGTCATAGAGCATATGATCGTAGATTTCGTCGGACATGATCGCGACGTCGGGATAGCGCTCGAGCCCGGCGACGAGCGTGTCGATCTCGCGCTTGCCCGTCACGCCGCCGGTCGGATTGGCCGGCGAGTTGAGAATGAGGAGCCGCGTCTGCGGCGTGATCAGGCTCAGCGTCTCCTCGGCGGAGAAGGCGAAATTGTTCTCCTCGCGGATCGGCACCGGCACCGGCCGCGCGCCGGTGAACTCGATCATGGAGCGATAGATCGGAAAGCCGGGATCGGGATAGAGGATATCGGCGCCCGCTTCGCCGAACATCAGGATCGACATGAACATGGTCGGCTTGCCGCCGGGAAAGATCATGACCGCGTCCGGCGACACGCTGACATCGAAGCGCTTGCCGAGGTCGGCGGCGACCGCCTCGCGCAGCGGCAAGATGCCGACGGCCGGCGTATAGCCGTGCTGGCCGTCGCGCAACGCCTTGACCGCGGCCTCGACGATGAAGTCCGGCGTGCGGAAATCCGGCTGGCCGATGCCGAGATTGATGATGTCGCGGCCCTGCGCCGCAAGCTGCGTCGCGCGTGCCAAGACGGCGAAGGCGTTCTCCTCGCCGAGACGATCGAAGGCGGCAATGGTTTTCAGCATAGTTCGAGCAAGGCCCCTCGCGTTCCAACGCCCGTTATTTCAACTTAAATGGTCGCCAAAGGCAAACCAGCGGCGGCATGCTGCGTTGCGGTATAAGATAGGCGGCTCGCACCGGCGCGACTATCTATGCGTTATACCAATGCGCCTTTGGTGGCAACTCGTCATTGCGAGCGAAGCGAAGCAATCCAGGGGAAGCGGCACGGCGCCCTGGATTGCTTCGTCGCAAGTGCTCCTCGCAATGACGATAGGGAGACGGCGATGACGAAATAGTTCGCACGGTCCGCAACAGACCCGCCTGCGCTCGCAATTGTGGTTCGACAACCCGGACAATCCCGGCATGACGGCGCTCTATCTGGAGCGCTATCTCAATTACGGCCTGACCCGCGCCGAACTGACATCGGGCAAGCCGATCATCGGCATCGCGCAGACCGGTTCCGATCTGAGCCCGTGCAACCGCCATCATCTGGAACTGGCGCAGCGGGTGCGCGACGGCATCCGCGATGCCGGCGGTATCGCGTTCGAGTTCCCGGTGCATCCCATCCAGGAGACCGGCAAGCGGCCGACGGCGGCGCTCGACCGCAATCTCGCTTATCTCGGCCTGGTCGAGGTGCTGTACGGCTATCCGCTCGACGGCGTGGTGCTGACGACCGGCTGCGACAAGACCGTGCCCGCCTGCCTGATGGCCGCGGCGACCGTCAACACGCCGGCGATCGTACTTTCCGGCGGGCCGATGCTCGACGGCCATGGCAAGGACGGCAAGCTGTTGGGCTCCGGCACCGTGCTGTGGCAGGCGCGCGAGGACATCGCCGTCGGCAAGATCGACTACAAGGAATTTCTCGACATCGTGGCGGCCTCCGCGCCGTCGATCGGGCATTGCAACACCATGGGAACCGCGTCGACCATGAACGCCATGGCCGAGGCGCTCGGCATGTCGCTGCCCGGCTGCGCCGCCATCCCGGCGCCTTACCGCGAACGCGGCCAGATCGCCTACGAGACCGGCGTGCGCGCGGTCGAGATCGTGCGCGAAGACCTGAAGCCCTCGGACATCCTGACGCGCGCCGCGTTCGAGAACGCGATCGTCGCCTGCACCGCGATCGGCGGCTCGACCAACGCGCCGATCCATCTCTGCGCCATCGCGCGCCATGTCGGCGTCGAACTTGCGATCGAGGATTTCGAGACCGTCGGCTACGACGTGCCGCTCCTCGTCAACATGCAACCGGCCGGAGACTATCTCGGCGAGGATTATTATCGCGCCGGCGGCCTGCCGGCGGTGCTGCACGAATTGCTGGCGGCCGGCCGGCTCAACGGCGATGCGCGCACCGATCAACGGCAAGACCATCGCCGAGAACGTCGCGCGGGCGAAGGCGAGCAATCCCGGCCGTGATCCTTCCCTACGATCGGCCGATGAAAGCGCAGGCCGGCTTCAAGGTGCTGCACGGCAATCTGTTCGATTCCGCGATCATGAAGACGAGCGTGATCTCGGAGGAGTTTCGCCGGCGTTATCTCAGCGATCCGCAGCACCCCAACGTGTTCGAGGGCCGCGCCGTCGTGTTCGACGGCCCCGAGGATTATCACCGCCGCATCGACGATCCGGCGCTGGCGATCGACGAAGACACCATCCTGTTCATGCGCGGCGCCGGGCCGATCGGCTATCCGGGCTCGGCCGAAGTGGTGAACATGCAGCCGCCGGCGGCGCTGATCAAACGCGGCGTCACCGCGCTGCCCTGCATCGGCGACGGCAGGCAATCCGGCACGTCGGGCTCGCCGTCGATCCTCAATGCCTCGCCGGAAGCGGCCGACGGCGGCGGGCTTGCGCTCCTCAAGACCGGCGACCGCGTGCGCATCGATCTCAACCACGGCACCGCCGACATGCTGGTCGCCCCGGAGGAAATTGCGGCGCGCGCTGCGGCGTTGAAGGCGAGCGGCGGCTATCGTTATCCGCCGAGCCAGACCCCGTGGCAGGAAATCCAGCGCGCCATGGTCGATCAGCTTGCCAACGGCATGGTTTTGGCGCCGGCGGTCAAATATCAGCGGGTGGCGCAAACCTTCGTGCCGCGCGATAGTCATTGATGCCGGTTCCGGCGCTCAGCAAGATTTCCGGGTGAACTTTTCATGAGCAATTCCCGTCCGTCGATCGCCGACAAGCGCGCGACGTTCCGCAAGCTTCACGAGAGCGGCTGCTTCGTCATTCCCAATCCGTGGAACGTCGGCAGCGCGCGTTATCTGCAAGGCCTCGGTTTCAAAGCCTTGGCGACCACCAGTTCCGGCCACGCCCATGCGCTCGGCTATCCGGACGGGGGACAAAGCCGCGACGCCGTGCTGGCGCATTTTCGCGAACTGGTCGAGGCGACCGACGTGCCGCTGAACGCCGATTTCGAAAACGGCTTTGCCGATACGCCCGACGGCGTGGCCGAGAGCGTGACGCGCTGCATCGCGACCGGCGTCGCCGGCCTGTCGATCGAGGACGCGCCGAAAGACGGCACGCCGCTCTATGATTTCGACCTCGCGGTGGCGCGTGTCAAAGCCGCGCGCGCGGCGATCGACCACGCCGGCGGCGATGTCGTCTTCACCGCGCGGGCGGAAAATTTCATCCGCGGCGTGCCCGATCTCGACGACGCCATCCGCCGCCTTAAGGCCTACAAGGACGCCGGCGCCGATTGCCTCTATGCGCCCGGCATCAAGACCCGCGAGCAGATCGAAGCCGTGGTCAAGGCGGTCGCGCCGCAGCCGGTGAATTTCCTCAATGGCTGGGCGCTCGGTCTGACGGTGAGCGACCTCGCGGCGCTCGGCGTACGCCGGATCAGCGTCGGCGGCTCGCTGGCGCGGGCGGCGATGCATGCCTTCATTCGCGCCGCGACCGAGATAGCCCAAGACGGCAAGTTCGACAGCTTCGCCGGCCTCATTTCCAACGCCGAGCTCAACAAATTCTTCGCCGAAGATCGCAAGGAAGGCGGTTTCTGATGTCCGGCTCGGAACCTCATCCCGCGACCGGCCAGCCGATCGGTCTGCCGGTCGCCGATCCGACGCCGGCGCCGCGTCCCGGCCCGGCGACGTTGAAGGGCCGCTTCGGCCGCCTCGAAAAGCTCCGGCCCGAGCACGCTGCCGACTTATGGGCGGCGTTTGCCGGTCACGACCATGTCTGGACCTATATTTCGACGGACGGACCGTTCGCGAGCTTCGAGGAATTCTCGCCGTTCCTGACAATGCGCGCGACGGCGACCGATCCTTATGCCTACGCCATCATCGACCCGGCCGATCGCGCCGTCGGGTACCTGACGCTGTTGCGCATCGTACCGAACATGCGTGTCATCGAGGTCGGCCACGTGCTCTACTCGCCGTCCTTGCAACGCACGCCGCTCGGCACCGAAGCTCAATACCTGCTGGCGCGCTATGTTTTCGAGACGCTGGGCTACCGGCGCTACGAATGGAAATGCAATTCATTGAATGCGGCGTCGCGGCGTGCCGCGCTGCGCTACGGTTTCGTTTACGAAGGGACATTCCGCCAAGCCATGATCGCCAAGGGCCGAAACCGCGACGACGCCTGGTTTTCGATGCTCGACAGCGAATGGCCGGCGCGCAAGCTCAGTTTCGAGCGTTGGCTGGCGCCGAAGAATTTCGACAGCGAGGGGCGGCAGAAGCTCAGCCTCTCGGCCTTGAACTCTCCGCATTGAACTCTCGGCCATGAACGGACAGAAAGCGTGAGGCGAAGATGAGCAACAGACTGCAGGACAAAGTCGCGCTGATCACGGCGGCGGGGCAAGGCATCGGCCGGGCGATCGCGGAAAGATTCGCCGCCGAAGGCGCCAAGGTGATCGCGACCGACCTCGATGCGAGCAAGCTGAAAGGATTGAGTGCCAAGCTGCACAAGCTCGACGTGCTGTCGCAGGCCGATATCGAAGCGCTGCGCAAAGACATCGCCGGTGCGTTCGGGCCGCTCGACATTCTGGTCAATTGCGCCGGCTATGTGCACCAGGGCACGGTGCTCGACTGCACCGACAAGGATTGGGATTTTTCGTTCGATCTCAACGTCAAATCGATGCACCGCATGATCAAGACGTTCCTGCCGGCGATGCTGGAGAAGAAATCCGGCTCGATCGTCAACGTCGCCTCGGCGGTATCCTCGATCCGCGGCGTACCCAACCGTTATGTCTACGGCACCACCAAGGCGGCGGTGATCGGACTCACCAAGGCGGTCGCCGCGGATTTCATCAAACAAGGCATCCGCTGCAACGCCATCTGCCCGGGCACGATCGAATCGCCGTCGCTGGGCGAGCGCATCAGCGCGGTGTCGCAGGAGAGCGGGCGCACGCTCGACGCGGTGCGCGAGAGCTTCGTCGAGCGCCAGCCGATGGGACGGCTCGGCACGCCGGAGGAAGTCGCGTGGCTCGCGCTCTTCCTCGCCAGCGACGAGGCGAGCTACATTACCGGCCAGGCCCATCTCGTCGACGGCGGCATGGCGCTGTAACCCATGCACATTCTCATCACCGGCGCCGCGGGCATGATCGGGCGCAAGCTGACGGCGCGGCTCGCGAGCGACGGCGCGCTCAATGGCCGCGCGATCGAACGGCTGACGCTGTTCGACGTCAGCGCGCCGCCGCGGCCGGAAAAATTCGCCGCGCCGGTGGACGTGATCGGCGCGGACATCACCGACGCGAAAGCGCTCGGCGCGGCGATTGCCGACCGGCCCGACGTGATCTTTCATCTGGCCGCGATCGTTTCCGGCGAGGCCGAGCTCGATTTCGACAAGGGCATGCGGGTCAATTTCGACGGCGCGCGCACGCTCTTCGACGCGATCCGCGCGGTCGGCGCCCCCTATTGCCCGCGGGTCGTATTTTCTTCCTCGATCGCGGTTTACGGCGCGCCGTTCCCGGAGGCGATCGGCGACGAATTCGCGCTGACGCCGCTCACCTCGTACGGCACGCAGAAGGCGATGGTCGAGCTCCTGCTTGCCGATTACACCAGGCGCGGTTTTCTCGACGGCGTCGGTATCAGGTTGCCGAGCATCGTGGTGCGGCCGGGCCAGCCCAACAAAGCGGCGTCGGGATTTTTCTCGTCGATCATCCGCGAGCCGCTCGCCGGCGCGGAGGCGGTGCTGCCGGTCGGCGAGAATGTTCTGCACTGGCACGCCAGTCCGCGCGCGGCCGTCGGCTTTCTTTTGCACGCCGCCGGATTGACGAAGGATCAACTCGGCTCGCGCATCAATCTCGCCATGCCCGGCGTTTGTTGCACCGTCGCCGAACAGATCGCCGCGCTGCGGCGGATCGCCGGCGACAGGGTCGCGGCCCGCATCCGGCGCGAGCCGGACCCGCTTATCATGCGCATCGTCGCCGGCTGGCCGAGCCGGTTCGATCCGCGCCGCGCGCTGGCGCTGGGGTTCCAGGCGGAAAGTTCGTTCGATGAGATCATCAAAGTTCACATCGAGGACGATCTTGGTGGTAAATTCACATCCTAATTTTTGATTCTGTCACAAATCTCTTTTCTTGCGCGGCGCGCGGCGTCAAAGTGAGACCATGCGGTATGTCTCGACCCTTCGTCCGGCCACGTTGGCGCGTCGCTACAAGCGCTTTCTCGCCGACGTGGTATTCGAGTCCGGCGACATGACGACGGTGCACGTCGCCAATCCCGGCGCGATGACCGGGCTCGATCGGCCGTTCTCGCGCGTCTGGCTGTCCGATTCCGGCAATGCGATGCGCAAATTGCCCCTGACCTGGGAACTGGTCGAGACCGATTTGGGCAGCGGCCCCGAACTCGTCGGCGTCAACACGGCGCTGCCCAATTTGTTGGTCGACGACGCGCTGGCGGCCGGGGTCATTCCCGAATTGCGCAACTATCCCACCATCCGCCGCGAAGTGAAATACGGCGCCAACTCGCGGGTGGATTTCGTGCTCGAAAGCCCGACGCGGCGGCCCTGTTATCTGGAAGTCAAGAACGTGCATCTGATGCGCACGCCGCGGCTCGCCGAATTTCCGGATTGCGTGACCGATCGGGGCGCCAAGCACCTCGACGAGCTGGCGACGGTGGCGGCGACCGGCGCGCGCGCCGTGCTGTTATTCGTCATCCAGATACCTTCGGCCGAGCGCTTTGCCATCGCCGGCGATATCGATCCGGCCTACGCCGCGGCGTTCAAGCGGGCGCGCGCCAGGGGCGTACAGATGCTGGCCTGGCGCTGCAGCATCGATTTGGACGGCATCGCCATCGACGTGCCGGTGCCGTTCGTGGACGGATGAGCGGCGGCGCCGCCGCGGCGACGTGTTGGTTGTTACGAAGAGCGCGGAGAAACCGGTCAGGCGCGAGGTCCTGGCGAGGCCGTGCTCGGTCTTTTCCCAGCGCTGCGGCGCATAGAGAAGCTGAAACAGCGCCCGCCAGGCGGCGAGCGAAAGCAACAGCCAATAGATCGGCGCCGACGCCAGCACCCAGGCGTGGGCGAGAAGCCCGCGCCGTTTCAGCCCAACGGCGTTCGGCAGGATGGTCGACGCGTAGCCGCTCAGCAGCGCGGTGATGAACAAGGGCGCCAAGCCGCCGGGCAAGGCGTCCGCGGTCGGCGCGGTCGCGAACGCGTAGCACAGCCCGGCCATGAAGATCGGATGCACCAAAGCGGACAACACGTTGCCGGCAAACAACAATTGAAACACCAGCGTGCCGGCAGGGCCGAGATCGCGCACGAGGGCGTGCGGCCGGCGCATATGCACCAGCCAAGTCTGCATCCAGCCCTTGTACCAGCGGGTGCGCTGCTTGAGCCACGGCACCAGGCGCGCCGGCGCTTCTTCGTAGGTCGCGGACGCCACCACGTCCGCGCGGTAGCCGAGGCGGCAGAGCCTGATGCCGAGGTCGGCGTCTTCGGTCACGTTGTAAGGATCCCAGCCGCCGACGTGCCGCAGCGCGGCGGTGCGGAAGTGGTTGGACGATCCGCCGAGCGGCAGCGGCAGGCGCATGGCGGCGAGGCCGGGCAGGAACACGTCGAATTGCCCGGCATAGTCCGCCGTGAACATGCGGGTCAGCCAGTTGTCGGTGGTATTGTCGATCGTCAGCGCCGCTTGCACGCAGGCGAGTTTGCCGTCAGCCGCCAGAAATACGTCGAGGACGCGGCGCAGTTGATCGGGGACCGGTACGTCCTCGGCGTCATAGACGACAGTGAACTCGCCGCGTGCGAAGGCGAGCCCGACATTCAGCGCCTTCGGCTTGGTCCGCGGTCCGACCGGCGGCGCCGTGATGATTTCGAACGGGGGACCGAGATCCAGCCGGGCGAGGGCGCGGCGGGTTTCCTCGTCGTCGGCTTCGAGGATGAGCTTCACGTCGAGTTTTTCCGGCGGATAGTCGAGCGCGCGGATCGCGGCGACGAGATCGGTCGCCACCGCCGCCTCGTGGTAGAGTGCGCAGATCAATGTGTAGATCGGCAGCTGTTGATCGCGGCGATGGATCGTGCGGCGGGGCTCGTGGCGCGGGAACAATATGCCGGCGAGCCGCAGCGCGGCCGCGGCCAGCAGCACCGCGCCCAGGATCGCATCGAGCGCCGCCATCGTTGCGGGGGAAACGACGGGAAGCGCCGCGACGGCCGCCATCGCCAATGCGATCGCGGCGATACGCCAAGCTCCGTGCGCCCGCGGCGCGTTCGAGAACAGCGGCCGGGCGGTTCGAAGCCCGTCGGCGGCGCGGCGACCGAGCGCCTTGCCGGTTTGCCGCGTCACGAAACGGCGCAGCCGCTCGTCCGATGTGAGCCGGAACGAGCGCAGCCATTGCGGCGTCGGCCGGCGCGGATCGGCCAAGTTGCGCGCCGTGAGGCAACGCGGCGCAATAATCCAGATCAGCGCGCCGCCCTCGGCGCAACGGCAAAAGGCCCGCGGCGGCAGCCTGGATCAGGTCATGATCGTCGAGCGGACAGTCCGCCCGGGCCACGGTCTCGAGCGGCTCGTAGGATGTGCCGAGGGAGGCCGCCAGCGCGTGGAGATAGGCCTCTTCGGTAATCGCATCGGCGGTGATCAGGACCCGGTCGGCGCCAAGACCGATCGCCTGTGCCCGGCGCTCCGCGGCGGCGAGAATGCGGCGCGGCAGCAGATCGCGCAGGCACGCGAGTTCCGGGCAGAGGCTCGCCGGCACCGATTCGCGGCAGGCTTTGCCGAATCCGGCGGAAAACTGCACGCGGCAGTTCGACTTCCACGCGTCGGGCGGTCGCCCCAACGCCGACACCGAACGCCACAGACGCCCCCACGATTCACAAAGCAGCCGCGCGCGATCGACATGCCCTCACCCGTGGCACGCGGCGGGGACCTGCATGCTAAACGTAAACGAGCATTGATCAACTAAAAATAGATCAACTAAAAATAGAATTGGTTGAAATTCTCGCCTGGCTGCCGCTACGCCCGGCGATATGGCAGTCCTCTAGCGATCGAGCACGGCGCGAACTTTGCTCGCCAGTTGCCGGATCGCGAACGGCTTGCTGATGAAATTGATGTCGGGATCAAGCACGCCGCCGTGCACGACGGCATTGCGGGTATAGCCGGTGGTGAATAGGATTTTGAGATCCGGCCTGCGCGCCAGCGCCGCCTCGGCGAGTTTTTTGCCGTTCATTTCCGGCATGACCACGTCGGTGAACAAAAGCGTCACGCCCGGGGTGGCATCGAGCAGCGCCAGCGCCTCCGTGCCGCTCTCGCTTTCGATGACCGTGTAGCCGAGCTCGCGCAGCAGATCGGTCGAGAGACGGCGCATCAACGGATCGTCCTCGACGACCAGAATGGTCTCGCTGGCGTCGCCCTTCACCTCCTGCGGCACCGGCCGCTTGATCTCGTCGCCGCGCCCGTGCAGCCGCGGCAGATAGATTTTCACCGTCGTGCCGGTGCCGAGTTCGGAATAGATTTTGATGTGGCCGTGCGATTGCTTGATGAAGCCGTAGACCTGGCTCAAGCCGAGCCCGGTGCCCTTGCCGGCGGGCTTGGTGGTGAAGAACGGATCGAACACGCGCGCGGCGACCTGCGGATCCATGCCGACGCCTTCGTCCGAGACGGCGACCATCACGTATTGGCCCGGCGACACCTCGCCATTGTCGCGGCAATATTCCTCGTCGAGATAAACGTTGGCGGTTTCGATCGTCAGCTTGCCGCCGTCCGGCATCGCGTCGCGCGCATTGAGAGCGACGTTGACGATCGCGTTCTCGAGCTGATGGACGTCGACATTGGTTTTCCACAGTCCGGCGGAAGTCACGGTCTCGATCTGAATGTGCTCGCCCAAAGTCGAGCGCAGCAGTTCCGACATTTCCGCGATCATGCGGTTGGCGTCGACCGGCTCCGGCGACAACGGTTGCTGGCGCGCGAATGCGAGCAGGCGCTGGGTCAGCGCGGCGGAGCGTTCGGTGGCCTTCATGGCGGCGTCGATGAAACGGCCGATGCCGAATTCGTCGGTCTTCATGCGCCGCCGCATCATGTCGAGCGAACCGATGACCACGCCCAGCATGTTGTTGAAGTCATGGGCGATGCCGCCGGTCAATTGGCCGATCGCGTCCATCTTCTGCGATTGGCGCAGCTGGCTCTCGGCCTGTTCCCGTTGATCGATCTCAGCGAGCAGGCTCTGATTGGCGGCAGAAAGCTGAAGATTTACGCTTTGGATCGCCGTCAGCGACCGCCTTGCGAAATACGCAACGAGCAGGCCGACGCCGCCGATCAAAAGGAAGGCGATAGCCGACCCGATCTGCAGATAGAAGACCAGCGACGTGGCCGCCGCCTCGCGTTGCGCCAACTGGACGTTCTCGGTTCCCACCATGGCGTCGATCTGGTCTTTGATCGCCGTTGTTTCGAGCTTGCCGCGGTCGGTATTGATCAGCGCCAGCGCCGCGTCCGGGTGACCGGCGCGGTGCGCCTCGATGGTGGCTTTCGCATCTCCTTGAGCTTGTCGTCGATGTGCCTGCGCAGCGCGCCCATCGTCTCGACCTGTCGCGGGCTGTCGCGGACCAGCGCGTCGGCCCGGCTGACGGCGTCGCGCAACGCCGAAAGCGCGGGCGTGTAGTGCGAGAGATAATCGGGGCGGCCGGTCAGAAGATAGCCGCGCTGGCTGCTTTCGGCCCGCAACACCAAAGTCTGGATCATCATGCAGGTCGGCGCGAAGCGCAAGCGTATGGCCAATCCACTCGTCTTCGCTTTGCGTGCGGCCACCAAGCCAAAAGATGGCAAGCGTAATCGCTGCTGCGACGATCGTGGTGACGATGACGCCCCAGTACAGCGGAGCGAGGGTCTTCGGTTGGGACGGAACCACGGCACTGCGGCAGTTCAGGGGGATGCGGGTGCGACTATCCGTCATAACGGTTTCGCTGATCCATGGCCAGCACGAGCTGGACGGCGCCGGCACTACTTATTGCCGCACCAGCAGAACCGGATCGGAACTTTCAGGAACGCGCTGCCAGGTGTTGGCGTCGTTTTCCTCGAACCGCCAGGTCTGCCCGCGCGGCGAAAGCAACTGGAGTTCCCCTTGGTTCATGCGCCAGGAACTCGGCCCGAAACGGGTGATCAGTGGATCGCAGCCGGGTTTGACCTTGAGGGCCAAGGCGTCATTGCCGGCGGGCGTGTTGGCGAGCGTGAGTGCGCAGATCGGCTTGCCGGTTCCGCGCGCAAAGGCCCAGTCGCCGACGATGTCGTCGGCCGAGCGCACCGGCGCCGCCGCCGCGATCTGCAGAATGTAGCGGCCTTGGCCGGGCTCGAAGCCGTCATAGATGCCGGTCTCGGCCTCGGTCAGCTCGATCACCGCGCCGCCGTGCGCGTCGATGAGGCGCAACGCGCCGAACTTGTCGGTCGTCCAGGCGACGATGTCCTTGGTGGCGGGAAACAGCGTCGCGCAATTTCGGTCGATGTCGAGCTTATAGCCGCCGGCCACGGCGTCGGGGCGAAACACGAAGCGGCAGACCTTGTCGCGATCGGCGTTGGAAAATTCCCAGGCGCCCGACATGACCGCGCTGGGTTCGGGTTTGGCGGCCTCGCTCGGCGGCGGTTCCGACGGCGGCGTGTCCTGCGCGGCCGCGACGCCGCCGAGCGCGCTCACGAAGGCGGCGATCATCGCGCCACGCCAAAGACGCCGACGGTTCGTATTCATGCGCGGATCCATGCGTGAAAGCTATCACGGCCTCCGTATGTCGTCATGCATCGTCAGACGACAGCGTCAATCTTGCCGCCAGGCCTGCCACGGCGTTTCCGGCACCGGCGTCAGCGGCGGCTTTCCTGCGGCCCAGGCCAGGATGTTGTCCACCACCAGCTGGTCCATCATTTCGCGGGTGAAGACCGAGGCCGAGCCGACGTGCGGCAGCAGCACGACATTGTCCATCGCGATCAGCGCCGCGGGCACCTCGGGTTCACGGGCGAACACGTCGAGGCCGGCGGCCAGGATCTTTTTCTGTTCCAGCGCCGCGATCAGGGCGTCCTCGTCGACCACGGAGCCGCGCGCGACGTTGACGAGAATGCCCTCGGGACCGAGCGCTTCGAGTACGGGCGCGTCGATCATGTTCCGCGTCGCCGCGCCGCCCGGCACGATGACCATCAGCACGTCGACGGCGCGGGCCATGTCGACCAGGTTCGGATAGTACCGGTAGGGAAGGTCCGGCCGCTCCTGGCGGGTGTGATAGGCGATCGGGGTGCCGAACGCTTCGAGCCGCCGCGCGATCGCCATGCCGATGCGTCCCATGCCGACCATGCCGACGGTGCGGTTGCGCAGCGTCGCCCGGCTCAGGGGATAGGCGCGCTCGCGCCATTTGCCGGCGCGCAGATAGCGCTCGGCCTGCGGCAACTCGCGGACCGTGCACAAGAGCAGGCCGATCGCGGTGTCGGCGACCTCCTCGGTGAGCACGTCGGGCGTGTTGGTGACGACGATGCCCCGGCGCGCGGCCGCGGCGACGTCGACATGGTCGTAGCCGACGCCGAAGCTCGCGATGATGTCGAGGTTGGGCAGCCGGGCCATGAGCGCATCGTCGACCGGCAGCATCGCCGAGACGGCCATCGCGCGCACATGGCCGAGAGAGGCAAGACGCGCCTCGCGGTCCGCGCCGGCGAGGCTGTGGACGGTGAAGGCGGACAGTCCTTTGGCGATGACCGGCCGTGACGGCCCGACCAGCAGGACTTCGGTGCGTCGCTCAGGCAAATCCGTTTCTCCCGCACGGTCCGACAGGTTCAAATAACGAAGGGAATCAAGGCCGGCACTTCGGCGCGGTAACGGGCGTACGCGTCGGCAAAGGTTTCGCTCATGAAGCGTTCTTCGGTTCTGATCTTGAGGAGGAACCCGGCCGTGATCGATGCGAAGGCGATCAAGCCGCGCCACTCGCCGATCGCGACCGCCGTCCCCAAGATCGCCAGCAGCAAGCCGGTATAGATCGGATGGCGGACGAAGCGGTAGGGACCGTTGCGAATAAGCTCGTGGTCCTGCTTGACGGTCACGGTGCCGCTCCAGTTGCGTCCGAGATAGCGGCGGGCCGAAACCGCAATGGCGATGCCGGCGGCCAGCATCACCAGGCCGAGCCAATAGGCGATCATGGTCGGCGGCAAAAACCGCTCATCAAGCCAAGGCAGCGCTTCGATACGAAACGCCAACAGCACGGCGGCGAGCGACGATCAACGCGATGTGCAGAAGACGGGTCAGGCGCGGTTCGTGCCGCCGGGTCGCTTTCACGTCGCGTGCGGCGACGAACCAATAGGCGAGCCACCCCAGCCACAGGATGGCGAACGGCACCATGAGAGACCGAATGCAGCACGCCTGTTCCGCGGGTTACACCAGCATGTTGACCGGCGTCTCGATCAAACTCTTGATCGCCGCCAGGAGTTCCGCGCCGAGCGCGCCGTCGACCACGCGATGGTCGCAGGACAGCGTCGCGGTCAGCACGCTGACAAAGCCGACGCCGCCGTCGGGCTTTTCCACCGGCTTGCCGGCGCGCGCCGCCGACCGCGAGGATCGTCGCGTGCGGCGGGTTGATGATGGCCGAGAATTCACGCACGCCATACATGCCGAGATTGGACACCGCGGAAGCGCCGCCCTGGTAGTCGTGCGGCTTGAGCTTCTTGTCGCGGGCGCGCGCGGCGAGTTCCTTCATCTCGATCGAGATGGCGCTGAGCGTTTTGGACTCGGCGTTGCGGATCACCGGCGTGATCAAGCCGCCGTCGAGCGCCACCGCGACGCCGATGTCGGAGTGCTTGAAGCGCAGGATGCGGTCGCCCGCCCACACCGCATTGGCCGCGGGGACGCGCTGCAAAGCCAGCGCCAGCGCGCGGATGATGAAGTCGTTGACCGAAAGCTTGAACAACTCTTTGCCGTCGCGGTCCTTCGGTGCGGATGCGTTCGCCTCCTCGCGCAGCTTTTTGAGGCGATCGATTTCGACATCGGCGGTGAGGAAGAAATGCGGGATGGTCTGCGTCGCCTGCGTCAGCCGCGCGGCGATGGTCTTGCGCATGCCGTCGAGCGGCACTTCCTCGTAGCTCGCCGGCTCGTACAGCGCCTTGACCTGCTCGGCGCTCGGACCTTCGGCCAGCGCCGCCGGCGCGCGCGCCGCGGCAGGGACGGCCGGACGCGGAGCGCTTTCCACGTCGCGGGCAATGATGCGGCCGTGCGGACCGGTGCCGCTCAATCGCGACAGATCGATGCCGGCTTCGCTGGCGAGACGCCGCGCCAGCGGCGTCACGGTGACGCCGCCGGACAGCCGCGCCGGTCCGAAATTGCGCTCGGGCGTGCGCACCTCGAAGAACGGATCGAGCTTGATCGGCTGCTGCGGGGCGGAAGCCGCGGCGGTTGCCGCCGGCGCCGGCGCGGCCTGCGCGCGAACAGGCGCCGCGGGCGGCGCCTTGGCGGCCGCCGGCGGTGCGCTCGCCGCCGCCCCGACCTTATCGCCGATCACGCCGACCACCGCGCCGACCGGCGCCACTTCGCCGGCGACGACGCGGATCTCGCTCAAAATCCCGGCTTCGGTCGCCGGCACTTCCATCGACACTTTGTCGGTCTCGATCTCGAACAGATTATCGCCCGGCTTCACGGCGTCGCCGGCCGCTTTGAACCACTGCGTGATTTTTCCCTCGGCGACGGTCTCGCCGAGTTGAGGCATGAGGATATTCATCGACTGCAGCTCACCAGTTCACCGAGACGTATTGCGTGTCCAAAAATTCCATCAGGCCTTCGTGGCCGCCTTCGCGGCCGAGGCCGGATTGCTTCATGCCGCCGAACGGCGCCGCGGGATCGGAAACGATGCCGCGGTTCAATCCGATCATGCCGAAGTCGAGCTTTTCCGAGACGCGCAGCCCGCGGCTCAAATCCTTGGTGTAGACATACGCCACCAGCCCGTATTCGGTGTCGTTGGCGCGCGTGATCACCTCGTCCTCGGACTTGAAGGTCTGCAGCGACGCGACCGGGCCGAAAATCTCCTCGTTGAGCATCTTGGCGTCGTCGGAGACGTTGGCGAGAACGGTGGCCGGATAAAAGAAGCCGGTGCCGCCGGGCGCCTTGCCGCCGGTCAAGACGCTGGCGCCTTTTTGCACGGCGTCTTCGACCAGCTCGATCACCTTGTCGAGGCCTTCTTTGTTGACCAAAGGCCCGAGCGCGACGCCGTCGTCGAGGCCGTTGCCCATTTTCAGTCCGGCCATCTTCGCCGTGAGCTTTTCGGCGAACGCGTCGTGCACTTTTTCGTGCACGTAGAAGCGGTTCGCCGCCGTGCAGGCTTCGCCCATGTTGCGCATCTTGGCGATCATGGCGCCATCGATCGCGGCGTCGATGTCGGCGTCCTCGAACACGATGAACGGCGCGTTGCCGCCGAGCTCCATCGCCGGCCGCAGCACATTGTCGGCAGCTTCGTGGAGCAGCTTGCGGCCGACTTCGGTCGAGCCGGTGAATGACACGACGCGCACGCGCGGATCGTGCAGCATCGCGCCGACGACCTTGCCGGAGGAGCGCGACGGCACGACGTTGACGACGCCCGGCGGCACGCCGGCTTCCTCGAGGATCGGCATCAAAGCGAGCATGGTCAGCGGCGTATCGGAGGCGGGCTTGAGCACCACCGTGCAGCCGGCGGCGAGCGCCGGGCCGATTTTCCGCGTCGCCATCGCGGCGGGGAAATTCCACGGCGTGACCAGGACGGCGATGCCCGCCGGCTTGTGGTGCACCAGGATGCGCGCGCCCGACGCCGGCGCGATCGAATTCTGGCCGATATTGCGGACGCCCTCCTCCGCGAACCAGCGGAAGAACTCGGCGGCATAGGCGACCTCGCCGCGCGAATCCGACAAGGCCTTGCCGTTTTCGATGGTGATCAGCTTCGCCAGGCGCTCCTGGTCGCGCATGATCAGCTCGAACGATTTGCGCAGGATCTCGCCGCGCTCGCGCGGCTTCTTGGCGGCCCAGCCGGGAAAGGCGGCGGCGGCGGCGTCAAGCGCCGCCTTGGCGTCGTCGACCGTGCCGCTCGCGACCGAGGCGACCTTGTTCTCGGTCGCCGGATCGATCACGTCGAAGCGGCCGCCGTCGGAGGATTTGCGCCATTTGCCGCCGATCCAAAGATCGGTCGGCACGTTGGCGAGGAGATTGTCGTACCTGGCGCTCATCCTAAAAACCTCTGCTAAAGAACCTTTGTTCAAGAACTTCGGCTCAAGGCACCGATTTGCCGCGCTTCAGCTCGACCAGGATGTTCTGATAGGGCTGGCCGCTGAGATTGCGCAGTTCGTGCTTCTGGCCGGCGTCATTCCAGATCACGCCGCCGACCTTGTCGTCGGCGATGATGGTGTGACCGTTCACGTCCTCGAGCTCGATCTTGCCACCGCTGACATTGATGATGACGTAGTCCATCTTGTGGTGATGCCAGGGCTTCTTGCCGCCCGGCGCCACCTTCATATCCCACACCCGCACCTGATCATTCTCGAAGATGACTTCGGTCCCGATCGGGCCGCATGGATTTTCGCGTGTCGGCTCGTTGGCCATGTTTGTTTCCTCTCTTGCTATTTGCGATGCCGTGCCGCTAGCCGCCGAGGCTGCGTCGCACCCGCTCGGCGATCCGATCGACGCTCGGCAGCGCGAGATCCTCGAGAATGTCGGCGGACGGAAGCGGAATGTGCGGCGTCGTGATGCGCACCGGCGGTCCGTCGAGATCGTAGAACGCCTCGTCGGCGACGATGGAGACGAGCTCCGCGCCCCAGCCGCACAGCCGCGGATTTTCCTCGACCGTGAACAGCCGGTGCGTCTTTGCGACCGAGCCGAGGATCGTCTGCGTGTCGATCGGCACCAGCGAGCGCACGTCGACGACTTCGCAATCGATGCCGTGTTCGGCTTTCAGCTTCTCCGCCGCCGCGACCGCGCGCGGCACCATCAACGCCAGCGCGAGGATGGTGGCGTCCTTGCCCGGACGCACGATCTTGGCGCTGCCGAGCGTGTCGACGATCTCGCCGTCCGGCACCTCGCCCTTGGTGGCGTAGAGCGACTTGTGCTCGAGGAAGATCACGGGGTCGGGATCGCGCACCGCCGCCGCCATCAGCCCGATCACGTCGCGCGGTGACGACGGCGCCACGACCTTGAGGCCGGGGATCATCATGCACCAGTTCTCGACGCTCTGCGAATGCTGGGCGCCGAAGCGCGCGCCGCCGCCATTGCCGGTGCGCACGACCAGCGGCACCTTGACCTGCCCGTTGGTCATGTAGCGGCTCTTCGGGAATTCGTTGGCGATATAGTCGAAGCAGACGGCGATGAAGTCCGAGAACATGATCTCCGCGATCGGCTTCAATCCCGTCATCGCCGCGCCCATGGCGGCGCCGAGGATCGCCTGCTCGGAGATCGGCGTGTCGCGCACGCGCAGCGGGCCGAACTGCTCGTACAAGCCCACGGTCGCCTTGAACACGCCGCCGGCCTTGGCGATGTCCTCGCCGAGGAACACCACGTCCGGATCGCGCGCCATTTCCTGAGCGATGCCGCGGATGACGGCGTCGCGATAAGTCAGTTCCGCCATGCGAAGCCTCCATCGGCATAGACGTCGGTGGTGAGGAGATCGAGCGCCGGCGGCGGCGATGCCTTGCAGGCTTCGGTCGCTTCGTCGACCTCGTGTTTCACCTCGGTCTCGATGCGGGCGATCGCCGCTTCATTGATGCCGAATTGCCGGAGCCGTTCGCGATAGATCTTGATCGGATCGCGCTCTTTCCACTTGTCCAATTCGCCCTCCGGGCGATATTTGGCGGGATCGGCGCGGGAATGGCCGCTGTAGCGGTAGGTCATGCATTCGATCAGCGACGGCCCTTTGCCCGCTCGGGCCTTGTCGTAGGCGGTCATCGCCGTGCGGTAGACCTCGTCGGCGTCATTGCCGTCGACGACGATGCGCGGCAGGCCGTAGGCCGAGGCGCGGTCGGCCGCCGGATGCTCGACCGCGGTGACGTCGCTGATCGGCGTGTATTCCATGTAGAGATTGTTCTCGCAGACGAAGATCACCGGCAGCTTCCACACCACCGCGAAGTTCAGCGCCTCGTGGAAGGCGCCGATATTGGTGGTGCCGTCGCCGAAGAAGCAGACCGACACGTCCTTCTGTCCCTTGTATTGCGCGCGCCAGGCGGCGCCGCAGGCGATCGGCAGATGCGCGCCGATGATGGCGTAGGAGCCCATCACGCCGTGCTCGACCGAGGTGAGATGCATCGAGCCGCCCTTGCCGCGCATCAGGCCGATGTCGCGCCCCATCAATTCGCCGAGCACCTTCACGATCGGCACGCCGCGCGCCAGCGTGTGGGCGTGGCCGCGATAGGTGCAGAAAGAAAGATCGCCGGGCTTCATGGCGGCGGCGAAGCCGGCGGCGACGGCCTCCTGGCCGAGCGACAGGTGGCTGGTGCCCTTGACGAGATTCTGCAGAAACAGATCGTAGGCGCGCTGCTCGGCTTCGCGAATTTCGACCTGCAGCCGATACAATTCGAGCCGCTTGTCCTCGCCGATGTCGTCATTGAGGCTTGTCTTCGCGGCGAGCGCGCGGTCCTCGATCTTGGCCATGAATGATCCTCAGGAATTGCCCGGAAGGCGCTTGATGCCCGGTAGGCTCTCTTGTTGCCCGTAGGCTCTGTTGCCTGCAAGGCTCTCGAAGCGCGCGCAACTTAGCCCCACTTGTAGAGCGGTGGCAACGCCCCCGTCGCAGGCGCTTGCGCTGGCGACAATTCTGCTATTCCACTGGAAATAGCGTCCGCCGCGTCAGGAATTTGGCCCAACCGGGAGATCGTGATGACCCACGAGCGCGAAGACTACAGCAGCAGGGACAAAGGCCTCGATTACGTTCAACGCTTCTTCGGCGGCCCACCGCTCGCGGTGATCGGACGGCTGGTCCTGTTGTCGATTTTGGTGGGCGTCATCCTCGCCGCGTTGGGCCTCGATCCCTGGAACATCATCGAGTCGGTGCGGCTCCTCGTCCTGCACATCTGGAACATGGGCTTCGACGCGGTGCGCTGGCTTTGGCAGTATTTCCTGCTCGGTGCCGTGATCGTGGTGCCGATCTGGCTCCTGGTGCGTCTCGGCCGGGCGCCGCGCGGACGCTGACATTCCGGCTTGCATCCGGGTATGTCAGCCACGCCCGAAATCGATCGGGCGCTCGCGCCAAGGGCGACCTTGTTCTGCAGCGACGATTATTCGTCGATCGGGCGCGGACCGGCCGGTCCTTGCCCATCACCCTCGCCGGCCGCCGACTGGTCGCGCGGGCCGCGATGGCGCCGGCGCCGCCGGTGCAACGGGAAGCGATCCGCCGAGCCTTCGAAGCCGTTCGAGCCGTTCGGCGCCGGTTGCGGCTGCGGCGCGAGCGGCTGACCTCCGGTGATGAATGACGGCAACCGCTCGACATCTTCCTCGTTGGCCGGCGCGACATGCTGCGTCCGCGGCTGGAATTGCGGCTGTTGCATCTGCGGCTGCGGCGCTTGCGGCTGCTGTTGATAGAATGGCTGCTCGCGCGGCGCGAACGGTTCGCCGGCGATGACGGGCTGCTCGTTCTCGTTGTCGTCGTAGCCGTCGTCGGCGCCGCCGCGATACTCGCCGTTCTGCTGGAAATAGGTGGGCTGGGTCTGGCGCAACTGCTCCTGCGCGCTGGCGATCAGACGGAAATAGTGCTCGGCATGCTGATAGTAGTTTTCGGCGGCGACGGGGTCACCGGAGCTTTGGGCGTCGCGGGCAAGCTGGAGATACTTCTCGGCGACGTGGGATGCCGTGCCCCGAATTTTCACGTCCGGTCCGTTGGACTCGTACATGCGCGACAACGGATTCTGGTGATGACCACCACCACTCTTGCGGTTGCGACCCCGCATGCGCTTATTTTGACCGTTTCTCATGGTTTTGTGTTCCAACTAATCCCCTTACCTGCAGCGGTCCGAATGCCGCCGTCGCAGTAGCTTGCGTTACAATTCACCGTCTGCGTTCGTCTTACGCGTTGTTTGTCTTACGCGTTGCCTGTCTTGCACGTTGTTTGTCTTGCGGGGTTTCCCCGCGCAAATCCCAGCGGCGCGCCGCATACGGCGATGCAAACGCCGCTTTCGGCGTCCGCCGTTGTGACCTCTTCATGAACGTCACGAACCTTCAGCAATGCAGCCCTATAACCCGACGCCGGCGGACTTGCCGCGGCGAACCCCGTCTGCGGCATTCGGGACGAATCCGTGCCGCGCCATTATCATTTCTCGATCTTTGACTTCTCGGTCGTTGAATATGGCGATTCCGTCTGCCTCAAGCCTGGCTGCCTTGAGTTTGGCGTCCGATCACTTTGGCGTCCGATCAGCTCTATTGTGGCTTTCGCCGTTCAAATGGGCCTGTTCATCGGCCTGCGTTGATGGCCTGCGTTGCTGCTTCAACCTGCGCTGCCAACCTTCGAAAGGGACGCTCCAGTCGCTCAAGCCGGGCGTTCAAGGCAGCGTGGTACGATCACTTCGGACCGATTCCGTGCGCGCAAACTAGTCCGTTCCGGCAAATATTCCAAGCGCTTTTTTGGTGCGTTTTTGCCGGGGCGCAATGCTCGCCGCTCATTGCTACCGTCGCCCGTCTGGCGCAGCTTTTCTCGCAATCAGGGCGCGAGCGATGCCGTTAAGGTCGGTACGCGGCCGCTCCGGCGCAAGTCCCGCCGCCGAAAAAAGCGCGGCAACGGCCTCGGCCTGACCGGCGCCGAGTTCGACGACGACGAAGCCATCGGGCGCGACCAGCGCCGGCGCGGCTGCCGCGATCGCGCGATAGAAACTCGAGTCCGTCGGCCCCGCCGTCGAGCGCCCGGCGAGGGTCGAAATCGCGCACCTCGGGCACCAGCGCTGCAATGTCGTCCGATGCGACGTAAGGCGGATTGGAGACGATCACGTCGAAGGGACCAGCGAGCGCTGCCGCCATGTCGCAGGCGACGAACGCCGCCCGTGTCTGCCCGAGGCAGCGCGCATTGGCGCGGGCGCACAGCAAGGCGCCGAAATCGATATCGGTTGCAACGCCGGTTGAGTTCGGCAGTTCGGCGAGCAGCGCGAGAATGAGCGCGCCGCTGCCGGTGCCGAGATCGGCGATGCGCAATGGCCGCTGGCGCGCGCCGGCCGCATCGATTGCGGCGAGCACGGCTTCGACGATGGTTTCTGTTTCGGGGCGCGGCACCAAAGTTGCGCCATCGATCGCAAGTGCAAGGCTCCAAAACTCCTTGCGGCCGAGGATACGCGCGACCGGCTCGTGGCCGAGCCGTCGTCGCGCCAGCGCGTTAATCATATCGGCTTCTTTACGGCCGAGTTTGCGCACGCCTGCCGCCACCAGCGCCGCATGGTCGAGGTTAACAGCGTGGCCGACGAGAAGACGGGCATCGAGCTCCGGCGTATCGAGTTCCGGCGGCGCGGAATTGTGCGGCCAACGCGTGCCGCGCGTCGTCGACAGTACCGCCGGCCTCCGCGCCGGGCTCGACCGACAGAGCGATGGCGCCGTCGTCCGCAATCATCGCCCGCCCTCCTCGGCGGCGAGCTGCGCCGCCTGATGCTCGGCAACCAGCGCGTCGATGATCTCGCCCAAGGCTTCGCCTTCCAAAATCTGCGGCAGCTTGTAGAGCGTCAGGTTGATGCGGTGGTCCGACACCCGGCCCTGCGGGAAATTGTAAGTGCGGATGCGCTCGGAGCGGTCGCCGGTGCCGACCTGGCCGCGGCGCTCGGCGGCGCGCGCGGCATCCAATTTCTGCCGCTCGAGGTCGTAGAGCCGGGTGCGCAGCACCGCCATCGCCTTGGCGCGGTTGCGATGCTGCGAGCGATCTTCCTGCATCATCACGACGATGTTGGTCGGAATGTGCGTGATCCGGATCGCCGACTCGGTCTTGTTGACGTGCTGACCGCCGGCGCCGCCCGAACGCATGGTGTCGATGCGAAGATCGGCGTCGTTGATGGGGACGTCGACCTCCTGCGCCTCGGGCAGCACCGCGACCGTCGCGGTCGAGGTGTGGATGCGGCCGGACGCCTCGGTATCGGGCACGCGCTGCACCCGATGCACGCCCAATTCGAATTTCAGCTTGGCAAACGCGCCGCGGCCGCGGATCTCGGCGACGATTTCCTTGTAGCCGCCCATCGAGCCTTCGCTCGCGGTGACGACCTCGACCGTCCAGCCCTGCTTGGCGGCATAGCGCTCGTACATGCGGAACAGATCGCCGGCGAACAGCGAAGCCTCGTCGCCGCCGGTGCCGGCGCGGATTTCCAGCACGACGTTGCGCTCGTCCATCGCGTCCTTGGGCAAGAGCGCGAGACGCAGCTCCTGTTCCAGCGTCGCGCGCCGGGCCTCGAGCTGCGGCCGCTCCGCCTCGGCGATCGAGCGCATCTCGGCGTCGATCGACGAATCGTCGATCAGGCTCTCGACGCCTTCGAGTTCGTGCTGCGCGGCGCGGTAGGCGTTCACCGCCTCGACCACGGGCGCCAGTTCGGCGAACTCGCGCGACAGCTTCACGAACGTCTCGGCCGGCAAGACGTCGGCGAGGTTGCGTTCCAGTTCGGCATGGCGAACAACAATCGCGTCGAGTTTCTGTTCAGGGATCATCAGGACTGCTTGTCACCCCGGCCGTTGTGCCGGGCACCCAAAGGGTGGTCTCGCCGAAAGTTTTGGTTTCACGCTTAATACTTGCTTTCACGCCGAATAAAAGGCCCTCACGGGCCTTGGCGCGCTAAATCTGCAGGCCGTTGTCGGCGGCGTATTTTTCGAGCTGCGCGCGGATCGGCACGCCGCACGACTTCTCGATCAGCAGGTCGAGGAACGCGGCCACCTTGCGGCAGTCGACGTCCAGCAGCATCGCCTTGACCGGCCCGACCGCCGACGGCGTGACCGACAGCGAGCGGTAGCCGATGGCGACCAGCGCCAGCGCGCCAATGGGCTGCGAGGCGAGTTCGCCGCACAAGGTTACCGGCGTTTTGTGCTCGCGGCACTTGTCGGCGATGTCCTTGAGCGCGCGCAACACCGGCGCCGATAAGGGATCGAACCGGCCGGAAACCCGCGGATTGCCGCGATCGACGGCATAGAGGAATTGCACCAGATCGTTCGACCCGACCGAGAGGAAATCGACACGCTCGAGCAGTTCGTCGAGCTGATAGAGCAACGAAGGCACCTCGACCATGCTGCCGACCTCGACCTCTTCGGGCAGCTTATGGCCGTGCCGGCGCAGATGCGTCAGCTCGCGCTCGACCAGCTCCCTGGCCTGAATGAATTCGTCGACGGTCGCCACCATCGGAAACATGATCTTCAAGGCGCGCCCGGCGCCGGCGCGCAGCAGCGCCCGCAATTGGGTGCGCAGGAGCCCTGGACGGTCGAGCCCGAGCCTGATGGCGCGCCAGCCGAGCGCCGGATTCTCCTCCTCGACGTTGCGCATATAGGGCAGCACCTTGTCGCCGCCGATGTCGAGCGTGCGGAACGTCACCGGTTTGTCGCCGGCGGCGTCGAGCACGGTGCGATAGAGCGCGTATTGCTCGCTGGCGCGCGGAAAATTCGGCGCCACCATGAACTGCAGCTCGGTGCGGAACAGGCCGATGCCGGCGGCGCCGGTATCGACGATGTGCGGCAGGTCGACGGTGAGCCCGGCATTGATGAAGAGCTTGACCTCTTCGCCGTCCCTGGTCACGCACGGCTTGTCGAGCAGCGCCTGATATTGCAGTTGCCGCCGCGCGCGCAGCCGCACCCGTTCGGCATAGGCCGCCTCCATGTCGGGCATCGGCCTGATGTGCAGATCTCCGGTCGAGCCGTCGACGATGATGGCGTCGCCGGGATCGGCGATGCCGGTGGCGTTGTCGATGCCGCCGACCGCGGGGATGCCGAGCGCGCGCGCCACGATGGTGACGTGCGAGGCCGGGCCGCCTTCCTCGAGCACCAGGCCGCGCAACTTCTTGCGGTCGTAGTCGAGCAGCGCGGCGGGGCCCATCGAGCGGGCGACGACGATGGCGTTGTCCGGCAGGTTCTCGCGCGTCGGGCGCGTGGCGGCGGCCGGTGAGCTGGCGCATCAGGCGGTTGGCGAGATCGTCGAGGTCGTGCAGGCGATCGCGCAGATATGGATCGGTCTGGCGCAGCATGCGCGCGCGGGTATCGGACTGCACGCGCTCGACCGCCGCCTCGGCGGTCAGCCCGGTCATCACCGCCTCTTCGAGCTTGTGAAACCAGCCGCGGTCGTGGGCGAACATGCGATAGGCCTCGAGCACGTCGCGATGCTCGCCGCCCTCGACCACGTCGCCGTGTTCGAGCATTTCGTCGAGATTCGAGCGCAGCGTCTCGACCGCCGCTTCGAGGTGTTTCAGCTCTTTTTGGACGTCGTCGGCGATGTAATTGGTGACGACGACGCGCGGCTCGTGCAGCACGACATGGCCGAGCGCGATGCCGTCGCTCAAGGCGCTGCCTTTGAAATGCAGCGAGCGCCGCGCCGCCGGCTCGGCGCCCGGACGCGCCAGCGCGGAAAGCTCGCCCGAGGCGATCATCTCGGCGAGCACCATCGCCGTGGTCTGCAGCGCCTCGACTTCCTCTTCCGAATAGGTGCGCCGCGCGCGGTTCTGCACCACCAGCACGCCGAGCGTGTTGCCGGCGCGCAGGATCGGCACGCCCATGAAGGAATGGTAGATTTCCTCGCCGGTCTCCGGCCGGAAGGAGAACGCCGGATGGGCCTGCGCGTTGGAAAGATTGATGGCGCTCGCCTGGCTCGACACCAGGCCGACCAGGCCTTCGTCCGAGCGCAGCACGGTGTGGTGCACGGCGTCGCGGTTGAGGCCCTCGGTGGCGTACAGTTCGAGCGTCGCGTCGACGCGCAACACGTAGACGGAGCACACCTCCGCCACCATGTTCGCGGCGATCAGCACCACGATCTTGTCGAGGCGTTCCTGCGCGCTGACCGGCTCCGCCATGACTTCGCGAAGACGGCGCAACAGCACGCGCGGACCGCCGAGCGCGCCACGCATGGCGTGAGGTCCCTCGGGCCTTCCCTCTAGACCGGCGCGCCGCCCGCGTCGTACCGGTCGTGATCAAAGAGGATTCCGCTCGGGCCCCGGCCCGCAGCGAGCGTCCTCAAGCCTATATCGAATGCGGCATGCAAACCGCAAGCCAGAGACGAGCATATGACGACGCAGCGGAATTTGTGCGGCGCAGCGTGAATCAGGACGTCGCCTTGTCCAAGCCGTAGAGCGAATGCAGCGTCCGAACCGCAAGTTCGGTGAAAGCGGCGTCGATCAGCAATGAGAACTTGATTTCCGACGTGGTGATGGCGCGGATATTGACGGCGCGTTCGGCCAAGGCGCGGAACGCCTGCGCGGCGACGCCGGCATGGCTGCGCATGCCGATGCCGATGACGGAGATCTTGGCGACGTCGGTGGCGCTGTCGAGCCGGGCGTAACCGATCTGCGCCTTGGCCTTGCCGATGACTTCGAGCGAGCGCTGATAGTCGGCAGCCGGCACGGTAAAGGTGAGGTCGGTGGTTTTGCCGTCGGCCGACACGTTCTGCACGATCATGTCGACATTGATGTTGGCGTCGGCGAGCGGGATGAAGATGGCGGCCGCGACGCCGGGCTTGTCCTGCACCTCGCGAATCGAGATTTGCGCCTCGTCGCGGGAGAAGGCGATACCGGTGACGACTTGCTGTTCCACAATCTCCTCCTCGTCGCAGATGAGCGTCCCGGGCGGGGTGCCGTGCGGGTCGATGTCCTCGGGCCGGTCGAAGCTCGAACGCACGAAAATACGCACATTGTGCACCATGCCGAGCTCGACCGAGCGCACCTGCATGACCTTGGCGCCGAGCGAGGCGAGCTCCAGCATCTCCTCGAAGGCGATCTTGTCGAGCCGCCGCGCCCGCGGCACCACGCGCGGGTCGGTGGTATAGACGCCGTCGACGTCGGTATAGATGTCGCAGCGGTCGGCGCGGATGGCGGCGGCGACCGCGACCGCCGAGGTATCGGAGCCGCCGCGGCCGAGCGTGGTGATGCGCCCGGTTTCCTGGTGCACGCCCTGGAAGCCGGCGATCACCGCGACTTCCCGGCTCGCGCTCATCCGCCGGATCAGTTCGGCGCCGTTGACGTCGAGAATGCGCGCGGAGGCGTGGGCGTCCGAGGTCAGGATCGGAAGCTGCCAGCCCATCCAGGACCGCGCATTGATGTCCATGTCCTGCAGCGTGATCGCCAACAAGCCCGCGGTCACCTGCTCGCCGGTGGCGACGACCGCATCGTATTCGCGCGCGTCGAAAATGCGCCGCGCTTTCAGCGCCCCCTCGCACCAGGCGACGAGCTGATTGGTGGCGCCCGCCATCGCCGAGACGACGACCGCGACGTCGTGGCCGGCGTCGATCTCGCGCTTGACGTGGCGCGCGACATTGCGGATGCGGTCGATATCGGCGACGGACGTGCCGCCGAATTTCATGACAAGACGGGCCATAAGGGTTGTGGCGCTCTCTTTCGTGGCCGCGCTTGGCGGCTTTCTTCGCGCGCCGGCGCCCCGTGCGTGGCGGGCCGGCGCGAAATGGCGCGTATTGATAACGGCGAGGTGCGCGCGCCGCAACCGGCGCATCGCCGGGCGCGCGACGCCGGGCCGATCCGCGCGGAAAGCGTTAATTAACAACGCCGCGGCATCAGGTTGCCGCGGCGCGTGGGGAGGGATTGCGTGTCGATGGACGGAAGTTCTACGGCCGCGGCCGATCCTGGTTCTTGACTTTTACCGCCTTGGTCCGGACCGGTAGCGCGGCGTCCTGCAAACACACCGCGGTGCCGACCAGCGAAGACCAGAACGCGATCCATATGAGAGTTGGCATGGCCGGTTCTCCTTTAGGATCACCCTTGCATACCAAACGTTCCACACGTCCTCGAGTTCCTGTTAAACTTTCGTAAAAGCGGCCATCACAGCGAGTCGGATGCGCACGGGGCAAGATGCAAAAAATAGAGAAAATCGCCGTCATCGGCGGCGGGCTGATGGGGCACGGCATTGCTTATCTGCTGGCCGACGCCGGGCATGTCGTGAGCATCTTTGAAAACGCCGCCGAGAGCCGCGCGTCGCTGCCGCGCCGTCTGCAGGCGCTGGTCGAGCTGTTCGAGGCGGATACCGCGCTGCTGCAGCGCATTTCCGTGCACGATCGGCTCGATGCGGCCACCGAAGGGGCCGGCTTCGTGTTCGAGGCGGCGCCGGAGCGGCTGCCGCTCAAACAACGTCTGTTCGCCGAACTGGAAGACGCAGTCGCGCCGGAGACCATACTGGCGAGCAACAGTTCGGCCATTCCGACGACCGAGATCGCCCGCCATCTCAAACATCGCGAGCGCGTCCTCGGCACGCATTTCTGGAATCCGCCGCATCTCGTTCCCCTGGTCGAAGTGATCGAGAACGAATGGACGAACGGCGAGGTGTTGCGCCGGACGATCGATTTGTTGCGCGCCGCCGGCAAGACGCCGGTGCATGTGCGCCGCGATATTCCGGGCTTTGTCGGCAACCGGCTCCAGCATGCCCTTAAGCGCGAGGCGATCGCACTCGTCGCCGCCGGCGTGTGCGACGCCGAAACGATCGACACCGTGGTCAAGCAAGGTTTCGGCACCCGCATGGCCGTGCTGGGACCGATGGAGCAATCCGACCTCGTCGGACTGGACCTCACGCTCGAGATCGCCGAAGTACTCTACGCCGATCTCGACCGCACCGCCGGGCCGCATCCGTATCTGCGCGACAAGGTCAAAGCCGGCAAGCTCGGCATGAAATCGGGTGAGGGCTTCCGCCAATGGACGCGGGAAACGGCCGACGCCGTGCGCCAACGTCTCTCGCATTTCCTGGTCGCGCAAGCGAAAGCGCGAAGGTCCTGACGTGGTGAATGTTCACGCCGCGCCGACATTACCCTTGCCTCTCGGCCGTGCGTCGACCATCTGCGTCGCATCGCCGTCGCGATTGGGGGGCACCGTGCGGCGCGAGGGCCGGGCATTGTTGCCCTTCGCTCGAGATAACCGCGGGCCGACGGAGTAGCCGAACGATGAACGAACAGCGGCGGCGGCGACTTTGGTGGCTGCGCTTAAGCGGCGTCATCGGTCTCGGTATCGTCGCCTTGATCGCCGCCCCGATCGAGCGCGTGACGGCCGAACCGGCCGCAGCGCCGCGGCCGCGTTGCGGCCAGCGCTGCGTTCTGGTCGAGGTGACGCGGGTGGCCGACGAAATGTATTCGCCCAAGGTCATCCTCACCGGCAGCATCGAGCCGAAATTCTCCAGCAACATCGCGTTTCGCACCAGCGGCAGAATCGAGCAGCGGTTCGCCAATGTCGGCGACCATGTCGAGCCGGATCAGGTCCTGGCGCGGCTCGATGCGCGCGAGCAGACCGCCAATCTCGACGCCGCCAAGGCCGTCCTGTTGTCGGCGCAGGCCTTGCTGACGCAGGCCACCGCCAATTTCGATCGGCAGACCGAGCTCCTGAAAAACGGCTTTACCACGCGCCAGACCTACGATCAGGCGCAACAGCAATTGCGCACGCAGCAAGCCGCGGTCGATTCGACCCAAGCGGCGGTGTCAACCGCCGAAGAGCAACTCGGCTATACCGCAGCTCAAGGCCGGCGTCGCGGGCATCATCACGGCGCGCAACGCCGAGACCGGGCAAGTCGTGCAGGCCGGCCAGGCGGTCTTTACCGTGGCGCAAGACGGTCCCCGCGACGCCGTGTTCGACGTCTACGAAGCCGTATTGACCGATCCGCCGAGCCCGGTCGTGCAGATTTATCTGCAGGCGGATCCGAGCATCGCGACCACCGGAACGGTACGCGAGGTCGCGCCGACGGTCGATCCCGCGTCCGGCGCCGTGAAGGTCAAAGTCGCATTGGACAATGTGCCGCCGGCGATGTCGCTCGGCGCGGTCGTCGTCGGGCTGGGCACCTTCAAGCCGCGCCACGCGATCGTGTTGCCGCGCGGCGCGCTGTTTCGCTGGCACGATGCGCCGGCGGTGTGGCTCATCGACCCGAAAACCCGCGTGGTGAACCCGACGGTGATCACTATCGATCGTTATGCCGGCAGCGACCTGGTGCTGTCCGGCGGTGTCACTCCCGGCCAGACGGTGGTCACCGCCGGCATCCAGTTTCTGTACCCCGGCCAGATCGTCGACATTGCAACGAGCGAGCAGGCGCCATGATCTCGCGTGCCGGGTCTTCGGCGTTGACGATGCCGGCCCGCGTGGCTTTCTCGTCTTGGCTTTGCCCGTCCTGGCCGCCGCCCTGTCCGCTTGCAGCAAGGAAACGCCGCCGCCCGCGCCGCCGCGCCCGGTGCTGACCATCAAAATCACGCCGATCACGACCGAGCGGTTCGGCCCGTTCGCGGGTACGGTCGAAGCCCGCTACGAGACGCAACTCGGCTTCCAGACCTCGGGCCGCATCGTGGCGCGCGACGTCTATGTCGGGGATCGGGTCAAGAACGGACAGCGGCTCGCCGCGCTCGACCCCATCATCGCGCAGCTGGGCTTGACCCGCGCCAAGGCGGACGTCGCCGATGCCGAAGCTCAGTATCGCCAACGCCGAAGGCATCGCACGCCGGCAAAGCATTCTGGCCGGCGAAGGCAGCTCCACCCAGGCGGCGCTCGATAATGCCGTCGCCGGCCGCGACACTGCCAAAGGGCGGCTCGATCAGGCGCAAGCCGCGCTGCGGCTCGCCGAACAACAGATCGGCTACACCGAATTGACCTCGAATTTCGATGGCATCGTCACCGCGTGGTCGGCCGAAGTCGGCCAATATGTCAACGCCGGCCAAGCCATCGTGACGATCGCCCGTTCCGACAGCCGCGACGCCGTCATCGACATCCCGGACGATTTCATGGCGCGCGTCACGCCCGGCATGGAGTTCAATGTGCGGCTTCAGGAATCGCCGCAGATCACCGCCAAGGCGAAGGTGCGCGAGATCACGCCGCTCGCCGATCCGATCACGCGATTGCACCGTGTGCGGCTCACGCTCGAGGATCCGGTCGCCGCGTTCCGCATCGGCACCACCATCGCCGTCGAATCCGACCACGCCATCGCGCCGAAAATCCTCGTCCCCTCGGCCGCGGTCGTCGACGCCGACGGCGGGCGGTACGTCTGGGTGCTGGCGGACAACGGCACCAAGGTGGCGCGGCGCGTCATCGAGATCGCCGGCACCGAGGGCGACCATGCCGTCGTCAAGTCGGGTCTTGCCGCCGGCGACCGCGTCGTGGTCGTCGGCGTTCACAGCCTGCATGACGGCGCAGGCGGTCGCGGGCGAAGCGGGAGCCGCCAGCAAAGCCGAGGCCGCACAAGTTATGACCCGCTTCAATCTGTCGGAATGGGCGCTCGGGCACCGCTCCTTCGTCGTGTTTCTGATGATCATCGCGGTCGTGGCGGGCGTGATGTCCTACGCCCGCCTCGGACGCGAGGAAGATCCCTCCTTCGCCATCAAGGTCATGGTGGTCGCCGCCGAGTGGCCGGGCGCCACCCTCGGCGAAACGTTCGATCAGGTTACCGACCGCATCGAGAAGGAAGTCCAACAGGTGGAGTCGCTCGATTTCACCCGCAGCTATACCGTCCCCGGCCGCACCGTCGTCTTCGTCCAGTTCAAGGACACCACCGATCCGAAGAAGCTGCCGGACCTGTTCTATCAGGTCCGCAAGCACATCAACGACATTCGCAGCAGCTTTCCCGATACCCTCAAGGGAATCAGTTTCAACGACGAGTTCGGCGACGTCTTCGGCAACATCTACGCCTTCACCTCCGACGGCCTCACCATGCGGCAGCTGCGCGACTATGCCGAAGACGTCCGCAACGCCATGCTGCAGGTCAAGGACATCGGCAAGACCGAGCTGATCGGCACCCAGGACGAGGCGATCTATCTCGTCATCTCCGCCCGCAAGCTCGCCGGTTTCGGCATCGATTTGCAGGCGCTGTTTCGGACCTTGCAGGCGCAAAACGCCGTCGTTCCTTCCGGCGTCATTCAGGCTGGCGCCGAGCAGGTCCTGCTGCGCGTCGGCGGCCAGTTCGTGTCGGAAGAAAGCCTCAAGGCGATCAATCTGCGCATCAATGACCGCTTCTTCCGGCTGACCGACGTCGCCGACGTTCGTCGCGGCTATGTCGATCCGCCGGAAATGCTGTTCCGCTACGACGGCCAGCCCGCGATCGGCCTCGCCATCGCCATGCGCAAGGGCGGCAATTTGCTCGATTTCGGCGCGGCGTTGAAAGCGAAGATGCGCGAAGTCGAGGCGACGCTGCCGATCGGGGTGGGCGTGCATCTCGTCTCGGATCAGCCGCGGATCGTCGAACAGGCCGTCGGCGGCTTCACCGAAGCGCTCGGTCGAGGCCATCGTCATCGTGCTGCTGGTGAGCTTTCTGAGCCTCGGCGTGCGCGCCGGGCTCGTCGTCTCGATCTCCATTCCGCTGGTGCTCGCCGTCACTTTCGTCATTCTCGACATCTGGGGCATTTCGCTGCAACGCATCTCGCTCGGCGCGCTGATCATCGCGCTCGGGCTTCTGGTCGACGATGCGATGATCACCGTCGAGATGATGGTGGCGCGGCTCGAGGCCGGCGACAGCAAAGATCACGCGGCGACCTTCGCCTACACCTCGACCGCGTTCCCGATGCTGACGGGCACGCTCGTCACCGTCGCCGGCTTTCTGCCGATCGGCTTCAACGCCAGCGCCGCGGGCGAGTACACGTTCAGCCTGTTCGTCGTCATCGCCGTCTCGCTCTTGGTGTCGTGGATCGTCGCGGTGCTGTTCGCGCCGCGTGGTCGGCGTCACCGTCCTGCCGGCGGCGATGCGGCGCCACGCCGAGCGGCCGAGCCGCCTGATGCCGCTGTTTCGCCGCGCGCTGGTTGCGGCGATGCAGTGGCGCTGGATCACGATCGGCGCGACGGTCGCGGCGCTCGCGCTTTCGGTGTTCGGCCTGCGCTTCGTGCAGCAGCAGTTCTTTCCGTCGTCCGATCGGCCCGAGATTCTGGTCGACATGACCCTGCCGCAGACGAGCTCGATCGCCGAAACGCGCCGGCAGATGGACAAGTTCGAGGCGCAGCTGAAGGACGATCCCGACATCGCGCAATGGAGTTCCTATGTCGGGCAGGGCGCGATCCGGTTCTACCTCCCGCTCGATCAGCAGCTCAGCAACGCGTTCTTCGGCCAGATCGTGATCGAGACCAAATCGCTCGAAGCGCGCAACCGCGTCATCCCGAAACTCGAGCAATTCGGCCGCGAGCGCTTCGTCGGCACCGACGTATTCGTCCACACGCTCGATCTCGGCCCGCCGGTCGGGCGGCCGGTGCAATACCGCCTGAGCGGGCCGGACCTGCAATCCGTGCGCGACCGGGCCTTGACCCTCGCCGGCATCGTCAGCGCCAATGCCCATGTCGAGCCGCCGACCTTCGACTGGAACGAGCCGGGACAGGTGCTGCGGGTCGAAATCGCGCAGGACAAAGCGCGCCAGCTCGGCATCACCTCGCAGGACATTTCCAACTTCCTCAACGGTGTGGTCGGCGGCGCCAACATCACCCAGGTCCGCGACTCGATTTATCTGATCAACGTCATCGCCCGATCGCAGGCGTTCGACCGCAATTCGCTCGATACGTTGCAGACGCTGCAGATCGCGCTGCCCAACGGCCGCGTCGTGCCGCTGCTCGCGTTCGCCCGGCTCGGCTACGACATCGACCAGCCGATCGTCTGGCGCCGCGATCGGCTGCCGACCATCACCGTGCGCGCCTCCATCCACGATGCGGCACAGCCGGCGACGGTGGTCCAAGAACTCGAGCCGTCGATCGACGCCTTCGCCAAGGCGCTGCCGGCGGGCTTCAGCCTGGCGACCGGCGGCGCGGTCGAAGAGAGCGCCAAGTCGCAGGGCCCGATCGCCGCCGTCGTACCGGTCATGCTGCTCGTCATGGCGTTTCTCTTGATGGTTCAGCTGCAAAGCTTCGGCAAGCTCGCTTTGGTCGTGAGCGTCGGGCCGCTCGGCCTGATCGGCGTCGTCGTGGCGCTGTTGGGCTCGCGGCGAGCCGCTCGGCTTCGTGGCGCTGCTCGGCGTCCTGGCGCTCATCGGCATCATCATCCGCAATTCGGTGATCCTGGTGTCGCAGATCGACGAATTTCTCCGCGAGGGCCGGACGCCCTGGAGCGCGGTCGTCGAGGCGACCTGCCATCGCGTGCGGCCCATTCTCCTCACCGCCGCCGCGGCGAGCTTCGGCATGATTCCGATCGCGCGCCAGGTGTTCTGGGGGCCGATGGCCTACGCGATGATCGGCGGCATTCTCGCCGGCACGGTGCTGACGCTGATCTTCCTGCCGGCGCTGTACGTCGCCGCTTATCGTATCAGGCCCGAAGCGGACGACGCCGCGGCGTCAAGCGGATTAGAAATCAGAACCGCCGGCTATCGCCTAATACGGCAACCCGACATAATTCTCCGCGAACACCGTCGCGGCGGCCTGCGAGCGGAACAGATAATCAAGCTCGGCGAGCTGGATCTTGTGGTCGAACGAATTGTCCGAAATCCGGTGCATCAGCGTCGTCATCCACCAGGAAAAGCGCTCGGCCTTCCACACCCGCGCCAGCGCGCGGGCGGAATAGGCGTCGAGCCCGGCGTCGGATTTCTCCGCATAGTGCTCGATCAAAGCGCAGCGACAGATAGCGCACGTCGCTCGCCGCCAGATTGAGGCCCTTGGCGCCGGTCGGCGGCACGATATGGGCGGCGTCGCCGGCGAGGAACAGCCGGCCGAAGCGCATCGGCTCGGCGACGAAGCTGCGCAGCGGCGCGATGCTCTTTTCGATCGAGGGGCCGGTGACGAGGCGTTCGCGCGCCTCGTCGTCGAGCCGCGGCTTGAGCTCGTCCCAGAACCGCTCGTCCGGCCACGATTCGATGTCTTCGGCGAGGCTGCATTGGATGTAATAGCGGCTGCGCGTCGGCGAGCGCATCGAGCACAGCGCGAAGCCGCGCGGATGGCGCACATAGATCAGCTCGTCCGAGACCGGCGGCGTGTCGGACAGCATGCCGAGCCAGCCGAACGGGTAGACGCGCTCGTGATGGGTGATCGCATCGGCCGGGACGCTTTTGCGGCTGACGCCGTGAAAGCCGTCGCAGCCGGCGATGAAGTCGCAGGCGAGTTCCTGCTCCGTGCCGTCGGCGCTGAAGGTGACGCGCGGCCGGTCGGTGAAGATGTCGTGCAAGGCGACATCGTGGGCGGCATAGACCGTCGGCGCGCCGACCGCGGCGCGGCCGTCCATGAGATCCTTGGTGATCTCGGTCTGGCCGTAGACCATCACCGCCTTGCCGGTCATTTCTTTGAAAGAAATGCGGTGGCGGACGCCGTCGACGCAAATCTGGACGCCGTCGTGCACCAGGCCGTCGCGGTGCATGCGGGCGCCGACGCCGGCCTCGTCGAGCAGGTCCATCGTGACCTTTTCGATCACGCCGGCGCGGACGCGGCCGAGCACGTACTCGCCGGTCTGCCGCTCGAGAATGACGTTGTCGATGCCGTGCTTATGAAGGAGCTGGCCGAGCAGCAATCCCGCCGGGCCCGCCCCGATAATGGCGACTTGGGTGCGCATGCCGCGACCCTATAGCACCGGCAAGCGCCCGGGGAAATTTCGATTCAATTGCAGCGAATTTCTTACCGGGATTGCAATGGCTTTGGTGTTCCATGGCGGCAATACTCCGGCAATGGCGGGATGACATGCAACGCAACTCCCGGACCGCGGCGCGCCGTATCGGCGCGCGCCCGATGGCACGCTCCACGGCGTGGGCTTGGCGCGATTTGCCCTCCGCGCGTTTTGCGATCGCGTTTTCGTTGTTCCTCGCACTCGTGGCGGCGGCGTTCCTGGTCGGCGGCGGGTTCGTGTTCGACACGCTGCGGTTCGCGGTCGCGTCCCAGGACGAGGAGCAGACGCAGCAGTGGGCCAAATCTTCTACTCGCTGCCCGACAAGGCCTTTTGCCGCCACATGTCCTTCGACAATGCGACGTCCCAACTCGTCGCCGGCAATGTGGCGCCGTGTCCCCGGGATGCGTCCGGGCGGCACCAGACGGAATTTGCCTGGGGCCGCGGGCACTGAAGTGGCTGATAATAGGCGAGTTTTCGGCAATTTGGGGCTTTCCCAGATTTGCGGGATTGACATGGCCGGCGAAGGCGGCCATCGACGGCCGGCTTGGCCCCGGTAGGGGGCTCCGCCGACGACACCCGCCCAAGTGCTCCGTCAAAGATATTGGGCTCCGTCAAAGATATTGGGGGAAACAATGCGAACCATGCAGGTTGCGGCTTTGGCACTGGTATTGGGTTTCGCCGGGGTGGTATCCGGCGTCCATGGCGCCGCCGCCCAGGGCGACCCGCGCCAAGTCTGTCAGAACGATGCACTGTCGCTTTGCGGCGAATTCGTTCCGGATGAACGTAAGATCACCGCCTGCATGATGCGTAAGCATCGGCAGCTGAGCGCGGAATGCCGCCTCGCGATGGCCCACGGCGGCGGGCACGGCCGACATGAAGGCCGCCGTCACCATCGGCATTGCCGGCATTGCGACTGATCGGCGTTTTTCGTCGTGGTGGGGACCGCTGCGACGCGCCGCCGCGAGCGACTTGAGTTGTCCGACCCGAAAATGCCATGGTGCTGGCGCGATAAGGGGACGACCGACGCGGTCGGGGCGGAATTCGCGGAGAGGGCATGCCGGGGGCGACACCAGCAGCGCTGAGACGGACGTTGCAACATGCCAAGCGGTGGGGATGGCTCGGCGCAGTAGCCGCCGGCGCCCTCATCGCGGTTTTTGCGGGTGCCAAATCGCAATCCAAGGCGCAGCCGGGCGTCCGCGACGAGGCCATGGTGCTGGCCGCCGACGAAGCGCTCGGTCAGGCGATGCGCAGCGGCGACAAAAATATCGCCCGCCACCTGCTGTCGCTGCAATTCACGTTCGTCGACGCCGGCGGCAAGGTTCATGGGCGCCGGGACGTCCTCGCAGGCCTTAAAGGTATTGCCGCGATCGAGGTAAGCGACGCCAAGGTGCGCCGCTACGGCCTTCTCGCGATGGTGACCGGTCACCGTAAATCGGCGGGCGGCCGCGATGTCTTCTTCCTCGACGTCTGGGCGCGCCAGAAGGGCGCCTGGCGTGCGCTGGTGATGCAGGATCTCGCCGATACCGCCGCCGATACACCGACGGCGTCGCTGACGTCGCATCCGGAAACGGCCGCGTCGTGCAAAAACCCCTGCCAGACCATTCCCTATCGCGTTCGCTCGGCATCCGAACAGGACATCGTCAACGCCTATCAGACGATCGTAAAGGCGATCGTCGCGCGCCGGCCTGACGCCTGGGGTAAACACGTCGCCGACGAGTTCGTGCTCTACGGCACGGGACGCGCGCCGATGTCGAAGTCGGACCGCATCGCTAACATCGAGCGACAACAAGATGACGCCGCCTCGATCGGCGAGGTGCAGGCCATGCGGCTCTCGGTGTATGGCGACGGCGCGGTGATGACCGCAAGCGAGGCGCCGCCCGGCGGGACGCAACCGCCCTACCGCACCACGCGCGTGTTCGTGAAGCGCAACGGCCAATGGCAGATGGCGATCAGCGCGTACACGGACGTCGAATAGCGCGCGGGTCTCCGTTTCAATTCAGCCTGTCGCGCCGCTCCGCCGCCTGCGCGCTTGCCTGCGGAGCGCCGCTGCCCCATTTGATAAGTCACATCCGCCGGAGAGCCCGATGGCCGCCATCGATTACGAAGCCGAGTACAATAATCGCGCGCGCGTGCCCGACCATCTGGAGATTTTCGCCCGCTATGTGCGCGACGCGGAAGACTATCGCGTCGAGACGCTCAAGCGCGACCGCGCGCAGCTCGGCCTGTCCTACGGCGACTCGCCGCGGCAGACCATCGATCTGTTCCTGCCCGATGCCGGGGAGAGCGCGCCGCTCGCGTTGTTCGTGCACGGCGGCTATTGGCGTTCGCTCGATCCGTCCTCGTTCAGTCACATGGCGCGCGGGTTGAACGCCCACGGCGTCGCCGTCGCGGTCGCCGGCTACGATCTTTGTCCGGTTGTGACGATCGCGGACATCATCGACGAAATCCGCCACGCCTGCACGTTCCTGTGGCAGCGGTTCGAACGCCGTTTGCTGGTGTACGGTCATTCGGCCGGCGGCCATCTGACCGCGGCAATGGTCGCGACCGATTGGCCTTCGCTGTTTCCCAAGGCTCCGGCCGACCTGGTGCCGGCGGGCTACGCCATCTCCGGGCTGTTCGATCTGACGCCGATGATGGAGGTCGGCATGAACGCCGACTTCAAGCTCGATGCCGCGGAGGCGCGTCGCGTGTCGCCGCTGTTCTGGCCGGTGCCGGGCGGCCGTAGTCTCGATGCGGTGGTCGGCGGCGACGAATTCAGCGAATTCAAGCGCCAGAGCAGCACCGTCGCGCAGGCTTGGCGGCAGGGCTCGACAAAGACGCGTTACGAAGAGCTCGCCGGCAAGAACCACTTTACCGTCATCGAGGCGCTGGCCGACCCGCAGAGCGCGATGGTGGCGCGGCTCGCCGAACTGGCAGCGCTGGTCAACGCGTCGGCTTGACCGCCGTTTGCGGGCCGAGGACGACGGCGGCGGATGCCGCGAATATCAACGCGAACCCGATCATGTCGGTCGAGGTGGGTCGCTCGCCGATGATGAGAACGGTCATCAGTACGCCCACCGCTGGCGAGCCGAGGCTGCCGAGCGCGGCTGTACCGGCGGGCAATCGGCGGATGACCTCGAACCACAGCGCATAAGCGAGCCCGGTGCCGACGATGCCGGCGAAGATCGCTGCGGCCAAGGCGCCGGCGTGCGCGTGGTCGAGATCGAGACGGCCGTCGACGACGAACAGACATGCCGTGATGACGAAGAACGCGATCATGAGCTGCCATGCCGTGATGCCAACGGGATCGGCTTCGACCCGCGCCCATTTCACGTAGACCGTTCCGGCCGCCCAGCTCAGACCCGAGGCGATCGCCAACATGGCGCCGAGCGGCACGCCCGTCTTGGTCAAGGGATAGATCAGGATCGCCAGCCCGAGGACGCAGATCGCCATCGCGATCATCTGCAGGCCGCTCGGCCGCTCGCGCAGAAACAGCCACGCCAGCAACACCGTCCAGATCGGCATCGTGTAGGTGAGGATCAGCGACCCGGGACGTCGCCGCCGTCATTTGCGCAAACGCGCTGAACAGGCTGAACGCGGTGATGTTGAGGAGCGAAATGATCACCACGTGCCCCCAGGCCTTGGCGCCCGGAATGCGCAGGCTGCGGCGCGTGGCCAGGCAGAACGCGAACAGCACCGCCGCTCCGAACGCGGTGGTCAGCGTGCGCATGCTCAACGGCGGAATCTCGTTGAGCGCGATCTTCATCAACGGCCAGTTGACGCCCCAGATGAGGCACATGAACGACGAGCATCAGCCCGGGCCGCGACATCGCCGCCCGTTGGATGGTGCGCGCCCGCCGCGCCGCTTCCGATCGTCACGGCGCTTTCGGCCCGGCGGAAGGTACCAATCGGCGATTTGCGCGCCGGTCCAGAACTTGACGCCGCTCTTGCCGCGCACGGCCTCGAACACGCGGCGCAGATATTTGAAGCGGTGCGGCGCGCCCATCAGATAGGGATGCGCCACCAGCGCCACGACGCGGGCCGAATCGGCGGCATCGTCGTAGATTTGCTCGAACTGGTCGATCGCGCGCTCGGCATATTCCGAACCCTTGTGATGCTGGACCGCGATCATGGCGACGTCGTTGATTTCCTGCGTGTAGGGCACGTTGATGATCGGCTTGCCGCGGGTCTTGAGCCAGACCGGCTGATCGTCGAGCACCCAATCGGCGACATAATCGTAGCCCTCTTCGGCCAGGATATCGGGCGTCTCCCAGGTTTCGGTGAGGCCCGGTCCGAGCCAGCCGCGCGGCGGCATGCCGGTCGCCTCGATAATGACGTCGCGGGTCTTGCGGATGTCGGCGCGCTCGTCCGCCACTTTCTGCATGTTGCGCTGGGTGAAGCCGTGCCCCATGAACTCCCACTTGGCGCGCGACCGCCGCGCGCACGATGGCCGGATAGGCGGCGATCGCCGAGCCGTTGATGGCGAGCGTCACGGGGATCGCAAACTCGTCGAACAATTTGGCGAAGCGCCAGAAGCCGACCCGGTTGCCGTATTCATGCCAGGCCCAGTTGGGCACGTCCGGGCTCGGCGAGCCGCCGGCGGGCGGCGGCAGCACCGTGCGCGGCATCGGCTGCGTCGCGTCCCACTCCTCGACATTGACGATCACCCACACCACGACGCGCGCGCCGTCGGGCAGAGTCAGCTTCGGTCTTTCGCTGATGGCCGAATAGGCGATGCGATCGGTCGGCAGCATTGGCTTCGGCGGCGACGTCGTCGCCGCGGATCGGCGCGGCCGCGCCGGTGTCGATCGTCGCGTGGCTTTCTTTGGCCGCGTGGCCATGGCCGAACCTCCCTCTCGAAGCGTCACGCTGCGCGCTTGGTCCGAGCGCCGCGCGTCACTGCCACGCCGAACACTGTGAGGATCGCCGCGCAAATGCAACTCGGCAGGAAAACCATCCACGGCAGCCCGGTCGCGTCCCACAACGCGCCGCTGATGGTCGGAACGAGGATGGCGCAGGTATAGCTGATGGTGAACATGCCGGCTGCCGTGCGCGACACGTCGCCGGGCGCGCTGAGATGCGGCGGCAAAGCGAGGATCGCGGTCATGGTGACGACGCAGCCAAGGCCGACCAGCGCCACCGCCGCGGCGATGCCGAGCGCGGTCGGGGCGATCATCAGAATGACGAAACCGGCGACCGTCAGCGGCCCGAAGACGACGAACGGCCAGGCCCGCCCTTGCAGACGGTCCCTCGCCCCTATGAGCAATACCAGGCCGACGATCTGCGAGGCGTTGAGCCAAACAAATGCCGCGCTCAAGAAGTCGGCCTTGTCCTGGCTGGTCAGATAGTCGCCGAGAAAGGCGATGATCGAATAGAACGCGGCATTGTTGCCGCCGAAGGAGAGCCCGAGAAACCAGATCGCCGGACTGCCCCAGTCCGGCCACCACCGCCCGCCGATCGCGGCCGCGTCGACGCGCTCGTCCCGGCCGCGCGGACTGAGCAGGAAAAACACCGGAACCATCGCAATCGAGATGACGGCCCAGAAGCCGAGATCGAGCCGCCAATTATTGCCGACCAAGGGCAAGACGAGCGGCAGGGTGAGCGACGACGCGATGGTCGCCCCGAGCACCATGCCGCAGGAATAAACCACGGTTCCGAGCGCGATGCGGTGCGGCATCCATTCCCGCACCAGTGACGGCAATGCCGGCTGGGTGATGGCAATGCCGAAGCCCATCACGATCACCGCCGCGTAGAGGGTCCACACGCTCCCGGCGCCGCCGCGTGCCGCGCCGCCCAAAGCGGCGATGGTCATGCCGAGGATGACCGTGAGCAGCGAGCTGCTGCGCGCCACCAGCAACGATCCCGGCACCGAGGCGAGGGCGAACACCGCGAGCGGCAATCCGACCACGAACCCGACCTGCGTCTCCGACATGTGCAGGTCGTCGTGGACGAGCGGAATCACCGGCGGCAAGGCCAGGATCGTCAGCCGCATGGCGATGCCGGCAAGACACAGCGCGGCAAGGAGCCTGACCAAACGGCCGGCGCCGAACGCGACGGCGGAACTTCCTACTGATGACATGAAGGCTTTGCTGGAACGGAATGGGAGCGTTCGCTCAGGGTCAAGCACTGCATGAGCCGACGGCGGGGCGCAAGGAAGCGACCCTTGCAAAAACGCGAACAACCCATGCAAGGGCCATTTCGCGCCGCAACATTTCTTGCAAGCCACCCGTGACTTGCCGCCGACTATCGAACAAATATAGAACAATGCCGCTTAGGAGAACGGAATGACGGACCTCGCCGCGGCTCAGAGTGCGCTTCGCTCGACCTTCGGCTTCGATGCGTTCCGTCCCGGCCAGGCCGATATCGTTTCGGCCATCCTCGATGGCCGCGATGTGCTCGCGGTGATGCCGACCGGCAGCGGCAAATCGCTGTGCTATCAGCTGCCGGCGCTGTTGCGCGACGGCCTCACCGTCGTGGTGTCGCCGCTGATCGCGCTGATGCGCAACCAGGTCGCGCAGCTGCGCGGTTATGGCGTCGCGGCCGCCGCGCTCAACTCCGCCAACGATCCGGAGCAGAACCGGTCGGTCATCGACGACATTACCAGCGGCGCGCTGCGGCTCGTTTATGTCGCGCCGGAGCGTTTGCTCAAAGCCGACACCCTCGAGCTCCTCAAGCGCGCCAAGGTCGCGTTGCTGGCGGTCGACGAGGCGCATTGCATCTCGCAATGGGGCCACGACTTCCGCCCGGAATATGCGGCGCTCGGCACGGTGCAGACGGAGCTCGGCGCCGTGCAGACCGTCGCGTTCACCGCCACGGCGGACGGCGCGACGCGCACGGATATCCAGCGGAAATTGTTCCGCCGCGAGCCGGCGGTGTTCGTGCACGGCTTCGATCGCCCGAACCTGCGGCTGGCAATGCGGGCCAAGACCGGCAGCCGCAAACAAATCACGGATTTCGTGGCGGCCCATGCCGCGCAGAGCGGCATCATCTATTGCGCCTCGCGGCGCAAGACCGAAGAACTCGCGGACGCATTTGCGCGCGGCCGGCGTCAAGGCATTGCCTTACCACGCCGGCATGGAAGGGACGGTGCGCTCCCGCCACCAGGATATTTTCCTGCAGGAGGACGGTGTCGTCGCGGTCGCCACCGTCGCGTTCGGCATGGGCATCGACAAGCCCGACGTCCGCTTCGTCCTTCACGCCGACATGCCCTCCAACATCGAGAGCTATTATCAGGAGATCGGCCGTGCCGGCCGCGACGGGCTTCCCGCCGATACGCTCACGCTCTACGGCATGGGCGACATTCGGCTGCGCCGCCTGCAGATCGACGAAAGCGACTCGTCGGAAGAGCAGAAACGCGTCGACCGCTCGCGGCTCAACGCGCTGGTCGCGCTGTGCGAATCGCCGCGCTGCCGGCGGCAGACGCTGCTCGCCTATTTCGGCGAGACGACGCAACCGTGCGGCAATTGCGATTTCTGCTGCGACGGCGCCGAGGTGATCGACGGCACGATCGCGGCGCAGAAGGCGCTCTCGGCCATCGTTCGCACCGGCGCGCGTTTCGGCACCGAGCATCTGACGAACGTGCTGCTCGGCGACAGCACCGAGGCTGTGGAAAAATTCGGCCACCAGCGCCTGCCCACTTTCGGCGTCGGCAAGGAATTCGAGCGGCAGGAATGGCGCGCGATCTTTCGTCAGCTGCACGGCGCCGGCATCATCGCGCTCGACATCACCGGCTATGGCGCGTGGACGGTGACCGACGCCGGACGGCGCGTGCTCAAGGGCGCCGAGAAGGTCACGCTGCGCAAGGACACCCTCAAGCCGGCGACCCGCAAAGCGGCGCGCGCCGCCTTGAACGCCGCCGCGCTCGCCGACGGCGGCAGCGGCGATACCGCCCTGTTCGAGGCGCTCAAGCGCCGGCGTTCGGAGCTGGCCAAGGAGCAGGGCGTCCCGGCCTATGTCGTCTTTGCCGACAAGACCTTGATCGACATGGCCCGGCGCAAGCCGACCAATACCGCGGAACTGGGCGCCGTCCACGGCGTCGGCGCGGCCAAGCTTCGCCAATATGGCGAAGTTTTTCTCGACACCATTCGCCAGCACGTGCGTTGAGGCGATGGGACGCGCCCTTCCCGAACCCCGCCGCGTCAGCCCGTGCGAACCGACGGCAGTCTCGATACCTCTTGATACAGTCTTGCCGCCAGTTGTGAAATCGGCCGTCATCCGCTAGGTTCCGCGCAAATCGAAGCGGGCACGCGGGCGGCGTGGGGCCGCCACCACTCCCGGGTATCGAATGGCGAAAGAAGAACTCCTCGAATTTCCTGGCGTCGTCACGGAGTTGCTCCCGAACGCCACATTCCGCGTCAAGCTTGAAAACGATCATGAAATCATCGCGCACACCGCCGGTCGCATGCGCAAGAACCGCATTCGCGTGCTCGCCGGCGACAAGGTTCTGGTGGAAATGACGCCCTACGACCTTACCAAGGGTCGCATCACCTACCGCTTCAAGTGATCTCGATCGCCACATCATCTCGACCCTTGATCCCGCTCCGCCGCGCGGCCAGGCGGCCGGCGCGGCACGCGAGCGTGCGGCTATGATCGGGCGGCCGAAATTCGTGCTCGCGTCCGGCTCGCCGCGCCGGCTCGCGCTCGTCAACCAGGCCGGCATCGAGCCCGACGCGCTGCGCCCGGCCGACATCGACGAAACACCGAAACGGGGCGAGTTGCCGCGCGCCTGCGCCACGCGGCTCGCCCGCAGCAAAGCCGAGACCGCGCTCGCCATGGTGCGGCTCGACGAGGATCTCCAGAGGCTCCTACATCCTCGCCGCCGATACCGTCGTCGCGGTCGGCCGCCGCATCCTGCCGAAGGCGGAGCTGCTCGACGAGGCGGCGCAATGCCTGCGGCTGCTGTCCGGCCGCAATCACCACGTCCACACCGCGATCTGCCTGGTGACGCCGAAGGAGAACTTCCGGCAGCGCCACGTCGAAACCCGGGTGCGCTTCAAGCGGCTCTCGGACGAAGACATCGAGGCCTATCTCGCCTCCGGCGAGTGGCGCGGCAAGGCGGGCGGCTACGCCGCGCAGGGCATCGCCGGAACCTTCATCGTCAAGATCGTCGGCTCGTATTCGTGCGTGGTCGGCCTGCCGCTCTACGAGACCCTGTCGCTCCTTGGCGGCGAGGGCTATCCGGTCCATTACGGCTGGCTCAATACGATCTGAGAACCCGGTCGGCGTGATCCGTGCCGCCGCGCGCCCCATATTTTCCCTATGCCTGATGTCCCGAGCCGCAATGCCTGCCCGATCTGCGGCAAGCCCGTCGCCGAGCGCTATCGGCCATTCTGCTCGCGCCGCTGCGGCGACGTCGACCTCAACCGTTGGCTTTCCGGCGTCTATGCCGTCCCGGTGACAGAGGACGAAGAGGAGGACGAGCGCCCCAATTTGAGCGGCCAAGACGGCCCAGGAGAAGACGGCGTCTAAGAGAAGACGGCGCCTAAGATCAGTCGCCCGACATAAAGTTCCTCCCATCACTTGCAGAAGCGGTGCACGCGTTGCCGCATCAGCGGCACGGAACGGATCAGCGACTCGTCGGGTTGAACGGAAAGCACGCATTCTTTTCCGGAGCATCATGATGGCCAGCCTGACTGCCGGCGACGTTCTCATCGAAACGCTGATGGACTGGGGAGTTGATACCATCTTCGGCCTCCCCGGCGACGGCATCAACGGCATCATCGAATTGCTGCGGACGCGGCAGGACAAGATCCGCTTCATTCAGGTCCGCGACGAAGAGGCCGCGGCGTTCGCGGCGTGCGCCTATGCGAAATGGACCGGCAAGCTCGGCGTCTGTCTCGCCACGTCCGGTCCCGGCGGCATACATCTGCTCAACGGCCTTTACGACGCCAAGCTGGACGGCCAGCCGGTGCTCGCCATCACCGGCCTGCAATTCCACGATCTGATCGAGACCTTCACCCAGCAGGATGTCGAGCTCGACAAGCTTTACATGGATGTCTGCGTCTACAACGCGCGGATCATGGGGCCGGCGCATGTCGAGAACATCGTCGAACTCGCCTGCCGCACGGCGCTCGCCTATCGCGGCGTCGCGCATGTCACCATGCCGGTCGATTTCCAGTCGGTGCCGGTCAAATCCGGTCGGCGCTCCGACCGTAATGTCGCGCGCCACGTCTCCGAGGTGATGGCGCATTCGAGCCGGATGCCGAGCGAAGATCAGCTCGCCCGCGCCGTGGACATTCTCAATTCCGGCAAGAAAACCTGTCATCCTCGCCGGCCGCGGCGCGCTCGGCGCGGCAGCAGGAATTGCTCGCCGTAGCCGAGCGGCTCGCCGCGCCAATCGCCAAGCCGCTCCTCGGCAAAGCAGCCGTGCCCGATGACAATCCGTATATGCGTCGGCGGCGTCGGCCTCCTCGGCACGCGGCCGGCCCACGACGCGCTCGAAGGCTGCGACACGCTCCTTGATCGCGGGAAGCTCGTTCCCCTACATCGAGTTCTATCCCAAGCCCGGACAGGCGCGAGCCGTGCAGATCGAGCTCGATCCCAAGCGGATCGGGCTGCGCTATCCGGTCGAGGCCGGCCTGGTGGGCGACTGCACCCGCGTCTTGCGCACCATGCTTTCGATGCTGGAACACCGCCAGGACCGCTCATTCCTGGAAAAAGCCCAGGCCGGCATGAAGGCCTGGAACGAACTGATGGACGAGCGCGGCACGCGGACCGACAAGCCGATGAAGCCCCAAGTCGTCGCGCACGAACTCAACAAGCTGCTGCGTGACGACGCCATCGTCGCGACCGACTCCGGCACCATCACCACCTGGATCGCGCGGCATCTGAAAATCCGCGGCGGCATGATGTTCTCGTGCTCCGGCAATCTCGCCACCATGGCGTGCGGCCTGCCCTACGCAGTGGCGGCGGCGGTCGCGCATCCCGGACCGGCAGGTCGTCGCCTTCGTCGGCGACGGTGGCCTCACCATGCTCATCGGCGAACTCGCGACCTGCGTGAAATACAATCTCGACGTCAAGATCATCGTCATCAAGAACAACACGCTCGGCCAGATCAAATGGGAGCAGATGGTGTTCCTGGGCAATCCGGAGTATCTCTGCGACCTGCAACCGATCGATTTCGCCGCCGTCGCCCGCGGCTTCGGCGTGCAGGGCTTTTCGGTCGACGATCCGGCGCGTTGCGGTGAGGTTCTGCGCCAGGCCTTGGCGGTGCGCGGGCCGGCGCTCATCGAGGCCGTGGTCGATCAGAACGAACCGCCGATGCCGCCGAAGATAAGCTTCAAGGAAGCCGCCAACCTTGCCGAATTGCTCGCGCGCGGTACGCCCGCGGCGGGCTCGATCGCCCGCACGATCGCCGCGAATACCGTGCGCGAATTGGTTTGAGGCTTCGCTATGGCGGGTCCGATCATCGACCGCGTGAGCGGGCGCGCCTTCCGTATTCCGACCGACGCGCCGGAAGCCGACGGAACGCTGAGCTGGGACGCGACCACCCTCGTCGTCGCCGAAGTCTCGGCTGGCGGCACGAACGGTCTTGGTTATGCCTACGCGGGCGCTGCTGTGGCGCACCTGATCGAAGACGTCTTGGGTGGCTTGCTCACCGGCGAGGACGCGTTCGCGATCCCGAAACTGTGGGACAAGATGTATGGCGCGGTCCGCAATCTCGGCTCCCGCGGCATCGCCGCCAACGCCATCTCGGCCGTCGACGTGGCGTTGTGGGATTTCAAGGCGCGCTGCCTGGACCAACCGCTGGTGGAGGTTCTCGGCGCCAGCCGCGACGCGGTGCCAATCTACGGCAGCGGCGGCTTCACGTCGTATTCGGCGGAGCGTCTGACCGAGCAGCTTTCCGGCTGGGTAGAGAACGACGGCTGCCGCTGGGTGAAGATGAAAATCGGCTCGAACCCGGAGCAGGACGTGTCGCGCGTCAAGATCGCACGTCGGGCGATCGGCGCGGTGGGCCTGTTCGTCGACGCCAATGGCGCCTACGCCCGCAAACAGGCGATCGCGTTCGCCGAGCAGTTCTGCGAATTAGGCGTCAGCTGGTTCGAGGAGCCGGTGTCGAGCGACGATCTTGCAGGGTTGCGCTTGGTGCGCGACCGAACGCCGGCCGAGATCGAGATCGCGGCCGGCGAATACGGCTACGAGCCGTGGTACTTCCGCCGCATGCTGGAAGCGGGAGCCGTCGATGTCATTCAAGCCGATGCGACGCGCTGCTGCGGCATCACCGGCTTCTTGCGCGCCGCGGCGCTCGCCGATGCTTTCATGATCCCGCTCTCCGCCCACACGGCGCCGGCACTGCACCTGCATGTCTGCTGCGCGGCGCCGCGGCTGCGGCATATCGAGTGGTTCCATGATCACGTGCGTATCGAGCGCATGCTGTTCGACGGCGCCCCGGTGCCGGATGCTGGCATGATCCGCCCCGATCTTTCGCGGCCCGGGCTCGGTCTTGAATTCAAGCGCGCCGACGCCGAACGCTTTGCCGTCTGAGCGTCTGCACGATTTAAAGCTCCCCTCGCGCCGCCATCGCCTTGATGCGGTCGGCGGTACGCAGCGCGATCGCCTGGATGGTCAGGGAGGGATTGACGCCGCCGACCGTCGGAAAAACCGAACCGTCGCAAATCCACAAATTGCGGATGTCCCAACTGCGGCAGTTGGTGTCGACCACGCTCGTTTCCGGCGCGTCGCCCATGCGCGCGGTGCCGTTGAGATGACAGGTATCGTCTTCCTGGCGCCAGATATCCTTGGCGTCGATCGCCTCGAGCGCTTGGGTCATGAACTTCATCGAGTGATCGATCAACCGCTTGTCGTTGTCGCACCACGAATAGGTGATGCGCGGGATGCGCAGTCCGTACTGGTCGAGGTCGTCGGCGAGCGTGACGCAATTGCTTTCCTGCGGCAGCATTTCGCCGACGATCTTCAAGCCGACGACGTGATTGTAATTTTCCATTTCGCGGATGAGCGGCGCTCCCCAGAGGCCGCGGGCGCTCATCTGGGTGTTCGACCATAGCTGCGGCAACGGGCCCTGGCTCATGTAGCTGTAGCCGCCGAAGAAATCCTTGCCGCGGTCCTCGTAATTCCAGTGCTCGGTGATTGCGAGCGACGGCGGCCCTTTGTAGCAGCGCACCTCGTCATCCATCAGCCCCCAAACCGCTTGGTTCGATTGCGCCATCAGATATTTGCCGACCAGACCGGAGCTGTTGGCAAGCCCGTTCGGAAACCGCGCATTGGCGGAGTTGAGCAACAGCCGCGGCGTCTCGATGGCGTAGCCGGCCACCACGACATTGCGCGCCTTCTGGAAACGCCAGCGGCCTTCGCGGTGATACTGCACGCCGGTGACGAGACCGGCGGCATCTGTTTCGATCTTGCCCACCATGGCCAGGTCGCGAATTTCGGCGCCGGCGGCGATCGCGCGGGGAATCCAAATGATGAGCGCGCTCTGTTTGGCGTTGGTCGAGCACCCGGCGACGCAGAAGCCGCGATACATGCAGGGTGACGACAGCCCGCGCGGCGCGGACACGGTGGCAAGCGGGGTCTCGGTCCACTTGACGCCGAGCGCCTCGCAGCCCATCGCCAGTGCGCGCGCCGCGGCATTGAGCTCGTGCGCGCGGTAGGGATAGCGCGGCCGCGGCGGACCCCAAGGATAAGTCACCGGCCCGGAAATCTTCAGCGCGTCCTCGACCTCGGTGTAGTAGTTCCACATCTCGCGCCAATCGACCGGCCAGTCGGCCCCGTAGCCGAGCAGCGTACGCGAGCGAAACCACTCGGGACGGAAGCGCAGCGACACCATGGCGAAGTGCACGGTCGAACCGCCCACGGCCTTGCCGCTGTTGTTGCTGCCCATCTGCAGCGGGTTTTCGCCATCGACGATGCGATCGTCGGTCCAATAAAGCTTGCTCTGTTCAGTTTCATCCGAGGCGAAATCTTCGAGCGGCCGGAAATATGGTCCGGCGTCGAACGCGACGACCGAAAAGCCATATTCGGCGAGCTTACAGGCGAGCGTGCCGCCGCCGGCGCCGGTGCCGACGATGGCGAAGTCGACCGCTTCGTCTTCATCATACTGCCGCATCGGCACGAAGCGGCCGCGGCGGAACACGTCGGGGGCGCGTCCGTGGAGCGCGCGCGGCTTTTCCAGCGGATCAGACACGGCGGTTCTTACGGCGCGCCGCTTCGACGTCGCCGTCCCTCACTTCGGCCGCCTCCCATGGATCGCGCTCGTTGAAGTCCATGCGGACATAACCGCGCGGCGAAGCGGGGCCGCCCCAGCCGATTTCGCTCCATGCTGTCGGGTGCGAGTAATGGGCGAGCACGATGTCGTGGGCGAGCCGCATTTTGAAAAACTCTTCGCACTTGATGCCGCCCCATTCCGCGGACTTCAGGGCACCCTGCTGCATGCCCGACAGCAGGGCATCCTGGTGCGCTTCGGAGAGATCGCGGAAGCGAGCGCCGTGGGCGGCCTCGGCCTCGGCGTCGAGCGCCTTTAATCCACGGCGCCACGCCTCACGCTCGCGCGGCATGCCGGCGCGGCGATAGCCGTCTTCCTTGCCGAGATGCAATTTCTCGTCGACCAGCGCGGCGACCGGGATCGACGGCCGATCCGACGGCTGCGGTACGATCCGCGTCGCCAGCGCCTCTACGGTGCGAAACTCGTCCGCGGTGAAGAATTTCGGTTCGCCGCCGATCGCGAGCCGGCGCGCGATCACCTCTCGCGTCGGCTCGTTCCACGACGGGCCATTGCGCTTCGCGAGGACGTCGTAATCCGGAAAGCGGCCCTCGATCAGCCTTGCGGTCGCTTGCTTAGGCATCGGGATGATCGTCCATCAAGCCGAGCGCGGCCAAGGCGCCGAGCGCCAGCCCGGCGAAGCTCGGCGGCGCCGGCAGCGGCGGGCCATCGACGACGTTCTGGCTCCAGTTGCGCCAGCCGCCCATGGCGCGCGAAACGCCGTAAGCATGCAGCAGGGTGCCGCCAAGTCCCATGGCCACGAGCGCGCGCATCCACAACCGCGTCAGGCGAAGATCGCGTCCGGGTCGGCCGCCGGCGGCATCCGCCATCAATGCCGCGCCCGCCGGCGGCAATGTCACCGGCAGCAGCATCAGCGGGTTGTGGAACGCACCGCGGAAGTGCAGAAGGCCGGCCTCGCCGGTCGTTCCGAGGAGGCCGAGACTCGTCACGGCCGCCATCGTGCGTCCGGCCGGCAATCCGAGGATCTTCGGCGTGACACCAGGCGGCGCGGCGCGGACGCGTTCCGAGCAGAAACCAAGAAGCCCCGCCAGCAGGATCGCGAAGGGCGCGCCAAGCGGCGCGCCATAAAACAAATTCTGCCAGTTCAGGCCCCCGGTCTTCTTGGTCACGTTATAGAGATGAAAACCCGAGCCGATCACGCCCGTCGCCGCGCGAGGGCGTAAACGGTGTCGCGCAGGCGGTGAGCGAACGGACGGGGGTCGGCGGTGCCATGGATGCTGGTCGCGAGCGCCGCGGTCGACACCGCGAGCGGCGTATACATCGCCTTGTTCTTGAACGAGCCCCGATAATGTTCGACCGCACTGTCGGCGAGCACGGAAAAGGCCAGAACGGCGGCGGCCCTATTCAATCGCCGCGCTGCGCGCACCGTGGCCTTCTCGTCGACGGATGCCGCGGGATTGACGGGCGGATGGATCGGGGTCGGCAAACGGCCGGCAGGCCGTGGCGCAGGTTTGAGCAGAAGCTTGGGCGGAAGACTTGGAAGCTGCACTTCCTGGCGACCTCTGCCGTCGAGCGCCGCCTTGACCACTGCGCCGGCGATCAGCCCGAGTGCGGAAAGCGCGAGTATTCGTTCGGCGTTCGATGCCATCCGCGACCTCTTGCACGGTCACCGTCTTGACCGGAAACGGCGAGTCCTTCCCCAACGTGTGCCCGACGAAATTGTTGCACGGCCGGGCCGTGACCTCGGGCCGCAAGCAGGGCCGCGCATTCGCCAACGGCAACCAAGCTTATCGCCCGAGTGACTGAGATTCTCGGCTTGACCGCGAAGATGTTTCAGCCGAAACGACGGGCGTCACGGGTCGAAGCCGCATGTCCTCCGACAAGGCCCGGCCCGGAACTTGCATGGAAATTGGGCAAATGGTCCGCATCGCGTAACAGCATGTCCATCCTCGTCGGGCTTCACCACGCCACGCGCTATACCTACGACCGGCCGATCAATCTCGGTCCGCAAACCGTGCGGCTGCGGCCGGGTGCGCACAGCCGGACCCGCATTCCGAGCTATTCGCTCAAGGTCACGCCGGCGCAGCATTTCGTGAACTGGCAGCAGGATCCGCACGGCAATTGGCTGGCGCGCTTCGTCTTCCCGGAAAAGACCACGGAGTTTTCCGTCACCGTCGATCTCCTCGCCGACATGGAGGTGATCAATCCGTTCGACTTCTTCGTCGAGCCCTATGCGGATTCCTGGCCGTTCGAATATCCGCCCGAGCTGCGCGAGGACCTGTCCGCGTATGTCGAACCGGAGCCCGCCGGCCCGCTCATGAAGGAGTTGGTCGCGTCGATCTCGCGCGAAAAACGCAACACGGTCGATTTTCTGGTCGAGCTCAATCAGCGCCTGCAGCAGATGATCCGTTATCTCATCCGCATGGAGCCGGGCGTGCAGGATCCGGAAGAGACGCTGTCGTCGCGCGCCGGTTCGTGCCGCGATACGGCGTGGCTCTCTGGTCCAGCTGTTGCGCCACATCGGTCTGCCGGCGCGCTTCGTCTCCGGCTATCTCATTCAGCTCAAGCCGGACGTGAAGCCGCTCGAAGGCGCCGCCGGCGCCGAGCAGGATTTCACCGACCTGCACGCCTGGACCGAGGTCTATATCCCTGGCGCCGGATGGATCGGCCTTGACGCCACGTCGGGATTGCTGTGCGGCGAGGGTCATCTGCCGGTCGCGGCGACGCCGCATTACCGCTCCGCCGCGCCGATCACCGGTCTGGTCGAGCCGTGCCAGGTGACGTTCGGTTTCGAGATGAGCGTCAAGCGCATCGCCGAGCAGCCGCGCGTGACCATGCCGTTTTCCGAGGAGGCGTGGGCCGCGCTCGACGCGCTCGGCGACAAGGTCGACGCCGACCTTCAGGCGCACGACGTGCGCCTGACCATGGGCGGCGAGCCGACCTTCGTGTCGGTCGACGATTATCAATCGGAAGAATGGAACACCGCGGCGGTCGGCCCGACCAAGCGGGTGCGTGCCGACGATCTGGTGCGCCGGCTGCGCCAGCGCTTCGCGCCGGGCGGGCTTCTCCATTACGGCCAGGGCAAATGGTACCCCGGCGAAGTGATGCCGCGCTGGGCGTTCTCGCTGTATTGGCGCCGCGACGGCGTGCCGATCTGGCAGGACGAAAAGCTGATCGCGCTCGAGGCCGACGACCACAAGCCGACGGCGGCCGATTCACGGCGCTTCGCCGAAGGCATTGCCGCGCGGCTCGGCATCGCGGCCGACTACGTTCAGCCGGCCTACGAAGACCCGGCCGATCGCATGATCAAGCAGGGCCTGATCCCGGAAAACATCGATCCGACCGATCCCAAGGCCGACGATCCGATCGAGCGCGCCCGCATTCTGAATTTGTTCGCGAACTATCGCGGCCAGCCGGCGGGCTTCGTGCTGCCGGTGCAGCGCTGGACGGCGCGGGCGAAGCCGGGCTGGCTGAGCGAAGTGTGGCGCACCCGCCGCGATCATCTGTATTTGTTGCCGGGCGATTCGCCGCTCGGTTTCCGGCTGCCGCTGCAGGCGCTGCCGTATGTCGCCCCGGTCGATTACCCGCATCTGGTGCCGGCCGATCCGTTCGCCGAGCGTCAACCGCTGCCAACGCCGCCGCCGCCGCCGGTTCGCGCGTTGGCGCTCGCCGGCAACGGCCCTGGCGGCGTGCAGGCGCCGCCGCTCGCGCCGGAGACCTTCGTCGCGCAAGGCGTTCCGCCGCCGCGTGCGGTCGCGCCGGGCGGCGGCGTGCCGGTGCGCACGGCGCTGACGGTCGAAGTCCGCGACGGCCGCGTCTGCGTATTCATGCCGCCGACCGAGACGCTGGCGGATTATCTCGAACTTCTGATGACGGTCGAAGCGACTGCGGCCGCGCTCGGCCTGCCCGTCCATGTCGAGGGCTATCCGCCGCCGCCCGATCCGCGGCTCAACGTCATCAAGGTGACGCCGGATCCCGGCGTCATCGAGGTCAACATTCACCCGGCCGCGTCGTGGCGCGAGGCGGTCGAGACGACGCGGGCGCTTTACGAGGAAGCGCATCTTGCCCGGCTCGGCACCGACAAATTCATGCTCGACGGCAAGCACACCGGCACCGGCGGCGGCAATCACGTCGTGCTCGGCGGGCGCGAAGCAGCCGACAGTCCGTTTCTGCGCCGGCCGGACTTGCTGAAAAGCCTGGTGCTGTATTGGCAGCGCCGGCCGTCGCTGTCCTATTTCTTTTCCGGGTTGTTCGTCGGGCCGACCAGCCAGGCGCCGCGCTTCGACGAAGCGCGCCAGGACATGCTCTACGAGATGGAAATCGCGCTCGCCAACGTGCCGCCGCCGCCCGGCGCTGCGCCGCCGCCGTGGCTGGTCGATCGCCTGTTCCGCAACCTTCTGGTCGACGTCACCGGCAACACCCACCGCGCCGAGATCTGCATCGACAAATTGTTCTCGCCCGACGGTCCGACCGGCCGGCTCGGGCTGGTCGAATTCCGCTCGTTCGAAATGCCGCCGGACGCGCGCATGTCGCTCGCCCAGCAATTGCTGCTGCGCGCGCTGGTGGCGTGGCTCTGGCGCGAGCCGCTCGAGGGCACGCCGGTGCGCTGGGGCACCACGCTGCACGACCGCTTCATGCTCGAGCATTTCATCTGGACCGATTTTCTCGAGGTCTTGGACGATCTCGATCGGGCCGGCTACGACTTCGATCCGGCATGGTTCGAGGCGCAGCGCCAATTCCGCTTCCCGGTGTGCGGCAGCGTGCAGCATGCCGGCGTCACGCTCGAACTGCGGCAGGCGATCGAGCCGTGGTACGTGCTCGGCGAAGAAGGCTCGCCCGGCGGCACCGCGCGGTTCGTCGATTCGTCGGTCGAACGGCTGCAGGTCAGGCTCGAGGGACTGACCGAAAGCCGGCACGTCGTGACCTGCAACGGCCGCCCTTTGCCGCTGACCTCGACCGGCCGCAGCGGCGAATTCGTCGCCGGCGTGCGCTTCAAGGCCTGGGGCCTGTCGTCCTCGCTGCATCCGACCATCGACGTGCAGGCGCCGCTGACGTTCGACATCGTCGACACCTGGAGCCGCCGCTCGCTCGGCGGTTGCGTCTATCACGTCGCCCACCCCGGCGGCCGCAATTACGAGACTTTTCCCGTCAACTCCTACGAAGCGGAAGCGCGCCGCCGCACCCGCTTCCAGGATCACGGCCACACCGGCGGCGTCATGGACATTCCGGCGTTGCGCATATCGCTCGAATATCCGATGACCCTCGACCTGCGCCGTCCGTTCTGAAAATATCTCTGCTCATGCAAGTCCATCTCGACACGGTGGTCGAATTGGAAGCCGCAAGCCTGGAGCAGTTCGTCGCCGGCTATCGGCTGCTTCCCGGCGTTTTCGATGAGATGATGGACGGCGACGGCCGCGTGCGCGCGCACTGGCGGCCGTTTCTCGCCATGCTCGCCGGGCTCGGCGCCGAGGAAATCAATCGCCGCTTCGCCGCCGCCGACCGCTATCTGCGCGGCTCCGGCGTGTTCTATCGCGTCTACGAGGACGCCGCCGGCATCGAGCGCCCCTGGCCGCTCAGTCACGTGCCGCTGCTGATCGAGCCGTCGGAGTGGAAGGAGCTCGAGGCCGGCCTCATCCAGCGCGCGGAGCTTTTGGAGGCGGTGCTGGCCGATTGCTACGGTCCCGGTTGGCTCATCCAGGACGGCCGGCTGCCGGCGGCGCTGGTCGCCGGCAATCCGGAATTCCTGCGGCCGCTGGTCGGCGTCGCGCCGCCCGGCGGTTCGCATCTGCGCTTCTACGCCGTCGATATCGGCCGCGGCGCTGACGGCCGCTGGTGGGTGTTGAGCGACCGTGCGCAAGCGCCCTCGGGCGCCGGCTACGCCATCGAGAACCGGCTCGCTTTGTCGCGCGCGTTGCCCGCGCTCTATCGCACCACGCGGGTGGAGCGGGTAGCGCCGTTCTTCCAGGCGCTGCAGGCCGAGCTTGCCGCCTTGAGCCGTCAGGACGACGCGCACATCTGTCTGCTGACGCCTGGGCCGATGAGCGAGACCTATTTCGAGCACGCCTATCTCGCCCGCTACCTCGGGCTTCTGCTCGTCGACGGCGAGGATTCTGATCGCGCGCGACGACGGCGTGTTCGTGCGCACGGTTTCCGGGCTGCAGCGGACCGAGGTCCTGCTGCGGCGCATCGATGCCGACTTCGCCGATCCGCTCGAGCTCAACGCCGCCTCGCGGCTCGGCGTCCCCGGTCTGTTGCAGGCCGTGCGTGACGGCAAGGTCGTCATCGTCAATGCGCTCGGCGCCGGCCTGGTCGAAGCCCGCGCGATGCTGGCGTTCCTGCCGGCACTGGCTCCGATCGTGCTCGGGACCGATCTCGCGATTCCAGAATGTCGCCACCTGGTGGCTGGGCCGCCCCGACATGCGCGAAGAGATGATCGGCAAGCTCGACAGCATGGTCATCGCGTCGGCGTTCGAATCGCCGGTCGACGGCGCCAGAGGCAGCGAAGTTTTGGGCGCGAAGCTCGATGAGCGGGCGCGCGCGGCGCTGCTGCAGTCGATCCGCGACCGCGGCGTCGATTATGTCGCGCAGGAAGCGGTGACGCTGTCGAGCATGCCGGTCTGGCGCGATGGCGTACTGCAGCCGCGGCCGTTCACGCTGCGGCTGTTTCTCGCCAAGACCGGCGAGCGTTGGCGCGTCATGCCGGGCGGTTTCGTGCGCATCGCCGAGCATGGCGACGCGCGGGCGGTGAGCCTGCAGCGCGGCGCGGCCACGGCGGACGCCTGGGTGCTGTCGCAGGGGCCGGTGGCGGAGACGACGCTGTTGCCGACGGCGGAGCGCATCGAGGTGCAGCGCGCGACCGGCCTCCTGCCGAGCCGCGCCGCCGACAACCTGTTCTGGGTCGGACGCTATGTCGAGCGCGCGGAAGCGACGCTGCGGCTCGTGCGCGCCATGATCAACCGCATCGCCGACACCGACGAGGCCGCGGCGCCGGTCATCGCCGGCATCGGCGACTTGCTGGAAGCCTGGAACGCGGTGCCGGCCGACACCGGCGCCGCGCCGCCCGCGTTCATCGCGCGCGCCGCCTTGACCAACGCCGAGCTGGAAGGCGCGTTGCCGCGGCTCGCCGGCGCGGCGCGGGCGGCGGCTTCCGTCATCCGCGACCGCTTCTCGCCGGACGCGTGGCGGGCGATCAACGATCTCGCCACCATGGTCGCGACGCCGCTTGCGGTCGGTCCGGCCGAAAGCGTCATGATCGAGCGGGTCGAGGCCGGACTGCGCATCATCGCATCGCTGTCGGGGCTGGCGCAGGAGAACATGACCCAGCTCGCCGGCTGGCGCTTTCTCGAGCTCGGCCGCCGCATCGAGCGCGCCATCCTGACCTGCCGGCTGGTGCGCACCTTCGCGCGGCCGGGCGCGCCCGATGGCGGCCTCGACCTTCTGCTCGAGATCGCCGACAGCCAGATCACTTACCGCCAGCGCTACGTCATGGTCGCGGCGCGGGCGCCGGTGATCGATCTCGTCATGCTCGATCCGTCCAATCCGCGTTCGGCGGCGTTCCAGCTCGACCGCATCGAGGCGCATTTGTCCGCCTTGCCGCGGCGCAACGCCACCGGCCGGCTGTCGCCGGTGCAGCAGATTGCCGCCTCGATCGCGACGCGGCTGCGCACCGCCGAGGCGGCCGCGGTCGACGAAGCGCTGCTGATCGAGGTCGCGCAATCCCTGATGAAGCTCTCCGACGCGATCAGCGCCGCCTATCTCGCCACCAACGAGCGTTCGGAATCGGTATGGGAGGCGCTGGCGTGATCTACGACATCCGGCAGACCACGACGTGCGACTACGCCTCGCCGGTGGCGCATGCGCATCACGTGCTGCGGCTCACCCCGATCCCGCGCGCCGGCCAGCGCGTGCACGTCGCCGCGTTGCAGATCCTCCCGGAGCCCGTGCACCGCCGCGAGGGCCAGGATTTCTTCGGCAATCGTCTGACCTGGGTCGACATCGAGGAGCCGCACGAGACGCTGACGATCAAATTGGCGGCGCGGGTCGCCGTCGATGCTCTCCTCGAACCCGACCCGGCGGCGACGCTGCCTTGGGAAGAGGTCCGCGAGGCCGCGTTCGCGGTCGGCGACATCGGCCCGATGTCGCCGGCGCATTATTTGTTCCCGAGCCGCATGGTGTCGCTCGATCCGGAAATCCGCGATTACGCCCGCGAGAGTTTCCCCGCTGGCCGGCCCATCCTCGAAGCCGCGATGGAGCTGATGCATCGGCTCAAGGCCGACATCGCTTACGAGATCGGCGCGACCACGGTCACCACCATGCCGCCGATGTCGTTCGCGCTGCGCCGCGGCGTATGCCAGGATTTCGCGCACATCATGATTTCCGGCCTGCGCGGCATCGGGCTCCCCGCCGCCTATGTCTCGGGCTATCTGCGCACGATGCCGCGAACCGATCCGTCGCGCTTGCAGGGCGCCGATGCCATGCATGCCTGGGTGCTGGTGTGGTGCGGCCCGCAAGCGTCGCTGCCCGACACTTGGGGAAAGGAAGCCCGCGGCTGGATCGGGCTCGACCCGACCAACGGCATCCTCGCCTCGGACCAGCACGTGGTGCTGGCGGTCGGCCGCGACTACACCGACGTCGCCCCGATGGACGGCGTCATCGTCGGCTCGGGCGGGCAGCGGATGGGAGTGTCGGTGAACGTCACGCCGGCGACGAATTAGTTCGCGTTTCGCGTCGCACGTGACAATGCGACGACTGATCTGAATCAAAGTATAGATCGCCGGATCCTGCAACGGTGTGGTCGCGTAGCAGCGAGCACAGGACATGCGCCGGCAATTCGATGCGATTGTTATTGGCTCCGGCCTGGGCGGCCTCACGGCGGCGGCGCTGTGCGCCCGGGCAGGCTGGCGGGTGCTGGTGCTCGAACGCAACGATGCGTTTGGCGGTGCGGCGACGGTCTACCGGCACGACGGCGTGGCCATCGAAGCGTCGCTGCACGAAATCGACGGATTGGATACGCAGGACCCGAAGTTCGGGCTGATCCGCTCGCTCGGCCTCGACCGCGATTTGCAGTTCGTCGACGTCGGCGATCTCTACGAAGTTCGCGGCGGGCCGCTCGATGAACCGTTCGTGCTGCCGCACGGCTACGACAAGGCCCTCGCCGCCGCGATCGCCCGGTTTCCCCGGCACAGATCCGGCCTTGAAACATATTTCAAGCGGATCAAAGCGCTGCGCGATGCGGTGTCGTTCGCGGCTGCGCACCGGTTGGATCGCTCCTGGTGGCTGACGCATGCCGTGGAAGCGGCAGGTCATTTGTGGCCGCTGGTGCGCTACGGCCGCGCTACGGTGAGCGCCGTGATGAGCGAACTGTTTGGCGCCGACGAGGCCGTCAAATTCGCCCTCGCCGCCAACATCGTATATTATCACGACGATCCCGACCGGATGTTGTTTCTTCGCTACGCCGTTCCGCAAGCGTCCTATCTTGCCGGCGGCGGCCACTATGTGCGCGGCGGCTCGCAAGCCCTGAGCGATCGCCTGTTCGCCCTGGTCACGGCGGCCGGCGGCACGGTTGAAACCGGCCGCGAGGCGGATGCGCTCTTGTTTGAGGCCGGCAGGATCGTTGGCGTCGGTCATCATGCCCGCGGCGGTGGGGACGAACGCTGCGATCAGGCGCGAACGATCTTCGGCAACGCGGCGCCGCAGGTGCTCGCTGCGATGCTGCCCCAGGACCGACGCGCCGGATTCCTTGCGCCCTACGCGCGACGCCAACCGTCGAGTTCCTTATGGACCGTGTCGTTCGCCGTCGGCCGGCCGCCGCGCCAGTTCGGTCTCCGCGGCTACTCGAATTTTATCGTTCCCGACTGGATGCGCAGCCTGTCGCAAATGCGCGAGGCTTCCGCTTTGATGGCAAAGGCGCCGGACGGCCGCGTGCCTTATTATGTGGCGGTCGACTTCAGTCGCATCGACAGTGGCCTCAACGAGACCGGGCCCTCGGTGTTGAGCCTATGCAGCAGCGACCGCCTCGACAATTGGTCGTCGCTTGACGCCGCGACCGTCAAAGCGCGCAAGGAACAGTGGATGGATTGCCTCATTGCCGATCTGGACCAGCGCTTTCCCGGGCTTGCCGCCGCGATCACCCATCGCGAAATGGCGACCGCGCAGACCATGCAACACTATCTCAACACGCCGGACGGGGCGGTTTACGGCTTCGCGCCCGAGGGCTCGCTGTTCGACACGATCAAGCAGGGCCCGCGCACGGCGATCGAGAGCCTCTGGCTCGCTTCGGCCTATACCGGAAGCGGTGGCTTCACCGGGGCGATGTTCGGCGGTGCGCAAGCGGCGGAGCAAGCCATGCGGGAGGCTGGCATCCGCACCGCAGGCGTCTGACTATCTTCCGTCGTGCCGATAAGGCTAAAAAGGGCGCTCGCCGTACGCATACCGGGAGCAAAACACATGCGTGCCTATCAACTGCCCAAGGGCGGCGCCGGGATCGACGCGCTCGCCATCGTCGACCGGCCGATGCCGAAGCCGCTCTACCGGCAGGTGCTGGTCAAGGTCGCCGCCTGTTCGCTGAATTTCCGCGACCTCGGCATCGTGCGCGGCACCTATCGCATGCCGTCGCGGGACAACCTCGTTCCGCTGTCCGACGGCGCCGGCGAGGTCGTCGAAATCGGCCCGGGCGTGGCGCGCGTCAAGGTGGGCGACAAGGTCGCCGGCTGTTTCTTCCAGCGCTGGCCCGGCGGCGAGGCTAATCCGGTAGAGGTGGCCGCTTCGGCGCTCGGCGGCGCCATCGACGGCATGCTCGCCGAGTACGTCGTGCTGGAGGAAGAGGGCGTCGTCAAAATCCCGGCGCATCTGTCGATCGAAGAAGGCGCGGCGCTGCCGTGCGCCGGCGTCACCGCGTGGAACGCCATCATGCATCACGCCAAGCTGATCGCCGGGAACACGGTGCTGCTGCAGGGCACCGGCGGCGTCTCGATCTTCGGGCTGCAATTCGCGCACGCCATGGGGATCACCGCCATCATCACCTCGTCGAGCGACGAAAAACTCGCGCGCGCCAAGGCGCTCGGCGCCGCTCACGGCATCAACTACAAGACCACGTCGGAATGGGACAAGGACGCGGTCGCATGGACCGGCGGCCGCGGCGTCGATCACGTCATCGAGGTCGGCGGCGCCAACACGCTGGCGCGCTCGTTCGGCGCCATCCGCAACGGCGGCAAGATCAGCATGATCGGCGGGCTCTCCGGCGGCGCGACCGAGCTCAATCCGGGTCTGATCTTCTCCAAGCGCGCCAACGTGCAGGGCATCTATGTCGGCTCGACCGAGATGTTCGATGCAGATGAGCGCCGCCATCGCCGCCAACAAGCTCAAGCCGGTGATCGACCGCGTGTTCGGCTTCGACGACGTGAAGGCGGCCTATCAGCACATGGCTTCCGGCGCGCATTTCGGCAAAATCGTCATCCGCGTCGGCTGACGCGGATCATCAAAAATCCTTGCCGCCGATCGCCCGCGCTGGCGGGCGGTCGGTGCGCTCGGAACAATACGTTTGGGGGAACACCATGCCTGCGACCAACACTGTGACTGCGGCCGTCATCCGCCGCAAAGGCGGCCCGTTCGTCATCGAACAATTGCGACTTGTCGAGGAGCCGCGTGAGGACGAGGTGCTGGTGCGCATCGTTGCGGCGGGCATGTGCCACACCGACATGGTCATCCGCGATCAGGTCTATCCGGTGCCGCTGCCGATCGTGCTGGGGCACGAGGGCGCGGGCGTGGTCGAGAAAGTCGGCGTCAATGTCGTCAAGGTCAAGCCGGGCGACCATATCGTGATGAGCTTCTTGTCGTGCGGACGTTGCCGGATGTGCGTGACGGGCCGGCCGAACAATTGTTTGACCTTCAACGACTATAATTTCAGCGGCGGCCGCGCCGACGGCACCAACAGCCTGCACGACGATCGCGGCCCGATCCACGATCATTTCTTCGGCCAGTCGTCGTTCTCGACTTTCACGCTCGCCAATGAACGCAATGTCGTGAAAGTACCGAAGGAAGCGCCGCTCGAACTCCTTGGGCCGCTCGGATGCGGCATCCAGACCGGCGCCGGCGCCGTCATGAACGCCCTGAAGGTCGGGCCGGGCGCAAGCTTCGCGGCGTTCGGCGCCGGCGCGGTCGGCTTGAGCGCGATCATGGCCGCCCGCGCCGTCGGCGCCACGACGATCGTCGCGGTCGATGTCGTGCCGTCGCGCCTCGCACTGGCGCAAGAGATCGGCGCGACCCACGTCGTCGACGCCAAAGCGGGCGACACGGTCGCCGCGGTCAAGGCCATCACCAATGGCGGCGTGCAAGTTTGCCTCGAGACCACCGGCCTGCCGGCGGTGGTGCGACAGGCCGTCGATGCGCTCGGCGTGCGCGGCGTCTGCGGCATCGTCGGCGCCGCGCCGCCCGGCACCGACATCAGGATCGACATCACCGAATTCATGCAGATGGCGAAGACGATCTACGGCATCATCGAGGGCGACAGCGTACCGGATATTTTCATTCCGCAGCTCGTCGACCTGTTCATGCAGGGCCGTTTCCCATTCGACAAGCTGACCAAAATCTATCCGTTCGACCGCATCAACGAAGCGGCGCAGGACAGCGAACGGGGCATCACGGTAAAGCCCATCATCCGCATCGGCGAGCTTTGACCTCGGTCATTGCGCCGCGCGGACCGACAAGTTTCGCGTGTATCGCGTGTTCCCCGGTTGAACGCGCAGATCAGCCACGCGGCCGGCGCGCTTGCCTTGCAATTGCGCGCTGTTGCACATTCGCCGCAAAACCGACGGCCGGCGCGCCATTTGCAGCCGGACACATATCGGGCTTTGGGCGCCGCGCGGATGGCGCATCGCTTCCAAAGCCTCGGGGAGGATCGATGACCAAGGCTTTGGAAAAGACCTATGACGGCATCATCATCGGCGCCGGCCATCACGGCCTTGTGCTCGGCAGTTATCTCGCCAAAGCGGGCCTGCGAATTTCTCCTGGTCGATCGCCGGTTGCAATACGGCGGCGGCCTGACCACCAAAGAGGTCACGGCGCCGGGGTTTTATCACAACCTGCATTCCATCAATCATTTCCACATTTCCGAGACGCCGTGGTTCAAGGACCTCGGGCTGGAAGACCGCGTCACCTACATCACGCCGCGCTACGAGTTCGGCCAGGCCCACGCGACGGCACCGCTCTGGTGTTCGGGCGCGACCGCGAAGAGACCATCGCCAACGTCGCGCGCTTCTCGCAGAAGGACGCCGAGACCTTCCGCGAGTGGAACCGCCGCGCCGAGGAGATCACCGCCCGGATCCTGATGCCCGAGCGCTACGCCGAGCCGCTGCCGCAGGCCGAGCGCGAAGCGCTTGCTGGCCAAAACCGCGATCGGCCGCGATTTTCTGGAGGTCAGCCGGCGCCAGCCGCTCGACGTGGTCGACGAACTGTTCGAGGACGATCACGTCAAGCTGTTGTTCCTGTTCAAGGTCTCTTTGTTCGGCACCTGGCTCACCGACACGCTGTCGAAGACGAGCCCGATGGGATCGGTGATCCGCGCCTTCGACCTGGAAACCGGTTATCAGCTCTGCCAGGGCGGCTCGTTCAATCTGGCGCGCGGCCTGATGGAGACCTTCATCGCCGCCGGCGGCACCTTTGCGCCGCAGGTCGCGATCGACCGCATTCTGATCGAAGGCGGCCGCGCGACCGGCATCGCGCTCTCCGACGGCCGCACCGTGCGGGCGCGCCAGTTCGTCGCCAGCACCGTCGACGTGCACCAGACGTTCGAGACGCTGATCGGGCGCGCGCAGCTCCCTGCGCCGTTTCTGGAAAAACTCGACCGCTTTCAATACACCGGCTGGACGCTGTTCGGTCTGCACCTCGCGCTGAACGAGACCCCGCGGTTTTCCGCCGCGTCGTTCGATCCGAACATCGACCGCACGCTCAAATGGAGCATCGGCGCCGAGAGCATGGCGGATCTGTTCTCGGCCCACGAGGACGTCAAAGCCAACCGCGTGCCGCGCGTCGTCCAGTTCGGCTCGGGGCCGCTCAGCCTGATCGATCCGACCCAGGCGCCGCCCGGCAAGCATACCACCTATTGCTGGCACGTGATGCCGCTCGAGCCGGAGCTGGGCGGCCAGAACTACGAAGAGTTCAAGCGCGAATTCGCCGACAAGATCATCGAGACCTTCGCGCGCTATTGTCCGAACCTCACCCGCCGCAACATCATCGGCCAATACGTCTACACCGCGAAGGAATACACCCACGAGCTGATCAACATGCGCCAGGGCGACATCTTCATGGGCGCGTTCAACGCCGAGCAGGTGATGTACAATCATTTCGGCTACCGCACGCCGATTCCGAATCTCTACATGGCGGGCTCGGCCGGCCATCCCGGCGGCGCGATTTCCGGCGGCGCCGGATACATCACCGCCGGCATCATTGCCCGCGATCTCGGCGCGAAGCTATGGTGGCAACCCGCCGATGCCGGCGCCGCGCTCGGCGCGCTGGCGCAGGCGGCTGATCGTTCCGCCGCATTCAAAATCCACATTCGTCAACTGAAATGAAAACAGAGGCCGCCGTGTCCGAAACGTTTTCCGTCGCTGACAAAGTCGTGGTCATCACCGGCGCCGGCCAGGGCATCGGCCGGGCGTTCGCCAAATCGTTCGCATCGGCTGGCGCGCGCGTGGTCATCGCCGAGCGCAACGTCGAGAAGGCCCATGCCGTCGCGAAGGAGATCGCGGCCGGCAACGGCCACGCCACGGTGGTCGAGACCGACGTCGCCGATGCGGAATCGGTCGCCGCGCTCGGCGCCGATGTCGACCGCCAGTTCGGCCGCGCCGACGTTCTCATCAACAATGCCGCGATCTTCTCGACGCTCGAGATGCGTCCGTTCGACCAGATTCCGCTGCCCGAGTGGGAACAGGTGCTGCGCGTCAACATCACGGGACCGTTCCTGTGCGCGCGCGCGATGCTGCCGCTGATGCGGCGGAACAAATTCGGCCGCATCATCAACATGGCGTCCGGCGCGGTCACGCTCGGCCGGCCGAACTATCTGCATTACATCGCCTCGAAGGCGGCGCTGGAGGGCATGACCCACTCCATGGCGCGCGAACTCGGAGCGGACGGCATCACCGTCAATGCGGTGCTGCCCGGCGCCACCTACACCGAAATCGCCCGCAAGACCGTCACCCCCGAGCAGAAGGAGCGCATCGTCGCGATGCAATGCGTGCCGCGGCCGCAGATCCCCGACGATCTGGTCGGCGTCGTGCTCTTTCTCGCCTCCGACGCGTCCGCCTTCATGACCGGCCAATCGCTCAACGTCGACGGCGGCGCGACGCACCGGTAGCCCCCGCGCTCCGCCCGACCCGCTCGCGTATAGTCGCCTTTCGACGGCCCTGGCCGTCGACTTGAAGTGCCACCCGCGGCAACGAGTTTTTGGAGAGATCTTGGCTTCTCGTGCGCATGTGATGATCGCCGGCGCCGGCATTGGTGGCCTCACGGCAGCCTTGGCGCTCCTGCAGCGCGATATCGACGTCACCGTGTTCGAGCAGGCGTCGGCTTTGGGCGAGCTCGGCGCCGGCGTTCAGCTGGGGCCGGACGGGACGCGTGTTCTGATCGCGCTCCGCCTCGAGGACGCTTTGGCCGCCGTCGTGTGCGAAGCGGAACGCAAGGAGGTGCGGCTGTGGAACAGCGGACAGGTCTGGCCGCTGTTCGATCTCGGCGCGGATTCCCGCGCGCGGTTCGGCGCGCCGTATTGGTTCGTGCATCGCGGCGATCTTCATCGCGTCTTGCGCGAAGCCGTCACGGCATTGAAACCCGACGCCATCAGGGTCGGACAGCGCTGTGTCGGTTGTCGCACCGAGGGTCATCGCGCGGTCCTCGAGATCGAGGGTCACGGCGAACAGGCGGGCGACGCGCTGATCGGCGCGGACGGCGTGCACTCCATGCTGCGCACCAGTCTGTTCGGCCAGACCAAGCCGATTTACACCGGCATCATGGCCTGGCGCGGCTTGATCCCGATCGGCAAGCTCCCCGCCGAGCTGCAGCGCCCGGTCGGGACCAATTGGGTCGGGCCCGGCGGCCACGTGATCACCTATCCGGTACGCGGCGGCGAATTTTTGAATTTTGCCGCCTTCATCGAACGCGCCGACTGGACCGAAGAATCCTGGTCGACCGCCGGAACGACCGCGGAGTGCCTGCGCGACTATGCGCTCTGGCACCCGCTGGTCCGCCTGATGATCGAACAAATCGACGTTCCCTACAAATGGGCGTTGATCGGTCGCGATCCGATCCAACAATGGGTCGACGGCCGCTGCGCGTTGCTCGGCGACGCCTGCCACCCGACGCTGCCGTTCCTGGCTCATGGCGCCATCATGGCGCTCGAAGACGCCGTCGTGCTGGCCCGCTGTCTGCAAACCTTCGCCGACGCGCCGGAGCAGGCGCTGGCGCGCTACCAAAGGCTCCGCCTGCCGCGGACCACCGCGATCGTGCTCGGCTCGGCCGCCAACGCCAAGCGCTTCCACAATCCGGCGCTCGCCGATCCCGCCGCCGCCGCGAATTATGTCGATGTCGAGTGGGCGCCGGAAAAGGTCCGCACCCGCTACGATTGGTTGTTCGAATACGACGCGACGCGAGTGTCGTTGGGGGCGGAGTCCGATATCGTCGCGTAGCCGTGAACGAGTCGTCGGCCGCGCGTTCACCCGCGCGCGGTACCGGCGGTGCGCCGTTATACTTCTGCGTCAGCATCACATCGTCGAGGTCGATCGCCTCCTCCCCCGCCCGAGAAAACATTGACGATCTGCGCCGGCGCGCTGTCCTTCAGAAGCGGCAGCAGCAGATAAGTCAGCAAAGACCCCCAAAAGATAATTCACCGCGAACCGCAGCTCATACCCGTTGGCGCTCACCTCGCGCGCCGCGAGATCCATGCCCCGCCCGATGCCAGCATTGTTGACCAAAAGGTCGAGCCGCCCCGTCGCCTTCCGCATCGCGGCGGCCAAGCGCCGCACCTCGGCGAGCGAAGCGAGGTCCGCCTGGAGGAATTCGGCCACGCCGCCCGCGCTCGTAATCTCCGCCACCGCCTCCGCCCCGCGCCCCGCGTCGCGCCCATGCACCAGGACACAGAAGCCGGCAGCGGCGAGCCGCATCGCGACGAGGTGGCCAGCGCCGTCGGTCGAGCCGGTGACGACGGCGGCTTTTTCATTGGATTGCGCCATAGGCGCCTTTCACTTCTTCAAGAGCCACATAGGGCGGAATAGCGAAGCGTATTCCGCCACTCGGCCGCCACCGGACGGTGGGTTACCGCGTTCGTCTAGACCGCCGCACGCGCTGTCAATAACTTACTGTTTCCCATTGAATCTCAATAGGATTTCCGAGATTGTCCCGTCGATTTGGGATGATGCGGCAATCTACCACGGGATTACCACATATGGCCGAAGGAGAGCGTGCAATGGTCATACAAGTCATGTGCGATTCCAATGTTCACGACGCGGTAGCGCGGAACGACTGGAACCTAAAACAACTTATCCGCCGATGCAGTGCTTCTGGGCTCATCGCCTTCAAGACCACACGCGTGCAGCTAACGGAACTTTCCCAAATTCCCATTGAGAACAATATTGGACAAGCCACTGCGATCAATGCAAAACGAATCGGCATTTCAATGTTTTTTTGCGGCTGGTCGTGGCTAGGTGACGACCGATTGGGGGGTCCCATCACTCACGCGGCTTTCGAAGCGCTTCGAAATGGCAATCCGAAACACAGCGCTGACGCGATGATTGGAGTTACCGCGCTTACGGATGCCGACGTTCTCGTCACAGACGACGACGATTTCAGAAAACAATTCAAGAAGCTGAATACGAGCGTGCGAGTATTGTCGTCGTCCGAATTTGCATCCGACCTTGGAAGCCTGATCGCGGCGAACTAGCGCATCGCCTTTCTTCCTTTCAGTACTGGAGCACTCAATGGCGGCGCATAATAGGCTCAACGATACCCCCTACACGTGCCGAAATAGCCGGTTTTGGACCGATATAACCAAGGGATTTCGGCACGGCTCGAACCCAGTGCGAGGAAGCGTCTTCGATGGCCCTCTCGTGGCCAGTGACGGGTACAGCCTTTGGCTAGAATACGTCGTTGACAGAGATGGTGGGTGGGAGCCTTTTTGGCTGATGTGGTATGATGCTGACGGTAGCCCGACCATTCCGATGAGCGGAGCCTTTGACCAATCGCAAATGCGCGAGATGGTCGCGAAACTTGCATCATTCAATGATGGTGTATGATGCAGAGCTGGCGCCGGTGTAGCAATGTTCGCATACGGAATGTCATACATATGGCTCTTGCCGGCTGTCCACAGTGCGGTTCCCAAATGAAACCGCACGTGTAATCAGAGGGCAATAATTGCAGAGAACTCGCCACGAATGGATCAGCAATCTCGCTGCCCAAAGCGGCGTGTTTGCCGAAATGCAGCTTGAGACGATCGTCGAGAACGCTAATCTCGACACCGATGCATTTAATCTCGCAAATTGTGATGCGCATTGTCGATTGATTACGCGCGCAGTTGACGACCTTATAACGAACAATCCTCGACCAAAAGATCGCGTCCGTGATCTTACTTGTAATTTGATTAACAGACATACCTATGGTGCTTTCGCAGAACTCGCCGCATACGATTGGTTGGCTCGTTGCAATGTAAGAATCACGCCGCAAGTTGAAATGAGCCCTAGCGATGTTCTGGCTATGAACGGCTCGACGCTAGACGGTAAGATCACGCATTGCGGCGTCTATTTTGACGTGAAGGCATTCGGCTCCAATGGGCGGCTGGCTCAGCGCTTAAGGGAGCGATTAGAAGAGGAAATCCCGGGTGAAAAGGTGCTTGTGGAAGAATCGTGGGACCTTTCCTTTGATGCATTTTCAGAACTGATCAAGTCTGCATCGAATATTGCCATTGAACTCAAGCAGACGCGGATGGTGCAGAAAGGCCGCCTCCATATCCGTCTTGAGGCTGACAAGCCGGTGATGGTTTCAAGTCGTCACGTCGATCCTTATCACCTTGCCAGAGAGAACGGGCTTTTTCCGTTTAGAGATGCAAAGCAGTTCACCAGAAATCACCCATTCATATTGATATTTGTCGTGCATCCTTGGTTCAACTCTCTTTCGATCCACAATGACTTCGCTAGCGTTGACACCGTATTTACGCGCTCGCTTGCTCGCCGCGCGTTCATGCAATTTTCAAATGATTTAAGGTCTCTTGATTTGATATGCCGTAATGTTCCTTCTAGCGTGACACTCGCCGATGCAGCCCGCCTCTTGTCAGGAATATTTTTTGTAAACGTGTGGCCGTTAGGTGCAGACCCCGCAATTACCTATACGATGCCTTCGTGGCTGTATTCTAATCCACGGGCTATGCATCGCTTAACGAATTTGAGCCTTTTTCGCGTCAACAATTGTACTAACATTGATTACTTTGCTGACGACGATTATTGACTCTCAATTACGGCGATTACGATGACACGTTACTATTTCACCGAACTAAATCCGTTGCATTCGTAGCTTGCCGCCGCGGGCGGACCGGAATGCCGTCTCCGCGGTGGCGACACACCGCTTGACAAACGTCCCGATATAAGTTACACACCCCGAATCTCGCCCGTCGAGGGACGCCTTCTGGACGGCATGCCTGAGTGGGGCGAGAGCGGCGCCCGCGCGCGGATTTGCCATCCGCTCCCGGGCAGCTTCGGGCATCAACGGACCGGCACTATGACCGGTCTGGGAGGTGCGTTCCCTGGACTGGGACTGGCGGGCGCGGGTAACGCCCGTTGAGGAACGCGAGGTCTCCGCCCCCCGGTTGGCGCGGCCTTACAGGATCGAACGTCCCGCCTCTTCCCAGGAAGCCTGGCCTGGAGTTGCGCCCGCGGGCCGAGAGGCCCAACGGCAAGAGCCGCGGTGGAACGCCGACAGGCGAGCGCGTCCCGCAAGGCGCGCGGCCGTGCCGCAGCACGGCATCATGAAACACTGCGTCTGTCGGCGTTCCGCTTCCCCTCGGCTTATCGTCGTCGTCGTGATGATCTCGAAAGCCAAGCGATCGCGGCAGGACAATCCGGCCGACGATCCATCCAGGCGGGCTTTCGGGATCAGATAAAACAAAACTCGGGCGCGCACGCGCCGCGAGAACGGTGTTGCACGTCGTCATTGCTTGAAGCTCGTTTCCCGGGCGCAGGGCAGCACGCAGTGGTGCGCTGCAGACCGGGACCTTCGGAGACTCCGTGTTTGCGACGATCCCGGATCAGCAGTGCACCGCTTCGCGCTGCACCGCATCCGGGAAACACGGCGGATCAAGCCCGGTGGTGACGATACGAGGGGTGAAATGACCCGTCAGATTTTGAAAATTCTGGTGCCAGGAGAGGAACCACATCTCCAGGCTAAGCTATTGAATATCGCCGGAAACGTCCTGCGTCAAAATGTCTGCTACCCATAATCGTACCCACATATTTTTTGAGAAAATAATCCTGAAAACGGACCCGAACCACCACCCTTTGACTGACCGCAATGTTCTCGCTTCCGTAGGAAGTGCGCGCCCTGAGAACCCTTCCTGTGGACAGATTGCGCGCTGAAGTGCGGCATTTCAACCGATGGTATTGACTCACCGTGCTAACTTTCGGTTGAATGGTACGGGGTTAAGGTATTTGCCGCATTTCTAGGGGGCGTCGTGTGGGGCTGGGCGCGCCGTCTTCTGCCGGCGCTCGCAATCGTGGCCATTCCCGCCGTTTCGGCGGCGCAGCTCATTCCGTCGGGTGAGCAGCCCGGACGGCAGCAAGAGCGCTTTATCCAACCGCCGGCGCCGCAAGCGCGACCCGCGGGTCCGACCGTGGCGCTGCCGAACACGGTAGCACCTAAAGGCGCCGAGAAGATATTTCTGCGCGTCGGTAGCGTGCAGATCACGGGCGCGACGGTTTACGAGAGCAAGCAGCTCAAGGCGCTCTACGCGGACCTGATCGGCCAGCGCGTGCCGCTCACGGCCGTGTACGCGCTGGCACAGCGTATAACAGCGAAGTATGGCAACGACGGGTACGTGCTTTCGCGCGCCGTCGTTCCGCCGCAACAGCTCGATCCGAAACACGCGATCGTGCATATCGAGGTTATCGAGGGCTACATCGACAAGGTCGAGTGGCCGCCGCAGCTGTCGCGTTATCGCGATTTCTTCTCCTACTATGCGGAGAAGATTACGGCACAGCGGCCGGCCAATATCCGCATCATTGAGCGGTACCTTCTGCTTGCGGGCGATCTACCCGGACTGAAATTCACCACGGCGCTGCGTCCATCCGCAGAACCGGCTGCTTCCGTGCTGACGGTTCAGGTCGCCGAGAAGCCGGTCGCGGCGCTCGGACAAGTCGACAACCGCGGCACACCGGGACAGGGGCCGCTCGAATACCTTGCCTCCGCAACGTTCAACAATCTACTTCATCAGAATGAAGCGGTAACGTTCACCTACGCCGGCGCGATACCTTTCAAGGAACTAAATTACGTAGCGGCCAACTATAAGCAGGTCCTCACTCCTGGGGGTCTCTCCGTCTTTGCTGACGGTAGTTATACGTGGGGGTCTCCCGACACCGCGCCGCTTGAGGCCCTGCAGTACCGAACTCTTGGCCCCTACGCCGATGCAGGCATGTCCTATTCGCTGCTGCGCTCACGCGAACGAAATCTCACGTTGTCCGGCTTGTTCTTCGCTTGGGACACCCAGAGCGACGTTCACGACGCGACATTCACCGATGATCGGCTTCGGGGTTTCCGCGCCCGCGCGGACGGCGACTTTGCCGATCCGTTCCAGGGCATCAATCAGCTCTACGCGAGAGTGAGCCAAGGCATCGAAGGGCTCGGCAGCACGCAGAATGGCAATCCGCTCGCCTCGCGCTCGGTCGGGCGGGTCGATTTCACCAAGCTCGATGGCTACGCCAGCCACACCCAGCCGCTGCCGGCAAGCTTTTCCGCGTTCGCCGCAGCCTTCGGGCAATACGCATTTACGCCGCTGCTCGTGCCCGAACAGTGCGGGTTCGGCGGTCGCTATTTCGGTCGCGCTTTTTATCCTTCGCAGTTCCTCGGCGATTCCTGCGTCGAAGCGACCGGCGAGCTTCGTTACGATATTTCGAATCATTCGCCGCAGTTCTCGCAGGTGCAGCTCTACGGCTTCACGGACTGGGGGCAGCTCTACACGCTTGAGCCGTCATCCGGCGTGCCGGGCGTGTTCGACGCCGCGTCAGCGGGCGGCGGCGTGCGCGTGGGCTTCTTCAGTCGCGTGAACGTCGATCTTTCGGTTGCCAAGGCGATTGAAGGGGCAACCAATAATTGGCGGTTCTTTTTCATCGTCGCGGCAACGTATTAGGAGCGCGAGCAATGAGCCTTTGGCGACTATTGCTGCTCACCGCCTTCGCGATGCAGCTATCGTTGGCGCCGGCTGCCGCGGGGCCGAACGGCGCTAGCGTGGCTGCGGGCTCCGCCAGTGTATCGGGACAGGGCAGCGCCAATGTCGTTGTCAACCAATCGAGTCAGAACGCCATCATCAATTGGAACACGTTCAACGTCGGCGCGGGAGAGAGGACCACCATCAACATGCCGGGCGCCAGTTCGACCGAGCTTGACCGCGTGACGGGCCGGCAGGGCCCCTCCCAGATATTCGGATCACTCAACTCGAACGGACAGGTGTTCCTCGTCAATCCGGACGGCATCCTGTTCGGCAAGGACGCACAGGTGAACACGGGCAGCTTTCTTGCCACCACGCACGACATCGCCAACGGTGATTTCATGGCAGGCCGGTACAATTTCACGGGCCTCGGCAATCCCTCCGCCTCGATCGTCAACCAGGGAAGCATCACGGCGCAAAGCGGCGGCTTCGCCGCGCTCGTGGCACCCGGCGTGCGTAACACAGGCACCATCACGGCGAACCTCGGTACCGTCGCGCTCGCTTCGGGAAACGCGTTCACGCTGGATTTTTATGGCGACAGCTTGATCACGCTCGGGCTCAAAAATTCGATCGCGTCGCGCGTCATCGACGTTTCGACCGGGCAGCCGTTGAAATCGCTGGTCAGCAATGAGGGCAAACTCAAGGCCAACGGCGGCAAGGTCGAACTGACCGCAGTCGCAGCGCGCGCGGTGGTCAATTCCATCATCAACAATTCCGGGGTGATCGAGGCCAATACGGTCGGCACGCACAACGGCATGATCGTGCTCGGAGCAGCGACCGGGGCGAGCAAGCCGGCCGGCGCCCCGACGCAAACGGTTTCAGTCTCCGGCACACTATCGGCGGCAGGAGAGCGAAAGGACGCGACCGGCGGCACGATCGTAGTGACCGGAGAAAACGTGCAGCTGACGGGCGCCAACATCAACGCGAGCGGTGGAGCCGGGGGCGGCGCAGTGATGATCGGCGGCGATTGGGGCGGCGGCGCGCCGAACAAGTCCTTGGTGTCAAATCCCAGCGCCTACCTTGAGCCGTTCGCGGTGGCGACCGCAACGACGACTTCAGTCGATGCCGGGACGACGATCAATGCGTCTGCCACCAATGCCGGGAGCGGCGGCAAGGTCATCGTCTGGTCGAACGAAGCGACCACGTTCTTCGGCACGATTCAGGCCAGAGGAGGACAGTCATCAGGAACCGGGGGTTTCGTCGAAACTTCGGGGCACCAATTGACCTTCGATGGATCGGTGAACACCGGCGCCCCCAACGGGGCGAGCGGTACGCTGCTGCTTGATCCGCTGAACGCCACCATAGCAGCGGCGGCAGGAAGCCAGGTCATTACGGTTTCATCCATCGAAACCGCGCTTGCGAGCGGCGATGTGGTCGTGACGACGGTCGGCACGACCGGAAGCCAGGCTGGCGACATCACCGTCGCCTCAAGCCTGAGCTGGGCTAACGCCAGCACGCTGACGCTCAACGCCTACCGCAATATCACGATCAACGACGGCGTCACGATCGCGAATACCGGGGCGGGCAATCTGGTGCTCCGGGCCGACGCCACGGGTACCGGGATTGGAACCGTCAATTTCCTTGGCAGCGGAATGGTCGATTTTTCCGGAAGCACTGGAACGGTTTCGATCTTTTATAACCCGGCCGATAACCCGTCAGGAAGCGCGGTCAATTCAACAAGCTATACATCGCCCTTCGACTACAGGCCGTATGTCCTAACGAACGGTGCGGTGACCAACCAGCTGACCGCGTATATGCTGGTAAATTCGGTCTACGACCTGCAAAACATTCAGAACAATCTGTCAGGCACCTATGCGCTCGGCACCAACATCGACGCAAGCACGACGGCGAGCTGGAATAGTGGTGCCGGTTTCGCACCTATCGATCCCATCTTTATCGCATTCAGCGGGGTGCTCAACGGTAACAATCACACGATTAATCAGCTTACGATCAACAATTCTTCCAATACGTATGTCGGACTGTTTGGACACATCAGCTTTGCCGGAACAATTGAAAACGTGGCGCTGACAAACGTCAGTATCTATGGTAGTGGCAGTAGCAACGCTGCTCTCGCTGGAGAAAACGACGGTACTATAATCGGATCATCGGTGACGGGAAGTGTTTCTGGCATTAATGTTGTCGGTGGTCTCGTTGGAACTAATACTGGCTCAATTTCCAACTCCAGTTCGCTCGCTACCATTACATCTAATGCGGCGAACGAAGTGGGCGGCCTGGTCGCCCTCAACTCCGGCGCCGGCACAATAACGCAATCCTTTGCGACAGGACCCGTCAGTGGGGGCAATGCTACGGCGTTTAATGGCGTGCGGGTCGGCGGCTTGGTCGGCATAAACGACAGCAATATTCTTAAATCCTATGCGACTGGTTCGGTAACTGCGAATGGCCTTTACAGCCAAGGCGGGGGGCTGGTGGGTCTGAACTCGGGAAATGTGACCAACTCTTATGCGAAAGGAAGCGTAAGCGGCAATGTTAATGCAGCGGGCGGGCTTGCGGGAGCCAATTCCGGGACCATCAATTATTCTTATTCAAACGGGTTGATTCCGACCGGGAACATATATTATGGCGGTCTCGTCGGATATTCTTTTCCTCTCCAAGGTGTGGTGAATTATTCATATTGGGATACCGAGACCTCCAATCATACCAATAGTGCGGGCGGGGCCGGCCTCACTACGGCTGGATTCCAATCAGGGCTGCCGACAAATTTTGATCCCACCGTCTGGGGCAGCAATGCGAGCATCAATAACGGCTATCCGTATCTGTTGTGGACGCAGTCCGCGCCGTCGCCCAGTTCGACGACCACATTTATGCCAACTCCCGGTTCTACTCCGACACCACCGCCCACACCCATCCCAATACCTAGTCCGTCTACGCCATCGGGCACCGCGTCGCTACTCAATCAAAACGTTAATTATGCAGCGACGTTCGGGTGGAGTCTCGGCCAACCAAACGCGGTTGGTTTGCCATTGAGTACGGGGACCAATGGAACAACTCCAATGACTCTCCAACCACGCACTCCGCTCGCGATAGTATTGGAAAACGCGAACAGTGAGGGCTTACAGTATGTGTATGCTGACCCGGACTTTCAGAACGCGTCATCCGATGTGAAGGCCGTGGTCATGACCGTTGTTTCAGTCTGGTCTGCGACATTTAAGACAACTGACGACGTGGAGTTAGCGAGTATAACCGCGGAACTCGCTGGCGGGTTTGTGGAGATCAAGCAAGAATTATCGGAGCTAAAAACGGCAGCTAATGACGTGATGACCGGAAATCCCGGCGGCGTTGCAAATTATGAAATCGATCAAGCGTTTCAGAAAATCGCTGAGACGATTGTTGGGGGTTCAATTCCGCCTGTTGCTTGGAATTCGGCCAAATCTGCAGGCTATTTCCTGAGAGATTACGAAGCTGGTTTTATTGCTTCGTTGATTGCACAAGCGCGGTATCCTCAATGAACTGGCTAATATTGGTGATGGGCATGAAGCCTCCGAACAGTGTTCCGAACAACCGTTGTGGCTTACGTTCACGTGATCCGACTTGTAGTGTCGTTTCACGATGTTGAGTTGGAAAAAGGAACAGCGAATGCCTAGATATCCATAAGTGCGGAAATGAGAAATCCAGACTTGATAACGTCTCGAATCGCTATTTGTTGGCCGCAGGTCGAGCCGGTAAGTTCGCGTATTGCAACGGTTTGCATAGGCAATACGAGTGAATACCATTTCCTCTGGAAAGAGCGGTATGTAAGTCGCCTCGCCAAGGCCAGCTGTGCGAACGCAGCCTGCCGGCTTCGGTCTAAGTAAGCAGATGCTAATGCCTGCGTGACGATAACGAAAATGCCTAATAAGACAAGTCCGATCGCTGAGTTCATCGTTTGATTATATCGCAACTTTTGCGCTGAAGCATTGTGCGCGAGCGGAATAGGGATGGTTGGTGAGCATGTGAATAGACCAAGGGAGAGCCCCGCGTACGGCGGGGCTCTTGATCGCACTGGTGGGAGCTTCAGCGAAGAATAAGCCATTGACAGGCTCCGACGCTGCCCGTCGCACGCCCGCGCCTGCACGCGGTTCGCACCGTGCAACGTCGTGATGGCTGGCGATCAATTGGAAGCCGACAGTATTTTCTTAAGTCTCGCGAGCGCGTCGTCGATCGAGGCGACACGTTCGTCGAGAAGTTCTTGGCAAAGAAGCTGCGGCTCCTCCTCATCGACGGTCGTAGCCATCACCGAAAGGTGATAGCCACCGTCGGCGAGAAGCGCGAGGTCGAGATTGTAGAACCAAGCCGCTTTACGGCCGCTGACATTGTCCGGCATCGCAGCATCACCGGCTGCCGCCGCGACCGCGACGGTCGTTCAAGTGCACCGGCTCTGGCGTTGCGGCCGTGTCGTCGTCGCTGATCTCGCGGCATACGATCTTCCCGTCGAGCGGCAGCGCCTGAAGCATGATGTTGAAGCCGCCGCCGTCCTTGTGCGGAAACACAAGACCGAGATTGAGCCAGAAGTCGTCTTGGCCTTCGCGCCGGATCACGGAATAGGCGCGGTGCGTCGGCTGTTTCGTTTCACTTTTCTCCGCCATGGAAAACTCCTTTCGAGCGGTTTGCGATGTCCTGCGTGGGCAGGCGCCAGGGACGCACGGTCTGGTGCCTGCCAGCGCAGATCGCAACATCTCAAATCGGCGGAGGGTCTCCTGAAACTTTATGCCACTACGGCACTTCGTCAAGCGCCGGAGATTTGTATTAGATAGCGCGCTCAGATCAGGCGCATCGGTCGCCCGGCGCCATCCTGCCAGGACTGCGCCAGCGGGTCGAACGCGACCGCTTCCTGCCGCGTCAGAAACCAGAACAGCGTCGGTCCCGGACTGTGGGGGACGCGAATTTTACCGAGCACCTCCAGCATCGAGCGCTTGCGCCCTTCGTCCGTGGTAACGGTGAGCACGCGGAACGCCTTCCACCCGAACTTTCGTTCGTGCTGTTTGGCGACGTAGGCCGCCAGATAACTGCGCATCTTGCGCTCGAAGCTTGTTTGCGTGATGTCGCTCCGCGCTACCGGCATGGTGCCGCGGTCGATCTCGACCATCAAGCAGCGGCGCGAGCCATCGGGAAAGGCCAGCCCGAACGCCAGATCGGGCACCACGCCGATATCGTACGCGGCGCCTGCATGGGTGAGCCGAGCCTGTAACGCGAACGGGCCGCGCGGGTTGACTCGCTGGTCGGGAAACTTCGCCACCAATTCGTCGGCGTGCATGACCCGCACGTCGGCGCGCTTGCGCGCGGCGCATTGCAGCGCGACGTAAAAGTCCATGATCTCCAACTGGTGCTCGATGAACGGTCGGCCGGCCTGGCGGTTCTTGCGGCTCCACTCGACATTGGCGAAGGCGATGCCGTCGCGCTCGATCAAAAGTTTGGCGCCGCGATCGGCGAGGGCATAGGCCATCGGCGCCGTCCCGGAAGTCGGATAGTAATCGAGCTGAGCACGCGGCCGGTCGAGGTAGCCGGCGTGAAAGAGCCGCGACAGCCGGTCGTTGGTGCGATCGAGCGAACGGCCGACGAGGGCGGCAATATGGCTGGACCGCAGGAAGCGATGCCGCGCCAACTGCCGCACGATCTCGACATCGTCGTCGGTGAGGCGAAAGGCCGGCGGTTCCGACGCACGGCGGAACCGCGGCCGGCGGTGCGCATTCGCAGCCATGTCAAAACGATACCATGCCGCCCTCAGACTCCGCCCTTGGGTGTCGGCCGGTAAACCGCGACCAGAGACGGAAATGGCGCCGACTGGCGGCTGTTGCCGAATTTCAGGCGGCCACGGACGAAGCGGATATCGTCGGCCTTGCCATAGACCCAATCATGGAACCAGCGGGTGTCGGTGCGCGCGTGGGCGAGCAGCACCACCAGAGCGCCGTGCCGCGAAGCCTCGAAGCATTTGCGCGCCCACAGCGCCATAATGCGGCCGTAGGGCGGATTGCAGAACACGCGGTGGCGGCCCCAATCGCGGCCGAGGCCGTCATGCCGCTTGGTGAAAAACCGCCGGCACTTGGCGTTGGCGGCGGTCGCGCAAGGATCGAGCGTGAAATGAAATTCGCGGTGCAGTCCGTCGAAGAAGTGTTGTGGCGTCGGCCACTCTTCCGAGCGACTGCTGTAGAGCGTCGGGCTGATGGTCATATGGCGTCCTCGCTTTGGAGGACACCGAACTAAAACCGCATCGGATCGCGGTAACCGTGCGCCATGTGCCGCGATGGCAAGTCTGCGCATCGTCGCGCTGCCGTGCGCGGCCGATCAAATTTTGTTGCGGTCAGGACCGCCAATCGTCGTTCGTCGTCGATGTTTGCGCAGGTGCAGCGGCATCCGCGGCGGCAGCGCGTGCGGTGGCCGGCGGCGCCTGTTCGGGTTCGGGCGCGGCCGGCCGCGGCGGTTCGCGCTCGGCCGCGTAGCGGACGCCGTTGCGGCTGATCAGCTGCGCCTGTGCGGCCGTCGGCATCTTCGCCGCTCGCTCCATGGCGCCGAACGGAATCTCCAGCCGCGCGGCGTTGGTGGTGTAGTTGCGCACATAGCAGGCGAACTCGGTGGATTTCGCGTACTTGGTCATGCCGGTGATGAAGTCGGCGTCGGTGCGCATGTCGGCGGCAAGCGCGCGGGCGTCCTTGTCGGAGACGCCGCCGGCGAGCTTGATCGAGGTGTTGGCGGCGACCGAGGCCCGCAACGCCGGCGTGAGCTGATCGAGGTGCTGGTGCGCGATCACGACGCCGACATTGAACTTGCGCGCTTGCGACAGCAGCGTCTCCAGGTTCTCGTCGACATACTCCGCCGCCTCATCGACGATGAGGAAGGCCGGATTGCGCTGGTCGGCGGCCACTGCGATGCGCTCGAAGGCGGCGGAGATGACGCGGGCGATCATGTAGCGGCCGAACAGCGCGGAAGCGTCGGTCTTCAGCAACGCCTTGCTGGTGTTGATGAGGACGACGGCCCCGCTCTGCAACGCCGCGAACATGTCGAGGCGGTTCCTCTTGGCGGCGAACATGCGATCGAACGCCGGCACCTGCAATACGCTGTAGAGCCGACGGGCGATCTGTTGCTTCGTCTGCACGTAGGTTTTGGTGAAGAACTGGTTCTCGAAATAGGCCTGCGAGGTGGCATCGAGTTTGCGGATGTGCGCGGCGAACGGGCTCGCCTCGACGCTCAAGGCGCCGTCCTCGAACAGTTCGCGCAGCGTGTGGATGGTGGCCTCGGGAATCGCCAGCATCAGCCGGGTGACGAAGGCAAAGGTGGTGTTCTGCCGGCTGGTCAGTTCGGCCGCTAGCGCGCCGAAGACGTAGTTGAAGGTCTCGATGGTCGAGGCTTCGATCTGCTCCTTGATGGCCTGCGAATAGCTGCCGAGCCGCGCCGCCTTCAGGTCGAACATGTTCAAGGCCGGCGGGAATTCCACGTCCTCGGGATCGATGATGACGAGGCGCTCGGACAACGGCTTGCCGGGGGCGAACAGGTCGAGCGCCTGAATCGTGCGCAGCATTTCGCCCTGGCTGTCGATGATGACCAGCGCCGGCGGCTGCTCGCGGCTCAAGTCGTCGAGGATGAGCCGCTGCAACAATTGGGTCTTGCCGTGCCCGGAGCCGCCGACCACGTGCATGTGCTCGTAGCGTTGCCGGTCGGTGAGCGAGAAGGGGATCGGGGCATAGAACAAGCGCCTCCAGCGGCGTGTTGCCGAGATAGGCGGAAACGATCTCGCGCGCGGTGCCTTTGAATTTCTCCGGAGGAATGAGCTTGTTGGCTGGCGCCGGGTAATCGAGCCCCGAGGCTTGGTGGAAGTTGCGGTCGAGCTGCCGGCGGATGTCGGCGAACAGCCCGAGCTGCTCCACGTCCTCGCGGAAGAAAGGGATCATCAAGGCCCAGACCAGCTTCGCCGCGTCCGGCAACACGTCGATGAGGGGAAACGTGGCGAAGGCGTCGATGTCCTCGCACTTGGCGAACTGCTCCGCCGTCGCTTTGGCGATCGGCGGCAGCGTGCCGATGAAATCGAGATAGGCCTTGCCGAGCGTGGCGTTGAAGACGGCGAGTGTATGCGGCGCGTCTTGCGTCTTGCGCTGATGGGCGATGAGCTGATCGCGGTAGCGGCCCTCCTCGATGGCGTTGGCGGCGACAAGAGGCGGGAGGGGATTGCCGAGATTTTCTTCGCGGTACAGCGCTTCGGTGATGTGGACCATGCCAAGATAAATTTGATAGGAAGGCAGGTCTTCGCGGATCGCATCAAGGAAACGATCGATGTACGCCTCTATGAATTTCTCCGGGTCGGGGAAGTTGGCTGTGATCCCGCGCTGCTGCGTTTGCGCATAAAGCTGGTCCGTTGGCGTCGGCCGATTGGCGTACCAGTGTACGCCCTTGGCGATGCCAAGGATGATCACGACGGGCAGCAGAAAGACGCCGCCGACCACGACCAGCACGATAGCGACGAAGGCGAGCAAGACCGCGATCGCGGCGTTCATGGCCGGATCGCTGGAATTGGTCGGCCAGCGCAGCCAATCTTCGATGCTCATAGCTCGAACGTCTGCTTGGCCTGAAGCTGCGCGCTGTTCTGCATGAGGTTCTTGAGCCCGACCAAGTTCTGTCGGATATCATCTTCGATGCCCTTGGCCGCGGCCGGATTCCAAGCATGCACGGTAAAGGTCGGTTTGTTGAGCAGTTGTTTGATAGTGACATACTGGTTGGAGGATTCGAAACGCTTGTCCTCCTTGCGCGAGCGAAACCATCCGAAAACGATAAAGCCGATGCCGGCGAAGCAAAGCAGGCCTGCCCCGGTCCCGCCGCCGGCAAGGCCCCAAATGAAGCCGACCACGATCATGAGCGGGCCGAAACCGCGCATCAGTCCCGTGCCGACGGTCGAGCCGGTGCTGGGCAGTGGCGTCGAGGCCCGGACGGAAAAGCCTTCGCTGTAGAGATCGCGCTCCTTGACGATGGCGCGCTCCTCTTCGGAAAACTGTACGGTGCAATCGACGTAGCAGTCCTTGTGGTTCGACAATGCACCGGACACGACTTCGCGATGCTCGATAGTCACCCGCATGACGGCCCCCGACCCCATAGTAGCGGTAAAATTCAGGCGCAACCAAAAGTGAGAAGTCAAAGGCGGCGCCTCCGCGCTGCGGTAGTTATCAACTGTCAAGAAAGCGGCGGATGCGGGCCTCGACGTGCGGCCGTGGCTGGCCGAAACGCTGACGGCTGATATCGATGAGCCGGTGCGCATCCGGACGCCGTTGTCTCGGCGTGTCATAGAGGTGGAAGCGGATCGGCGAGGTCGGCGCGCCGCCTTGCAACAGGCGCGCCCAGGCGGAGAAGTTCGGCAGGTCGAGCAGGGCGTCGGAATTGTTCAAACCGATCTGCGCGGCCAGCATCGCAGCATCCTCGGCGCCGCAGCGCCCGGCGACGATCGAGCCGGCATTGCCGAACACGGCCGAGCGCAGCTGCTCAGGTAGCTGATTGAGATATTGGTGGGCCAGCGTGAGGGTGAGGCCGTATTTGCGCGCCTCGGAGAGAATGAGCGCGAAGCTGTCGGTGGCAAACGATTGAAATTCGTCGGCATAGAAATGGAACACGCGCCGGTCGGATGCAGGTATGTCGGCGCGCGATAGGGCCGCTTGCGCCAACGCGGTCGTCAACAGCGCCCCGAGCAGATGTGCGGTGCTCTCGCCGAGACTGCCTTTCGACAGATTGCAGATGACGATCGCGCCCTCGTCCATCAGGCGGCGCAAGGTGATCGTGCTGCGCGGCTGCGCCAGCATGTTGCGCAAGCTCGGCACCATCAAAATCTTGCCGATCTTGTTTTGAATGGGCGCGATGGCCTCGGTGCGGAAGCTCGGGCTGTAGCCGGCATATTCGTTGACCCAGAACGACCGCACGATCGGATCGGCGACGTGGTTCTCGACGATGCCGGCCGCGAAAGCCGTCGTCGACGAGCAGGCGGGGCAGCATGAGCAGGGTGGCGCCGGGCATGTCGAGCAGGGCGCGCACGGCGTTGGTGAGGATGTAATCGAGGCGGTGGCCCCAGCTGTCGGCCCAGACGTGGCGAAAGGCGGACACGATGCCGTCGGCGACGATGGGCTTGAGGTCGTCGCGCACCTGGGACAGGGGATTGAAGCCGATGGGCCGGTCGAGGTCGGCCGGATTGACGTAGACGAGATCGTTGGTGCGGGCGCGAGGCACGCGCGTCAGAACGGCGTCCGCTAAATCCCCGTGCGGATCGAGTAGCGCGACGCCCGCGCCGGAGGCAAAGTCCTGCTCGATCAGATTGAGGAGGAGCGTGCTTTTGCCGGTGCCGGTCTGCCCGACGATGTAGAGATGCCGGCGGCGCTCGTCGGCGGCGAGCATGACAGGCTCGCCCGAAACGACGTGGGCGCCGAGGCGGACCGGCTGGGCTGGTGCAATCATAGCCGAAGAAGAGCCGGTGTGCCGTGCGCATCTCAGGTGGGAAGTGATGCTGGCAGCACCCCATCCCGCGGGGTGCGCCGGGGCTACATGGCGTCGCTTCTTTGATGTGCGTCGTGAGAATTGACTGCCGAACCCCCCGCTCACCGCCGGCTCGATCCGACCACGATCTCGTGTGAGATGGCGGCCGCTTTAATTGTAACCCCAGCCGGCAAAAGAATTTATGGGCTTCGCTTCGATTTTTCGATTGCAACCTAATGTAGCACCTGAGTATCCTAGGGGTCGAAAGTCATCCGCAAGGGGCTCTTAAAGCAGGGGAGTGGGAACAATGGTGAGAGTGTTGCTGCATGCATCCAATTTAAATGCTCCAACCCACATGGAATGGGCTCAAGACGGCCGGCTGCTTGTTACCGAGCATGCCGCTGGGCGCATAAAGGACGTTACCGCGGGTGGCAATATGGTGGACGCCCCAGCGATCGCGTTTGGGCTAGAGGGGCCGTCTGGTATCTTGCCACTCGATGACGGGAGAATACTCGTCGCAGAAACTTGGGGAGGTCGTATTAAAGACATTTCGCAGGGCGGCGATATGCGACTAAAGCCTCCGTTTGCACACGGAATGTCGATGCCATATAGCATGGTGGCGGCTAATAAAGGTCAGAAATATCGTTTATTCGTAAGCGAGTGTGAGAACTATCGCACCGCATGGGTGACCGACTTCACCGAAGGCGGAGGTCGTCCAGCGCAAACAAAGTATATCAGCGGGCTTCCGGTCATTCCAGGGACGCCCGGGATCACACCAATTGAAATCACTGATTGGGAAAATCAATGGGTCAATTACGCCACGGCGAATATCTTGCGACCTTGGCAAGAATTTGGTGGGCTTAATAAAGAAGAACATTACATTTCGGTTGGCCCTCTTGGACAGATCCTGGAAATTAGTGATTCGATGGACGGTCAGTACTCCTCGTTCGCTGCGAGCGATAAAATTATCGCCTGGGGACTGAATCGAATTGCGGGTATAAAATTACACCCAACCAACGGCATGCTGTACTGCACCGAACCAGAAACCGGTTCGGTCGTCGCGATCGATCCCAGAAAAAAAACAAATGGTCGCTTCTTACCGCCCGTTGTCAGAGGACTCGTCGGCCCCACGTGCTTGAGGTTTAGCAGGGATGGATCAATCATGTATGTCTGCGGTCAGCTTGAAGGCGTAATCTGGCATATAACTGACTTCTTGTAGATCGCGTATGCTATATTCTGGATAAAAGGCTAAGCTTCCCTTGGTGGGACAAGAGCGACATTTCCCCCGGAGCCGACGCGTCCGCGCGTGCGCGCCCGTCGCGGCGGTCAAGGCTGCCGCAGGCACCCGCAGGGCTTGGCCTTGACGGCCGCGAGCAAGGGCGCGCGATAATTGGTGGGGAAGTGCTGCGTGCTCAAATCCTGGTACGCGCCACGCGGCGCCGATCGTCACCCGCAGGGCCGAGACCTCGCTTCGTTCGCGGGGGCTCGGGCGCGCGGCGAGGTTCGACGCGCGGTAGAGCGTGACGGCCGCAGGCCGGGCTGCCAGAGATACTTCGAACAAAAGGTAGACCCCCGAGTTGGGGGTCAGTATTCGTCGGCTCGCATGATCGTGAGCACGCGGATCGTCTTCTCCGGGTCAGAGGGTACGTCCGATCCGAAGCGCAGATCGGGGGCGTAATAATCGATCTTGCCGAAGTAGCGCTCGCCTTTGTGTTCCACCTCAACGAAGTCGTGCTCGCCATGCGGGTCATTCCCCGCATCGAAAGCATCGAACGTCCTGACCTTGTCGAGTACCGCTGCTTGTTCGGCTTCCGGCAACGAACTGACGCCGACGGTGAGCAGAATTCTGCCGCCGGTGAACGATTGCCGGAACGCGTCGTTGAGGTCGCGGATGCGGCCCGTATCCATGTTCGATCCTCCACACAACCGGAACCCGACCATCGGATGCCGGTGCGTAGGGAGGATCGGCTGCTGGTGATTGTAGCATCCGGGGGGAGCGAGGCCGGCACCCAACGGCTCAGTAGGTGGTCGAACCGCGGCGTTTGACTGCGGTCACCACGATGAGCTTCCGCTGCTCATTCAGATCGTAGAGGATGCGCCAATTGCCCACGCGCCGGCGCAGGGAACCGAGGCCGCGGAGAAACTTCACGTCGCCGGAAAACGGATCAGCGCACAATTCCGACAATGCCTGGTCGATGCTGTGGCGGTCATCGACCGAAAGCCGGCGCAGCTGGCGCTTGGCGCGGCTAGCGACCACCAAGCCCCATTTCATGCCGCAATTGGTCGAGGGAGACGAAGTCGCCGCGCTCGAAATCACGGCGGCCCGCGGCGATCGCTTCGCGGTCGCCGGGCTCGGGCTCTTCTTCCAACTGGTGGATCACCGCGCGGGCGGCACTGTCCTGCATAGTTTCAGGCAGCTGGCGCAGGCGATGGATAGCCTCTTCAAGCAGCTTCGTCATGCGAGAAGTATAGCACACGCACGGTCGCGCCGCCGCGTTGACAACTCCCCCGTTTCGTTTCGCAAAAAGAATATTGTGCGAAGCTTATTTTATGGCTCTGTTGAGCCATTATTTATGCCGTGGCTCGTTTTTGGCTCTATAGAGCCATACCATGTCGTCCTCCTGTCGCGGATCGCTTCGCATTAAGTCGGAAACGGAGATATTCGAAATTCGCGATTTCGAAAATCTCCGGTTGGCTGAAATCCACAATTCGAAAATCGAAAAATTCGTCTCGCTCGATCGACCGCGATCGAGCGACTTTTCGGCGCCAAATCGCTGAGAACTGCCAAACCTTGGTTGCGCCTTATGGAGGGTCGCGCGCGTCGGCGCTGCTTTCCCTTCGGGTCTCGCTATCCCCTGTCGTCGCCGCTGCTTACCCTTGGTACACCCGCCCGACTCCGGGTCTTTCCCGAGGCGAGCCCCAGCGAGCCGAAGGGCAAAGCCGCCACGCGCGGATGCCCACATGCGCGCGTGAGCGGCTGCAGTCGGCGCGAAGCCCCGGCGCAGCGCCGAAAAGACACGGAGTCGGGCGGGTAGCCCGACGCGCGCGACCCGACATAGCGCGTCATATCAACACATGCTGCCCGCCGACCCCGCCTTACCCTAAAGGCGGGGCATAAGGCGGGGTTCTCAGCACCACTTGCCGCACACCATACCAACGGAATTTGTCAAGCCGGCTTTCCTTAATTGAGGAAAATTGAAAAATTGCATTTTGCTTCTGGGTCTTCTTTATTGAGTCTCATTGAATGCGTCTCATTAATAGAGGAGCGAGCGAATATCGCTCGGTCCGGAACTGCTGATTTCACTCGGTCTTGACCGAGCGTTTTCGCTCGGTCTGGATCGTGCTCAAAGTTTTCGCGGTTTGAGATTGAGCGTATAGATATTGGTCTTTCCCTGCCCGCGCCGGGTGATGCTCAAGATGCCGTTGGCCTCCAGCGACTTGAGGTGCTTGCGGACGTTGGTCTCGTGCAGGCCCATGTCCTCGGCGAGCCGCTTCTGGCCCGGATAGCAGTAGTCGTTCTGCCATGCGTAGCTGAGCAGCATCGCGAAGGCGAGCTTGTCGCCGGCGCTGAGGTGCTTCGACTTGAGCAGGAAGTTCGGCACCTGGGTGAAGCCGCCGCGGGTGGCGGCGTCGGCGCCGCGCAGGATGATGTTGCGGTCCTTGAGAATGTCGCCGATGTGGCGCTCTTGGCGAAATTCCATTCGGCTCATTATACGGCCGCCATGCGGCCAGGCGGACTTATCCCCTATCCGTGCTGTGGAGAGCTTACGGCTCCGCCGTCTACGGTCTCGTTGCTCTTTGGGCGGACGATCGGAGGCGCCAAGCAGCGGTGTCAGCATTTCCTGCAGGCGGCCGGTGAGGATATTCGTCTCTTTGACGCGCTCCAGCAGGACCGTGTTCTGCTCTCGCAAAAACGTGTTCTCCTTTTCGAGATGCGCCATGTAGCGGTCCTGGAATTCGGACGCGGCCGGACGCGGCTGTTCGCGAACGTTCTCGGGTGCCTCCTGCTGCGGCTCGTCTACTATTCCGGTGCTGCGAACGACCGCGGCCGGACGCGGCTGTTCGCGGCCAGACGCTTGGCTCCGTTCAATGATCATCGCGATATGGCGATCAATCGACGCGGGGGTTATCAGGTAGCGTTGGCCGTACGTGGTTTCGACCTTCTGCGATTCGAGATCGCCGCGGCCGCAGTATTTCTGGATGGCGCGAATGGTCCGGGGATGGCCGGCCGCGGCGTAGCGATCGGCGGCCTCCTCAACGGATAGGAGATAACCGTGTTCGTCGGTGGTCGCGGCCGGCCGCGGCTGGGCGGGGTTCATTGCCTCAAATGATACCGGACCTTTAGCATTTTTCGCCAGTTATCCACACGACGCGAGGTAGTCATTCTTAGTCACTCTCACGACAAACTTGGCCAATGATAAACTTGAATTTTGACAGGTCGGTGCGTTGCAGAATACCGGACCGAGCGAGCTTTCTCATAAAAAGCTTGCGGCAACCGAAGTTCACTATGCCGGAGAGACCCACGATTGGCTTTCCAAGTAGGTGGGCCATGAAGTGATACAAACCGAGTAGACCCGCCAACCCTAGCACGACGCTCCAAGCATTTGATTGGCTGAACCAATCCGTTAGATAGTTTGTTATGGCCAACAGTCCCAGTAACAGAAGCAGAGCCGTTGCCCCACGGCCAAACCATTTCATAGCGAAGTTCGTCTCGCCAATCATACGATCCACTGTTACATGATCTTCGGCCTCTCGCGCCGCCAACTCAGCCAGAGCGGCGTCCCGTGCTGCGATAGCCTTTGTTGCATCGGCGCGCGCGGTCCGCTGCTCCTTTTTGTGAAGGAGTTTTTGCTCTGTCAATTGCGACTCGAATCTCTCACGCTCTTCAGCAATAGCTGCCTGCCGCATTGCCTCTAATAGCTGCTGGGCGTTCTCCGGAGTAACGACCTTCTCATCGTTTAGCGTCTCGTCCGCCAGTCGTCGTAAGCTCCGGTAATCCTGAAGCAACAGTTCGTATTGTTCGAGCTTCTCGGGAGTGACCTGTTTGAGTTTTTCTGCGACAGCGGCCGTTACTTCAGGGCGAACCCGCAAAACCCTCTCGCAAGTTGCGAGCAAATGGCCGCGCGGTATCTCGTCATCTGCTCCCAGCCCCGTGCGGAGCCAGGCGACAGTAGCGAGTTCGCGCTGATGGATAAGCGGCCCCTGCTGTATTTCATTGATTAGGCGACTCTGAAGGCAATACGCGCGTGACTCTCGGACAAATGTGGCATTCCTCGTCACGAGAACATAACCACATCGAAAAATATCGCTCGATTGTCGGCCGGCGCGGAGACGCATTATCAAAGTCACGCAAGTGGCGTCGTGCTCACGAGGGGCAACCTCCTTTACCCAATAGACGCTTGCGAAGAAATCTTCGTACCTATTGTGATCGAAGAAAGAATGCGAATTTGGGAATTGGTCTCTATTTATTTGCCTTACCTGTATGCCAACGCGATCAAGCGCTGTTTGCGGATCATTTGATACTGCGATGACATAGTCTTGCATGACCTCACCGCGGCACATGGCCTCGTGCGTATATCCGTGACGTTGGGGCGGCGGCAACGAAAGCATGCTTTTCAAATTCCGAGAAATTTCTAGACACGTGACTGGAAACACAACAAAAGAACAGCCGATTTTTCGCAACGCATCGAAAATGCTTTTAACGTCGTCCTGTAGTGCTTTCCCGGAACATCCAAGATAGTCGAGCGCCAAGGCGCATCCACAGCAATCGTTAAATCGACTTTGGTGGTCGGTTGAACGGGCTTGACGAAATCGACAACGACTTCAGTCAAAAGCCCGATCGAAGCAAGCTTGGCTAAGTACGGCACAAATTCGGACCGCTCCTTAGCTATATGTTTCACAAATCGCGCGCACATATATCGATCGTCGGGACCCAACTGGCTTTCACCCTCCTCGATTTTTGCCGCTAAGGATTGGGACGCTTGCTCTAGTTGGATATTTTCAAGACCGGAGGCGAAAGCGGCACGATAGGCATCGATTTCGACAAGAAAACGAATAAGGATATCAGTTAGTTCGTCTCGGGTGCGATGATAGTTAAGGAGATCAGTAATTCGCGGCGGGAAACTCTCAAATTCATTTATTATCTTTTTGAGTGCGTCAGAAATTGGATCGCTTTGTAGAACGGCCTCGTCCGGGGGCGTGTACTTCACGACGTAAGCGGCTCCTCGGGTGTCGCCGGTTCTCTGCAAGTAACCTCGACGCTGCAGCCGAGGAATGAACTGTTCCGCGATATCTTTGGTGAACCGCCATCTGTATAGCCGGCGAACGCCGACTGCGAACAAAGCCGGATCGAATATTTTGCCGTTCATCACCTCCAATATCGGTTCAAAAAACGGGACCAGCGCATCAAGAATATCTGCGTTATTCCCACGTAATTCTGCCAATGCCGAATAAACGCGAAGCGCTCTTCGAGTAACGCTGCTCATAGATGCCTCCACAACGGAAAGTTGCTGAAGCATATAGAAGAATTTTGAAGGACGGAAAAGGCCGCCTGAATCGACTGGAGAGCAGCTTTGCAAAAGAGCCCCGGCGTTGGACCGCCGGGGCTCGGCTCCTCGGAGGGAGCGAACGCTTATGCTGCGCGGGGGCGTGAAGACTTCCAGTCTTCGACCTCGTCCTCCCACCATGCGACCCTGCAGGCGCCCAGCTGTATCCGCTTGGGGAATTGGCCGGCCTTCTCCAGGCGCGCGATGTGCGCGAAGGAATAGGGGATGCCGTGGACGGTCTTCAGCTCCTTCTTCGATACCAGTTTTCTGACCTGTTGCATCGACGTGCTCCGTTGAAGAGCGACGCCGGCGCCGCAGGGACCCGCACGCTGATGCGTACAGGGCCAACTAGCAGGCGAGGAGCAACATAGGTCGAAATACAGGGATCCGCAACTTGCACATACCTGCACATAGCGGAAACGATCTGGGTAACGGGACCATGCGCAGAAGAAAGCTGGCCCGTCAGAAAGAGCGGGCCAGCGGTGTCAGGCGACGTTTGCGGTCGCTGAGAGCTTTTTCAACTGGTCGAGAAGGTCGGCCCAGTCCTGCATCATCTTGACCCGTTGGGGCCAATATTTCGCGCGATTGTATGTCGCGCGTACTTCGTCTTCGCCCTGATGTGCGAGTGCGGCTTCGATAACGTCCCTATCGTAGCCGCGCTCGTTGAGGATTGTGGACGCCGAGGCGCGGAAGCCGTGGGAGCAGACCTCGTCCTTGCCATACCCCATCCTGCGCAAGGCGGAATTCATCGCATTCTCGGACAGAGGCTTGAGCGCCGACCGGATGGACGGCAGCACCAATTCCTGATGCTCGGACAGCGGCCAGATATCGCGAAGGATAGCGATGGCTTGCTGCGAGAGCGGCACGTCATGGGGACGGCGCATCTTCATCCGTTCGGCGGGAATCCGCCACACGGCCTTGGGCCATACGATCTCGCATCGGCGCATGAGGCGCAGTTCGATCGGCCTAGTCATGGTCAGGACGATGAGTTGGAGCGCCGCGCGGATGGTCGGCCAGCCGTCGTAGTCGTCGATCGCGGCCAGCAATGCGCCGAGCTTCGCCTCGTCGGTGATCGCGGCACGATGCTGGACGTTGGGCTTCAAGAGCGCTCCGCGAAGCGGGAACGTCGGATCGTTCGTAGCCCGGAGCGTGGTGATGGCGAGCCGGAAGACGCTGCCGATCGCGCTGCGGACCTTCCTCGCGGTTTCCCGCCGGCCGCTCTTCTCGATACGTTTGAGGAGATGCAGGATTTCGGCCGACGTGATCTCCGTGATCGGCAGGTTGGTGAGAGGGGCAGCGAGCTTCTGCAAGTACCAGCGATTCTTGATCATCGTGGTCTCGGCGGCGCCGCCATCCTGCAGGTTCTGCAGGTGCTCTTCGGCGATGGCGCCGAAGGTGTTTCTCGCGGCCGTCGCTGCGGCGATCCTGTCGAGCTGTTTTTTGCGCGATGGATCGGTGCGGGCTTCCAGAAGCTTACGGGCCTCGTCGCGTTTGCCGCGCGCTTCAGCGAGAGAGACTTCCGGAAACGAACCGAACGATATCATCTTCTCCTTGCGGTCGAAGTGATAGCGGAAGCGCCACTGCTTTCGTCCGTTCGTTTCGACGAGCAGATGCAAGCCTGCACCATCGGACAGCTTATAGGGCTTGTCCCTCGGTCGGGCCTTCTGGATTTCAAAGAGCTTGAGCATGGGTAGGATTTCCCTGCGTGAAGAAACCTACCCATAATTCTACCCATAAAAGTGGGTACAAGCACCGTTTGGCAAATTGTCCTATGTGTAACTGTTTCTTGATAAGTGCATGAAAGTGAAGAATAAATGTGCTGCTATTAACAACTATGAAAACGCTTGGTG
>CAVUWO010000016.1:0-195887 GCA_963745155.1 uncultured Pseudomonadota bacterium | reverse complement strand
ACCGCAAACCCGCGGCTTAGCGTCGAAGGGGCTATTGATCCGGACAGACCAGCGCCAGACCCGATGCAATCCCATCGCAGCAACAGGAGGCATGTATGACATTCTACGGTCGCTGCAGCGCGTCGATTATCGTGTGCGCATTCGTCTCGTTGTCCGCCTTCGTGTGCGGCCCAGCGCACGCCGACCCGCGCGGCCTCTGGCAGGCGCAGGACGGCGCGAAAGTGAAGATCGGCGCCTGCGGCCGCGAACTTTGCGCGACGATCGCCACGCCCAAATCCCGCGTCGATCCGGCCACCGGCCGGCCGTGGACCGACAAGAACAATCCCGATCCGAGCCAACGCGACCGTCCGTTGATCGGCGTGGCGGTGTTGAGCGGCCTGGTACCGGATGGTCCTGGAAAGTGGTCGGGACGGCTCTACAACGTCGACAATGGCCAAAGCTATACCGGTCACCTCGTCGAAATCGACCGCGGCACGGTCAGGGTCGAAGGCTGCGTGATCGGTCTTTGCGGCGGCCGGAACATGACCCGCTTGCGGTGACCGTTTGACCCGAGGCGCCCGCGCATGAGCGGAGGACCGATGCAAGACGGCCGCACCACGCCGAGCCGGCGCGACCTCTTCGCGCTGATCGGCACGCTGGCCGGCAGCACGGCGATGTATCATGCAATGACGAGCCTCGGCTTTGCGGCGGATTCGACCTACCGCGGGCCGCTCGAACTTTCCGGCGACGTCAAGGGCGCTTCGGTCTTGATCCTCGGCGCCGGGCTTGCCGGCATGACCGCGGCGTTGGAGCTGCGGCAGGCGGGCTACCGGGTTCAAGTGCTGGAATTCAACAGCCGCGCCGGCGGCCGCAACTGGACGCTGCGCGGCGGCGACAGTTTCACCGAGCTCGGCGGCTTCACTCAAGCTTGCGCGTTCGAGCCGGGACTTTATTTCAATCCGGGACCGTGGCGGATTCCCTATCACCATCGCGCCTTGCTCGATTACTGCCGACGCCTCAACGTCGCGCTGGAGCCGTTCGTCGAGATCAATCACAACGCGTTCCTGCATGCAGCCGGCGCATTCGACGGCCGACCGCAGCGTATTCGCGACATCAAGGCCGATTTCCACGGCCGCGTCGCAGAACTGTTGGCCAAGGTGACCCAGCAGGGCGAGCTCGATCGCGCCGTATCGCGCGAAGACAAGGAGATTTTGCTCGAGGCGTTGCGGTCGTGGGGCGCGCTGGACCAGAACTACGCCTATCGCGCCGGTCTTGCCTCGGCGGATGCGCGCGGCTTTGCCAAGCCTCCGGGCGGCGGCCTCGGTGGTGCGCCGGTGCCCGGCGAACCGATCGGCCTTTCCGAACTTCTGCAATCGCGGCTGTGGCGCTTTCTGCAGATTTTCGCCTGGTATGAACTGCAGACCACGATGTTCCAGCCGGTCGGCGGCATGGACATGATCGGCAAGGCGTTCGCCCGCGAAGTCGGCGACCTCATCCGCTACGACGCCAAGGTGACGCGGATCAAACAGAACGACCGCGGCGTCGCCGTGACCTATGTGGACGCCAAAAAGCCGGATGTTGTGCAAACGGCGCAGGCCGACTGGTGCGTCTGCACCATTCCACTCTCCATTCTCAGCCAAATCGAGATCGACGTCGGCGGCCCCATGAAGGCGGCGATCGATGCGGTGCCTTACATGTCCGCCGTCAAGATCGGCCTGCAGTTCAAGCGCCGGTTCTGGGAAGAAGACGACGCGATCTATGGCGGCATCAGCTACACCAATCTGCCGATCCGGCAGATCGCCTATCCGAACATGGGCTTCAATCGCGGCGGCCGCGGCATCCTGCTCGGCGCCTATGTGTTCGAGGGCGCCAATGCCTACGAATTCACCGCGATGGCGCCTCATGAACGGGTGGCGCAAGCCGTCAAGTATGGCGCGGTCCTGCATCCGCAATACGGTGCGGAATTCGAGAACGGCATCGCCGTGGCCTGGCATCGGGTGCCGTTCACGCTCGGTTGCGCCGGCCGCTGGAGCGAGGAAACGCGGGCGGCGCATTACAATGATCTGTGCCAGATCGACGGCAGGATTGTGCTCGCCGGCGAGCACGCGTCGTATATTCCCGCCTGGCAGGAGGGCGCGATCCTCTCGGCGCTCGATGCGATCACGCGTCTGCACGCGCGCGTCGTCAAGACGTAGGCCGGTCACCAGGTGGGGCACACGATGCGACGTCGAACAAATGCGCCGGCCTTGATATCGCCCCTTGCCTGGGTCGCCCTGTTGGCACTCTCCGCGCCGGCGCTGGCGCAAAGCGCGATCCAAACAATGTCCGCGCAGGCCGCAGCCGCACCGATGCTGAGCACGGGTCCCGCCTTGGCCGAGCACACCGGCGCGGAGCTTTATGCGAATATCTGCCAAGCCTGCCACATGCCCGACGGCCAAGGCGCGACCGGCGCGGGGAGCTATCCGTCGCTCGCCGGCGACGGCAATCTCGCCGGCGGCGCCTATCCGGTTTACGTCGTGATCAACGGCAAGCGGGCGATGCCGCCGTTCGGCAAGATGATGAACGATCAGCAGATCGCCGCCGTGGTCAATTATGTGCGCAGCCATTTCGGCAACACCTATTCCGATGCCGTCACCGCCAAGGACGTCGCGGCCGGCCGCCGCTGAACCGGGGCTATTACGACCGAAGGAGAACAGAGATGAAGATCGGATCAGTCCTCGCCATCGCCGGCCTCCTTGCCGCGTTCGACACGGCTCATGCCGACGTGGTGCGGCATGCCATCTCGAACTCGACGTTCCCGATTGCCCAATCGGTGGAGGTCTCGGGCAATACCACCACCTATTACCTGAGCGGCCAGGTGCCGCCGCTCATCAACAAAGACGTCGATCCGACCATTCCCGTGGCCTACGGTGACACCAAGACCCAGACCGTCGGCGTTCTCACCAAGATCCGGGGAATTCTTCAGGGTCTCGGCCTCGACATGGGCGACGTGGTCAAGATGCAGGTGTTTCTGGTCTCGACGCCGGGGTCGCCGATGGATTTCAAAGGTTTTATGGAAGGCTACACCCAGTTCTTTGGCGGCAGTCAGCCCAATTTGCCGGCGCGCTCCGTCATCGGCGTGGCGGCGCTGGCAAACCCAGGCTTTCTGGTCGAGATCGAAGTGACCGCCGTCAAGCAGGCGAAGTAATTTCATTATCGTCATTGCGAGGCAAAAGGGCGTTCACGCCCGTCTTCGACGGGCTATGGCGACGAAACAATCCAAAGTCAGGGGCAGTGACTCTGGATTGTTTCGCTTCGCTCGCAATGACGAGATACGCTAGTTCTTGGCAAGTTCCTCGCGCCGGATTTCCAGCTCCAGCCATTGCTCCTCGGCCGCGGCGATCCTGGCGTGCAGATCGCCGAGCGTGGCGGTGGTTTTTTCGAAACCGGCGCGGTCGCGTGCGTAAAAATTCGGATCGTCGAGTTTGGCCTGCAGCGCGGCGGCCTCGCCTTGCAGCGTGGCGATGGTCTTGGGCAGCGTGTCGAGCGCGTGCTTGTCCTTGAAGACGAGGCGCCGCTTCGGCGGCGGCGCCGCTGCGGCGGCTGCGGTGGTGTCCTTCGCGGCCTTCGGCGCTTGCTCCGCCCGCGGCTTCTCCCGCGATAGATCGGCGCCGCGCTGCGCGAGCATGTCGCTGTAGCCGCCGGCATATTCGACCCAGCGGCCATCGCCTTCCGGCACGATCACGCCCGAGACCACGCGGTCGAGAAAATCGCGATCGTGGCTGATCAGCAGCACGGTGCCGGGATAATCCGCCAGCATCTCCTGCAGCACGTCGAGCGTCTCCATGTCGAGATCGTTGGTCGGCTCGTCGAGCACCAGCAGGTTCGACGGCTTGGCCAGCGCCTGCGCCAGCATCAGGCGGCCGCGTTCGCCGCCGGACAGCTTGCCGAGCGGCGTGCGCGCCTGTTCGGGCGCGAACAGAAAGTCCTTCATGTAGCTGACGACGTGCTTCGGCTGGCCGTTGACCATCACGGTGTCGCCGCGCCCTCCGGTCAACGCCTCGGTCACGGTGACATTCGGATCGAGGCTGTCGCGATGCTGGTCGAGCGTGGCGATGGCGAGGTTCGAGCCGAGCCGGACCGTGCCTTCGTCGGGCGGCAGCTGGCCGGTCAGCATGTTGATCAGCGTGGTCTTGCCGCTGCCGTTCGGGCCGACGATGCCGATGCGGTCGCCGCGCAGGATGCGGGTCGAGAAATCGCGCACGATCGGCCGGCCGTCGTAACTCTTGCCGATGTTTTTCGCCTCGATCACCAGCGCGCCCGACGGCGCCGCCGCACCGGCGGTCATGGCGACGTCGCCGGCGGCGCCGCGGTGGGTGCGGCGGCGTTCGCGCAGCGCCTGCAGTTCGCCGACCCGGCGCATGTTGCGCTTGCGCCGCCCGGTGACGCCGTAACGCAGCCAATGCTCCTCGGCGACGATCTTGCGGTCGAGCTTGTGCTGGTCGCGCTCCTCCTGCGCCAGCATCGTGTCGCGCCACGCCTCGAAATAGGCAAAGCCGCGCTCGAGCCGCTTGGTTTCGCCGCGGTCGAGCCAGACCGTGACGCGCGACAGCGTCGCCAGAAAGCGGCGGTCGTGGCTGATGATCACCATGGCGCTGCGGCGGGAATTGAGCTCCCGCTCCAGCCATTCGATCGCCGGCAGGTCGAGATGATTGGTCGGCTCGTCGAGCAGCAGAATATCCGGCGACGGCGCCAGCACGCGCGCCAACGCGGCGCGGCGCGCCTCGCCGCCGGAGAGGTTTTGCGGATCTTCTTGGCCCGTGAGGCCGAGTTGCTCCAACAGATAACGCGCGGCATGCGGGTCGTCGCTTGCCCGCAGCCCGGCCTCGACATAGGCGAGCGTGGTCGCAAAGCCGGAAAAATCCGGCTCCTGCGGCAAGTAGCGCACCAGCGCGCCCGGCTGCACGAACACCGCGCCGCGATCCGGCTCGACCAAGCCGGCCGCGATCTTGAGCAAGGTCGATTTGCCCGACCCGTTGCGCCCGACGAGCGACACGCGCTCGCCCGACGAGACGGAAAGTTCCGCGCTCGTCAGCAGCGGCGTGCCGCCGAAGGTCAGTGCGATGTCTTTGAGTTGAAGGAGCGGAGGAGCCATGTGCCTTGTCATACCGGCATGTCGGGCCGTGACGGCCACGGTTCAAGCCTGGGTGGGTTCGAATATTTGCCGGAGGACGGCCATGGCGCGGGGCGCCTGTCAAGCGGCTGCTGTGCTCCCGCATGAGCATGCCTACGCGTTCTCGCGACGCCAACGCGCCCGAGTTATGCCACGCCATTCGCACCTCGTCATTGCGAGGAGCGCAGCGACGAAGCAATCCAGAATCTGCGGCAATGACCCTAGATTGCTTCGCTGCGCTCGCAATGACGAAAATAACAGGAAGCGGAACGCCGACAGACGCAGTGTTGCATGAGCCGCACCAGCGGGTGCGGCGCGCGCCACGGAGAAGTCGGCTTGCGCCGACCCTCCGCTGCGGGCGCGCTCGCCTGTCGGCGTTCCACCACGGCGCTTGCGGCAGCGACCGAACGCCACCGCTCAGCTTCAGCACACGCGCTTCCTGAGACCCGGTCGGAGCGCACGGTCCCGATGGTTCGAAAGACCGCGCGCCTTTTTCGCGGGCGTTACCCGCGCCTCCCTGTCCCAGTCCAGCGAGTTCCAACTCGCAGACCGGTCATGGTGCCGGCCGGGCGTGTCGCGCCGAAGCCGCCCGGGAGTGGAGGTGACGAGTCCCCACCCGCGGGAACCGCTCTCGCCCCACCCGCCGGCGTCACCCGGCGGGCGTCCTGTAGACGAGCGAGATTCGTAGTAATGTAATCGATCCGGGGATCATTGTCAATGTTTCGGTGACGATGGAATATTGGTTTCGGTGCGGCTTGGACATCCTACGCGCTTTGCAAACGCCGGCGGCGGGGGCGGAAGCGCGCGCCTCACCTCACCCCAATCGTCCTCACCGCCAGCGCCGCCGCCGAGGCGCGGTTCTCGACGCCGAGCTTGGCGTAAATCTGCTCCAGATGCTTGTTCACCGTGCGCGGGGAGAGCGCCGAGAATCTCGGCGATGTCGCGGTTGGATTTGCCCTTCGCTATCCACAGCAGCACCTCGGCTTCGCGTTCGGTCACGGCGAGTTTTTGCTTGAGCAAGGAGCGGTCGTCACCGACTTCGCCTTCGATCAGCCGCAAGAGGTGCTCGTCGGGGCCGATGCGGGCGACGTAGACTATGCGGATGCGCACGGCGTTCTTGCCGGCCTTGAGATCGAGCGGCGGCGGTTCGGCGCCGGAAGGCGCCGCGGCGCATTGGCCGATCCAGGTCTGCACGTCGTGCGGCAGCACATAGTCCTCGCGGTCGAAGTCGGCGAAGGCGATGCCGAGGAGTTTTGCCGCCTGAGGCGTGTACCACTGGATGATGCCGGCATTGTTGGCCGCGAGCAGAAAGCGGCCGAAGGCGTCGAGCGCGGTGCGCGCGCTGTGAGCGATACGGGCGTTGGCGAGATGGACGCGGATGCGCGCCAGCAATTCGCCCGGCACGATCGGCTTGGTGACGTAGTCGACGCCGCCGGCTTCGAGCCCTTCGATGATGTGCTCGGTGTCGGACAGGCCGGTCATGAAGATGACCGGCACGTGCGCCAGCGCCTTGTTCTGCTTGAGCCGCCGCGTGGTGGCGAAGCCGTCGGTGCCGGGCATCAACGCGTCCATGAGAATAATATCGGGCACCACTTTTTCCACGATCGACAGCGCGTGCTCGCCCTCGCGCGCGACCAAGACCGTCATGCCGGCCTCCTCCAGCGCGTCGGTGAGCATGCGCAGCGTCTCGGGCGAATCGTCGACCACGAGCACGATGTCGCGCGTCTCGCTCTTACGCGTGGGCGGCACGGGCTTCCTCCAGCGCGGCGGCGTACCGCTTGAGGTCGAAGGCGTTCATGATCGTGCGCATGCGGATGACGAAATCGCCGCAGTCCGGCCGCCCGCGTTCGATCTCGTCGAGCTTTTCCATGATGCGGCGCACATGCCCGATCTCGCCGAGCCGGATCAGTTCGTCGAGGTCGCCGCCGGGCGGCAGCGGCTCGGTCGCGGCGGCCGGCGCGACAGCGGCCGGCGGCGGCGCTGGCGCCTCGGTCTCGTAGAGCCAGTCGATGTCGAGCAGCGCGTGAATCTTCTTCAGGAGCTGGCGCACGTCGATCGGCTTCATCAGCGCGTCGTCGTAGAGCGGCTCGGTCTCTAGCACGTCGTGCGCGTCGATGGCGTTGGCGGAGACGACGAGGATGGCGGGGCGCTTGCCCGATTGCTCGCGCAGCCGCTGCGCCACCTCCCAGCCGTCCATCTCCGGCATGGCGATGTCGAGCAGAATGAGGTTGGGGCTGATCGCCTCGGCGAGCGCTAAGCACTCGGGCCCGGAGGCGGCCGGCACGACATTGAAGCCGAGCGGCGCCAACAGTTCGCGGATGAGATCGCGCTGCACCTCGTTGTCGTCGACCACCAGCACGGTCTGCCGCGGCCCGTCATAGCCGCGCACGCGGTATTCCATGGTCGAGGCGATACGCGGACGCGACACCACCGAGAGGAAGAGCTTCACCCGGAACGTCGTGCCCTTGCCGACCTCGCTCTTCACGGAAATATCGCCGCCCATGATCTTGGTCAGAAGGCTGGTGATGGTGAGCCCGAGCCCGGTGCCGATGGTCGCTTTGGCGCCGGCGGTGCGGGCGCGCTCGAACGGCTGGAAGATGCGCTCCAGATCGTTCTTGTGGATGCCGACGCCGGTGTCGACGATGGTGAACTCGGCGACCTGATGGCGATAGCCGACGCGGAATGTCACCTCGCCGGCATCGGTGAACTTGATGGCGTTGGAGAGGAGATTGATCAGGATCTGGCGCAGCCGGTTCTCGTCGGTCTGCACCACGGCCGGCAGCCGGTCGAGCAGCACATAATGGAAGTCAATGCCCTTGGCGGTCGCCTGCAGGCGGACCATGTTGACGATCTCGTCGAGGAAGTCGGAGATGTGCACCTCGTTGCGGGTGAGGTGCAGGTGGCCGGCTTCGATCTTGGAAATGTCGAGCAGGCCGTCGATCAGGCCGGACAGATGCTCGGCGCTGCGGCGCACGACCTTGATGGCGTTGACGCGCTGCGGCGGGATCGCCGGGTCGCGCTCCATCAACTGAGCGTAACCGAGAATGGCGTTGAGCGGCGTGCGCAATTCGTGACTGAGGCCGACGACATGGCGGCTCTTGGCCTTGTTGGCGGCTTCGGCCGCTTCCTTGGCCTTCTGCAGGAGCGCGTCGGTACGCTTGTGGGCCTCGATTTCGTTCATCAGGAGGTCGGTCTGGCGGCGGGTCTCCTCTTCGGCCACGCGGCGGCTTTCCTGCGCCAGCACGAACAGCCACGCGGCGATGCCGGCGATGAAGATCAGGATGAAGAACACCGTCCAAAGCGTCGACGCCAAAATGTCGCGCGGACCTTCGAGGTCGAGCGCGATGAGGAAATAGACCAGCGACAGCACGGCGCCGATGACGCCGACGAACAAAGCCAGCACGCCGAGATAGCGGCCGACCTGGGTGGTGAGAAGCCGGACCACGCTCTGCGGCAATGACTGGCCGAACCAGGCGAACATCTGGTTCGACACCCGCGCCTGCGGCTTGCAGCAGTCGCGGCAGCGCGTCTCGAGCGAGCAGCACAGCGAGCAGATCGAACCGGAATAGGCCGGACAATAGGCCATGTCCTCGGGCTCGAAATGATGCTCGCAGATCGAGCAGCTGATCGTCTCCTGGCCGTTCCAATCGAGCCGCGGCGCGCGCGCGACGTAGAAGCGGCCGCGCGTCACCGCCGCGATGACGGGCGCCATGACGAAGCCGACGACGAGCGCGACGAACGCCGACAAGGATTGCAGCGTGACGCCGAGATGGCCGGAGAACGCGGCGATGCCGGCGATCGTCGCGATGAGCATGGCGCCGACGCCGACCGGATTGATGTCGTAGAGATGCGCGCGCTTGAACTCGATGCCGGCCGGCGACAGCCCGAGCGGCTTGTTGACCACGAGGTCGGCGACCAGCGCGCTGACCCAGGACACCGCGACGATCGAATAGAGGCCGAGCGCGTGCTCGAGCATCTTGAAGATGCCGAGCTCCATCAGCATCAGCGCGATGGTGACGTTGAAGACGACCCAGACCACGCGGCCGGGATGGCTGTGGGTCAGGCGCGAGAAGAAATTCGACCAGGCGATCGAGCCGGCATAGGCGTTGGTGACGTTGATCTTGAGCTGCGAGATGACGACGAAGGCGCCGGTGAAGGCGAGCGCCATTTGCGGCGAGGAGAACACGTAACCGAAGGCGACGAGATACATCCGCGTCGGCTCGACCGCCTTCGCCAGCGGCACCATGTGCTCGATGGCGAGGAAGGCGAGGAACGATCCGGCCAAAAGCTTGAGCGTGCCGGGCACGATCCAGCCCGGGCCGGCGGCGAGATAGGCGACCCACCACGACGAGCGGTATGACGGCGATTTGGCGCGCTCGCGGGCCGGCAGGAAGCGCAGAAAGTCGACCTGCTCGCCGATCTGCGCGATCAGCGAGAACACCACCGTCGAGGCGGTGCCGAACAGGATGAGATTGAACGATTTGCCTTCGGTGCCGGCGAGGCCGGAGAAATTGGTCCAGCGCTCGAACGAGGCGCTGTCGACGGCGGCGATGAAGACGAAAGGAACGAGATGCAGCACGATCCAGAACGGCTGCGTCCACGACTGGAAGCGGCTGATGAAGGTGATGCCGTGGGTGACCAACGGAATGACGATCAATGACGACAGCACGTAGCCGATGAACAGCGGGATGCCGAGACACATCTCGAACGCGAGCGACATGATCGCCGCCTCGATGGCGAAGAACAGGAAGGTGAACGAGGCATAGATCAGCGACGTGATGGTCGAGCCGAGATAGCCGAAGCCGGCGCCGCGGGTGAGAAGATCGATGTCGACGCCATAGGTCGCGGCGTAATAGGCGATCGGCAGGCTGGTGAGCAGGATGATCACGCCGACCGCCATGATGGCGGCGCTGGCATTGACGAAGCCGTAATTGACGGTGATCGAGCCGCCGATCGCCTCCAAAGCCAGAAACGACACCGCGCCGATCGCCGTGTTGGCGACGCGCAGGCTCGACCATTTGCGCGCGGTCTTGGCGGTGAAGCGCAGCGCATAGTCTTCGAGGGTCTGGTTGGCGACCCACTGATTATAGTTACGCCGAACGCGAACGATGCGTTGTTGCGCGGTCATGAGCGCTCACTCGTCTCACTTAACCTGGGTTGCCGATGTGCGCTCTCCTGGTGCCGTTCCGCCCTGCCGCGTCGCCTGTTGGCCAGGCCGGCGCGAAACATACTTTAGCAGCCGCCGCTGCAGCCTCCTTGGCTAAAGAGAATGCAGTGTGCAGTGCAAAAGATGCACAACCGGACAAGGTTGTTCCAGTGGGCCGCATGTCGCCCCTTCTCCCGTTTTGACGGGCACTATGATACGCCATCCGACGTAGGCATATACGTCAATTGACGTATGCTGCACTGCAATATTTCGGCGCAGTCTTCGATGCAAGGAGCGAGTTCCGACTCGCCCCGAATGGGCAACCACCATCGCTGAATCGAGGGCGCGCATGTCAACGGAAAAGCCTACAGGCAATCTCCTAGTCCCCACCCGCCGGCAGCTTCTCGCCGGCGCCGCCACGCTGTCGGCCACGGCGATGCTGCCAAATCTGGCACGCGCCGACGTCCCACCAACGTCGGCCGTCAACACCACCGGCCTCGCCGTCACGGATACCGAAGTCACCGTCGGCATCCTGCACTCCGTCACCGGCACCATGGCGATCTCCGAGACCGGCTCGGTCGAGGCGGAAAAGCTCGCGATCGACCAGATCAACGCCCAAGGCGGCGTGCTCGGCCGCAAGATCAAGTTCATCCAGGAGGACGGCGCCAGCGACTGGCCGACCTTCGCGGAGAAGGCGAAGAAGCTCCTGGTGCAGGACAAGTGCGCCGCGGTGATGGGCTGCTGGACCTCGGCGTCGCGCAAGGCGGTGCTGCCGGTGTTCGAGCAGTACAACGGCATGCTGTATTATCCGACCTTCTATGAAGGCCTGGAGCAGTCGAAGAACGTCATCTACACCGGCCAGGAAGCGACCCAGCAAATCCTCGCCGGCCTGAACTGGGTGGAAAAGGAGAAGGGCGCCAAGACCTTCTACCTGCTCGGCTCCGACTACATCTGGCCGCGCACGTCGAACAAGATCGCGCGCAAGCACATCGAAAACGTGCTCAAGCTCAAAGTGGTCGGCGAGGAATACTTCCCGCTCGGCTCGACGCAGTTCAACTCCGTCATCAACAAGATCAAGCTGGTCAAGCCGGACGTGATCTACGCCATCATCGTCGGCGGCTCCAACGTCGCCTTCTACAAGCAACTCAAGGCGGCCGGCATCGACCTGCACCAAGCAGACCCTGATGACGATCTCGGTCACCGAGGACGAAATCCTCGGCATCGGCGGCGAGAACATCGTCGGCGCCTATGCCTGCATGAAATACTTCCAGTCGCTCAACAACCCGAACAACGAGAAGTTCGTCCCGGCGTTCAAGAAGATGTGGGGCGAGAAGACCGTGATCGGCGACGTGACGCAGGCCGCCTATCTCGGGCCGTGGCTATGGAAGCTGACGGCCGAAAAGGCCGGCTCGCTTCGACATCGACAAGATCGCCGCCGCCTCGCCCGGCGTCGAGTTCAAGGGCGCGCCGGAAGGCTATGTCCGCATCCACGAGAACCATCATCTGTGGAGCAAGACCCGCGTCGGCCGCGCCCGCGCCGACGGCCAGTACGACGTGATCTACGAAACCGCCGAGCTGATGGAGCCCAATCCGTTCCCGAAGGGCTACCAGTAAGCGCGTGACGACGCGCCCCGGCGGACGTTTCGCCGGGGCGCGCTTCTGCGCCGCCTTTCCGTCAACTTGGTCGACAGGGCAACGTCAATGTTCGGCTATTCGCTCGGCGAACTCGGCTCGATTCTGGTGATGCAGGGCTTCTCGGGCCTGATCCTGTTTTCGGTCTTCCTGCTCATGGCGCTCGGCCTCGCGATCATCTTCGGCCAGATGGGCGTCATCAACATGGCGCACGGCGAGTTCATGATCCTCGGCGCCTACATGACCTATTTCACTTCGCATTTGTTCGCGAGTTATCTGCCGGGCCTCTACGCCGGATACTTCTTTGTCGCGATGATCGTCGCGTTCATCGCCTCCGGCATCGCCGGACTCTTTGTCGAGTGGGCCTTGATCCGACGTCTCTACGCCCGTCCGCTCGACACGCTGCTGGCGACCTGGGGATTGAGCCTGATCATGCAGCAGGCGTTCCGTTCCGGGTTCGGCGCGCGCGAGGTCGGCGTCGAACTGCCGCCCTGGATGATGGGCTCGCTGCAGGTCACCGATACGATCGAAGTGCAGATCAACGGCCTGTTCGTCATGGGCCTGACGCTCCTCATCACCGCCGGCGTCGCGGTTCTCATGTTCAAATCGCGCTGGGGCTTGCAGGTCCGCAGCGTGATGGCGAACCGGACCATGGCGGGCGCGGTCGGCATCGACACGCGCCGGGTCGACCGGCTCACCTTCGGCCTCGGCTGCGGCATCGCCGGGATCGCCGGCTCGGCCTTCACCATGATCGGCTCGACCGGCCCGACCGCCGGCCAGCTCTATATCGTCGATACGTTCCTGGTCGTGGTGTTCGGCGGCGCGCAGAGCCTCCTCGGCACCATCGCGTCGGCGCTGACCATCTCGCAATCGCAGTCGACGCTGGAGTTCTTCCTCACCGGATCGATGGCGAAGGTTCTCACGCTGCTCATCGTCATCGGCATCCTGATGCTGCGCCCGCAGGGTCTGTTCGCCCTCAAGGTCAGAAGGTAAAACCCGATGTCCGCCCTTACCGCCGTCCGCAACAATCCTCGCCGCCTCGAACTGATCGGCTTTGCGCTGATCGCCATCCTGATCATCATCGTCCTGCCGCTCGCGCTCGACATCTTTCGGCTCAATCTGGTCGGCAAATATCTGACCTACGCGTTCGTCGCCATCGGCCTCGTGTTGTGCTGGGGGCACACCGGGATTCTCAGCCTGGGACAGGGACTGTTCTTCGGCCTCGGCGGCTACTGCATGGCCGCCTTTCTCAAGCTCGAGGCGTCGAGCGTCGCCAACACCAAGATCCAGTCGACCCCCGGCATTCCCGACTTCATGGACTGGAACCAGATCACCGCGTTGCCGTTCTTCTGGGCCCCGTTCAAATCGCTGCCGTTCGCGCTGATCGCCGTCATCCTGGTGCCGACGATCCTCGCCTTCATCATCGGCGCCGCCTTGTTCAAGCGGCGGGTCGGCGGCGTCTATTTCGCGATCATCACCCAGGCCATGGCGCTGGTGCTGACCATCCTGATCGTCGGCCAACAGGGCTATACCGGCGGCATCAACGGCATCACCGACCTGCGCACGCTGCTCGGCTGGGATATCCGCACCGACAGCGCCAAATACATTCTCTACTTCGTCTGCTGCGTGCTGCTATTGGGCACCATGTTCGTGGCGCGCTTCGTGCTCGCCTCCAAGCTCGGCCGCATTCTGGTCGCCATCCGCGACAAGGAGGATCGCGTCCGCTTCTCCGGCTACGACGTCGCCAACTACAAGATCTTCGTATTCTGCCTCGCTTCCGCCATGGCCGGCATCGGCGGCGCGATGTTCACCCTGCAGGTCGGCTTCATGTCGCCGTCGTTCGTCGGCATCGTGCCGTCGATCGATATGGTGATCTTCTGCGCGGTCGGCGGCCGCAACTCGATCGTCGGCGCGGTCGCCGGAACGCTGCTGGTGAACTGGGCCAAGACCATGTTCTCCGAGGCGTTCCCGGAGCTGTGGCTGTTCGCGATGGGCGGCTTGTTCATCGCCGTGGTGGTCGCCTTCCCGCGCGGGCTCGCCGGGGTGATGACCGACCAGATCCTGCCGCGGCTGGCGAGCTTCAAGGGCACGGGCAGCTCCGGCGCGCAGCCGACCCCGGCCCCGGCCGAATAAAGGAGCCAACACACCATGTCCTCCAGCACCGACTTTCTGCTCGCGCTCGAAGACGTCAGCGTTTCGTTCGACGGCTTCAAAGCAGTCGACGGTCTCAATCTCTACGTCGACAAGGGCGAGCTGCGCGTCATCATCGGACCGAACGGCGCCGGCAAGACCACCGTGCTCGATCTGATCTGCGGCCGCACCCGGGTGTCCGGCGGCTCGATCAAGTTCAAGGACCAGGAGATCACCGGCTGGAAGGAGCAGGAGATCGTCCGCCGCGGCATCGGGCGCAAGTTCCAGACCCCGACCATCTACGAAGACCTGACCGTGTTCGAGAATCTCGAACTGTCGGTGCCGCGCGGCCGCGACGTCGTCGGCGCGCTGTTCTGGAAGCGCACCGACGAGGTCATCGCGCGGGTGCGCGAGGTCGCCGCCATGATCTATCTGCAGGACCTTCTCGAACGGTCGGCCGAGACCTTGAGCCACGGCCAAAAGCAATGGCTGGAGATCGGCATGCTGCTGATCCAGGACCCCGAGCTTCTGATGCTCGACGAGCCGGTTGCCGGCATGAGCGTGTCGGAGCGGATCAAGACCGCCGAACTGCTCAACGAGATCATCAAGAACCGCTCAGTGATCGTCATCGAGCACGACATGAAGTTCGTCGAAAGCATCGCCCACCGCGTCACGGTGATGCATCAGGGCAAGGTTCTCGCCGAAGGCGACATGCAGACGGTGCAGAACAATCCCAAGGTCAAGGAAGTCTATCTCGGTCACTGATTGGAGCACGGTCTTTCCGCAAAGCCGGCTTGCGGTTTTCCGGATCACGTCGAAGCACAGGGGCACCAGCCGATGTTCGAAGTTCGCAACCTTACCGCCGCCTACGGGCAGAGCGAGGCGCTGCACGCGATCAACATGTCAGCCAAGGCCGGCGAGATCGTCGCGCTGGTCGGCCGCAACGGCATGGGCAAGTCGACGCTGATGAAGTCGCTGATCGGCGTCATGCCGGCGCGCTCCGGGCAGATCATGATCGACGGCGCCGACGTCACCGCGCTGCCGAGCCATCAGCGCGTCGCCCGCGGGCTCGCTTATGTGCCGCAGGGCCGGCAAATCTTCGGCACCATGACGGTGAAGGAGAACATCGAGACCGGCCTCGTCGTCACCGGCAAGAGCGAAGTGCCGGAAGAGATTTACGACCTGTTTCCGATCCTGGCCGATTTCGCCAAGCGCCGCGGCGGCAATCTATCAGGCGGTCAGCAACAGCAATTGGCGATCGCGCGCGCGCTCGCCAGCGATCCCAAGGTGCTGCTGCTCGACGAGCCGACCGAGGGCATCCAGCCTTCGATCATCAAGGACATCGCGCGATTGTTGCGCGACATCCGCAGCATTCGCAACATCTGCATCGTGGTGTGCGAACAGGTTCTCAGTTTCGTGCTCGACGTCGCCGACCGCATCCTGGTGATGGAGGGCGGCCGCATCGTGCACAGCGATACGCGGGACCATGTCGACGAAGCGGCGATCGCCCGCTTCCTCGCGGTGTGAAGACGAATTCCATCGGCTCGTACCATGGGCTCGGTACCTTGGGGCTGAGTTTCTGTGGGCTGGGCATGGGATCAGGTGCAACGGGTAAACTTGGGCGCGAGGAGCTTTAGATGACCAAGACCATCGTAAAAATCGACCTCAACGACTCTCCCTACAAGAACGACATGATCCACAACCGGTGGCATCCGGACGTGCCGATCATCGAGTGGGTGAAGCCCGGCGAGGACTTCATCATGGAGACCTACGACTGGACCGGAGGGTTCATCAAGAACAACGAATCCGCCGACGACGTGCGCGACATCGATCTCTCGATCGTGCACTTCCTGTCGGGGCCGATCGGCGTTCACGGCGCCGAGCCGGGCGACCTCCTAGTGGTCGACATTCTCGACATCGGCACGCTGCCCGACAGCAAGTGGGGTTTCAACGGCTTCTTCTCCAAGAAGAACGGCGGCGGCTTTCTCACCGACCATTTCCCGCTGGCGCAAAAGTCGATTTGGGACATTTCCGGGCTGTTCACGCATTCCCGGCACGTCCCCGGCGTGAGCTTCGCCGGACTTGTGCATCCAGGTCTGATCGGCTGCCTGCCCGACCAGAAAATGCTCGATTCCTGGAATGCGCGCGAACAAGCGCTGATCGACACCAATCCGACCCGCGTGCCGCCGCTCGCGAACCCGCCGTTCGCGGCGACGGCGCACGCCGGCCGCGCCACCGGCGACGTGAAGAACAAGATCGCCGCCGAGGGCGCCCGCACGGTTCCGCCGCGCGAGCACGGCGGCAATTGCGATATCAAGGACCTTTCGCGCGGCTCGAAGGTGTACTTCCCGGTCTATGTGAAGGGCGCCGGTCTTTCGATGGGCGACCTGCACTTCAGCCAGGGCGACGGCGAGATCACCTTCTGCGGCGCCATCGAGATGGCCGGCTGGCTGCACCTCAAGGTCGATATCATCAAGGGCGGCATGGCGAAGTACGGCATCAAGAACCCGATCTTCAAGCCGTCCCCGATCGTGCCGAACTATAACGATTATCTGATCTTCGAGGGCATATCGGTCGACGAGCAAGGCAAGCAATACTATCTCGACGTCCACATCGCCTACCGGCAGGCCTGTCTCAACGCCATCGAATACATGACCAAGTTCGGCTACTCACCGGCCCAGGCCTACGCCATTCTCGGCACGGCCCCGGTGCAGGGTCACATCTCGGGCGTGGTCGATATTCCCAATGCCTGCGCGACGCTATGGCTGCCGACCGACATCTTCGCCTTTGACGTCATGCCGGGTTCGGAAGGGCCGATCAAACACATCAAAGGCGGCATCGACATTCCGATGTCGCCGGACAAGTAGAGCAACGCCGGACAGCGATGTCCCTCACCCGGCGGCGCACGCGGGGCGGCTGAAGTGCCGCCCCTCATTCGCAAGTCTGTGTTGCCAGTCTGAAAAAGCTACGCGAGGAAAGCCGATGCCCGTCTATGATTACATGTGCGACCGATGCGGTCCGTTCACCGACATGCGGCCAATGGCGGAATGCGAGCTGCCGCACGCCTGCCCGCGTTGCGGCGAGGACGCGCCGCGGGCGTATCTGTCGGTGCCCTATCTCGCCGCGATGTCGTCCGAGCGCAGGCTCGCCTACGCCACCAATGAACGCAGTGCGTCTTCGCCCATGACGCTGTCCGGGCTGAAAACGCACGGCGGCGGCTGCAGCTGCTGCTCGGGCCTGTCGCCGCGCGGCAAGAAGAAAGCGCCCGCCAATACCGAACGGCCGGCAGCCAAAGGCTTTCCGGGCAAGCGGCCGTGGATGATTTCGCATTAAGGCGGTCTATGCGCGGCGGCGAGGTATCAGCCGACGATCCGCCGCCAACCGCGCTCGACATCCGCGGCGACGTCCTTCAGGTGGATTTTGACGCCCCGCCAATTGTCGCTGACAACGTCCCAATTGACCATTGGCGCCTGACCGTTGGCGGCAGTCGACGTCAAACCGTTAACCGCACGCCCGGTGCTGGCATCGTAAAGATACGCGCCGAAAATGGTCACGATGACCCCGAGGCAAATGCCCAATAATACACGCATAGCTGACCTCCATCCGTCAGCCATCTAACCCGGAAGAAAGCGATCCGGTTCCTTCCAGCGCCACCGGCGCGGAAAAGCGCCTGTCATTCCCGTCGCGAAACTGGCATATAACGAGAAAGCATCCCCATCCGCCGAGGGATAACGAGTCCCGTTGCAATGCAGGTCAGTCCTACCGTCGCGTCCATTTCCGAGCCGCAGCTCGTCTTCCCTCGCGCCGAACCGCCCGCCCCGGGTACCACGATCGAGATCGCGCCCGGCATCCTGTGGGCGCGGCTGGCGCTGCCGTTCCAGCTCAACCACGTCAACATCTACTTGATCGACGACGGCGAGGGCTGGACGCTGATCGACACCGGGCTCGGTGACAAGGCGACGCAAGCGGCCTGGCAGAAGCTGTTCGAGGGACCGCTGGCGGCGCGGCCGCTGACGCGCATCATCGCCACTCACTTTCATCCCGATCATGTCGGCTCGGCGGGCTTCCTCTTGCGCAAGTTCGACGTGCCGCTCGTGATGACCGCGACCGAATATCTGCAGTGCTTGAACCTGCACCTCGACCCCGGCGCGCTCGAAGCTCCGCATTATCGCCGCTTCTATCTCGAGCACGGCCTCGACACGGAGACGACGCAGGCCGTCGTCACCGGCGGCCATGCCTATCTGAAACTGCTGTCGGGACTGCCGCCGGTCTATCACCGCGTCGTCGCCGGCGACGTGTTGAGCATCGGGACGCGCGAGTTCGAGGTGTTGACCGGCGGCGGGCACTCGCCCGAAGAGATCATGCTGCTCGACCGCGCCGACAAGCTGTTCTTCTCGGCCGATCAGGTGTTGGCGAAGATTTCTCCCAATGTCAGCGTCATGGCGGTCGACCCCGAAGGCGATCCGCTCGGCCAATATCTGCGCTCGCTGCGCGCGCTGCGGCGGGATATCGGCGACGACGTCCTGGTGCTCCCGGGGCACAATCTGCCGTTCTACGGCCTGCACGTGCGCGTCGCCGAATTGATCGAGCATCACGATGCGCGCTGCGGCCGCATCTTGCGCGCCTGCGCCGGCGCGCCGCAGTCAGCGGCCGAACTGATCCCAGTTTTGTTCGCGCGCAAGCTCGACCCGCACCAGACCGGCTTCGCCTTCAGCGAAGTGCTGGCGCATGTGAACTACATGCTGCGGCAGGGCATGCTGAAAGAGACCGGCACTTCCGACGGCATCCGCCGCGTCGTCTCGGCTTGATCTACCCGCGTAGGGTCCCGCCGGTGCGCTTGCCGACTTCGGCGACGATCTTGGCCGCCAGCGCCTCGATCTCGGCGTCGGTCATGGTCTTGTCGCGCGGCTGCAGCGTGACCGCGATCGCGATCGACTTCTTGCCCGGCGCGATACCGGCGCCTTCATAAACGTCGAACACGGTGGCGCCGGCGATCAGCTTGCGGTCGACCGAGACGGCCGCGCGCACGATGTCGGCGGCTTTGACGTTGCGTTCGACGATGAAGGCGAAGTCGCGCTCAACCGGCTGGAAGGCTGAGAGTTCGAGCGCCGGCTTGGCGCGCGTCGCTTTCGTCTTCGGCTCGGGAATGCGCTCCAAAATCACTTCGAAGGCGACGAGCGGGCCGTCGGCGTCGAGCGCTTCGAGCGCGCCCGGATGCAATTCGCCGAAATGGCCGAGCATGTTCTGCGGGCCGATCTGGATCGTGCCGGAGCGGCCGGGATGAAACCAGGCCGGACCGCCCGGCACCACCTGCAGCGCCTGGGCCGGCGCGCCGGCCGCCGCCAGCACCGCGAGCGCATCGGCCTTGGCGTCGAAGGCATCGACCTCGCCGTCGCGCTTCGACCAATGACGGCCGAGGCCCGAGGGTTTCGCGAGCGCGCGGCGCACGCCGGCCGCCGCGGTGAGCTGATCCTGAGGCGCGTCGCCGCGAAACACCTGCCCCACTTCGAACAGCGCGACATCGGGGAAACCGCGGTCCGCGTTCTTCTGGGCCGCGGCGACGAGGCCGGGAACGAGACTCGGCCGCATGTCGGACAAATCCGCCGCGATTGGATTGGCGAGCGCGAGTTCCGGCTTGCCGCCGCCGAACAATTCGGCGCGATCCTTGGCGATGAACGACCAGGTCACGGCCTCGACGAGGTTGCGCACGGCGAGCGCGCGCTTGGCCTTGCGTGTGCGCACTTGGATCGGCGTCAGCACCGGCTTGCGCGAGGCCTCGCCGCGATCGAACGGCGTCGCCGGCACGCGGTCGACGCCGAGGATGCGCACCACCTCCTCGACCACGTCGGCCTTGTTGGTGACGTCTTGGCGCCACGACGGCACCGCGACCTTCACCCGCTCGGTCTGGCCGGCGACGAAGAAACCGAGATGGCCGAGCACGCGACGCACCTCCGGCAATGTCGCCGTAAGGCCGGCAAGGCGTTCGAGCTCGGAGAGCGGCAGATCGATCACCCGCTCGGGGACTTCGACGCTGCCGGCGAGCACGACCTCCGACGGCGAGCCGCCGCACAGTTCGAGCACCATGTGGGTCGCGAGATCGAGGCCCGGCAGCATGAAGGCCGGATCGACGCCGCGCTCGAAGCGGTAGCGGGCGTCCGAGTTGAGACCGAGCTTGCGGCCGGTCTGCGCGATGTTCGACGGCACCCACAGCGCCGACTCGATCAGCACGTCGGTCGTTGCTTCCGAGCAGCCGGTCGCCTCGCCGCCCATGATGCCGGCGAGCGATTCGACGCCGTCCGCGTCGGCGATGACGCACATGGTATCGTCGAGCGTGTAGGTCTTGCCGTCGAGCGCGAGCAGCATTTCGTCGGAGCGCGCCCGGCGCACGGTGAGGTCGCCGTGCACCTTCGCCGCGTCGAACACGTGCAGCGGCCGGCCGCGGTCGTAGGTGATGAAGTTGGTGATATCGACCAGCGCGTTGATCGGACGAAGCCCGATCGCCATGAGCCGCTTTTGCAGCCATTCCGGCGACGGCCCGTTCTTGACGCCGCGCACCAGGCGCAGCCCGAACGCGGGGCACAGCGACGGCGTCGCGCCGAAGTCGAGCGACACCTTGATCGGGGCGGCGAATTCGCCCTTCACCGGCTTGATCGCGGGGTCCTTGAACTTGCCCATGTCCGCCGCGGCGAGATCGCGGGCGATGCCGTGCACGCCGGTGCAATCGGCGCGGTTCGGCGTCAGATTGATCTCGATGACCGGGTCGTCGAGCCCGGCCCATTGCGCGTAGCTGTACCCGACCGGCGCGTCGGCCGGCAGATCGATGATGCCTTCGTGATCCTCGGAAATCTGCAGCTCGAATTCCGACACCAGCATGCCGCGGCTTTCGACGCCGCGGATGGTGCCGGTCGCGAGCGTGGTGTTCTTGCCGGGAATGAAAGAACCGGGCGGCGCAAACACGCCGGTCATGCCGGTACGCGCATTCGGCGCGCCGCACACCACCTGGATCGGCTTGCCATCGCCGGTATCGACCATGCACACACGTAGCCGGTCGGCATTGGGATGCTGCTTCGCCTCGGTGACGCGCGCGATCACGAACGGCGCCAGCTGTTTCGCCTTGTCCTCGATGCGCTCGACTTCGAGCCCGATCATGGTCAGCTTGTCGGCGATCTCGCCGAGCGAATGTTCGGTGTCGAGGTGCGCTTTGAGCCAGGAGAGGGTGAATTTCATCATGGGCGGGTTGGCGTCAGCTAGCGTTGCCGGCCAATAAGGTGCACGGCGATCGGAGTGTGTTTGTCGGCATCGAGACTCGATCGCACTGGACTGCTTCGCGCGCTAGGCGAGAGCAATTCCAGCGTTTCCTGAGCGGGTACGACGAAAACTCAGCGATTCGATAATCGGCGCGCATTTACGTTCCTGCTAGAAGTAATATGATGATCCTGCCGATCTCAGCCATGTTCGCCATAAATCTTCCGGCTGCGGTCGAATAAGCCGTTCTTACAGCGGACCCGTGTTCGAAGCGCGCCGATGTTATCCGCGAGTAACGAGCCTCACGATTCTTCGTTTTCGAGCCACATGCCGGTTTCGCACACAAATAGATGCGAGGCCATGAAATAGACTGCGTAGTAAGCGCGTCGTGATCGCCGCCGCAGCGAAACATCACCTTCGGGCGTCTTTTCTCGCGCGCCGCGTCGAAAGAGCGCGCGACATCGCGAGAGAAAGCAATGCCTTCCAGTGCATCATCATCGCTATCGTCGATTGTTCGGGCATGCGAATTAGGACTCGCGATGCGCCCATCGTCGGGATGACGAAGCCGCAAATAGGGAAATCGTCGGTCATTGCGCCTAAGCAGGGCATTGCTGAGCGCGCCGAGGACCGCACTGTATATTTTTCCTTCAATGAGGGGCGTTTTCGGCTTGAGGATCGCATCGATGAAAAGCAGCCTCCTCCCCATCGTGATCATAATCCACTCTGACGTCTGCATGATTGAAGCCATAGGTCCCCAAGGCTTCCCTGAGGACGCCGTCGATAAGGTCTTTCGGAGCTTCGGTCATACCCGTCTCCTGGCTGGGACCAGCAATGTAAGGCTACGGCCGCGCGACCGCCAGTTGACTTACGAACTCAATCCCCCCGCCAGCGTCGGCAGATCGAGCGGGCGGAAGCCGTAATGGGAGAGCCAGCGCACGTCGGCCTCGAAGAAGGCGCGCAAATCCGGCATGCCGTATTTGAGCATGGCGACGCGGTCGATGCCCATGCCCCAGGCAAAACCCTGATACTCGTCGGGATCGAGCCCGCAATTGCGCATCACGTTGGGGTGCACCATGCCGCAGCCGAGGATTTCGAGCCAGTCGTCGCCTTCGCCGAAGCGGATTTCGCCCTTGTCGCGGCGGCACTGGATATCGACCTCGAGCGACGGCTCGGTGAACGGGAAGAACGACGGGCGGAACCGCATGCCGACCTTGTCGACCTCGAAGAACGCCTTGCAGAATTCCTGCAGGATCCATTTGAGGTGGCCGAGATGCGAGGTCTTGTCGATCACCAGGCCCTCGACCTGATGGAACATCGGCGTGTGGGTCTGATCGGAATCGCAGCGATAGGTGCGGCCGGGAATGATGACGCGGATCGGCGGCTTCTGCGTCAGCATGGTGCGCACCTGCACCGGCGAGGTGTGGGTGCGCAACAGAAGCCGCGAGCCGTCCGGCTTGGGATTGAAGAAGAACGTGTCGTGCATGTCGCGCGCCGGATGGTCTTCCGGAAAATTCAGCTTGGTGAAATTGTAGTCGTCGGTCTCGATGTCCGGCCCCTCGGCGACGGCGAAGCCCATGTCGGCGAAGATCGCGGTCATCTCGTCGATCACCTGGGTGATCGGATGCACGCGCCCGATCTCGGCCGGCGCCTCGCGCACCGGCAGCGTGACGTCGACGCTTTCGCTCGTTGAGCCGCGCCGCCAGCGCGGCGCCCTTGAGCGCCTCGCGGCGGGCAGCGAGCGCGGCGTTGACGCGGTCCTTGAGGCCGTTGATCAGCGGCCCCTGAAGCTTGCGCTCCTCCGGCGACATCGTGCCGAGCGTCTTCAACAGCGCCGAGACCGAGCCGCTCTTGCCGAGCGCTGCGACGCGCACCGCTTCGAGCGCGGCCTCGTCGGCGGCGGCGGCGACCCCGGCGAGAATGTCTTGCTCGAGCTGCGCGATGTCGGTCATGTCGCTCAATCTTCAGCCGGGCATGAGGGGCAGATCGGTGTCGTGCGGCTTGCCGCCGGCTTGCGTCAGCATGCAATGGACCTGGCCGCGGTGATGGGTCTGATGGTTGAAGAAGTGCGTGACGAGAAGCCAGCACGGCTTCGTCAGCTCGCGTTTCGCCGCGCCCGAATAATAGCTGAAGTCGCCGGCGAGCCACGCCGGATCGATTTTGTCGGCCCAGTCGACGATCACTTCGTCGAAGCGGGCGCGCTCGCGCTCGAGCGCCGGCCAATCGTCGTAGAGCGTGACCGACTCCGCGATGCCGCCCGGCGGCTTCGGCGTGCCCGCCAAGCGGCTCATCCAGATCAAGTCGCCCCACATCAGATGGCTCAGCGTCTTGTGGATCGAGCCGAAGAACGCGCCGCGTTCGCGCCGCCGCTCCGCGTCGGACAACAGATCGGCGACGCCGTACAGGTTCGCGTTCTGCCAGCGGTTATAGCGCGCCATGCGCTGAACATAGGCGCCGCCGATCATGACGCGCTCAGACCGCGAGCGCCGACTTGGCCTTGCCCACGATCGCCTCGAACGCCGCCGGCTCGGTGATCGCGAGGTCGGAAAGCACCTTGCGGTCGACCATGATCTCGGCCTTGGCGAGACCGGCGATGAAGCGGCTGTAGGTCAGGCCGAACGGGCGCACGGCAGCGTTGAGGCGCTGGATCCAGAGTGCGCGGAAGGTGCGCTTCTTTCGCTTGCGGTCGCGATAGGCGTACTGGTTCGCCTTCTCCACCGCCTGCTTGGCGATCCGGATCGTGTTCTTGCGCCGGCCGTAATAACCTTTGGCGGCCTTGAGCACCTTCTTGTGCTTGGCGTGAGCGGTGACTCCGCGTTTGACGCGTGCCATGGCTGATCTCCTGTGATGAACGGGACAAAACGCATGCGGCCAGAGGCGGCCGCGCGGGCGGTCAGCCGTTCGGCAAAAAGTATTTCTTGATGTTGTCGCCGTCGGTCTTGAACAGCACGTTGGTCCCGCGCAACTGGCGGATCTGCTTCTTCGTGCGTTTGATCATGCCGTGGCGTTTGCCGGACTGGGCGTAGAGGACCTTCCCCGTACCCGTCACCTTGAAGCGCTTTTTAGCGCCTGACTTGGTCTTGATCTTGGGCATTTGGCTCTCCTTGGCCGCGGCCGAGCCCCGACCCCACCGAAATTGCCGTCAACGGGCGCCAAAAGCCCATTGGCGAGCGGATATGTGCTTGGAGCACGTCACACCGCCACGGCAGCCCTTGTCAGCCGGGCGGCGAGAGGGCGCGGTTATGGCAGAAGCTGCCGAAAATGGCAAACCCCTGCCGGGAACCCGCGCCGGCTTGCGATGGGGAGGTTCCTGCAACGAGGCCTGCGCGCTAACGCGGCGCCAGCACCATCACCACCTGGCGGCCTTCGAACCGCGGCTCCTGCTCGATCTTGGCGATGCCGGAGGTATCGCCCTTGACGCGGTCGAGGAGCTTGTAGCCGAGCTCCTGGTGCGCCATTTCGCGGCCGCGGAAGCGCAATGTGACCTTGACCTTGTCGCCTTCCTCGAAGAACCGCTGCATCGAGCGCATCTTCACGTCGTAATCGTGATCGTCGATCATGGGGCGGAGCTTGATCTCCTTGATCTCCACGACCTTCTGCTTCTTGCGCGCCTCGGCGGCCTTCTTCTGCGACTGGTATTTGTATTTGCCGAAATCGAGAATCTTGCAGACCGGGGGCACCGAATTGGGCGCGATCTCGACGAGATCGAGCCCAGCCTCCCGCGCCATGGCGATGGCGGCATTGATCTCCGTGACGCCTTTGTTGGCGCCGTCTTTGTCGATGAGTTGGACCTCGCGGACGCGGATCTCCTCGTTGATGCGTGGCCCTTCCTTGGGAGCGGGCTGCGCGGATCTCATGGGGCGGCGAATGGGTCTTCTCTCCTCTGTCGTTGCGACTGCTGTTGCGTAATGTGTGGTGTCGTAACTTGTGGTGCCGTAATTTGTGTTGCCGTAACTTCTCTTGCCGTATCGTGGTGCCATTGTGCCGTGGCATCGGCCACGCACAAACCCTTGCCAAATCCACACCATTCACGGCGAACGCTAAAGATTGGTAGTTTTTGGCGCCAAGTCAACGCGGAAAGTCGTTGCCCAACGTCAATTCCGCGGGGCCGTGTCCGCGCCGCCGCGGTCGCCGCGGAGCGCTTTTTGCGGCGAATCGGGGTAGTTGCGGCCGTCAAAAACTCCATTCTCGCCCCGGTACCGCCGGCTCGCCGCTCGAGGCCATTGAGATGAACGATGACGGAAGTCAATTGATCCAACGTCGGGGCCGGCGCCGAACGCCGCACCGTCGTCGCCCGCCCGCTGCCGGGCACTTCGCCCGGCCTGTTCTGGCTCTCCGGCTACAAGTCCGACATGAACGGCACCAAGGCGGAGGCGCTCGCCCGCTGGGCGCAGGCGCAGGGACGGGCGTTCGTCCGCTTCGATTATTCCGGTCACGGCGAATCCGGCGGCGCGTTCGTCGACGGCACGATCGGCCGCTGGCTCGCCGACAGCCTCGCGGTATTCGACGCCTGCTGCCGCGGGCCGCAAATCCTGGTCGGTTCCTCGATGGGCGGCTGGCTCGCTTTGCTCATGGTCCGCGCGTTGCTCAACGCGCGCGGGCGAGGCCGGGGTGGGGGCCCCGGCGTCCGTCGCCGGCATGGTGCTGATCGCGCCGGCGGTCGATTTCACCGAGGAATTGATGTGGAAACGGTTCACGCCCGCGATCAAGCGCGAGCTTGAGGAAACCGGCGTGTGGCAGCGGCCATCGCCCTATTCGCCCGAGCCTTATCTGGTGACCCGGCGGCTGATCGAAGAGGGGCGTAATCACCTCCTGCTCGGCGGCATGATCGAGACCGGATGTCCGGTGCGGATCCTGCAAGGCGTCGAAGACCCCGACGTACCGTGGCGACATGCAGTGGAATTGGTGTCCCGGCTCGCCAGCGACGACGTGGTTCTCACCCTCGTCAAGGACGGCGATCACCGGCTGTCGCGCCCGGAAGACGTCGAGCGTCTCATCGCCGCGGTTGCGGAATTTTAGCTCGCCGTCGCCATCGGCGGCCACCGAGTTTGTTTCTTGGAGCATGTCCTTTTCGCAAAACCGGGTCCCACTTTTACGGGACATGCTCTAGCTTGCCGCCAGCGCCGACAAGCCGGCGTCCTGTGGCGCGTCGGCGGTTCGCTCGAAGGCGACCCCGAGCTTGTCCGTCGTCCGCCACATGACGTGACAGGCGCGCCGGGTGCGGCCGCTCTCGAACGTCAGATCGAATGTTTCGGGCACGCCGTAGGTATTGCCGACTTTGAGGCATGCGCCGCCACTCGTGATGTTCTGCACGGTGCAGTGAATGACCGGCGCGTGGCGCGAACCGCGCACGATGATCTTGGCGCCGCGCAAGACGCGCGTGCGGGTGACGTTCCTGCGGTCGTCTTCCATGCTGCGCCCTGTGCCCGTTCGTTTCGACGTACGGACAAGCCGTTCCGAGCGCCTCGAACGAGCGCCCGCAACGAGCCTAAAGGGCGAATGTTACCGATCGGCGAAGCGGCCGACCGGCAGAATGTTAACGGCGCGGAAGGATTGGGCGCGCCTCAAGCCTTGTCGATGCTGATGCTGCCGGGGCCGTAGGCCACGACGTAGAGGAAGCCGCCGGCCATCACCAGGTTTTTGTAGAAATTGATCATGTTGGCTAGATCGCCTACCGGCAGGTGCACGCCGAAACCGGTGACCAGACAGAACACGGCGAGCACTGCCGCGGCCCAGCGGGTCTGATAGCCCACCAGAATGGCGAGCCCGCCAAGAACTTCGATCGCGATCACCACCCAGACCGCGATGTTGGGGACGGGTATATGCGCGCTGGCGAAATATTGCGCGGTGCCGCTTGGGTTCATGAGCTTGTTTATGCCGGCCCAGATGAAAAGGCTGGACATCAACAAGCGTCCGAGCGGCGGCAAATAGGATTTAATGGCGTCCATTGGCATCTCCCCCCCGAGGGTTTCTGTTCGGCTACGTGCAGCCGGTGGCCGACACTAACAGTCGGTCAAAAGCGCTACAATCCTCAACAGGCCGGCCTCAACAGGCTAGTCGGCCTCAACAGTCCCGGTTCGCTTATCGAACGCCAGGCGTCGGGCGCCTCGTCTGCGCGCTGAGTAAAAAAACCGCGCCCCCAAGACAACCCAAGATCGCTGTGCTAGCTTTAGCGTCCCAATCCCGGGGAGGAAAACCATGCACAAAATAGCATTAGGGGCAGTCACTGCGGCGTTCGGCCTGGTGGCGGCGTCCGCCGCGCAGGCGCAAATGAAACTGACCAGCGACGACATCAAGGACGGTGCCGTCAGCTCGAAAGCGATGGAGGCGAACGTCTTCGGCTGCGACGGCGGCAACGTGTCGCCGTCGTTGAAGTGGACCGGCGCGCCGGAAGGCACCAAGAGCTTCGCCCTCAATCTCTACGACCCGGACGCGCCGACCGGCTCGGGCTTCTGGCATTGGGTCGTGTTCAACATTCCGGTTGGAACCACCGCGCTGCCGAAGAACGCCGGCGACGTGAAGGCCAAGCTGATGCCCGATGGCGCCGTCCAAGCCCGCAACGATTACGGCTTCTGGGGCTATGGCGGCATGTGCCCGCCGAAAGACGGCAATACCCATCATTATACCTTGACGGTGTACGCCGTCGATGAAGACAAATTGCAGTTCGCCAAAGACGATCAAGCGCCGGCGCCGGTCGTCGGCTATGAATTGCACTTCCATTCCAAGGCCAAGGCCGCGCTGCACTGGACCTTCAGCCTTCCGAAGTAGCGGGCAAGTCGAGGGGATTTTCCGACGCGACTGTGGGGCGGCTTCAGGCCGCCCCGCTGGTGGCACGCCCGCAGAGATTCGCACCCCTGACCCCCAAAATTCATAGTCTGGGATCGATCATTGAAATCATCGAGGTCGGTCCCCGTAAGCGGTCGTCGGGCGCCGTGTTCAATTATACATTACATGCAGTCGTTTCGAGGGTTTAACGGGTGCGCTGCCGCTGCGAACGCAGACGTACCCCTTTGGCGCGCGCGGCGGCGCGTACGAGCGCAGGCTTGCGAACGCGCGCGCGGGCAGGTGGCGCCTCGCAAAAAGCGCGATGCAACGCCGCGATCACCTCGCGGGTTTCCGGCCGCGCCAGCGAGTAGAAAATGTTCTTGCCGTCGCGGCGCGTCTCGACCAAGCCTTCGGCGCGCAACCGGGCGAGCTGCTGCGAAATCGCCGGCTGGCGCAGACGCAGCGCGTCCTCGATTTCGCTGACCGTCTTTTCCTGGTCCAGCAACAGGCAGAGAATCAGGAGCCGCGCCTCGTGCGCCAGCGCTTTGAGGAATTCACTGGCGCGTTGCGCGTTGCTCATCAGTTCATCGATATCAAGTCCTGGCACGTCGCGGGCGCGGGATGGTTGCGGCTTCATTATGGACGAACTCGTCGGGAATCTTTACCGCATAAACCATCAGCCGCAGGGAAATGCAACCATGCCGGTACGGCGCAGCGCGCGCCATGCCGCTCGTTGTCGTCAAGCAGCTCTAAAGCCCCGCACCGCCACGCTGCAATTTCTCGCCGAAGGCGAGCAGGAAGGCGAGGCTGCGCTGGGCCTCGGGCTTCGACAACATCGACAGCATCGCGAACACGCCGCCGCGCGGCGTCGTCCGCGCGGTCTCCTCGGCCGCCGCCTCGACCGCGAGGCGCGTGCTCTGGGCCAGTTCGCCCATCGCCTCGTTGCCGACGGTGTTGATCATCTGTTCGAAGAACGTGAACAGCCGTTCCACCATGTTGTCGGTCAGCGCATTGCGCATGGCGTGCACCAGCATGAGGGTATCGCACACCGTGTCGAGTGCGCCGACCTTGTGCAGTTCGGTCACGCGATCGATCAGCGCGTGCACGGCCGCGCTGGTATCTTCATCGTTGAGCCGATCGATCAGCTCCAGCGCGTTGGCGCCGGTGACCGCCAGGCGCTCGACCATGCTGTCGGTCAACGCCTCGCGCGCGGCGATCGTCAGCCGCGCCAGTTCGTCGTGCGGCGGCTGATTGGTGAGGGTGATGTCGCTCATGGTCGCCTCCTCACAGCAAGCCGCGTGCGGAGAGCCAGTACAGCCGGTTGTAAGCCAGCTTGAACCAGTGCACCATCTGCGACGGCGGGCCGGGATTGGGCGGCGTCGTGTAGTTGAACCAGACGTAGGTCCCGGTATTCAATCCGGTCTCGACGAAGCAGAACACCTTGCCGTCGTAGCTGCGTGCCCAGCGGTCTTCCTTGAGCAAAGAGGCCAGATTGTCGACGATGGTGTCGGCCTCGAAATGCGCGGTCGAGCCGGCTTTCGAAATCGGAATGTTGGTGGTGTCGCCGACGACGAAAACGTTGCTGGAGCCTTCGCGCAGCAGCGTGTTGCGATCGGTCGGCACCCAGCCGCCGGCGCCGAGATTGGAATCGGTGATGACCTGCTGGCCGCTGTGCGGCGGAATGGCGATCAAGAGGTCGTAGGGAAGCGTCGTGCCCTCTTCCGAGGTGACCGTTTTCGCCTTGGCATCGACCGACTTGGTATTGAAGAAAATCTCGGACTTGATGCCGAAGCGGTCGAACTCCGGCGCCGCCCATTTCGCCACCGGCTCGAGCGTGTGCAGCCGTCCGACCGGATAAGTGTAGGTGATCTCGGTCTTGTCGAGGACGCCTTTGCCGGCCAGGAAGTCGCGCAGCATGAAGGTGATCTCGAGCGGCGCCACCGGGCATTTGTGCGGCACATTGACGTTGACGACGATCTTGCCGCCCTTGAAGTCGGCGAGCGCGTCGCGCAGCTTGCGCGCGCCGTCGAGGTCGTAGAACCAGTGAGCGCCCTCGGCCATGCCGGGAATGTTGTCCGGCCGCAGCCGCGAGCCGGTGGCGATGACCAGGAAGTCGTAGTCGTACGACTTGCCGGACTGCGTCGTCACCGACCGCTTGTCGGTGTCGATATGTTTGGCCGGGTCGACGAGGAAGCGGACGCGGCGGTCGAGCACCTTGCGCTGGTCGCGGAACAACTCCGACTCGCGCATGCGCCCGAACGGCACGTAGAGCAGCCCCGGCTGATACATGTGAGTCTCGGTCGCTCCCAGCATCGTCAACGCGACGCTGCCGGACGACAGTTGGTCGCGCAGCTGCCGGCACAGACCGTTGGCGACGATGGTGCCGGCGAGACCGCCGCCGACGATCAGGATCTTCTTAGCCATCTTGCTTCCTCCCTGCGTTATCGGCTTCGCGCGTGACACGCGAAGGCCATTTTTATTTCGCTTTGCGCACGACAATGCTCCAATAGCCATCGTGCGGCGTCACGCCGACCAGTTCGTGATGGACCTTGCTGATCCATTGCGGGATATCGCTCACCGAACCCTTGTCGCTCGACCACACTTCGATGTCGTCGCCGATCTCGACCAGCTTGAGCGCCGCGATCAGCTCCATCAGCGGGCCGGGGCAGAAAGCGCCGCGGGCATCGATTTTTTGTTTCACGCTCACCGGATCGTATCCCTCACAAGGTGATGAACTGGCCGTTCTCGGCGTCGGACAGAAATTTGGTGAGGCCGAGCGCGCCGTCGAACAGGCCGTCCTCCAGCGCGCTCAGTTCCCAGCCTTTGACGTCGAGCGCCATCGAGCATGCCCACAGCTTGAGGTCGCCGAGTTCCTTGCCCTGGCGGAACAGCGTCATGGCGTCGGGCGCGTGCTTGTCCTTGATCAGCTTGGAAAACGCGCCGCCCTGGTAGCGCACGTCCGCCGGGCACGTCCTTGGCGAAGGCCAGAATGGCGTTCATGCTGACGAACACCTCGACCGGCCGCTCGGAGACGGCGCCGACCGAAGCCATCATCGCCGCCATCTGCAGCTTCTCGTGCTCGCCGGAGCACAGCATGATGTAGAGCGCATTCGAAGCCATCGAATTCCTCTGCCCGCGCGTGCCCTAAGACGTCCGCTTGATGACGAAACTGAAGATCTTGCCGTCCGCCTTCGATTCCAGAAGCTCGTTGCCGGTCGCCCGGCAAAACGCCTCGAAATCCTTGACGGCGCCCGGATCGGTGGCGAGCACCTCCAGCGTGCCGCCCATCGTCACGTCCTTGAGCGCCTTTTTCGCGCGCAGGATCGGCAGCGGGCAATTCAGTCCCTTCGCGTCCAAAATCTGGTCGGCCATGTTCGCTTCTCTCTTCGCTTCAGATGAACAGATTGATGTCGCACTTGGTGGCGTTCTCGATATAGGTCGCCGCGCCGCCCAGGATCGGGCCCTCGATCATGTCGTCGAGCTTGTACTCGAACAGATCCATGGTCATCTGACAGGCGATCATCTTGACGTCGGCTTCCACCGCCATGGTGCGCAGCTCTTCGATCGAGGCGACGCCTTTTTTCTTGATCAGATTCTTCATCATCGACGTCGCCGCGGCATCGACGCCGGGAATGACCGAGACGATGTTCGGCATGCCGATATGCATCCCCAGCATCGGCATCGACATCGCGGGATTGCCCAAGGTCGTCACGCTCATGTCGAGCTTCTTCTTCAAGCAGCGTCAGGCCGTAGAAGGTGAAGAACATGGTCACGTCGAGGCCCATCGCGGCCGCCGTGGTCGCCAGGATGAAGGGCGGATAGGCCCAATCCAGCGAGCCCTTGGTCACGATCATCGACATGCTCTTGGTATTGCTGTCTTTGCTCATCGCACGACCCTTTCGTCGTTCAGCCGCAATGCATCGCGGTTTCAGAATTTCCACAGCACGATCACCAGCACGAGAACCGCGAGAAACACCGTCTCGGCGACGATCAGCGCGATCGCGCGGCCGCCGACCTCCGCCATCGCCTTGAGCGACGTTTTCATGCCGAGCGCGGCGATCGCCGTCACCAGGCACCAGCGCGAGATGTCCTTGAGCGCGACCAGCACCGGCAGCCGGAATGACGCCCAGGCTGTTGATCACGACCAGGACGGCAAAGACGACGAGGAACCCCGGCAATTGCCGTCCGGCCTTGGTGGTGTTGTGGGCGTGGAAGACGAACGACAGCCCCACCACCACCGGCAGCAGCATCGCCACCCGCAACAGCTTGGTGAAGGTCGCGACGTTGCCGGTCTCTTCGGAGACGCTGAAGCCGGCGCCGACGACCTGGGCGACGTCGTGGATGGTGCCGCCGAGGAAGACGCCGATCGCCGCATGATCGAGATGAAAGAAGCCGATGATCACCGGATAGACGATCATCGCGATCGTGCTCAAGCGCGGTGACGCCGATCACGGTGAAGACCGTATCGCGCTCGTGATTTTCGCCTTTCGGCAGCACCGACGAGATCGCCAGCGCCGCGGACGCGCCGCAGATCGCCACCGCGCCGGCGGTCAAAATTCCGAACGGCCGGCTCAAGCCCACGGCGCGCGCGCCGACCACGCCGAACAGAATGGTGAGCGTGACGGCGCCGATCACCATGACCACCGGCGTCGGGCCGAGCTTCATGATTTCGGCTGATCGTGATCTGCGCGCCGAGGAGGCCGACGGCGACGCGCAGCACGCGCTTGGAGGCGAACTCGATGCCGGCGACGCAGGGCCCTTCCTGCGACAGGAAATAGAACGCCATGCCGAGCAGCAGCGCGAACAGCATCACCGGCCCGCCGTAGTGCTCGGACAGAAAGGTCGCGGCGATGGCGATGATCAGGCTGACCAGCACCCCCGGGAAATAGGTCCGCAGCAGCGCGGCGGCGTCGAGGCCGCGGCTCGATCAGTGTCGGTTTGTTGTCTGCGATTTCGGTCACTGTAGCGTCCACCTCGCTTACGCGCATCCGGCAAAATTGTCGGCGGTCATCTTGGCTTCGTAGGGCGCCGCGACCGCGGTGCCCGGCGTCAGGCTCGCTTTGGCGGCGGCCCAGTCCTTGGCCCGCACCTTGACCATCCAGCCTTCGCCGTAAGGGTCGCTGTTGGCGAGCTTCGGGGTGCCGGTCAGCGCCTCGTTGACTTCGGCCACGTCGGCATCGAACGCGATCTTCGCCGGCCCGACCCATTTGCCGGACTCGATCGTCGCGCAGGACTTGCCGGCCTGCACCGCGCGGCCGGCCTTCTTCGCGGTGAAGGCAACGAGCTGGCCGGCCATGGCGGCCGCCACCGCCGTCATGCCGACGGTCACGGTGCCGTCGCTGTTCTCGCGGTACCAGATGTTGTTCTCGACGTCGTAGAGCAGTTCATCGGGAAGTTGGCAGCCTCGGACGGTCGGCATCAGGTCCTCCTTAAATGTCACGCGATTTCGGCCGGCTGGGAGTTTGCTTCGTCGCGCCGCAACGGCCGCGACGAGCAGCAGAACTCGCCAAGCCCCGCCACTTCGAGCTTGCCGCCGATGAAGAGCGCCAAGTGTCGCGCCACCATGGCGGCGAGACGGAGCCGGCGCGCGGTGTCCGCGTGCGTCGGATCGAGGCGCACCAGATTGTGGTGATAGACGAGTTCGCGGCAGGTCTCGCGGCAGGCGTTGAAGCTCGCGTCGCCCCGCGCGCCCTGGCGCTGCAGCGCCAACAGCCGGAAACCTTCGAACGAGCTCGCCGTCGGCGTCGCGCCGTGCGCCGCGAGCCAGTTTTCCAGGATCGCCTCGCCGAGCGCCAACAATTCCGCGGCATGTTCCGGCGCCGACGCGACAAGCGCGGCGTCCGGCGACGCGATCATCGCATCGAGACGCGCCGTCATGACATCGAACGGGCCGGCAGAGGTCGCAGCCATCAGCCCAGCCCCCGTTCGCGCAGAAAGCCGGCGGACTGCGGAAAAATTCTCGTGCACGCCGACCTTGCGCGCCGACAGGCCGAGCGCCATTCCGAGCAGCTGGGTGAAGTAGAGAATTTTCACGCGTGGTCTTGCGGCCGAGCACTTTCTCGGCGCGGACCTGATGCATCTCGAGACCGGTGTGGCAGGTCGGACATTCGGTGGCGATGACATCGGCGCCGCAGGCTTCCGCCGTGGTCAAGAGATTGAGCACCAGCTTGGTCGAGGTGTCGCTGTCGGAGAGCGTGTGGGCGCCGCCGCAGCACGCGGTCTTGAGCGGATATTCGACATTCTCGGCGCCGGCCGCCGCCAGCAGATCGTCCATGAAATGCGGCTTCGATGTCGACTCCGAGCCCGGCCCCTTGTCCTTCTCCGGAAAGATGTGGCGCGGCCGCGTGTACATGCAGCCGTAATAATTGGCGACCTTGAGACCCTTGAGCGAGTTCTTCACCCGCGCTTTCAGGCCCTCCTCGCCGATCGCTTCCTTGATCCAGTCGAGCGCGTGGATGGTCTCGACCTTGCCGGCCTCGTAAGTCTCGTGTCCGGCCTTGCGCGACAGTCGGCCGTTGACCTCGCGCGAGCCGGCGTCGTTGGCGAGGTCGTATTCCGCCTTTTTCAGGTTGTGATAGCAGCCGTTGCACGGCGCCATGACGGTGTCGAAGCCCATCTTCTCGGCGATCGAGAGATTGCGCGCCGACAGATAGGTCTGCAGTTTGGGGTCGATATTCTTGACCTCCATCGCGCCGCAGCAATTCCAGTTGTCGAGCTCGGTGAGTCTCGAGGCCGAGCGCCTTGCCGAGTTCCTTGGTGGAACGGTTGTAGGCGTGGCCGGTGCCTTCCAGCGCGCAGCCCGGGATAGTAGGCGACATTCTTGTACTTGCCGCTCATCACTCCGCTCCTTGCGCATCGAGGCCCAGCGCGCGGCGATCGGCCGCCTTGCGCTCGTCGACATATTCGGCGATGGCCGCGCTCGCACGCTTCCAGCCGCGGGTGCGCGGATGAAACAACGTGGCGAGGCCGAGCTTCATCAACAGTCCGACCGGCAGCCGGCTCGCCAGGCCGCGCACGAGCGCGATCAGCCAGTCCTGGAACAGCGGCTGCTTGGTGCGCGCGAAGAACTGGCGCAGCACCAGCCCGTCCTCGATCTTGCCGGTGGCGAACACCTGTTCGGAGAAGATCTCGTCGAACGTCATCGACGGCTTCTGCTCGGTATGGCCCTTGAGTTCGAGCCAATGCGCGGTCGCCTTCATCACGCCTTCGGGATTGACGTCGCGCGGACAGGCGTAGGTGCATTTGTTGCAGGAGACGCACTGCCAGATGATGTCCTTGTCGCGCAGCAGCTCATCTTCGAACCCCATGCGGATCAGGTAGATCCAATAGCGCGGGTTGAAGTCCGGGTTGATGGCGTTGACGGTGCAGGAATTGGTGCACGAGCCGCATTGCCAGCAACGGTGGATGAACTCGCCGCCCGGCAGCGCCGCGATCTCTTCCTCCATCCGCTCGTTGTAGTCGGTCACGGCGCGCGAGTTGATGAACGTGCTCCAGTGCCCGGAGACGTCGACGCCTTCGATCTCCAAGTGCTCGTGGGTGACGAGGTTCTCGGGGCGGATCAGCGATTTTTCGTGAATCGGCATGATCGCTCCTTCACGAGCTCAGCTGGCGCGGTTCGCCGAGCACATAGGCTTCGCCGTCGATCAGCTTGAGCCGGGTGCGGCCGGATTCGGTATCGACCGCGTCAAGTCCCAGCAGGCGGCGGGTATGCGCCATCGCGTCGGCCTTGCCGCCGCCGCAGAAATCCGCGTGCAGATATTGGCCGCCCCGGTCGTTGATGTAGGCGGCATAAATGTGAGCGCAGAGCAGGTCGGCATAGAACGCCAGGTCGCGGAAAACGCCGTTCGCCTGGAGAAAGCCGTCCAGTTCCTCGCGCAACGTCGCGAAGGTGGCAAAGCCGTCGCCGACTGGCGATGGTGCCGGCGTCGACATCATTGTCGCTGTGCCAGATTTCGCGCAGCACGCCGGTGTTGACGCGGGCGTCCCACATCCAGCGCGTCATCAGCGGATAGCGCTCGGGAGCGGTGAAGTGCAGCACTTCGGCGGCAAGATCGCGCGACCAGCGGTGTTCGCGATCGGCGGGGAAGCTCGCCACGAATGCGCCAATACGCTGATCCGCGGTCGCGACATCGGACCAGCCGTCCAGCAGCGCGACAAGCCGGGAGCGCATCGCGGGGAAACCGTTGCGGCCAAGCCAGACGCCGATCCGCCGGCGCACCGGCGTGGTGAAGGCGGCGAGATCGTAGAACTCGGGCTCGGTCAACGCGCTGATCTGGCCCTTGCCGAGCACTTCCTCGAACAGCGAGGCCTTGAGCGAAAGCGCGCCGACATAGCGCTCGACGCCGCCGGTGTCCTCGGCGCTCTCGACCAGATTCTCGAAGGCCCGCCGCAGCTTGGGACCGGATAGATCGAGCACCGGCCGCGCCGGTACCGGCGCGGCCTTGGCTTTATGGCTGCCGATCGCCCACATCATTCAGCCGCCTCGAGCAAGGCGCTACGGACCAGAGTGAGCGCCGCCATCGCCGCGGATTGCCCTTGCGCAATGGAGTCGTCGATGGTCTCCGGTCCCGTCGCTGCGCCGGCGACAAAGACGCCGGGCCGCGAGGTCGCCGACATGTCGGAATAGGTCGACGCTTTCTGGATGTGGCCGTACTTCTCCAGCTTCACGTCGAACACCGCGGACAACGTCATGTTGTCGACATTAGGGTCCATGCCGATGGCGTGCACGACCATATCGAAGGGAATGGTGATGGGACGCTTCACCAGCGTGTCTTCGCCCTTCACGATCAGCCGCTTGCCGTCGGAGGTCACCTCGGCGATGCGCGCCTTGATGTACTTGACCTTATATTTCTCCTGGCTCTCCCAGTAGTATTGACCCTCGTACAGGCCGAAGGTGCGGATATCCATGTAGTAGATGTAGACGCTGCACTTGGGCAGCGCCTCGCGGATTTCCATCGCCAGGTTCGAAGACACCGTGCAGCAGATTTTGGAACACCATTCGCGGCCGATCTGGCGGTCGCGCGAGCCGACGCACAGAAGAATGGCGACCCGCTCGGGCTCGCGCCCGTCGGACGGGCAACGCACGCCCTTGCCCGACGAGAACATCTGCTCCACCTGGGTGGTAGTGACGACGTCGGGATAAGTGCCGAAGCCCCATTCCGGCTTGTTGACCGAGTCGAAATGCGTGAAGCCGGTGCACAGGATGGCGGCGCTTGCGTCGACATTCGTTCCGTCTGACAGCGTGGCGCGAAAATCGCCGGGGCCACCGGCGAACGTCTTGACCGTCGTATTTGTCCTGACATCGACGAGTTTGTCGGTCTCGATCCGCTTGACCATGCCGCCGATGGCGTCCTTGGCCCACTCGCCGCTTGGAACCAGTTTGGCGTAGCCCGACAGGATCGGCGCGCCGCCAAGTTGGACGGCCTTGTCGACCAACACGACGCGCTGTCCGGCCGCGGCCAGCGCATGCGCGGCTGACAACCCGGACGGACCGCCGCCGACGATGAGAACCGGACGATTCATTCGGCGCCTCCCGGAAGGGCGGCGACGGCCTTGGGCTTGACGTAGCCCGGGCCCGAGGTGATCGCGCGCTTGGGGTCATAGAGGGTTTCGATGCGGCCGGCCTTGACCTCGTCGAGGTATTGCTCGAACTCGATCTTGGCCTTCTGCCAATCGATGCCGAGCTTCTCCAGCAGGCCCTCGAACGGCGAGGCGTGCCAGTGCAGCTGCGCCAGCTTGTAGGGATGCGCGCCAAGCGCCAGCGCGGCGAATTGGCAATCGGCCAGGATCGGCAGCGCATAGACCTTGTCCACCGCCTTGCCGATCCACTGGTTCTTGTCGAGCGTGGTGATGCAGCCGGTGTCGTGGCCGACCATGACGTCGGCCTTGGCTTCGTCCACCGCTACTTTGATCTTGCGATCGATGGCGAAGGAGCGGGTGAACTCGCGCTCGCCGATGATGTGGCGGAAGCCGAAGCCGCAGCAATCGTACCAGGTGGAATAGTCGATCACCTGGGCGCCGAGTGTCTGCATCAGGCCGGTGGACACGGCGACGCGGTTGCCGTCCATCACGGTGTCGTCGTAGATCACGTCCTCGGGCACCATCTTGTAGACGTGGCAGGCCGGGTGAATGGTGGCGCGGATATTGCTGACGTCGACCGTTTGATGCTGCTTGATGCGGTCGCGCATCACATGCAGCCATTCCGAATAGTGGACCACCTCCTCGGGGATCAGCAGCTTGCCGTCGACCAGACGGCCGAGCTTGCCGAGGATCTTCTTCACCTGCTCGCGCAGTTCGGCGGAGTGCATGAGGAAGATGCGCATTTCCTTGTAATTGCCGAACGAGGTGCCGCAATGCACGAGCGGGTAATAGGTGCCGACCGGCAGGCCCTGCGCCTTCGCCGAAACGTAGGCCTGGTGGAAGTTACGCAGGAACACGGCGGCGAGGCTGACGACGTTGCCGATCCCGGAGCCGTGATAGTTCCAGGCCGTGCACGAGGTCTGGTCGGTCTCGTCGAGATAGCGCGTGCCGAGCTTGTTCATCAGCCACATCACGCTCGACGGATAGCCGGGAATGTTGCCGCACTGGCCGCACGATTTGTGGTGCCAGAGATTGGTGGTGGGGATGCGCTTTTCCCAGCCATAGAGCGTGCGCGCCGATCACCGGCTGGTGCCGGTCGTCGATCCGGTGGACGAGGATTTCGCCGTCCTTCTCGAGCTGCCACATGGCGTCGCGGATGTCGGCGACGCGGTCCTTGTTGGTCAGCATGGAGCGGCGGTCGATCTTGGCCTCCACCCAGGAGGTGGCCGCCTGCGCCTCGCTCGGCGTCAGGTTGGACGGACGCCATTCGGTGCCGAAGCCGGTGAACGCCGTCTCGACCGCTTTTCGTGAGCTTTTCCAAGACTTCCTCCTTCACCGGCTGAAGCGACGCTCACTCGGCCGCGTCTTGTTCCTGTTCTTCGAGCCACTCGTTGTATTCTTCGCGCTTCTCGTCCATCACGTCATTGACGACGTCGAACAAGTTCTCGTCGACCATCTCCAACTGATCGAGCACGCCGGTGGCCTCCCAGATCGAGTAAAGCTCGACCGAGGTCTTCAGATTGACCTCCCAGGCCGTGTCCATGGTGTGCATGGTCGGCACCGGAATGGCCTTGCGCAGGATGGCGAGCGGGGCGTCGACCTTGGTGACGTTCGGGCCCCAATCCGGGAAGGCATCGCGGGTGATCATGTTGGGCGCGAGCTGGTTGCCGGTCGAGATCACCTTGAGCAGCACGCGAGAGAACGGCCGCAGCACGTCCTTGGCCGACTGCATGCCGTGCTTGATCGCGACCTCGCGCATGATCATGACGAGGCCGCCGGGGGAATTCTGGAACGGGCAGCGCGCCGCGCAGGTATAGCACTGCGCGCAGGACCAGATTTTCTCCTGCATCGCGTCGTAGATGCCCTCGAGATTCTCGGTCCAAAGCAGCTGGACGATCTCGCGCGGCGAATAATCGTAATAGTGCGCCGACGGGCAGGTGGCGGTGCAGATCCCGCAGTTGAGGCAGCCGTGCAGCTCGTGGTCGTAGAGAACGTGCGAGCGGATATCGTCGAAGACTTCTTCGAGCTTTTCGTACGGAACGACGGGCATCGACGAAACCGGGTCGCCGATCAGGTCGCTGTGTTCGGCCGTGTGGACGAGGTTCGCGCTCATCAGTAGGTCAGCACCCTGGCTTCGTCGTCTTCCATGACCTCCTCGATCACCTTGGCGCCGCCGACGATGCCGGCGCACTCGGGGATGAGATCGGCTTCGGTCATGTCGAACAGATCGAGATTGGGCGAACAGCAATAGAATTTGACGCCGGCGTCGTGCGCGTCCTTGATGAAGTCGTAGACCGTCTTCGGCGAGCCGGCCTTGACCACCAGCTTCTCGGCGACGCCCTTCTTCATCAGCTGCCCCGCGGTCGCGGTGCACACGACCTCGACCTCGTAATCCATCGCCGCGGCGACCGTCGCCTGAAAGAACGGCGCGCCGAGCTCCTCGCCGTTGCGCGGGTCGGTGTTGACCATGATGATGATGAGTTTCTTCGCCATTGCCTTGCCGCTTCCCTCAGGTCTCGACCGCCCTATTCGACGCTTCGCGCACGCGAGGCTGACAGCTCATTGAGCTTGATCAATGTCAGCGGTTATCGTATTTACATATTCGAATCTGTGAATGAATGCCATAGGGCTTCATGAAGAAAAGTTGCCGCGCGGGACTGTGGTGACGGCCGGCTTAGGTGCGCTGCGGCATGAGATGCGTGACGCCGATCAGGCCGACCATGATGTCGGCGAGCGCCGCGGCGATCTCGCTTTGCGCGGCGCGCAATTCGGCAAGCGTTTCCGCCGTTCCCTCAGGGACTTCGTCGAATTCCATGATCAGATCCTCGATCATCGCCGACTTGATGCCGGGATGGCCGAGGAAGCCGAAGCCATTGTCGCCACACTGAAACAACACGGCTTCACCGTGGTTTCCGACCGCCAGCACGCGGGCACCTGCCGGCAGTACCGGGCGGTCGCGCATATAGATGGCGGCCGGAAAAGTCGTCGGCAATCGACCATCGAGCGCGTCTGCGATCACCCGATGCGCGTTATCAACAATGAAACGCAACGGCGCCTCCTCGGCGCCGCCGCCCGCGGCCGTGCTCAGGATGCAGGCGCCGATACCGATGCCGATGATCGGCAATCCGCGATCGAGAAAGCTCTTGGTCAGCCGCAATTCCGCGCCGAGGCTCGGCACCAGACTGCCGCTGACGATGCCCAGCGGGCCGGCGCCGAGCACCACCAGACCATCGAAATCATCAGCATTCGCAGGCACGACGGCACCGGGCGCGAACGGCCGGCAATAGCGAAAGCGGATATTGCGGCCCTCGAAATGATCCTCGATCAGGCCGAGATAGTCGGATTCGACGTGCTGAAGAACGCACAAGGTTTTCATGCGGCGATCTTGACCCGAGCCCGGCGCCATTTTGGCGCGCACACGACACTAGCGCGGGCCGCCGAAAACATATATTAAATTCTGCATGTGAAAAATGATGCGAGGGGAGCGCGCTCGAGACAATGGCTTGGTTCGACCTGTTGCGCGAGATCGAGCCGTTCGACGAACTGCCGTTCGATCAAGGGCTTGTCGATGCGTTGGAAGACGCGGCGGAGGAGCGCCCGCTCGGGGTGCTGCGGTTCTTCACGCCGACGTTTCGCTCCTATGCCAGCGAAGAACTCGCGGGCTGCGGCAAGACCAGCTTCCCGGCGTTTTCGATCACCGGCGGCGCCTGCGCGCTCAATTGCGATCATTGCCAGGCGAAAATCCTCGAGCCGATGATCGCGGCGACGAGCCCGGCCGAACTCGAGCGCAAGGTCCGGGACCTCATTCTGCTCAAGGATTTGCGCGGGTTTCTGCTATCGGGCGGCTCCAATCGCCGCAACGAGGTGCCTTATCGGCGCTATTATCCGACCATCGCCAAGCTCAAGCGCGAGTTTCCGTATCTGCGCATCGCCGCGCATTCGGCCTTGCTCGACGAAGAAGATGCCAAGGCGATGGAAGCGGCCGGCATCGACGTGGCGATGACCGACGTGATCGGGGCGCAGGAGACGATACGCGACGTCTATCATCTCGATCGCCCGGTCGCCGATTTCGAGGCGACGCTCGCGGCGCTCAGCGCGACCAAGATGGAGGTCGTGCCGCATATCGTCATCGGGCTGCATTACGGCCGGCTGCTGGGCGAGGAAAACGCGCTCGATATCGTCGCGCGCTATCCGGTCGCGGCGCTGGTTCTGGTCGTGGTCACCCCGATCTACGCGCCGCCGGACAAGCCGTTTGCGACGGTCTCGACCGACGACGTCGCCAGGATTTTCGTCGCGGCGCGCGCCCGCGTCCGCCACGCGCCGGTGCAACTCGGCTGCATCCGTCCGCCGGGCCGGCACAAACTGGTCACGGACGCTTATGCGGTGATGGCCGGATTCGACGGCATCGCCTATCCCGCCGAAGGCATCGTCGCGCTCGCCCGCGCCATCGGCCGTCCCATCGAACAAAACCATGCCTGTTGTTCGATCGCGCTGGACGGCCTCGCCGGCCGCGGCCCGCCTGCGCCGCATAAGGACAGCAAAAAATGACCATCGAGACACCGGACGTTGTGGTGGTCGGCCTTGGACCCGCGGGAAGCCGCGCGGCGGCGACCGCGGCGGCCGCCGGCCTTGCGGTCGTCGCGCTGGAGCGGCGGCGCGCCGCCGGCACACCGGTGCAATGCGCGGAATTCGTGCCGGCCTTGATCGAGCGCGACATGCACGATGTGCACGCGGTGACCGCGCAGAAAGTCGCGCGCATGGTCACGATTGTCGAAGGCGGGACGCCGGAAGTCACCGAGGACTTTCGCGGCCTCATGATCGATCGCGCCGCCTTCGACCGCAAATTGGCGCAGGAAGCGGCATTGAACGGCGCCGAGTGCCGCTACGGCGAAGCCGTCTGGTCGATCAGCGCCGACGGCGTGGTGCAAACGTCGACGGGTGCGCGCCTGCGCCCGCGCGTGCTGATCGGCGCCGACGGTCCGCACTCGCAAGTCGGCGCGGCGATTGGGCGGATCAACCGCGACCTCGTCGACGCGCGGCAGGTCACGGTGCCGCTGATCCTGCCGCACGATGCGACCGACATTTTTCTCAGCGCCGATTATTACGGCGGGTACGGCTGGCTGTTTCCGAAAGGCGCGCTCGCCAATGTGGGTCTCGGCGTCGCGGTCGAGGCGCGCCGTTTGTTGAAGCCCCTGCTCGCCGCGCTGTGCGACCGGCTTGCGGCGCAACGCCGGATCGGGACCAAGACCTTGGCGCTGACCGGCGGCGCCATTCCGGTCGGCGGGCGGCTGCGTTCTATCGGCCGGCTCGGCGACACCGCCGTCCTGCTCGCCGGCGACGCTGCCGGTCTGACCAATCCCGTGACCGGCGCCGGCATCGCCTCGGCGGTGCAGTCCGGCGCGCTGGCCGGGCGCGCGGCCGCCGATTTTGTCGGCAGACACGCCACTTCCATCGACGACTACGAAGAAGAGCTCGGCGACATTTTCGATGCGGCGCTCGGCCGCGCGCTGCGCCGGCGGCGCGAGGTGCTGGCTTGCTACGCCGATGGCGGCCGGCCCGACGCCCGCGCGCTCAGCGACGGCTGGATCGCCTCGCCGCACTATTGGTCGGCATGAACAAAAACGCGATCTCATGAATCCAAGGGTCACACGATGAGCTGTCTCGAAATGCCGCGCAGTCCGGTTCCGGACTTCCTCGGCAAACCGGAGCGGGCTTTCAACGATGCCGAGACCATGCAGCCGCGGGCGCCGGCGGCGGTGCCGGCGGACGCGCGCAACGGCGCGCGGGTCAAGACGCAGGACGTGCGCCCCGAAGGCCTCTATCGGCCCAATGACAATGTCCTCACCCCCAACATGCGCTCGCCCGACTATGTGCAGATGTCGACCGCCGCGGCGATCACGCTCGGCGTCATGGGCGGCTACATGCACCGCACCTCCTGCACCCATTGCCTGAATTTGCTGCTCACCTATCCCGAGGGCTGCCGCGCCAATTGCGCCTATTGCGGGCTCGCGCGTCATCGCGAGGCGGAGCGCGATTATGCCGACCGCAATTTCATCCGCGTCGATTGGCCGGCGGTGCCCTACGAAGAGGTGATCGACATCGTCGCCGCAGGCGGCGACCGCGGGCGCTTCCACCGCATGTGCATCAGCATGATCACCCATCCGCGCTCCGACGACGACACCAGGGTGGTGCTGAAGAAATGGGTCGAACGGGTCAAGCACGTGCCGGTGTCGATCCTGTCCAATCCCACCACCATGACCCGGCAGGACGTGCAGGAGCTCAAGGACCTCGGCGCCGACATCTTCACCGTCGCGCTCGACGCCTGCAATCGCGAGGTGTTCGACCGCACCCGCGGCTCCGGCGTGCAGTCGCCGCACAGCTGGGACAAGTACTGGGACATCCTGCGTGCCGCCGCCGACATCTTCGGACCGGAGAAATTCGGCGCGCATCTGATCGTCGGCATGGGCGAGAGCGACCATGACGTGCTCACCCAGGTGCAGAACATCCGCGATCTCGGCGGCCACAGCCACATGTTCGCGTTCTTTCCCGAGCGCGGCTCGTTGATGGATCACCTGCCGCCGGCGCCGCGCGCCGCAATGGCGGCGCATCCAGGTCGCGCGCTATCTGATCGACTATCGCAACCACCGCCTGGAGCGCATGCGCTTCGACGCCGACGGCAAGCTCGTCGACTTCGGCCTGCCGCAGGACGAGATCGACGCCGTCATCGCCGCCGGCATCGCCTTCCGCACCTCCGGCTGCCCGGGCAAGGAAGCGGACGACGTTTCCGCCTGCGACCGCCCTTACGGCGATTCGCCGCCGCGCGACATCGCCTCCTATCCTTTCAAACTGAACCGGAGCGATATCCGCAAGGCGCGCCGGCAGCTCGACGCGGGATATGAACGATCGCGCATGCCGGTCGGATGTGAGAAACGCGGGAGACACGCAGATGAATGCCGCAACAGCCAAGCCGTTTCGCGTCATCGCCACCAGTCTGCGCGGCGGGCGCGCCAATATCGCGTTCGATCAGGCGCTGATCGAGGCGCGCCGCGAAGGCAAGCATTCCCGACACCATCCGGTTTCTGCGCTTTCGTCCCTCCGCGCTGATCGGCATCCATCAATTCCTCAGCCACGAGATCAAGCTCGATTATTGCAAGGCGCACGGCATCGAGACGGTGCGGCGGATCACCGGCGGCGGCGGCCTCTATTTCGACGAGGGCCAGATCGGCTGGGAGCTGGTGTTCGACCGCGCCACGTTGGGACTAGCCGACCTCGCCGAGGTGACGCGGCAAATCTGCGAATCAGCCGCGCTCGGGCTGCGCAAGCTCGGCGTGCCGGCGCGCTACCGGCCGCGCAACGACATCGAGGTCGACGGCCGCAAGATCAGCGGCACCGGCGGTTTCTTCGACGGCAACCTGATTTTCTACCAGGGCACGCTGCTGATCGATTTCGATCCGGAAAAGATGCTCAATTGCCTCAACGTGCCGGCGGAGAAGCTGACCAAGCGCGGGCTCGAGTCCGCGGCGCAGCGCGTCATCACCATGCGCGAAGTCTTGGGCGGCCAAGTGCCCGACCTTCGAGACGATCTATGACGGCTTGGTTGCCGGCTTTGCCGAAGGCCTCGGCATCGCGCCGCAATGGGGCGAGATCACGGCCGACGAAGAAGCGCTCGCCGAACAGGCGTTTCGCGACGAGATCGGCACCGATGCCTTCGTCCATCATGCTCGATGCGCCGCCGACCGACAATTCCTTCGTCAGCGCCTCGCTGACCGGCCGCGGCGGCACGGTGCGCGCCGACATCCGGCTGGAAGGGCCGCGCCGCGACCGCATCCGCGAAGTGCTGCTGACCGGCGATTTCTTCGTCACGCCGCCGCGCATGGTGTTCGATCTCGAAGCCGCGTTGCGCGGTGTGAATGTCGCCGAGGCGGGCTCGGCGATCGAGGCGTTCTTCGCGCGCACGCGCGGCCGACTTCCTCAGCCTGAGCGCCGGCGATTTTCGCCAGGTGATCGACATGGCGCTGCGCGGCAGCAACGTCACCGCGGCGGCAAGCTGACGCAGCACCGATGTGCGCAAGCAGCGCTGACGCTTGCGGAACAAGGCGTCTATATCTTAGTTTCTGCATGTGACACCGAGGACACTAAAAACAAAGGAGGAAAACCATGATCAGCCGTCGCGCGATGGTCGCAAGTGCGGTCGCCTTGGCGACCGTGTCCGAGGCGTCGATGACGCAAACCGCGCAAGCGGCGCTCACCCCGGACCTCGCCCCGTCCGGGGCCGGCAAGCTGAAGGCGCTGGCGGAACGCTTGAGCAAAGCGCCGCGCCGGCGCGACTTCAAGACCGTGCCGATGATCCTGACCAGCCCCGAGCAATGGGACCACGAGGCCTTGTCGGAAGTGATCGCCTATAGCGGCCGTCCGAAGCAGATCTGGGATCACGTCGATCTCGCCGGCCCGTGGCTCAATCTGATGCGGAATAGCCTCAACGCACAGATCTGGTCGTATCAAGAATCCGGATTTTCTCTGCGTATCGGGCACGCATGGTTCGGCGCATTTGGCGCTCTACGATCAGGCCGCCTGGGACAAATATCAGCTGGCGAGCTTCACCGGCGACAAGTTCAAGACCAACACGCTGATCGAACAGCCGAAGCTCGCCGCCGGCGACCCGGCGAATTTCGAGAGCCCGGACGGCGTGTTTTCGGGCGCCGACAACGCCATCCCGACGCTGATGCGGCGTGGCGTCGTGTTCCTCGCCTGCCACAACGCCATCGCCGAACTGGCCGACCGCCTGATCAAGAAGGGCATCAACCCGGACAAATTGGCGTACGAGGCCCTGGTGGCGGAACTGACCAATCATCTGATCCCCGATGTCGTTCTGACGCCGGGCGTCGTCGCCACCCTGCCGCTGCTGCAGGAAGCCGGCTTCCATTACGCCAAATAGTTCCGTTCACGCCGCTTGGCAATAATAAGGAGAGGCCCGATGCGGTCTACGCTCGGTCGGTTCTTGTTCGGCTTCGCTGCCGTGCGCCGCTGTCGATCGGGCCCGGCGTGGCCGCGGAGCCCACCCACAAGGCGTTGCCGTCGATGTGCAGCCAGCCGCCGCACTTCGACGAACACACGCTGCCGCCTTGGCAGGAGGGAACGAACAACGACGCCACCGATCGCGGTTTGCTGTTCACCATCCCGGAAATCGACGTGCTGGCCGATTTTCATGGCGATCTGACCGATCCGAAGCTCGTTCTGTTCTTCGGCGGCAATTACTTCTTCGCGACCGGGCCTTTGGTGGCAGCGTTCGAGGCCGCTCGCATCCGGAATTCAAGGGCCGCATTTTCTGGGAGACAATTCCTCCTGGACGATTGATCGAGCAGATCGAGAAGGGCGGCCGCATCACCGTCGGCAACATGACCTGGACCGCGAAGGCCGACGTCTTTTTCGGCGGCCTGCGCAAGGTGAAAGAGAACATCGATCGCGGCGTTCTGACCGGGCCGGCGGTGCCTTACGTCACCAACACGCTCACCATCATGGTGCCCAAGGGCAATCCGCGCCACATCACCGGCCTCGCCGACCTCGGCCGGCCGGACCTGCACCTCGCGATGCCCAACCCCGAATACGAAGGCATCGGGCGTCAGATCAAGACGGCGCTCGCCAAGGCGGGCGGCGAGGCGCTGGTGACCAAGGTCTACGAGACCAAGGTCAAGGACGGCAGCACTTATTTGACGCTGATCCACCATCGCCAGAACTCCGCTCGCCATCATGCAGGGCTGCGCCGACGCCGGCGTGACGTGGCAATCCGAGGCCGCTTTCCAGGAACAAGTCGGCAATCCGATCGAGCACGTCGCCATTGCCGACGATGTCAACGTGACGGCGATCTATGCGGGCGCGCTGGTGAAAGGCGCGCCGCATCCGGAAGCGGCAAAGGCCTGGCTCGACTTCATCCGGTCACCTGAAGCGCTGAAAATCTTCGAGCGCTATGGGTTCAAGCCCTACACCCAATGATCGGGCCGACCATGCGGAAGACGAGAAGCGAATTGTTGATGGCGAAGCTGTACTGGTGCTGCGCCTTTGTGATCCTCGCGGCGACGGCGGCGCGGGCCGAGACGGCAGCGGCGACGGACACGGCGGTCGAGCGCGGTCGTTATTTGGCGCGCGCGGGAGATTGCGTCGCCTGCCACACCGCCCCCGGCGGCAAGGCGTTCGCCGGCGGGCTGCCCATGCCGACGCCGCTCGGACGGATTTACACGACCAACATTACGCCCGACCCGGAGACCGGCATCGGCGCCTATAGCCTGCAGGATTTTTCGCGCGCGCTGCGCGAGGGCGTCGCCAAGGACGGGCATTATCTTTACCCGGCCATGCCGTTTCCCGCCTTCGCCAAGATCGACGATGCCGACATGGCAAGTCTGTACGCCTATTTCCAGCACGGCGTCGAACCGGTCAAACAGGCCAACCGCGCCAGCGATATTCCATTTCCGCTCAATTTCCGTTTCCCGCTGTATTTTTGGGACCTGTACGTCCGCCGCGAGCCGTTTCAGCGCGATCCCGCGCACGACGCGCAATGGAACCGCGGCGCCTATCTGGTGCAGGGGCTCGGCCATTGCGGCACCTGCCATTCGCCGCGCAGCCTGACGCTTCATACCAAGGCGCTGACGGAACGCGAAGGACCGGCGTTTCTGGCCGGCGCGGTCATCGACAACTGGTATGCCAAGAGTTTGCGTGGCGACAAAGACGGCCTCGGTCGGTGGAGCGAGGCCGATATCGTGAGCTTTCTCAAGACCGGCGGCACCGATCGCAGCGCCGCGTTCGGCGATATGGCGGAGGTCGTCGAGCACTCGACCCAGTATCTCGACGACGACGACCTGACAGGCATCGCGCGCTATCTGAAATCGCTGCCGCCGGGTCCGGCCGAATCCGTCGCTTCGGTCGGAGCGCCGGCGGCATCGGCTGCGGTCGACGGCCGCCCGACCCGCGCGCGGGCCGGTTACGAAGAGCTTTGTCAGACCTGCCATCGCCCGGACGGCAGCGGCGCTGCGCCGCATATTCCCGGCCTTGGCCGGCAATGACGCGGTCGAAACGGCCGACGCCACCTCGCTCATTCACATCGTTCTCACCGGCGGACGCCGGCCGCAAACGAAGGATCGCCCGAACGCCTTCGCCATGCCGGCCTTCAAGACCTTGGACGATCGCGACACGGCGGAGATCATCACATACATGCGAACGGCCTGGGGCAACGCGGCCAATCCCGTCACTGCGGAACAGGTGGCGAAGCTGCGCGCGGAGCTTGCCCTGCCGGCCGCCGCGACGCCGGTCGAACAGCGACCGCCGGCGGATGCGCCGCCGGGCGCGAGCGTCAAATTGGCGCCGCCGCATATCGCCGACATTCCCGATGACGACAGCGGCAAGCAAATTTTGCTGGGCAGACGGCTGTTGGCCGAGACCAGAACATTGCTGCCGAACAATGTCGGCGACGCGCTGAACTGCGACAGTTGCCATCTCAACGGCGGCAGCGTGCCGAATGCCTCGCCCTATCTCGGCATGGCGGTCAAATACCCGCGCTATAATCCGCGCGCCGGCCGGCCGGTGACGCTGGAAGAGCGCCTCAATGGCTGTCTGCTGCGGTCGATGAACGGCAAGCCGCTGGCGCCCGATGCGCCGGAAATGAAGGCCATGATCGCCTATTTCAACTGGCTCTCCGCCGGGCTGCCGCGCGACGCCAAGGTCGAGGGCGCCGGCATCGGCAAGGTCGACACCAATTTGACGCCGGATCCGGTTCACGGCAAAGCGGTCTACGCCGCGAAATGCGCCGAATGCCACGGCGCCGACGGCGAAGGCCTGAAGAATGCGCGGAACGAGGTCGTGTTTCCGCCGCTGTGGGGCGATCGTTCCTTCAATATCGGCGCCGGCATGGCGCGGACCTACACCGCCGCCGCCTTCATCAAGAACAACATGCCGATCGGATACGGCCTCAATGCCCCGCTGGGGCAAGGCGGCGCGCTGTCGGATCAGGATGCGGTCGACGTGGCCGAGTATTTCACCCATCAGCCGCGTCCCGACTTCCCGCCCAAGATCAATGACTGGCCCAAAGGCGGCAAGCCGAAAGACGCACGATATTGAACGGCGCGGTGGTCCGATCACGAACGGCGGCGCACGCGCGGCGCCGTCCGCAAATGCGTGCCGCGACAGACGACAACAGTGAGATATAATAAATGACAAGAACCTGGACGCGCAGAGAATTGGTCGCCTCGGTCGGTCTCGCTGCGATCGGCCCGGGCGTTGCGTTGCCCGATCTTGCCGATGCGGCCGAACGACCACGAGCTGCCCGGCGACGGCAAGCGCGTCACGCTGCTGCATTTCACCGACACCCACGCACAACTCGAAACCCATCCGGAATATCTGCCGGGGGCAAAGCCGGACATCCAGATGATGGGCGGCTACGCGCGCCTGAAGACCGCAATCGACCACGAGCGCGCGAACTGCGAGGGCGCCTGCTTCCTGCTCGACGGCGGCGACGAGTTCCAGGGCTCCGGTCCGGCGGCGTGGTCGGAGGGCGAAGTGATCCTCGCGCCGCTCAACGCGCTCGGCATCGATGTCTTCACCCCCGGCAATTGGGAGCCGGCCTACGGCCCCGAACGCTTCAAACAAACCATGGCGCGGCTGAACTGCCCGGTGGTCTGTTATAATTTTCACGACAAGGCGACCGGCGACCGTTTGTTCCCGGCCGCGATCACGCTCGACCGCCAGGGCGTGAAAATGGCGGTCGTCGGCATCACCGATCTCGGCGCCAGCGAACGCCAGCCGCCGGCGGAATTCCGCGGCATGGATACGTCCCGCATCGACGGCTTGCGCGCCTTCGTCACGGAGCTGCGCCGCCGCGAACAGCCCGATCTCGTGGTGGCGCTCACCCATACCGGCCTCTCCATCGCCCGCGAAATCGCCCGCCAGACGCCGGAGTTCGACGTGGTCTTATCCGGCCACACCCACGAGCGGACGGCTTGGCCGATCCTCGAAGGCAACGTCATCGTGGTCGAGCCGGGGTGCTTCGGCTCGTTCCTCGGCCGATTGGACCTGGTGCTAAAGCCGGGCGGCGGCGTGGCGTCCCATCACTTCCAGCTCGTCCCGGTCCTGAAGGATCGCTACGACGAAGATCCCCACGTCAAGGCGCTGGTGGACAATGCGCTTGCCCCCTACCGGGCGCGCATGGCCCAACAGGCCGGCACGACCGAAACCGTTCTGATGCGCTACGATCTCCTCGAAACCACCGCCGACGATTTCATCGCCGACGCCGTGCGCGAAATCGCGCAGGCCGACATCGGCTTCACCAACGGCTTCCGCTTCGGCGTGCCGGTGCCGCCGGCGGCGATCACCGAGGCCGATCTGTGGAACCTGCTGCCGATGGATGCGCGCATGAAGCGCGGCTGGGTCACCGGCCGAGAACTCAAGGACTATTTGGAACGCGAATTGGAGATGGTGTATGCCAAGGCGCCGTTGAAGCTCAACGGCGGCTGGGGACCGCGGGCTTCCGGCATGAGCCTCGTCTTCGACGCCCACGCCGATTACGGGCAACGGGTCGTTGCGATGAAGATCAACGGCCGCGAGATCGAACCGGACGGCCGCTACACCATCGCCGGCTGCGAACGCGAAGGGGAGCCGATCGACGTGATCTGCCGGCATCGCGGCACGCACGAGCCGGAAATTCTCGCCATGTCCGTTCACGAAGCGCTCGATGATTATCTGAAGCGCCATCCCGTCATCGCCCCGCAGCGCGACGGCCGTGAGGTCGCGCTCGACCTGCCGCCGCGCGTCTTCAGCCAGGACGCCGTGCTCGCCGGCGGCGATATAACGAAGGCGCCGACCACGCCGAGCGGCCTCCCGCCCGGATGATAATCATTGCGGCGGATGGGCCACGTGCTTGTTCCGGCATCGAGATATGAGATTGGTTGTTGCCGCGTCGTACCATGAAGCTGGTCGATGCGACCCATGTCGACAATCAATAACCGCATCATGCGTCACGTGTATTATGATGTGATCAATGCGGCGCGCACCCGCGCGACCGTTTCTCCTTTACGGCATTCGTCGTCGGTCAGCTCCATCACTTCTGACGACGACGCTGCGGGAAATCTCGCCATTGACGGCAAGATGAGGTGTCGATGTCGGAATGGCAGTATTGTTGCAAGACGACCGAAGTCAGCGAAGGCAAGCCGATCGGCAAGGAGATTGACGGCGTCCCCGTCGGCCTGTTCAAGGTGGGGGACGAATGGTACGCGCTGAAAGATGTCTGCCCGCATCAATACGCGCTGCTGTCCGAAGGCTATCAGGACGGCGACGCCGTCGAATGTCCGCTGCATCAGGCCTGCTTCGAGATCGCGACCGGTAAGTGCCTGAGCGGCCCCTCCGAGCAGGACGCGGAAACGCTCGCCATCAAGATCGAAGGCGACGAGATTTTCGTGCGGTTGCCGCCGACCGAAAGAGTAGCGCCGGGATGACAGGCGGCGGCCGAGCCGATCGACAATAACGCGCGCTATTTGCCTCCCCCCGAGCTGCAGAGCGGACGATGAACAGCACCCCTCCCTTTCGCGCCGATCATGTCGGCAGCCTGTTACGGCCGGAATCCCTGAAACGGGCGCGGCGGCAGTTCGCGGCGGGCGAGATCTCCGAAGACGACTTGCGTCGTATCGAAGACGACGCCATCCGTACCGTCATTGTGGCGCAAGAGGCCGCCGGCCTCCAATCGGCGACCGACGGCGAGTTGCGGCGCAAGTCCTGGTACGGCGATTTTCTCGAAGGCTTGGACGGGCTCGAGCTTTTCCGTCCAGCCGGAGGGCGCGGCTTTCAAAAGCGGAGCAAGCAAAGCGCGCGGTTTCCGCTGCGCCGCGCCGATCGGCTTCTCCGGCCACCCGATGCTCGGACATTTTCAATATCTGCGCTCGCAGACGCGGGTGATGCCGAAGGTCTCGATCCCGGCGCCGAGCATGGCGTTCTTTCGCGGGCTGGCAAGCGTCGTCGATCGCGACATCTATCCCGACAACGAAGGCTTTCTGCACGATCTCGGCGAGGCCTATCGGCTCGCGGTCCGCGCGTTCGGGGAGGCGGGCTGCAAATACCTGCAGATCGACGACGTGTCTTTTGCCTATGTCTGCGATCCGAACTTCCAGCGCACGATCGCGGCGCAAGGCGACGATCCGGCAAAGATGCCCGCCCTCTACGCCCGACTGCTCAACGCGGCCGTCGCATCGAAGCCGCGCGACATGGTCGTCGCGATTCACACCTGTCACGGCAACCGACAGTCGAGCTGGATGACCGAGGGCGGCTACGAGCCTATCGCCGAACTCCTCTTCAACGAAGTGCAGGCCGACGCCTATTTCATCGAGTACGACGACGCGCGCTCGGGCGGATTCGAGCCGCTCCGTTTCGTGCCGAAAGGCAAGACAGTGGTTCTCGGGCTTGTGACGTCGAAATTCGGCACGCTGGAATCGAAGGACGCGCTCAAACGCCGGATCGAGCAGGCGGCGAAATACATTGCGCTTGACCAGCTCTGCCTCAGTCCGCAGTGTGGCTTTGCCTCGACCGAGGAAGGCAACCTGCTCGCCGAAGATGAGCAATGGGCCAAGCTCGCGCTGGTGGTCGAGACCGCGCGCGAGGTTTGGGCCTAAAGCTTCGCCGCTGCCGCGCTGCCAGGCATGACCGCCGTCGATCCACCCCATGCGCATTTTGAATTCGCGACCGGGCGGCATTAGCGCTAGCACATGAGTTGAAAGCTACTGCCTTGTTCTTGCGGCGCTTTCAGCCATGCTCGGCCCCCGCCACGCCAAACGCAGGGCAATTGGAATCGCCTGAACGACCCGACGATAACGCCGGCGCGGATCACGTCGAACGGACCCCAAGAGTCCGATCCGCCAATTCAGAAGGGGAGGAACCCAATGTCTATCGGGAAAGCGTACGCGCTCGCACTCTTGTTGTCGCTGTCCCTGCCGGCGGTCGCGGCGGAGCCGGTCAAGATTGGCGTCATCACCACATTGTCGGGGCCGGGCGGCTATCTCGGCCAGGATGCGCTCGACGCGTTCAAGCTCGGCTATCGTCGACGGCAAGCTGGGCGGCGTGCCGGTGCAATTGCTCAGCGAAGATGCTGCGATGAATCCCGGCAATGCCAAGCGCATCGCCGAGCGGTTCCTGCAAGCTGAAAAGGTCAAGATCGTCACCGGCACGATCTTCACCAACGTCGCCGAAGCCATCGTCCCGGACGTGCTCGAGGCCGGCGCCTTCTATGTCGGGCCGAACTCCGGGCCGACGGAGTTTTCCGGCAAAGGCTGCGACAAGAATTATTTCACGGTCGGCTTCCAGACCGCGGTGCCGCATCGCGCCGCCGGGGCTTTACGCCAACAAGCTCGGCTACAAGAACATGTTCCTGCTGGTGCCGAACTACCAAGCCGGCAAGGACGCCATGGAAGGCTTCAAGCAGACCTACCAAGGCAAGATCGCCGGCGAAATCTACATCAAGATCGGGCAGACGGACTTCTCGGCGGAGCTGGCGCAGATCCGCGCCGCCCACCCCGACGCGCTTTGGATGCTGCTGCCAGGCGGCCTCGGCATCAACTTTCTCAAACAGTACGGTTTGGCCGGGCTCAATCAGACCATTCCGATCGTCATTGCCGAACCGGCCTTCGACGACCGCATGATGGCCGCGACCGGCGACGCCAGCCTCGGGCTCAAGATCGTCACGTTCTGGAACGGCGACTTCGAGAATGCCGCCAACAGGAGCTTCGTCGAGAACTTCAAAAAGACCTACGGCCGGACGCCTACGGTCTACGCCGCCCAAGGCTACGACACGGCCCAGGCGATCGCGAGCGCGCTCAAAGCGGTCGATGGCGACCTTTCCGCGCCGGACGCCTTTCGCGCCGCCCTCGTCAAGGCCGACTTTCCCTCGGTCCGCGGCCGTTTCGCCTTCGGCAACAACCACCAGCCGATCGAAGATTACTACACCTCCACCGTGGTCAAGGAGAACGGCGTGCTGAAGATCAAGACGTTGGATCCGCTGATCGCGAATTATCGCGATCCCTACGCCGACCAATGTAAGATGTAGCGGCCCCCCTGGTTGGACGTTGCGCCGGTGCAGCTGTTTGTCGAGCAACTTCTCAACGGCGTTCAGTTCGGCGTCATGCTGTTCCTGATGGCGGCCGGACTGACGTTGATCTTCGGCGCCATGGGGGTCATCAACCTGGCGCACGGCTCGCTCTACATGATCGGCGCCTACGGCGCGGCATTCGCCGGCGCGCGAACCGGCTCCTTCGTGCTGGCGATCCTCGCCGGTTGCGCGGCCGCGGCGCTCGCCGGGGTGCTGATCGAGCTGGCCGTCATCCGCCGGCTCTACACGCGCAGCCATCTCGACCAGGTTCTCGCCACCTTCGGGCTCATTCTGTTTTGCAACGAAGGCACGGCGATGCTGTTCGGGCGCGAGCCGCTGTTTTCGGAAATCCCGCCGCAGCTCACCGGCTCGGTGCCGTTGCTGTTGGGCATCACCTATCCGGTGTACCGCATTCTCATCATCGCTGTCGGGCTCGTCATCGCGCTGCTGCTCTATCTCCTGCTGCAGAAGACGCGGATCGGCATGCTGGTGCGGGCCGGCGCGACGCACCGCGACATCGTCCGCGCGCTCGGCGTCAGCATCCGTGCCGTGTTCACCCTGGTCTTCGGCCTCGGCGCGTGTCTCGCCGGGCTCGCCGGCGCCATCGCCGGTCCGCTGCTGTCGGTGCAGGTCGGCATGGGCGAGCAGATATTGATTCTGACCCTTGTCGTCATCGTCATCGGCGGCGTCGGCTCGGTACGCGGCGCTTTTGTCGGCGCGCTGATCGTCGGCGTCACCGACACGATGATCCGGATTTTCCTGCCCGGCTTGCTGCTGTTGTTCCTCAGCAATACCGAGGGAGTCGACACGTTGGCCGCCGGCCTTTCGTCGATGAGCGTCTATCTGTTGATGGCCGCGGTGCTGCTGTGGCGGCCGCGGGGGTTGTTCGCGGCCTATGACTGACGCTGTGAAACCGGGCTTGCTCGGCGCCGTCGCGCCCGCCGCCGAGGCCTCGCCGCTTTCGGCCACCCGTCCGGTCAGGCACCTGCTGATCGCGGCTTTGCTGCTCCTTATCGCCCTGCCGCCGCTGTTCACCTATGCGCTGGGCGAACCCTATTTGATCGCCCTCCTCAGCCGCATGGTCATTCTCGGGCTCGCCGCGGTCAGCCTCGATCTCATTCTCGGATATGGCGGCCTGATCAGCTTCGGCCACGCCGCCTTCTTCGGCGTCGGCGGATACGCCGTCGCCATTCTCGCCTTCCACGCCCGGCACGGCGACAAGTTCTTAGGCTTGATCCCGGGCAGCAGCGACATGCTGGTCACCCTGCCGGCGGCGGTGATTGCCGCCGCTCTCGCCGCCGCGCTCATCGGCGCACTGTCGCTTCGCACCAGCGGCTTCCCCTTCGTGATGATCACGCTCGCGCTCTCGCAGATGGTCTATTTCATCTTCGTGTCGCTGAAGATTTACGGCGGCGACGACGGCATGAGCATGCGCGGGCGCAACACGCTCGCCGGCTTTTCCTTCGCCGATGCCACGACCTACTACTACCTCTGCCTGGTGCTGTTCCTGCTTTTTCTCTTGTTGTGCCGCCGCATCGTCGCCTCGCGGTTCGGCCTGGTGCTGCGCGGCTGCAAGGACAACGAGCGCCGGGTCCGCAGCCTCGGTTATCCGACCTATGGCTACAGGCTCGTCGCCTTCACCATCGCCGGCGCCGGCGCCGGGCTCGCCGGCGGCTTGCTGGCAAATCTCGACCGCTTCGCCAGTCCGGACATGCTGCAATGGCAGAATTCCGGCAACCTGATGGTCATGGTCATTCTCGGCGGCATCGGTTCCTTGTTCGGTCCGGCGCTCGGCGCGGTGCTCGTCATCTCGCTCGAGACGGTGCTCAGCCGCTGGACCGACCATTGGATGTTCTATCTCGGGCCGATCCTCATCGCGTTCGTCCTGTTCGCTCGCCGCGGCTTGTGGGGGGTCATCGTCGATGTCGCCGATCGAAAAGCCTGAGCCCCTTCTCCGCGTCGATGGCCTCACCAAGCGGTTCGGCGGCATTACCGCCTCGGACTCCATCTCGCTCGATGTCCGCGCCGGCGAAATCCACGCGGTGATCGGTCCCAACGGCGCCGGCAAGACCACGCTGATCGGTTTGCTGTGCGGCGAGTTGCGACCGGCGGCAGGGCACGTCTACTTCGCCGGCCGCGAGATCACGGCCCTCTCGGTGTCGCGGCGCGCGCGCCTCGGGCTGGTCCGTTCGTTTCAGATTCCCTCGATCCTGCCGAATTTGACCGTGACGGAAAACGTGGCGCTGGCCGTGCAGACCACGCTCGGCCACGGCTATCACTTCTGGGCCGACGCCGGCCGCGACGAGGCGCTGCTGCAGCCGGCGCGCGCGGCGATCGCCGAGCTTGCGCTGGACGGCAGAAGCAACGTCGTTGCCGCGGCGCTGTCGCACGGCGAGCAGCGTCAGCTCGAATTGGCGATGGTGCTGGCCGCCGAGCCGCGTCTGCTCCTGCTCGACGAGCCGCTGGCGGGAATGGGCGCCGAGGAATCCGCCTTCGTGGCGACGCTGCTCGGCCGGCTCAAAGGGCGTATCGGCATGCTGCTGGTCGAGCACGACATGGAAGCGGTGTTTGCCCTCGCCGACCGCATCACGGTTCTGGTCTATGGGCGCGTCATCGCGGTCGGCGACGCAGCCTCGATCCGCGCCAACCCCGAGGTGCAGCACGCCTATCTCGGCGAGGAGCATGCCTGATGCTCCGCGTCGAAAATTTGGAAGCGGGTTATGGCCGCAGCCAGGTCCTGTTCGCGATATCGCTCGAAATCGGGCCCGGCGAGATTGTCGCCCTGATGGGGCGTAACGGCATGGGCAAAACGACCACGGTGCGCACGATCATGGGCCTCTTGCCGGCCCGCGGCGGCCGCGTCGAATTCGCCGGCCGCGATCTCACCAACGCCGCGCCGGAAACGGTCGCGCGCGCGGGGATCGGGCTCGTGCCCGAGGGCCGGCAGGTTTTTCCGACGCTTTCGGTGCGCGAAAATCTCGTCGCGACGGCGGCCAATCGCCTGCGGCGGACCGACCCATGGACGCTGGAGCGGGCCTTCGCCCTGTTCCCGCGCCTGCGCGAGCGCCAGCATCAGCTGGCCGGCACCCTCTCCGGCGGCGAACAGCAAATGCTGGCGATCGCACGCGCGCTGATGACCAACCCGTCGCTGCTCATTTTCGACGAAGCCACCGAAGGACTGGCCCCAGCCATTCGCGGCGAAATTTGGCGCTGCATCGAGACGCTGCGCGGGCACGGTTATTCCATTTTGATCATCGACAAGCAGCTCTCGGTATTAAAGCGGATGGCGAACCGGCACTATATCGTCGAGAAGGGGCGGACCAGATGGAGCGGCACGACCGCCGAAATGGACGCGCAGTCCGACTTGATCGCCACCTACCTCAGCGTATAAGACCCGGCCTGACCGGCTGGAATAATGCAGCGGCGGTTGCGAGTTCGCGATGAGTCTGCGGCGCTACAATCTCAACCTGCTGCCGGTTCTCGACGCCCTGCTGCGCCACCGCAGCGTGACCCGCGCCGGCCAGGAACTGGGCATGAGCCAGTCGGCGGCGAGTCACGCGCTGACGCGGCTGCGCGCGCATTTCAAGGACGAACTCCTGGTCCCGGCGGGCGGCGAAATGCTGTTGACCCACCGCGCCGAAGTCATCGCCGGCGCGCTTCCGGAATTGCTCGAGATCGCCAGCCGGCTGCTCGAGCGCGATTCCTTTCACCCCAAGCACTCCGTGCGCACGTTCAAACTCGGCACCGCCGATTACGTCGGACTGCTCCTCTTGCCGGAGATCACGGCAAAGCTGCCCGTCGTCGCGCCCGACATCCAGATGCAGCTCACCTGGGACCGCAACGACATGCCGAAGAAGCTGCGGTCCGGGCAGCTCGATTTCGCGCTGATGCCGCGCGGCACGCTCGACGAGACCGACCTGCACTCGGAGACGCTGTTCGCCGACGAACTCGTCGTCATCGTCGGCGCCGATAATCCGCGCGTCGGCGACAGGCTCGATCTGGAAACCTTCTGCGCACTGCGGCACGTCAGCTTCCGCCGCGAGAACACGACGCACAAGGGGTTCGCCGAGATTCAGCTCGCGCAGGCCCGTGTATCGATCCACAACATCCTGCTGGTCTCCGACTTTCTTTTGATGCCGTTCGTCGTCGCCTCGACGGAAAGCGCGGCGCTGGTGTCGCGCAAGATGGCCGAGCGGTTCACGGCGAACGGCATCAGGATTTTTCCGCCGCCGTTTCCGACCGACAAACTTTACATCGAAGCCTACTGGTCGCACGCACAGGATTCCGATCAGGGCCATCGCTGGTTCCGCGGCATGCTGCGCGCAGCCGCGGAGCGGCTCTGACAGGAACGCCCGCGCGATTGTGCAATGCGCAATGAGGGCGGTTCATGACCTCCATGCAAACTATGAACTTTGGCGCCCAAGGCCCCGCCCCTATACCCATTCCAAGCAACATGAAGATCGGACTCGGGCGGAAACAGCTGCGCATGGACGGCGAGTTCAAAGACAAAGTGGCGCTCGTTACCGGCGCCGGCGCCGGTATCGGACGCGCCATCGCCCTGCGTTGGACCCGGCAAGGCGGCACCGCGGTCGTAAGCGACGTCGCCGGCGATCGGGCGGAGGGTGTCGCCGCTGAGATTTCGGCATTCGGCGGGCGCGCTCTCGCCTCTACTGACGACGTGACCGACCCGGCCGCCGCGGCGCGGCTCGTTGAAAAAACCGTCGCGCAGTTCGGCGGCCTCGACGTTCTCTTCAACGTCGCCGGCGTGAATTTGCACCAGAACGTCGAGGAAATGTCCGATGCGGAATGGTATCGGATCGTCGATACCAACCTCACCTCCGTCGTCCGCTTCTCCCGCAGCGCCATTCCGGAAATGCGCAAGCGCGGCGGCGGCGCCATCGTCAATGTCGCGTCGATCGCGGGCGTGATGGGCGAGAACCGTTGCGCCGCCTACACCGCCAGCAAGGGCGGCGTCGTGCTGCTGACGCGCAACATGGCCATGGATTTCGCCCGGCACAACATTCGCGTCAACGCGATCTGTCCCGGCTCGACGCTCACGCCGCGCATCCAGACTTATCTCGACCGGTTTCCCGGTCGCGAGCGCGAGATGGCCGAGCTGTGCCCGATGCGGCGCTTCGCGGACCCCGACGAGATCGCGCAGCCGGCGATATTTCTCGCCTCTTCCGGCGCATCATACATGACCGGGACCGCGCTGGTGGTCGATGGCGGGATGACCGCGGGCTTTCGCATTCCGCACTTCGACGACATGTGACGAGGGAAAAATGTCTCGACCAGAACAGGCGTTCGAGGAGGTCCGCTGGCCGGCCAGCTTCAACGAAATCCCGAAGGACATTTTCCACCGTCAGGACGTTTATCGCCGCGAGCTGGAGCGCATCTTCTACGGCGAGATGTGGCACCCGGTCGCGCACGTCTCCGAGGTGCCGGAGAACGGGGATTACAAGACCGGCCAGATCGGCGAAGCGCCGGTGCTGGTCGTGCGCGGCGACGACGGCGTCGTTCGCGCCTTCTTCAACTCCTGCGCCCATCGCGGCACCCAATTGCGGACGTGCAGCCGCGGCACCGGCAAGGAGATCGAGTGCCCGTATCATCGTTGGGTGTTCAGCAATCAGGGCGAACTGATGAGCGCGCCGGGCATGCCGCGCTTTCCGAACGATTTTGCCAAGCAGAAGTTCGGCCTCACGCAACTCCGCACCGGCGAGGTGGCCGGCTTGATCTTTGCCACCTGCAGCAAGGACGCGCCGGAACTCGACGCCTTCCTCGGCGTCGCGAAGGACGGAATCTTCAAGGCGCTCGGCGGCGACGGACGCCTGAAACTCCTCGGCTATCAGAAAGTCATCTACGACAGTAATTGGAAGGAATATAACGACAACGAAGGCTATCACGCGCCGCTCTTGCACAGCGCGTTTCGCCTGCTGCGCTGGGGCGGCGGCAAGGGCACGCAATGCCAGACGCCGTTCGGCCACCAGGTCATCGAAGCGGAACTGCGCACCAGCCCGAACAACGGCTTTCTCGACGATTACTCGCTGGTCGAGCTGAAAAGCTCGGACGGACAGCCGAAGTCGCACGTCATCGCGCTGTTCCCGATGGTCAATGTCATCAATCACCTCGACACCATCAATATCAGGTTCGCGATGCCGGTGTCAGTCGACCAGACGGAAGTCCACTACGCCTATTTCTCTCATCAGGACGACAGCGCGGCGCTGGCCAAGCACCGTTTGCGCCAAGCCTCCAACCTTCTGGGCCCGAGCGGCTTCATCTCGCTGGAGGACGGCGCGGTCTTCAATCGAGTCCATGTCGGCTCGAACGCGCTCGGCCACGTCACCTTCGTCAAAGGCGTCGACGATCCGGAGCGCGAAGAGCCGAACGGCGACAATCCGGTCTATGTCGAACAGAACGACGAGGCCGGCAATCCGATCAAGTGGGACTATTATCGCAGAGTCATGGGATTCGAGCGTGAATAGCAACGAAGAACTGGCGCAGATCGACGATTTGCAGACGCGCTACATCGCGGCGTTGAACCGCCGCGACATGCAGGCGTGGCTCGAATGCTTCCACGAGCAGTCGAGCTACATCTGCATCGCGCGGGAGAACTTGGAGCAGGGCCTCGAGCTCGCCTTCATGATGGACGATTGCTACGCCCGCCTGAAGGATCGCAAGAAGTTCATCACCGAAGTGTGGGCAGGCACGTTCGAGGATTACACGACGCGGCATTTCATCCAGCGCCTGAATTGCCGGCGCGAAAGCGACGCATCGTTCCATGTCGAGAGCAACTTCATGGTACTCTACACCTCGCGCCGGGGCTCATCGGAGGTGCTGGTCGGCGGCAGCTACGACGATCGCGTGACGCTCGACGGCGACAATCCGCGGTTTCTCAGCAAGCGCGCAATTCTCGATACGACCGTCGCGCCGCGCTATCTCGTTTATCCGGTGTAGAACGCGACGATATTTTGTTGCGACACCAGCGACATCAAAGGAATGCCGGGGACAGCGTGATGGCAGGTGAAGGCAAAGGTGGCGCCTCGCACGACGACGTGCTGGCGCGGGTTCGCGAATTGACGCCGCGCTTCCGCGAGCGCGCCGCCGCGGCGGAAGAAGCGAGGACAGTGCCGCGGGAATCGATCGATGAACTGTTGGCCGCGGGCATCACCCGCATTCTGGTGCCGGCGCGGCTCGGCGGCTACGGGCTCGGGCTCGATACCTGGTTCGAAGTGGTGCGCGAAATCGGCAAGGCCGACGCCTCGCATGCCTGGTGCGGCAGCCTGATGATCCATCACCCGCACTACATCAGCCAATTCGCCGAGGCAGCGCAGCAGGCGGTCTGGGGCGAAGGGCTCGACATCGCCATTGCCGCTTCCGTCGTCCCCTCGGCCCGCGTCGTCCCGGTAGACGGCGGCTACCAAATCTCCGGCCAGTTCCCGTTTGCCAGCGGCGTCAATCATAGCCGATGGGTGATGGTGGGCGGCATGGTCGAGACCGGCGGCGCGCCGGAATGGACGTTCTTTCTGATCGGTCCCGGCACCTTCACGGTCGCCGACACCTGGTTCACGGTCGGCATGCGGGCGACCGGCAGCAACACCGCGGTTTGCGACGGCACCTTCGTCCCGAGCAGCCGGACGATCCGGCTCGCCGACCTCATGGAGGGCAAAGGCCCCGGCGGCGCATTGCATGCGCATCCGATCTATCGCGCCCCCTTCATCTCCTATGCGCCCTTGACCTTCGTCACGCCGATGCTGGGCGCCGCGCAGGGCGCCTATGCGCAGTTCCGCGATTGGACCAAAACGCGCCGCGGCGCCGGCGGCAATCCGATCGCCGAGATCACCAGCATCCAGGTGCGGCTCGCGCGCGCGGCATCCGACCTCGACGCCGCCGAACTGCTGCTGCGCCGCGCCGTCGACACCGCGCAGGCGCCGACGCCGCCGTCCTTGGCGTTGCGCGCGCGCACCATGCGCGATTGCGGCCGCGTCAACGAAATCTGCGTGGCGGTGATCGATACGCTCATCGGCATGAGCGGCACCGCCGGCTTCGCCGTGTCGCATCCGATCCAGCGCGCCTGGCGCGACATCCATTTCGCCGCCATGCATGTGAGCCTCAATCCGGAGCAGAACTTCGCCCATTTCGGCCGCGCCGAACTGGGGCTGCCGCGGGACCCGAACCAGCCATTCTTCTGATAACAAGAGAACCGGCCCATGGACCTCCAGGAAGAGATCGGGCGGCTCGTCGCGCCGCTGTTGCATCGCAAGCTGTTCGTCTGCGTCAGCGAGCCGGCGGTGCCGGCGGAGCAGATCGTGCCCCATATCCCCGCGCATCTCCGCCATCTGGTCGCCATGGAGAAGAGCGGCGTGCTGCTGGCGAGCGGCCCTTTCATCGAGGGCGGCGAGGTCGGCCTGCGTGCCATGATGATCATCCGCGCCAAGGACGCCGAAGAAGCCCATCGGATCGCGGCGGACGAGACGCTGCACAAGCTCGGCCTGCGGCGCTTCACGATCGAGGAATGGCAATTGAATCAGGGGCGCATTTCCGTTCAGATCGACTTCTCCGATCAGAAGGCCGGATTGGATAACGTTTAGGGCATGACCCAGTTTGCGAGCGTGGTCCGACCGTTCAGCTCTCAGACCAGGAACCGCCCGCCGTCGACGACGATCTTGATGCCGGTCGAGAGTTTGAGCGCGGTGACGCAGGCCATGATCGCTTGGGCGACGTCTTCCGGCTCGACGATGCGCTTGAGCGGCGTCGCCGCGGCGATCTTCGCCAGCGCGGCGCGGTCGCGCCCGGCGACGAAATCGGTCGCCACCGCCCCAGGCGACACGCACATCACGCGAATGCGTGGACCCTAGAGCGCGGGCGAGCGACAGCGTCATGGTATCGAGCGCCGCCTTGGCCGCGCAATAGGCGATGCTGCTTCCCGAACCGGTAAAGGCGGCAATCGAGGAGACGTTGACCACGACGCCCTCGCCGCTTGCGGCGAGCATCGGCGCGAACGCGCGGATCACCGAAAACGGACCGCGCACATTGGCGATCAGCATCGTGTCCATCAGCTCGTCGGTCATGGCTTCGAGGTCCGCGTGCGGCACCGGCTTGGTGAAGCCGGCGGAATTGATCAATATGTCGGCGCGGCCGAATGTCTTCGCGACTCGAGCGGCGAAGTCGCGAACGCTGTTGCCTTCGGCGAGCGCCAGCTGCAGCGCGGCATGGCCCTCGCCGGGCAAGCTACGAACAAGCTCCGCGGCGCGTTCGGCGCCGCTGTGATAGCCGACGACGACGGTCGCACCTTCGGCGGCGAGCATGCGGACGGTGGCGGCGCCGATGCCGCTGCTGCCGCCGGTCACCACCGCGACTTTGCCGGCGAGCGGCGGCGACGGTCGCGAAGTCGCGTCATTGCGTGGATTGGCCATGCCTAACCTGTTCGTGAGCCCGCCGACATATCGGCCGAGCAGAAGGCGCGTCTATCAGCTAAGTCAGATTTTAATCTGGCGCGCCCGAGAGGATTCGAACCTCTGACCTTTGCCTTCGGAGGGCAACGCTCTATCCAGCTGAGCTACGGGCGCAAAAGGCGAGGCACGGCATACCACAGATGGCAGGACGGCCGCCGCCAAATTGGTTGGGCGATCCGTAAATAGCGGATGACCGGCGCGGCGGCAACGGGCCGCGGCCGGCCGGTTGCCCGCTTGCCGCCCACGCCGCCGGCTCCTAATGTCCGGCCAACCATTCGCACCACCGGGGCATCGTGCCGCCGCTTCGCGCGGCGTGGCGCCGGACGCAAGGAGTATCCCGATGACGCAGGCAGCGGAAAAGCGCGAGACCTCGAAGACCGTGCAGATCAAGGACGCGGCGTTCAAATGGGACGATCCGCTCGATCTCGAAAGCGAGCTGACGGGCGAAGAACGCATGGTGCGCGACACCGCCCGCGATTACGCGCAGGAGAAGCTGTTTCCGCGCATCCTCAAGGCCTACCGCAATGAAGAACACGACCCGAAGATCATCCGCGAGATGGGCGAGCTCGGCCTGCTCGGCTCGACCATCCCCGAGGAATACGGCGGCGCCGGCCTCGGCTATGTCGCCTACGGGCTGATCGCGCGGGAGCTCGAGCGGGTCGATTCCGGCTACCGTTCGGTGATGTCGGTGCAATCCTCCCTGGTGATGTACCCGATCTACAGCTACGGCAGCGAGGCGCAGCGCCGCAAATATCTTGCCCAAGCTCGCGACCGGCGAAATGGTCGGCTGCTTCGGCCTCACCGAACCCGACGCCGGCTCCGATCCCGGCTCGATGATCACCCGCGCCGAAAAGGTCGCCGGCGGCTACAAGCTCAACGGCGCCAAGATGTGGATCACCAACGCGCCGGTCGCCGACATCGCGGTCGTCTGGGCCAAGCTCGACGGCAAGATCCGCGGCTTCATCGTCGAACGCGGCACCAAGGGCTTTTCCACCCCGAAGATCGAAGGCAAGCTGTCGCTGCGCGCCTCGATCACCGGCGAGATCGTGCTCGATGACGCCGTGATCCCGGAAGAAAACATCCTGCCGAACGTCTCCGGCCTCGCCGGCCCGTTCGGCTGCCTCAATGTGGCGCGCACCGGCATTTCCTGGGGCGTGCTCGGCGCCGCCGAATTCTGCTGGCACCGCGCCCGCGATTACGTCCTCACCCGCAAGCAGTTCGGCCGCCCGCTCGCCGCCAACCAGCTGGTGCAGAAAAAGCTCGCCGACATGCAGACCGAGATCACGCTCGCCACCCACGCGGCGCTGCGCCTCGCGCGGCTGATCGACGAAGGCAAGGCGTCGCCGCCGGCGATCTCGCTCCTGAAGCGCAACAATTGCGGCAAGGCGCTCGACGTCGCCCGCATGGCCCGCGACATGCACGGCGGCAACGGCATCGCCGACGAGTTCCACGTCATGCGCGTGATGTGCAACCTCGAAACCGTCAACACCTACGAAGGCACCACGACATCCACGCCCTGGTGCTCGGCCGCGCCCAGACCGGCATCCAGGCGTTCATGTAAACGTCTGCACCTCCTCTCCTTCTCCCCGCGCGCGGGGAGAAGGTCGGGATGAGGGGGCGGTGCGCGCTTGGCTGAGCGATGCCGGAATGTCTGCTGCGCTGTCGCTTCGATCGGCAACGCTCGCTCAGCGGAGAGCGCCCCCTCACCCTCGCTTCGGAGCGTCGACCTCTCCCCGCGCGCGGGGAGAGGTGAACGCGCGCTACCGGCTCTCGTCACGTTCGCGCAAAACCTCGCGCATCACGTCGGCGACGATGCCGGGCAGCGACTTGGCAAGGTCGCCGACTTTGCGATCCAGATGGTCCACTTTTCGATCGAGCCCATCGACCTTGCGATCGAGCCCGTCGACCTTGACCTCGACGCGATCCAGCCGCGTCTTGATCGCCGCGAGATCGTCGCTGTTGCGGCGGGTCTGTTCGAGAATGTGGCGGGTCACCAGCTTCTCGCCGTCGACCTCGAGCTGCAGCTCCCGAAACTCTTCCCGCGTCACGTCCGCCGTCATCGACCGTCCCCAGGTTGAGACCGAAGTTTATCACGAGCGTGCGGGCGATAAAGCCACCTCTCTTATCCTCACCCTGGAAGGGGGAGGCGGCGCCGCAGGCGCCGGTGCGGGTCCGTACCGGCACCGACGCGGCGCAATTAGGAACCCCCACCGGCTCGCTTGCGCTCGCCACCTCCCCCTTTCAGGGTGAGGACGAACAAACGCCTTCTCGCGGCGCGCCTTCGCACCCGAGTCTTGCCTAGGCCAAGCAAACAAACAACATCCGCGTCGGATCTTCGTCAGATGCGGCCGGCGGTGGGACCGGCCGCGTCACGATCATGCGCGGATAAACCTCGTCATTGCGAGGAGCGAAGCGACGAAGCAATCCAGGGTCGGCGGCACAGAGTCTGGATTGCTTCGTCGCAAACGCTCCTCGCAATGACGAAAAGGAAAGCGGAACGCCGAAAGGCGCTGTTCAGTAACCTCCGCGTCTTCGACGGGCGCGGCCCCGCCCCTCTCGCAAGGGGGCGCGCTCGCCTCTCGGCGTTCCACCACGGCACTTGCGGCAGCGACCGAACGCCACCGCTCAGCTCGAGCCACGCGACTTCCTGGGTACTTGTTCAGAGCGCCCGCCCCGATGGTTCGAAAGACGCAGCGCATCGCAACGCATTTTTACGCGTAAGCCGACTGACCGGCTCCCATGCGTCACTCGCGGGCGTTACCCGCGCCTTGCTGTCCCAGTCCAGCGAGATTGCACCCGCAGTCCGGTCATGATGCCGTCCGGGCGTGTCTTGCCCAAGCCGCCCGAGAGCCGAGGTGACGAGCCTCGACCCGCGGGAACCGCACTCGCCCCGCCGGACGGAGTCACCCGGCCGGCGTCCTGGTACGGGGGCGAGATTCGCTGTTTGTACTCCATTCCGTGACGATATGTCAAGAGCAAGTCGCCTGATCTGGGACACTGCCCACGGCTGTCATGGCCGGGCTTTTCGCGGCCATCCACGTCTTTTCTGCTCGGCCCGAAGACGTGGATGCCCGGCACAGCGCACAAGGCTGGGCATGACGGCTCAGGTGCCGGCGAGCAAATGGGACCCTGAAGTTCAAGCACAGCGACCGTCGTAGGGCGCGCGACAGCACCGCCGCGCGTGGCCTTGCCTATGCAGCAACCGGCGCGGCTTCCGCCAGGACGGCTTTGTTCTTCTCGAACCAGGCGGCTTCCTCGCCGGGGCGCGGCAGGATCAGGCCGGCTTCCATGATGGTCGCCGGGTCCGCCTCCTCGACGCGCAGCACCAGGTTGCGCTCCGGCTGGCCGGTGAGGCGCGACCACGCGGCGGAGATCGCCTTCAACAGCGCCTGCCGCGTCTCCAGCGTCCGTCCGGCGCGGACGATGGCATTGATGAGCGCGCCGTCCTGGCGGACGGCGCCGGCGAGGAAGTGCTCGCCGTGCGGCAGCTCGCTGAACACGACATTGACGAAGGCCTCCGGCGCACCGGTCCATTCGATGTGGATGCGGGTGATTTCCTTGGCGATGGCGGCCTTTTGCGCGGCGGAGAGTTTTCGCGACGTGGCGCATTGATAGATGGGCATTTCGACCTCCTTCGGCTCGACTTCCGGCCCGATTGGCGGTAAGTGGTCAGTGTCCACTTTATATGCCGATAAGTTGGCGTTGTCAACATCGCCGCGGAGCCGTCCGCCCATGGCCGAGAAAGTCGCCGAGAAAGCCGCCAAGAAAGCCCCGACAAAGCCGCCGCGCGCGCCACCCCCGCGCCGCGGCCTTATCACCATGGCAGCCTCGCCCCGGCGCTGGTCGAGGCGGCGCTGGCGCTGATCGCCGAGACGCAGGACTGGACCTTCTCGCTGCGCGAAGTGGCGCGGCGCGCCGGGGTGAGCCACAACGCGCCCTACAAGCATTTTGCCGAAAAGCGCGACCTCCTCGCCGCCGTCGCCGCCCGCGGCTTCGAGGCGCTGGCCGAGCGCATGCGCGCGTCGCTCGACGGGGTCGCCGGCGCCCGGGCGCGCCTGCTCGCGGTCGGCCGCGCCTATGTCGCCCACGGCGTCGCCAATCCCGCGCTCTACCGGCTGATGTTCTCCGCCGCGCTGACGAGCCCCGGCGCCGGCCGCCCCGCCGTGGAAAAAGCCGCCGCGGCGCAAGCGCGCGCGGTCGTCGACGCCGTCATCGCCGAGGGCGTCCGCGCCGGCACGTTCCCGCAAAGCATCGCCAATCCCCGCGAAAGCGCCGCCGCCGCGCTCGCCTTATGGTCCGCGCTGCACGGCCTCGCCATGCTCGCGATCGACGATTTCGTCGGCCCCGCCGCGGAGGTGGAAACGCTGGTCGAGCCGGTGCTCGGGGCGCTGATCGATGGCCTGGCGCTACGGCCGCGGGCGCTGCCGGCGGGTATTTGGATCGCGCCGCGTGTGTGATTTTGTAGGGTGGGTGGAGCGCCGGCGCACGCGGGCGGACTTAAGGCACCCCGCGGTAGTGATTTCTAAGTCTTTCCAGACGACCCCCCTCTTAGTCCTCCTCATCACCGATTTCGGTAAACTCAATTTCCGGCAATTCCTCCGCGCCTCGACCGTCGATCAGATTGCTAAAGTTGACGAACGCAAGTCTCAACGACTGAGTTTCGCGCCGTTGGTTTTCTCTTGCCTGTTGAATTTCTGCGATAAGGCGACCTTGCTCGTCGCGGTCAGGCGGGAAACAAATTTCTAATGCCTCGAAATCCTCTCGCTGAGTCCTGCGGCGGTTACTGTGCCCCGTCGTTATCGCACGAAACGCCCTTTGATAATAACGACTACGAAGCAAACAAGAAATGAATTCCGGATCTAATCGCTCGTCGGTCACAGCATAAATAGGAAATTCCTTTGTCACCAATGCGCCTTCAAATTGATTAGGAACGACGGAGATACACCCCTTCCAAAGGTCAATTGAGGAAAATACCACATCGCCCGCTTGTGCAGCGAACCACTGCGATGGACTATCTTCAAAGTATGTACCCAGCCACTCGGGCGGATTTCTCCCTTTTCCGGCCTGACGCGTTCGAATTTCGCCAGTCTGGCCGATCGTCATGACCGTAACTGGCTGATCCGGTGTCCTCTCGGGATGAGCTTGTTCCTCTCGTTTCTGCATCACGTCGCGCAACGGTAGGCGTACCCACCCCGAAGGAATTGTCGTTTGTTCCTGTCGCTTAAACAAAAAGTATTTCGGGTCGAGCCGATGGCTCAAATGAGCCCCCCACAATTCGCGGAACGGCACAGCCATGCAATCGGGCGAAGCTGCACCTCTGTATGCATGCGGATCACTGACAAAGGTCCTATATTCACCCAATATAGTCCCGGCTTGGTCGTCCGCGAGGGCTCTTCCTTTGTCGCTATTGTACAGATCATTCTGACTAGAAAGCGCACCAGTCGTGCTGTAGCCAACAAAGTTGGCCTCGCCCAAAAATACATAATGATCAAACTCCGTCCAAGCGTCCGAGATGGGATCGATTGCGCCGTCGGCCTCAGCCGATCGATGGGCCGCAGAAAATGTCGACTGTTCGCTAGACGAAAATTTTCGAAAAAAAAGAATCGACGTTTTATTCTGGGCGCCAGACTTCCGAAACGCATAATCCGGCAACGAGACAATCGCTTCAATAAAGCCATGCCTAGCAAGGAACCGACGAACCCGCGGGCAATTTGATATCTCGCCCTGGTTGTTTAACATTCCGTCTGGAATTACGAGTCCAAGCCGCCCCCCAGGTTCAAGATAGGTAATTGACCGTTCTAAAATCACGTGTTCAGATGCAACAGCGGCCCTGCCTTTTGCAAGCTCGAAATTCGCCAAAGAATTGGCGCCTAAATGGTCCTCGTCGCCCTCCGGCACTTCGTCGCCAAATGGAGGATTGCCCACGACACGTTGGAAGCGACCCCGATCGGGCCGAAGTCGCGGCTTCGTAAATACCGAATCGAGGCAAGAACGACCCGCCTCAATGTTCGTATGCCCATCGTGATGCAGAAGCAGATTTATCTTGCAGATGCGTGCAAGAATCTCATGGATCTCAATGCCGTATACCTTGGCAAGCGCGAAATCCGTTTTAATTCGATCCACGTGGACCTGTGCTTGACCTGAGAATGCCGCATCAATCCGATGCCAAACTTGAAGCAATACCTCCAGCAGAAAGCCACCGCTTCCAGCGGTCGGGTCGAGGACGAAATGGTTGTGATCAATGTCAAGCATTGCGACTGTAAACCGCGCAAGCTGCCGCATCGTAAAGTATTGACCGAGCTCTCCCCGGAAGACCGATCCGAAGAAGCTCTCAAAAGCAACACCGATGTGATCGACGTCAGTTGCAACAAAACTGATAGGTTGTAGCGTTCTTACAATTTCAACAATTTTTTTGTCTGGAAGATTTATACGGATTCCGTCTGGAAAAATGGTGGGATCCTCCCGGCACGCACGCGCGAATAGTGCATGGACGCGATTAGCCAACGAGGCCGAAGTCTCATTCGCCGCAACTTGAAACTCGCGTGACTGTCCCGTCGGAGTTGTTCGCTCATCGATTACTTTCGCAAACAACAATTTGCTCCACTCATCGAAAGAGGTGAGCGGGTCACGTTTGCCACCGGACCAAATTATCGAATGCGCTCTGCGAATTTTTGCAATGATGTCGCCAGCGGCGGCAGGGGAAATATCCTCTTCGCCACCGGCCGTAAACCGAAAGAACGGAATCTCTCCGTATTGTGAAGGAACTGCGTCTCTCGAACCGCGCTGATTCTCTTCACGCTCGGTCGGCGGATATCCCGCAACGTCGAAGAAAATGCTTTCCGACCATTCATCGTAAAGCGTCAACGGCGCTCTCAGAGAATTGGCGTTTCCAAAAGCCTGCTCAATCCATTGCCGGCGAGCCTTCGCACTCTGGCCGGATGACTTTACTTCTACAACTAAATACGGCTCACGACACCGATCGTCCTTATAAACCACAATGTCTGCAAAATCGCTTGGGGTGCGACGCGGAACAGGAACCTCGGTTCGCAACCGATTAGGCGGATATCCCCGCGCCACGACTAAAAACGCTATTAGCCGGGCGCGTACCCACTCCTCAGGATCGGACCAGTTATAAGATTTCTTAGAGGCGAGGTTGTAGATAACCTCCCCATTTTTCACTTCGATAAAGCCCCGCTTTGTGGCTTCGACTACGTCGTCGTCGGCAAGGGAATTCTCGGGGGTGTCTCTGGAGGCCATAAGCTAACTGGGATGTCTCGCGAAAATGATTCGTCGACCTTCCATGTAGCCTATTTTCGTCGCTGGCAAAACAAGACAGGGTGGTTTTTTGGTGGACGCCCGTTCGCAGAGAGCAATTTGAAAATGAGCTGTTACTACAGACACAGATCACCTTGACACTCTCACGCCTCTCATCATCCTGCCCTGCGCAGCAAGGTGGTGGAAGGGGCGTCGAGCTTGGGAGCTTGTATCGGCGTTCGGTATTTTTTCTGAACCGCTGCGCCCCCTCCACCACCCTGCGCTCGCTGCGCGAGCTTCGGGCGGTCCCCCTCCCCGCACTTTGTGCGGGGGCGGAAGAAGAAATTACCCCGCCGCCTTCGGCTCCGCGCCCTCATCCGCCGGCTTATCCGACACCCCCGCCTCCGCGAACGTCGCCATCCCCGTATGACACGCCAGCGCGGCGCGTAAGCAGCAGCAGCGCCGTCGCGGCGCCCGAGGCTTCGCCCAGCCGCATGTGGAGGTCGAGGAGCGGGGTGAGGCCGAGTTCGTCGAGGAGGGCGCGGTGCGCGGCCTCGGCGGAGACGTGGCCGGCGACGGCGTGGGCGAGCGTGTCGGCGCGGAGCTTGGCGAGCGGGGCGACGGCGGCGGTCGAGACGAAGCCGTCGAGGACGACCGGGATGCCGTTGAGCCGCGCGGCGAGCGCGGCGCCGAGGATGGCGGCGAGTTCGCGGCCGCCGAGCGCGGCGGCGATTTTGATCGGGTCGTTGAGGATCGCGGCGTGGCGCGCCAGCGCGCGGTCGATCACGGCGCGCTTGCGCTCGAGGCCGTCATGGTCGACGCCGGTGCCGCGGCCGGCCCAGCGCGCGCCGCCGCCGCCGAACAAGGCCGCCGCGACCGCGGCCGCCGCGGTGGTGTTGCCGATGCCCATCTCGCCGAGGCAGATCACGTCGGACTGCGGGGAGACCGCGTCGTAGCCGGCGTTCACGGCGGCGAGGAATTCGGATTCGCTCATCGCGGGAGTTTCCGTGAAATCCGCCGTCGGCTGATCGAGCGACAGCGGGATGACGCGCAGCGCGGCGCCGGCGGTGCGGGCGAGCTGATTGATCGCGGCGCCGCCTGCCGAAAAATTCGCCACCATCTGCACCGTCACCTCGGCCGGATAGGCGGAGACGCCCTGCGCCGTGACGCCGTGATTGCCGGCGAACACCAGAACCTCGGCGCGGTCGAGCCGCGGCGGCGCGTGGCCCTGCCAGTGCGCCAGCCAGGCGACCAGGTTTTCCAGCCGGCCGAGGCTGCCCGGCGGCTTGGTCAGCGTGTCCTCGCGCTGCGCCACCGCGGCGCTCGCGGCCGGATGGCCGGCGGGGAGATCGAGACAGGCGGCGCGCAGGTCGGCGAAGGTGGTGAAGGGGGTCATGGCGGTTTCCGCATTTTTCCTGCCCCGCGCAGCGGGGAAGGGGGACCGCGCGCAGTCGCGGTGGACGGCGGCACGGCCGCGTCGCTCGCTCCAGCGCCGCACGCCCCTCCACCGCCCTTCGGGCGGTCCCCCTCCCCCGCTTCGCGGGAGATCGGATGACGCTCTACCAAATTCGCCGCAGGAGCGGCCATAACGACCGGCGTGAGGGCCTAATGATGACAATCCGCGACACCATGCACGAACGCTGGCGCGACTGGAGCCCATGGCTAGCGGCGCGCATGGGCGAGATTGTGACGGCGTTGGCGTTTTCGACCCGGCTGCCGCTGGGGCGTTTCGCGCCAGCCGGCGGCAATCTGGCGCAGGCGGTGTGGGCGCTGCCGATCGCGGGGCTTTTGGTCGGCATCGTCGGCGCGGCGGTCTATGCGCTGGCGCATCGGCTCGGACTGCCGCCGTGGCCCGCCGCGGCGCTGGCGCTCGCGGCGACGCTCGCGGTGACCGGCGCGCTGCACGAGGACGGGCTCGCCGACACCGCGGACGGCTTCGGCGGCGGGGCGGCGCGCGAGCAAAAACTCGCCATCATGCGCGACAGCCGCATCGGCACCTACGGCGTCTGCGCGCTGGCTTTGGCGTTGCTGCTGCGCGCGAGCGCGGTGGCGGCGCTCGCCGCGCCGGGCGCGGTCGCGGCGGCGCTGATCGCGTCGCACACCGCCGGCCGCGCGGCGGTGCCGCTGTTGATGTTATTTGTTGGTCCGGCGCGCGCGCGACGGGCTTGTCCTACGCCGCCGGGCGGCCGGCGCCGGCGGGCGTTGTCGCGGCGGCGGTCATCGGGTTGGTGGCGCTGCTCGCCGGGCTCGGCTTCGTTCACGCGATCGAGGCGGCGGTGGTGTTGGTGGTCGTGTTGCGCTGATGGGGTGGCTGAGCGTGCGGCAGATCGGCGGGCAGACCGGCGACGTGCTGGGCGCGCTGGAGCAGGTCGGCGAGATCGTTATTTTGTTGGTCGCGGTGGGGTAGGTCGTCATTGCGAGGAACGTAGCGACGAGGCAATCCAGTCGTCGTGCCGCTCGACCCTGGATTGCTTCGCTTCGCTCGCAATGACGAGGGCGGCGGGCGTGCGGAACAGACAGCCTGCGGTATACATCATGGCCAGCGGACGCAATGGCACGGTCTATACCGGCGTCACTCAAATCTGCCGCAACGGGCTTGGTTGCACCGCACCGGCGCCGTTCCTGGTTTCACCAAGCATTACAGCTGCAAAAGGCTCGTCTGGTATGAGATGCATGCCACGATGCCGAACGCGATCACGCGCGAAAAGCAGATCAAAGGCGGCTCGAGAGACAAAAACTGGCCCTCATCGAGGCATCGAACCCGGCGTGGCGGGATTTGTTTGATGAGCTCAGTATAACTCGTCTTTGCGAGGAGCGCAGCGACGAAGCAATCCAGGGTCGGCGGCACAGAGTTCGGTTTTTCGCCCCCCGCAATGACGAAATAAGATCGCACACTTTGCCAAGCGGCGGCGCCGCCTGGATTGCTTCGCTTCGCTCGCAATGACGAATCAAGCCTGCGGCCGTGGACTCAAATACCGCGCGCCGCCGAGGATGGCGAGCGCGATGGCGGCGGGGGGGATGGCGAGCCACAGGCTGATGGCGGCGACGGCGGCGGTCGCGGCCCAGCCGATCGAGGAGAACGCCTCGGCGAAGGTGGCGACGCGCGACGAGACCTGGCGGCGGCGGAACTGGCTGCGCTTGGCCTGGGTGCGGAACCAGAGCTGGATCGAGGTCGCGGCGCCCGCGGCGACGACGATGCCGGCGGCGGTGACGAGCGCGTGCCAGGGCGAGACGAACGCCAGCACAACAACGAGCGGCGTGAAGACGAGCGCGATGACGCCGAGCACCGCTTCGATCTTGGCGCGCAGCACGAAGCGCGCCGGCACCGGCGCGGTGGCGACGAGGTCGGGCGCGTCCTCGCCGGAGATCGTCAGCCAGGCGAGGCCGCCGGCGAGTTGCCCCGCGGCCATCACCAGCACCGGCACCAGCAGAGTCGCGGCGCCGCCGCCCGCTTCGAAACTGCGCCACAGCAGTACGGCCGGCGGGGCGAGATAAAGCATCTGCATCAAGGTCTGCGACACCAGCCACGGGTCGCGCCGCAGCAGCACCCATTCCTTGCGGCGCAGCGCGCGCTGCGGCGAGGTTTTGCGAAACGCCGCCGGCCGCCGCGCGCGCGCGCCTTGCGTGCTGCCGGCGCCGGTCGCGGTGATGGCGTACTCGCCGAAGCGCGGCGCGATGAGCACGATCACGGCGCCGAGCAGAATGAAGCTCACCGCGATGACGGCGGCGAGCGCGGAGGCGTCGCCGAGCACGGCGCGCGCCGGCCACCACACCACGCTGCCGACGCCGGGCAGGCGCGCCAGTACGCCGTCGGATTGCAGGAAGTTGCCGCGCGGCGACAGCGTGCCGTAGGACATGATCGCCGCGACCTGCAGGCCGATGACGAAGGCGGCGCCGATCACCGCGGCGACGATCTGGGCGACGAGGCGCGTGCGCTTGGGGCCGAGGACGCGAAACAGCGCGACGGTGAGCGCGACCGCGAGCGCCGCCGCGGCCGCGCCCATGGCGAGGATCATCGGGTAGGCGCCGAGCCAGCGCGCGCCGCCGCGCACGATCAGAATGTCGATGAACGGCGCGGCGAGCGGCAGCGCCATCGCCGCGACCGCGAGCGCGACGGTCGAGATGCGCACGGCGAAGATTTTTTCCGCGGCGACCGGCGAGGCGAGAATGAGATCGAGATCGGAGCGCGAATAGAAGGCGCGCGTCACCGTCTCCATCGCCTGCGAGATCATCAGGAGCCAGGACAAGAGCAGCGTGGTGGTGATGCCGACCAGCAAATGCTTGTCGACCGGCGCGGTGGCGAAATCGCCGACCACCGCCCAGGCGACCAGATGCATGAAGATGACGAAGCCGGCGATGCCGATCGCGACCCGGCGGCGGCGCTCCGCCTTGCCGGCCGTCATCATCGACAGCCACTCGCGCCACGCCAGCCGCGCCTCGTGGCGGGCGAACCAGATGATGGTGCCGGGGCGGGTCATGGTGCGCCTTTATCCTCCCGCGCACGCGGCGAGAGGGACCATGCGTAGCATGGTGGAGGGGGCAAGCGAGCGTAGAGCGTAAGTCCGACTTACCCCCACCGGCTCGCTGCGCTCGCCACCTCGCCCCGCGCGCGGGGGAGGAAATATTTGCTCCCCATCACGCCGCTTCCGCCGGCTCGGCGACGAGCGCCAGGAACGTGTCCTCCAGGCTCGCGCCGCCGGCGTCGGCGACGCCTGAGCCGGCCTTGCGGCGCAGTTCGTCGAGCGTGCCTTCGGCGATGAGCCGGCCGTGGGCGATGACGCCGATCCTGTCGGCCATGCGCTCGGCGACTTCCAGAATGTGCGTCGTCATGATGATGGTGCCGCCGGCGCGGGCGCGCTCGCGCAGCACGGTCTTCACTTGCCGCGCCGAGCCGGCGTCGAGCCCGGTCAGCGGCTCGTCGAGAATGATGACGCGCGGCTCGTGGACGAGCGCGCCGGCGAGCGCCACCTTCTGCCGCATGCCCTTGGAAAAACCCTCGCAGCGTTCGCTCGCGTGGGCGGCAAGCCCGAGCCAGTCGAGCAGCTCGTCGGCGCGCGCCTGCGCCAGCGCCGGTTCGACGCCCCACAGCCCGGCGACGAATTCCAGATATTCGCGCGGGTCGAGCTTGTCGTAGATCATCGGCTCGTCGGAAATCCACGCCATCACCCGCTTGGCCGCGACCGGATCGGCGAGCGCATCGATGCCGGCGACATGGATCGAGCCGGCGTCGGGCCGCATCAGGCCGGCGATCATGCGCAGCGTCGTGGTCTTGCCGGCGCCGTTCGGACCGAGCAGCGCATAAAACTCGCCTTCGCGCACCGCGAGGTCGAGCCCGTCGACCGCGGGGCGGTCGAAGCACTTTTTCAGGCCCCGGATGTCGAGCGCGAGCGGCTGGGATTGCGGGGCAAGCATGAAGCCGGGACCTGTTGATACCATCGTCATTGCGAGCGAAGCGAAGCAATCCAAGATTCTGTGCCGCCGACCCTGGATTGCTTCGCTTCGCTCGCAATGACGGTAGCCCATAGTAGTTTCGCGGCCGTGAATCGGCAGGCGCAATTCTGCGCGAATCCCTCACCCGTTGACGTTAAACGCCGCGAGCGCCGCCATGTTGACGAGCTGCGCGTCGTTGGCCCCGAGCTGAACGATCTGCACCGAGCGGTCGAGGCCGACCAGCATCGGGCCGATCACGGTCGCGCCGCCGAGTTCCATCAGGAGCTTGGTGGCGATCGAGGCGGAGTGGAACGCCGGCATGATCAGCACGTTGGCGGGGCCCGACAGCCGGCAGAACGGATAGGCCTCGCGCAGCTCCATGTTGAGCGCGACGTCGGCCGCCATCTCGCCGTCATATTCGAAATCGACGCGGCGCTGATCGAGGAGCCGCACCGCTTCGATCACGCGCTGCGAGCGCTCGCCGGGCGGATGGCCGAAGGTCGAGAAAGCGAGCAGCGCGAGCCGCGGTTCGTAGCCGAGCGAGCGCGCCACGCGCGCCGCCTCGACGGCGATCTCGGCGATGTCCTCGGCATCCGGCATCTCGGTCACCGCGGTGTCGGCGACCAGGACGGTGCGGCCGCGCGCCAACACCATCGACACGCCGATGACGCGGTGGCCGGGCTTTGGATCGATGCAGCGCTGCACGTCTTCGAGCGCGACGGAAAAATTGCGGGTGACGCCGGTGACCATGGCGTCGGCGTCGCCGAGCGCCACCATGCAGGAAGCGAAGTGATTGCGGTCCTGGTTGACCAGACGCTGACAGTCGCGCTGCAGGAAAGCCGTGGCGCTGCAGCCGCTCGTAGAGATAGGCGGAATAGGCGGCGTTGCGCGACGACAGCCGGGCATTGATGATCTCGATGTCGTGGCCGAGCTCGACGCCGAGCGCGGCGGCGGTCTCCTTGCACGCGGTCCTCGCGGCCGACCAGGAGCGCGGTGCCGAGCCCCTGCTGCACGAACGTCGCGGCGGCGCGGATCACCTGCTCCTCCTCGCCCTCGGCGAACACGACGCGGCGCGGCTGCCGGCGCAGGCGCTGATAGACGCCTTGGAGCACGCCGGCGATCGGATCGCGCCGGCGTGCGCAATTGCTGCTTGTAGGCGTCCATGTCGACGATCGGCCGCCGCGCCACCTTGGTATCCATCGCCGCCTGCGCCACCGCCGGCGGAATGGCCGAGATCAGCCGCGGATCGAACGGCACCGGAATGATGTAATCGGCGCCGTATTTCGGCCGCGAGCCGTAGGCGGCGGCGACCTCGTCGGGCACGTCCTCGCGCGCCAGCGCGGCGAGCGCATGCGCCGCCGCGATCTTCATCTCCATGTTGATGGCGCGGGCGCGGACGTCGAGCGCGCCGCGGAAGATGTAGGGGAAGCCGAGCACGTTGTTGATCTGATTGGGATAGTCGGAACGGCCGGTCGCCATGATGGCGTCGTCGCGCACCTCGCGCCACCTCTTCCGGGGTGATTTCCGGATCGGGATTGGCCATGGCGAAGATGATCGGCTTGTCCGCCATCGCCTTCACCATGTCCGGCGTCACCGCGCCCTTGGCCGAGAGACCGAAGAACACGTCGGCGCCGACGAGCGCCTCCTTGAGCGTGCGCGCGTCCGTCTTGGCCGCGAAGCCCGACTTCCACTGGTTCATGCCCGCGGTGCGGCCTTCATAGATGACGCCCTTGGTGTCGCACAGGATGAGATTTTCCGGGCGCATGCCGATGGCGCGCAACAGTTCGAGGCAGGCGATGCCGGCGGCGCCGGCGCCGTTGCAGACGAGCTTGGTGGTCTTGAGGTCGCGCCCGGTCAGTTCGAGCGCGTTGATCAGGCCGGCGGCGGCGATGATGGCGGTGCCGTGCTGGTCGTCGTGAAACACCGGAATGTCGAGCAATTCGCGCAGGCGCTGCTCGATGATGAAGCATTCCGGCGCCTTGATGTCTTCGAGATTGATGCCGCCCCAGCTCTTGCCGAGCAGTTTCACGCAATTGATGATTTCGTCCGGATCCTCGGACGAGACTTCGAGATCGATCGAGTCGATATCGGCGAAACGCTTGAAGAGGACCGCCTTGCCCTCCATCACCGGCTTGGCGGCCAACGCGCCGAGATTGCCGAGGCCGAGGATGGCGGTGCCGTTGGTGATCACGGCGACGAAATTGCCCTTGGTGGTGTAGTCGTAGGCGCGGCTCTCGTCCTCGGCGATGGCGAGCACCGGCACGGCGACGCCGGGCGAATAGGCCAGCGACAAATCGCGCTGCGTCGCCATCGGCTTGGTCGCGACGACCTCGAGCTTGCCCGGCCGGCCCTGGCTGTGAAACAGCAGGGCCTCCTGGTCGGTGAAGGTCGGCCGATGGTGGCGTTCGCCGGATTTCGAAGACATTTCAATTCCTTGATGGTGGGGCGCGGCGGGCAGAAGGAGCGGCCGCGCGACGTTAGCGGAACGCAGGGTCTGTGCTCAAGACGTCGCCGAACCCGGTCAAGACGGCCGCGGAGCATGGCGGGACTTCCTTATACCCCGCGAATGAGGGCGGCGCGCTGGAGAAATCGAAGCCGGGATTCGTTGCCCGCGGCGGCCGCCGCTTTAGAAAAGCCGTTTCCGCCGCATTGAATAACCGGGCGCGGGAGCGTAATGCCTGCGACACGCTTTTTCGGCGCGGGGTGCCGGTCCAGCCATGATCAGATTTCTGTTTCGCTTCGTCGGACTTTTCCTCTTGGCCTGCGGCTTCGTGTTCCTCGTCTATGACGGGACCAAGTCGATTGCCAATCAACACATGTATTATTCGAGGGTGAGCGATGTCTGGGCGATCATCGACCAGAACAGCCTCAATCTCGTGCAGAACTGGCTGAAGAAGAAAGCGCTGTGGGCCTGGGACCCTTACGCCTTGATCGCGTTCGACCTGCCGACCTGGGCCGTGCTCGCGATCGTCGCGCATGATCCTCATCCTGCTGGGTCGCCGCAAGAAACCGCTGATCGGGTACGCCCGCGAGTAGCCGCCCGCGCGGCCGGCCGATGCGATCATCGCTCCGCACCTCGCTCATCGTCGCGGCCGTCATCATCACGGTGTTGCTGCTGGCGCCCTACCTGATCGCGCCGCTCTATCGCGTGGTCGACCCGGTCTCGATGCCGATGCTGTGGCGGTATGTGACCGGCGCGCCGGTCGAACGCACATTCGTGCCCCTTGCCCGCATCGCGCCCGCTTTGCCGCTCGCCGTCATCGTCGCGGAGGATGGCAGCTTCTGCACCAATCACGGCATCGACCTCGGCGCCATGCGCGAGGCCTGGCAGGAGGCCGACGAAACCTCCGCGCATCCCGCAACCAGGCGCCGGCGCGGCTGGTTCGGGGCCCTGCGCGGCGCCTCGACGCTGACCCAGCAGACCGCCAAGAACCTGTTCCTCTGGCAGGGCCACAGTTTCGTACGCAAGGCGCTCGAAATCCCGCTCGCCTTGTGGCTCGATGTCGTGCTGCCGAAGCGCCGCGTGCTCGAAATTTATCTCAACATCGCCGAGTGGGGTCCGAACGGCGAGTTCGGCGCGGAGGCCGCCGCGCGCTACGCCTTCGGCAAGTCGGCGCACGACCTCAATGCCCGCGAGGCGGCCGAACTCGCCGCCGTCCTGCCCAATCCGATGCGACGGAGCGCCCGGACGCCCGATTTCATCGTCCGCCGCCTCGCCGGCCTCTATGAACGGCGCGCCGCCGGCCATCCGGGGCGCGGGGCCTGCGTTCGCGGGCCGTAAGGAGAACCTGCTGCCCCCTAGCGTGGCGCCAAGCGTTCCGTTATAAGCCGCGCTTCGTCATTGCGGCCGGCTGTGCTGCGGCATTCGTGCGCGCCTCGACTTGACCCGTTGGCATTGCATCCGAGGAGAGACGATCATGGCCGTGCCGAAACGAAAAACTTCGCCGTCCCGGCGCGGCATGCGGCGGTCCGCCGACGCGCTCAAGCGGCCGGCCTATGTCGAGGACAAGGATTCCGGCGAACTGCGGCGTCCGCACCACGTCGACCTCAAGAGCGGCATGTACCGCGGCCGGCAAATTCTCGCCCGCAAGACCGAGGAATAGGCCCGTTGCGAGTATCGGCGCGCGGCGCGGTCCTGCGCTCTGGAATAGCGGCGGCGAGACGGTTAGACTGAGCGGTAGCCCGCTGCGGCCGGGTTCATCCGGCGCGCGGGCTTTGTGCGAGACGCGTTAGGCCCAACCCAAGGCCCAACCCATGAGGGACGCGCCATGTTCGTGCTTGGCTTTCCGCTGCTGCTGATCCCCTTCGCCATCTACAATATCATCGTGTTCCTGATGCCCGGCGTGGCGTGGACCGCGCCGGTGACGACCGTGCACATGATGTCCGGGCAGGACTGGGTGCTGACCTGGGAGGACATCCTCATCGCCTTTTCCATCCTGCTGCTTGCGGTCGAGATCATGAAATCGACCCGCATCGGCATGCGCACCATCGTCGATCACGTGCTCGCCATGGCGCTGTTCGTCGCCATGCTGGTCGAGTTTCTCCTGGTGCAGCGGGCGGGAACCTCGACCTTTTTCCTGCTGATGATGATCAGCCTGGTCGACGTCATGGTCGGCTTCATCGTCAGCATCCGCTCGTCGCAGCGCCAGATCGAGATCGACAGCGAGCGCGCGGCGTAGGGCTTGGCGCGAGAGGCAAGGGGCTGCAACCGACCCAAAAAGCCCTGTCTTGAAAAAGATGGGGCGTTTTGTTTTCTCCGCTACAGCTTGCAGGACAGCGTACGACCTGACGACGCTGGGCAATGATCCGCCGCCGCGTAGGCGGCGATCGCCGCCTCCGGCTCGACGCGGCGGCGGGTGCGAGTCTGCGGGGCGGCGGCGGCGGTCGCGATCAATTGCGCGATGAAGTCGGCGCGCGGGCGGTTCGCCCCATAGCTGTCCGAGGCCGTGTGACTTTGGGCCGCGATCGGGACCAAGGCCGTGCTCAAGCGTCGCCTCCTCCTGTGCCGAAACGGGACGTTTGCCGTTCCTCCTTCCCAAGGTCGCAAGCGCCATGCCGCGTTGCGCCGCGGTGGCCGGCGCTTGACAGGTTTCCGCTTTCTTTAGGGTCGTCAGGTACTTTGGTGGGAACCGCCGTCTGCTGTCGCGATCGGTGGACTCGAGAAGCCATTGGAGCGGGATGACCGTGAGCGACGACAGCCCGCAAGGCGACCCTGCGACGCCCCATCCCAACGCCGCCGAAATTCTCGCCGCCGTCGGCGAAGCGCTCTACCGGTGGGACATCGCCAGCGATGAGTTGAGCTGGAGCGCCAACGCGCCCGACGTCCTCTTGATCGGCGATCGCGACGCCATCGCGACCGGACGCGCCTACGCACAATTGCTCCACAACGGCAGCGCGCAGGCGCGCTTCGACGCAGTCATGCGCGCGGACCAGCGCGACGATGGCCATGGCGTGTTCTACCGCGTCGTGTACGGCCTGCGCCCGGCGGCGGGCGGCGAAACGCTGTTGTGGATCGAAGACACCGGCCGCTGGTTCGCCGGCGCCGACGGCAAGCCGGCGCGCGCGCTCGGCACCGTGCGCGTCGTCAACGACCGCTACGAAAGCGAGCGGCGGCTGACCTATCTCGCCCGCCACGACGACCTCACCGGCGAACTCAACCGGCATCATCTGACACAGACGCTGGAAAAGGCGATCGAAGACGCCTTGCGCTTCCGCTCCTCGTGCGGATTCCTGATGGTGAGCATCGACAATCTGGGGCGCGTCAACGAGTTCTACGGCTACGACGTCGCCGATGAGGTGATCGCCGCGGTCGCCAAGCGCATCCGCGGCCGCATGCGCGGCAAGGACACGCTCGGCCGCTACTCCAGCAACAAGTTCGGCATCGTGCTGACCGACTGTACGCCCGACGACATGACCATCGCCGCCGAGCGGCTGATCGCCGGCGTGCGCGACGAATTGGTGCCGACCGGCGCCGGGCCGGTCGCGGTGACGGTCACCATCGGCGGCGTCACCGCGCCGCGCCATGCCCGCACCGTGACCGAGGTGCTGGCGCGCGCCCAGGAATCCCTCGACATCGCCAAAAACCGCCGCCGCGGCTCCTTCCTCGCCTATCGGCCCAATATCGAGCGCGAGGCGCAGCGCCGCGAAAACATCCGCGCCACCGACGAGATCGTCGCCGCGCTCAACGAACGGCGCATTTTTCTCGCCTACGAAACCGTGGCGGCGGCGATCGACCGGCGGCCCGGCCTTCTACGAATGCCTGATGCGGGTGCGACGCGCCGACGGCAGCATGCTCGGGGCGAGCGACGTGGTGCCGGTCGCCGAGCGGCTCGGCCTGGTGCGCCTGCTCGACCATCGCGTGCTCGAACTCGTCGTCGACGAATTGGCGGCGACGCCGACGTTGCAGGCGAGCGTCAATGTGTCGGCCGCCTCGACCACCGATCCCGAATGGTGGACCGGCTTGGGATCGCTGCTGCGCACCCACGCCGGCACCGGCGAACGGCTGATCATCGAGCTCACGGAGAGCGCCGCCATCCACGACATCGACGAAACCCGCGGCTTCGTCGCGCGGGTCAAGGATCTCGGCTGCCGCATCGCCATCGACGATTTCGGCGCCGGCTACACCTCGTTCCGCAATCTGCGCAAGCTCGGCGTCGATATCGTCAAAATCGACGGCGCCTTCGTGCAGAACATGATCCGCTCCGAAGACGACCGCGCCTTCGTGCGCACGCTGATCGACCTCGCCCGCCGCCTCGATCTGAAAACCGTCGCCGAATGGGTCCAGGACGAGCGCACCGCGCAGATGCTGGAAGCCTGGGGCTGCGATTATCTGCAGGGCGCGCTGATCGGGCTCGCTTCGACCGAGCGGCCGTGGCTCGCGGGCGTGGCGCAGGCGGTGTGAGCCCTCATCCGATAGGACTCGCGCGGCGAAAAGGATAATACTGAGAAAAAAAGCCCAATGTCCTTGCGAAACCATCCCATTGGTTGGTCACGTTACTCTTGCGATGCGCGTCGGCACACCGTCAATCTGACACTTGTCCGGGCCGCGGCAGCAACCTCAACTCAATCGCTGTGAGTGCTTTTCCGACATATTTCTGCACCAACTGCGACAAATAATCACGAGCGATAATCGGCAACTTGCCGGTCGCTTTATCGAGCTCGGTTTTGACTTGGTGCAGCCAAGGCACTTCCTCCTGTAGCTCGGGCTCCGCGCCTACCTGCTCGTAGCGGGTGGAAAGCGCCATCAACAATGTCCGCTGATCCTGACCCAACGCATCAGACACAATAGTAGCAAACTGTCTCGGCGGAATATGCTTCAACACACCGAGACGCGCAAACCTTTCTGGTCCGGCGTTGGTGAAACAAACATCGCGTAAAAACGCGTCACTGTCATCGACCATTTCTTTGAGAAGATCGGAAGCAAGCCTCGGATAAGCTCGCCGCCGCCACCGCTCTCGCCGCTCGGCATGATAGGTTATCAACTCGGTAAACCGCGGGTCGTCCCTGCTCATGTATCCAAGGCCATCAGCGGCTTCCACAAACACCGGGCTTCGCGCAGGGTCTTCGAATTTGTCGGCGCTACCTTTATAGACGTCATCTATATAGCGTTTGATCCTGCCAACTATCCTCTCACCCCCCCATCCGGGAAGCTTCAAAGCCGCCAGCCACAACGCTAGACCAATAACGTGATTTATAGTTCCTTCGTCGCGAAAAGTCCGGCTTGCGAAATCAGCGCGGAAGCGCTCAACAATTTTGTGATGATCATCTCTGGGGTATTGTCTAATCCACCATAGGGCCCGCCAAGATGGCAAATCCTCCGGCTTACTAAAATACGGATGCTGACGAAGGCGGCCTTGGATTCGATCGGGCGACGTTCGCGTATTAGTAACGAGGTCAACGATGTCGTCGCCCTCAATGAGCGTGCTTGAAAAATCAACTGACGGGTACTTTTTAAAGACCGCGTTTAAGGTCCTAGCCTGCTCGGACTCCGGTTTTGCCACCTCCAGAGCGATGTGATGTGCAATGTCGCTGCGTCGGAAAAACTCAGGGACCAAATTTCCTGCCCTAAACTCAACGGATAAGGCGCACACCAGCAACAAAAGCTCATTCATGGCGCGTTCGTTTTGCTGCTGATCCCTCGTTAGCGCGTTCCATAAACGCTCAAAATCCCAAAGGGCATGTTTAAGCAATCTCAGGTTGTCGAAACGGGAGTCAAAAAAAATAGCAATTACCTTGGGCTTTGATTTTTTCAAGAACTCGCGCGCGTCGCGATTGTCGATCAAATCTAGGAAAACATCAAAAATTGACTCGGGATCCGCCTTAAACAGATAGGTCTGTCCAATTGTCTTCTCTTTTCTCTTGACATATTCGTCTCGATCGGCGATTTGCGATTCGTCAGCAACGATCAGCACTTTGCAGTCATCATGCTCAATCAAAGGATTTATGTAACCAAGGATGGCGCTCGGTTTCATCGCCGCCCGTTCGAAATCGTCGAATACAATTATTCGCCCTTCTGATGAGCTCAGGAGAGAAGCCAGATCGAGCGTTGGCACCGATCCATCGATCTCGCCCATTTTACCTATATCGATCTTCACAGTCGCCTTGACGGCGCTAGTAAAAATTTTGCCGGCTAGGCGAGTCAGTCTATGGCCGAGCACCGGATGTATCTGCTGAAAGAGCTGATCGCCAATTTCGCTTGGCGAATTGACACCGTAGAGCGATACATATAGAGGTCGATGACGTTTCTTCGGTTCTGCAGCTGCAGGCGCAAGCTCTTCCAAAATCAATTCTATAAAATGGGTTTTGCCGCTGCCCCAACGGCCATTGATCATTACGGCGAAGCCTTGTGGATGAGGGAATTGGCAGTACTCGCAAAGCGCGGCCCGGATATTCTGTTGATTATCGTTCATTGATGATCGCCGATCGTTGGTACGAGGCTTTTTGTCACACCCATAGCGAGCTTATTCATCCGTTGCCAATAAAAAAGAACCAGCTTGTCGATCTCAATTTTGCGTGATCTGACGTAAATTTCTGAGTTACCATCGGCGCTCGCCAGCGGTTGAACCGTGCGGAAAACACCAATTCTTCCCACATAGTTCGAGCGTAGCTCCTTGCCCGTATGCGATACCGCCCACAACGCGGCGCTTCTCTTTGCGAGTTTGCTTCGATTTCCGCTCGCAATGACGACTCAGCCGAACACGCCCGCGCGAGCGGCGGCGTTACGCGACTTACTCTTGGCGACGTTTGCCTCGCACGTGGCCAGTTTAGCGTGGTACACGAGATAAGCTTCGGCGATTCGGCGACGCCGAGCAAAAGCGGAGTGAATTTTTTGCTGGTTCATGGCGCTGCCGAAAGTCGCCATGCTCAAGAGGGCGACGACGCGTCGCCGTAGCGGATCGGCAGCGCGCCGGTCGCGCTGTGGCCTTTCTTCTTGGGCAGCCGCAATCCGTGAGTCTGGATTGCTTCGCGCAATGACTGGTTGGCTCGTCACATCTGATCAGCCAGAAACTTCTCCAACGTCACCGGATCGGCCTTCAACAACGGCTCGACCGGCTCGACGCCTTCGAACTCGGTCCCTTCCACGAACCAGGCGCGGGTCGCGGGCAGGCCCCAGAGCTGCGAGCGGCGCGTGTCGCTGAGATCCCAGCGGATGGGCGGATCGTCCGGATCGATGGTCTGGTAATGGGTATTGAACAATTCGATGCGGTGGCCGTCGGGATCGCGGAAATAGACGAACAGCGCATTGCCGATGCCGTGCCGGCCCGGCCCGCGCTCCATGCGGCGCGCGTGGCCCATGGCGGCGGCGACATCGCAGGCGTGGATGAGATCGCGCACCTCGGGCACGGTGTAGGCGAAGTGATGCAGCCGCGGACCGCGCCCGTTGCTGAAAACGATGTCGTGCGGGTTGCCCTTGCGCTGCAGCCAAGTGCCCCACAATTCGTCGCTGCCGTCGGCGGCGGTGTACTCGGTCAGGCGGAATCCCAGCGCGGCGTAAAAATCGGTCGCCGCCTGAATGTCGGGCGCGGCGACCTGGACATGGTCGAGGCGCTGCGGGCTGCCGCCATGGAATTTGTCGAAGCGCTGCATCAGCCGCGGCAGCGTTTCCATCGTGACGCACAGTTCGATCGGCGCGCCCGAGCCGTCATGGAGGCGAAGCGTGCGGCCCTGGTGCGGCAGGTCGAGCCAATGGTTCTCGATGTTGTTGCGGTCGAAATAAGCCTTGGCGGCGTCGAGGTCGCGATCGGCCAACACCCGGAAACCGATCGCCTGACAGACCGGCGCGGCGGCGGATTTGCGCAGCACCACGCTGTGGTGGCAAGCTTCCTCGAGCCCGCGCAGATAGGCGGCATCGTCGCCGCGGTCCGTCAGCATCAGACCGAGCACGTCGCAATAGAAGGCGCAGCTCGCGTCGAGATCGCGGCTCGTCAGCACCACGTGGCTGATGCGCGTGATGTTGAAGGGGGGATCCAGCACGACCGTAGGTAACGGCATTTATTTATATCCATCCTGTGTGAGCTACGGATTCGCCTGTTTGGCTTCGCTCCCGCCAGATTTCCAGGAGCAGCACGGTGACGGTGACGGCGAGCGGCCCGAGGATGAAGCCGGGAGGGCCGAACAAAATCAGGCCCCCGATCAGGGAAATGAAGGCGGCCACGGTGTGAAGCTTGAGCCGATTGCCGACCAATATCGGATAGAGCAACGTTTTGAATCCCGCCGCCGACGACCACGACGCCGAAGAACGCCAGAATCGCCGCCTTGGCCCAACTGCCGTCGAGCATGAGAAACACGACCGCGGGCAACCAGACGATGAACCAGCCCACGACCGGCACGATGGTCAAAACTCCCATCATCAGGCCCCACAAGAGCGGCGTCGGCAAGCCGAGCACCCAGAACATCAGTCCGCCCAGCGCCCCTTGCACGACGGCCACGGCGACGGTGCCGTAGATCATGGCGTCGACGGTCTCGATGACGCGATCGAACAAGCGTTGGCTCTCGGCATGCGTGAGCGGCAACCACTTCTGCAGCAATCGCGCGGCGGCATGCCGATCGCGCAGAAAGAAGAACAGCAGATAGAACGTCAGCACGATTTCGATCACTTGCAGCACCGAACGCCGCGCCAAAGACGCGCCGACATTGCTCAACCAGCCCGCAAGGCTCGCCAAAATCGTCGGCAGATCGATCTGCCGCTGCACCCAGCTGCCGATCGGCGCGATGCTGGGGTGGCCGTCGAGGAAACGCTGCAGCACGCCGGACGCGACACTTTGCTGGACCAGGACCGCGCTGCTCGCCCCTTGCTCGACGAGGCTTTCCAGCACGAACGCCGCCGGCGCGGCGACCACCAGCGCGATGATCAGGGTCGAGATCACCGCCGCAAGATTGGGGCGTTCGAGCCTCGCCTCGATCCTGGCGTGCAGTGCAGCGAACACGATCGCCAGCACCAGCGCCCAGGTCAGCGCGCCCAGAAACGGCGCGGCCATGAGCACGCACAAAACGACGCCGATCAGCGTCGCCGCCGCCAACACAATCGCCCCGACGCGATCGCCCATCGTCGCACCTTCCCGCTTCGCCATCGCGGTCATTGTCGCTCATCTGCGGTCAAGCTCAATGCCTGGCGTTGCCGGGCCGCGCCAGCCGCTTCGCTTATGGGCTATTTCCGGTTGATCCAGCGACGGGACACGCCGCCGCGGTTCGTGTACAAAACCGGCGAAGGGCCGGACTTTTCACGGCTCGCAAGAACAGCCATCGGCCGGGGGCGCACGGCTCCCGGCACAGGGAGGGTCGTCATGAGGACGTTCGCAGGCGCCGTGCTGTTCGGCGCCGCATTGTCGCTGTCGTTCGCCGCCGCGGCGCAAGCCAAGGGCAAAATCGTCGGCGTGTCGTGGGCGAACTTCCAGGAAGAACGCTACAAGATCGACGAGGCCGCGATCAAGGCCGCGATCGCGGCATCCGGCGACAAATATATCTCGGCCGACGCGCAATCCTCGCCGCAGAAGCAACTGACCGACATCGAGAGCCTGATCGCGCAGGGCGCCAACGCGCTCATCGTCAACGCGCAGGACGCCTCTGCCGTAGCGCCGGCGGTGCAGAAAGCGCTCGACGAGGGCATCCCGGTGATCGGCTACGACCGTCTGATCGAAAATCCCAACGCGTTCTACATCACCTTCGACAACAAGGAAGTCGGGCGGATGCAGGCGCGCGGCGTGTTCGCGGCGGCGCCGCGGGGCAATTACGCCTTCATCAAGGGCTCCTCCGCCGATCCGAACGCCGACTTTCTGTTCGCCGGCCAGATGGAGGTGCTGCACGACGCCATCGCCGCCGGCAAGATCAAGAATGTCGGCGAGGCCTATACCGACGGCTGGCTCCCCGCCAACGCCGAGAAGAACATGGAGCAGATACTCACCAGGACCAACAACAAGGTCGACGCCGTCGTCGCCTCGAACGACGGCACCGCCGGCGGCGCCATCGCCGCGCTCGCGGCGCAAGGCCTCGCCGGCGCCGTGCCGGTGTCGGGCCAGGACGGCGACCACGCCGCGCTCAACCGCATCGCGCTCGGCACGCAGACCGTCTCGGTCTGGAAAGATTCCCGCGCGCTCGGCAAGAAGGCCGCCGAGGTCGCGGCGCTGCTCGCCGACGGCAAGGCGATGAAGGACGTTCCCGGCGTCGTGAAATTCTCCGGCGGCCCCAAGCACGTCGAGATGAACGCGATCCTGTTGGCGCCGCTGCCGATCACCAGGGACAATCTCGACGTCGTCATCGACGCGGGCTGGATCAAGCGGGCGGAAGTGTGCCAGGGCGTCAAGCCGGGGACGGTCAAGGTTTGCGGGTGAGCGCGGGCGTCGCTCGCCAGCGGCTGCCAGAAACTCAATGCGCCACAGCCCGCGTATAAGCGTGGCCGCAATAGAACCGTCCCTGAGCTAAGGGGCCGCGAACGTGTTGAATTGTTCCACCGTCAGCGCGAGGCCCGGAAAGCGCAACATCAAGTTGGCCGCTATCAATAACCCGATCACGCTGAACATAATCACCGCCATCAGGTTGGGAACATCGGCGGCCTGATCCGCCGTCCCTCGGCGATCGCCGAGTTCTCGTTGTCTGCTCGAGGTCGCGCGCGCACAAAGGCTTCATAGCGCTATCCTTTTCGGATACTGCCCGGCCGGCTTTATCTGTTTGATAAAGGCTATTCTGTCAGTGACGGATGTCACAGTAATGACGGAGGCTCGCGAGTTCCATTGGTTCGATGGTGCGGCTACCAGCCGTCCACGCTTCGTTTCGCTGCCGCGCCGCCGCCTGGCGCAGACGGCTTGCTCACGCCGCCCGACATGTAAGTTCCGATGCGATTGCCGCTGGTGATGGGCAAATGGAGCACCGACGGATGGTCGGCGTCGTGGTGGATCGTGATCCACGACGGGCGTTGCCGCAGCAGGTGGCCCTGCGCCACGAGGTCGAGAAAAGTGCGCGGCGGGTCCTCGTCGGCGGAGCTGATGCGCACCGCGATGCGATGGCCGACCTGAAAGACGTTCGCGGTCGGCACGAGATTGATCTCGAAGCGGTTGATGTGCTCGGGCGTCAGGGGCTCGTTTCGGCGAAAAGTGTGGTGAACCTGCCAGGGCTTCGACGCTTTGTCATCGACCGCCGCCAGTGAGCCACGCAACCAGCCGCGCGTCAATAGCCGCGCGTCGCCGTCGGGCGCCACGTCCCAGAGGGTGGCGAAGAAAAAAGCGTCGTCGTCGCTGGTCGAAGCGTAAACAGTGAGCTTCGCGGGGCCGATGACCTCGGTGCGCTCCACCAGCGGCGGCGTCGTGAAAGTCGCGCCGCCGCGCGCGTTGAAGACATTGTCCTCGTACCCGGTGCCGCCTTCGGCCGGCCAGAATTCATGTTCGGAGAGCAGTCCGGCACGATGCAGAAAAAAGGGGTGCCATTGCGTCTGCGGCAACGGCCATTCGCCGGCGTCGACCCAACGGCCGTCCTCGCCGGGCAAGAACATCTGGATCGGCGGTTCGTTCATGTAGCCGTTGTCGATGCCCTTGAGCCAATGATCGAACCAGCGCAGCGACGCGTAAGCGTATTGATAGATCGGGCGATCGAGATAGATCGGCGGCCCGATCAGCATCTTCTTCGGTGCCGCGATGCGCTCCCAGGCGCGGAACTCGCCCGGCAGATGCAGGCCGTACATGCCCCAACAGGCGCCCAGCATGATCGGAGTCTTGATGGCCGCGAGGTCCGGCGCACGCTCCCACCAGTAGGGGCCGTCATGGGGATTCATCAGCACGTCGACGATCAATGGATGGGCGCCGGCGTCCGGGGCGTTCACCGCGGCCGCGAGTTCCGGCACCGCCATGATGTCGCGATCGCTTTTCAGCGCCGCCAGACGACGGGCGTACTCTTCGTCACCGAGATTTTGACGCGACCAGGGATCGACGCGGACATTGGCGAGATGGCGCGCCCACGACGTCAGAAAGGCGCGGGCGAGAATGCCGCCATGGTAGAATTTGTCGCGATAGAAGTCGCTGTAGCCGTACATGGCCCACACCGCCTTCAAGGCCGGCGGATTGGTCGCCGCGACCTGTTTGGCGGCGACCGAGAAATACGACGCGCCGAACATGCCGACGCCGCCGTCGCACCAGTCCTGCGCGGCGAGCCAGGCGATGACCTCGCGGATGTCCGCAACGTCGCGGGAGCCGTAGTGGCTGTAGAGGCCCTCGGAGCGGCCGGTGCCGCGGGCGTTGACGATGGCGTGGACGTAGCCCCGGCGCGCATAGAAATTCGGATCGCCGGCTTCGGCTTGGGCATTCTGCCCCTGCATCGCCTGCGGCATGGACGGCGTACTCTGCATGGCGTTGTCGTAGGCGTGCACGCCGAGCAGCGCCGGAAACCGGTCGGCGCTGTCGGGACGGAAAATGTCCGCATCCAAATGAACGCCATCGGACATGCGAATCTTGACGCCGCGGGTGACGGTTACGCCGTAGAGCCGCTGCGATGTCGTCCAATTCGTCCCGAACATGCGCTCTCCCAATGGCGCGCCCACGCCGTCGATGAATGCTATTCTTTGTGAACACCGATGATCGCCGGCGCGAAAAACTGTTCCGCGCCGGCAAGGCGCCCGCGGCAGTCCGTAAGTCTCACGCTGCCAGATCGGCTGCGGGACTGAAGGCCGCCAAGGCGGGGATCACCTCGCGCCCGAGAAGTTCGTAGGAGCGCATAGTCTGTTGCTTGGTCAGCGTGCCGAAGCTGCCCCACATCAAAATATTGCCGGTCTGAAGCTCCTTGGCCTGGGCCAACAGGCGGTCGCGCACGGTGGTCGGGGAGCCGATGACGAAAATGCCCAATTCGTTGAGGATGTCCCAGCTGACGGGACCACCACCCGCGAACGGCCGGAAAAAGGTGGAATAGAACTCGAAGGTTTTTGGGACATTGTCCAAATCCTCGAACATGACCGCCTCACGGAACAGGCCGAACAAATGGTTCAAGGCCGGTTCCGCGATCGCCCGCGCCTCCGCGTCGGTTTCAGCGACGAAAACCGGCCGCAGCACCATAGTATTTTCCGGGCCGGACGGATGTCCGGCGGCGCGCGCAGCGGCGCGATAGTTCGCGAAGGCGTCTTTCACGTTCGGGGTGGGTTGAAATGCCGTCGCCAGGCGATAGCCGTTCTTGCCGCACCAGGGCATCGTCTCGGGGCTGAGCGCGCTGATCCAGGGCCGATCCACCGGACGCTTGAGCGGCTGCGGCCACAGCGACGTCTCATGACCATTCCTGATGAAGGTTTTCTGGTTCAGCGCCGTCATGATGAAATCGAGGCCCGCCTCGAAGCGCGACCGGACCTCGTCCATCGGGATCCCCTCGCGCATGAATTCCTTTTGATCGACGCCCCGGCCGACGCCGATCTCGAGCCGGCCGTGCGTCAGGTAATCGAGCATGGCGCACTCTTCGGCGAGCCGCCTGGGGTTGTGCATCGGCAGGATGTTGATCATCACGCCGAGACGAATCCGCTTGGTTCTTTGCGCAATCGCGGCGATCAGCAGATTCGGCGATGGGCTCAGATTATAGGCGGTGTAGTGATGCTCGCTGAACATGATCCCTTCGAAGCCGACCTTCTCCGCCAGCTCCCACGATTCCATGTGCCAGTCGTACAGTTCCTGACATTTCTGAGGATCGAATCCTTCAGCGGTCGGGACATAAGGGTAGTTGAAGATATCGAACAGCCACGACTTGACCATTTCCTTCCCCCGTTTTCCTCGAAAGTTTCATTTGCGGGCATTGCCGCATGACGATCGCCCAGTCATAATGACATATCTCTCATTATGACACAATAGTCATTTTCACTACGACACCGAGTTGTGCTACGGGCATCGGCATGCCCGCCAGTGTCGCCGCTCCATCCGATCATCGCCCGCGCGTCGCCGCCGAAAAGCGCGCCCGCATGCGGCGCAAGCTGGTCGAAGGCGCGCTGCTGGTGTTCGCCGAAAAGGGTGTGGACGCCTCGGTCATTGAGGACGTCATTGCCGCCGCCGGGGTCTCGCGCGGCACGTTCTACAATTACTTTCGCACCAATGCGGAGCTCCTCGTCGCCGTCAACGAGGAGCTTAATGACGAGATCTCGACGCTGATCAAGGCGCAAGTCCGGCCGGATCCCGATCCCGCCTCCCGGCAATGCATGGGGTTGCGGCTGTTCATCGACGTGGCGCGGCGCTTCCCGCTGTTCGCCAAGTTCGTGGCGCGGGCGGGCGTCAATGTGCGTCCCGGCAGCCTGCGCCACGAATACATGGCGCCGTCTATCAAGGCGGCGATGAAGGCCGGCGATTTCGCCGACATGCCGCTGGCGGTCGCGATCGATTTCATCGGCGGAAATATCTTGACCGCAGTCGTGCGCGTTTCCGAGGGCGGAATCGACGACGATTATCTCGCCGCCTTCATTGCCGCGACTTTGCGCGGCGTTGGCGTTTCCGACGCCAAGGCGGCGGCACTCATGGCCATGCCGTTGACCCCGCTCGCGCTCGGACCGGAAACGCTGTGTCAGCGTAGTCACGCCCGCTTTCTGGCCCAGAAGCGCCGCAACAGAAGCTGAAAGCCCGCGCCGTTTGACGACAAACGCCGCGCGCTCAACCGCGTCGATCTCGGCGGGCGGATCGTCTCAGTCTGGAAGGAGTCCCGCGTGCTCGGCAAAACAGCCGCCGAGGTCGCGGCGCTGCTCGCCGACGGCTTCGGGATCGGCGCGCAAGAGCGCTCCAACTAAACTTTGACCAGCGCCGTATGCAAGTCGGCAACCGCGTTCGCGAGCTGATCGCGATGCAGGATGTCATCCTTCGGGATGCGGTCGACCGTTGAAGCCAACTCTCGCAGTATGTCGGCGAACAGTCCGAAGTTGATGTGCATGTGAACCGATTTGTGGATGTCATCAGCGCCCGGCCGTTCCAGGGTCAGCGCGATGCCGGTCGGATCGAGATGCGCCTCGAACCGCGATGAGCGCTCAAACGTGCCAACGTAGAGTTTGTCCGGGTATTCGAGCGCGATCTCGGCCTTATCGGTGATGGGTTTAGTCATTGGGATCCTCACGCACGCGCAACACGCGCCGCCATCGCGAAGAAGCATATGCCGCGATCACCACCAGCATCGATGCCAGCCGCACCGGCGCCAGCCCCAGTAAGGACTTCCCCAACGAGGCCTTCCCCAATAAGGCCTTGGGCCCCAATAGGGCGTGAGTCCCCAATAAGGTCTTGGGCCCCAGTATGGAGCGCGCCCCCAATAGGGCCTTGGGCCCCAGTATCGGGCGGGTCCCCAATAGGGCCCCGGACCGGGACGCAACCAACACCGGTAAGGCCCGCACACCCAACGTACGTCCTGGACGGTATCGGCGATTTGCGTCTTGGCTGTTGCCAATCCATGCCCAGGCATGGCCGCTGCTTGGCCGACCAACGTCTTTGAACCGAGCAATGCCGCGAGAACGAAAACAACTATTCTCAGGCTGACCATGACAACTTCTCCTTTTCCCGGCTTTCGCAGGGATAACCGCTGGCTTCCTTACGGGATCTGGGCGTGGGTGCCATTGATATGCGTCAAGCGTCGGCGGAGATTTTATAATCGCGCGCGAGGGCATTACGTCGGCGTGTCCGGGATGGCTCGGCGAGCACGCTCAATTACGGCGCGGTCTGGTCAAAATAGATGACAGCAAACCTCTGTGTCCCGCGATCCAATTGTAAATGGGATGTCCGATGAGACGGCTGAACACCGGCACGTAAAACAGCGGAATCTGCCACCACAATCCCGGCACGCGCAACACGACGTATCGATAAGCCTCGAAGCCCGGCAGCGCCCGCCCGTCGGGCAGCACCAGATAGAGCGCCTTCTCCATTTGCGCGTCGCTGACGACGGGAGAGGGATTGCTGCGGAAATCCCGCACGCCGATCTGCTGCAGACCATCGAAGGCGAGCAACCAGACCATCGAGCGGACGCAGAACCCGCATTTGCCGTCATAGATCATTTCCATGTCGCCCATCGCGCGCTTCCACGCCGCGCCGAGACGGCGCAGCCACACGACGCGCACGAAGCTCAGATGCCCCATGATCATGACGAATGAGAAGTAGAACAAGCCCAGGAACACGGCGAATTGGACATGGAGCAGAATAGCGGCCGCCAGCAGGTACGGTCGCGTGGCCCGCTGCCAGATCAGGAACGGATAGGATATTTCGATCAGTACCGTCGAATAAGTCGCAATGTTGACCAACCAATAATGCCGTGCGAACAGGTCGAGCAGCAGGCCGTTGTAATAGTCGCCCGAGCTGAAGACCAGCCAGATCGCGTCACCGTTCCACCATTGATCGCCTCGCAACTTGGCCGCACCGCTATAGAAGAACAGCACCGCCATCTGAATTTGCATGAGGCGCGTGCAGGCGCCGGCCCAACGGCTGGTATATGGAGGCGGCACGGCATCGAGCCGCGCGCGCTTGATACGCCGCACGGCGCGCACCCGATCGAGGCTGATGGCGTGCCCGACCGGCGCGAGACACAAGATCAACAGCAGGGCCGCCAGAATCTTGTCGACGCCGTAGACGAGAAAATCATTGCGATCGACAAAGGAGAGGTGGCCGATAAGGACGATCCACTTGACCCAGGCTGTTCGCCACCCGACGGTGAAGGCCGCACAGCAGAACAAAAACAGCGCATCGAAGGCTATCCATTGCCACGGCGCCGAGAAGTAGAAGAAAACGGATCGCATCCACGGGGCCGAATCCCGAAGCGCCAGCGCCCGCGGCAGCAGGCCGGCGTCGCCCCAGAATTCGAGCAGATAAGAACTGGCGCTCAGGTAATGCAGCAGGAGCGCCGCTCCGATGCCGATTCGCACCAGTTCCAATGGCGTTGTCGCACGCTCCTGAAACCAAAGGCGCGACCACGCATGTTCCGCGGCCGCATACGCTTTCCAGACGACGTGCGCGGAAATGGCTAGTGCGGACATTCGAAGCTTTTTACGGTTGCCACGTCGACGAATTCGGGATCCAGCGGCTGCTTTCCGCGCAAGCGATCCAGTGGACCGTAGTTCTTCTGTTGGTCGAACTCGAAGAGCGTGATTGTGACGGGATGCAATTCGGCGTGCTCGCGACAGAACAACGCGGCGAACTCCTCGCCAAAATCGTCCGGGCTCTTGAGAAGGGCGAGATACCACCCGTGGAACCAGATCGAGCTGGGGTGAAACCAGTTCAGACCGGCCTCCGGATCGAACCGATGCAAATTGCCGGCGTCATCCTTGATCACATAGCGCAGGATGACGCCGAGGGGGTCCCGGCCTCCTTCGTCGACGTCCGGCGCGAAGAAATTCCAGTCGTTGTCCAGCCTGAAGAAATGCAGGTAAGGATCGAGCACGACGCGCAGCCCCTTGATCAGATCGCTGGTGCTGGGCGCTGGCGCCACCACCATGGCGAGGGTGTGCCAAGCGACAAAAAGCGACATCGCCGCATACGCCACGCGCTCACGCCAGACCTTTGCCATCGTGGCTCGTCTCACATTCACGGAGCGAGCATACGCCTAGGCCTCGCTCCCGGTATAGTGACCTGCCAGAGGCCCGCGTGCCGGCGTTCAGCAGGCTCTTTAATGATTCAACGCCGCGGTTTGACGACGACCGCCGCGGGCCATTAACTCGGCATGTTCGGCGGCGGGAAAAGCGCCGGATGGGGAGGCCAATGAAGGAAACGACGACGACGACGCCTCGAAGCCCTGTATTTGCGCTCGCGCGCTTTTTCAAATCCACCGAACTCGACACCCGCATGCTCGGCATGGTCGGCGCGTTGGCGCTGATCTGGATCGCGCTCGACCTGCTGTCGGGCGGGCTGTTTCTCACGCCGCGCAACCTATGGAATTTGTCGGTGCAGTCGTCGTCGGTCGCCATCATGGCGACGGGGATGGTGCTGGTCATCGTCACCCGCAATATCGATCTGTCGATCGGGTCGATGCTCGGCTTTCTCGGCATGGTGATGGGCGTCCTCCAGGTCGATCTTCTGCCGAAGCTCGTCGGCTTCGAATATCCCGCGACCTGGATCGTCACGCTCGCGGCCGGGCTTCTCGTCGGCGTCGCGCTCGGCGCGTTGCAGGGTTTCGTCATCGCCTATCTCGGCGTGCCGTCCTTCATCGTCACGCTCGGCGGCCTGTTGGTGTGGCGCGGCGCGGCGTGGTGGGTGACGCGCGGCCAGACCGTCGCGCCGCTGGACGGGACGTTCCGGCTGATGGGCGGCGGTCCGGAAGGCTCGATCGGCGCGGCGTGGAGCTGGGCGGTCGGGCTTCTCGCCTGCGCCGCGGTCGTCGCGCTCTTGGCGCACCGCCGCGTCCGGCGGCAGAAATTCGGCTTTGCCGTGCGTCCAAAGGCGGCCGAGATCCTCGTCGGCGCGGTCGTCTGCGCGCTCATCCTCGCCGCGGTCGCCGTCGTCAACGCCTATCCCTGGCCGGTCGGCACCGTGCGCCGCTACGCGGCCGCGCACCACATCGCGCTGCCGGACGGCGGGCTCTTCATCGCCCACGGCATCGCCGTGCCGGTGCTGATCGCGATCGGCGTCGGCATCGCCATGACGTTCGTCGCGACGCGCACGCGCTTCGGCCGCTATGTCTACGCCATCGGCGGCAACCCCGAGGCGGCCGAGCTCGCCGGCATCGATACGCGCTGGGTGATCATGAAGGTGTTCATGCTGATGGGGTTTTTGGCCGCCATCAGCGCCGCCGTGTCGATCGCGCGGCTCGATGCTGCGACCAGTGCGGAAGGCACGCTCGCCGAATTGCTGGTCATCGCCGCGACCGTGATCGGCGGCACGTCGCTGTCGGGCGGCGTCGGCACCGTGGCGGGGGCTATGCTCGGCGCCGTGCTGATGCAGTCGCTGCAGTCGGGCATGGTGCTGCTCGGCGTCGACACGCCGCTGCAGAGCATCGTCGTCGGCTTTGTGCTGGTGGTCGCGGTCGGGCTCGACACCGCGTACCGGCGGCGCTTGCGTTAGGAGCGCGACATGAGCGAGCAACACGCCATGGAGCAAGAAACCGCGACCACCTCCGCGATCCCGCTGGTCGCGATGCGCGACATTTCGCTGGCGTTCGGCGGCGTGCATGCCGTCGAGCGGGCCTCGATCGACCTTTACGCCGGCGAGGTGATGGCGCTGGTCGGCCATAACGGCGCCGGCAAATCGACGCTTGATCAAGATTCTATCCGGCGCCTATCAGCGCGATTCCGGCAGCATCGCCATTCGCGGCGCGCAAGCGGCCATCGCCAATCCGCGCGACGCCAAGAGCTACGGCATCGAAACCATCTATCAGACGCTGGCGCTCGCCGACAACATCGACACCGCCGCCAATCTGTTTCTCGGCCGAGAAATGCGCACAAGCTGGGGCACGCTCGACGACATCGCCATGGAGGCCGCGGCGCGCCAAGTGATGGGGCGGCTCAATCCGAACTTCCGGCGCTTCAAGGATCCGGTCAAGGCGTTGTCCGGCGGCCAGCGCCAGTCGGTCGCGATCGCACGGGCGATCCTGTTCAACGCGCAGATATTGATCATGGACGAACCGACCGCGGCGCTCGGGCCGCAGGAAACGGCCCAGGTCGGCGACCTGGTGCGGCAGCTCAAGGCCGACGGCATCGGCATCTTTCTCATCAGCCACGATATCCACGACGTGTTCGATCTCGCCGACCGCATCTGCGTGATGAAGAACGGCCGCGTCGTCGGCACCGCGCGCGTCGCCGACGTCACCAAGGACGACGTGCTCGGCATGATCATCCTCGGCAAATGCCCGGGCGCCGCCATCCCCGGGCCGGGCGCGGTGGCGGCTTAGGGTAGCGACTTATCATTCGTCATTGCGAGCGAAGCGAAGCAATTCCAGAGTCACTGCCGCCGACCCTGGGTTGCTTCGTCCCTGCGCTCCTCGCAATAACGATAATCGTATCAGCTGGCGATCAGGAACACCGACAGAACGAACAACGCCACCAATGCAACAAAACCCTGCAGCAGCGTCCCGCCGGTGATCGCGGCAATCGCGCGCAACGGCCGCAGCCCAGCGCTCGAAGTCACCAACCAAAAATACTCGTCGTTGACGTGTGAAAAAGTCATCGCGCCGGCGCCGATCGCGAGCGTCGCGAGCGCCTTGCCGCTGTCGTTGTCGAGACCGAGCGGAACAGCGCCGTCTGCATCATCCCTGCCGCGGTGATGGCCGCGACCAGCGAGGAACCCTGCAGGGTCTTGATCACCGCCGCGATCAGAAACGGCACCAGCAGGCCGGCATGCCAGGCGAGCAGGCGCTCACCGAGCAATTCCGCCATGCCGGTCTCCTGGCAGAGCTTCTGCAGGCCGCCCGACGGCGCCGACGACCAACACAATGCCGGCGACCTGACCGAGCACGCGCTGCGTCCAGCCGGCATCGGCGAAGAGCTTCCAACTCAGCCTGAGATGGCCGACGACCATGATGCCGACCGCGACCAGAAACAGAAACAACGGCCGGCCGAACGCCAGCACCATTTCGCGGCGGGGGCCGCCGCCGAGCGGCTCGCTCGGAATGTCGCCGAGCGATTGCACCATCAGCATCGCAAGCGGCACGATCGCCGCCAGGACGAGCACGGCCGCGATGCCGCCGCCGCGCCGCTCTGCGTCCGGCAGCGGTTCTGTCATCGGCGATGCTCATCGCCAGCCGGCAGCCATCGCGCCCACGCCGCGCCGACGGCTACGGCCACGAGCGCGATCGGCACGCCGAACAGCGCGACGCGGCCCCAGGATGCGTCGAGGATCGACGCCGCGGCGATCGGCACTGGCGACAGCAAAAGGAGACCGTGGCCTGCCGAAATTCCGAGCGCCATCGTCGTCGCGGCCCTTTCGCCTTGGCGCGCAACGCCACCGCCGAGCGGCCGCAAAAGCGGCGTCAGCAGCGCGAACGCGGCGGCGGACGAAGCGCCAAGGCCGGCGATCAGGCCGAGCAACGCCGCGATCGTCGGCGGATCCGGGAAACCGCCACCGGCCGATTGCCGCGGTCAGCCGATCGGACGCCCCCGAACTTTCGGCGATCGCGGCGACGAAGCCGGCGGCGACGATGACCAGGCCGGGCCCAAGCATCGCCTGGGAGAAACCGACACCGAACGTCTTGCCGACGAACGCGGTCGAGAACCCGGCGGCGAGACCGAATGCCGTCGCCACGATAATGAGGGCGAGAAACGGATGGAGGCGGCGGGACTGCGCGAGGGCAATGAGAATGACGGCTGACGCGAGCAGGAGGAGTGCCTGGAACAAAGGCATGCCGGACATTGGCCGTTGGACCTCGGTGTTGAAGGGAGAGAAACGCCGCTCTGAGCCATCGGCGGGTCATCCTTGGCGACGTGTCTTCACTTCATTATAATTTTCGCCGGTCGGTGGAAAGAACTTGTGGTGGGAAAGAGTTTGCGGGTGGGAAGTCGAAAGCGGATGTGCGTTCGCGTTGTGGCGAGTTGCCGCCGATCCCTCCGGCTCGCCGCCGCCGCGTTTGTCGTCGCGCCCTCCTTACGCAGTCTCCGCCGGAAGCGCGGCACCCGCCGCCGCCGCGCCTGTCGATTTCATCCATGCCGACGGCACCCACCTCGTCGACGGCCACGGCGACCGCTTCAACGTCAAAGGCATCAATCTCGGCAACTGGCTGGTGCCCGAAGGCTACATGTTCAAGTTCGACCGCGCCCGCGCGCCGAACGAGATCGCCGGCGTCATTTCAGCGCTGATCGGACCCGAACAGGCGGCGCGGTTCTGGAGCGAATTCCGCGACGTCTATGTCGCCGAGGACGACATCCGTTTCATCAAGGCCGCCGGCTTCAACACCATACGCGTGCCGCTGCATTGGCGGCTGTTCGTGACCCCCGGCGACGGCGGGCCGGACCGCTTCGAGGGCGAGGGCTGGCGACTGGTCGACCGCCTGGTGGCGTGGTGTCGCACCTATGGGCTGCGCGTCATCCTCGACCTGCATGCGGCGCCCGGCGGGCAGACCGGCGTCAACCACGACGACGGCACCGGCTTCCCGCTGACATTCTACGTGCCGCGCTACCGGGCGCTGACCATCGCGCTGTGGCGCGCGCTCGCCGCGCATTATCGCGACGAGCCGGCCATCCTCGGCTACGACCTGCTCAACGAGCCGGTCTCGCCCTATAGCGACGAGAACTATCTCAATCCGCGGCTGGAGCCGCTCTATCGCGACATCGTCGCCGCCATCCGCGGCGTCGATCGCAACCATGCGGTGCTGCTCGCCGGCGCGCAATGGAGCACGAGCTTCGCGGTATTCGGCCGACCGTTCGACGCCAACGCCGTCTACACCTATCATAAATTCTGGGCGGTGCCGACGCGCGACGCGCTGCAGAGCTACATCAATTTCAGCAATCGCTGGAACGTCCCCATCCTGATCGGCGAGACCGGCGAATACGACGACGACTGGAACGCGCGATTCCGCCGGCTGCACGAGCGATTCGGCATCGGCTGGTGCTTTTGGCCCTACAAGGATCTCGATTCCGACACCACCGTTGTTTCGATCAAAAAACCGGCAGATTGGGATCTGATCAGCAAGGCCGGCAGTACGGACGAGATCGAGCGGAGCGCGTTGCCGCCGCGCGCGCAGGCGCAGGCGATCCTCGACGCTTATCTGGAAGCCGCGAAGTTCAAGAACGGCCGCATCAACCGGGGTTACCTCGCTTCGCTTGGCCTCAGCACAGCCGTCGTAACACCATAGCGTGAATGCGGAACGCACGGCCGCGTCGTTTCTTCTTGGCCAGCGCTCCCGGTGGCCCATACCTTTGCCCAACGTGCGTGGGAAACGGCCACGCCGTCTGTTAGGCGCGCCCGTACTCTGCTGGCCGCTTTCGCCACTTCTTAATAATAGACAAAACGCTCACGATCTGACATGAGCGCGGCTGAAACTGGAACTTTAGTTCGGCGGCCAAGATGCTCGCGACATCAAGGGGAGGCGTCTCGCAATGTACCGTGGCACCAAAGACATCATGCTGCCCACCACCATCACCGGCTCGCTGCCGCGGCCGAGCTGGTACACCGAGAATCTCGGCAACCGCATGTTCCTCGACGCGATGGTGAACCGCCGCTATCGCGAGCAATATGTCGACACGCTGTCGTGCTATCTGCGCGACCAGGAGATCGCCGGGCTCGACATCGTCACCGACGGCGACTGCCGCTTCGACGACGATGTCGGCGGCCAGAGCTGGACCAGCTACCCGCCGCACCACATGTCGGGCTACGAGCGCGGCAATCCACGGCCGACGCCGGCCGGGCGCGGCGGCCTGTGGTTTCCGCGCGGCCACATCCTGCACGATTATCTCGAATCCCGCGTCATGCCGCGGATCATCGGCCCGGTCGGCCGCGGCGATCTGCAATACACCGCGCTGTGGAAGACGGCGCAGCGGCTCACCACGCGACCGGTGAAGTTCGGCGCGGTGTCGGCCGAAATCGTCGCCTTCGCCTCGCAGGACAGTCACTACAAGAGCGTGCCGGAGCGCATGCTCGCCATTGCCGACGCCTTCAACCAGGAATATCACGAGCTCGCCGACGCCGGCTGCCCGGTGATCCAGATCGAAGAGCCGCAGATCCATCTCGCCGCCGCGCGCGGCATTCAGGACAAGGTGATCACGCCGGACCTGTTAGTGGAGGTGTTCGAGCGCACCGTGAAGGGCCTGCGCGCCAAGACCGAAGTGTGGGCGCACTCCTGCTGGGGCAACCCGTCGCAGCAGCGCATGTTCGCCACGGTGCAGAGCTACAAGAACTCGCTCGAAACCTACAGCCGGCTCGACTGCGACGTGATCACGTTCGAGATGTCGAGCTCCGGCGGCCTGGACCTCGACGTGATCGGCAAGACCATCACCGCGCAGAAGATCGCCATCGGCGTCATCGACCACCACACCCTGCAGGTGGAAAGCCCGGACGAAGTGGCGAAGCAGATCCGCGCCGCGCTCAAATACATCCCGCCGGAACGGCTCGTCATCTCCTCCGACTGCGGCATGGGCCGCGAAGGCATGAGCCGCCGCCACGCCTTCTACAAGATGGTGTCGCTGGTCCTCGGCACTAATATGGTGCGCAAGGAGCTCGGCTTCCCCGAGGCGCGAATGCCTCGCCGCCGACGAGCGCTACTCGCTGGTAGTGCCGGCGAAGTAAAGCGGTGTTTTCGCAGGAATTGCGAAGGCCGGGCAGTGCTCGGCCTTTTGCTTTGGCGCAGGCGAAAGTAGCGGGGGTTGACGCATGGCGTGGCACGCTTAAGCAGGCGGGGCAGAAAAGGTGTTCAGCATGACCGCCGATCCAGTCGCCATCGCCCGCGATCTCATCCGCTGCCCTTCGGTCACGCCGGAGGAAGGCGGCGCAATCGGTTATTTGCAGGCGGTGCTCGGGCAGGCGGGATTTACCGTTCACCGCACCACCTTTGCCGAGCCCGGCACCGCGCCGATCGAGAATCTTTGCGCCCGCATCGGCAGCGAAGGACCCAATCTCATGTTCGCCGGCCACACCGATGTGGTGCCGCCCGGCGATGAGGCGGCGTGGCGCCATCCGCCGTTCGGCGGCGAAGTCGCCGGCGACAAACTCTACGGCCGCGGCGCTGTCGACATGAAGGGCGGCATCGCCTGCTTCGTCGCCGCGGCGCTCGATCATCTGGCCGCGAACGGCGGCCAGCCGAAGCGCGGCTCGCTCTCGCTCCTCATCACCGGCGACGAGGAGAGCGTCGCCGTCAACGGCACGATCAAGCTGCTGCGCTGGGCGGCGCGAGCGCGGCGAAAAATTCGACCACTGCATCCTCGGCGAACCGAGCAACGTCGAGACGGTCGGCGACACCATAAAGGCCGGCCGCCGCGGCTCGCTCAACGGCACGCTCGATCGTCAGCCGGCCGCCAGGGCCACGTCGCCTATCCCGACCGCGCCGACAACCCGATCCGCGGCCTGGTGAGCCTTATCGCCGCGCTGCAGGCGCCGCTCGACGACGGCAGCACGCATTTCGATCCCTCGCACCTCGAATTCACCTCGGTCGATGTCGGCAACCCGACCGTCAATCTCATTCCGGGCGAGGCCCGCGCGCGCTTCAACATCCGCTACAATGATTGCCACAGCCAGACCGCGCTCAAGACCTTGATCGAGCACCGCGCCAACGCCGCCGCGGCCGGCCGCATCCATCACAGGTTCGACTGGCAGCCGTCGAACGCCGACGTGTTCCTGACTAAGCCCGGCCCCTTCACCGACCTCGCCGCAGCCGCGATCGAGGAAGTGACCGGCCGCAAGCCGAAGCTCTCGACCTCCGGCGGCACCTCGGACGCGCGCTTCATCAAGGATTACTGCCCGGTGCTGGAATTCGGCCTGGTCGGGCAGACCATGCACGGCGTCGACGAATGCGCGCCGGTCGCGGACTTGTTGACGCTGACGGCGATCTATCGGCGGATCATCGAGAAGTATTTCGAGTAATCGTCATTGCGAGCGAAAGCGAAGCAATCCAGCGACGCGGCACGGCCCCTGAATCGCTTCGTCGCGTCGCTCCTCGCAATGACGGCGCCTCAATACTCCACCCGCACCAGATAAAGCCCCTGCGGCGGCGCGACCTGGCCGCAGCGGGTGCGGTCGCGGGCGGCGAGCGCGGCTGAAAGATCGTCGGCGCTCCATTTGCCTTCGCCGACATGCACCAGCGAGCCGACCATCGAGCGCACCTGATTGTGCAGGAACGAGCGCGCCGAGGTGGCGACGCGGATGTCGTCGCCGTCGCGCGTGACGTCGAGCCGGTCGAGCGTCTTGACCGGCGATTTCGCCTGGCATTCGGTCGAACGGAAGGTGGTGAAATCGTGCTTGCCGATGAGGCGCTGGGCGGCGGCGTGCATCGCGTCGGAATCGAGCGGGCGCGGGATGCGCCAGGCGCGGTTCAGATCGAGCGCGAGGTCGGCGCGGCGGTTGACGATGCGGTAGAGGTAGTGCCGCTTGATCGCGGAGAAGCGCGCTTCGAAGGTGTCGGCGACCCGTTCGGCCGCGAGCACCGCGACCGGGTGCGGGCGCAGATGCGCGTTGAGCGCGTCGCGCACGGTCCCGACGTCCCAATCCCTGGCGAGATCGACATGCGCGACCTGGCCGAGCGCGTGCACGCCGGCGTCGGTGCGGCCGGCGCCGTGGACCGCGGCGCGTTCGCCCGTAAAGCGCGGCGACGGCGTCGGTGAGGACGCCCTGCACCGACGCGCCGTTGTCCTGCACCTGCCAGCCGACGAACGGCGTGCCGTCATATTCGATGGTGAGCTTGTAGCGCGGCATGGCCGCCATCTTCTCCGCACGCGGTCCGCCGCGTCAGGCCAGCATGCTACCGGGCGCGAGCGGCATCCCGCGTAAAAATTCTTCCGACCCCATCGGCTTGCCGCCGGCGCGCTGCAGTTCGACCAGCCGCACCGCGCCCTCGCCGCAGGCGATCGTCAGCCGGCCGTCGAGCACTTCGCCCGGTTTGCCACTGCCGGCGCCCTTGGTGGTGCGCAAAACCTTGACGCGGCCGGCGCCGGGGAATTCGCACCACGCGCCGGGAAATGGCGACAGCCCGCGGCAATGGTCGTGGACCTGCTGCCACGGCCTCGACCAGTCGATCCGGGTTTCGCTCTTGTCGATCTTGGGCGCGTAGGTCGCGCCGCCGCCGGCTGCGGCGTCAGTTGCAGCCCGCCGCGTTCCAGCGCGCCCAGCGCCCGCAGCATCAGATCGGCGCCGAGCCGCGCCAGCTGGTCGTGCAGCTCGCCCGTGGTCGTGTCGGGGCCGATCTTGACCCGCTCGGCCATGGCGATCGGCCCGGTGTCGAGGCCTTCGTCCATCTTCATCACCATGACGCCGGTCTCGGCGTCGCCGGCCATGATGGCGCGATGGATCGGCGCCGCGCCGCGCCAGCGCGGCAGCAGCGAGGCGTGCAGATTGAAACAGCCGAGCGGAAAGCCGTCCAGAATGGGCTTCGGCAGGATCAGCCCGTAAGCGACGACCACGGCGGCGTCGGCGCCATGCGCGCGTCATGGCGTTCGCCGCGTCCGGGTCCTTTCAACGTCTTCGGCGTGAAGACCGGGATTTTCGAACCGCGCCGCCTCGCGCGCGACCGGGCTTTCCCGCGGCGCCAGCCCGCGCCCGGCCGGCTGCGGTGCGCGGGTATAGACCGCCGCGACCTCATGGCCGCCGCCGACGATTTCCAGAAGCGTAGGTACGGCGAAATCCGGCGTCCCCATGAAGACGAGGCGGAGCGCCAATCAGGCCTCCACCTTCTTCGCGGTCTTTGCCGCCTTGGCGAATTTCTTGATGACGCGGTCGCGCTTGAGCTTGGAGATATGGTCGATGAACAGCACGCCGTTGGTGTGGTCGATCTCGTGCTGCAGGCAGGTGGCGAACAGGCCTTCGGCCTCGATCTCGTGCTCCTTGCCGTCGAGGTCGAGATATTTGACCTTCACCCGCGTCGGCCGCTCGACCTCCTCGTAATATTCGGGAATCGACAGGCAGCCTTCCTCGTAGGTCGATTTCTCCTCCGACGCCCAGGTGATCTCCGGATTGATGAACACCTGCGGCGCCCGTTCGTCGTCCTTCTTCGACAGGTCCATGGTGACGACGCGCTTGGCGACGCCGACCTGGATCGCCGCAAGCCCGATGCCGGGCGCGTCGTACATGGTCTCGAACATGTCCTCGACCAGCTTGCGGATGCCGGCGTCGATGCGCTTGATCGGCTCGGAGACGAGCCGCAGCCGCTTGTCGGGCAGGATGATGATGTCGCGCATCGCCATGTTCCGCGATGTAAGCGGTGCATAAAGCGCGGTCAATGCGAGTGTGCGCGGGCGAATGGCCGAGCGTTTGGTCGCGCGAACGGGCCGTTCGGCGTTCTACCTCCGTTCTTCGCCCCACCGGCCGAATTGCGTAGAAGCAGCGGCATGAGCGAGAGCCTGCCGATCATCGCAGCCGCAGCCATTCTCGTCGCCTGCGCCGCACTTGTTGCCCTGGCGATCATCGTGTGGCGCGCGCGCCAGCCGGCGCCGCTGTCGACGCCGCGACGATCGATCCGGCCATGACCGACCTGGCGCGCGCGCAGGCCGACGCGGCGGCGCGGCTCGAGGCCATGATCGGCCTGCTGGCCAAGGGGCAGTCGCAGCTCGGCCACACCGTCAACGAGCGGCTCGATTCGGTTTCGCATCGGCTCGGCGATTCGCTGGAAAAGACCAAGCAGAGCACCGCCGAAAACCTGCAAAAGCTCAACGAGCGGCTCGCGGTCATCGACAGCGCGCAAAAGAACATCACCGAGCTCGCGACCCAGGTGACCTCGCTGCAGGGCGTGCTCGCCAACAAGCAGGAGCGCGGCGCCTTCGGCCAGGGCCGCATGGAATTGATCGTGCGCGACGGCCTGCCGAAGGGCTGTACGAATTCCAGTACACGCTGTCCAACAAGCTGCGGCCCGACTGCGCGTGTTCCTGCCCGACAAGCGGCCGCTGGTGATCGATGCGAAATTTCCGCTCGAGGCGGTGACCGCCTATCGCGAGGCCAAGACCGACGACGCCCAGCGCCAGGCGGCGGCGCGCGTGCGCACCGACGTGATCAAGCACGTCGCCGACATCGCGCGAGAAATATCTCATTCCCGGCGAGACCCAGGACATGGCGCTGATGTTCGTGCCGTCGGAGTCGGTCTATGCCGAATTGCACGACGGCTTCGACGACGTCGTGCAGAAGGCGTTCCGCGCCAAGGTCGTCATCGTCTCGCCGTCGCTGCTGATGCTCGCGATCCATGTGGTCCAGCAGATCCAGAAGGATGCGCGCATGCGCGAGGCCGCCGGCCGCATCCAGGCCGAAGTCGGCCTCCTGATCGAAGACGTGCGGCGCATGAGCGACCGCGTGCCAAGCTCGGCCAGCATTTCGGCCAGGCCAACGAGGACGTGCGGCAGATCCTGATTTCGACCCAAAAGATCGAGCAGCGCGGCACCCGCATCAACGACGTTGAATTCACCGACGGCGGCGGCGCCGAGATCATCCGCCCGATGTGCCGAAACTGGAGGCCGGGGAGTGACGTTATCCGCCCCCGCGTAGCGGGGAGGGTGTCGCGCGAAGCGCGGTGAGGCGGCGCGCAAATACCGAATCTCGCCCGACAACGATGGGTAATGTCCGTGCGCGACGCCTCCACCGCCTGCGCACGATCCCCTCCCCGCATCGCGGCCGGCTGACGAACCCGCCACCGATGCTGCCCCTCGCCTTCGCTGCGCGAGACGCTCGCCGTCTATCTGCAAGCGGCGCGTGCTCATCGTCATGTTCCTCGGCTTTTCCTCCGGGCCTGCCGCTGGCGCTGTCGGGCTCGACGCTGCTGGTCTGGATGACCGAGGCCAAAGTCAATCTCGGCACCATCGGCCTGTTTGCGCTGGTCGGCACGCCCTACACGATCAAATTCCTCTGGGCGCCGCTGATCGACGCGCTCGACGTGCCGTTCCTTCGCGCGCTCGGCCGGCGGCGCGGCTGGCTCTTGCTCTCGCAGTTCTTGCTGATCGCGGCGATCGTCCTTCTCGGCGCCTGCGATCCGGCGGTTTCGCCGCTGGTCGTCGCCGCCGGCGCGCTTATGGTCGCCACCGCCTCGGCGACGCAGGACATCGTCGTCGATGCCTTCCGCGTCGAAAGCCTCGACGAGAGCGAGCAGGCGGCCGGCATGGCGTCCTATGTCGCCGCCTACCGCATCGGCATGCTGGCCTCGACCGCCGGCGCGCTGTTCCTGGTCAGCGGCTTTGACGCTTTTTTCGGCCTCGGCCACCACGCCGCCTGGAGCGCCGGCTACGCGGTCATGGCGGCGCTCGTCCTCATCGGCATCGCCACGACGTTGTTCGCGACCGAGCCGGAAAAGTCGCGCGCCGCCGACGCGGCGCATGCGCGGGAAAACACGCTGGCGCGGGTCGTCGAAGCGGCGGTCGGCGCCTTCTCCGAATTTCTGTCCCGCGACTTCGCCCTGGTCGCGCTTGCTTTCGTCGTGCTGTTCAAATTCACCGATGCGCTCGCCGGCGCGCTGACCGCGCCGTTCGTGATCGATCTCGGCTTTTCGCGCAACGAATATGCCGCCATCATCAAGGGCGTGGGCCTGGCGGCAACGCTGATCGGCGGTTTTGCCGGCGGTTTTATGGCGCGCGCCTGTTCGCTGCCGGTAAGCCTGTGGATCGGTGGCGCGCTGCAGGCGCTCGCCGCACTGGCCTTTTCCTGGCAGGCGGTCGTCGGGCTCAACGCGGCTGGCTCACCTTCGCCATCGTCACCGAAAATTTCACCAGCGCCATCGGCACAGTGATCTTCGTCGCCTATCTCTCGGCGCTGTGCCGCAACCCGCTGCATACCGCGACCCAGTACGCGCTGTTGACCGCGCTGGCGGCGGTCGGGCGCACCTACCTGTCGTCGGGGGCGGGGTTTGTCGCCGCCGCAACGGGCTGGGCCTCGTTCTTCGCGATCTGCGCGCTCGCCGGGCTGCCGAGCCTCCTCCTGCTCGCCTTCCTGCAGCAGCGCGGACATTTCGACGGCCTGGCGCCGGCGCAATGACGCGGCGGCAAGCGGCGGCTGATTTGTGGCCGGTCAAGAGATATAGCGCCGCCGGCCGGGCGGCGGAGTGCCGAGTGATAGATACGCAGCGGGACAAGGCGCAAAAGACCCGCAAAAAAGTCTTTTTGTAATGATGTGCTGGCTATAGTCGATCTTCCTCCAGTGGCGTCCCTCGAACCGCGCCGTGCCGCCCTCCCCGCCATGGACCCCATCCTCGTCAAGATCTTCGCCACCGCACTCGCGCTCAGCGAGGTGATGACCCAGCCGCAGGCGGTGAAGACGCACTTCGATCCGGTGGACGACCAGCAAGAAGTGGTGCAAATCCTGCGCGCGGGCTGCGACCATATGCGCCACGCCTTCGACATCGAATCGATCAACATCGACGACCTCATCTCGACCGCGCTCAAGGACCCCAAGGCGGTCGGCGCCGGTGCCAAACCTTCCGCGGCATCAATTTCGCCGATCTCGCCACCGCCTACCGCCAGTTCTGCAAGAACGAGAGCGTCGCCGCCCCGGTCGTCGACCTCGGCCAGGTGATCGATTTTTTCAACAACGCGGCAGCCGATCTGCCCGACCAGACGCGCCTCAAGGGCCGTAAGCTGCCGAGCATGAGCGTCGTCCTCGACGGCAACGGCAAGGATTTCGCCGACGTGTTCCAGCCGGGCAACCGGCGCATCTGGGTCCCGCTCGCCGATATTCCCGACTTCGTGCAGAAGGCCTTCGTCGCCGCCGAGGACCGGCGTTTTTTTCAGCACCACGGCGTCGACGAGCGCGGCATCATCCGCGCCTTCATCGGCAATCTCGCCAACCCGGGCCGGCCGCAAGGCGGCTCGACCATCACCCAGCAGGTGGTGAAAAACCTCCTGGTCGGCGAGGACGTGACCTATGAGCGCAAGATCCGCGAGATGATCGTCGCCTCGCGGCTCGAGAACACGCTGAGCAAAGCGGAAATTCTCGAACTTTATCTCAATTCCGCCTATCTCGGCCGCGGTTCCTGGGGCATCGAGATGGCCGCGCGCAGCTATTTCGGCAAATCGGCCAAGGCGCTCACGCTCGGCGAAGGCGCGATGCTGGCGGGGCTGCTCAAAGGGCCGAGCTATTTCAATCCCGACCGCCATCCCGACCGCGCCAAGGAACGCCTCGCCTATGTGCTCGGCCGCATGCAGGAGGATGGCGTCATCAGCGCCGCACAGAAAAGCGCGGCGCTGGCGGCGCCGCCGAAACTCGTCGCCTTCGCGCGGCCGCGGCGCGACGGCGGCTTCGATTTCATCGATTATCTCGGCCGCGAGGCGAAGTCCGCCGGCGTGCCGACCTGACCGCCGCACCCTACACGGTGCACTCGACCATCAACGCGACCCTGCAGCGCGATACCGAAGCGGCGCTGCAGGAGGGCTTGCGCGCTACGAGATTCGACGGCCGGGCGGAATTTCACGGCGCCGAAGCCAATATCGCCGACGCCGTGCAGAAACTCGCGGCGCCCGGCGCGGCCGGCGCGGCCGGCCCGGCCGCGCCGGCCGCGGCGCCCGCCGCACTGCGGCGTCGCCGAACCCGCGCCGGCTTGGCAACAGGCGCTGCAAAACGTCCATCTGCCGCTTTACGACGTGCATTGGCAGCCGGCCGTTGTTCTGGATAACGGCGGCAAGCACGGCGACGGCAGCATCCGCGTCGGGCTCGCCGACGGCCGCATGCTGCCGCTGACGCCTGGACCGGCGCGATCCGGCGCAGCCTCGGCCTTTACGATGTCGTCTATGTGCACGTGATGAGGGCAAGCCCGGCGCCAAAGGCAAAAAAGCCGCGCGACCGGCGCACCGGCGCGCAGGCGCAACTGCGCGTGCGGCCGACGGTGCAAGGCGCGGCGCTGGTGCTGGAGAACAAGACCGGCCGCATCCTCGCCATGGCCGGAAGCTTCTCCTATCCGTTGAGCCAGCTCAACCGCACGACGCAGACGCAGCGCCAGCCCGGCTCGGCGATCAAGCCGTTGACCTATCTCGCGGCGTTGCAGGCGGGCCTGCAGCCGAACACGCTCGTGCTCGACGAGCCGATCACGCTGCCGCCGATCGGCAGCAGCGGCGAGGCCGCGACGTCATCGCCCGCGACATCGGCGGCGGCGCGCGACCGGAGGATTATTGGACGCCGCGGAACTTCGACAACGGCTCGGGCGGCATCTACACGCTGCGGCGCGGCCTGGAGAATTCGCGCAACATCGTCACCGCGCGGCTCCTCGACGGCGGCATCGACGCCGATCCCGAGCGCAGTCTCGACCGCGTCTGCGCGCTGGCGGTCGAGGCCAAGCTCTACAGCGACTGCGTCCGCTATTATCCGTTCGTGCTCGGCGCCCAGCCGGTTCGCATGATCGATCTTGCCGCCTTCTACGCCGCGGTCGCCAATGAAGGCGCGCGGCCGCAGCCCCACGGCATCGATTCGATCGAAGAGGGCGGCCGCACCATCTACAAATATCCCGTGGCGCCGCTGCCGCGCATCGGCTCCGCCGACCGCACGTCGTTCTATCAGCTCAAGACCATCCTGCAGGGCGTCGTCGAGCGCGGCACCGCGCGCGCGATCGCGCTCGCTTTCGCCCTATGTCGCCGGCAAGACCGGGACGACCGAAGACTCGGTCGACGCCTGGCTCGTCGGCTTCACCAACGACGTGACCGTCGCCATCTGGGTCGGCTACGACAATGGCGACGGCAAGCGCCGCTCGCTCGGCGCCAGCGCGACCGGGTCGCGGGTGGCGCTGCCGATCTTCGAGCCGATCATCGCGGCGGTTTGGGCGGAGCACGTGGCGCCGAAAACCGCACTCAGCGGGCCCTCGCGCGAGGCACAACGCACCTCATCGACCTGCCGATCGACTACATGAGCGGGGATCGCGTCAGCAACGGGCACGGAGCTTCATCGAGCATTTCCGCCTCGCCGCCGACGGACGTTTCGACGAGACGCAATATCAACTCGTTTGCGAATCGAGGAGGCCGACACCTCGGGCGATCAGGAGCAATACGGAGCGGCTGGGGCAGCTGGGGCTGGGGCGCGCAAGCGGCAGGAAGGCCGCTGCGACGGCCGCTCCTATTATCCCGGCCAGCAGGCCCAGCACGCAGCAAGGCTGGCAGCCGTTCCCGCCGCCAGCCGCCGCCGCGGCCGCTGGCGCGCGGACTGTTCACGCCTTTCGTCGATCCCGACGATCCGCGCAATCGCGCGCGTCGCGATCCGGACTATTTCTGGGGCGGACGCCTGAACTGACGGTCGCATATAGTCGACCGGGAAATTCGCCGCGTGCGCCACCGCAACGCGATATTCGAAGGCGATATTCGAACCATGCGATATTCTGCGAAAGAACGCGCGCGAGCCAAATACTTCGTGTCGATCCTCTCTTCGATCGTGCTCGCCTGCCTGGTTGGCTCGATCGCCGCCGCCTGCGCAGAGGTTCCACATCGAAGAGGCGACCTCGGCGCAGGGCTGGGACGTGGCGCAAATCAAGCCGGGAACCATCGTGTTCAGCGACCGGGTCGATATCGGCGCCAAGGGCGAGCGCCGACCCGCCGTCTGATGCCGTTTGCGCAATGGGCGCGCACGCATCCGGCACAGAAGAAATTTCTGTCGCTGTTTCCCGGCTATGCCGAGCCGACCGTCACCGCCACGAGGCCACCGCCGACACCGGCCCAGTCACGGAGAAGCTCTCTATGTACGTCGCGCAAGCGCGTTTCGTTCTCGACCGCCCGCCGGGCGCATCGACCTTTCGCGCGACGTGACGCTGCCGTTCCTGGAAAAGATCGATCCGGCGATCAAGCACAAGGCGATCGCCGCCGCCGACCTGCCGCCGCTCAAGGACCGCAGGGCACGGGCAACGAGAATCCGGCCCGCCCATGGTGCACCGGCCGCGCGACCCTGATCTGCATCCAGTCGAGCTACACGCTGGAAGGCAAGATTCCGCTCGGCATCATGCTGGTGAACAAGCTACGCGACAGCGCCAAGAAGATTTCCGACCACATCGATTTCGACAGCGAGCTGTCGCAGCTTGCTCCCGCCGATCTTGATCAGGCCGGACTGCAGCAGTTGACCGGGCTCGACAGCGCCGTTGGCCGGCGTGCTCGAGCAGAATATTTTTCACGTCGATCAGGTCATGAAATTCGGAAAATTCTTCGCCGTGTTCCAGGCCGACCCGACCGACGCCGACAAGACGGTGGTCACCGCCTTCATGGCGCTGGCGATCGACACCGCCGTGATCGACAAGAAAAAGGAATTCGAGAAAGTGCCGGTGCTGCGCAATCTGGTGCCGGAGCGGTGTTGATGGGGAAATCGTCGTTCAACTCCGGCGAATTCGATCAGCGCCGGCCTGCCGAAATATGCGCGCAACGAGATCAAGACGATCGCCGGTATTTTGCAGCACGATAAGTAAATCCGACCACGTAGTCCGGCTTTCCCGGAACTTTGGCCGCCTTTGATGCCCTATAAATACGCATGCGGGAAAACTTGGGACTTCTGGATCGACCGCGGCGGCACCTTCACCGACGTGATCGGGCGGCGGCCGGACGGCAAACTCGTCACCTATAAATTGCTCTCGGAAAATCCCGAGGCCTATGCGGACGCGGCGGTGGCGGGAATCCGCCACCTTCTTGGCTCGCGCCCGAGCGCCGATCCCGCCGGAGCCGATCGGCGCGGTCAAGATGGGGACGACCGTCGCCACCAATGCACTGCTCGAGCGCAAGGGCGAGCGCACGCTGCTTCTCATCACCAAGGGTTTCCGCGACGCGCTACGCATCGGCTATCAGGCGCGGCCAAAAATCTTCGCGCGCCACATCGTCAAGCCGGACATGCTCTATGAGCGCGTGGTCGAAGTCGACGAGCGCGTGCGCGCCGACGGCACTGTCGAGCGCGCGCCCGATCTCGATGCGCTGCGCCTCGATCTCGGCCGCGCCAAGCGATGGCATCGCCGCCGTCGCGATCGTGCTCATGCACGCCTATCGCTACGGCGAACATGAGCAGCAGGTCGCTGCGCTGGCGCGCGAGCTCGGCTTTCCGCAGGTTTCGGCCAGCCACGAAGTCTCAGCCGCTGATCAAACTTGTCGGCCGCGGCGACACCACCGTGGTCGACGCCTATCTCTCCCCGATCCTGCGCCGCTACGTGGCTCAGGTGGCGGGGGAAATGCGCTTCTCCCCTCCCCCCTTGTGGGGGGGGCTAGGGAGGGGGGTCGGGACGCGAAGCCCGGCGGGGAAGTCTCACCTCACCCCACCGCCGTCCAGCCGCCCGGCCCCCTCCCCCGACCCCCCCCCGCAAGGGGGAGGGGAGGTGAGGCTGATGTTCATGATGTCGTCGGGCGGGCTGACGGCGGCGGATCTGTTCCGCGGCAAGGACGCGATCCTGTCGGGACCGGCGGGCGGAGTTGTCGGCATGGCCGAGACCGGGCGCGAGGCCGGATTCGAGCGGCTGATCGGCTTCGACATGGGCGGCACGTCGACCGATGTGTCGCATTTCGCCGGCGAATACGAGCGCGACCTTCGAGACCGAAGTCGCCGGCGTGCGCATGCGCGCGCCGATGATGCTGATCCACACGGTCGCCGCCGGCGGCGGCTCGGTCCTGCATTTCGACGGCGCGCGCTTTCGCGTCGGCCCGGATTCCGCCGGCGCCAATCCCGGGCCGAAATGCTATCGGCGCGGCGGGCCGCTCGCCGTCACCGACGCCAACGTCATGGTCGGCAAGCTGATTCCCGACTTCTTTCCGAAGATTTTCGGGCCGCAGCAGGACCAGCCGCTTGATGCCGAGGCGGTGCGCGAGGCGTTCGCGGCGCTGGCGAAGGAGATCGGCGACGGCCGCTCGCGGCGAACAGATCGCCGACGGCTTCATCAAGATCGCGGTCGAGAACATGGCGAACGCGATCAAGAAAATTTCGGTGCAGCGCGGCTATGACGTGACGCGCTACGCGCTCAACTGCTTCGGCGGCGCCGGCGGCCAGCACGCCTGCCTGGTCGCCGATGCGCTCGGCATGACCGAGCGTGCTGATCCATCCGTTCTCCTCGCTGCTTTCCGCCTACGGCATGGGGCTCGCCGATATCCGCAGCGACCGCCAGCAGGCGATCGAAGAGCCGTTCGGCGACGAAGGCGCGGGCCGATGCTTGCGCGCGAGGCGCGGCAGCTCGCGCGCGCGGCGATCGCGGAAGTGGCCGGCCAGGGCGTTGCGGCGGACGAAGATCGTGCTCCACGTGCGCGCGCATATCCGCTACGCCGGCACCGACACCGCGCTGATCGTCGGCGCAGGCACGCTTCACCCTCCCCTGGAGGGGCGAGCGGAAGTCGGCCGCGCTGCACGAAAATGCAATCAGCCTTCGAACGCGCGCACAAGGCGCGCTTTGGCTTCATCGATCGCAGCAAAAAGCTCGTCATCGAGGCGGTGTCGGTCGAGGCGGTCGGCGGCGGCGCGACGTTTCGCGAAGCAGCGCGCAAAACCTACGCGCGCGGCACCTGCCCGCGCCGGCGCGGCGCACGCGCTTTTTCTCCGGCGGCAAATGGCACGCGCGCCGGTGTTTACACGCGAGACGCTTGCCCCCGGCCACAAGGTCAAAGGGTCCGGCGATCGTCATCGAGCCGCATCAGACCGTCGTCGTCGAGCATGGCTGGCAGGCGGAGCTGACGGCCAAGAATCATCTGGTGCTGCGGCGGGTGAAGAAGCTTACGCGCGGCCACGCGATCGGCACCGAGGCCGATCCGGTCATGCTCGAAGTGTTCAACAATCTCTTCATGTCGATCGCCGAGCAGATGGGCGTGGCGCTGCAGAACACCGCCTATTCGGTCAACATCAAGGAGCGGCTCGATTTCTCCTGCGCGGTGTTCGACGGCGACGGCTCGCTCGTCGCCAACGCGCCGCATATGCCGGTGCATCTCGGCTCGATGGACCGCGCGGTCGAGACCATCATCCGCGAGAACCAGCGGCAATATCCGCCCCGGCGACGTCTACGCGATCAACGCGCCCTATAACGGCGGCACGCATCTGCCCGACATCACGGTCTGCACGCCGGTGTTCGCCCTCCCTCCCCCTTGTCGGAGTCGGGAGGGGGGTCGGACGCGACGCACGCGCGCGGGGTCGCAGCAAACGCCAGTCTAAGCGCTGCGTCCCGACCCCCACCCCTCACGACCACTCGCCGCAAGGGGGAGGGGAAGATCTCTGTTCTGGGTCGCGTCGCGCGGCCATCACGCCGATGTCGGCGGCATTTCGCCCGGCTCGATGTCGCCGAACGCGACCACCATCGAGCAGGAAGGCGTCTATATCGACAATTTCAAGCTCGTCGATCGCGGCCGCTTTCGGGAGACGGAGCTTTACGCGCTGCTCAACCGGCGGCAAATATCCGGCGCGCAATCCGCTGCAGAACGTCAACGATCTGAAGGCGCAGATCGCCGCCAACGAGAAGGGCGTGCAGGAACTGCGCAAGATGGTGCGCCATTTCACGCTGCCGGTCGTGCGCGCCTATATGCGGCACGTCCAGGACAACGCCGCGGAAAGCGTGCGCCGCGTCATCGACCGCCTGCACGACAGCGCGTTCGCCTTCGAGATGGACCAGGGCACCGTGATCAAGGTGCGGATCAGGGTCGACAAGAAGAAGCGCGAAGCCACCGTCGACTTCACCGGCACCAGCCCGCAGCAGCCGAACAATTTCAACGCGCCCGAGCCGGTGACGCGCGCCGCCGTGCTCTACGTATTCCGCGTCATGGTCGATGACGACATTCCGATGAATGCCGGCTGCCTGCGGCCGATCCGCATCATCATTCCGAAAAAGTCGCTGCTGTCGCCGGAATATCCCGCCGCGGTGGTCGCCGGCAATGTCGAGACCTCGCAGGAAGTGACCAATTGCCTGTTCGGCGCGCTCGGCGCCATGGCGGCGGCGCAGGGCACCATGAACAATCTCAATTTCGGCAATGCGCGCTACCAGTATTACGAGACGATCTGCTCCGGCTCGCCGGCCGGTCCCGGCTTTCCCGGCACCGACGCCGTGCACACCCACATGACCAACACGCGGCTCACCGATCCGGAAATTCTGGAATTCCGCTATCCGGTGCTGCTCGAGGATTTCCACATCCGCAAAGATTCGGGCGGCCGCGGCCGCTGGAATGCCGGCGACGGCATCGTCCGCACCATCCGCTTTCTGGAAAAGATGGAATGCACGATCCTGTCCGGCCACCGCCGCGTGCCGCCGTTCGGGCTTGCCGGCGGCGAAGACGGCCAGGTCGGCGAGAACTCGATGCGCCGCCAGGATGGCCGCATGGAAAAACTTGGCGGCTGCGACGCCACGATCATCGACGCCGGCGAGGCGATCATCATCCAGACGCCGACCGCGGGCGGCTACGGCAAGCCGGAAAAGTCATGATTACGTCATACTTATTCAGTGGGTCGGGCGCCGGCCCCGATGACGGCGGGCGGCGCATGAGCCACACCAGCGCCGCAAATACCAGGAACATAGAGGCAGAGCAGCAAGAACACATCGGCGAAGGCCATCACGATGCCCTGCTGGCGGGTGAACATGAAGAGCTGCTTGAGCGCCATGTTCTGCGCGTCCGAGCCGGGATGCGCGCGGCGAGACCGTTGAGCACTTCGACCGCCGGCTGCCGCGACCAGGTGATCGATTCGTGCAGGCGCGCCAGATGCAGGTCGATGCGCTTGTCGAGCACCGTGTTGAGCCCGGCGAGCCCGACCGCGCCGCCGAGATTGCGCGTCAGGTTGAACAGCCCGGAGGCGTTCTTCAGCCGTTCGGGTGCGAGCGTGCCGAGCGAGATGCTGGTGATCGGCACGATCGCGAACATCATGCCGAACCCGCGCAGGATTTGCGGGATCGAACAGTTGCCAAAATCCCAGTCCCGGTGAGGAGGTCGTCCCAATTGCTGATGGCGACGACCGTGAAACCGAAGGCCAGCATCAGGCGGGGATCGACCCGGGTCATCAGCCGGCCGACGATCGGCGCGGTCAGGAACATTGTGACGCCGGACACGAACAAGGTCTGGCCGACCATCAGCGCGTTGTAGCCGCGGATCTGGCCGAGATAGACCGGATAGAGGTAGGTGAGGCCGTAGAGGCCGATGCCGAGCACGAACGAGAACATGCTGCCGAGCGCGAAATTGCGGTCGAGAAAGGCGCGAAGATCGACGATCGGTTGTTCCGCCGTGAGCACGCGGACGAAGAAGATCACCGCCGACGTCGCCGATACCACCGCGGCATGGCGATCGTGGTCCTCGAACCAGTCGTAGCGCGGCCCGTCTTCGAGCACGTATTCGAGCGCGCCGAGAAACAGCGCCATGAAGATCAGGCCGACCAAGTCGAACCGCTCGAACAGCGAATAATCCGGCTTGTCGAAATCGATCAGCGTGATCGCGGCGATCGTCACCACGATGCCGGGCACGATGTTGATGAAGAACAGCCAGTGCCACGACAGCACGTCGGTCAGATAGCCGCCGACCGTCGGACCGATGGTCGGCGCCAGCGTCGCGACCAGCCCGATCATCGGCGTGATCACCGGCTGCAGCCGCCGCGGAAAAATGCTGTAGGCGGACGCGAACACCGTCGGCACCATGCCGCCGCCGATGAAGCCCTGCAGCGCGCGCCAGACGATCATCTCGCCCATCGACGAGGACAGCCCGCACATCAGGCTCGCGACGGTGAAGCCGGCGGCGGCGGTTGCGAACATGACGCGGGTGCCGAGCGCGCGCGAGAGAAAGCCGGACAGCGGAATGGCGACCACCTCGGCCATCAGATACGACGTCTGCACCCAGGTGATCTCGTCGCTCGACGCGGCAAGCCCGGCCTGGATTTCCGACAGCGACGCCGACACCACCTGGATGTCGAGAAACGCCATGAACATGCCGAAGCACATCGCCAGGAAGGCGAGGACGCGCAGCGGATCGACGCGCTCGGCATCGGCCGGCGCGGCGGGAATGCCGGCGGCGGATGCGGTAACGGCGGTGGCCATGTGCGGCCTCCTGCCTCGGTCGCGATCAGCGCGCCGCCGCGGTCTGCGTCGGCGGCGATGCGGCGTTATCGGCGACGGCGCTCGCCTTGGTGTTGACGCTCACCACCACCGACATGCCGGGGCGCAAAATCCCTTCGCGCGCGACGGCGGCCGGGACGTGGATGCGCACCGGCAGCCGCTGCACGATCTTGGTGAAGTTGCCGGTCGCGTTGTCGGGCGGCAGCAGCGAGAACACCGCGCCGGAGGCCGGCGAGAAGCTTTCGACCGTGCCCTGGAAGCTGTGTTCGGGCAGCGCGTCGACCGCGATCGTGACCGGCTGGCCGGGCCGCAGATGCGCGAGCTGCGTCTCCTTGAAATTGGCGTTGACATAGACCTCGTCGAGCGGAACGAGGCTCGCGAGCCGCTGGCCGGTCTGCACGAAGTCGCCGGTCTGCACCGCGCGGTTGCCGATGACGCCGTCGATCGGCGCGCGGATGACGGTGAATGACAGATCGCGCTCGGCCTTGGCGAGCGCGGTCTTGAGTTCCTCGAGCGTGGGATGGCCTCCTGCTGCTGGCCCTTGAGCACGTCGACATTGGCTGCCGCCGAATTCGATCGCGGCTCGCGCGCCCTGCACGGCGGCGACGGCCTGGTCGCGGTTCGCCTGCGCCTGCTCCAGCAATTGGCGGCTCGAGGCGTCGCGCGCGACCAGCAGGTTCTGGCGATTGAGCTCCAGCTCGGTGCGCGTGGCGGCCGCCTGGGCGGAGACGAGCTGCGTCTTGGCCTGCTCGACGGCGGCTTCCTGCGCCGCGATCTGATGGCCGATGCGCGCGATGGTCGCCTCTTGGGTCGCGACCTTGTCGCGCGCCGAATCGACCGCGAGCCGATAGTCGCCGTCGTCGATGGTCGCGATCACGTCGCCGGTGTGGACGGGCGGTGTTGTCGGTGACCGGAACGCTGGCGACGTAGCCGGCGACTTTTGCGGCGAGCGTCGTGTTGTAAGCCTGGACATAGGCGTCGTCGGTCGACACCGTGAAGCGGCCGACCGTCCACCAGTCATAGCCGAACCACCCTGCGACGCCGGCCCCGGATCGTGCCGAACAGGCTTGCGCCGACTCGCGCGGGCCGGCTTTTGTTTTAACGGGAGGGCCGCCGCGGCAGCGCAAGCGCTCGGTTGTCGGCTCACCGCTGCTCGAACAGCCGCCGCGTTTCTTTGCTTCCATCACGATGAAGCGACGGGGGAACCGGGAGGCCTTTTCGCGATACACGCGCGTACTCCTCTCGGCCTTGGTGGCCCCGATCGAGTGACCGAACGGTTCGGTCATTAATAGATCAGCAAACCGCCGGAGTTAATATTGACCGAACGGTTCGGTCAATTATTATCATGTATTTGCTGAATGATTTCGCCTTGTTAGGGCCCAATGCCGGGCCTTCTGCGCGCGAGAGGGCCTTGGATATGAGCGAAGTGGGGATTTTGGAGCAGATAGGGGCGGCGTCGGGGGATGAGGACAGCGCCAAGCGGCGCCAGATTGTCGATGGCGCCCGGGCGGTGTTTCTGTCCCAGGGATTCGATGCGGCCAGCATGAACGACATCGCCCGCGCTGCCGGGGTCTCCAAGGGCACGCTCTATGTGTATTTCAGACACAAGGAGCAGTTGTTCGAGGCCATCGTCGACCAAGAGTGCGAAGCGCAGGCTGAGGGGATTTTCGATCTCGATCCGAGCGATCACGACGTCGAGGCGGTGTTGACCCGGCTCGGTACCTGGCTTACGTGCGTTTTTGTGCCGGCCGGAAAAAGCCGCGGCGATCCGCACGGTGATCGCCATCGCCGAGCGGATGCCCGAACTCGGTCGCAGGTTTTACGAGAGCGGACCGGCGCGAGGGATCGCGCGGCTTGCGGCCTACTTCGCTTCGCAGGTCGAGGCCGGCGTCCTTGTCGTTGAGGACAGCGAAATCGCCGCCGCGCAACTCATGGAGGCGAGCCAATCCGGCGATGTTCAAACCGATCGTGTTCAACTTTGTCCCCGCGCCGAGCCAGCCCCAGGTCGAGCGCGGCGTGAACTTCGCGGTGAAGTCGTTCCTCGCCGCCCACGGGGTGAAGGCGAAGGCGTAACGACATTGTCATTGCGAGAAGCGAAAGCGACGAAGGGGGGGGGGCCCCCCCCCCCCCCCCCCCCCCCCCCCCCCCCCCCCCCCCCCCCCCCCCCCCCCCCCCCCCCCCCCCCCCCCCCCCCCCCCCCCCCCCCCCCCCCCCCCCCCCCCCCCCCCCCCCCCCCCCCCCCCCCCCCCCCCCCCCCCCCCCCCCCCCCCCCCCCCCCCCCCCCCCCCCCCCCCCCCCCCCCCCCCCCCCCCCCCCCCCCCCCCCCCCCCCCCCCCCCCCCCCCCCCCCCCCCCCCCCCCCCCCCCCCCCCCCCCCCCCCCCCCCCCCCCCCCCCCCCCCCCCCCCCCCCCCCCCCCCCCCCCCCCCCCCCCCCCCCCCCCCCCCCCCCCCCCCCCCCCCCCCCCCCCCCCCCCCCCCCCCCCCCCCCCCCCCCCCCCCCCCCCCCCCCCCCCCCCCCCCCCCCCCCCCCCCCCCCCCCCCCCCCCCCCCCCCCCCCCCCCCCCCCCCCCCCCCCCCCCCCCCCCCCCCCCCCCCCCCCCCCCCCCCCCCCCCCCCCCCCCCCCCCCCCCCCCCCCCCCCCCCCCCCCCCCCCCCCCCCCCCCCCCCCCCCCCCCCCCCCCCCCCCCCCCCCCCCCCCCCCCCCCCCCCCCCCCCCCCCCCCCCCCCCCCCCCCCCCCCCCCCCCCCCCCCCCCCCCCCCCCCCCCCCCCCCCCCCCCCCCCCCCCCCCCCCCCCCCCCCCCCCCCCCCCCCCCCCCCCCCCCCCCCCCCCCCCCCCCCCCCCCCCCCCCCCCCCCCCCCCCCCCCCCCCCCCCCCCCCCCCCCCCCCCCCCCCCCCCCCCCCCCCCCCCCCCCCCCCCCCCCCCCCCCCCCCCCCCCCCCCCCCCCCCCCCCCCCCCCCCCCCCCCCCCCCCCCCCCCCCCCCCCCCCCCCCCCCCCCCCCCCCCCCCCCCCCCCCCCCCCCCCCCCCCCCCCCCCCCCCCCCCCCCCCCCCCCCCCCCCCCCCCCCCCCCCCCCCCCCCCCCCCCCCCCCCCCCCCCCCCCCCCCCCCCCCCCCCCCCCCCCCCCCCCCCCCCCCCCCCCCCCCCCCCCCCCCCCCCCCCCCCCCCCCCCCCCCCCCCCCCCCCCCCCCCCCCCCCCCCCCCAATCCAGGGTCGGCGGTACAGAGGCTGGATTGCTTCGCTTGCAATGACGATTATTACTCCGCGTGCGGCGGATCTTGGTGCAGGCCCTTCGGGCGGCTTGCGCGAGACCGAATATTTCATGTTCACTTTGTCGCCCTGCCAGTAGAACCGGTAGTCGACATCGACATTCCCGCCCTCGCGAAGCGGCAGCACCGCGTTGCAGACCACTTCCGTCTTGCTCGTTGAAATCGTTTTGATCGGCGCGTAGCGCAGCGGCACCATTTTGAGCTGCTCGAGCACGTTGGCCATCGTCGAGGTCGCGCGCGAGGAATTGCACTCGGGGAGGAGAAAACGGTCGCGCAAGCCCTGATACAAGAGCACGCCGGCAACGGCGACGACCGGAATGCCGATCAGCCGCGCCATCCGCCGATTGAAGCCGCGCTGCGCCGGCCGCGCCGGATCGCGGGACCAGCGCGTATAACGCGGCGTTCCGGGCCGTCCCGGTGGAGTGTTTTGCGTCGACATGGCGAACGCCCCTGCGGGACCCGCCCGCGCTCTGCCGCCCCCCGGCGCTTGCTTATATGGCCTTGGCGATCGCTTCGGTCATCTTCTTGGCGTCGCCCAACAACATCATCGTGTTGTCGCGGTAGAACAGCGGATTGTCGACGCCGGCATAGCCGGAGGCGAGCGAGCGCTTGTTGAACATCACGGTGCCGGCTTTCCACACTTGCAGACCGGCATGCCGGAGATCGGCGATTTCGGATCGTCTTCCGCGGCCGGATTGGTGACGTCGTTGGCGCCGATCACATAGGCCACGTCGGCCTTCGCGAATTCCGAGTTGATGTCATCCAGTTCGAAGACCTTGTCGTAGGGCACTTTGGCCTCGGCCAGAGCACGTTCATGTGGCCGGGCATGCGGCCGGCGACCGGATGGATCGCGTATTTGACCTTGACGCCGGCGGCCTTGAGCTTGTCGGCCATCTCGTGCAGCGCGTGCTGCGCCTGCGCCACCGCCATGCCATAGCCCGGCACGATGATGACCTTGGAGGAGTTTTTCAGAAGATACGCCGCGTCCTCCGCCGAGCCGAGCTTGACCGGCCGCGCTTCGGCCGCGCCGCTCGGTCCCGCGACCTCGCCGCCGAAGCCGCCGAGTATCACCGAGATGAAGGAGCGGTTCATGCCCTTGCACATGATGTAGGACAGGATCGCGCCGGAGGAGCCGACCAGCGCGCCGGTGATGATCAGCGCCGAATTGCCCAGCGTGAAGCCGATGCCGGCCGCCGCCCAGCCGGAATAGGAATTGAGCATCGAGATCACGACCGGCATGTCGGCGCCGCCGATCGGAACGATGATGAGAATGCCGAGCAGGAACGACGCCGCCGCGATCAGCCAGAACGCGATATGCAGCTGCGCCTTGAAGAACCAGACGATCAGCAGCACCAGCGCGACCGCGAGCGCGATGTTGATGACGTGCCGCGCCGGCAGAATGATCGGCGCGCCGCTCATGCGGCCGGACAGTTTCAGGAACGCGATGATCGAGCCGGTGAAAGTGATGGCGCCGATGGCGACGCCGAGCGACATTTCGATCAGGCTCTGGCCGTGGATCGCGCCTTCGGTGCCGATGTCGAACGCCGCCGGCGCATAAAGCGCGCCGGCCGCGACCAACACCGCGGCCATGCCGACCAGCGAATGGAACGCGGCGACCAGTTCCGGCATCGAGGTCATCGGCACGCGCCGCGCGATCACGGCGCCGGTGCCGCCGCCGATCGCCACGGCGAGAATCACCAGCCCCCAGGCGCTGAGGCTCGCCGGCGGATGCGCGGCAAGCGTGGTCGCGACCGCGATCACCATGCCGATCATGCCGAACTGATTGCCGCGGCGGCTGGTGGTCGGATGCGACAGCCCGCGCAACGCGAGGATGAACAGAACGCCGGCGACCAGATAGCAAAACGCGGCGAGGTTGGCGCTCATGTTATTTCTGCTTCCTCTGGAACATGGCGAGCATGCGCTGCGTCACCAGAAAGCCGCCGAAAATATTGACTGAAGCAAACACCAGCGCGACGAAGCCGAAGGCGCGCGCCCAGAGCGGGCCCATCGTCGGCAACCAGCGCGACGCCGACGGCCAAGAGCGCGCCGACCACGATGACGGAGGAAATGGCGTTGGTGACCGACATCAGCGGCGTGTGCAGCGCCGGCGTCACCGACCACACCACGTAATAGCCGACGAACACCGCGAGCACGAAGATCGACAGCCGGAACACGAACGGATCGACGGCGTCGCTGACATGGGCCGCGCCGTTGCCGCCACGGCGAGGATATCGAGCTGGCCGAGAATCGAGAGCGTTATCATTACGGGCCTCCGTTCTCCCTCTTTTATGAGACGCCTACGCTCTCCCCGCGCGCGGGGAGAGGTAAAAACAATCACGCCGCCTTCGGCTTGAAATTCGGATGCACGATGGCGCCGTCGCGCGTCAGCGCCGTCGCCTTGACGATGTCGTCGTCCCAGTTGACGGCGAGCGCCTTGGTCTTCTTGTCGATCAGGACGTCGAGAAACGCCAACAGGTTCTTGGCGTAGAGGCTCGAGGCCGTGGCGGCGAGCCGGCCGGGCACGTTGCGATAGCCGATGATCTTGACGCCGTCGACCTCGGCGACCTGATCGGCCACGACGCCCTCGACGTTGCCGCCGCGCTCGACCGCGAGATCGACGACCACCGAGCCGGGCCGCATCGACGCCACCATCTCCTTGGTGATCAGCCGCGGCGCCGGACGGCCGGGGATGAGCGCGGTGGTGATGACGATGTCCTGCTTCTTGACGTGCTCGGCGACCAGCGCCGCCTGCTTGGCCTGGTATTCCTTGGACATTTCCTTGGCGTAGCCGCCCGCGGTCTCGGCCGCCTTGAATTCCTCGTCCTCGACCGCGATGAACTTGGCGCCGAGGCTTTCGACCTGCTCCTTGGCCGCCGGCCGCACGTCGGTCGCGGTGACGATGGCGCCGAGCCGGCGCGCGGTCGCGATCGCCTGCAGGCCGGCGACGCCGGCGCCCATGACGAACACCTTGGTGGCGGGCACGGTGCCGGCCGCCGTCATCATCATCGGCAAGGCGCGGCCGTATTCGGCGGCGGCGTCGATCACGGCGCGGTAGCCGGCGAGATTGGCCTGGCTCGAAAGTACGTCCATGACCTGCGCGCGGGTGATGCGCGGCAAAAGCTCCATGGCGAAGCCGATGACGCCTGCTTCCGCCATGGCGCGCAACGCATCCTCGTGGCCGAACGGATCCATGATGGCGATGACGATCGCGCCCTTCTTCAAACGCGCCAGTGCCGGGGACAGTGGGCGGCGGACGCTGAGCACGATGTCGGCGCCGTTGACCGCGTCCGCGGTCACGGCGGCGCCGGCGGCGGTGAAATCGGCATCGAGGATGCCGGACTTGATGCCGGCGCCCGGCTCGACCGCGACCTCGGCGCCCAGGCCGATGATCTTCTTGACCGTCTCGGGCGTCGCCGCCACCCGCGGCTCGCCCGCATCGCTTTCGGCAACAACTGCGACCTTCATCAAGTCCTCCGGCGCCGGTTGGCGCGCGTTCGGCCTCTTCACGAACCGATACGCCACCGGCCGCTTGCGCGGCCGGTCACTCTGCGAAGCCCGCCCCTTGGGTCAACGCTCAGCCGATAAAATACGCCATCACGATGAGTATGACGACGATGACCCCGAGCATGCCCTTCACCAGATTGATGAACATGCGGTACGTCGCCTCGTGGGCAGCGATATCGTTGCCCGTGGCAGTTGCGTATTCGACCTCGCCGTGGTCGGCCATCGCTCTCTTCTCCACCTCAACCGGTCCGCGGCGGACTTAGCGTAAATGCGGGCTAAGAGCAACGGGATGCCGCGGGTTTGCGCGCAAGGGAACGCCGATCGGGGCTATCGCCCCCACGATCACTGCCGCGCCTTCGCCATCGGGTAGATGACCTCGCCGGTCTTGAATTGCGCCGGCGTCAGAATGACCTGGTTGTCCATATCCTTGAATTGCGCCAAGCCGTTGCCGTGCAGGTTGCGGTACTGGACCTGTAACATGCGCGATTGCGTCCATTCGCCGTCGCGGCCGAAGGTGATGTCGCCGACGATGGTGTGGACGGCGTTGGCGTGAAGGTACGCCGCAAGCTTGGCGTCCTCGATGCTGCCTGTCGCGGCGATCGCCTGTCCGAGCACCTGGAGATCGGCATAGCCCCAGGGCGGCATGTTGTAGCCGATCGGGTCGGTGCCCTCGCTCGCCGCGCGCGCCTGGTATTTGGTCAGGAATTCCATCACGCCGGGGAACTGCATGGTCTTGGCCGGCAGCCAGGATTCGTAATTGACGATGCCGTTGAGCAGAGAGCCGAGCTGGCCTTTGAGGCTCGAACTTTGCAGCCCGACCATCGCGCCGCCGAGAAGCTTCGGCTGGAACCGCAATTCATTGACCGTGCGCAGGATGCCGACCGAATTGAGCGGATAGGAACAGACCACCACGATGTCGGGATTGGCGGCCTGCACGGCGCGGATGACAGGCGAGAAATCCGTCGTGTGGGGTGGATAGCTGCGGTCATAGACGATGGTGAAGCCCTTCGCCTTGGCATTGTCGCGGGCGCCGTCCGAGGCGTTGCGGCCGAACTCGGCGTCGACCGCGACGATCGCGACCGACTGCGGCCGCGGCGTCTGCGCCGCGGCGACCTCGAACAATCCCGCCGTCACCGCCCGCTTGGCGTCGGGACCGTTGACGTTCATGGAGAAATAATTCGCGTAGTGGAATTCGCTGTTCACCGCGGTTCCGAACAGGCCGATCAGCAATTTCTTGTTCTGGATCGCGACCGGCAACGCCGGCGCGATCATGTTGGTCGCATAGCCGCTGACGATGAGGTCGACCTTGTCGATGCCGAGGAGCTTGGTGTAGAGCGCGGGCACGTTCGCGGGATTGCTCTGATCGTCGTAATAGATAAGCTTGACCGGGCGGTCGATCAGGCCGCCTTTGGCATTGACGTCGTCCTGCCAGATCTTCATGCCGGCGAGCGCGGCCTTGCCGTTGGCGGCAAGCTGACCCGATTGCGCGATGGCGAGCCCGATCTTGATCGGCTCAGCCGCGAACGCGTTGCTCGCAAGCGCCAGTCCGGCCGAGATCAACAATCCGCACGCGACGATGTGGCAGCGAACGACAGTGCGCGCGATCCGTGTCACGGATGCCATGGCGATCCTCCCTTGGCCGGCCGAGTTCTTGGTGACCGAAATCGCGGCTGGCGAATTCGGTCGATCGGCAGTGCGGCCTCGTTGCTAGCATGACGGCAAACGTTTGCCAAACATCGCCGCCACCGAATTTCAGCGCTGCGACAAAATGTGCAGATAGCGAAAACCCGGCAGCGCATAGCGCCATCCGCGCCGCAATCGAAAACGATTGCGTAGAGTTTCCGTCGCGCGCTAGAATGACCGTCAGCTCCCGACACGTGGAGCCGCCGGGAGGATTTCGTCATGAACAAGAGCCTGGACAATGGCGTCATGCGCAAGGTGCTCGCATGGACGGTCGCTTTCGGCCTGTTCGGCTTCGCGGCGGCCGCGCCCGCGGTTGCCGAACCGATCCGCATCGGCATGAGCCTGAGCCTGACCGGTCCAACGGCGCCGGCGGGCAAGCAGGTGCTGGCCGGGCTCGAGATTTGGCGCGACGACGTCAACGCCAAGGGCGGACTCCTCGGCCGCCCGGTCGAGCTCGTCTATTACGACGACCAGGGCTCGCCGGCGAATGCGCCGGGGATTTACGCCAAGCTGCTGGGCGTCGACAAAGTCGATCTCTTGATCGGGCCCTACAGCACCAACGTCATCGCCGCGGCGCTGCCGGCGATCATGCAGGGAAACCGCACCACGATCGGGATTTTCGGGCTGGGCGCCAACGAGCAGTTCAAATACCCGAAATATTTCTCGATGAACTCGCAAGGCCCCTCGCCGGCCAACTATTCGAAGTGCGTGTTCGACCTTGCCGCCGCGCAGACGCCGCGACCGAAGCGCGTTGCCTTGATCGGCGCCGACGTCGAATATTCGCGCCGCGCGCTCGACGGCGCCCGCGAGAACGCCAAGGCGATGGGGTTCGACATCGTGTTCGAGCGCACCTATCCGCCGTCGACGACGGAATTCTCGCCGATCGTGCGCGCCATGCAGGCCGCCGATCCCGATTTCGTGTTCGCGGCGACGCTGCCGGTCGACACCGCGGGCATCGTCGAAGCGGCGAAGGAAATTCAGTTCCGGCCGAAGCTGATCGGCGGCGCGATGCTGGGGCTCCTGATCACCGCGATCAAGCAGAAGCTCGGGCCGGACATCAACGGCTATATCAGCAACGAGTTCTACATTCCGGCGCCCAGCCTGCAGTTCGACGGCACGACGCGCTTCCTGGAGACGTACCAGAAGCGGGCGGCGGCGCTCGGCACCGATCCGCTCGGCTATACCTACCCGCCCTACGCCTACGCGGCCGGGCAAATTCTCGCCGCCGCGGTCACCGGCGCCCAGTCGCTTAATGACGACAAGCTGGCCGCCTATCTGCGCGCGCACACTTTCGACACCGTGATCGGGCCGATCAAATTCGGCAACAATGGCGAGTGGAGCACGCCGCGGATCATCTGCGTCCAGTTTCGCGACATCAAGGGCCACGACCTCGACCAGTTCAAGGACTGGTCGCATCAGGTCGTGGTCTATCCGCCGCAGTATCGCGCCGGCAAACTCGAATATCCGCTCGCACGGCCGGCACAATGACGTTCGCGCGCCACACCCAGCGCCGCAAGGCCCCGCGGTCCCCATCGACGAGGAGCGCGGATTGAAGAAATCCAGATCGGCGCGGCCGACGCTCAAGGACATCGCGCGCGACGTTGGCGTTCACGTCTCGACGATCTCGCGCGCGCTCAATCCGAAGAGCGCGCATGCGATTTCGCCGGACCTGACCGCGAAGATCAAGCGCGCGAGCAGCCGGCGCGGCTACCGGCCGAACGCGGCCGCCGCGGCGCTGCGGACCAACCGGTTTCAAACCATCGGCGTCATCATTCCCGACATCACGGATCCGGTGTTTCCGCCGATCATTCGCGGCATCGAGGATGCGCTGGCGCGCCGCGGCTACGTCGCCATTCTCGCCAACACCGACGGCGACCGCGACCGCCAGGCCCGGCTGATCGAAGCGACGCGTGCCCGCGGCATCGACGGCTTCATCCTGGCGAGCGTGCTGCGGCACGACGAGGAGGTGTCGCGGCTCGCCGCCGCCACCCCGGTCGTGACCGTGAGCCGCACGGCGGCGCCCGCATTGTCGTCGGTGGTCCATGACGAGGACGACGGCATACGGCGCGTGCTAACGCACCTCGCTTCGCTCGGCCACCGCGACATCGCCGCCATCGCCGGGCCGCAGACGATCTCGACCGGCTACAATCGCCATGCGAGCTATGTGCGTCATGGCGCGGCGCTCGGCCTCGGCGACGGCGGGCCGCTGGTGACGCTGGCGCGCGCCTTCAACGAACTCGAGGGCGAGCGCTGCGCCGAGGAACTGCTGGTCGTGGGGCGGCCGTTCACCGCCGTCGTCTGCGCCAATGACCGGCTCGCCGTCGGCGCCATCTCGGCGTTCCGCCGCCATGGCCTCGAATGCCCGCGCGACGTTTCGATCACCGGCTTCAACGACATGCCGCTCGCCGACCGGCTGCAGCCGCCGCTCACCACTATCCGCGTGCAGCACTACAAGGCCGGCGTCGAAGCCGGCGAACTCATCGTCGACGCCGTCGAGAACGGCACGAGGGTCCCGCGCCACATCGTGTTGCCGGTCGAGATGATCGTGCGCGGATCGACGCGATCCTTGCTCCGCGCCGAGGGCAACACCAGCTTCCGTCAGTTCGCCACCGCAAGAGAAAAAGAAGAGCTTTCATGAATCTGGGTTTTGTTGGATTGGGCGCCATGGGACAAGTCATCGTCCCGCGGCTCATCGCGGCCGGTCACGCCGTGACCGGCTGGAACCGGACGCGCGAGCGCGCCGAACCGCTGCTCAAGCTCGGCATGCGCTTTGCCGACACGCCGCGCGCGGTCGCGGAAACTTCCGAGATCGTATTCTCGATCGTCACCGACTCCAAGGCGCTGCGCGCGGTAGCGGTCGGGCCCGACGGCGTGGTGTCCGGCCTGCGCCAGGGCGGCATTTTCATCGACATGAGCACGATCGAGCCCGACGCGAGCCGCGCCGTCGCCGCGGAGTTCGCCAAGGCCGGAAAATTCATGCTCGACGGACCGATCTCCGGCTCCCCGGTGACGGTGAAGCAGGGCAACGCCTCGATCATGATCGGCGGCGACGAAGCGGCGTTCGAGCGCGCCAAGCCGGTGCTGCTCGCGATCGGCCCCAAGCTGACGCGCATCGGCGCCAACGGCTTGGCGTGTCAGATGAAGATTTGCGTCAATCTTTTGTTGATGGTCGAGGTCATCGCCTTCGGCGAAGCCGTCGCGCTGGCGGAGAAAGGCGGCGTCGAGCGCCCGGTCGCGCTCGACGCGATCCTCAAGAGCGTCGCCGCCTCGCCGGTGCTCGGCTATCGCGGCCCCTTCATTCTGGAAGGCGGCATGCCGGACGTGCCGCTCGCCGACGTGACGCTGCAGCAGAAGGACATGATCCTCGCGCTCACGCTCGGGCGCGAGCTCGGCAGCCCGGTGCCGCTCGCCGCCGCCGCCAACGAGATGATGAACGCGTGCCGCGGTCTCGGCATCGACGGCAATGATTTCGTCGTCGCCCATCAGGTCTATCGACGCCTCGGAGGTCAATCATGAGTTCGCAATCGGAAAAAATCGGCGCCGCGCTGGCGAAGGCCGCCAAGGGCACCATGGCCAAGCTGCGCGACGGCACTCCGGCGCCAAAAATGTTCCGCACCAATCTGCGCGACGTACCGAAGGTCGAAGGGCTCAAGCGCGACGACGGCTGGGTCGACATGCAGGTGCAGTTCCTGATCGACAAGAAGACCGCCGGCGCCGACCACGTCGTCGGCTGGACCGTGCTCAAGCCGGGCGCGCGCCACGAAAACCATCGCCATCACAATTGCGACGAGTTCTTCATCGTGCTCAAGGGCCACGGCCACATCTACACCGAGGCCGGCGAGGTGCCGTCCGGCGAAGGCGACGTCGTCTATTCGCCGCGCGGCTGCTGGCACGGCTTCAACAACACCTCGAACGAGGACGTGGTGCTGGTGTGGGGCTGGATGGACGCCGGCTCGATCGAAGCCTCGGGCTACGAAGTCCATCCCGAGTCGCACAAATCATGAGCCACGCGATCGACGATCCGCGCATCATCGCCGGGATGACGCGGCAACTGGAAGCGCGCCGCAAGCGGCTCGACGCCGGCGAGACGCCGCTCGGCTGGAAGGTCGGCTTCGGCGCACCGGCCGCCCTCGCCCGGCTCGGCATCGCGAAGCCGCTGGTCGGCTTTATGATGCAGCAAAGCCGGGTCGAGCCCGGCGCTGCGGTTGAACTCGGCGGCTGGACCAAACCGATCGCCGAGCCTGAAATCGCGATCCATTTCGGCCGCGATCTCACGGGCGACATCAGCGCCGAGGAGGCCAAGGCGGCCATTGCCGGGCTCGGCCCGGCGATCGAGCTGGTCGACCTCGACGGACCGGCGGACGATCCGGAAATGATCCTTGCGGGCAATATCTTTCATCGCCGCGTCGCGCTCGGGACGCCGAGCGCCGCCTACGCCGGGGCGAAACTCGACGGACTGACCGGCCGCGTGTTTCGCCGCGGCGCCGAGGCCGCGACGACCACCGACCTCGAAGCCAATACCGGCCGGCTCATCGACATCGTCCGCAACGTCGCGGCGACGCTCGGCACGTTCGGCGAAAAAATCAACGCCGGCGAAGTTTTGATCGCCGGATCGGTCGTGCTTCCGGTCGTGCTCGAAGCAGACGAAACCGACTTCGCGTTCGAACTCGAGCCGGTCGGCCGCATCGGCGTGAGGTTTACGCGCTGACTCCTACCTCGTCATTGCGAGGCAAGAGGGCGTCCACGCCCGTCTTTGACGGGCTATGGCGACGAAGCATCCAGTCGGCGGCAGTGACTCTGGATTGCGTCGCTTCGCTCGCAATGACGAATGTAGCCTACGCGCCGACAACCGCGTCGCCGCGCATCTGCGCGGCGGCGGCGCGCACCGCTTTGATGATGTTCTGATAGCCGGTGCAGCGGCAGAGGTTCGACGACAGCACGTCGAGCAATTCATCGTCGCCGATATGCGGGTTCTTCTCCAGCACATTGGCCGCCAGCATCAGAAAGCCGGGCGTGCAATAGCCGCATTGCAGGCCGTGATGGTCGATGAAGGCCTGCTGCAGCGGGTGCAGAGTGTCGCCGTCGGCGAGGCCTTCGACGGTGCGGATCGGCTTGCCGTTCGCCTGCACCGCAAACATCAGGCACGAGCGCACCGCATCGCCGTCGACGATGACCGTGCAGGTGCCGCAGACGCCGTGCTCGCAGCCGATATGGGTGCCGGTCAATCCGCAATCCTCGCGGATGGCATCGACCAGTGTGCGGCGCGGCTCGACCCGGACCGGATAATCGCGGCCGTTGACAGTGAGGACGATATCGATTTTTTCGATCATCGATGTCTCACCCTCATTCCGCCGATCGAGCTCGTTGCACTCCATCTCCCGCGCGCGGTTATGCAGGCGGCGCGGCGCGGAATCCGCGAGCCATTACAAATCCAGCACCAGGCGCTCGCTCTTGCAGCCGGCGCAGCAGATCATGACCTTTTCGTTGGAAGCCTGTTCCTCCTCCGAAAGCACCGAATCGTGGTGCTCGGGAATGCCGGAAATGACCCGCGTCATGCACTCGCCGCAGATGCCCATCTCGCAGGAGTAGTCGACGTCAACGCCGGCTTCGAACAGCACTTCGAGGATTTTCTTGCCCTCGGGAATGAAATATTCCTCCCCCGAGCGTGCCAGCTCGACCCAGAACCCCCCGACGTCGTGGTCCTTGTGTCCATGGGAAAAAGATAGGCGTTTCCTCCCGCGTTCCGCAACATGTCTGTTGCGGCGATCGTTCGAACAACACTGCTCAGCCGCGCGCGCGTCCTAGGGCTTGGTCGGCGACCGACGCGAGGCTTGCCGCAGCATATTCCGCGAACACGCACCCGATCATGACGATCAGCGGCCCCGCCGGCAGCGATGACGGCTTCGGCGTCAAGGCGCGCCGGCAAGTCGGCGATGGCGGCGCTCAGCGCGCGCTCGTCGGGGCAGGTCGCGCGCGCGACCGCGACGGCCGGCGTCGCCGGATCGAGCCCGGCCGCGAGCGCCTTGGCGACGAGTTCGGAGCAGCGTCCGCGCCGGCATATAGACCACCGTGGTCACGGCCGGATCGGCGAGGCTTTTCCAGTCGATATCCTCCGGCAGCGCGCCGTTGTGGCCGTGGCCGGTGACGTATTGCACGCGGCGGGCCTTTTCCCGGCGCGTCAGCGAGACCGCGAGCCGGCTCGCGGCGCCTTGCGCCGCCGTGATGCCCGGCACCACTTCGACCGCGATGCCGGCGGCGCGGCAGGCGGCGATCTCCTCGTCGGCGCGGCCGAAGATCATCGGGTCGCCGCCCTTGAGCCGCACCACGCGCCGGCCGGCCTTGGCGAGCGAGACCATCAGCGCGTTGATGTCGTCCTGGCGGCAGGACGGCCCATGGCCGGTCTTGCCGACCAGCATTTTCTTCGCCTCGCGGCGGGCGAAATCGAGGATCTCGGGCGCGACCAGCGCGTCGAACAAGATCACCTCGGCGGATTGCAGCGCGCGCACCGCGCGCAGCGTCAGCAGCTCCGGATCGCCCGGGCCGGCGCCGACCAGAACCACCGAGCCGGCGTCGGGCGCGCCGGCCGGCGCCAGCAGCGCGTCGAGGTCGGCGTCGCTCGGCATCGTGTTGGGCGCGGCGACCGCCCGGTCGGCGAAGCGCTCCCAGAAATGCCGGCGGCCGCGGAACGGCAAAGCCAGCGCCTGAACGCGCGGACGCCAGGTCCGCGCGGCGTCGGCCCAGCGGGCGAAACCTTTGGGGATCAGCGCCTCGATCTTGGCGCGGATCGCCTGGCCGAACACCGGCGCCGCGCCGTCGGTCGAGATGCCGATCACCAGAGGCGAACGGTTGACGATGGCGCCGAAGGAGAAATCGCAAAACGCCGGCCGGTCGACGACATTGACGGGAACGCCGGCCGCCCGCGCCGCGGCGGCGAATTGCCCGGCTTCGGCGTCGTCGGCGCAGTCGCCGACGGCCAATGCAGCGCCGGCGAAGTCGGCCGCCTGCCATCCCCGTTCATGCACGATGACCGCACCGGCGGACGGCGCGGCGGCGAGCGCGCGCAGGTCGTCCCCCGGCGCTGGGGCGAAAACGTCGACCCGCGCGCCGGCGGCCGAAAGAAGCTCGGCCTTCCACGCCGCGGCGGCGCTGCCGCCCGCGACGACGGCGCGCTTGTTGTCCAGCGCAAAAAACGCCGGCAGCCGCGACAGCGGACCCATGCGGGTCGTTCGCATCTCGGCGGGCGTTCGGGTCATGCGGGGATCCTGACCATAGAAGCGAGGTAGAGCGCTTTCCCTGCCTTAGCAATCCAGGTCGAACCGATTTGGAAAATCATGTTCGATCCTGACGGATCGAAGCAAATTTCATTCCTCGGAACAACGCAAAACGGGATTTAGCGGTTTGGCGGGCGCCCGCCGGGGATGCCGACGGACGCCCATTGTCTCATGTCAGCCGGCCTGTAAGCCGGGTTCTGTAAGGCCGGCGGACTTTTGATCCGCCGGCGCGACGGCCATTCCTCTGGGACGCCGGTTGCCCGGCGCCTCAAGCAACCTACCCGGACGGCCGGATCCGGACTCGATCCCGGCGCCGCTGCCCGCTCAACACGGGCAACGCGCCGCGCCGTCCCTATTCGGTCTTGCTCCCGGTGGGGTTTGCCGTGCCGCCGACGTTGCCGCCGGCGCGGTGCGCTCTTACCGCACCGTTTCACCCTTACCGTTGCCGCTCTCCTTTCCTTGCGAGGGGGCGGGCAGAACGTCAACGGCGGTCTGTTCTCTGTGGCACTTTCCCTGGGCTCGCACCCGCCGGACGTTATCCGGCACCGTTTGTCCATGGAGCCCGGACTTTCCTCCCCGGCGCGAGCGCCGGAGCGGCCGTCCGGCCGACTGACGCGACAGGGATGGGGGCGGCGGCGGCCGACGTCAAGAGGCGACGCGACGGCCGCCGAGTTCGCGCGCCCGGCCGGCCGACATGCGCGGGCGGTTGCGGAAGGTCAGCACGTCCCGCAACGTCATGCGCGTCGACTCGTCGTAGACGCCGTCGAGGCGCGCCGGACGGAAATGACGTTGGAAGGCGGTGACGACGTCGTGGGCGGCGGAATTGTAATTGCCGTTGACCGCGATCCCGTAGCCGTAATCGCGCAGCGATTCCTGCATCCCCGCCACTTCGTCGCCGACGTCGCCAAGCGCCAAAATCCGGCCGCCCTCGGTGATCGGCGCCGGCTCGACCCAATGGCCGATGCCGGAATCGTACAGCGTACGCCACGGAAATTTCTCGCCCGGATCCTGCTTGCGTGCCGGCGCGACGTCGGAGTGCGCCAATACCCGCACCGGCGGGATCGAATGGCGGGTCTGGATGCCGCGGCACAGCGCGGTCAGGGCCGCGATCTGCCGCTTGGGAAAATCGGGATAGTCGTAGGCATGACCGGGATTGGCGATTTCGATGCCGATCGAGCAGGAATTGATATCGGTCTCGCCGCCCCATGACGAGACGCCGGCGTGCCAGGCGCGCAGGCTCTCCTGCACCATCTGCACGATCCGCCCGTCCTCGAACACGAAGTAATGCGCCGAGACTTCGCTGCCGGGCGCGCACAGCAATTCCAGCGCGGAATAGGCGTCGCGCATGCCGGTGTAGTGCAGCAGAATCATATCCGGGCGCCGGCCGTCCTTGCGTTCGCCATGATTAGGCGACGGCCGGACCTCGGCGACGACTGAGGATTCTGACGGAAACGCGCGTGGGGGCATGTGCGAAGTGTAAGACACGACATCCTGCCGACAAGCCAATTCCCCGAGTTTTCGAAGCTAAATTAAAAAGATTTACCATTCGTGGCTGCGGCGCCACTAACCTAACGTCAAGCGTGCAAACGGCCCGGCCAGAAACCATGCAGTGAATGCCGGCCAAGCATCGTCAAGAACCTCAACCTTTCCTTAAGCTTACGCCTTGTTAATCGAATCTGCACGGGGCTGCTCCATGGCGGGGACGGTCCGTTGACGCCCATATTATCCCATGATAGCCCATTTAATCCCAGGAGCCCTTGCCACCTCCGGAGCGGACCGCGGCCGCGCGCCGGTCGAACCGGGCTTGCAAGGGAGCTTTTGCCGGTTGAGGCGCACGCTGCCGCGCGAAGGATCGCGCGGCGAGGGGCGAGATGGATCGGTTCGTATCCCATTACGTGCTCCGTTTGGACGCCAAGGGCCGCGTCTCGGTGCCGGCGCCGTTCCGGGCGGTCCTGGCGCGCGACGGCTTCGACGGCCTTTATTGCTATCCGGCGCTCGATCGGCCGGCGCTGGATGCCGGCGGCAACGCGCTCATCCGCGAGATCGAGGCGCTCACGGCAAGCTTCTCGCCCTATTCCGACGAGCGCGAGCAATTCTCGCTGGCGCTCTACGGCACCAGCGAGACGTTGAAACTAGATGGCGACGGGCGCGTTACGCTTTCCGATGCGCTCAAGGCCCATGGGGGGATTACCGACGCGGCCACGTTCGTCGGTCTAGGTCACAAATTTCGAATCTGGGAGCCCGGCCGCTTTCGCGCGGAACTCGCGGAGGCCACCGAGAAGGTCCGCGCGTACAAGCAGGAGCTGGGCACCCCGATGGCGGCGGCAAAGCCGCTCGGAGCACGGGAATGATGACGGGCAGCGGCAGCCAGGCTGTCGCTGGCGGATCGGCCCGTCACGTTCCCGTGCTCGCCCGCCGCGTCATCGACTGGCTCGCCGTGCGTGCGGGCGGCATCTATGTCGACGCCACCTTCGGCGCCGGCGGCTATACGCGCGCGATCCTGGCGACGGCCGGCGCCCGCGTGATCGCGCTCGACCGCGACCCTAACGCCATCGCCGCGGGCGCGGCACTCGTCGAACAAGCCCAGGTTCACAAACCCAAGGGGCGCTCACGCTGGTCGAGGACCGCTTCTCCAACCTCGCGGCGGCATTGGCCGCACACGGCGTTGCTGCCGTCGATGGCGTGGTGTTCGACGTCGGCGTTTCCTCGATGCAGATCGACGAGGCCGCGCGCGGATTTTCCTTCCGCCTCGACGGGCCGCTCGACATGCGCATGGAGCAAAACGGTCCGAGCGCCGCCGATGTCGTCGCCCACGCCGACGAACGGGACCTCGCGGCGATCCTGTTCGTACTGGGCGAAGAGCGCCAGTCGCGCGCCATCGCACGCGCCATCGTCCGCGCCCGCGCCGAGCGGCCGATCGATACGACGCGGGCGCTCGCCGACATCGTCGCGCGGATAGTGCACATGCGCGACAGCGCGATCCATCCGGCCACCCGCACGTTCCAGGCGTTGCGGATTTTCGTCAATGACGAGCTTGGCGAACTGGCCGACGGCCTCGTCGCCGCCGAACAGGTGCTCGCGCCGGCGGGGCGTCTCGTCGCCGTCGCCTTCCATTCGCTCGAGGACCGCATCGTCAAGACCTTCCTCACCGAACGGAGCCGCCCGCCGGCCGCATCGCGCCATCGGCCGGAGATTGTTTCCGGGCCGCCGACCTTCACCATCCTGACGCGGCGCCCGGAGACGCCGGACGATGCTGAAATCGCCGCCAATCCGAGGGCCCGCTCGGCGCGGCTGCGCGCGGCCGAACGTACCGACGCGCCGGCGCACGCGACCACCGGCATGCCCGCTTTGCCGCGCGTGCCGTCGCTTGACGCCATCATGCGAGGGCGGTCGTGATCCTGCGCATGCTCAATCTGGTGGTGATCGCCGCGCTGATCCTGGCCGCGGCCTATGTCTATCGCATCAAATTCGACTCGACCGTGCAGGCCGAGCGGCTCGCCAGGATCCGCAGCCAGGTGCGGCGCGAGCGCGACACCATCGCCGCGCTGCGCGCGCAGTGGAGCGAACTGGACAATCCCGCCCGCATCGAGACGCTGGCCAAACGCTTCCTGCCGCTCAAGCCGATTGCGCCGACGCAGTTCGACAAGCTCGACAATCTGCCCGACCGCGCGCCGGACCTGGTGACGCCCGACGGCAAGGATCCGATCCGCGCCATGATCGAGAACGCGGACCAACCGCAGGCGGTGACCGGCAGCATTCCGCCGGCCGCGCCGGCTTCTGCGCCGGACGCCACAACAAGCCAGGGCCGCTGAGCATGACGGCGAGCGCGCAAACATTGTCACTGCGAGAGCCGGCGGAGCCGCGGCGCCGGCGGCTCCTCCGCGGCCTGTTGTACGGCAGCACGGTCGATCGCAGCGTCAAGGCGCGGGCCCGCATCGGTCTGGCGATCCTCGCCTTCGCCGCCGTCTACGGCATCATCGCCGTCCGGCTCGTCATGTTCGCGGTGGCCTCCGACGGCCGCACCGCGCGCCACGGTACGACCGGCGACGCCATCGCGACGGCGCGCCCCGACATTCTCGACCGCCGCGGCGAAGTCTTGGCGACCGACGTGCGCGTGCCCTCGCTCTACGCCGAACCGCGCCGGCTGATCGACGTCGACGAAGCGGTCGAACTTCTGACCGCCGATTTGCCCGATCTCAACGCCGCCGAACTGCGCGACCGGCTGTCGTCGCGGCGGGGTTTCGTCTGGCTCAAGCGCGACATCACGCCGGAGCAACAGCACGAAATCTACCACCAAGGTCTGCCCGGCATCGGCTTCCTCAACGAAAACAAGCGCGACTATCCGAACGGCGCCGAGGTCTCGCATCTCATCGGCGACGTCAATATCGACAACCAGGGCACCGCCGGCATCGAGAAGTGGCTCGACAATCAGGGCTTGGCCGCGCTGCATCTGGCGGGGCTCGCCACCGACCGGCTGCAGACGCCGGTCACGCTCGCGCTCGATCTGCGCGTGCAGCACGCGCTGCGCGACGAGCTCGTCGCGGCGCGCGCCAAATTCCATACGCTCGCCGCCGCCGGCCTCGTTCTCAACGTCCGCACCGGCGAGATCGTCGCCATGGTGTCGGAGCCGGACTACGACCCCAACAAGCCGCACGATCCGCACGATCCGACGATGATCAACCGGTTGACCACCGGCGTCTACGAAATGGGATCGACCTTCAAGGCCTTCACCGTGGCGATGGCGCTGGATTCCGGCAAGGCCACCTTGAAGTCCACCTTCGACGCGCACAGTCCGCTGCACTACGGCAAGTTCGAGATTCACGATTTCGAGCCGATGCAGCGGGCGCTCACCGTGCCGGAAATCTTCACCTATTCCTCGAACATCGGCGCCGCGCATATCGCGATGGCGATGGGCATCGATGCGCACAAGGCGTTCCTGAAAAAGATGGGGCAGCTCGACCGGCTTGCGCACGGAGCTGCCGGAAAGCGCCGAGCCGATCGTGCCGAAGCGCTGGGCCGAGCTCAACACCATCACCATCGCGTTCGGCCACGGCCTCTCGGTCGCGCCGCTGCAGGCGGTGATGGGCGTCGCCGCGCTGATGAACGGCGGCCTGCTGATACCGCCGACGTTCCTCAAGCGCACCGAGGGCCAGGCGCAGGCGCTCGCCAAGCGCGTCGTCAAGCCCGAAACCAGCGAACTGATGCGGTATCTGATGCGGCTCAATGTCGAGAAAGGCACCGCCGCCAAGGCCGAGGTTCCGGGCTATTACATCGGCGGCAAGACCGGCACGGCCGACAAGGTGGTGTTCGGCCGCTATTCGAAGACCAAGGTGCTGACCGACTTCATGGCGGTCATCCCGGCGGATCAGCCGCGCTATCTGCTTCTGATCATGCTCGACGAGCCGCAGGCGCTGCCGGAAACGCACGGCTTCAAGACCTCGGGCTGGAACGCCGTACCGACCGGCGGCGCCGTGGTCGCGCGCATCGCGCCGCTCCTCGGCATCGCGCCGCGCATGGACCTGCCGCCGGCCGATCAGCTCATACTGGCCTCGGTCAAGGAAAGCAGGTAAGGCGGAGGCCCATCCGAACACGCCGCCATGAAGCTACGCGATATCCTGCCGCCCGACGCCGAGAGCGAGCATCGCACCGCCGATCTCGATGTCGGCGGCGTGACCGCCGACAGCCGCGCGGTCAAGGCCGGCGACGTGTTCGTTGCCATCGCGGGTGGCAAGACCGACGGGCTGCAATTCGTCGGCGCCGCGATCCGCGCCGGCGCGGTGGCGGTGATCGCGGAGCGGCCGCCCGATACGGCGCTGCCGCGCCGGCATCGCGTTCGTCCGGGTCGAGAATGCGCGGCGCGCGCTCGCCTTGATGGCCGCCAAGCTTTATCCGCGCCAACCCCACATCATCGCCGCCGTGACCGGGACCAGCGGCAAGACCTCGGTCGCCGCGTTCACGCGGCAGATCTGGACGGCGCTCGGCCATTCCGCCGCGTCGATCGGCACCGTCGGCATCGTCTCGCCGCGCGGCGAGACCTACGGCTCGCTGACGACGCCGGACCCGGTCGCGCTGCACCGCTCGGTCGATGCGCTGGCGGGCGACGGCGTCACGCATCTTGCGATCGAGGCGTCCTCGCACGGCCTCGATCAATACCGGCTCGACGGTTTGCGCATCGCCGCCGGCGCGTTCACCAATCTGTCGCGCGATCATCTCGACTATCACCCGGACCTCGCGGCTTATCTCGCCGCCAAGCTGCGGCTGTTCAAGGAACTGCTGCAGCCGGGCGGCGCCGCGGTCATCAATGTCGACCACGCGGACGCCGCCGCGGTCGTCGCCGCAGCGAAGGCGCGCGATCTGCAAGATCCTGGCGGTCGGCCGCAACGGCGCCGGCATCCGGCTCGTCAACTCCGCCATCGACGGCTACGCGCAGCGGCTCACGCTCGCTTATGGCGGCCGCGATTTCACGGTGCGCCTGCCGCTCGCCGGCGAGTTTCAGATCGAGAATGCGCTCGTCGCCGCCGGGCTTGCGATCGCGACCGGCAGCGATCCCGGCAAGGTGTTCGCGGCGCTCGAACACCTCGTCGGCGCCAAGGGCCGGCTCGAACGCGTCGGCGAGAGCCGCGGCGCGCCGATCTTCGTCGATTACGCGCACAAGCCCGATGCGCTCGCCAAGGCGCTGGAGGCGCTGCGGCCTTACGCCAGCGGGCGGCTCATCGTGGTGTTCGGCGCCGGCGGCGACCGCGACCGCGGCAAGCGGCCGTTGATGGGCGCCGTCGCCGCCGCCAAGGCCGACCGCGTCATCATCACCGACGACAATCCGCGCAGCGAAGACGCCGCCGCGATCCGCGCGGCGATCCTCGCCGCCGCGCCCGGCTCGACCGAAATCGGCGATCGCCAGCAGGCAATCCACGCCGCGATCGCGGAATTGCGGCCCGGCGATGTGCTGTTGATTGCAGGCAAGGGTCATGAAACCGGCCAAATCATCGGCGACCGGATTGTGCCGTTCAGCGATCACCAGGCGGTCGCGGCGGCCCTCGAGGAGCTTGCGGCATGAGCGGGGTGCCGCTGTGGACCGTCGACGGCATGGCGGCGGCGATGGGCGCCGAGCGCCAGGGCGCGCTGCCGCCGGCGATCTCCGGGCTCTCGATCGATACCCGCACCATCGCGCCGGGCGAAGCGTTCTTCGCCCTCACCGGCGACAGCCGCGACGGCCATGAGTTCGTGCGCGCGGCGCTCGCGGCCAAGGCCGGACTCGCGGTGGTCGCGGCGGACCGGCGCGCGGAGCTGCCGCCGGACGCGCCGCTTTTGATCGTGCCCGACGTGCTCGAGGCGTTGCGCGCGCTCGCCGCCGCGGCGCGGGCGCGCACGGCGGCGAAGGTGATCGGCGTCACCGGCTCGGTCGGCAAAACCAGCACCAAGGAAGCGTTGCGGCTCGCGCTCTCCAAAGACGGCGAGACCCATGCGTCGGTCGCGTCCTACAACAATCATTGGGGCGTGCCGCTGTCGCTCGCGCGCTGTCCGGCGAACGCGCAATACGCCGTGCTGGAAATGGGGATGAACCACGCCGGCGAGATCGAGCCGCTGACGCGATTGGCGCGCCCGCACGTCGCCATCATCACCACCATCGCGCCGGTGCATCTCGAATTCTTCGGCACGCTGGCCAAGATCGCCGACGCCAAGGCGGAAATCTTTCTCGGCCTCGAACGCGACGGCGCCGCGATCCTCAACCGCGACAATTCGCAATTCGGCCATCTCGCGCGCCGCGCCAGGGAAGCCGGCGTCGGCCGCATCGTCGCGTTCGGCGAGCACGCGAAATCCGATGCGCGGCTGATCAAATACGCGCTGCATCCCGACTGCTCGACGGTCGCCGCAAACATTCTCGGCACCGAAATTACCTACAAGATCGGCGCGCCGGGCCGCCATCTGGTGCAGAATTCGCTCGCGGTGCTCGCGGCGACCGCCGTGGTCGGCGCCGATCTCGCTTTGGCGGCGCTGGCGCTCGCGGAGTTTGCCCCCGTCGCCGGACGCGGCGCGGTGACCGCGCATCGAACTACCCGGCGGGACGGCCCGGGTCATCGACGAGAGCTACAACGCCAACCCGGCCTCGGTCGCCGCGGCGCTGGCCTTGCTCGGCCGGGCGCCGGTCGGCGCGCACGGCCGGCGCATCGCCGTGCTCGGCGACATGCTGGAACTCGGGCCGCGCGGCCGCGCCTTGCATCGCGGGCTGTCCGCGGCGGTCGAGGCCAATGCGATCGATCTGGTGTTCTGTTGTGGGCCGCTGATGCGCGCGCTGTGGCAGGCTCTTCCCGCCGGCCGCCGCGGCGGCTATGCAGAGAACGCCGCGGCGCTCGAGCCGCAAGTCGTGTCCGCGATCCGCGGCGGCGACGCCGTCATGGTCAAGGGCTCGCTCGGCTCGCGCATGGCTCCCATCGTCAAGGCGCTGCAGAAGCTCGCTGCACGCCGCGACAGCTTCGAAACCGCGTCCGCACAAGGTTGATGCGATGCTCTATTGGCTGGTTGATCTGTCGGACAAGATTTCCGTCCTCAACGTGTTCCGCTACATCACGTTCCGCACCGGCGGCGCCGTCGTCACCGCGCTGTTGTTCGTCTTCATGTTCGGCCCGTCCATCATCGACAATCTGCGGCTGCGGCAGGGCAAGGGCCAGCCGATCCGCGCCGACGGGCCGAAGTCCCACATCATCAACAAGGCCGGCACGCCGACCATGGGCGGGCTGATGATCCTCTCCGGCATGCTGGTCTCGACGCTGTTATGGGCCAACCCCGCCAACCATTATGTCTGGGTCGTCCTTTCGGTCACGATCGGCTTCGGGCTGATCGGCTTCTATGACGATTATCTGAAAGTCACGCGGCAGACCCACAACGGGTTCTCCGGCCGCATCCGGCTGCTGCTCGAAGCGCTGATCGCGGGCGCCGCCTGCGCCGCTTTGGTCACGATCGGCCGGGCGCCGTTCTCGACCTCGCTGGTATTTCCGTTCTTCAAGGAACTGGTGTTCGATCTCGGCTGGTTCTACGTCTTGTTCGCCGCCTTCATCGTCATCGGCGCCGGCAACGCCGTGAACCTCACCGACGGCCTCGACGGCCTCGCCATCGTCCCGGTGATGATCGCGGCGGCGAGCTTCGGCATGATCGCCTACCTCTCCGGCAACGCGGTGTTCGCCGACTATCTGCAGATCCACTATGTCGCCGGCACCGGCGAGCTGGCGGTGCTGCTCGGCGCCGTGCTCGGCGCCGGCCTCGGCTTTCTCTGGTTCAACGCGCCGCCGGCGTCGATCTTCATGGGCGACACCGGCTCGCTGGCGCTCGGCGGCCTGATCGGCACCGTCGCCGTCGCCACCAAGCACGAGATCGTGCTCGCCGTGATCGGCGGGCTGTTCGTGCTCGAGGCGGTCTCGGTGATCGTGCAGGTGGTGTCGTTCAAACTGACCGGCAAGCGCGTGTTCCGCATGGCGCCGATCCATCACCATTTCGAGCAGCTCGGCTGGACCGAGCCGCAGATCGTCATCCGCTTCTGGATCGTCGCCGTCGTGCTGGCGCTGGCGGGGCTCTCGACCTTGAAGTTGCGGTAGCCGCGTCGTGATTCCGGTCACGACCTTTGCCGGCAAAAAGGTCGCCTTGTTCGGGCTCGGCGGCTCCGGGCTCGCGAGCGCCAGCGCCTTGCTGGCCGGCGGCGCCGACGTCGTCGCCTTCGACGACAACACGGAAAGCGTCACCAAGGCGAACGCCGCCGGCATCCCGACCGCCGACCTCCACGGCATCGACTGGACGAGGATCGCGGCGCTGGTGCTTGGCGCCCGGCGTGCCGCTGACGCATCCGGCGCCGCACTGGACGGTTCAACGCGCGCACAAGGCCGGCGTCGAGGTGATCGGCGACATCGAACTGTTCTGCCGCCAGCGCCGCGCGCTGGCGCCGGACGCGCCGTTCGTCGCCATCACCGGCACCAACGGCAAATCGACGACCACGGCGCTGATCGCCCATCTCGTCGCGTCGGCCGGCATGGACGCGCAGCTCGGCGGCAATATCGGCACCGCGATCCTGTCGCTCGCGCCGCCGCAGGCAATGTTTCGGACCTCCGCGTGTCACGTCATCGAGTGCTCGTCCTATCAGATCGATCTCGCCCCCTCGCTCGATCCTTCCGTCGGCATTCTGATCAATCTCAGCGAAGACCATCTCGACCGCCACGGCACGATGGAACACTACGCCGCGGTGAAGGCGCGCCTGGTCGCCGGCGTGCAGCCGAACGGCACCGCGATCGTCGGCGTCGATGATGACATGGTGCCGCGCGATCGCCGACGACCTTGCGCGCGCACGGCAAACGCGTGGCGCGTGTCTCGGTGCGAGAGACGCTGAACGACGGCTTTTATGTCGAGCAGCAAAAAATCATGCGCGCGGCCAATGGCACCGCATCCGTCATCGCCGACTTGGCGGCATCGGCTCGCTGCGCGGCGTGCACAACGCGCAGAACGCGGCTTGCGCGACCGCCGCCGCGCTCGCGCTCGGCCTCGACCCGCCGGCCATCCAAGCCGGCCTGCGCTCGTTTCCCGGGCTCGCGCACCGCATGGAAGAAGTCGGCCGCCGCGGCGCCGTCCTGTTCGTCAACGATTCCAAGGCGACCAACGCCGATTCCGCGGCGCAGGCGCTCGCCTGCTTCGACGACATTTTCTGGATCGCCGGCGGCAAGCCGAAGACCGGCGGCATCGAGAGCTTGCGGAAATTCTTCCCGCGCATCCGCAAGGCCTATCTGATCGGCGAAGCCGCGCAGGATTTTGCCGCGACGCTCGGCAGCGACGTACCGCACGAGATCACGGGGACGCTCGACAAGGCGCTGGCGGCCGCGACCCATGACGCCGAAGCTTCACCCGCGCGCGAGCCAGTAGTGCTGCTCTCGCCGGCCTGCGCCTCGTTCGACCAGTACCGCAATTTCGAGGTCCGCGGCGACGCGTTCCGGGCGCTGGTGCAGACGCTGCCGGGGATCGCGAAGTAAGCCTCATTAATCTTCTGGAAACCGAGATAGTGCCACGACTGTTCGGGGATTCCGCGTTGAAGGGGACGCCATGGCCTCGCGCGCGCAGCCGACATTGCTGAGCGAATGGTGGCGCACGATCGACCGGCTGACGCTGGCCGCGCTCGGCGCGCTGATGCTCGGCGGCATCGTCTTGTGCCTCGCGGCGAGCCCGCCGGTCGCGGCGCGCATCGGGCTCGACCCGTTCCATTTCGTCAACCGCCAGGTGATGTTCCTCATTCCCGCCGTCGCCGTCTTGATCGGGACGTCGTTTCTGTCGCCGCGCGAAATCCGGCAGGTGGCGCTCGTCGTCTTCGTCGTCAGCCTCGTGCTGGTGGCGCTGACGCCGTTTTTCGGCGCCGAGATCAAAGGGGCGCGGCGCTGGCTGGTGATTCTCGGCGTCAATGTGCAGCCGTCGGAGTTTCTCAAACCCGCCTTCGTCGTTTTGATCGCCTGGCTGTTCGGCGAATCCGGGCGGCGCCCGGAAATGCCGGCCAATACCTTCGCGCTGGCGATGCTGGTCGTCGTGGTCGGCTTGCTGGTGCTGCAGCCCGATTTCGGCCAGACCATGCTGGTGACGCTGGTCTGGGGCGCGCTGTTCTACATGGCCGGCATGCGGCTCATCTGGATGCTCGGCCTCGGCGCGACGGCGAGCGTCGGCCTCATGGTGGCTTTCTACACCGTCCCGCACGTGGCGCAGCGCATCAACCGCTTTCTCGATCCGGCCTCCGGCGATACCTTCAATATCGACATCGCGACCGAATCCTTCGTCCGCGGCGGCTGGTTCGGCCGCGGCCCGGGCGAAGGCACCATCAAGCGCATCCTGCCCGAAGGCCATACCGACTTCATCTTCGCGGTGGCGGCGGAGGAGTTCGGCGTGGTGCTCTGCCTCATTCTGGTGTCATTGTTCGCGTTCATCGTGATCCGCGCGCTGACGAAGGCGATGCGCAACGACGATCCGTTCATCCGCTTCGCCTCTGCCGGGCTCGCGATCCTGTTCGGGCTGCAATCGACCATCAACATGGCCGTGAACCTGCATCTGATGCCGGCAAAAGGCATGACGCTGCCGTTCATCTCCTATGGCGGCTCGTCGCTGATCTCGCTCGCCTACGGCATGGGCATGCTGATCGCGCTGACCCGCGAACGCCCGACCGCGCGGCTCGCCGACGATCTCATCGTCGCCGCGGGGAGCCGGGCGTGATCGACGGAGCGGCGGGGCGGCGGCCGGTGCTGCTCGCCGCCGGCGGCACCGGCGGCCATCTGTTTCCGGCCGAGGCGCTGGCGGCGGCGCTGCTTAAGCGCGGCATCCCCGTTCATCTCGCCACCGACCAGCGCGCGGCGCGCTATGGCGGCGCCTTCGCCGACGACGCCATCCATGTCATCGCCAGCGCGACGCTGCGCGGCCGCGGTCCGCTCGAGATGGCGCGCACCGCCGCGATGCTCGGCCTTGGCTTTATCCAAGCCTGGGCGCTGATCGGCCGACTGAAGCCGGCGGCCGTCATCGGCTTCGGCGGCTATCCGACGCTGCCGCCGGTGCTGGCGGGCGTGTGGCGGGGCGTACCGAGCCTGATCCACGATGCCAATGCCGTCATCGGCCGGGCCAACCGGCTGCTGGCGCCACGCGTCACCGCGATCGGCACCACCTTTCCCGATGTTTTTCGCGACCAGCCCGCGCTCGCGGCGAAGGCGACCGTGACCGGCAATCCGGTACGGCCGGCTGTCGTTGCCGCGGCGGCCGCGCCCTACCCCGCGCTCGATGGCGCCGCTGCGGCTCCTCGTCTTCGGCGGCAGCCAGGGCGCGCGCATCCTGGCCGACATCGTCCCCGCCGCGATCGGGCTTGCTCGAGCCGAGCGCTGCGGGCGCGCCTCGCGGTCGTGCAGCAGGCCCGTGAGGAAGATCTCGACCGCGTGCGCAAAGCCTATGCGAATTTCTGCAGTCGCGCGCCGAAATCGCGCCGTTCTTCGCCGATTTGCCGGCGCGGATGGCGGCAAGCCATCTGGTCGTATCGCGCGCCGGCGCATCGACCGTCGCCGAACTTGCCGCCATCGGGCGGCCGGCGATCCTGGTGCCGCTGCCGCACGCGCTCGATCAGGACCAGTTCGCCAATGCCGGCGTCATCGCCCAAGCCGGCGGCGCGCTGCGGGTGCCGCAGAGCGAATTCACCCCGCAGCGCCTCGCCGCCGAAATCGCGGCGCTCGCGGCGGCGCCGGAGCGCTTGACCCGCATGGCGGCGGCGGCGCGCGCGCTCGGCCGGCTCGACGCCGCCGACCGGCTCGCCGACCTGGTGGCGAAGGTGGCGGCAACGCCCGCGAACCAGTAGGTTCGCGCCGGCAATAGTCGAATCTGGGAGCCGCCATGAAACTGCCGCGCGACATCGGTCCGGTCCATTTCGTCGGTATCGGCGGCATCGGCATGAGCGGGATCGCCGAGGTGCTGGTCAATCTCGGCTATACCGTGCAGGGCTCCGACCAGGCCGAGAGCGCCAACGTCAAGCGCCTGCGCGCCAATGGCGTGAAGGTCGCGATCGGGCACGCCGCGGAGAACATCGCCGGCGCCCATGTGCTGGTCATTTCCTCGGCGATCCGGCGCGACAATCCGGAACTCGTCGCCGCGCGGGCGCAACGGCTGCCGGTGGTGCGGCGCGCCGAAATGCTGGCCGAGCTGATGCGCTTCAAAAGCTGCGTCGCGGTCGCCGGCACCCACGGCAAGACCACCACGACCTCGATCGTCGCCGCGCTGCTCGACGCCGGCGGCTTCGACCCGACGGTGATCAATGGCGGCATCATCAACGCCTACGGCACCAATGCGCGGCTCGGCGCCGGCGACTGGATGGTGGTCGAGGCCGACGAATCCGACGGCACTTTCCTGAAGCTCCCCGCCGACGTCGCCATCGTCACCAATATCGATCCCGAGCACCTCGATCATTTCCAGACCTTCGACGCGGTGCAGGACGCGTTCCGCGCCTTCGTCGAGAACGTGCCGTTCTACGGCTTCGCCGTCATGTGCATCGATCACCCGGTGGTGCAGAGCCTGGTCGGCCGCATCGAGGATCATCGCGTCATCACCTACGGCGAGAACCCGCAGGCCGACGTGCGTCTGGTCGATGTCGCGCACGCCAATGGCGGCCTGACGTTCAGCGTCATGTTCCGCGACCGCGTCGGCGCCGCGGCCCACCAGATCGAAAAGCTCGCGATGCCGATGCCGGGCCGGCACAATGCGCTCAACGCCACCGCCGCCGTCGCCGTCGCGCACGAACTCGGCATCGCCGACGACCGCATCCGCACTGCGCTTACGAATTTCGGCGGCGTGCGGCGGCGCTTCACCCGCACCGGCGACTGGAACGGCGTGACGGTGATCGACGATTACGGCCACCATCCGGTCGAGATCGCCGCCGTGCTCAAGGCGGCGCGGGAATCGACCAAGGGCAAGGTGATCGCGGTGATGCAGCCGCACCGCTACAGCCGCCTCGCCTCCTTGTTCGAGCAGTTCTGCACGGCGTTCAACGACGCCGACACGGTCATCGTCGCCGATGTCTATGCCGCCGGCGAAGCGCCGATCGCCGGCGCCGACCGCGACGCGCTGGTGGCGGGCCTGCGTACCCACGGCCACCGCCAGGTCGTCCCGCTCGAAAGCCCGGACAAGCTCGCCGCGCTGGTCGCATCCCTGGCGCAGCCGGGCGACGTCGTTGTTTGTTTGGGCGCCGGATCGATCACGCAATGGGCCTACGCGCTGCCCGGCGAATTGGCGGCGATCGCGCCCTGATAGATGGATCGCGGCATGACGCGCAGCTGCCTCGCCGTTCGCCACGTGGCGTTCGAGGATCTCGGCCTGCTCGGGCCGCTGCTCGACGGCGCGCGGCTATGACGTGCGCTTTCTCGATGCCGGCGTTGCGCCGCTCGATGCGGAAACTTTTGTTGCGTCCCGATTATGGCCGTCGTGCTGGGCGGCCCGATCGGCATCTACGAGACCAAAGCCTATCCATTCATCGTCGACGAATTTGCCGCGATCGCGACGCGCCTCGATGCCGAACAAGCCAATCCTCGGCATCTGCCTCGGCGCCCAGATGATGGCAGCGGCGCTCGGCGCGCATGTCGCGCCGGGCCGGTCAAGGAGATCGGCTGGGCGAAGTTGACGCTGACCGCGGGCGGCGTGGCGTCGGTGCTCTCGCCGCTCGGCGCGTCGCCGGTCCTGCACTGGCATGGCGACAATTGCGAGCTGCCGGTGGGATGCGAGCTTCTGGCGGCGACGACGCATTGTCCGGTGCAGGCGTTCGACGCACGCCATGGCAACTGGTCTGCAATTTCATCTGGAAACCGAGCCGGCGCGGTTCGAGCGTTGGCTCATCGGCCATTCCGTCGAACTCGGCAAAGCCGGTATCGATCCGCGCGATCTGCGCGCGCAGGTGCACACGCGCGGGCCGGCGGCGCGCAAACTTGGCGGCGAGGTGCTGGCGGCGTGGCTTGATTCGGTTGCCCGGCGCGATGGTGATGGCTAAATTGACAGCACAACCGGAGAAGCGGTCATGCGGCGACCTGAGCTTTGGGCAGAACTGATGGAGCTGACGCCGGCCGAGCGCCTCGATCTGGTCGAGGATTTGTGGGACAGCATCGCGCCGGAGAAGTTGCCGCCTCTCTCCCCCGAAGAGATCGATGAACTCAAACGTGATATTTCAGACCACCATACCGATCCCACCGGGGCGTCAACCTTGGGAGGACTGTACGGGCGCTGGCTTTGGTCGCGCCGGAGGTGAATTGGCAAGCGACAATTCGGCCGCGTGCCGCGGCTTCAGATCGCGGACGCAAGCGATTGGACGATTCGACCAATCAGCCGCGCTAGGTGACGATTTCCTGCACGCAGTGGAAGAGGCGATCCGATCTATCTGCCGCAACCCTTACCAATATCAGATGATGTGGAACGATATCGCCGCGACGCGCATTGCTGCGAAGATTTCCGTATTGATTGATCTACGCCGTCTCCGAAAACGAGATGATCGTGTCTCAGATGTGTGCACGCATCACAGAAACCCTCAACAATCGGAAGCGGCAAAACTGATGCATCGAACATGTGGCTCCTGACCTTGTTTCGACCTTAAAGCGCAGCTGCAATCTTTGCGCGGCCGGCTCCTCGCCAACCAGTCGCTCGCCGAGCTGACCTGGTTTCGCGTCGGCGGGCCGGCGCAGGTTTTGTTCATGCCGGAGGACGAGGCCGATCTTTGTTATTTCCTCGCCAATCTCGCCGCTGAAATCCCGGTGACCGTCATCGGGCTCGGCTCCAATCTGATCGTGCGCGACGGCGGCGTGCCGGGCGTCGTCGTGCGCCTCGGCCGCGGCTTCGGCGAGATCGCGATCGACGGGCTCGAGGTCCGCGCCGGCGCGGCGGTGCCCGACGTTCGCGTCGCGCGCGCGGCGCAGGAGGCCGGCATCGCCGGGCTTTCGTTCCTGCGCGGTATTCCCGGCGGGATCGGCGGCGCGCTGCGCATGAACGGCGGCGCCTATGGCCGCGAGACCAAGGACGCGCTCGTTTCCGCCCGCGCGGTCGATCGCGCCGGCCGCGTCCATGTGCTCGCCAATGCCGACTTCGGCTACAGCTACCGGCACTCGGGCGCGCCCGCCGATTACATTTTCACCGCAGCGACCTTTCGCGGCGAGCGCGGCGATCCGGCGGCGATTGCGGCCGAGATGGAAAAGATCACCGAGTCGCGCGAGGCGACGCAGCCGATCAAAAGCCGCACCGGCGGCTCCACCTTCAAAAACCCGCCCGGCCAAAAAGCCTGGCAGCTCATCGACGCCGCCGGCTGCCGCGGCCTGCGCATCGGCGACGCGCAGGTGTCGCGAGATGCACTGCAATTTTCTGATCAATCTCGGCAACGCCACGGCGCCGAGATCGAGACCCTGGGCGAAACCGTCCGCCGCCGCGTCAAGGAACATTCCGGCGTGGAGCTGGAATGGGAGATCAAGCGGATCGGGGTGCCGACATAGGCCGACCCGGCTGCGGAGCCTCTCGACCTTTCCCCCATTGTCGATTCTATTGGGCCCGAAAGCGAATCAGCGGAGCCGGCTGATGCGCAGGCTGAGGCATTTGGCGAAACGATGACCAAGCACGTCGCCGTTCTGATGGGGGGCTGGTCGGCCGAGCGTGAAGTCTCGCTGCGCTCGGGCAAGGCGTGCGCCGATGCGCTCGCCCGGCTCGGATACCGCGTGACGCCGATCGATGTCGGGCGCGACATCGCGACCGTGCTCGGCGCGGAGAAACCCGACGCCGCGCTCAACGTGCTGCACGGACGGCCCGGCGAGGACGGCACGCTGCAGGGCGTCCTGGAAATCCTCGGCATTCCCTACAGCCATTCCGGCGTGCTCGCCTCCGCGCTCGCCATGCAGAAGGATTTCGCCAAGGCGATCTTTCGCGGCGCCGGCGTTCCGGTCGCGGAAGACAAGGTCGCGTCGCGCTTCGACGCGGCGAAAGCGCATCTGTTGCCGCCGCCCTATGTGATCAAGCCGATCGCCGAAGGCTCGAGCGTCGGCGTCTTCATCGTCACGCCGGAGCACCCCCACCCGCCGCAGGAGCTTTACCGCGACGATTGGGCGTTCGGCGAAAAAGTCCTGATCGAGCGCTACATCCCGGGCAAGGAACTCACCTGCGCCGTCATCGGCGACCGCGCGCTCGATGTCATCGAGATCGAGCCGGCCACCGAGTTCTACGATTACGAAGCCAAATACGCCGCCGGCGGCTCCCGGCACCTGCTACCGGCGCCAATTTTACCAAATGTTTACCAGGAGGTCCGCAGACTCAGTCTGGCTGCCCATGAAGCGCTCGGCTGTCGCGGCGTGAGCCGCACAGACTTCCGCTACGACGATCGGGGAACGGGAGAGCTGATCTGTCTTGAGGTCAATACACAGCCGGGCATGACCGAAACCTCGCTCGTGCCCGAGCTCGCTGCTTTACGCGGGCATCACCTTCGATGAGCTGGTGCGATGGATGGTGGAGGACGCCTCGACCAACCGCTGATGCGGTCGGGGCCTTTAGGGGAAGGGGCCGGCACGCACATTGACGAGCCGCACCATACGCGCGTCCTCGATCGGGCTCGCCGCGAGCGTGCGGGCCGTATCGCGGCGTTCGCCGCCCGCTTCGCGAGCCACGCCCGCCGGATCGCGCGCATCGGGGTCGCGCATCGCGCGGCTGCCGCCGCCGGGGCTCGGCCTCGCCGCCTCGCTGCTTCTTCTCGCCGCCACGCTCGGCTACGGCGCGGTCGCGGGCGATCACGTTGCCGCGATCGTCGAGCAATTGAAGGAAGCGCGCGACGCGGCCGCGAACGCGATCGGTTTCCGCATCGCCGCCATCTCGCTCACCGGACCGAAGGAAGTCAGCCGCGAAAAAATTCTCGCGACCGCCGGCGTCACCACCCGCGCGTCGCTGTTGTTCCTCGACGCCGACGCCGCCCGCACGCGGCTCCTTTCCAATCCGTGGATCGCCGACGCCGCCGTGCTCAAGCTTTATCCCGACCGGCTGCAGATCACGATCACCGAGCGGCAAGCCTTCGCGCTGTGGCAGAAGGACGGCCGCGTCAGCGTCATTGCCGCCGACGGCACCATCCTCGAACCCTTCATCGACGGCCGCTATCTCGACTTGCCGCTCGTGGTCGGACGCGGCGCCGAGCGGCAGGCCGACGATTTCCTGTCGATCCTCGACCGCTTTCCCGACATCCGCTCAGCGCTGCGCGCCTCGATCCTGGTCGCCGGGCGGCGCTGGGACATTATCCTCAAGAACGGCATCGACGTGCATTTGCCGGAGACCGACGTCGCGCAGGCGCTGGAACGGCTGGTGGCGCTCGACCGCGACAAGAAGCTGCTTGTCGCGCGACATCACCGCGGTCGATCTGCGGCTGCCCGATCGCGTCAGCGTGCGGCTCACCGACGCCGCCGCGCAGGCCCGCGAGGACGCGCTGCGGGAAAAAGACAAGAAGAAGAAAAAGGGCGGCGACGCATGAGCGCCCTGCATTACGGCGTCACCCCGAAGATGAAGCCGATCTCGCCGCGGCGCAGCGCGCTCGTCGCCGCGCTCGATATCGGCTCGAGCAAGATCGCCTGCCTGATCGCGCGGCTGCGGCCGCATCCGCCGCAACAGGTGTTGACGCGGCGGAGCCACGCCATCGAGGTGATCGGCTTCGGCCATACCGGCGCGCGCGGCACCAAGGCCGGCGCCGTGGTCAATCTCGCCCAGGCCGAGGAAGCGATCCGCCAGGCCGTCGACGCCGCCGAGCGCATGGCCGGGGTCGAAATCGAAGCGGTGGTGCTCTCGGTCGCCGCCGGGCGGCTCGGCAGCGAATTGTTCGCCGCCGAAATCGAGCTTGTCGGCTCCGCCGTGTCCGCGGGCGATATCGCGCGCGTCCTTGCCGCCGGCAGCCGGCAATCGCTGCGCGACGGCCGCGCCGTGCTGCATTCGATACCGGTCGGCTATTCGATCGACGGCGGCAACGGCATCCGCGATCCGCGCGGCATGCTCGGCGCGTGCTTCGGGGTCGACATGCATGTGGCGACGACCGACATCGCCGCGGCGCGCAACCTGATGCTCGCGGTCGAGCGCTGTCATCTCTCGGTCGAAGCGATGGTGGCGGCGCCCTACGTCGCCGGCCTCGCCGTGATCGCCGACGACGAAGCCGATCTCGGCGTCGCGGTGGTCGACATGGGCGCCGGCACCACGACCATGTCGGTTTTCGTCGGCGGCGGCTTCGTTCATGCCGAAGGTTTCGCGCTCGGCGGCCACCACGTCACCATGGACATCGCGCGCGGCCTCAATACCGGGCTCGCCGATGCCGAGCGAATCAAGACGCTTTATGGCAGTGTGCTGGTCGGTGCATCGGACGAGCGCGACATGATCACGGTGCCGCCCATCAACGAAGATGACCGCGAGCAGGCCCAGCACGTCTCCCGGGCGTACCTCGTGCACATCGTCAAGCCGCGCGTGGAAGAAATCCTGGAAATGGTGCGCGACCGGCTGGCGGCGTCCTCGTTCGCGGCCGAACCGCGCGGCCGTGTGATCCTGACCGGCGGCGCGAGCCAGTTGACCGGCCTGCCGGAGCTTGCGGCCGGCATTCTCGGCCGGCCGGTGCGGGTCGGACGGCCGCTCGGCATCGCCGGGCTGCCGGAAGCGGCCAAGGGACCGGCGTTCGCGGCGGCGGCGGGCCTTTTGGTCTATCCGCAGGCGGCGCATCTCGAGCACTTCGAAACACGCGGCAAGCGGTACCTGAGGCGTGGCACGGGCGGCGGCTATTTCGCCCGCGTCGGACAGTGGCTTCGCGAGGGCTTCTGATGACCCCTGCGCGCGAAATGAACCCCACGCAGCGGCCGGCGGCGGACCGGCCGAAGCAGGACGTCGAGGACGTCCTTGCAGAAAAGAAGAGGCAATCATGACCATCAATCTGAAAATTCCTGACATCCGTGAGCTCAAGCCGCGCATCACCGTGTTCGGCGTCGGCGGCGCCGGCGGCAACGCCGTCAACAACATGATCGGGGCGGGTCTCCAGGGCGTCGACTTCGTCGTCGCCAACACCGACGCGCAGGCGCTCACCATGTCGAAGGCCGAGCGCATCATTCAGATGGGCGTGCAGGTGACCGAAGGTCTCGGCGCCGGCGCTCGGCCCGAGGTCGGCCGCGCCGCCGCGGAAGAAGTGATCGACGAGATTCGCGACCATCTGTCCGGCGCGCACATGGTGTTCGTCACCGCGGGCATGGGCGGCGGCACCGGCACCGGCGCCGCGACGGTGATCGCCAAGGCGGCCCGCGACCTCGACATCCTCACCGTCGGGGTGGTGACCAAGCCGTTCCACTTCGAAGGCCAGCGCCGCATGCGCATTGCCGAAGCCGGCATTGTCGAACTGCAGAAATGCGTCGACACGCTGCTCGTCATTCCCAACCAAAATCTGTTCCGGGTGGCGAACGAGAAAACCACGTTCGCCGACGCCTTCGCCATGGCCGACCAGGTGCTCTATTCCGGCGTCGCCTGCATCACCGACCTGATGGTCAAGGAAGGCCTGATCAATCTCGATTTCGCCGACGTCCGCACCGTGATGCAGGAGATGGGCAAGGCGATGATGGGCACCGGCGAGGCCGAGGGCGACAAGCGGGCGCAGACCGCGGCGGAAGCGGCGATCGCCAATCCGCTGATCGACGACGCCTCGATGAAGGGCGCGCGCGGCTTGTTGATCTCGATCACCGGCGGCCGCGATCTGACGCTCTATGAAGTCGACGAGGCGGCAACCCGCATCCGCGAGGAGGTCGACGAGGACGCCAACATCATCGTCGGCGCGACCTTCGACGAGACGCTCGACGGCATCATCCGCGTGTCGGTCGTCGCGACCGGAATAGACCAAGCCTATGCGGAGCGACCGGCAGCGCCGGTCGGCGTCAAGCCGCCGCTCGGCCTGGACGCGGCAAGACCGCCGCGCGGCGAAAATGGACGCGGGATGGAGCGTTTCGACCGCAACGAGACGGCGCGGCCCGCGCCGCCGCCGATGATGGCGTCCGCCGCCTCGGTCAACGATTCGATCGAATCGGCGAAGGCGGCCATGGCCGCCGCGCTGCTGCCGTTGGGCGGCCAAGACGGCGGCCAAAGAGGCCTCCAAGGCGACGCTTCAGAGGTCACTATCCGCCCGCTGGCGCCCAAGCCTTCCTTGTTCATCGAGCCGGCGCCCGCCGCACCGGAGCCGCATGAACCGCGGGCTTTCATCCCGCCACAGGCGGAACGGATGCCGCAGCGCGGCCCGCGCATGCCGCGGATCGACGAACTGCCGGTGCCGGCGCAGAACGAGATTCGTGCCCGCCGCGGCGAGGCGGCGCCCGAAGAGCACCACCCGCAGCGGCGGCATGTTTCGCTGTTGCAACGTCTGGCCGCGGTCGGCCTCGGCCGCCGCGAACACGACGAGCAGGACGACACAAAGTTCGACCCGCGCGCCGCGGCGCCGATCGCACCGGCGAGTGCCGAACGCCTGCCCGGCCGTCCGATGCCTCGCACTGAGGCACGCCAAGAGACGCGCCAAGAGACGCGCCAAGAGATGCGCCAAGATCATCCGGTATCGGAATACGCGAAGCGACCGAATCCGCAGACCTTGGACCAGCACGGGCGGCAGCAGAACTCCTGTGCATAACCACAGCGAAGAGGATCAGCTCGACATCCCGGCGTTCCTGCGTCGACAGGCCAACTAAATCCTTGGCGGCGGCCGCCAAAATCGGGGCGATGCCGCCGCCGGGCCGCCCAGCCAGCAACCGCTCGGAAGTAAGCCTTTGAACGACTGCGGATATTGCGGTTTGCCGGGACCGGGCCCGGCGTCACAGCGCAAAACGGCGCGCCGCGCCGGCCGCGCCGTTCGGACATCCGAGCGACAAGAGTGCGGCCGGAAAAGGGTAACATTTAGTAAGAAACCGTGAGTTGGCCTCAATCCGCGGCGCCGATATGGTCTGCGTGTCGGAGGGGAGCGGTTTCGGGACGTTATCGGGGACGATCCGAGGGCTGGAGTTCTGTCGTTCTGCGGCGAGTTCGTCTACGAGCTTTGCTCGTGAACGTGCCCAAAAGGACGTACCAAGAGTCCGCCTACGAAACCTTTGCTTCGCTCTGGTTGGGGTTGGCCGGTTGCTGGGGGCAGTCCGGCTGTGAGCAGTAGGCCGTCCGGTTTGGGACAACTCTCGTGTTGGACAACCGGCTTTGGGACATTCGGCATGACCAGGGGCATGCAGGCTAACCGGCAGACGACGCTGCGCAAGCCAGCGACTGTTACCGGCATCGGCGTCCACTCCGGTCTTCCCACCACATTGACGCTGCATCCGGCCGAGGCGAGCACCGGCATCGTATTTTTGCGATCCGGCGCCGACTGCCGCAGCGACCGCGAACTTCCGGCCAATTTCCATTCGGTCACCGCGACCGAGTTCGCCACCGTGCTCGGCGATGGCTCCGGGCCGGCCGTGTCGACCACCGAGCACGTGCTCGCTGCCTTGTACGCTCTCGGCGTCGATAACGCCGTGGTCGAGGTCGACGGACCGGAAGTTCCGATCATGGACGGCAGCGCCGCACCCTTCGTTGCGGCGATCGACCAGGCCGGCATGGCGACCATGGCGGCGCCGCGGCGCTACATCCAGGTGCTCAAGCCGGTGCGCGTGAGCAAGAACGGCTGCACCGGCGAGTTGCGCCCCTATGCGCGCGGCCTGCGCATCGAGACGGAAATCGAATTCGATCACCCGCTGATCGGGCGGCAGACCTTCACGTGCGACCTCGAGCCGGGCACCTTCCGCCGCGATCTGGCGCGGGCGCGGACGTTCGGCTTCATGCGCGACGTGGCCAAGCTGTGGAGCGCGGGGTACGCGCTCGGCGCCGGCTTCGAGAACACCGTCGTGGTCGCCGAGAGCCGCGTGCTCAATGCCGAAGGTGTCCGCTTTCCCGATGAGTTCGTGCGCCACAAGGCGGTCGATGCGATCGGCGATCTCGCGCTCACCGGCGCGCCGCTGATCGGCGCGTACCGTTCGGTGCGCGGCGGGCACAAGCTCAATCACGCCGTGGTCACAGCATTGATGGCCGACCCGAGCGCGTGGACCTACGTCGAAGCGCCGGAGGCGACGCGCCGCGTCCGCGGCCATGCCGAGCTCGGCGCCGGATTTGCGGCACCGGCCTATGGGCCGGATGTTTCCTGAACGTGGCCAGAGCATTTTCCGGAAAGCCTGCCGCCGGACTCGATCCGGTGGTGGCTGCCGGTTTTCCGAAAGAAAATGCGACAAGCATGAAAAGCTCGCCCGCGTCTTAACCACCCGCCGCCGCGCGCCACCACCGCGCCGCTTGAATCAGTTGAATTTTCCGCCTTAATACTGGCAGATTGTCGGCCTAGTTCCACGGGGGGCCGGCGGACGCTCCCACAACGCGCTAAGCCGCGCGGATTGGCACGCACGCTTCGGCGGGACGGGACCCTCATCAAGCTCATGATTTCGCGTCAAGAAGGATCGCCAAGATCCGCGTACGGGCTGTCCGGTTACAGGCTCCGCGCGGTTGCGGGCATGCTGGCGCTGGTGTTCGTCACGGCGCCGCTGATGGGCTGCAGCAGCCTGACCGGCCTGTTCGGCGGCAACAAGGAAGAGGATTACGTCCCGGACGACCCCGCCGACAAGCTCTACAATGAGGGCCTCTACCTCCTGAACAAGAAGGAGGACTACGAGGCCGCGGCGAAGAAATTCGATCAGGTCGACCGTCAGAACCCGTATTCGGATTGGGCGCGCAAGGCGCTGCTGATGTCGGCCTATTCGTACTACCAGGCGCAGAAATACGACGACTGCATCAATTCGGCGAAGCGCTATGTGACGCTGCATCCCGGCAGCCAGGATACGGCCTACGCCCAATACCTGATCGGCGCCTCCTATTACGACCAGATTCCGGATGTCACGCGGGATGTCGCGCGCGCCGACAAGGCGGTCGCCGCGCTCGAAGAAGTCGTGCGCAAATATCCCGACACCGAATACGCCGTCAGCGCCAAGAAGAAGATCCAGACGGCACGCGACCAGCTCGCCGGCAAGGAGATGGAAGTCGGCCGCTTCTACATGAAGCGGCGCGATTTCACCGGCGCGATCAACCGCTTCAAGGTCGTGGTCACGCAGTATCAGACGACGCGCGAAGTCGAGGAAGCGCTCGAGCGGCTGACCGAGGCCTATGTCTCGCTCGGCATTCTCGACGAGGCGCAGACCGCCGCCGCCGTGCTCGGCCACAATTTCCCGGACAGTTCCTGGTACAAGGACGCCTACAAGCTGGTGAAATCCGCCGGCGTCGAGCCGAGCGAGAACAAGGATTCCTGGATCAGCCGCGCCTTCAAGGGAATGGGCTGACGGGGATCAGGCTCGCCCGGGCGCACGACGCCTGACGACAGCGCGCGAAATCGCTATTATCATCATCGTTGCTTAGGCTTCGTCCGGCCGCGTGATTCGTCATTCCGGGGCCGAGCCATTTCGCGGCGATCCGGAATGACGAGCAAGGCCTTTTCGTCCGGCAACCGTGTCGCTCGCTTCATGCTCGTCCGCCTTTCCATCCGCGATATCGTTCTGATCGATCGGCTGGACATCGATTTCGGGTCCGGTCTCGCGGTGCTGACCGGCGAGACCGGCGCCGGCAAATCGATCCTGCTCGATGCCTTTGCCTTGGCGCTCGGCGCCCGCGGCGATGCCGCGCTGGTGCGCGAGGGCGCCGAACAGGGTCAGGTGACCGCCGTCTTCGACATCGCCAAGGAGCATCCGGCGCGCCGCGTGCTCGCCGACAACGATCTCCTCGCCGATCTCGGCGACGAGCGACGAGATGATCGTGCGCCGGGTGCAATTCGCCGACGGCCGCACCCGCGCCTTCGTCAACGACCAGCCGGTCAGCGTCCAGGCGCTGCGCACGCTGGGCGCGGCCCTGGTCGAAATCCACGGCCAGCACGCCGACCGCGCCTTCGTCGAGGCGGGCACGCACCGCGCGCTCATCGACGCCTATGGCGGGATCGAAGCCGAGGCCGCGGAGGTCAGGCGGCTGTGGACCGAGCGGCGCGCGCGCGAAGCCGCCGTCGCCGCCCACCGCGCCGACGTCGAGCGCGCGCAGCGCGAGGCCGAGTGGCTGCGCCACGCCGTCGAGGAACTCGGCAAGCTCGCGCCGGAAGCCGGCGAAGAGACCGCGCTCGCCGAACGGCGCACCGGCATGATGCAGGCGGAAAAGGTCGCCGAAGACTTGCGCATCACGCTCGAGGCCGTCGCCGGCCCGCAGTCCGCGGTGACGCCGCTCGCGACCGCGGTGCGCCGGCTCGAACGCCGCGGCGCGCAGACGCCGGCGCTGATCGAGCCGGCGGTCAAGGCGATCGACGCGGCGCTGACCGCGCTCGACGACGCCCGCATGCATCTCGAACACGCGCTGCGCGTCGCCGAATACGATCCGCACGAACTCGAGCGCATCGAGGAGCGGCTGTTCGCGCTGCGCGCCGCCTCGCGCAAATACAACGTTCCGGTCGACGATCTCGCCGCGCTGGCGCGCCGCTATGACGAGCGATCTCGCTTTGATCGACGCCGGCGCCGAACGGCTCGCCGCGCTGGAACGCGACATGCAGGAGGCCGTGGCGCGCTATCAGGAAATGGCGGAAGCGCTGTCGGCCAAACGCCGGCGCGCGGGCCAGGCGCTCGACAAGGCGGTCAATGCCGAGCTCAAGCCGCTCAAGCTCGAACGCGCGGAATTTTCGACCGCGATGGAAGCGACCGGCGAAGGCCCGGACGGGCTCGACCGCGTCGAATTCTGGGTCCGCACCAATCCGGGCACGCGGCCGGGCCCGATGATGAAGGTCGCCTCCGGCGGCGAACTGTCGCGCTTTCTGCTCGCGCTCAAAGTCGTGCTGGCCGATCGCGGCTCGGCGCCGACGCTGGTGTTCGACGAGATCGACACCGGGGTCGGCGGCGCCATCGCCGACGCCATCGGCGTGCGGCTCGCCCGCCTCGCCGCGCGCGTCCAGGTGATCGCGGTCACCCACGCGCCGCAAGTCGCGGCGCGCGCCGACCGGCATTATCTCATCAGCAAGGACGCGCTGGCCAAGGGCAAGCGCGTCGCCACCCGCGTCGCCGAGATCGCCGCCGACCACCGCCGCGAGGAGATCGCCCGCATGCTCGCCGGCGCCGAGATCACCGCCGAAGCCCGCGCCGCCGCGGAGCGTTTGATCCGGGCGGCGGGCTAACGTCCGTCATGCCGCGCCGCGACAAGAACCGAAACGCCGGTCGAATCCTCACCGAGCGGCAGGCCAAGGCCGAGCATGCGCGGCTGGCGGCCGAGATCGCCGGGCATGACCGGCGCTATTATCAGGACGACGCGCCGACGATTTCCGACGCCGCGTACGACGCGCTGCGGCAGCGCTACAACGCGATCGAGGCGCGGTTCCCGCAGCTGCGGACGCTGGAAAGCCTGACCCAGCGGGTCGGCGCGGCGCCTTCGGCGCGCTTCGCCAAGGTGCGGCACGCGGTGCCGATGCTCTCGCTCGACAATGCGTTCGCGGACGAGGACGTGGTCGATTTCGTCGGCCGCATCCGGCGCTTCCTGCGGCTTTCCGAAGACGACGAGATCGTCTTCAACGCCGAGCCGAAGATCGACGGCCTGTCGATGTCGCTGCGCTACGAAAACGGCGAACTCGTCACCGGGGCGACGCGCGGCGACGGCACCGAGGGCGAGGACGTCACCGCCAATGTGAAAACGCTCAAGGACGTCCCGCACCATCTCAAGGGCAAAAAAGTACCGGCGGTGTGCGAGGTGCGCGGCGAAGTCTATATGACCAAGCACGCCTTCCTGGCGCTCAACAAGCGCCAAGCCGAAGCCGGCGGCCAGGTGTTCGCCAATCCGCGCAATTCCGCCGCCGGCTCGCTGCGGCAGAAGGATCCCGTCGATCACCGCCTCGCGCCCGCTCGGCTTTTTTGCCTATGCCTGGGGCGAGATGAGCGAGATGCCGGCGGACAGCCAGTCCGGCATGATCAAATGGTTCGAGCGCTGCGGCTTCAAGACCAATCCGCTGACCAAAATCTGCCGCTCGGTCGAGGAACTGCTGGCGTTCCACCGCGACGATCGAGGCGCGGCGCGCCGCGCTCGACTACGACATCGACGGCGTCGTCTACAAGGTCGACCGGCTCGACTGGCAGGAGCGGCTCGGCTTCGTATCGCGCTCGCCGCGCTGGGCGATCGCGCACAAATTCGCCGCCGAGAAGGCGCTGACCGTCGTCAAGGACATCGAGATCCAGGTCGGCCGCACCGGCGCGCTCACGCCGGTCGCCAAGCTCGAACCGGTGACGGTCGGCGGCGTCGTGGTGCAGAACGCGACGCTGCACAATTTCGACGAGATCGCGCGGCTCGACGTGCGCATCGGCGACACGGTGCGCATCCAGCGCGCCGGCGATGTCATTCCGCAGGTGCTGGGCGTCGTCTTGGAAAAGCGGCCGCCTGGCACGAAACCTTACCCAGTTCCGAAGCATTGCCCTTGCCCGCTGCGCACCGAGGTCGAGCGCGAGAAAACGGCGGCAGGGGAAGAAAGCGCCGTCGTCCGCTGCAGCGGCGAATTCGCCTGCCCTTATCAGACGATCGAGCACCTCAGGCATTTCGTTTCACGCCGCGCCTTCGACATCGATGGGTTGGGCGAGAAGCAAATCGAATTTTTCCACGAGCAGGGCTGGATCAATGAGCCGGCCGACATTTTCACGCTGGAAACGCGCAACGGGAATTTGAAACTCAAGGAAAACAACCAGAAGACCCGGCTCGAAGAAGTCGAAGGCTACGGCGAAGTCTCGGTGCGCAATCTGTTCGGCGCCATCGCGGCGCGCCGCGACATCGCGCTGGAGCGCTTCATCTACGCGCTCGGCATCCGCCACGTCGGCGAGACCACCGCGGTCGCGCTGGCGCGCGGCTACGGCTGCTGGGACGCGTTTTTCGACGCCTGCCTCAAGCTCGCCAAGGACGACGAGGAGGCCAAGCAGGAGATGGACGCGCTCGATCAGATCGGCGAGACCGTGATCGAGAGCCTGCGCAATTATTTCCGCGAGACGCACAATCTGCGCCGCATCGAGCGGCTGGTCAAAGAAGTCCGCATCCGCGACGCCGAACGGCCGCGGGCCGATTCCGCGATCGCCGGCAAGACCGTGGTCTTCACCGGCACGCTCGAAACCATGACGCGCGACGAAGCCAAGGCGTCGGCCGAACGGCTCGGCGCCAAGGTGTCCGGCTCGGTGTCGAAAAAGACCGACTATGTCGTCGCCGGACCCGGCGCCGGGTCGAAGCTCGCCGAGGCGCGAAAGCACGGGGTCGCGGTTTTGACCGAGGAAGAGTGGGCAAAGCTTATTCGTTGATCTTTTTGTTATTGAGAGGGCGAGCTTAGGAGCGCCCGGTCACACACTCACCCAACCGGCGCGGTCGCCGCGATCAGCCACGCTCGCGTTTGCTCATCGACAAGCGGCGCCAGCGTCTCGCGCACCCGCGCGTGATAGGCGTCGAGCCACGCGATCTCCTCCGCCGTCATCATCGCCGCATCGATGAGCCGCAGATCGATCGGCGCCAGCGTCAGCGTCTCGAACGCATTGAGCGGCCGTTCCGCGCCGGCGACGGGCGGGGCTTCGATGACCAGGACCAGATTTTCGATGCGGATGCCGTAGGCGCCGGTGCGGTAATAGCCGGGCTCGTTGGACAGGATCATGCCGCGCTTGAGCGCCGCCTCGCCGAGCTTGGAGATGCGGGCCGGGCCCTCGTGCACCGAAAGATAGCTGCCGACGCCGTGGCCGGTGCCGTGATCGAAATCGAGCCCGGCCCGCCACAGAAATTGCCGGGCGAACGGGTCGAGCTGCGCGCCGGAGGTGCCGTCGGGGAACACCGCGCGCGCGATCGCGATATGACCCTTGAGCACGCGGGTGAAATTCGCGCGCATGTCGGCACTCGGCGTGCCGACCGCGACGGTGCGGGTGATGTCGGTGGTGCCGTCTTCGTACTGGGCGCCGGAATCGATCAAAAAAGCTCGCCCGGCGCGATCCCTCGGTTGCTGGCACGGGTGACGCGGTAATGCACGATGGCGCCGTTCGGCCCGGCGCCGGAGATGGTCGGGAACGATACGTCCTTGAGGACGCCGGTGTCGCGGCGAAAGCTTTCCAGCGCCTCGACCGCATCGATCTCGGTCAGGCGGCCCGCCGGCGCCTCGCGGTCGAACCAAGCCAGAAAGCGCGTCACCGCCGCGCCGTCGCGCTCATGCGCCGCGCGCGCGCCGGCGATTTCGACGGCATTCTTCACCGCCTTCATCGGCCCGATGAGATCGCCGCCGCGGATTACCGTGCCGCCATTGCCGCTAACGAGGCGCGCGATCGCCTCGGGGCAGCCGGCCGGATCGAGCCGCACCGCCTTGTGTGCCGCGCCGAGTGCGGCGAGATCGCGCTCGAACGCTTCGTCCGCGCGCACGTCGGCCAGCGTTTCGAGGCGCGCCCGGACGACGGCGCCGACCTTGCCGGGATCGACATAGAGCGCGGGCCGGCCGTCCTTCGGCACCAGCGCGAACGCCAGCACCACCGGCGTATGGGCGATATCGCTGCCGCGGATGTTGAAGAGCCACGACACCGCGTGCGGGTCCGACACCACCAGCACATCGGCGGGCGACTTCTCCAGTTCGGCGCGCAGCCGGGCGAGCTTGTCCCGCGCCGCCTCGCCGGCATAGCGCAGATCGTGGAGCACGACGGCGCCGAACGGCGGCGCCGGGCGGTCGGTCCAAATCACGTCGATCAGATTGTCGTCGACCGGAACGAGGCTCGCCTCCGCTGCCGCGCAGGCTTTCGCCAGCCGTTCGGCGCCGTCGACGGTATGCAGCCACGGCGAATAGCCGAGCTTGGCGCCGGCGGAGAGATTGGCTTCGATCCACGCCGACGGCGGCCGCTCGACCAGATGCTCGATCGTAAAAACCGCAGTGTCGGTCTCGTCGCGCACCTGCACCTGATAGCGGCCGTCGACGAACAGCGCCGCGCGCTCGGCGAGCACGATGGCGGCGCCGGCGGAACCGGTGAAGCCGGTGAGCCAGGCGAGCCGCTCGGCGCAGGGCGGCACGTATTCGTTCTGGAACCGATCCGTTCGCGGCACGATGAAGCCGTCGAGGCCGCGCCGCGCGAGTTCGGCCCGCAACGCAGCGACCCGCGGCGCGATGGCGCCGCGATCGCTGCGCGCCTCGAACGTCTGGAAATGCGCCTCGAACATGGGGGCAATCTAGGGAGAGCGGCGACGCGCGGCAACGGCGCGGCTCCGCTGCGTCCGCCGCACCAGGACGAGCGTGGTCCAGCCGTCGATGTCGATGCGGCGCTCCAAGACGAGCGGCCGGTAGGCGGCAAGCACGGCGTTCGCCTGCGCCGCCAAGAGGCCGGAGAGGACGACGCGCGCACCGGGGGCGGCGAGCTTCTTCAGCGGCGACGCCAGCCGCAGCAGCGGGCCGAGCAGGATGTTGGCGATGACGAGGTCGAACGGCGCATCTTCGCGCAGCCGTCGCGACGCGACCCCGTCGGCGCGGATGATCTCGACCAGCGCACCCGCGCGGTTGAGCCGGGTGTTGGTGCGCGCCACCCGCACGGCGACGGGGTCGATGTCGGTCGCGAGCACGCGGCGCTGCAGGGCGCGCGCGGCCGCAATGGCGAGGACGCCGCTGCCGGTGCCGAGGTCGAGTAGGCGCGGCGCGGCATGTCGCGGGCTCCAAGAACGGCAAATCCGGTCGAGTGCCAGGAGGCAGCCGCGCGTGGTGCCGTGATGCCCGGTGCCGAATGCGAGCGCGGCCTCGATTTCGATGCCGATCCGGTTGACCGCAACGCGCGTGCGGTCGTGCGCGCCGTGGACGACAAAGCGCCCGGCCGCGACCGGCGCGAGGCCGGCGAGACTGGCGCCGACCCAGTCCTGCTCCGCCACACGCGCGAAGCGTAATTCCGCGGCGACTTCGGCCCCGGCGGCGGCTGTCACCAGCGCGCGCACCGCGGTCTCGTCCGGCGGCGTGCGGAAATAAATCACCACCTGCGAACGTCCAGCAGCCACCGCCGACAGGCTGACCGCGACATCCTCCGCGGCCAGGCTCTCGGTAACGAGCGCGGCGATGCGGGAGGCCGCTTGTCCACCGGTTTCGAGCATTGCCGTCACAGTGCCCTCGGCTTCGGGTGTCCGTTCGTAACTCATTGATTTATTGTCATTTTGTTCGACTTTGCCCGCGATTCACAGCGGCCTGGAAATAGCGGCGATGGCGGCAATGCGCCACGAATTGCCAACCTTATCCACATGCTTACCCACAACTCGTACCCGGGGATTACCGCGGGTTTTCAAAGCCGCACCAACAGGTTGCCCAATGCCCGGATTGATCGGCGTTTTTGCTCCAGGGGCGGAAATCCGTTAAAATGAAACTTGTCGGGTCGGCTTCGGAGAGACTTTCGGAGAGCTGTCATGAACGTCGTCGTCTTCGCATCGCGCAAGGGCGGTTCGGGCAAGAGCACATTGGCCGCGCACCTCGCCGCCCACGCCCACAAGCCGTCGCGGCCTTTTCTGCTCATCGACGCCGATCCGCAAGGATCGCTGACGCTGTGGCGCCATCTGCGCAAGCGCGACGACCTGCCGTTGAAGACCGCGCAGCGCGGCATCGCCGACATCGTCAAGGCGGCCAAGCGCGACGGCACCGAGTGGGTCTTCATCGACACCGCCCCGAACATGTCGGCGAGTGTCACGGAAGCGATCCGCGCCGCGACGCTGGTGATCATTCCGTGCCGGCCCGGCCTGTTCGATCTCGAAGCGATCAAGGACACGGTCGAATACGCCCGCGAGGCGCGCAAGCCTTTCGCGGTCGTCATCAACGCCGCGCCGCCGCGCCGGCAGGACGTGGAGGCGCCGGCGGTCGCGCACGCCCGCAAGACGCTCGCCGAACTGCACATCCCGGTCTGGGGCGGACAGATCACCCAGCGCGCGGCTTTCTCGCTCGCGCTCGAGGAAGGCGAAGGCGCCAAGGAATACGACGCCGATTCCTACGCCGCCGCCGAAATCGGGCGGCTGTGGGCGGCGATCGAGAAATCCGTCAAAGCCATCCACGGCGCCAAGGAAGGCGGCGCGATGCATCGCGTCGCCGCTTAACGGACCTCAATACTGATTGAAACCCCGGAACGGCGACGGCGGGGGCGGCGGCTGGCTCGGCCATTGCTGCCCGTAAGAGGGCTGCGGCTGAGGATACGGCTGCCGCTGCGCGTAGTATGGCCGCGGCTGAGGCATAGGGCTGTTGCTGCGCGTAATAAGGTTGCTGCTGCTGCCGGTAATAGGGTGGCGGCTGCTGCGCATAGGCTGGCGCCGGATCGCCATAGCCCGGCGCGATCTGCATCGGTTGAGCGGCGCTTGCCTCGACCGGCGCGCTGCGCCGCGCGACCGGAACGCCATCGGCGCCCGGCGTCCGGCCGGAGACGATGACCGTCGTGTCCTTCATGCCTTCGGTCTTCACCAGACTCGAACAGCGTCGCGGCGTGATCGGGCGACAGCCGCACGCAGCCATGGGAGACCGGAAGGCCGAGGTGCTTGACGTCGAAAAAGCCGTGAACGGCATGGCCGTGCAGGTCGAAGAAGATCGCGTGCGGCATCGGCGCATTGTCCCATTCCTGGGACAGATGATCGGCGTCCATGCGGTTCGGCTTGAAGGTGCCGTTCGGCGTGTCGTAGCCGGGCCGGCCGGTCGAGACCGGCCAGACATAGCGCTCGGCGCCATCGACCGAGACCGCCATGCGCTGCGCCGACTTGTCGATATTGACGACGATGTTGGCGCTGGCGGGAGCGGCGAACGGCACGGCGAGCGCCGCGGCAATGAGCAAGGCGGGACGCAGGAACACGGGACGCATGGCTTACACCTGATCGCTTGGACCTGAATTGCTTGGACCTGACGGATTGACGGACTCGAGCCCCCAACGTGAGCCCGCATAGTAAAAGCCTCGCGCGGACTATTGGTTCAAATTAACGGCATAAATGCTGGGATCGGCGAAATGGTGAATGAAATGCGGCGGGATTGTTGATCGCGGCGGGCCGGCCGGCGGCCCGCCGCGAGGGTGGACTAGCCGCGCGAAGCGTCGTATGCGCTGAAGTTGAACATCGCGTCGGCATGCCGAACGGCGCGGCGCGGAACAGCATCCGGGGAGGGAATTGAATGCCGGTTTGTCGGATTGCGCAATTGCGAGAGCCCCACGGCGCAGCGGTCGAACGCCGATGAGCGATATTCTCAATCTGCCGCGCCCCGCCTGGATGAGCGAGGATGTCGTCCTGCTCGAGGACCAGGCGCGGCGCTTCATCGCCGCCGAATTCGTGCCGCATCTCGAGAAATGGCACGAGGACCACTTCTATCCCGCGCGAGGTGTGGACCAAGGCCGGCGAGGCCGGGCTTCTCTGCGCCTCGATGCCGGAGGAATACGGCGGCGCCGGCGGCACGTTCGCGCACGAGGCGGTGATCGATCGCGAATATTCGCTCGCCGGCTTCGACACCTTCGGCGCGCCGCTGCATTCGGGCATCGTCGCGCCTTATATCCTGCATTACGGCACCGAGGAGCAGAAGCGGCGCTGGCTGCCGAAGCTCGCGACCGGCGAACTGGTCGGCGCCATCGCCATGAGCGAGCCGGGCACCGGCTCCGACCTGCAAGGCGTGCGCACCAGCGCCAAGAAGTCCGGCAACGGCTACGTGCTCAACGGCTCGAAGACCTTCATCACCAACGGGCAGCACGCCAACCTCATCATCGTCGTCGCCAAGACCGATCCCAAGCAGGGCGCCAAGGGCGTCTCGCTGATGGTGGTCGAGACCGCCGACGCGACCGGCTTCCGCCGCGGCCGCAAGCTCAAGAAGCTCGGCATGGATTCCGCCGATACCTCGGAATTGTTCTTCGAGGAGGTCGCGCTGCCGGCGGAAAGCCTGCTCGGCACCGAGGAAGGCCAGGGCTTCTATCAGCTGATGAAGGAATTGCCGCAGGAGCGGCTGATCGTCGGCGTACACGCCGTCGCCATGATCGAGCGCGCCATCGCCTTGACGGTCGATTACGTCAAGCAGCGCCAAGCCTTCGGCAAGAAGATCATGGAGTTTCAGAACACCCAATTCGTGCTGGCCGAGTGCAAGAGCGAGGCGACCGTCGCCAAGGTCTTCCTCGACCATTGCATCGAGCGGCACGTCAAGGGCGAGCTCGACACCGTGACGGCCTCGATGGCCAAATACTGGCTGACCGATCTGCTCGCCAAGATCGTCGACCGCTGCCTGCAATTGTTCGGCGGCTACGGCTTCATGGACGAATATCCGATCTCGCGGCTCTATCGCGACGCCCGCGTCATGCGCATCTACGCCGGCACAAACGAGATCATGAAGCTGCTCATTGCCAGGAGTTTTTAGCCGTCGAGGCGGCGTCCGCGCGTTTGGTGCGCGCGTCCGCCGCGGCATGGATCGCGGCGCGCACGCGCTGATAGGAGCCGCAGCGGCAGATATTGGTGATCGCGGCGTCGATATCGGCGTCCGTCGGCTTCGGCTTGTCCTTGAGCAGCGCGACCACCGCCATCATCATGCCGCTCTGGCAATAGCCGCATTGTGGCACGTCGAAATCGACCCAGGCCTGCTGCACCGGGTGCAGCTTGCCGTCCTGCGCCAGCGCCTCGACCGTCGTGACGCGCTTCCGCCGAGCGAGCCGACCGGCACCTGACACGACCGCGTGGCGATGCCGTCGATATGCACGGTGCAGGCGCCGCATTGCGCAATGCCGCAGCCGTATTTGGTGCCGGTGAGCCCGATCGAGTCGCGCAACACCCACAAAAGGGGCGTGTCGGGTTCGACATCCACCTCGTAGGTTTTGCCGTTGACGGAAAGTACCGTCATGCTCGCGTCCTGTTGCCGGGCGAATGTACCCTGCTGAATAACAAATGCGAAGCGGCGTTTGGATGATGCGTTACATGCGGCGGTAAACATAAGGTTCGTCGTCGCGGATTGCCGCGGCGGCGAGCGCGGCGACGGTATCGTGGCCCGGCGCGAGGTGACAGACCGGATCGGTCGCGCGCGCGTCGCCGGTGAGCGCGAACGCCTGGCAGCGGCAGCCGCCGAAATCGATCTCGCGCCGGTCGCAGCTTCGGCACGGCTCCCGCATCCAGTCGGTGCCGCGGAAGGCGTTGAACGCCGGCGAGTTGGCCCAGATGTCGGCGAGCGAGTGCTCGCGCACCGACCAGAATTCGAGGCCGGGAATCGACTCGGCGGCGTGGCATGGCAACACCTTGCCGGCCGGCGTCACATTGAGCGAACGCCGCCCCCAGCCGCCGACGCAGGGTTTCGGCAGCCGCGCGTAATAATCCGGCACCACGGCGTCGATCACGATCTCGCCGTGGTGGCGGGTCCGCAGGTCGGCGACCGCCGCGGCGGCGCGCTCGACCTGCTCCGCGGTCGGCATCAGGGCGCTGCGGTTCTTCAGCGCCCAGCCGTAATATTGCGCGTGGGCGATCTCGACCCGGCTGGCGCCGAGCTTCAGCGCCAGTGCCACCATCTCATCGACACGGTCGATGTTGGCGCGGTGCATCACGGCATTGACCGTGAGCGGGATTTTCAGGTCGACCACCGCGGCGGCGAGCGCGCGCTTGCGGGCGAAGGCGCCTTCGTAGCCGGCGATGTGGTCGGCGCTCTTCGGCTCGCTGTCCTGGATCGAGATCTGCACGTGGTCGAGACCCGCAGCGGCGAGCTTTTGCAGCGTCTCGACGGTGATGCCGACCGCCGAGGTGATCAGATTGGTGTAGAGCCCGGCCGCGTGCGCCGCCGCCTGGATAGCGACGAGGTCGCGGCGCGCGCCGGGTTCGCCGCCGGAGAGATGCACCTGCAACACGCCGAGCGCCGCCGCCTCGCGAAACACCCGCGCCCAGGTTTCGGTGTCGAGTTCGCTCGCCCGCGCATCAAGCGCCAGCGGGTTGGAGCAATACGGACAGCCCAGCGGGCAGACGTGGGTCAGCTCGGCCAACAGGCCGAGGGGCGAGTGCAGTGCGGCGGTGTTTCCGGCCATTGCGATATCACAACTCCAACAGCCTCTTGTCGGCAAGCCCGCGCAGCAGCGCGGACACGTCGGCGTCGATGCGGTCGCGCGGCGCCTTGAACGTCGCGGCCAGATCGTCGACGATCGCCGCGAAGGTCGCCTCGCCGGTGCAGCGTTTGACGATCTCCACGGCAATGGCGTCGGCCTTGAACACGCGCTCCGGCGCGAGCAGCACCCAGCCGCCCTGCGCCTCGTTGTGCACGAGCCGCACGCCGCGCGGCAGCCGCGGGCGGGCATCGGCGGGAATGGCGGGGCTCGGTTCGCTCAACAGCTCGTTTCTTTCGGTTCGGCTTATTGGTGCAGCCTAGTGGTCTTTGGGCACGAAGGCGCCGGGCGGAACGAGCTTCGGCGCGACATAGGCGTGATAGAGCGCATCCAGCATCGCCCACAGCACGTCGCATTTGAATTCGAGCGCGGCGATGACGCTCTGCTGCGCCTCTGCCGTGCGGGCGTGACGCTTGACATAATCGAGCGCGAAGCGCGAGTCGCGCTCGGCCTGGGGCGGGCGCTGCGCGAAATAAGCCAGCGTCTCCTTGGTCACGAAATCGTAGTTCTCGAGCATGCCGGCGATGCGCTCGCAGATGATCTGCGGCGAGAACAGTTCCGTCAGCGACGAGGCGATCGCCTCGAGCAACGATTTTTCGCGCACGAAATGCACATAGGCGTCGACCGCGAAACGCGTCGCCGGCAACAGGCCGCGCAGCGCCACGACGTCGTCGCGGTCGAGCCCGAGCCCGTCGGTGAGCTTGAGCCAGCGCGCGATGCCGCCTTCGCCCTCCTGCGCGCCGTCGTGATCGACGAGGCGGCTGCGCCATTCGCGCCGGGTCGCGGAATCCGGGCAGCGGGCGATCAGGCTCGCGTCCTTCACCGGGATCATGGCCTGATAGTAATAACGATTGAGCGCCCAGGCCTGCACCTGGCCCTTGGTGCAGGACCCGCCGTGCAGCAGCTTGTGGAACGGGTGCAGGCGGTGATAACGCCGCGCGCCGATGTCGCGCAGCGCCGCTTCGAGTTCAGCTTCGCTCAACAGCTTCATGTCGTCCTCCCCGGTTACGGACGAGGATGGCGTGTGCTTGTTCACAGCACGATCTCCATCCCGTCCTCGGCGATCTCGAAGCCGGCGGCTTCGACCTGGCGCCGTTCGGGGGAATCCTCGATCAGGATCGGATTGGTGTTGTTGATATGGGTCAAGACCACGCGGCCGGGAAGCCCGGCGAGCGTAGCGAGCGTGCCGTCGGCGCCGCCGACCGGCATGTGCCCCATGCGCCGGCCGGATTTGCCGCCGGTGCCGGTCGCGGTCATTTCGTCGTCGCGAAACAGCGTGCCGTCGAACAGCACCACGTCGGCGCGGGCGAGCCGCGCCCGCAGCGCCGGCGGGACGCCGGCCGCGCCCGGCACATAAGCGAGCCGCCGGCCGCCATGGACGAGTTCGACGCCGACATTGGCGCCGGTTTCGGCATCGAGCGCGGGATCGTCGTCTTCGAGATAAAGCGCGACCTTGCCGGGAACGGCGAACAGCTCCGCCTCGATGCCGCCGGGCAGCGCGAACGGCGCCCCGAGCGCGACGGCCTGGTGCGCGACACCAGGTCGCGGGCCAGCACCCGGAAAATCGGATTGGCGTCGAGCGCCGCGAGCGTCTCGGCGGTGGCCAGCACGGAGAACTCCTGGCGTTCGCGCAAGGTCAAAAGCCCCGCCGTTTGATCGACCTCGGCGCCGGTCAAGACCACGGCCGCGATCGGACTGCCGCGTAAACCCTCGTGCGCATTTGGGCGCGGATGCAACGCCGGCGTCGCCTGCAATTGCGCCCGCAAATCGGGCGAGGCATTGAGAAGAATCCAAGTCTTGCCGTCGGCGCAGACGGCAAGACTTGCTTGAGTTCGCGGTTTCACCCGCCGATCACCGGACCAAGCGAGGCAACAGACCGGGCAGCGGCAATTCCACTGTGGAAAGCCTCCACCGGCCGCAGCACCGAGGACGATGGCGGTCAGGCGCCCCATTCAGGGAACGCGAAACGAAATCGACGATCAGAATTCGGCCGGCAGATAGCCGTTGATCTCGAGGCCGATGCAGATTTCGACGAGGGTCGGGGTTGTCCAGGCCATGGCTGTGTTCCTCTTTGTAGGCGTGAGACCATTGTGGTCCGGTCTCTCTGCCGTGTTTCCCGGCGAGGCCGGATGGCCTTACAAAATAAAGCAATAGCCGGGCCCCTCCACAAGAGGGGTGGAGGCGCCTCCGCACATCTTATGCTAGCAGCGTCTCGGCGCCGGCCTCGCCGTGGGCAGGCAGTGGGCCGAGCCCGACGGCGGCGCCGCCGAGTGGCTCCGGACGTTCCGATGCCGGCGAGCGGCACCACGCTTTCCGGCACCATCGGCAGATCGACCCAGCGCAACGTCTTGTAGTCGAAGCCCTGCGCGATGGTCGGCTTGACGACGTTGAAGTAGGGCGAGATGTCGAAATCGCGCGGGCAATACAGCGAGGAATGCCGGATCTCCATGATCTGCTGGCGCGCCCGCCGGCTGCCGGCCCGCGTCACCTTGGGCAGGATCGGATAGCGCACGGCGCGGAACGCGTCCGCGATCAGCGCGGAGCAGATCAGCCGCGTCGGATCGCCCGAACCGAGCGCGATGAGGCGGCGGCGCCAGTGCTGCGGCACCGGCAGCGGCAACAGATAACGCATGAGATCGATGATGTTCTTCAGATCGTAGGCGTAGCCGATCCGCGCCAGGGCGTAACCGCACACGGCGGCGCTGTCGGCGTGCGTCAACCCGACCGGCCGGCAGATGCGGGTGTGAAAGCGCTCGTATTTCGACAGCGGCGCGCTGACGACGCCTTCGCCGACATTGGCCTCGATGAGAACGTGCGGCTCGCCTGCCGTCGGTGGCGCGTCCGGCGATCGGTCCGACAAACAACGCCGCGTGCGACCAGGTCGATTGGGTCAGATATTTGATGACGCCGGAGATGCGGTTGTTGCCTTCGACCAGAAGCACGTCGCCCGGCGCGAGCGAGCAACGCAATGCGTCGGGATCGCTCGGCGTGAACGGCTCGTAGCCGGACACGGGCTTGTCCAGATGGCGGGCGATCACGCGCCCGACGCCGTCGAGCAGCTTGCTCATGCGGGCCTCCGCCGCCGCGCGGTTTTGCCGCGTCTTTTCGTCATTGCGCGCATTTTACGCAAAAGCCCTTGCAATTTGGTTCACACGGCCGTCACGCTGATCAAGCCGACAACGACAACCATGCTGTTTGCGCGCCGCGCGCCGTTGGGGCAATGTCGCGACGAAGCTGCGCAAGCATTTGGAAACCATGCCGCGACTGAGCCGCCGCTCGTTTCTCGCCGCCGTCGGCGGCGCTGGCGACACGACCCGCGGTCGGCGCGACGGCGCCCGCAGCGGCCAGTGTCGATGTCGTGATCGTCGGTGCCGGCGCGGCGGGTATCGCTGCCGCGCGCCGCGTCGCCGCCGCGGGACGCAAGTTCGCGCTGATCGAGGCGAGCGATCATATCGGCGGCCGCTGCGTGACCGATACGCGCATCTTCGGCGTGCCCTACGACCGCGGCGCGCATTGGATCCACATGCCCGACCTCAATCCGCTGACCAAGCTTCCGCGGCCGCGCCGGATCGAAGTCTATCCGGCGCCGGCGAGCCTGAAGGTGCGCATCGGCCGGCGCTACGCGCGCGAGGGCGAGCTCGAGGATTTTCTGGCGCTCCAGGTTCGCGCCGATCGCGCCATCGCCGACGCGGCGCGCAAGGGCGACGTGCCCGCGGCCCAGGCGCTGCCGAGCGATCTCGGCGACTGGCGGCCGACGCTCGAGTTCATGCTCGGACCGTTCGGCTGCGGCAAGGAGCTGACCGAAGTATCGGCCGTGGACTTCGCCAAATCCGCCGAGCGCGATAACGACGCGTTCTGCCGGCAGGGTTTCGGCGCGCTGCTTGCGGCGCTCGCCGAGGGAATTCCCGTGCAGCTCTCGACGCCCGCGACCGCGATCGATACGCGCCGCAATCTGATGGTGGAAACGCCGCGAGGCACGATCAATGCCCGCGCCGCCATCGTCACGGTATCGACCAACGTCATCGCCTCGGGCGGCATCAAGTTCACGCCCGAGCTCGGCGCGCGGCAACGCGATGCCTTCGGCAAGCTCGCGCTCGGCAGCTACGACCACATCGCGCTCGAATTCGGCGCCGAAGCGCTCGGCCTCGAAAGCGACGATCTGGTGTTCGAGAAATCGGCCGACGGTCACACCGCCGCCTTCCTCGCCAATGTTGCCGGCACGCCCTTGTGCCTCGTCGAAGTCGCCGGCAAGTTCGGCCGCGACCTCGCCGCGCACGGCGACGCCGCGATGGTCGACTTCGCCGCCGAATGGCTCGCCGGCCTCTACGGCGCGGACGTGAAGAAGGCGATCAAACGCTCGCACGCGACGCGCTGGAACAGCGACAAGTGGATACAAGGCGCCTTCTCGGCCGCCGCGCCGGGCGGGCAAGGCGCGCGCCGCACCCTGATGGAGCCGGTGAACGACGCCGTCTGGTTCGCCGGCGAAGCCGCGCACGAGACGCTCTGGGGCACGGTCGGCGGCGCCTGGGAATCCGGCGAGCGCGCGGCCGACGCGGTGCTGCGCCGGCTCGGCGGCCAAAAGGAGCCGCCGCCGGCGGAAGCCGAAGCGGCGCCGAAGCACAAGGCGAAGCGCCGGCGCGCCGAGCGCTAGAGCCTTTTCAATTCTGATTAGAATCAGAACCGGGCTCCAGCTTTTGATGGAGCATGATCTTTGGAAAACCGGCATCCACCCTCGGATCAAGTCCGAGGGGGCTTTCCGGATCATGCTCTAACCGGCCGCCGGCAGGGCGGCCACGTTCTCGGTGAGGCTCGGCGCCGGGCTCGTCGACAGCATGCGTTCGAGCAGTTCGCCGATCGCCGCCGACACCTGGGCGTCGGTCCACGCGCCTTTGAGGCTGAACCATTTCGGCACCCAGTGGACCGCGCCGAGCAGGACAAAGACGGTCAGTTTAGGGTCGCACGGCACGATACTGCCGTCGCGGATGCCCTCTTTCACCAAGTTGCGGAGTTCGCGCTCGAACGCGTCGCGTTGCTCGACCAGCAGCGCACGGTCGGCCGGCGTCAGCGCGTGCTCCTCGGTCAACAGCAGCAATTCGTTCAATTCGCCGATCATCGTCTTGAGATAGAGACGCAGCATCAGGGTCAATTTGTCCCGGCCGCTGCGGCCGTCGCGCTTGGCGGCGGCGAGGCTGTCGTTCGCCACCCGCATGGCCCGCTCGAAGCAGGCGGCGACCAGCGCGCTCTTGGTCGGAAAATAATAGTAGAGCGCCGCCTTGGTGACGCCGAGACTCTGCGCGATCTCCTCAAGCGACGTCTGGGCGAACCCCCTGCGGTTGAACGCGGATACGGCGGCCCGCAACAGCGCCTCCCGTTTCATTTCCCGCTGCACCGAGCGGCTGGGCACCGCGTCCTGCCAGGTGCCCGCCGCTTTCGTTTTTGCGGCCGTGCCTCGTTTCGCCGCCCTTGTCTTAGCCATGCTCTCCCAGTCCAAACGTGGCCGTCAGCCACGTCCCCCATTGCTTTTAAGATGAAACCCCCAAACTCGTACTATCTCAGATAAGCGCCTTTTTCCAGAACACACGCCACGAATGCAACGGGGTTCGCGCGCTTTTTGCCGGCAGGACGCGATGCGCACTTCAGGTGGACGGTGCGGAGGGCGGCTGCGCCGTCGCGGCGGGGAAACGGCGGCACGCGTCAGGCGCGGCCGTGCTGCTCTTTGACCTTGGCGCGATCGATCGCGCCGGCCGCCGTCTTGGGCAAGGCGGCGACGAAGGCGACATATTTGGGCCGCTTGTAGCGGGCGATCCGGCCGGCGACGAAATCGATCACGGTCTCTGCCGTCGCCGTCTGTCCGGGCGCGAGGGTGCAGACCGCTTTGATCGCCTCGCCCCATTGCGGGTCGGGCACGCCGAACACCACCACCTCGGCGATCGCGGGATGGGCGGCGATCGCGCCCTCGACCTCGGCCGGATAGACGTTCTCGCCGCCGGGCTTGATCAGCTCCTTGGCCGGCGAGCGGCCCTTGTACCAAAGAAAGCCGTCGGCATCGAAGGCGCCATGGTCGCCGGTGTGATGCCAGCCATTGCGGAAGGTGAAGGCGGTGTCGGCTTCGCTTTTCCAGTAGCCCTTGAACACGGCCGGGCCGCGCACCGCGATCTCGCCGACCTCGCCCGCGGCGACGGGACGGTCGGCATCGTCGAGCACGGCGACGGTGTTGAGAAAGCCCGGCCGCCCGGCCGCGCCCGGCCGGTCGCGAAACCGGCCCAGCGTCACGAACCCCGACGTCTCCGATTGGCCGAAGATCGTCCAGAAGCACCCATCCGGGCAGAGCCGCTCGAAGCGCGTAATGGTCTCGGCGCTGTCGAGGCCGGTGACGACGCGCAGACTGCCGAGATCGGCGGCGCCGCCGGCGCGGGCTTCGGCGGCGTCGAGGAGCGCGCTCAGGATCGGCGGAAACTCCGCCAGCAACGTCGCGCGCGCGGCGCGGATCGAGGCGAGCGCGGTCGCCGCATCGAACTTCGGCACGATGACGGTCGCGCCGCCGGCGTGCTGGGCGGCCGCGAACATGGCGAGACCGGCGAGGTGAAACAGCGGCAGCACGCCCCAATTGACGTCGTCGGGCGTGAGCGCCCAGGAATGCAGGAGCTGCGCGCTGTTCGCGATGATGCCCGCCTGTGACAACAGGGCGCCGCGCGGGCGTCCGCCGACGGCGGCGGTGTAGAACATGACGAAGCCGGCATCGGCCGCGCCGTGCCGTTCCGGCAACGCCGCGGCGCTCGCGTCCGCGACGAGCGCCGCATACGGCGTGAACGGCGCGTCGCCGCCGCCGATGCCGTACCAGCGTTCGACGCTCGGCAGCGCCGCATGGCGGCCGTGCAGCAATTGCTGCAGCTCGGCGTCGGCGATGATGATTTTCGGCGCCGCGTCGGCGGCGATGTAGGCGACCTCGTCGGCGCTCAAACGCCAATTGATCGGCACCAGGATCGCGCCCAGCCGCGCGACCGCGCCATAGAGATCGACAAATTCGAGATTGTTCTGCGACAGCACGACCACGCGGTCGCCGCCTTGCAGGCCCGCGCCGGCAAGGCCGGCCGCCAGCCGCTCGACCCGGGCCAGATACGCCGCATGGGTGACGCGCGCGTCGTCGAGAACGAAGGCGGTGCGCTCCGGAAAAAGCCGCGCGTTGCGCTGGACGACGTCGAACAGCGCGAAATCACGCAGCCCCATCACGCAGCCCCATGACCGATTCCCCCACCGCGCGCGCGCCTCGAGGACGCGCCTTGCATTGTCGATCCGAACGTAAATTTTGCCGCGCTGATGTCAATGGGGCGGCGGCGGGCGCCGTCAGGCATCATCGGCACACCAAGAGACAACAGCCGCCCATGTGGGGCGGCTGCTGTTCGGAGAGCAAAAAGTGGCGCAGCTCAGTACGGCGCCACACCGTCGAACACGGTGCCCGCGTACGGGTTGGCCAGATGCTCGCTGCCGTACGGCACGACCCCATCGAAATAGGTCCCAGCATACGGGTCCTGCATCGTGACGGCGCCGTTCGGCACGGCGCGGACGTGATGACGCTGCGAAGGGGTTTCTGCTGCCGACGCCAACGCGGTCGTTCCCAACAGAACGGCCGCAGTGAGCGTCGCGATGATCTTCGTTGACATGACGATCTCCATGATCTCGCCCCGCAGCGACGATATAGGGACGCCCGCGCTTTTTCAGATCATTCCATGCTGCAACGCACCCATGCGCAGAATTTTGCCGGCATTTCGCGATATCGGCCATGCAGAAATGAAATCGATGCGTCGGCATCCGATATCGCATGATGTCTTTGCATCACGCGCGTGGATCGCCTCGTGCTGATTTCAGCGGCACCTACGGTCGACAATTTGATGGACGAAACAATCGGCGGAGTAAAAAATCGGCGGACTCGATTTGGCGGAGTCGTGACAACGGCCGCGTTTGACGCGGCCGTTGTGCACCTCTTGAAACGATCGGACGACTACGATTTCAGCAGTACTGCCCGTAATTGCAATATCCACCCGCCCCGCTTGGAGCCACGCCCGGCGCCACGTCGTAGTAAGTCCCCTGCATCGACCGAGGCGATCCTTCAAAGTAATAGAACGGGCCGCGGCCATAGTTCCCGCTCCAGCCACCCGGCGCCACGTCGTAGTAGGTACGTCCCTGGACTCGACTGCTGAGGGGATGCCGCAAAGTAATAAAACGGGCCGCGAGCCTCGTTCTCGTTCCAACGATCGCCGTTCCGGCGACCGGCATACTGCGCGGAATCATTGATTCCGCCGCGCGGCGCCATGCGGTCGGCCTTCGCCGCCCGCATGCTCCGGTGCGCCGCATTCGGGTGCGCGGCATTCGCGCCCTTCTGCATGTCGCTGTTGGGTTCCGCCGACGCCAACGCGGTAGCGCCGAGCAGCACGGCAGCAGCCAGGGCTGGGATGATCTTTCCCGACATCGTTCCATCTCCATCTTGTTGAGGAAGCGCTCCTGAGGTCATCGGGCAACAACGGCAGCATGGAGTTGTTCCCGCGCTTTCTGCATCCCAGCCATGAGGAGAGCGGGATGGCGACAAAATAGCGCTAATCTTCAACAAACAAATAAACACTTGACCGGATTGGAACAGCGAACCGTGCGTACGGCAGCGGGCAACTGCGACTTTGTTGCAGCAGATTTGTTGCAGCAATGCGATTCGGATGACCGGATGCGGGCGGGGCGGCGGTGAAAACCGCTAGTCCATCGCCGCCATGCCGAGGCGGTCCAAGAGTTCCAGGTCGCGGCCGCGCGCGGGGTTCGGCGTGGTCAGGAGCTTCGGCCCGTAGAAGATGGAGTTGGCGCCGGCGAGAAAGCAGAGCGCCTGGGTCTCTTCGCTCATGTCTTCGCGGCCGGCGGAGAGCCGCACCATCGAGCGCGGCATGGCGATGCGGGCGACCGCGATGGTGCGCACGAATTCGATCGGATCGAGCGCCGCCGACGTCCGCCAGCGGCGTGCCGGCGACGCGGACCAACATGTTGATCGGCACCGATTTCGGGATGCGCCGGCAGGCTCGCCAGCACGGCGATCATGCCGACACGGTCCTCGCGGCTCTCGCCCATGCCGACGATGCCGCCGCAGCAGACAGCGATGCCGGCTGAGCGCACGTGCGCGAGCGTCTCGAGGCGATCCTGATAGGTGCGCGTGGTGATGATCTCGCCATAAAACTCCGGCGACGAATCGAGGTTGTGATTGTAGAAGTCGAGGCCGGCGTCCTTGAGCCGCCGCGCCTGTCCGTCGGTCAGCATGCCGAGCGTGACGCAGCTCTCGAGCCCCAGCGCCTTGACGCCCGCGACCATGGCGCAGACCTGCTCGATGTCGCGGTCCTTGGGCGAGCGCCAGGCGGCGCCCATGCAGAACCGGCTGGCGCCGGCCGTCGCGCGCGGCGCGCGCTTCGTCGAGCACGGCGTCGAGCGACATCAGCTTTTCCGCGCGCACGCCGGTCGCGTAGCTCGAGCTCTGCGGACAATAGGCGCAGTCCTCCGGGCAGCCGCCGGTCTTGATCGAGAGCAGGGTCGAAATCTGCACCGCGCGCGGATCGAAATTGTCGCGGTGAACGCTCTGCGCGCGGAACATCAGTTCGGGGAACGGCAGCGCGAACAGCGCCCGCACTTCATCGCGCGTCCAGTCATTTCGAGGGACTTGGCGCGGCTCGTGCCCAAGCTGTTGGCGCGATTGTTGGGGTGATTCTTGGCCGGATTCGGTGATCGACATGCCGGCACCTTAGTGCATGTTCGGCGCCGTTGAAAACCGGTTTGAACGTGCGCGGCCCCGCCGACGAAAAGGGGCCCGCGATGACCGCGGACCCCGGGTTGATATGCAGAAGACGCGAACGGTTCGGGCGATCAGTACTTCGCCACGATCGGCTTCGATTCCGGAGCCCAGAGCCTGAAGCTGGTGCGGAACCAGACGTCGAGACCGCAGACCGCGTTCGCGCATTCGACGGTATCGTCGAACCACGCCTGCATCGCCACGGGGCCGAAATCATAGCCAACCAAGGCGCCGACCGCGACTTGCGACTGGTAGCCGCAGAGGCCGGGCGTGCCGGCGCAGGTGATGCCGCCGCCGGGGCTGTCCGCGGTGGTCTGGGCTTCGAAATAGCCGACCGGCCCGAACTGCCACTTGCCCACCTTGTAGAGCCAGGTGAAGTCGCCGAACAGTTCGTTACCGGAGATGTAGCCGTTCGAAGCCCCCGGAACGAACGCGGCATTCATCGTCACGCCCTTCGAGGCCGTCCCGATGTCATAGCGGAAGTTGGCCGAGACCAGCCAATTCGCGTCGAGATAGGAGATCGCCACGCCCGGCGCGAAGGTCCAATAGTCGGGATTGAGGTTCACGCTGCTCATGGTCGACGTATATTGCGAACCATCGGGGCCGACGACGGTGAAGGCGCCGGCGACAAACCAGCCGTGCCCAAGGCTCCACGACAGATCGATCGGGGTGAAGTTGGTATTGGCGAGCTGGGCGTTGGCCCCGCTTGACGTAAACGGCGGGTTGGCCCCCGATTCGGCGGTCGAGATATAAGCGCCCTGCACGACGGCAGCGCTGTAGGTAGCGCCGAGGAACGTCCAGCCCGGCACAAAGAGCACGGATGCCCCATACCCGAAGGCCGGCGCCGTGGTCTTGAATGGAATGGTTTGGTTGCCGACGCCGGCGTTATACATGCCGGCCGGCAATCCGGTCGCATTCACCCCCAAGCTGGCATAAATGCCGGTCGGCGGCGCCGCACCGAGCGGCAAACCTTGGGTGGCGCCGCGCAGGTAGTTTGTGAAGTCGTTCGGCTCGATCGCGAAGCTCGGGCTCAACGCTCCAGCCATGACAAGCGCGGCGGTCGCGCCGCCCAAGACGAGATTTGTTATTCGACGGGTCATCAAGCCCCTCCAGATATTCCAACAATTGAACCGGCGCGCTCAACGTCGTGGAACAGCGATGTGGACGCAAGAGCGGACCGGCGGCCGCGGGGGCAAAACAATATTTATATTTGGTGCGTTGCAAAAAAATCACGGCGTAAGAATGAGCATCGTATGCCTATGAAATAACAGGGATAACTGCTTGGGCAAATCGCTCATGTGATCGGCATTGCTGCGATGCACCATTAGGCAGATTTCGTGCGTGCCGATTATGGAAGCGGTGCCGTGCCGACAAAAAGCGCTGATCTAAATCCGTTCCCCCACCGCGCCGCAGGCCGAATTGTTGGCGCCCGATGGCGCTTGCCGCGCCGTGCCGTCGCCACGCTGAAATCCCGGCCGGTCGCGTCGCGACGGATGGGCGGTTCGATGGGTTGAGATCAACTGGCAGGCTTTGGGACGCCCAGCATCATCGAACATGCCGCGAGCTTTTAGCTGCTTCCCTCCGCGTTTCCTTCGCGCCTTCCTCGCGGTCCGACGTCGTGCGCTTCGCGTCGCTCGCCGTGACCGGCTTACGAGAGGACTTCCACCTCCAAGCTGTCGTTCATGCTCGGCACATAAAAAAGGCCCCGCGAGTTACCGCGGGGCCTCAAGGTCAGATTTAGGTTGTTATGAGATTAGTTCTTGGCAACGAGCGGCTTGGCAGCTTCAGGAGCCCAGAGCCGGAAGCCCAGGCGCGTGAAGATGTTGATGCCACCGACGCCTTCAGCAACGTTGGTGCCGGCCACGGTGTCCACGACCCAGATCTGGAGGTCGACCGGGCCGAAATCATAGCCAACCAAGCCACCGATCCCGGCGCTCGACCAGTAGCCGACCGCACCGGGATTAAGCGTGGTCGTGTCTGCCGTGGTCTGCACTTCGAATTCGCCGACCGGGCCAACCGACCACTTGCCGAACTTGTAGACCGCGCTGAAGTCACCGTAGAACAGGTTGCCGCTGGTGTAGGTGGGATCCGTGGAACCGCAGCAAGTGCCTAACGACTTGCTGTTGATGTCGTAGAAGAAGTTCGCCGACGCCACCCAGTTATTGGAGAGATACGACACCGCGAAGGTCGGCTCGTAAGTCCAGTAATCGGGGTTCGGGGTTCCTGTGGTGCGGGTGCCGTCCGGCGCCATGAAGTTGAAGCCGGCGCTGACGAACCAGCCTTGACCCAGATTCCACGACAAGGAGATCGGGTTCCAGGTCGTATTGGCAAACACGAAACCGCCGCCAGTGGAGAGGTTATTGCTGGTGAGCCCGAGGGGGCCGTTACAGCTGACCGTGCCGCAGCTGCTGTATTCGTAGAAGGCTTGCACCGCCGACATCGAATACGTTGCACCGAGGAAGTTCCATCCCGGCACATAGAGCAACGGCACCGCCTGGGCGATGGCGGGCAGGAACACGTGTGCGCCACCGGCAAAGTTTCCGGTGCTCGCGCCTTGGGTTCCAACCATGCCAAGGTACGCGGTTTCCAGGCCCGTATACAGGCCGGTCGGTGCCGCCGCGCCCAGCGGCAGACCGATAGTGGCGCCCTGCAAGCGGTTTTGGAACGATCCGGGTTCTTCGGCGAAAGCAGAGCTTGCCACGCCGCCAATGGCGAGCGCCGCAAGGCCGCCTAGTGCTAGATTTCTCAGTCGGGTCATATGCCCCTCCACCTGTTTGTTCCCCAAGACGACCTGCGTGATAAGTTCGCGCAAGGTGCTCGACTTGCTGGCACGAACTGCCAACTGGTCGTTAACGTCACGCAATCGAGCCCTGAAAGCAATGGTTCGAAGGCTTTTGGGTGGGGGTGAATGTCATTTATGTGGCAATAGTTGCATAAATATCACTCATTTTACCGTGTCCGGAAAGGCTTGCGCGAAAGTTTAAGGCAGCGAAGAACCTTCATTTAATCAATATGTTATTCGGCAAAATCGATCCGGCGCCGGATTTGTCATGAAAGAAGCTTGACGCCGTTCCATGAGGCAGAAGCGGTGGCCGGGCGGCAGGTGGGCTGTGAACAATGTGGAGGCCGAGGCAACTCCACCGCGTAGGACGCTACCGCCGCGCGGCGTCATTGTGAGTTGGCGACTTCGGCCGGACGGCAATGCGATACGGGTACATTAAGGAATCGCACGTTAAGGATCGCGAGGCGTGCCCGTCGCCGAACTTACACATCGACGGGAGGGCGGCGCTTCGACGCGATGAAGCGCGAGGCGCACCTTCCCCCCGTCCCGCGTGACAGCGGCCGCGCCTACGCCTTCACCAACGTCCTGCCGGTGACGGCTTCGAGGTTCTTGAAAAAGATCTTGTCGCGGTCGGTCTTCGACAGATCAAGCGATTCGAGAATCCGCAGCGTCTCGCGCGGGTACATGGTGCCGCCCTCCGGATCGAACGGACAGTCGGACGCGAACACGATCTTGTCGCGCGGGAAGAACTCCAGGCCGGCCTTGGTCGCCGGCTCCGCGGTGAAGACTGCGGTGTCGGCCCAGAAATCCTCTTTGAAGTAATCGAGCACGCGCTTCTTCAGGCTCTTGCGCAACGTGACATAGTCGACGTCGGAGGTGCGCGAGCCGAGCACGTCGTTGCCGGGGCCGAGCCGGCCTTCGAGCATCGGCACGATGCCGCCGAAATGGTGGGTGATGATTTTCAGGTTGGGGTAGTCGTCGATGATCTTGGAGAACACCAGCCGCGCCATCGCGGTTGCGGTCTCGTAGGACCAGCCGAACGTCCACCAGATTTCGTAGAGCGACTTGTCCTCGGTGATATAGTCCGGCGTCTCAGCGCCGCGGGTCGGATGCATCCAGACGGGTGCGCCAAGTTCGTTCATCTTTTTCCAGAATGGCAGATATTCCGGGCGGTCGAGCGGCTTGCCGTTGACGTTGGTGTAGATCTGGACGCCGAGCGCGCCGAGTTGTTTGACCGCGCGCTCCGCTTCGGCGACGCCGGCGTCGGGCGCGGCGAGCGAGACGTGCGCCACCCAACCGGGGAAATGGTCCTTCTCCTTGGCGATCAGTTCGGCGAAGCCGTCATTGATGACGCGGCAGAACATGTCGATGTCGGCGCCCGACTTGGCGAATTTCTCGATCGCCGGCTGCGGGTAGGACAGGATCTGCTGATAATCCTTGTGGCCGTCGACGATCTTCTTGCGCACGTCGAGATCGTAGAGCGCCGGCAACGACCGCACGCGCTTGCCCATGTCCTTGTAGTCGGCGGCGACGTCGTTGAGCATGTCGAAGAATTTCTTCGGGAAAAAGTGCGTGTAGGCGTCGATCCGCATGGGAGCGTTTCTCCGTGGTCGGGTGGCGGTGCAGCTATTTTCCTCCCCCGCTTCGCGGGGGAGGGGGGACCGCCCGTAAGGGCGGTGGAGGGGGCATTGTTGGCAATCAGCTCAGCCGCAAGCCGAACCACGGCGTCTGCCATATCGTCGACAGCGCGCGTCAGTTCGCTTGCGGAGACACGCATCACCGTCACGCCACGTTCCCGAAGCCAAGCGTCGCGTAACAAATCGCGCCGAGGCCTCTCACCCATATCGTGGCTTATCCCGTCGATCTCGATCGCGAGCCGTGCTTTCGCGCAGAAGAAGTCCAGCACATAAGGTCCTATCGGATGCTGACGACGAAACACCGGTTGCCCTGGATTGCGTGTGCGCAACCGGCTCCATAGGCGCACCTCCGGCACCGATAATGTGCCGCGAAGGTGACGAGCCCTTCTGACCGTTTTCTTGGGCGCTCTCGTCGTTTGTCTCACCTGAAACGCCCCCTCCACCGCGCTACGCGCGGTCCCCCTCCCCCGCTTGGCGGGGGAGGATAGAAGCCTTGTCGAAACGCGCAAGCACGTCGGGCGGGATCGGCTGCGACACAATGCGCGCCGGATCGGTGGCGTCGCGGCCGACCCACTCCCGCGTCTCGAAGCCTTCGACCGCCAGTGCGCCGGCCTTGCTGACCCGGTGTTCGAGCGTGAAGCGCGACCCTTCCGCCATGGTGAGCGTGGTCTCGATCGAAATATCGTCGCCGAACCGGGTCGGCAAGCGGAACCGCGCCCGCGCCTCCACCGCCGGATGGCCGATGAAGTCGTAGGCCTTAAGGTAGTCGATCTTCGCCATGTCCAGCGCGCGTTCGATCAGCATCGTCGTTGAGGTTTCGAACATGTCGAAATAGCGCGGATAGAAAATGATGCGGGCGGGATCGCAGTCGCACCATTCGACGCGGGTGCTGCGGATGATGGTGAGCATGGGGGTCCTAAATATTTCCTCCCCCGCTTTTTGCGGGGGAGGGGGGACCGCCCGTAGGGCGGTGGAAGGGGCTCGGCCGCGACGCTTACTCCAGCGCTGCAAGCCCCCACCACCGCGCTTCGCGCGGTCCCCCTCCCCCGCACTGCGTGCGGGGGAGGATGAGAGGAAATCAGCGCGGCGCCATGCGCAGCGCGGCGTCGAGGCGGACGACTTCGCCGTTGAGGTAGCGGTTTTCGATCATGTGCCGCGCCAGCGCGGCGAATTGCGACGGATCGCCGAGCTTCTTCGGGAACGGCAGCGAGGCGGCGAGGCTCTCCTGCGCCGGCGCCGGCAGCGACATCAGCATCGGCGTCAGGAAGATGCCGGGCGCGATGGCGTTGACGCGCACGCCGAACTGGGAGAATTCGCGCGCCGCCGGCATCACCAGCGCGACGACGCCGCCCTTCGAGGCCGCGTAGGCCGCCTGCCCGATCTGGCCCTCGAAGGCGGCGACCGAGGCGGTGGAGATGATGACGCCGCGCTCGCCGTCCTCGAGCGGGGCTAAGCCCTGCATGGCGGCGGCGGCGAGCCGCATGGTGTTGAACGTGCCGATCAGGTTGACGCCGATGACGCGCTCGAAATCGGCGAGCGGCATCGGGCCGTCGCGGCCGACAATGCGCTTGGCGGGCCCGATGCCGGCGCAATTGATCAGGATGCGCGCGGGGCCGTGGTCGGCGGCGGCCTTGGCGAAGGCCGCTTCGGTCGACGCGGCGTCGGCGACATCGCAATGAACGGCGAGGCCGTTGATTTCCGCCGCGACGATCGCCGCGTTCTTGGCGTCGACGTCGAACAGCGCGACCTTGGCGCCGGCAGCCGCCAGCATGCGCGCCGTCGCCGCGCCCAAACCCGAGGCGCCGCCGGTCACGATCGCCGTTTGTCCTTTGAGGTCCATCATCAACTCGCTTCGTTCAATGAGCTTCCGCTTGCGGGAAAGAATTCAGGAGACGCCGCCCGCGACGATCACGTGCGCCGGCGGGACCTCGGCGTAAAGCTCTTCGACCAAAGCGGCGCGATGCGCAAGTACGACGCGTTGATTGATCGAACCCTTGTCGGTGACCTCGCCGACATCGAGCGACGGCGGCTCGGCGAGCAGAACGGCACGGCGGATGCGCCGCGACGTGCCGCGGCTGGTCGCGGCAAGGCCCATCAACAGGCTCGCGAACTTGCCGCGCACCCGCGCATCGGCAAGCAGGACCGCGGCCGGCGTCTGCGGGGCGAGATCGGGGGTGAGCTTGCGGCAGGCCTCGAGGTCCGGAATGATGAGTGCCGCGACGTCGTCGCGGTCGGCGCCGGCGAGCACCACGTCGCGCACCAAGCGGCGCGCAATGAGTGACGAATTCCGCGCGCAGCGGCCCGACGCTGACCCAGGTGCCGGTCGCGAGCTTGAAGTCCTCGGCGATGCGGCCGTCGAACAACAGGCCCTTGTTCGGATCGGCCGGGTCCTGAAACTTGAGCGCGTCGCCGAGCTTATAAAACCCCTCCTCATCGAACGCCGCCGCCGTGACGGCTGCCGCGCGCCAGTAGCCGGGCGTGATGTTGGCGCCCTTGACGCGGGCCTCGAGCTTGCCTTCGCGGGGGATGAGCTTGAGCGTCACGCCGGGCAGCGGCAGGCCGATATTGCCGGCGCGCTCCGCGTCCCAGCTGCAGGCGAGGGCAGCCGGCGCGGTCTCGGTCGAGCCGAGGCTGGAGAGAAAGATGACGCGCTCGCCGGTCGTCTCGAACGCCAACCGCTCGTAGCCGTCGAGCACGTGCTGCGACAGCGTCGCGCCGGCGTAGAACATCACCTTGAGCCGGCTGAAAAACGTCGCGCACAGCGCGCGATCGGCTTCGAGATAGGGCAGCAGCATCTCGAAGCCCTTCGGCACGTTGAAATAGATGGTCGGCGCGACGTCGCGCAGATTGCGCACCGTCGCTTCGATGGCGCCGGGCATCGGCTTGCCCTCGTCGATATAGAGCGAGCCGCCATTGTCGAGCACGAGGCCGAAATCGTGATTGCCGCCGAAGGTGTGATTCCACGGCAGCCAATCGACGAGGGTCGGCGGCTCGTCGGCCACGAAGGCGAGACCGGCGCGGATCATCGACTGGTTGGCGCACAGCATGCGCTGGGTGTTGATCACGCCCTTGGGCACGCCGGTCGACCCAGAAGTGAAGAGGATTTTCGCCACCGTGTCGGCGTCGACGCGCGCATGCGCCGCCTCGACCGCCGGCGTCGGCGCCGTGGCCATGAGCGCCGCAAACAGCGTGGTCGGCCGCTCGCCGAGCGGATTTGCCGTCACCGCCACTTCGACGTCGCCCGGCACCACCGCGCCGATGGCGCGCGCGAACGCGGTGCCGTTGGCGGCGAACACGAGGCCCGGCGTCAGAATGCCGATGATCGCTTTGAGCTTGCCGAAATCCTGCGACTGCAGCGAATACGGCACCGAAATCGGCGCATAGGGGATGCCGACATGCATGGCGGCAAGGCCGAGCAGCGCGTGCTCGATATCGTTGCCGGACAGGATGGCGATCGGGCGATCGGGCGAAAGATCGCGTTCGAGCAGCGCAGCGGCGATCGCGCGCACCGCGGCGTAGGTCTGCGCATAAGTCAATGTGCGCCAGGCGCCGGACGGCTCGCGTTGCGCCAGGAAGACCCGGTCGGGCGCATGGTGCGCCCAATGTTCGAGCCGCGCGGTCAGCTTTTGGCCGTAAGGCGCCAGCGCGTGCGGCGAGCGCACCAGCATGGCGCCGTCGCTGCGGCGTTCGAGCATCACCTCCGCCGGGCCGAGCCGTACCGGGCGCAGGGGCGGCCTTGTTGGATGGGAATGGGTCTTTGTTAGGATTGCGGACATTGCACAAGTTGCGAACGACCTTGGTGGTCGCTCGATCCTCCCGGCGTCATTTGACCCTGTCCGCCACGGCCCGTAAATAGCCTCGACCGCGAAAGCGGCGCAAGCGTTGGCCGTCGGCGACGGCGCAAGGAGCCCCCGATGCGCGAGGTGTTCATCTGCGATGCGGTGCGCACGCCGATCGGCCGCTATGGCGGCGCGCTCGCCAAGGTGCGCACCGACGACCTTGCCGCGGTGCCGATCCGGGCGCTCGTCGCGCGTAACCGACAAGCCGACTGGTCGCGGCTCGACGAAGTGATCTTCGGCTGCGCCAATCAGGCCGGCGAGGACAACCGTAACGTCGCGCGCATGGCGCTGTTGCTCGCCGGATTGCCGGACAGCGTTCCCGGCCTCACCGTCAACCGGCTGTGCGCCTCAGGCCTCAACGCCGTCGGCGACGCCGCCCGCGCGATCCGCGCCGGCGAGATGGATTTCGCCATTGCCGGCGGCGTCGAATTGATGACGCGGGCGCCGTTCGTCATGGGCAAGGCCAATGAAGCGTTCGCCCGCGCGGCAGAAATTCACGACACCACGATCGGCTGGCGCTTCATCAATCCGCTCATCAAGGCGCAATACGGCGTCGATTCCATGCCCGAGACCGCCGAGAACGTGGCGCAAGAATTTCAGGTGGCGCGCGCCGACCAGGACGCCTTCGCGCTACGCTCGCAACAGCGCGCCGGCAAGGCGGCGGCTTCAGCCTATTTCGCCGCGGAGATCGTCGCGGTCGAGGCGCCGGGCGGCAAGGCCGGCCCGATCGTGATCGACAAGGACGAACATTTGCGGCCCGACACGACGGCGGAAAATCTCGCCAAGCTCAGGCCGATCGTCCGCCAGGGCGGCACCATCACCGCCGGCAACGCCTCCGGCGTCAATGACGGCGCCGCGGCGATGATTCTCGCGAGCGAAGCGGCCGTGAAGACGCACGGCTTGACGCCGCGCGGAAAAATACTCGGCATGGCGTCGGCCGCAGTGCCGCCGCGCATCATGGGCATCGGCCCGGTGCCGTCGACAAAGAAGCTGATGGAGCGCCTGGGCTTCAAGATCGGCGACTTCGATCTGATCGAGCTCAACGAGGCGTTCGCCGCGCAAGGGCTCGCGTGCCTGCGCCAGCTCGGCGTCGCCGACGATGCCGACTACGTTAATCCGCACGGCGGCGCGATCGCGCTCGGCCATCCGCTCGGCATGTCCGGCGCGCGGCTCGCGCTCACCGCGCTGCATGGCCTCGAAGCCCGCGGCGGCAAGCGCGCGCTCGCCACCATGTGCGTCGGCGTCGGGCAGGGTGTGTCGCTGGCGCTGGAGCTTGTTTAGTCGTCATTCCGGGGCGCCGCGCAGCGGCGAGCCCGGAATCTATAATCCCAGTATTAGAAGACAACTTCCCGACAGTACCAACGACAAGCTACCGTGGTTATGGATTCCGGGCTCGCGCCTGTCGGCGCGCCCCGGAATGACGAAGTGGAGAAAACTTTCCGTGCCGATGTCGCCCGGTTACATTCCGTTCCATCCGAATCCGTCGAAACCGAAATTCAAGCCGCCGGCGGGCGCGGTCGACGCGCATTGCCACGTGTTCGGGCCTGAGAGCAAATTCCCCTACGCGTCGGAACGCAAATACACGCCGTGCGACGCGCCGAAGGAGAAGCTGTTCGCGCTGCGCGACTTCCTCGGCCTCGACAAGAACGTCATCGTCCAGGCGTCCTGCCACTCCAAGGACAACCGCGCCATGGTCGACGCGCTGGAAGCCGCGAACGGCCGCGCCAAGGGCGTCGCCTTCGTCGGCGACGAGGTCACCGACGACCAACTGAAATGGATGGACAAGGCCGGCGTGCGCGGCGTGCGCTTCAACTTCCTCAAGCGGCTGGTCGACTACACGCCGCGCGACGTTCTGGAGCGCATCACCAGGCGGGTGGAAAAACTCGGCTGGCACGTCGTCGTCTATTTCGAGATGCAGGATCTGCCCGAGCTGGAAGACTTCTTCACCGCGCTGCCGACGACGGTCGTGGTCGACCACATGGGCACCCCCAATGTGGCGAAGGGCGTCGATGACCCGGAAAACCAGCGCTTCCACCGCCTGATGGAGAAGCACAGGAATTTCTGGGTCAAGGTGACCTGCCCGGAGCGCATGTCGATCGCCGGGCCGCCCTATGACGACGTGGTGCCGTTCGGCCGCGCGCTGGTCGAGCACTTTCCCGACCGCGTCATCTGGGGCACCGACTGGCCGCACCCCAACATGAAGAAGGAAGCGCCCGACGACGGCGTCCTGGTCGATTACGTGCCAAAAGTCGCGCCCACTGGCGGCGCAACAGCAAGCGCTCCTGGTCGACAATCCGATGCGGCTTTATTGGTAACTTAAGAACGATTGGAGGCTAAGACGCTCACATTGCCAAGCTTCGCCGCGCGTTATATGTGAAGCGAAACGAGAGAGACGCCGATGGCTCGCGAACAGCACGACTACGACGACATCCCCGGAACCTTCGTCTTCGACCAGGACCGCTCGCGCCAAGGTTTTGGCATCAACATGTTCTGCATGTCGCTGATGAAGGAGGAGAACCGCAAGGCCTTCAAGGCGAACGAGCCGGCCTACCTCGAGAACTTCGGCCTGACGCCGGAGCAAACCGAGGCGATCCTCGCACGCGACTACAACCGCATGCTCGAGCTCGGCGGCAACATCTATTTTACCGCCAAGCTCGGCGCGACCGACGGCCATTCGTTCCAGCATCTCGCCGCGGTGATGACCGGCTCGACGCAGGACGATTATGCCAAGATGATGCTCGGCGGCGGCCGCTCGGTCGAAGGCAACCGCTCGCGGTCGGGCAAGATCCCGAAGGCCAAAGTCGCGAAGCCTAAGATGCCAAAGGCGACGGCGCGGCGCGCCAAGCCGGCCAAGGCGAAGAGCGCGCGTGCCGCCAAGCCCGTCAAGGCGGCAAAATCCAAAGCAAAAACCGGCAGCAAATCGAGGTCGAAACGTGGCTAGGATCATTGCGGGAGTAGCGTCGTCGCACGTGCCGGCGATCGGCGCGGCGATCGACAATCACCGGACCGAGGAGCCGTACTGGCAGCGGGTGTTTTCCGGCTTCGAAAAATCCAAGGAATGGATGGCGAAGACGAAGCCCGACGTCGTCATCGGCGTCTATAACGATCACGCCTCGGCGTTCTCGGTCGAGATCGTGCCGACCTTCGCGCTCGGCTGCGCCGCGGAATTTCCGCCGGCCGACGAAGGCTGGGGCCCGCGGCCGGTGCCGGTGGTGAAGGGCCATCCGCAGCTCGCCGCGCATATCGCCCAGTCGGTCATTCTCGACGAGTTCGACCTCACCATCGTCAACAAGATGGAAGTCGACCACGGGCTCACCGTGCCGATGAATCTGATGTTCGGCTCGCCCAAGGAATGGCCGTGCCCGGTCATCCCGCTCGCCGTCAATGTCGTGCTCTATCCGCCGCCGACCGGCCATCGCTGCTTCGCGCTCGGCCGCGCCATCCGCAAGGCGGTCGAATCCTACCCGGAGGATTTGCGCGTCGTCATCTTCGGCACCGGCGGCATGTCGCACCAGATCAGCGGCCCGCGCGCCGGCCTGATCAACTCGAAGTTCGACAAGGCCTTCCTCGACAATCTGACCAAGGACCCGAATAAGCTCATGCGCATGCCGCATGTGGAGTACATGCGCGAAGCCGGCGCCGAGGGCGTCGAGATGGTGATGTGGCTCGTCATGCGCGGCGCGCTCGACGACAAGATCGACGAGGTCTATCGCTTCTACACCGTGCCGGCCTCGAACACCGCCGTCGGCCACATCATCCTGGAGAACCGGCCGAAAGGCGTCCGCCGCGCCGGCGCCGCCAAGCGCACCGCCGCGGCCAAGCCGAAGGCCAAAGCCAAGGCACCGGCCCGGCGCGCCGCCGCACGGGCGAAAGTCGACAGGGTCCGCACCTAATTCGTCATGGCCGGGCTTGACCCGGCCATCCACGTCTTTGCGCGCGCCGCTCCGAAGACGTGGATGCCCGGCAAAAGGCCGGGCATGACGCGAAAACATACAAGGGGTCCGTGATGAAAATCTGCGTCGCCGGCCAGGGCGCTTTCGGCCAAAAACATCTCGATGCGCTCAAGCGCATTCCCGACGTCGAGGTCGCCTCGCTGGTCGGCGGCAATCAGGACTCGACCGCCGAGGTAGCGAAGAAATACGGCATCCCGCACTATAGCGGCGACCTCTCCGAAGGCATCAAGCGCGCCGACGCGGTCATCCTCACCACGCCGACCAAGATGCACTTCCGCCAGAGCGAGCAGGTCATGCGCGCCGGCAAGCACGTGCTGGTCGAAATCCCCGTGACCGACAGCGTCGCCGACGCCGAGGCGCTGGTGAAGATCGCCAAGGAGACCGGCGTCGTCGCCATGGGCGGCCACGTCCGGCGCTTCAATCCCAGCCATCAATGGGTGCACAAGCGCATCGTCGCGGGCGAACTGAAAATTCAGCAGATGAACGTGCAGACCTATTTCTTCCGGCGCAAGAACATGAACGCCGCCGGCCAGCCGCGCTCATGGACCGACCATCTCCTCTGGCACCACGCCGCCCACACCATCGACCTGTTCCAGTATCAGACCGGCGAGACGATCTCGGATTGCTACGCCGTGCAGGGGCCGATCCACCCCCAGCTCAACATCGCCATGGACATGGGCATCGTCGCCAAGGTGCCGTCGGGGTCGATCCTCACGCTGTCGCTGTCGTTCAACAATGACGGGCCGCTCGGCTCGTTCTTCCGCTACATCTGCGACAACGGCACCTACAAGGCCTATTACGACGATCTCTCCGACGGCAAGGACAACAAGATCGACCTGTCAAAGGTCGACGTCTCGATGGACGGCATCGAGCTCGAGGACCGCGAATTCATCGCCGCCATCCGGGAAAAGCGCGAGCCGAACGGCAGCCTCGCCCAGCTTCTGCCTTGCATGCACACGCTCGGCCGGCTCGAGGCCATCATCGACCCGCAGCGCAAGGCGCACGCCTGACGTGGTTCGCGGCGTGCCGGTTAGACGACCCGCTTCACAGCGCGTAGATCGTAATCCCTAGTGCTTGAGCGCAGACGTTCATCCGCCGGTCGTAGCTTGCCAATTCGATATCTTCGCCACTAGCGCGCAGAAATTCGATCGTTGCCAAGTGTAATCCGTCGAGTGTGCCGATGGATATTGGGAAAGATTCGAGCGCGCGGGCAAGGACCGCCGGAGCAAAATCGATCAGGGAAACGCGGGCGAGCAGCGCCCTCGCCTCGTGGCCATGTGAATGCCCGAGACCGCGGGCGTGCATTCGATTCCAAATCTCGTACTCGAGCAGCCGACTTGAGACCAACGAGTTCTTCCCCGACAGCTACCGGCGGCGATCGATCTTCTGCAAAAATCTGCGCTAACACGACCGAGCTATCAAGGTAGATCACGATCCGCCCGTGACTCTTCCAGGTCCTTCATCAGGTCATCGAACTTCATGACCGGTTTTCGCGGCAATGGGCCCTTGCTGCGGTCTGTAGCCGGCGTCAGCCATCCCTCGCGCACACCCCGAGCGATGAAATCATCCTCGGCCTGCGACGCCCGGCCCGGCTGCGGCGGCACGATTTCCGCTACCACGCGATCGCGGTCGGTGATCAGCACGGTCTCGCCGGCGGCAGCCAAGCGGATGTATTCGCCGAGGCTGT
>CAVUWO010000015.1:0-81153 GCA_963745155.1 uncultured Pseudomonadota bacterium | reverse complement strand
ATCGGATCAGGCCGAGGCCGATCAGGCGTTGACCGACCTGTCGGGCTTCGATGCCGCGCCGACCGGGCCCGATCTTCCCGGCGTCGACAATTCCGGCCCGCTGGCACCGGCCGAGCGCGACCAGCTCGCGCGCGACATCGCGGCGATCGAGCGCGCGACCGAGGTGCTGCGCCGCGCCGAGCCTTCGCTCGATGCCTGGACCCAGTCGTCGCCGGGCCATGCGGCCTCGCTCGGCCAGCCGCGCCCGGTGTGGCTCCTGATCGGCGTGTTGTGGATTTCCGCCGCGCTGGTCACGCTCGGTGCCGCCGTCACCATCGCCGCGCTGGTCGGGTAGGGCACGATCGCATCCTTCATCCTGCCCCGCGCAGCGGGGAAGGGGGACCACCCTGCGCAGCAGGGTGGTGGAAGGGGTCCGCCCGCAACGTTTGTACGTCGTTTTGTACTTTTCTGAACCGCCGCATGCCCCCTCCACCATGCTTCGCATGGTCCCCCTCCCCCGCACTGCGTGCGGGGGAGGATGAACGCTATCGTTCTCGCGGCGCTCCTTCGCGCCCGAGTTATGCCGGTATCAAGTGAACAAACAAAGAGCCAGGCGTGATCGTCGTCAGATGGCGCCGGCGGTGGGACCGGCGCCGTCACGATCACGCGCGGATAAACGAAAAAGGAAAGCGGAACGCCGAGAAACGCTGTTCAACAACCGCCGCGCTTACGCGCGGCGCGCGCCTTGCGGCGCGCTCGCCTCTCGGCGTTCCACCACGGCACTTGCGGCAGCGACCGAACGCCACCGCTCAGCTTGAGCCACGCGACTTCCCAGGACTCGTTCGGAGCGCGCGTCCCGATGGTTCGAAAGACGGCGCGCAGCGCAACGCATGACGCGAAGCCGGCGAACCAGCTCCCATGCGTCACTCGCGGGCATTACCCGCGCCTCAAAGTCCCAGTCCAGCGAGATTGCACCCGCAGTCCGGTCGTGATGCCGGTCGGGACGTGTCTTGCCCAAGCCGCCCGAGTGCGCCGGTGACGAGCCGACGCCCGCGGGAACCGCACTCGCTCCGTCAACCGGTGTCGCCGGCTGCCGTCCTTGCGGTGAGCGAGATTCGCATCTTGTATCCGAAACGAAGACGATTGTCAAGACGCCAGTCGCGATATCCGCGACAGAAACATAGTTTGTCATATGTGAGGTTGAGCCCCGTATCCATGAGCCGTCGGGGCGGCGAGCGGCGGTAATTTAAATGCACTATGGCGCCGTATTCCATCGGCGTCGGGCTCGTGAACGTTTCCCGGGCGCAGCGCAGCACGAAGTGATGGCTGCAGAACCGGGACCTTCGGAAACTCGTGCTTGCTGACGATCCCGGAAACAAGCCCTCATCTGCGCCTTGCGCTTCGCGGCCGCGGCCGCGTTGAGCGCCACGGCGGCGCGAACGAGCGCCTTCAACGCCTTTTCGTCGATCTTGTCGCCCTCGCGGATATCGATCGCGCGCCGCACATTGCCTTCGAGGCTGGAGTTGAAGAGGCCCGCGGGGTCCTCCAGCGCGGCGCCCTTGGCGAAGGTCAGCTTCACGACGGCCTTGTAGGTCTCGCCGGTGCAGATGATGCCGCCATGCTCCCACACCGGCACCCCGCGCCACTTCCATTCCTCGACCACGTCGGGGCAGGCCTCTTTGATGAGGCTCGGACCCGGGCGAGCGTTTCGCCGCGCCAGTCGCCGAGCTCCTCGATTCTCGCGTCGATCAGTTGGGAGGGGGAGGATTCTGCTTTTTCTTCCCCTGCGCTGCCCTTGCCTTTCTTCGCGGTGGTTGTGGATGCTTTCTTCATGAGTATTCGCTCGTCGGTGCGTAGGTGGGTTAGCGCTGAAGGCGCGTAACCCACCGGCCGAGCCTCCGCGAAGTCCAGATGGTGGGTTACGGCGCTTCGCTCCTACCCGGGCTGCAGGTCGCCGTAATTCGGATTACTTGATGATTTTCGCTAGTGTCCAAGTATCGTCTGCATCCTGGCTCGCAAAGCCTCGGTCAGCGAAGCGCGCCCCTCGGCATTGTTAAGATAGCGAATATGGCGCAGGTGCCGGAGGTCGAACGGTATGTCCTGTTCGCTTTGCGTTATCAGGATGACCTCCCGCCCGAGCGTGTGGGCGATGCCCGCTTCATAGAACACGTTGGGGTTTCGACCCGAGCAGTCGCACACGACGACGCGGGAACGGTCGATTAGGGCAACCACGTCCCGAATGATCGCGGCGTTCTCCCAAATATCGTCGGCACGCCTGCACCGAAGCCCTGCGTTGTCGGCAGCTTGCCGTATGCTGTCATAGACTGGGTTGAAACCCGCGTCGAACGGCATCATCGCTGACGCAAGGGCCGGCTCAATGTTCTCATGCTCAGGGATTTGGAAGACTGTTGGACGCTGGCGGCGCGGTCGGACATTACGGAGCAGGAAGCGGTATAAGTCCACCTCCTTCACAGCCCAATGGTTGCGCGAAAACTCAAAGTCAAGGGGCATATCGAGCGCCATGCGGTTCGCATAGATCATGCTATTTTGGAGCGGCGGAACCTCAGCATCGAAAGTGTATTCGAATGACACCTCATTGCCCACAATGCGCGCCCTGTTGATCTGACCGACATGGGCAATTTCGTCTCGAGTGCCCTCCTGCATGAATAGGCAGGGCAACGCCGTCAAGCGATCCAGAAGCAGGTTCCCGTTCTGCCGGAACTGATCTGCGATGTGGTCACCGGTATATTCGAAAAATCTGACGATAGGCATGGCCTCTCGGCCACTATCCCATTCAACTGAACGCATAATGAGATTAAACATCATTCACCCCGCCCGCTTTGCTTTTGTGGTGGGTTGCTCGCGCCTTTGGTGCTAACTCGCCCTAGAACTTTAGATGAAGCAAAGCCGCCCGCTGGACGGTCACGCGCCAAATGCTTTCGCGCACGATCGCGCGCCAAACCTGAATGTGCCCGGATGCGGACATCCAGGTCGTCGATGACTGGCTTTGACATGTTGAACGATGCGTTCAGTGTCTCGTAGCCCAGTTCATCAACATGTATCTTGTACTTAAATCCCATATGTGCGGCAGCAGCTATCAACATGCCGTTCGGCACATAACCGGGCCCCAAATTTCGCGCCTTCCGGGTAAGTGCATTCGTAATTCTCGGCGATATGCTTTAGCCGATAACTTCCGGCGCCTGACCGGACCGTCTTTGTCTTTTGAATCAAGGCGAGGAAAGCCAAGGATCTTAAGAACGCCCTAGCCGCATGCGGGCCAAGGCATTCCTGCCGTCTCTCAAGAAACTCCGCATATAGCTGCTGCGGCGTTGACCACGAACCTTCGGGCATACGCCGCGGCCGTCCAATACCGATTCCAAAAACGTGGAGACGCGGAATAGTGCGAAGGACTTCGCAAATGGCAACGTCTGCTGCTGCGAGGTAAAGAGGTTCAGGATCAGCCGTAAAGCCACGCTCTGCAAGATAGTCCGTGAAATCGAGCCCCAGATACGTCCGCGGAGCATGGTTCAGAAGATCGAGACTCGGCGAGCAGCGAAGCGTAAGTGCGGAAACCTAGCCCACGTCCGAGCGCTTCGACGCGATGCGACGACTTTACGTCCGGGAGGCTTTTGGCCAACACTAACTTCAGCTGTCTGACAGATGGAGGCGTAATGCGAATGCGAAGCACGAACATGTGCATCCTCCTGATCGAGCTATGCTGATCGCCGATTACGCAGCAGCTCACAGGGTGAGATGCAAGATGTGCCGAAAATGAAGAAGGGCGTTTGACCCGGCGACAGGTCGAAGGTGCCTGATCCTTATGGATAAGTTACCGCTAAGTCGGTAGTTTTACAAGTGCAACTTTATGAACACGCCCCGGGTTCGCGCATCCGACGATCCCAGTTCTGCGGCGCGTCACTTCGTGCCGCGCCGCGCCCGGGAAACGCACTCAATACGCGTTCTTATACGCCGCCGGCGTCAGCACGGTGCGCAACAGGATCGTCAGGTCGAGCCACAGCGACCAATTGTCGACGTAGAACAAATCGTACTCGACGCGCTTGCGCATCTTTTCGTCGGTGTCGGTCTCGCCGCGCCAGCCGTGGATTTGCGCCCAGCCGGTGATGCCGGGCTTGACGTTGTGGCGGCGGGCGTAGAGCGCGATGCGGCGGACGAAATCCTGGTCGTGGGAGAGCGCGTGCGGGCGCGGGCCGACGAGCGACATGTCGCCGGTGAGGACGTTGAAGAGCTGCGGGATTTCGTCGAGGTTCCAGCGCCGCAGCCAGCGGCCGATTTTGGTCAGCCGCGGATCGCCGGGCCGCGCCTGCGCGATCACGTCGCCGTCGTCGAGCGTGCGCATGGTGCGGAATTTGATGATGCGGAACGGCTGTTGATTGAAGCCGTAGCGGCGCTGCACGAAGAATACCGGGCCCGGGCTGTCGAGCTTGACCAGGATGGCGATGGCGACGAGGAGCGGGGTCAGCGCGATCAGGCCGACCGCGGCGAAGAACAGGTCGAACAGCCGCTTCTGCACGATCTCGAGCCGCGACAGCGCGACGCGCGTGATCTGCAGTGAGGCGAGCGGGCCGAGCCGCGAGAGCTCGACCTCCTCGAACTTGTGCAGGATCTGCTCGGGGCCGAGATGAATCTCGACCGGCAGCGCGAGAAAAGTGTCGGCGCAGCGCTCGATGGTATCGGTCGCCGACCACGGCACCATCAGATAGATCGCGTCCGGCTCGAGGCCGCGCACGCTCGCGACTGCTTCGGCGAGATCGCGGTCGAGCGCGGCGGCCCGCGTCTGCGCCGGTGCGGTCGCGGCGACCGGCGTGAGAAAGCGGCAGCCGACGATGTTGATGCCGAGCATCCACGGCTCGTAGCGGTGCAGAAAGCCGCCGATCTGCGCGCCGGTGCCGATCAGAAAAATGCGTTGCGCGGAGAGGAGCCCGGCGCCGCGCGCCAGCGCCGCTACGCGCACCACGGCGAAGCGCAGTACGATCAGTCCGGCGAGCGTGCCGGCGTAGAACAGAACGATATAGCCGCGCGAATAATCGTCGCTGATGTGCGTCAGAAAGCCGAGCGCGAGCAGCGAGATCAGCGTCACGTTCCACAATTGGACGGTGCGGCGGCCGTGCGGCTTGAAGGTAAAAAAGCTCGGCAGGCGGTATTCGCCGCGGAAAGCGTTGGAGACGGCGAAAATGCTGGCCGCGAGCACGCCGAGCTGGATGAAGGAGCCGACACTGCCGGGCTCGCCATAGACCGCGAGGTGATAGGCGACGCCGGTCAGGCAGGACATCGCCACGATGAAGGCGACGTCGGTCAGGAACACCGCGACCGAGAACACGCCGCGCGCCGCCACCGCCCAGGCGTGCAGCGTCCGGCCGCTTTCCGGCCGTGCCACCAGCGTGTAGCTCAGCGGTGTGTTCATAAGCGTGAACGCGGGACCTGCACATGGCGTCTTGGCGCTGCCCCGAAACGGAACAGCGCGAAGATTCAGGTCGATTTCTCGCGAGAACCGTGCCAGCGAAGGGAAGTCTGTCATGCCCGCCGTCGCCGTTCAGCGGGGACTCGCAGGACCGCGCCGCGTGTCTGAGACTCCCGCCTTCGCGGGAATGAGCGGGATTGTTGCAATCGCAAAGAGGATCGGGAGTTGAACGATGCAGGGTAAGATCGCGCTCGAGGAACATTTCGCCATCGCCGATACGCTGATGGATTCCCGCGGCTATTTTCCCGACCGGGTCTGGGAAGAGGTCAAGAGCCGCGTGCTCGACCTGCACGAGCGGCGGATCGCGCTGATGGACGAGTACGGCATCGCCATGATGCTGCTGTCGCTCAACGCGCCGGCGGTGCAGGCCATTCCCGATCCGGCACAGGCCTGCGACATCGCCCGCAAGGCCAACGACTATCTCGCCGAAGCGGTGCGCAAACGGCCCGACCGCTTTGCCGGGCTTGCCGCGCTGCCGATGCAGGAGCCGGAGCGGGCGGCGCGGGAATTGGAGCGCTGCGTCACCGAGCTCGGCTTCCGCGGCGCGCTGGTCAACGGCTTCTCGCAGATCGGCGACGCCGACACCGCGCTCTATTACGACCTGCCGCAGTACCGGCCGTTCTGGGCGACGGTGGAAAAACTCGACGTGCCGTTCTATCTGCACCCGCGCAATCCGCTGCCGCGCGACGCCAAGATCTATGACGGCCATCCCTGGCTCATCGGCCCGGTGTGGGCATTCGGCCAGGAAACCGCGGTGCACGCGCTGCGGCTGATGGGCTCGGGCCTGTTCGACATTCATCCGCGGCTGCAGATCATTCTCGGCCACATGGGCGAGTGCCTGCCGTTCGCGATGTGGCGCATCGACAACGCCAATGCCTGGATCGAGAACCGCCACGACTACGCGGCCAAGCGGCGCATGCGCGACTATTTCTCCGCCAACTTTCACGTCACCACGTCGGGCAATTTCCACACCCCGGCGCTGTTCGCCGCCATCGCCGAAATCGGCGTCGAGCGCGTGATGTTTTCCACCGACTGGCCGTTCGAAAACATCGACCACGCCGCCAAATGGTTCGACAACGCCCCGATCAGCGAGAACGACCGGCAGCTGATCGGCCGCACCAACGCGCTGCGGCTGTTCAAGCTGGGGAATTATTGAGACGGCGCTGATCGGTAGCCCGGATGAGCGGAGCGATATCCGGGATATACTGCGCCGATGGTCAGGTACCGGCGCAACCGCCTCGCAGGCGGCACATATTTTTTTACGTTGGCGCTGACGGATCGGCGATCGACAGTTCTTGTTGATCACATCGTCGCGCTTCGCGCTGCATTTCGCGCGACGCGGCACGAGCGTTCATTTACGATTGACGCAATCGTCATCTTACCGGATCACCTGCACGCGATGCTTACATTACCTTCGGATGACGCGGACTTCCCGGCGCGTTGGCGGCGCATCAAAGGACATTTCAGCACCCGCTTGCTTCTTGCCGGCAAAGATATCAAGCGCGCCAAGAATGGCGAACTGATGCTTTGGCAAAGACGATATTGGGAGCATACGATCCGCGATGATGACGACTTCGCCAGACATGTTGATTACATTCACTATAACCCGGTCAAACACCGTCTGGTGAAGCGGGTGTGCGACTGGCCGTATTCGTCGTTTCATCTCTTCGTGCGTCGGGGCGTGTTGCCGATGGACTGGGCCGGCGACGCCGCTGGCGGCGGTTTGAGCTTTGGCGAACGCCGGGAATGACTCGACTTCGCCTGCACACCAGGCCGTAGCCCGGATGAGCGGAGCGATATGCGGGATTACCGTTGGAGAGGCAGGCCCCGGATATCGCTCCGCTCATCCGGGCTACGTCGGCTTGCCGCCCTCCGCCGGCTTCAACGCTTCCCCCCATTCGGCGACACAGCGTTCGAGGTCCTTGCAGTTGTTGTGCATCTGTTCGAGGGCGAAGCCGAGCGCGAAGAAGCGTTCGGCCGTGTCGCCGGGAAGCGTGGCCGTCAAGCCCGCACGGCGCAAGCTTCGACTTCCCTCGCATAGGCGTCGAGCGCGGCCTCGACCTCGGTGAGCGGCGGCGGGCCGCGACGCGCCACGAGTGCTGCCGCGCTCGCGCGCAGATAATCGGTGAGGGCGACGCGGGCCTGCGCCAGCGGCGCCGCGAGCCGCGTCGCGATCGGCTGCGGCAACGGATTGATGGCGGCGCGGCCGATCATCACCAGATCGTGGCGCAAGCGCAGCAGCGTGCGCAGGAGCGGTCCGGTGTCGGGACCCGTGGCGAGATGCGCGCCGCGCTCGCGTTCGGCTTCGGCGCCGACGATGTTCAATTGGGCCAAAGCTTCGCCGAGGCCGTCCTGGATGCGATGCGCAGCCTCCGCATCGAGACCCTGGATCAAGCCCGCGAGCAACTCGCCGAAGGCCGCCGCGATCCGGTTCAACGCGCGCGCGGCGGTCTGGGCGACCAGCCGATGGGCGCTCGCGGGAAACAGGAACAACGAGACGGCGAGCCCAGTGCCGCCGCCGAGCGCCACTTCCAGCACGCGGTCGGTCGCCGAAGCGATGGGGGAGGCGTGGGTGATAGTCGGAACCAGCAGCACGATGATGGCGGTGATCGGCGCGACCGATAGGCTGGGCCTCGTCGCCGCGATGACGGCGAGCGGCGCCACGGCGACGGCGACGACGGCAAGCAGCGCGATCTCGCCCGCATGCGGGATCAGTATGGCGATCGCCCCGCCATAGATCGCGCCGCCGAGCGTCCCGATCAGATAATCCAACGTCGCCTTGAGCGAGCGCCCGACGCTCATCTGCGTCACGATCACGGCGGTCAGCACCGACCATAACGGCAAGGCCATGTGCAGCAATTGCGCCAGCACCAGAGCCACAAGGGCGGCAACCGTCACCCGCACCGCCAGCGCCAATTGCGGCCTGCGGCGGCGCACGACGGCGCGAACTCTCGACCACAGCTTCGTTATGCGCATCAAGCCGCAAGTCCCGGGATTCGGTCGATTTACGCTATATCAGCTCGCCTCGCGCAGCTTCACGGCGCCTTCGAGATCCACCGACACCAGCTGCGACACGCCGCGTTCGGCCATGGTGACGCCGTAGAGGCGGTTCATGCGCGCCATGGTGATGGGATTGTGGGTGATGATGACGAAGCGCGTGTCGGTCGAGCGCGTCATCTCGTCGAGCAGGTCGCAGAAGCGTTCGACATTGTAGTCGTCGAGCGGCGCGTCGACCTCGTCGAGCACGCAGATCGGCGCCGGGTTGGTGAGGAACACGGCGAAGATGAGCGCCATCGCGGTGAGCGCCTGTTCGCCGCCGGACAGGAGCGACAGCGTCGCCGGCTTCTTGCCGGGCGGCTTGGCCATGATCTCGAGGCCGGCTTCGAGCGGATCCTCGCTTTCGATCAGCTGCAGCTCGGCCGCGCCGCCGCCGAACAATTTGCTGAACAGCTTCTGGAAATTCTCGTTGACGGTCGTGAACGAGGACAACAACCGCTCGCGCGCCTCGTGATTGAGGCTTTGAATGCCCTGGCGCAGCCGCCGGATCGCCTCGATCAGATCGTCGCGCTCGGCGATGAGCTTGCCGTGTTGCTCCTCGACCTCGCGCAATTCGTCCTCGGCGCGCAGATTGACGGCGCCGAGCCGCTCGCGTTCGCGGCGGTAACGGTCGAGCGTCGCCTCGACCTCGGCGATCGGCGACGGCTCGGCGTCCGGCTTGAGCTCGGCGAGTTCGGCGGCGGCCGGCGGCTCGACGTCGAGCGCGTCGCGGATTTCATGTTCGATGTCGGCGAGGCGGCGCTTGGCCGCTTCGCTGCGCTCTTCGGCGCGGGCGGCCTCTGCGCGCGCCTCGCCCATCGCTTCGAGCGCCGCGCGCGCGACCTTGTCGGCGTCGGCGAGGCCGGTCTCGGCCTGCGCGAGCGTATCGGCCGCCGCGCGGCGCGCCGCGGTCGCGGCTTCGATCTCCCCGATCAGCGCCTGGCGCTGGGCCGCGAAGCGTTCCGGCGCGCTTTCGAGCTCGGTGCGCTCGGCGCTCGCCTCCGCGCTGCGCTGCTCGATGGTCGCGATATGCGCCGCGGCATTGTCCTGGCGTTCGTTCCAGTCCTTGCGCTCGGTGGCGATCGCCTGCAGGCGGCGATTGGCCAACTCGGCCTCGCGCGCGATCGTCTGTTCCTCGACCCGCACCTCGGCCAGCGCCTTGCGCTCGCCGGCGATGACGTTGTTGATCGCCGCGAGTTTTTGCTCGAGCTCGGTGGCGGAGGGCAGGTCGGCGAGCGCCGCTTGCGTCTGATCGCGCGCGGCGACCGCTTCGTCGCGGCCGGCGTTGATGCGCTGCTGGGCTTCTTGCAATGCCGAGACGCGCGCCGCGTTGCGGCTGATCTCGCGCTCGGCGGCGCTGTGGGCGTCGCGGGCGGCATTGGTGGCCTGCTGCGCCTCGCGGGCGCGGGCGCGCGACTTGATCTCCGTCGCCGCCGCCGAGGAGCGGGCCGCCTCCGCCGCTTCTAACGCGCGGTGCTGCGCTTCCACGTCGGCGCGCGCGGCCGCGAGTTCGCCTTCGATCTCCTGCAGGCGGCCGCGTTCGGCGAGCCGGCGCGCCGCGCCGGTCGGCGCATGGGCCGCGGTGGCAAAACCGTCCCAGCGCCAGAAATCGCCTTCGAGCGAGACCAGCCGCTGGCCCGGCTCGAGCAGCGCCGCAAGCCGGGCGCCTTCGGCACGGTCGACGACGCCGATCTGCGCCAGACGGCGCGCCAGTTCCGGCGGCGCCTGCACGAAGTCGGCCAGCGCCGTGGCGCCTTCGGGCAAGGCGGGATCGGACGGGTCGATCGTGGCGCCGGCCCAGCGCATGGGCGCGGTGGCGTCGACCGGCGCATCGAGATCGTCGCCGAGCGCGGCGCCGAGTGCCTTCTCGTAGCCCTTTTGCACGGTGAGCTGGTCCGCGACCGGCGGCCACAGATTCTTGCTCTCGACCGCGAGCAGCTTGCTGATGGTCTTGGCTTCGGTTTCGAGCCGCTGCACCCGCTTTTCGGCGGCGGCGAGCGGCGCGCGCACGGCTTCGAGCCCGTCGCGCGAAGCGGTGTGGGCGGTCTCGGCGGCGCGGGCGGCGGCTTCGGCTTCGGCGAGCGCGGCCTGCGCTTCGGTCAACGCGACGGTAAGCGCCGTGAGATCAGGCTGGCCGCTGCTGCTGGCCGCGAGGCCGGCTTCGACATTGGTCAGCTCGGCTTCGAGCCGGGCGACGCGGTGCTCGTGATCGCGCAGCGCGGTCTGCAACTGATTGCGGCGCGCGGTCAGATCGGCAAGCTCGCCGGTCAACGCGGAAAACGACTGCTCCGACACCGACAGCGCCAATGCCGCCGCCGTCACGCGCTCGTTGACGCCGCTCAATTGTGCGGCGTTGGCCTGCGCGTCGGCGCGCAACACTTCTTCTTCGCTCGCAAGCCGCACCAGGGCCGCCGCGGCATCGGCGGCGAGCGTGCGTTCGCGCGCGAGATCGGCGGCGTATTGGCCGAGCCGGCGGTCGAGTTCGGCGATGCGCTCCTTGGCGCGGGTTTCTTCGCGTTCGAGCGCGTCGCGCGCCACCAGCAGGCGCTGCAGCGCGGCGGCGGCTCTGGCCTCGGCCTCGCGCAAGGCCGGCAAGCCGGCGGCGACGGTAGCTTGGCGCACCGCGGTTTCGGTCTGCTCGGTGGTGCGGTCGGCGACGACGCGCACGGCGAGATCCCGGGTCTCTTCGGCGGCGCCGACCTCGATCCGCGCCGCGACCCAGCGCAGATGGAATAGGAGCGCTTCGGCGCGACGCACCTGGGCGGAGACGTTGCGGTAGCGCGTGGCCTGCCGCGCCTGGGTCTTGAGGCCGGAAATCTGGCCGGCCAACTGGACGATCACGTCCTCGGCCCGCTCCAGATTGTGCTCGGCGGCCCGAAGCCGCAGCTCGGCCTCGTGGCGGCGGGCGTGCAGGCCGGAAATGCCGGCGGCTTCCTCGAGCACGCGCCGGCGCGCTTCCGGCCGCGCCTGAATGATCTCGCCGATGCGGTTCTGATGCACCAGGGCCGGCGAACGCGAGCCGGTCGAGGCGTCGGCGAACAGCATCGCGACGTCGCGGGCGCGCACCTCGCGGCCGTTGATGCGGAAGGTCGAACCCTGCTCGCGCATGATGCGGCGGGAGATTTCGAGGCTTTCGGCGTCGTTGAAGGCCGCCGGCGCCTTGTGCGCGCTGTTGTCGATGGTGACCGCGACTTCGGCATGGTTGCGCGCGGGGCGGCCGGTATTGCCGGAGAAGATGACGTCGTCCATCTCCGCGGCGCGCATGGCCTTGTGCGAGGCCTCGCCCATGACCCAGCGCACCGCCTCGACCAGATTGGATTTGCCGCAGCCGTTCGGGCCCACCACGCCGGTCAAGCCGGGCTCGATCTCGAAATCGGTGGTTTCGACAAAAGACTTGAAGCCGATCAGGCGCAGCCGCGTGAGCTTCATTCGCGTGTTACATCCATCGCCTTCGCAGCGGCCACGAAGGGTACAGCCAAAGATTTCACGCTCCAGGAGGTTTACGCCCGGGAGCGCGTCGCGCAACGACTAGCGCGTCGCGCAACGATTGGTGCCGCATCGGCGCGGAGAATGGGGTGTCGCGATGGCGCACGCAACACCGCCGCCCGGGTTATCCAGATTTTCACGCCCGGACGAAAGCGCCGGAAGAGCCGCCGGCGCGCGCTCCCCGCTTGGACAAAAAACCCTTATCCTTCCTTGAGATAGGGGTCGATTGCCTTGGCCAGCGCGTCGATCGATTGATCGCCGACCAGCTTCTTGCCATTGACGAAAAACGTCGGCGTGGAGTTGACGCCGAGGTTCTTGGCGGCGCGGTCGCGCACCTCCTGGATGCCGTCGAGCACCTTCTGATTCGCCAGGCACGCGTCGAACGATGCTTGAGTGAAGCCGAATTGCTTGGCGATTTCCATGAGCGGCGGGACCGGCTTTTGCACCATCCATTCCGGCTGCTTGGCGAACAGGGTCTCGACGATCGGCATGAACTTGTCGTTGCCGGCGCAGCGCGCCAGCATGAAGCCCGCCGCGGCGAGCGCATCGAGCGGGAATTCGCGGAAGATGAATTTCACCTTGCCGGTGTCGATGTAGCGCTTCTGCAGCTCCGGGAACGTCGTGGTCGCAAAGTGCGCGCAGTGCGGACAGGTCATCGAGGCGTACTCGATGATGGTGACCGGCGCTTTGTCGGAGCCAAGTGCGACATCGCCGGCCGGGCCGGCCTTGGCGAGTTCCGCCAAATCGGGCTCGGCCGCGTCTGCTCTGGCGCTGCCGACCGGTGCCATGAGGCCGCCGGCGATGCCGGCGCTCCAGGACAGGGCGACCGCGGTGGTTGTGAGAAATTGGCGGCGGGTCGGCGTCAAGGTCGGCTCCTGAGGTTGCTACGGCAAAGTTGCCGCCGAAATGTGGCACTGCTGTGCCGTTCCGCCAAGTGCTCCGTTAAAGACTGGCTCGGTGAAGACTTCGATTCAACTGCCGCGCCGGCGCCGAAGGCGAAATAAAACGATTTTCCCGCGTGGTTGAGCCGGCGCTGCCCTGCGCGCGACCGCCCAAATCGCCGGCGCCGCCGGTTTGTTCCGACGTTTGACGACACGTTGTTGTGACATCGGGCGGGAGGTTTCGGCGGAAACCCCGGCAACTTCGCGTGTTGGCTTAGCACCACAGCAAAAACAACACGAGGGAGGGCGCTATGCGCACTTCGATACGTTTGGCTAGTCTGATGGCAAGCGTCGCGCTTTCCGGTATCGCGACAGCGGGATCGGCAGGAGCCGCGGGCATCGGTGTCGGCGGCGTCAGTCTGAGTGTCGGCGGCGCTGGCGCGTCGGTCGGGATCGGCGGTGCGAGCGTTGGCGTGAGCGGCGCGGGTGTCGGCGTCGGCGGTGTCGGCGGCCTCGGCGTTGGCGTCGGAACAGGTGGTGTCAGCGTCGGCGGCGTTGGCGGCCTCGGTGTTGGTGTCGGAGCCGGTGGCGTCAGTGTTGGCGGCCACGGCTTGGGCGGCGACGGGCTCGGGGGAGCGACCAGCGGCTTCGGCGGAGGCAGCGGCTTTTTCTCGGGTGCCGCGCATTTTGGCGGGGCGGAATCGGCAGGATTCTACAGGAGTTCTTCGCGTGCCGGCCGGCACCATCGTGTCGCACACGAGCATCAACTTCCTGTCGGCGAATCCCTCGCCACCGCCGCATCTTCTACCGCGCACGGCAGGCACGGCGTCCATTTGGCCCATCGGGCCGGAAACGGCGAGCATAGCGCCCATCTGGCCAATATCGAACTTGGACCGGGTCAGAAATCCGGTCATGGCGGCCCGCTGGCCGTAGTCAATGTCGGCAACGCCACGACCGGTCCTCGCGGCACCGTCGCGACCGTCAATGTCGTGAACCACGGCGCGGCGTCGGGCGGCTCAGGCAAATCCACGCCACGCAATGCGCCAGTCGCGACGTTGAATGCCCTCAATGCCGCTCCCGGCACACAAGGATGGGCCGCATCGATCAACGCATTCAACGGCGCGGCGACCCCCAACAACGGGCCGGGAGGCACGACCGGCTTGGCGACCATGGACGCGCTCAATCCCGCTGCGGGTCCGCAAGGCGGCGCCGCGGCGATCAACGTTTTGAACGGCAACGCAGCGCCGGCCGGCTCCAGCGGCGCGCGGACCGGCCCGGTCGCCGCGGCCAATGTCGGCAACGCGTTTGCCGGACCGAACGGTACAGTCGCCACGATCGATGCCCTCAATGCCGCCGCGCCGAATTCAGCAGCGGCGGCCCCGGCAAGTCGCCGGCGGCGACCGCCGATGCATTCGATGCCTCGTCGGGACCGCAGGGCTGGGTCGCGAGCGTCAATTTGTTCGACGCCAACAAGGGCAATGGCGCGGCTAGTGGCACCACGGGCCTCGCCACGGCCGATGCGCTCAATCCGACCACCGGTCCGCAGGGTGGCGTCGCCGCAGTGAACGCATTCGACGGCAGCGGATCGCCCGCTACTGGGCAGAGCGGCGGCGCTTCCGGTCCGGTGGCCGCGGCTGACATCGGCAACGCGTTCAGCTCCCCGGGCGGCAAGGCGGCGACGGTGGACGTCCTCAACGGCAAGGGCGCCGCGCCGACCGGCAACCCGCAGGGCGCCGCCACGGCGAGCGCGCTCGATGCGGCGCCCGGACCACAGGGCAGTGTCGCCGCCGTCAACCTTTTCGATGGCAACGCCGCGAACGGCCCGGGCACCAAGGGCGGCATTGCCGCAGCGAATGTCGGCAATGCCACGCCGGGTCCGAACGGGCAGCTCGGCACCGTCGATGTTCTCAACGGCAATGCCACGAGTGGCACGCCGGCGAAGGGCGGCCTCGCCGCGGCGAACGTCGGCAATGCCACGCCGGGACCGAACGGCCAGCTCGGCACCGTCGACGTTCTCAACGGCAGCGCGACGCCGAGCGGCACGCCGGCCAAGGGCGGCATCGCCGCGGCGAACGTCGGCAACGCCACGCCGGGACCGAACGGCCAACTCGGCACCGTCGATGTTCTCAACGGCAACGCGACGCCGAGCGGCACGTCGCCAAGGGCGGCCTCGCCGCGGCGAACGTCGGCAACGCCACGCCGGGACCGAACGGCCAAGCTCGGCACCGTCGATGTTCTCAACAGCAATGCGACGCCGAGCGGCACGACGCCGAGTGGCGGCATCGCCACGGCGAACGTCGGCAACGCCACGCCGGGACCGAACGGCCAGCTCGGCACCGTCGATGTTCTCAACGGCAATGCGACGCCGAGCGGCACGACGCCGAGTGGCGGCATCGCCGCGGCGAACGTCGGCAACGCCACGCCGGGACCGAACGGCCAGCTCGGCACCGTCGATGTTCTCAACGGCAATGCGACGCCGAGCGGCACGACGCCGAGTGGCGGCATCGCCGCGGCGAACGTCGGCAACGCCACGCCGGGACCGAACGGCCAAGTCGGCACCGTCGATGTGCTCAACGGCAGCGCGACGCCGAGCGGCACGACGCCGAGTGGCGGCCTCGCCGCGGCGAACGTCGGCAACGCCGCGCCGGGACCGAACGGCCAAGTCGGCACCGTCGATGTGCTCAACGGCAGTGCGACACCGAGCGCCGCGGCGCCCAGCGGTGGCGTGGCCGCGGCGAACATCGGCAATGCCACGCCGGGACCGAACGGAAGCGTTGCGACCGCAGATGTGTTGAATGGCGCCGCCACGCCGAGCACCACGGCGCCGAGTGGCGGCGCGGTCGCAGCGAATGTCGGCAACGCCAGTCAAGGGACGACCGGTCAATTGGCGACCGCTGACGTCCTCAATGGCGCGGCCACGCCGAGCGCCACACCGCCGAACGGCGGCGCGGCTGTGGCGAACGTCGGCAACGCCAGCCAAGGACCGACCGGAAGCGTTGCGACCGCAGACGTGTTGAATGGCGCCACCGCGCCGAGCACCACGGCGCCGAGTGGCGGCGCGGTGGCAGCGAATGTCGGCAATGCCGAGCAGGGTCCCACCGGCTCCGCCGGGACGGTCGATGTTCTCAACGGCGCCGCGGCGCCGACGACGAGCGGCGCAGGGGGCGATGTAGCGGTGAACGCGGCAAACGCGTCGGGCGGTCCGACCGGCACCGCGGCGACCGTTGACATCGCCAATGGCGACGCCGCCGGCGCCAGCAGCTCCACGCCGTCTGGTCCCGTCGCGGCAACCGTTGACAGTCCGACGGCGGCCGACACGACGGGTAGCATCGGGACGGCCGATATCGGCAACGGCCCCGGTACGGCCACCTCGACCGGAACGGGTGGGGGCACTGGTACTGGCACTGGCACCGGCACTGGAACAGGCTCCGGCGCAAGCGGCAGCGGCGGCAGCGGAACCACGACGACGGCCAGCACCTCGGGCGAGACGACCTCCAGCGGTGGCGGCGGTGGCGGCGCCACGATCGCGCTGGGTGGGTTCACCTCGCTCTACATGTCAGCCGGCGTTGCCGACGCGATCGGACCGCAGTGCGTCGACGTGCTGCGGCATCCCGACCGTTATCGGCATTATCGGCATCGGCTCTGGGACCACTGCCGTTGGCTCGCCGATCGGTTCGTGAAGCGCCGCCGCCATGCCGAGCGGTAGCTCGGCCGTAGACTGAAAGCGGGAGAAGACCGGCCGCTCTCGCGGCCGGTCTTGTGTTCGAAACTCAGTACCGGCCGCTGACGGAGAAAATGTAGACGTTCTTGTAGAAGGGCAGCGTGTTGACCGACGTCGAGCCCGCAGGTGCGAACCCTCCGGTGGAGCCGAATTCCACCGCGCGGTAATCGAAGCCGAAAGTGATGTTGGGGGAGTAGAGGTATTTGAGCGAGCCGATGGGTCCGAACGTGCGATCGACCCGGCCGAACGCCGCCGCGCCCTGATAATCATCTTCCAGATACGACACCCCGCCGCCGACGACGACTTTGGGAATAATGCGGTAATCGAGCCGCGCGCCGGCGGCCGTCTCGATATCGCTGACGCAGGCCGCCATGTCCGTCGAGCACGTCGTCGCCGTGGCGGTAAGCTCGGTGGAGCCGGCGGAGAATGGCGCCAGCGCCAGGGCAGCCTCCTTGGCCTCGCGGCGACCCTGCACGACGGCGGTCAGATCGTCGGTGATGATGGCGGCGAGGTCGACATTGTACGTCCACGTCGACACCGTCTGCATGGTGATGCCGTTGTAGACCTGGTTCATGAAGCCGAACCACAACTCGCCCTTGAGCCGGGCGCCGGGACCCTGCTCGAGCAACAGGCCGGCATCGACGCGGTAGCCGTTGGAATCGAAATAGGTGACGCCCCAATCGCGGGTATTGACGGCGACTTCGCCGAACAGGCTGGTGAGCGGCGCCACCACATAACCGACCCGCCCGTTGACGGCGCCGATGCCGCCGTCGGCGTAATTGAAATTCACCGTGTCGCCGGCGAACGGGTTGGGACCGAACATCGAGCCGATCACCGCATTCTGGTAATTGATCTCGAGCCCGGCGCCGCCGAGCGAACTCCACCAATTGCCGTAGCGTTTGTTGAGCGCGATGGATTCGATGCCCTCGTCGTAAGCCACCGGATGCGTGAACAATGTGCTCAGCAATTCCGAGCCGGTCGGCAGCGAAATGATGGTGTCGGACGCGCCGCGGTCCAGATGCTCGTGCAAATAATGCGCGCTGCCGACGATCTGCGTGTTGCTGTCCGGCGTCACCGTGAAGCTTGCGCCGGTGCCGCCATTGACCTGGTCTTCCGAGGCATAGGTGGCGTATTCGCGGCCTTCGACGAAGCCGTCCGCTGCGACCGTGTAGTTCGAGCCCTGCTTGACCCAGGCGAATTCCGGGCGCTGGAAGAACGCCCAATCGGCCAGCCGGTTGGTGTTGGTCGCGAAGACGTTGTCGTCATAGAACGTGCCGCCGGTGCCGCCGGCGTAAAACGTGCCGCCCGCAAGCGCAATGCCGACCCCGGAGGCTTGCGGCGCGGAGACATTGGCGCTGCCGGCCGGCAGCGACTGTGCCGAGGGCTGCAGGTTGGGGCTTTCGCGGCCAGTATAAAGGGTCGGTGCCGTACCCGTTTGCCAGATGCTCCCGGGCGCTGCGCCGGAGATTGTCTGGGCTGATGCCGCGTCGGCAAACACCAGCATGTCGGCAACAGCCAGCGCGACGCCGGCGGCGGACAACGCCACAACAACACAACGACGCATGTCACCCCCCAACTACCCGACTTCCACAGGTACGAACCACCACGGACGGTTGTAATTCGACAAAACAAACCCGCCCCCGAAGTGACGCTTCGGGTGACAACTGCAGTCTCGCGCTATGACGCAGGGTTACCGAGATGGATCGGATCGACTTTCAGGTACGACTATACAGCCGCCAAGAAATAGTCCGCAACGGGATTGCGCGGCGCTGCGTTGAATCTGAAGCGGCTGTGGAAAAATTGTCATAGCTCTGTTGGTGTTTTCTGATTTTCTTTGGTGCGATGTATAAATGAAACCGGGTACAACAATTTCCTCGCCGAAAAGTTCCACCGCGAAAGAAGATACTGGAACGCCGCGTGTTAGCCGGATGGAACTCGCATCTCTTCCGGTGCGGTTCCGCTGATGGAACTTGTTGACAGACGGTGGATGCGGCGGTGGATACGGACCGGCGAGCGCCAGGTCGGCGTTCCCGCGCGCCCGGTGGAAAACTTTGCGGATGGGAGTTTTTTGCTCGACTTGCCCGGCCGCTTGTTGCGCCAGGCGAGATATTCGCGTCGATGGCGGTTAAGCGGCGGTCAAGACCGTTTGACGGCCGCGCCGAGCCACGCCAGCGCTTGCTTTAAATCCTCGTCCGCGACGGTCGACAGGCCGGACGCGATCGTCGCCGTTGCGGCCGGATCGATCGCCGGGCGGGATTTGCGTGCCGCGCGCCGCAGCGGGGCTTGGCGCAGCGCGTGGGTTTTGCGGCATTAATCTCCTCCTCGCCACGGCTTTCGGGCTGTGTGGCGTATGTGCAGGATCGTGACGGTATCTCCGATTGGCGCGTAAAAGATTTTGAATGGATAGCGCACAAGCGCAATGACGCGCACCCCAGGTCGTTCAGGCAGTCGCTCGCCACTTTCCGGCATAGCGGCAATGCGTGCGACGGTCGCTCGAATATAGGTTTCCAGTTTGGCGGCCACCGCTGGTCCGAATTGTCTGCGACTGCGCTGGCCGATCTTGACGAGATCGCGACTCGCGCGGGGCGCAAAGTCCACCTTCATGCGCGCCGGAAAGTTGCGAACGCGGCCTCGATTTCTTCTTTGCTCGCGACCTCGCCGCGGGCGATCTCTCCCAGAGCCTCGTCGATGGCGGCCAGTTCGTCCGCATTGGCGTGATAGGTACCGCTGCGACGTGCCTCGATGTCACGGGCAAATTCCGCCAACTCCTCCTGGTCTTCTTGCGGCCAAGTTTCCACGCGTTTGAGGATGTCTTTTGCGGTTTCCATCGTGCCTAATATAGCCGTCATTGCTGCCGGCAACCAGACCGACGAGCAGTCGGTCAACCGCGCCGGACGGCCGCGCCGAGCCGCGCCAGCGCCTGCTTTAAATCCTCGTCGGCGACGGTCGACAGGCCGGCCGCGATCACGGCCGTTGCGGCCGGATCGATCGCCGGGCGGGATTTGCGCGCCGCGCGCCGCAGCGGGGCTTGGCGCAGCGCGATGCGCTCGACCGCGCGCCAGCCGAGGAAGCGGTTGACGCGCTCGCAGATGACGTTGGCGAGGTGCTGGATTTCGATCGCCGCCGGCCCCTCGACGCGCAGAATGAGGGTGCCGGGCGGGCGCTCCCATCCCGGGTCGGGATCCCGACGGGCGCTCGCCGCTCGCATCGAAGGGGCGGGCGGCCGTGGCCATTGCAGCTTGATCGGTTCGCTGTAGGCGGCGATCTCCGCGCCGACGATCTCGGTCCAGCGCGTCACCAGTTCGGCCGAGGCAAAGCCTTGGCGCTTGAACGTGTCGCCGACGACCTTGCCGAGCAGCTCGCGCAAGGGTTTGGCGAAGGCGCGGGAGGGCTTGTTCATGATGGGGCGCTCTGTCATTTCCTCTTTCATGCCCTCTTTCATGCCTGTAGCAGCGAAGCGTCTCGCGCGACAGCGCCGCAAGGCCGCGGCGGCACATTCATTCCCGCAACCCACCGCGCTCTCCGAAGCGCTTCTGGCCTGGTACGACCGCCATCGCCGAGTAATGCCGTGGCGCGCGGTGGCGCCCGCGCGCGCCGAGCCGTACCGCGTCTGGCTGTCCGAAATCATGCTGCAGCAGACCACGGTGAAAACCGTGGCGCCGTATTATGCCCGGTTTCTGGCGCGCTTCAGCGACGTGCACGCGCTCGCCGCGGCGCCGCTCGAGGAGGTGCTCAAAGCCTGGGCCGGGCTCGGCTATTACGCCCGCGCCCGCAATCTGCACGCCTGCGCGCGCGCCGTGGTCGAGCGTCATGGCGGCGAATTTCCGGCAAGCGAGACGATCTTGGCGACGCTGCCCGGCGTCGGGCCCTATACCGCCGCCGCCATCGCCGCGATCGCGTTCGATCTGCCGGCGAGCCCGGTCGACGGCAATGTCGAGCGCGTGGTGGCGCGGCTGTTTGCGGTCGAGCCGCCGCTGCCGGGCGTGAAGCCCGAGCTGCGCCGGCTGGCGCGCGAACTGACGCCGCCACGCCGCGCCGGCGATTTCGCCCAGGCGCTGATGGATCTCGGCGCCACCATCTGCACGCCCAAGCAGCCGGCGTGCGCGTTGTGTCCCTGGAGCGAAAGCTGCGCCGCCCGCGCGCGCGGCGATGCGCAAACCTTTCCGCGCCGGACGCCTAAGCGCGAAGGCGCGTTACGGCGCGGCGCCGCTTTCGTCGCGCTTCGTGCCGACGGAGTTGTGCTGGTGCGAACGCGGCCGGCGAACGGTCTGCTCGGCGGCATGACGGAGGTGCCGACGACCGAGTGGGTATCTGGCTTCGATGAAAGCGAGGCGCTCGACGGCGTGCCGCATTTTGGGTCAACGAAACGGCGAGCGACTCCGGCGTGGCGCCGGCTCCCCGGCGTGGTGCGGCACGTGTTTACCCATTTCCCGCTCGAGCTGTCCGTTTATGTCGCCGCGTTGCCGGCAAATACACCAGCGCCGAAGGGCGCGCGCTGGGTCGCCGTGGAAAAACTCGGCGGCGAAGCGCTGCCCAGCCTCATGCGCAAGGTCGTGGCGCATGCGCTCGCACATAGCCCGTAGGAGCACAGCGAAATGCGGCCAGGTGCTCTATAGTCCGTGCGTCCCCGGCTTTCTGGCCGAGTTCCAAAACCTCAAAAGTTCTATAACTTCATTCTCGTCATCAACGATATAGATGATCCAGTATGTCGTTCTCGCCGACTTGAACAACTTCGCCCGATACGGCGGTCCGGTCTCATGGAACCAATTAAATGAATTCGGCATGTTGGCGATGAGCAAGGTTATGTCATGCTCCAACTCTTGAAAATATTTTCGCGCCGTAGCTTCACTTGCCTCCTTTTTCAAATACTGGATGAAGTCGCGGATGTCCTGTCTCGCCTGCGGAGCGCGGCGGATTTGGTAGGACATGACGGATCGTCAGCGCCTCTTGCGCTTGGAGGCCGGTCGTCGCGGTGCGACGGCTTCGAGCGCCTCGGCGTTTTTGCCGCCGCCGAATATGCGATTGAATTCGCGTCGTAAGCTCGCGGGCGTCACCACGTCATAGTCGCCGGCGGCGATGTCGGCGCGGGCTTGTTCCAGACTAGCCCGCAATGCCCGACGTTCCGCATCGGAGATGTGCGGTACCTCTTCGACGGTCGGGACCAGGATGCTCGCCCGGGCTTTAAGCGTCTTCGCCATGCGGAAAATATAGCAGAAGCGGCCATTCCCGCCAGTACGCATGGTAATGGCGATGTCGCAGTTTACCCCGCCCCCATTTCCGTGCGTACCTGCGCCCGCAGCGTGTCGATCAGCGTCAGCCCACGCGGCGTCTCGATGTGCCAAAAAGTCCAGCCGTTGCAGGCTTCCAGCCCCTGCGCCAGGGCGCCGATGCGGTGGATCGAGCCGACCGCCGCGCCGAAGGCGAGCGCGCCGTCGGCGCGCACGAGCGCGCGATGGCGGCGCTTGGCGTCGACGAGGTCGATGCCGGGCGCGACCAGCCCGCGTTCGATCAACGCCGAAAACGGCACCCGTGGCGCTTCGCGCGCGGTCACAAAGGCGGCGAGGCTCGGTTGCGGCAACGGCTCGCTCGCCGCGATGCGCCGCTCGGCGGCGGCGGCGTATTCGGCGTGGCGCTCGATGCCGATGAAGCGCCGGCGCAGCCGCCGCGCCACCGCCCCGGTGGTGCCGCTGCCGCAGAACGGGTCGAGCACCAGGTCGTCCGGCCGCGACGACGCGAGCATGACCCGAGCGAGCAGCGATTCGGGCTTTTGCGTCGGATGCAGCTTCTTGCCGTCCTCGCCCTTGAGTCGCTCCTCGCCGGTGCACAGCGGGATCAGCCAATCGGAACGGGACTGGATATCCTCGTTGCCGGCTTTCAGCGCCTCGTAATTGAACGTATAATTCTTCTTGGCGGCATCGCGCGCCGCCCAGATCAAAGTCTCGTGGGCGTTGGTGAAGCGCCGGCCGCGGAAGTTCGGCATCGGGTTCGACTTGCGCCAGACGACGTCGTTCAAGATCCAGAAGCCGAGGTCCTGCAACATCGCGCCGACACGGAAGATATTGTGGTAGGAACCGATCACCCACAGCGTGGCGCTGGGCTTCATCGCGCGGCGACAGGCGAGGAGCCAGGCACGGGTGAATTCGTCATAGGCGGCGAAGCTCGAAAACTTGTCCCAGTCGTCGTCGACGGCGTCGACGCGCGAATCGTCGGGACGCTTGAGGTCGCCCTTGAGCTGAAGGTTATAGGGCGGATCGGCGAAGACGAGATCGACGGACGCCGCCGGCAGCTTTGCCATCTCGGCAACGCAATCGCCGACAACGATGCGCGAGGACGTTGTGGATGAATGATCGGCGGATGAGCGATCGGATGATGCGAACGACGCGCGGGTCGCCGCGGATGCTCGGGCCTCGAAACTCACGCGGGGCGTCCTGACGGACGCCCCGCGACGCGACACTACCATGACTCAGAACTCTGAACTCAGGCGACGCGATCGGCGACGCGGGACCTACAACCGACGCTCCGGATATTGGCGGCCCAAGGTAAAGATCGGCTTAACTGCGATTGTCATTTGCTAGGCAATAAATGCCGATAAAGACTTGGTTAATCGTGCGCGACGCGACGGAGATTTTCGGGCCGCGAACGATGCCGTCGGGGCGCTGCGCGCGCCGGAATTTGTCGAGTTCGTGTCGAGTTTGCTTGTGGTGAGTTTGCTTGCGTTTGCGAATGCTTCTGTGAAGGAGGGCGACACATGCGTACGGATGATTTCCGTCCCAGCGACAATGTCGAGGACGACCGCGCGGCGAGCGCGTCGCGCGGCGGCTTGCCGGGCGGCGCCGGCGGTCTCGGCATCGGCACCGTCATCATCATCGGCCTGATCAGCTGGTATTTTGGCATCGACCCGAGCGTGCTGCTCAACGGCGCGCAGATCTTGACCGGCGGCGGGTCCGTCACGCAGCAGAGCGGTTCGGCGCCGCCGGTCACCGCCGGCACGCCGAGCGATCCGACCGGCAAGTTCGTCGCGATGGTGCTCGGCGATACCGAGGATCGCTGGAAGGAAATCTTCGCCGCGAGCGGCCGCATTTATCACCCGCCGCACCTTCGGCTTTTTGCGCGCACGGAGCCCGGCGCCTGCGGGCTGGCGCGCTCGGCCATGGGGCCGTTCTATTGTCCGCAGGACCAGCGCGTCTATCTCGACACCTCGTTCTTCGACGACCTGCAGACCAAGTTCGGCGGCTGCTCGGACAAGAGTGCGTGCCGGTTCTCGGAAGCCTATGTCATCGCCCACGAGGTCGGCCATCACGTCCAGAACGAGCTCGGCATCCTGCCGCGGGTGACGCAGATGCAGCAGGCGTCGGCGAGCAAGGCCGACGCCAATGCGCTGCAGGTGCGCGTGGAGCTGCAGGCCGATTGCCTGGCCGGCGTGTGGGCGAACCGCGCCCAGGCCAAGCATAATTTCCTCGACCCAGGCGACGTCGATGCCGCGCTGCAGACGGCCTCCGCCATCGGCGACGACCGGCTGCAGAAAGAGATGCAAGGCTTTGTCGCGCCTGATTCTTTCACCCACGGTACGTCGGCGCAGCGCAAGCGCTGGTTCTCGGCCGGATTCCAGCAGGGCAAAGTTTCCGCCTGCGATACCATGTCGGCGAGTGCACTTTAGTGTAATATGACTGTCGTCGAGCGTCCGCTCGATCCCCGCGCAAGCGGGGACGAGCGGACGAAGTTGCGTAGGTGTAGGCATGCCCGGCATTGACGAGAGTAAGCAATTCGTACCGCTGAAATTCGCGGTGCTGACGATTTCCGACACCAGAAAACTCAGGGACGACAAATCCGGCGCGCTGTTGGTGCAAAGGATCGGCGCCTCCGGCCATCTGGTCGCCGAGCGCTCGATCGTCACCGACGACGTCGACGCCATCCGCGGTCGTGTCAAAACCTGGATCGCCGATCCGGTGATCGACGTCATCATCACCACCGGCGGCACCGGCTTCACCGGCCGCGACGTTACGCCCGAGGCGGTCGAGCCGCTGTTCGAGAAGAAGATGGACGCGTTCTCGGCGCTGTTTCTGGTCATCAGCTTCCCGAAGATCGGCACCTCCGCGATCCAGTCGCGCGCCACCGCCGGCGTCGCCAACGCGACCTACATCTTCTGCCTGCCGGGCTCGCCCGGCGCCTGCAAGGACGCCTGGGACGAAATTCTGGTGCACCAGCTCGACTACCGCTACGGCCCCTGCAATTTCGTCGAGATCATGCCGCGGCTCGACGAGCATTTGCGAAGGCCGAAGGCGCAGGGGGCGACGGCGTAGGGGCGCGATGGCGGCAGCGCCATGCAAGGTATTGCCTACATCTCCAAATCCCAGTGCTCGCTCACTACCGGGCGGCCCCAGCTTTGGTGCCGCTCGGAGCGCATCAGCTTAAAGCCGGCTTTCGCGTAGATGTGGCGCGCGGCTTCGAGCACGCTGTGGGTCCACAGCGTGATTTTTTGGTATTTGGCGCGCCGCGCGAAGCGGATGCATTCGTCGGTGAGCCGCGCGCCGAGACCGAGCCCGCGCGCTGAAGGATCGACCAGCAGCAAGCGGATGCGGGCCGTGGTGTCGGTCTCCTTGGCCAGCATGATCGAGCCGACATTGCCGCCGTTGATCTCGGCGATCCAGCAGCGCTCGCGTTTGCGGTCGAACTTGTTGACGAAGTCGGCGACGATCTGCGCGCACACGCCTTCGAACGGCTCGGTCCAGCCATACTCCTGCGCGTAAAGCTCGGCGTGGCGCTTGACGATCCAGCCGAAATCGCCGGGTTTTGGCGTGCGCAGGCGGTAGCTGCGCGCGGCCGCCGCGCTCGTCTTGTCGCCCGTGCCGCCGAGCAAGGCTTTCGATCGTCGCCATCGCCTCGATGAGCCGTGTTTGCTCGGCGGCGTCGAGCGCGCCGAGCATGGCCGCGGTGCTCCCCTGCGAGCGGTGTTCGAGCGGCGCGAACGTCTTGCGGCCGCGGGCCGTGAGCGTCACATGGCTTTGCCTTGCGTCGGTCGCCGACGCCTTGCGCACGATCAGGCCGCGCCCCTCGAAATCGCGCAGCACGCGGCTCAGATAGCCGGCGTCGAGATCGAGCGCGCGGCCGATCTCGCTCGCCGTCACGGCGCCGCGCTGCGCGATCTCATAGAGCAGGCGCAACTCGCCGAGCGAGTAGGGGCTGTCGAGATAGGTTTTGCGCAGCACGCCGATCTGGCGCGTGTAGAAGCGGTTGAAGCGGCGCACCGCGGCGATGCGGCGCTCCAGGTCCTTTCCGGCAATGTCCTGCGCGGCCGTCATGCCGGGAGCATCGGGCAACTACTTGACTTAGTCAAGTATTGCGGCCGAATGCCTACCGCGACTGGAAGGCGGCGGCGGAGAGTGTCACGGCGCGCCGCCCGCCCAGCCGGCGGATGAACTCAGCCTCCGGATCGGCGGCGTGTTCCGCATGCCCGCCCAAGCGGTCATAAAATTGCTTCGAGATGATCAGGCCCTGTTCGGGCGACGGCCGCGCCACCAGCGCGGCGAGGAGGAGCGAGAGCGCCTCGCGCAACGCCGGCTGGCCACGGGCGCCGCGCCGAAACATCGCCGCGTGGGCCTCGGGCTCGCACTGCTCGATGAAATGCCGGGCTTCGCCGGTCCAGGAGGCATCGAGCACGGTGCCGGGCTGAAGGAAGAGAAGCCACGGCGCGCGCGCCGCTGCCGCCGCCCGTTTCAGCCGGCCGCCGAGCGGACCTTCCAGCGCAAGGTAAGCGCAACCGGCGACATCGGCCACCGCGGCGGTGTCGTCTTGCGAGCCGGCGTCGGCCACCAATACCTCGGTGATGAGACCGGCCGTGGCCCCGGGAACGAGGGCGGCGAGCGTCCGCACCAGCGCCCGTTCCGAATCCCGTGTCGCGATGATGACGCTCAGCATGCTCTGCGGATTGTGCGCCGGCTGGTTTGCGCCGGGCCATTGAACAGCGCGCATGCTTAACCTCGCGCGCCGCGGGTTTCCAATACTTTCCCGCGCTCAGGTCTGCCTTCACGCGGATTTGTTCTTGTTTTGTTCGTGCGGGCGCGTTAACTTGTCGCCATGACACGTAGTACCGCTTTGAAGCGCCCGCCGGCACCGCTGCCCTCGCCGGCGGGCGAGATGGGCGCCGCCGCGGCCGTAGCTGCCGCAGTCGCCCCCGGCGTTGCCGTCGAACGCGAGCGCCGGCGCGGCCGCGGCGCGCTGTCGAACGCCTCCGGACGGTTCGAGCCGCTCGCGCGCGTCGCGTTCGACGACGGCTGGGACGTCGCGGAGGAGCTGCCGCCGTTCAAGACCAGCGTCACCGTCGATGCCACGCGGAAAATCATCACCCGCAACGATTCGCCGGATATTTCGTTCGACCGTTCGATCAACCCTTATCGCGGCTGCGAGCACGGCTGCGTCTACTGCTTCGCGCGGCCGACCCATGCCTATCTCGGGCTGTCGCCGGGGCTCGATTTCGAATCGAAACTGTTCGCCAAGCCGAACGCGCCGGAATTGCTCGAGCGCGAATTGTCGGCGCCGGGCTATGTGCCGAAGATCATCGCCATCGGCACCAACACCGATCCCTATCAGCCGATCGAAAAGCGCCACCAGATCATGCGCCGGGTGCTCGAAGTGCTGGAGCGCGCCGGTCACCCGGTCGGCATCGTGACCAAATCGGCGCTCGTGGTGCGTGACCTCGACATTCTCTCGCGCATGGCCAAACGCAACCTCGCCAAGGTGGCGATCTCGGTGACGACGCTCGACCCGAAACTGGCGCGGACCATGGAGCCGCGCGCCGCGACGCCGCCGCGCCGGCTCGAGGCGCTGCGGCGGTTGGTCGAGGCCGGCGTGCCGACCTCGACGCTGGTCGCGCCGATCATCCCGGCGCTCAACGATGCGGAGATCGAGCGCATTCTCGACGCGGTCGCGGCGACCGGCGTGCGGCACGCCGGCTACGTGCTGTTGCGGCTGCCGCTGGAAGTGCGCGATCTGTTTCGCGAATGGCTGATGACGAATTTTCCCGACCGCTATCGCCACGTCTTCAAGCTCATCCGCGACATGCGCGGCGGCAAGGACTATGATTCGACCTTCGGCGCCCGCATGACCGGCAACGGTCCGATCGCCTGGATGATCGGCCGCCGCTTCGAGGTCGCCTGCGAGCGGCTCGGTTTCAATGCGACCAAGGTGAAGATCACCACCGAACATTTCACGCCGCCGCGGCCGGTGTCGGAGCAGCTGAGCTTGTTTTGAGGATGTCGCACTTCATTGACGCGCCGGTCCCGTTTGCTACGTTGAAAAGCAATCGTGTCGAGAGGAGCAAGAGAGTGGCGGAAAATTACAGTTTCTCGATCATTCTCGAACCACAAGAAGAGGGTGGGTTCACCGTACTCGTTCCTGCCTTGCCGGAAGTGGTGACGGAAGGTGACACCGAGCAAGAAGCGCTCGCCAATGCCGAGGAAGCGATTCGCGCCATCGTGTCTTACCGGCGCGACCACAGTCTGGCGATTCCGTTGGACGCGCGTCCGGAAATTCGCCGCATCACCGTCGCCGCATAACCATGAACGGCGGGCGGCCGCCGGTCGTCAATGGCAGGCAAGTCATCAGAGCCCTGACCAAAGCCGGCTTCGTTGTCGATAGAATTGTCGGCAGCCACCACGTTCTCGTCTATCCGACGGAGCCGCGGCGAACCGTGACGGTTCCGGTCCACGCGGGTAAAGATCTCAAACGAGCCACGCTGCGATCGATTATCCGCCAATCCGGCTTCAGCGTTGAAGAGTTCGTCCGGCTGCTTTAGCAGCGTTTCGCTCCGCTCGCCCGGGCTACGGCGCCCTATGACGTCTCCGCGTTGCGGATCGCGCCGCGACATGGTCATGTTGGGGCCATGAGTTCCAAGGGAACCAAAGCGCCGCGCCTCCCCCTCGCCGAGGAGATCCTGCGCCCGACCTTCCGCCGCGAGCGCTTGGCGCTCAAGCGCGGGGTTTGGCCGGTGGCGGGCTGCGACGAGGCCGGGCGCGGGCCGCTCGCCGGGCCGGTCGTCGCCGCGGCGGTGATCCTCGATCCCGATAACATCCCGCGCGGCCTCGACGATTCCAAGCGGCTGACGGCCGAGCGCCGCGAGGTGCTGTACGAGCGCATCTGCGCGCGGGCCCAGGTCGCGGTGGCGATGGCGCCGCCGGCGCGGATCGATCGCGACAATATCCTGCGCGCGTCGCTGTGGGCGCTGGCGCGCGCGGTGGCCTCGCTTCCGGTCAGGCCGCGCCTCGTCTTCGTCGACGGCCGCGACCGCATCGACGCCGGCTGCGACTGCGAGGCGGTGATCGGCGGCGACGGCCTCGTCGCCTCGATTGCGGCGGCGTCGATCGTCGCCAAGGTGACGCGCGACCGGCTGATGGCCTGCCTCGGCGCCGCCCATCCCGGCTACGGCTTCGAGCGCCACATGGGCTACAGCGTGCCGGAGCATTTTGCCGCGCTCGACCGGCTCGGTCCGACGATCCATCACCGCCGCTCGTTCGCGCCGGTCGCCGGCGCGCTCGCCGCGGCGGACGCCGACGCGGCCGAGATCGTCGCCGGCGAACTGCCGCTGTAGACGATGCTCTCCGTCCCGCTCTACGTCGAAGGCTTGCGCACGCGACCGGCGCTGGTGTTCGCGCTCGCGACGCTGGCGCAGACGGCGCTGTGGGTGCTGGTGCCGATGGTGTTCTATTCAGCGCCGCCGGGCGACCTGCCGCAGGTGCTGGCGATCGGCCGCCAATTCCCGCTGCGGGGCGATTTCGGCCCGCCGCTGGCCTATTGGCTCGCCGAAGCCGCGTTCCGTGTCGGCGGCCTGTTCGGCGTCTATCTGCTCGCACAGATTTGCGTCGCCACGACCTATGCCTGCGTCTTCCTGCTCGGCAGCGCGATCGTCGGCGCGACGCACGCGGCGATGGCGGTGCTGATGATGACGGGCATCTCCGTCTTCACCGTGCCGACCCCCGATTTCGGTCCGCCGCTGTTGACCGCGGCGTTGTGGGCGCTGCTGCTGCTGCATTACTGGCGCGCCGTCATGCAAAAACAGCGCGCGTCGTGGTTCGTGCTCGGCGCCGCCGCGGCGCTTTTGCTCGCCACCTCCACCGTCGCCGTCATTCTCATCGGCCTCGTCATCGTCTTCACCGCCTCGACCGCGCGCGGCCGCGCGTCGCTGCGCGGCAACGAGCCGATCATGGTCGGCATCGCGCTCGTGTGTTTTCTGTTCCTGCATGTTTTCTGGCTCGGCGCGCCGGGCGAGCGTCTGTTGCCGGCGCTCGATCGCCTGCGCGACGCCGAGACGGCCGGCGGCAACGCGGCGGCGTGGCTGCGGCTCATCGCCGGGCTCGTCATCGCCCACGCCGGGCTCGCCATTCTGGTCGTGCTGGCGAGCGGTTGGCCGCGCACCTTCGCCCTGCGCCGGTTTTTGCACGCGCGCCGATCGAGCATTTCGCCCGGACCTATGTGAAGACGTTCGCGTTCGCCCCGGCGCTCTTGGCGACGATCGCGGCCGTGCTGTTCGGCGAGCGGCTGCCGATCGGCGGCTTCGCGCCGCTTTTGGTCTTGTCCGGCCTCGCCGTGATCGTCGCGGTCGGCGAGCGCATCACGCTCCATCATCCGCGCATCGTCGGCTACGCCTGGGCCGGCTTGCTGATCGTGCCGGTGATCTTCGTTCCGCTGGTGATCGCGGTATTGCCGTGGGCGACCGCGACCGATCTGAAAGTCGCGCAGCCGGCGAACGCCATGGGCCGTTTCTTTGCCCAAAACTTCGAGCGCCGGACCGGGCGCCCGCTCGCGATCGTCAGCGGCGACGAGACCATCGCGGCGCTCATCGCGGTCGCCGCACCGAGCCGGCCGAGCGTCTACCTCGCCGCCGACCCGGCGCGTTCGCCCTGGGTCACCGCGCAGGACGTCGCAGCGCTTGGCGCCGTCGTGGTCTGGCCCGCCGCCGAAACGAGCGCAGAACCGCCGCCGGCGATCAAAGAACGCTTCCCCGATCTCGTCGCCGAACTGCCGAAGACCTTCGACCGCCCGGTACGCGGCCGGCTGCCGCCGCTGCGGATCGGCTGGGGCATGATCCGGCCGGCGAGCTCGCCGGCGGGCGTACCGCCAACCGCGCCACGCTGATCGTTATTTGCTAATGATAACCCGCCGCGGCGGTGACTTTGCCGCGAAACACCCAATAGGACCAAGCCGTGTACATCAGGATCACTGGCAGCAGGAACATCGTGCCGATCAGAAAGAAGGCCTGCGTGCTCGGCGACGATGCTGCCTGCCACAGCGTGTAATGATACGGCACGATCATTGGCCATAGACTGATGGCGATGCCGATGAAGGACATCAGAAACAGTCCGATGGCGCCGACGAACGGCAGCAATTCGTGTCGCCGCCGCAACGCGTACCATTCGCCCGCGGCGATCAGCGCCGTGATCATTGGGACCGGCGCCAGCAAACCGATATTCGGCCAGCTGAACCAGCGCTGCGCGATGTCGGGATTCGTCATCGGGGTCCAGATGCTGACGGCGAGGATGGCGGCCAGCACGCCGACCAGGCATACCCGGCCGGCGCGGCGCGCCCAGCTCTGCAGATCGCCCTCGGTCTTGAGGATCAGCCAGCCCGCGCCCAGCAGGCCATAGCCGACCATCAGCGCCAAGCCGGTGACGAGCGGAAACGGTGTCACCCAATCGAACGAGGTGCCGGCGAAGTGGCGGCCGTCGACCTTGAAGCCCTGGATGAACGCGCCGAGCACGACGCCCTGCGAGAAGGTCGCGACCGCCGATCCGCCGCAAAAAGCGCGATCCCAGAAGTGCCGCAGCCGCCGGTCGCTTGAAGCGGAATTCGAAGGCGACGCCGCGGAATACCAACGCCAGCAGCATCATCAAAATCGGAAAATAGACCGCGGGAATGATGATCGCGAAGGCGAGCGGAAATGCCGCGAGCAATCCGAGTCCGCCGAAGACGAGCCAGGTCTCGTTGCCGTCCCAGACCGGCGCGATCGAGTTCATCACGATGCTGCGATCGACCTCGTCCGTGCAGCAAGCCATACAGCATGCCGACGCCGAGATCGAAGCCGTCGAAGCACCACGTAATAAAACACCGCGAGCGCCGAGAAGGACCGTCCAAATCGGCACCAGATCGAGGACCATCGCAACCTCCCGATTGCGGTTCCGATGCCGCGCGCGCGGCGTTTCGAACGGCCGGTCGGCCGGCCGCCCTCGATCATTCAGGTCGAGGCTCTGGCCTTGCGGTCCGCGGCGCACGAGGCCGGCCATGAAGGCGATCCCGGTCGGATACATGATCAGATAGACGACCATGTAGAGAGCGAGCGACAGCGCCACGTTTGCCCCGGTTAGCGACGGCGATACCGAATTCGCGGTGCGCAACAGACCGTATACGGTCCAGGGCTGGCGGCCGACCTCGGTTGTCGTCCAGCCGGCGAGCACGGCGATGAAACCGAGCGGCGCGATCGCACTGGCACAGGCGCAGGAACCATTCGGTGTCGAACAGCCGGCCGCGCAGCCGCAGGAACTGGCCGGCGATCACCACGACCAACATCAGGCAGCCGATGCCCACCATGATGCGGAAGGCAAAGAACACGGGCCAGACCGGCGGCCGGTCTTCGCGCGGCCATTCCTTCAGCCCCTTGACCGCGCCGTCCCAGGAATGGGTCAGAACGAGGCTGCCCAAATGGGAATTCGATGGCGTCATGCATTTGCGCCGCGGCATCGTCGGGGATGCCGAACAGTGTCAACGGCGCCGGCTGCTTCGGTGTCGTAGCGGCCCTCGATGGCGGCCAGCTTCGCCGGCTGGTATTCCAGCGTGTTGAGGCCGTGCTGATCGCCGAGTACCATTTGCAGCGGGACCGAGTACGATCAGGAGATCGAGCGCCATGCGGATCATCATGCGCGCCTCCTCGGGCGCCCGGCCGCGGCGCAACAGATAGGCGCCGACACCCAGCACGACGAAAGCGGTCGTGATGTAAAATGCCGTGACGTTGTGTGCCAAGCGATAGGGAAACGACGGATTGAAGACGATGGCGAGCCAGTCGGTCGGCACGAAGCGGCCATCGACGATCTTGTAGCCCGCCGGCGTCTGCATCCAACTGTTCGTCGCCAAAATCCAGAACGACGACAGCAGCGTGCCGATCGCCACCATGAGCGCGGCGAAGAAATGCGCCCAACGCGGCACCAGTCGCGGCCGAACAGCAGAACGCCGAGGAACGACGCCTCCAGAAAGAACGCCATCAGATCTTCGTAGGCCAGCAGCGGCGAAATCACATCGGCGGCCGTGTCGGTCAAGCGGCTCCAATTGGTGCCGAACTGGAACGGCATGATGATGCCGGTGACGACGCCCATGCCGAACGAGACGGCAAATATCCGGATCCAGAAGCCCGAGATGCGGAACCAGAGTTCTCGCCCGTGAAGAAATAAAGCCCCTCGAGAACGGCGATATAGGAGGCAAGGCCGACGGTGAACGCCGGCAGCAGAATGTGCCAGCCGATCACCCAGGCCCATTGCAGGCGCGACAGCAGAACCGGATCGAGGGTCATGTCACGTTCGAGCCGCGCCCGCCTCCCGTATTGAAAATCGCCGGCGGGAGATGATAACGCGAAGCCGGCTGCCGCAGCATAGACCAGAACCCGGCGCCTGTCAGTTCGGGGTACACCTCATGTACGCTGCTCGCAACATGTAGCTACTCGCAACATGTACGCTACTCGCAACGCCTTCGCCCGCGCCAGAAGGTCGCGTCGGTGCGTTTGTTACCGCGCATCTTCAATACACCTATGGGTGCGCGTCATGATCAAACTCAAGACACGGCCGTTCGTTATCCGGAACCCTCCGCAACAAATTCAGAACATGACGATCGTGCTTGGAACATTTGCGGCGGGCCGCGGGTGCGGCTCAGCCGCCCCTATGAAGCCAACGCCTTTTTCAACGCCAGAAAATCCCGCCAGGCGAGGCGCTTCTGCAGCGGGCTGCGCAACAGGAACGCCGGGTGATAGGTCGCCAGCGCGCGAATTTCGCGGCTGCCGGTGTCGTATTTGAACCAGCGCCCGCGCGTCTTGGTGATGCCTTCCTTGGTGCCGAGCAGCGTCTGCGTCGCCGGCTGGCCGAGACAGACGAGAATGTCGGGGTCGGCGAGTTCGATCTGGCGGCGGATGAAAGGGAGGCAGATCGCGGTTTCCTGCGGCGTCGGCGTGCGGTTGCCGGGCGGCCGCCACGGCACGACGTTGGCGATATAGACCTTGGTGCGATCGAGCCCGATCGCCGCCATCATGAGGTCGAGGAGCTTGCCGGAGCGACCGACAAAGGGGACGCCGGCGATGTCTTCGTCGCGTCCCGGCGCCTCGCCGACGAACATGACGCGGCTCCCCGGATGGCCGTCGGCGAACACGAGTCGCGTCGCCGTCGCGCGCAGCATGCAGCCTTCGAAGCTTTCGAGCAGCGCGCGCAGTTCGTCGAGGTTCTTGGCGCTCTTGGCCGCCTCGCGCGCCGCCATGACGGCGGCTTCGGCGGAGGGCGGAGCGGCATGCGCGCGACGCCCCTTCCCCTGAAAGGGGAGGGCCGGATCGCTGCAGGCGATCCGGGGAGGGGTCCGTGGAAAGGCTCGGAGCGTTGCGGCTCGGTCCCCCACGCTGATCGCTTCGGGGTATGCCGTCCTCCCCCTTTCAGGGGGAGGGGAGGCAGCCGCCTCGTCGGCGAAGCGGTCGATCGGCTCCTCGCCGAGGAGCGCGTCGACTCCGGCGTCGAGGTAGAAGGCGATCAGGTCGCGCGCGTCTTTGGGCGTTGGAACCATGGGAAACAGAGTCTAGGCGGCACGGTGAAAGCATGAAAGACTTGTTTCACGCCATGCTCTTTTGCGTTATGCGCGCTCATTGCGCCGCGCGGCCGCGGATTCTGGAGAAAGTGAACTGTGGAGAACGTCATGAACGCAGCGGATCTTCCCGCACGCGAGGCGATGGAATTCGACGTGGTCGTGGTCGGCGCCGGGCCGGCCGGGCTTGCCGCGGCGATCAGGCTCAAGCAGGCCGCGCCCGACGCCTCCGTCGTGGTGGTGGAGAAGGGCTCCGAAGTCGGCGCCCATATCCTTTCCGGCGCCGTGATCGACCCGATCGGGCTCGACAGCCTCCTGCCGGAATGGCGCGGCGACGACACTCTGGTCAAAACCGCGGTGACCGCGGACCGCTTCTATGCGCTCGGACCCTCGGGCGCACTGCGCGTGCCGAATGTGCTGATGCCGCCGCTCATGAGCAACCACGGCAATTTCATCGTCTCGCTCGGCGACGTCTGCCGCTACCTGGCACGGCAAGCCGAAGCGCTCGGCGTCGAAATCTATCCGGGCTTCGCCGCGACGGAGGTGCTGTTCGAGAACGGTGCGGTTGCCGGGATAGCGACCGGCGACATGGGCATCGGCAAGGACGGGCATCACAAGGCCGAGCTTCACCCGCGGCATGGAGCTGCGCGCCAAATACACGCTGTTCGCCGAAGGCGCGCGCGGCAGCCTGTCGAAGACGTTGATTGCGCGCCTCGGCCTCGGCGACGGCCGCCAGCCGCAGAAATTCGGCATCGGCCTCAAGGAACTGTGGCAGGTTGCGCCGGAGAAATTCCAGGCCGGCCTCGTCCAGCACACCATGGGCTGGCCGCTCGACAACGCGACCGGCGGCGGCTCGTTTCTCTATCATTTCGGCGACAATCTGGTCGCGGTCGGCTTTGTCGTGCACCTCAATTACGCCAACCCGTATTTGTCGCCGTTCGAGGAGTTCCAGCGCTTCAAGACGCACCCGCTGGTGCGCGACACCTTCGCCGGCGGCCGGCGCATCTGTTACGGCGCGCGCGCCATCACCGAGGGCGGCTGGCAATCGGTGCCGAAGCTCGCTTTCCCCGGCGGCGCGCTGATCGGCTGCGCGGCCGGGTTCATGAACGTGCCGCGGATCAAGGGCAGCCATAACGCGATCCTCTCCGGCATGATGGCGGCCGAGCATGTCGCGGCGGCGCTCGCGGCCGGGCGCTCGCATGACGAACTCTCCGGCTACGAGGCGGCGTGGCGCGGCTCGCCGATCGGCAAGGATTTGCGCCGCGTGCGCAACGTCAAGCCGCTGTGGTCGAAGCTCGGCACGCTCGCCGGCATCGCGCTCGGCGGCTTCGACATGTGGACCAACACGCTCGGCTTTTCAGTCCTGGGCACGCTCTCCCACGGCAAGCCCGATTCGGCGACGCTCAAGCCGGCGGCGCGATGCCGGCGCATCGCCTATCAAAAACCCGACGGCAAGCTCACCTTCGACCGGCTGTCCTCGGTCTATCTGTCCAACACCAATCACGAGGAGGATCAGCCGGTGCATCTTCTGGTGCGCGACGCCGCCCTGCAACAATCCTCCGAGCACGACGTCTATGCCGGCCCGTCGGCGCGCTATTGCCCGGCCGGTGTCTATGAATGGGTCGAGGACGCAGGCCAGCCGCGCTACGTCATCAACGCGCAGAACTGCGTCCACTGCAAAACCTGCGACATCAAGGACCCGAATGGGAACATCACCTGGGTCCCGCCCGAGGGCGGCGGCGGACCGAATTATCCGAACATGTGAGGTCAGTCGTAGACGTCGCGACGGTGCCCCACGGTCACGACGAGGACCACAAAGCGGTCATCTTCGATCGCGGCGACGATGCGAAAATCGCCGACGCGGTAGCGCCATAAACCCTTGAGGTCCGCCGTCAGCGGCTTGCCGAAACGACGCGGATCTTCCGGCGTGGCGATGCGCTCGCGCAAATAGCGCAGGATCGCGCGCTCCGCCACTCCCCCGAGTTTCCTCAAGTCGCGCGCCGCGTCGGCGTGGAACTCGACGTGCCAGACGCGGGAGTTGCTCATGCCGCGTCAAGGTGTCTCGGCAACCTCGCGCTCGAGCTCTTCGAGCGTGACACGCCTGGTGTCGCGGGCGAGGCGGCGACGGGCAAGATGATAGTCCTCGAGATCTTCCAGGTGTCGCAAAATTGCTTCCCGCGCGTAAAAGCTCTTGCTGCGGCCGGTCTTCTTTGCGAGTTGGTCCAGGCGCTTCTCGATCTCGGGAGGCAGGCGCAGCGCAAGCATGACGTTTCTCCACGGCTCTCCACGGCGACGCTATACATGTATAGCACGCGGCTTCTAATTGTGCCAAGCTGCAACGCCGGGAGCCTGCCGGGAGCCTCTGCCGCGATTTTGCCGCCGTCGGGGCCTAGGTAAGCGGGTCCCTGCCGGCCGCCGGGCGGCGTTTTCGGCCGGTCGGGTGTCCTTGCGGGCGCGGGGCAAAACGTTCATTCTCGCGGCAAGGGCGCCCGGGCACCGATTCTTACAAGTTTGCCAATGGAGAGGTCGTGACTCATTCGCTGCTGTCCTGGCACGCCGCCCTCGTCGGCGCCGCCGTCGTCCTTGGTTTGCCATCAGCGCTCGCCGCCCAGGCGCCGACCCCGCAGGAACTCGCCCACGATACCGTCGCCGGCAGCTACCTTTCGGCCCGCCATGCCGGCGTCGAACGCGACTCCGCGACCGCCGCCGCCTATTACCTCAATGTGCTGAAGGCCGATCCGCGCAATGCCGATCTCCTGAGCCGCACGTTTCTTTCGACCCTCGGCGATGGCGACATCGAGGAAGCCGCCAGGCTCGCCGAACGGGTCTTGCAGGTCGATCGCAACGACCGCATCGCGCGGCTGGTGGTCGGCGTGCGCGCGCTCAAGCAGAAGCAATACGGGACGGCCCGGCAGAATTTCGCCCAGTCCGTGCGCGGCCCGGTGACCGATCTCACGGCCGTGATGCTGTCGGCGTGGGCGCTTCGAAGGCGCCGGCGACACGCGCGCGGCCGTCGACAGTCTCGACCACCTCGCCGGTCCGGAATGGTACGGCATCTTCAAGGATTTGCATGCCGGTCTCATTCTCGACCTCGCCGGCAACAAGAAGGAGGCCGGCAAGCGCTACGAGCGCGCCTACAAGGCCGACCCCGCGGCGCTGCGCACCGTCCAGGCCTACAGCCGGTTCCTGTCGCGCAACGCCGACAAGGACGAGGCGCTCAAGATTTATCAGGAGTTCGCCAAATCGGTGCCCGACCATCCGCTGGTGATCGAGGAGATGAAGGAGATCGCCGCGGGCGACAAGCTGCCGGCGCTCGCCGATTCGGCGCAGGCCGGCGCGGCGGAGGCGCTCTACGGGCTCGGCGCCTCGATCGGCCGGCGCGGCGGCGAGGATTTGGCGCTCATTTATCTGCAGCTTGCGCTCTATCTGGAGCCGAACCATTCGCTCGCTTTGTTGTCGCTCGCCGATCTTTACGAGTCGCTCAAGAAGCCCGATCTGGCGATCAAGGTATACGACCGCATCGCGCCGTCGTCGCCGCTGCGGCCCAACGCGGAAATCCAGGTCGCCTCCGATCTCGACCAGCTCGACCGCGCCGACGAGGCCAAGAAGCGGCTCGAAAAGCTCATCGCTGAGCATCCGAAGGATACCGAAGCCATCATGGCGCTCGGCAATATTCTGCGCGGCCGCAAGGCATTCGCCGAAGCTGCCGACGTCTACAGCAAGGCCATCGCCACGGTGGCGGACCTGCAGCCGTCGAACTGGGTCATGTTCTATTTCCGCGGCATCTGTTACGAGCGTTCGCATCAATGGCCGCTCGCCGAGGCCGACCTGAAAAAGGCGCTCGAGCTCAAGCCCGACCAGCCGCTCGTTCTCAATTATCTCGGCTTTTCGTGGGTGGACCAGGGCGTGCATATCGACGAAGGCACCGACATGATCCGCCGCGCCGTCGAGCAGCGCCCCGACGACGGCTATATCGTCGACTCGCTCGGCTGGGCCTATTACCGCGTCGGCAATTACGACGAGGCGGTGAAGAATCTCGAGCGCGCGGTCGAGCTCAAGCCCGACGACTCGACCATCAACGATCACCTCGGCGACGCCTATTGGCGGGTCGGCCGGACCTTGGAAGCGCGCTTCCAGTGGTCGCACGCCAAGGACCTCAATCCGGAGCCGGAAGACCTCGTCAAGATCGAGGCCAAGCTCAAATCCGGGCTGCCGGAAGATACGTCCTCGGCGGCCGACGCGGCGAAGCCGAAGAAAGTCGGCAACGGCGGTTGAGCCTTGTCCTTGTTGGTTCCGCTGGCGGATTTTGCTCCGGCTAAGGTCAATCTGACGCTGCGGGTCGTCGGCCGCCGCGCCGACGGCTATCACGAGCTCGAAAGCCTGGTCGTGTTCGCCGATTTCGGCGACCGGCTGAGCTTCGTCACCGGGCGGCGAGCTTGCTCTGACGGTGCGCGGGCCGAGCGCGGCGCAAGCCGGCGACGGCGCCGACAATCTCGTCACCAAGGCGACCCGCGCCCTTGCCGCGCGATGCCCCGGCCTCGGCCTCGGCGCCTTTCGGTTGGACAAGAGGTTGCCGGTCGCGGCCGGGCTCGGCGGCGGCTCGTCCGACGCCGCCGCGGCGCTGCGGCTGTTGGCGCAGGCGAACGGCCTTCGCCCGCGACGACGCTCGTCTCTACGAGGCCGCGCGCTCGACCGGCGCCGATGTGCCGGTGTGCCTCGATCCGCGCCCGCGCATTATGCGCGGCATCGGCGAAGTGTTGTCGGCGCCGCTCGCTTTGCCCGCGTTGCCGGCCGTGCTGGTCAATCCCGGCGTCGCCGTGCCGACCAAGGCGGTGTTCGCGCAATGGCACGCCGCCGGCGCGGCCGCGGTCCCGCCCGCGATCGACGCGGTCGCCACGCTGGCGAGCCGCGACGCAGTGTTGGAATTTCTCGACACGCAATCGAACGATCTCGAACGTCCGGCCATCGCCATCGCGCCGGTGATCGGCGACGTACTGGCGGCGCTGCGCGCGCTGCCCGGCTGCCGGCTCGCCCGCATGTCCGGCTCCGGCGCGACCTGCTTCGGGCTGTTTTCTTCCGCCACCGCCGCGCGGGCGGCCGCCAAGACCTTGCGCGGAAAATATCGGCACTGGTGGGTGCGGGCGGGCACGCTGGGCGGCTAATCTGGCCCTCCCCCTTGTAGGGGCGGTAGCCTTGTGGTCGGGCCGCTGGACAGCTCCGCGGCTAGCGGGCGCCCACAAGGGGCGCCCCCACGGATGCGGTTCGGCAATGCGTCCGCGCGATGCAGAAATCGACGGTCTCGGCCAGCGCCGTCTTCATCCGCGAGTCGGGGAACAAGGCGAGCGCGTCGCGGGCGATGGCGCCGTAATGGTGGGCGCGGCCGATGGTGTCCTCGATGGCGCGGTGTTTGGTCATGAGGCCGATGGCGTGTTCGAGGTCGGCGTCGGTCGCTTCGCCGCGCTCGAGCGTGCGGCGCCAGAACTCGCGTTCGGCGTCGCCGCCGCGGCGGAACGCCAGCACCACCGGCAGCGTGATCTTGCCCTCGCGGAAATCGTCGCCGACGTTCTTGCCGAGCTTGGCGGAGGCGCCGCCGTAATCGAGCACGTCGTCGACCAGCTGGAAGGTGATGCCGAGATTCATGCCGAACGAGCGGCAGGCGGCCTGCTCGTCGCGCTGCCGGGCCGACAAAACCGGGCCGACCTCGCAGGCGGCGGCGAACAATTCCGCGGTCTTGGCGCGGATGACGGCGATATATTCGTCCTCGGTGGTCGCGGTGTTCTTGGCGGCGGCGAGCTGCATGACCTCGCCCTCGGCGATCACCGCGGCGGCCGAGGAGAGAATCTCCAGCGATTTCAGGCTGCCCACCTCGACCATCATCTTGAAGGCCTGGCCGAGCAGAAAATCGCCCACCAGCACGCTCGCCTCGTTGCCCCACAGCATGCGCGCGGCGAGCCGGCCGCGCCGCAGCTCGCTCTCGTCGACCACGTCGTCGTGCAGGAGCGTCGCCGTATGCATGAACTCGACCGCCGCGGCGAGCTTGATATGGCCGTCGCCGCCATAGCCGGTGAGCCGCGCCAAGGCGAGCGTCAGCATCGGCCGCAGCCGCTTGCCGCCGGAATTGATGAGGTGGTTGGCGACCTCCGGGATCATGGTGACGTCCGACCCGGTGCGCGACAGAATGACGGCGTTCACCCGCTCCATGTCGGCGGTGACCAGGTCGCTCAACGGATCGATCGAGGGTTCACCGCGACTTTCGAACGGAACGACGACGGCCACGTGGGCTTCTCCGCAGAGGACGCGCGAGCATAGAAACGGTATGGTGCAGCGGCAAGAGGCTGCCAGTTGCGCTAAACGGAATTCGCGGATCAGCCATGAGTTCCGCCACGAGACCCGTCAGGCCGGCTGCGCGCTGCGTTTGGGGCGATGAGGAGGGAATGTCAAGCAATCAGCGCATGGCCGACGGCGTCACCGCAGCCCATTACCAGGTCGCGGTCCTGGTGCCGTGCTTCAACGAGGAGCGCGCCATCGCCCAAGTCGTGGCCGCTTTCCGCGCGGCGCTGCCGGAAGCGGTCGTGTACGTCTACGACAACAATTCGACCGACGGCACCGTGGCCGCCGCGCGGGAAGCCGGCGCGGTCGTGCGCCGCGAACCCCATCAGGGCAAGGGCCACGTGGTGCGGCGGATGTTCAACGACGTCGAGGCGGATATCTACGTTTTGGTGGATGGCGACGCGACCTATGACGCGCCGAGCGCGCCCGCGATGGTGGCGAAGCTCGTCGACGAGCGGCTCGACATGGTCGTCGGCGCCCGCATCGATCGCGAGGAGGCGGCCTATCGTCGAGGCCACCGCGCCGGCAACTGGCTCTTGACGCGCTTCATCACCCACGTTTTCGGACGCTCCTTCACCGACATCCTGTCGGGCTATCGGGTGTTTTCGCGGCGGTTCGTGAAGTCGTTTCCGATTTTGTCCGGCGGGTTCGAGATCGAGACGGAAATCACTATTCACGCGCTAGAACTGGAGCTGCCGGTCGGCGAAGTGGCGACGCCCTATTACTCGCGGCCGAGCGGCTCGGCCTCCAAGCTCTCGACCTGGAGCGACGGCTTTCGGATCTTGTGGACCGTCTTCAAGCTCTATCGCGCGGAACGGCCGCTGCCGTTCTTCGGGTCTCTCGGCGTCGGCCTCGCCATCATATCGGTCGGCCTCGTCATCCCCATCCTGATCACCTACCTCCAGGAAGGCCTGGTGCCGCGCCTGCCGACCGCGGTGTTGTCCATGGGGCTGATGCTGCTCGCCTTTTTGTCGTTTGCGTGCGGCTTGATTCTCGATACCGTGACGCGCGGCCGGCGCGAGTTCAAGCTCATCGCCTACCTCGCCTTGCGCGCCCCGGGCGAGGAACGGCGGCGGGGCTGAAGATCGGGAGTTGAAATTTGCGCGAACTCGTTCGCACCAATGATGCCGTGGTGCTCTCGGCCATCGAGGCGCTGCTCAAGGGCGCGCGGATCGACCACATCGTGGCCGATCAGAATATGAGCGTGCTCGAAGGCTCGATCGGCATTTTTCCCCGCCGCATTCTGGTCGGCGAGGACGAGTTCGAGGCGGCGCGCCGGCTCTTGGTGGAGGCTGGCTTCGGCAACGAGCTGCGCCGCGATGCCCGCTGAACGCGGCGGCTTGAACGTGACGGAGATGGACACGACCGAGGATGCGGTGCTCGGCGGCCGGCTCGTTTTGCGCCAGCCCCGCCGCGGTCATCGCGTCGGCCACGACGCCATCCTGCTCGCGGCGGCGGTTGCCGCGCGTGCCGGCGATCAGGCCGTCGATCTCGGCGCCGGCGTCGGCGCCGCCGGACTGGCGCTGGCGCGCCGGGTCGAGGGGCTCGCCATCACCCTGCTCGAGATCGATCCGGCGCTCGCGGCTCTTGCCGAGGCGAACGCCGCGCGCAATGGCCTTGCCCCACGCGTGCGCTCGATCTGCATCGACGTGACCGGTGCGGCCGCGTCATTGACCGCTGCGGGACTGGCGGCGGGGATGGCGACGCATGTTCTGATGAACCCGCCGTTCAACGCTCCCCGGCACAATCCGTCGCCCGATCCAGCCCGGCGCTTGGCGCATATGGCTTCAGGCGAGACGCTCGAGCGGTGGGTCGCCGCGGCGGCGCGGCTCCTCGGCGCCGCCGGCACGCTGACCTTGATCTGGCGGGCCGATGGGCTCGCTGACGTCCTCGCCGCGCTCGCCGCCGCCTTCGGTGCGGTATCCGTGCTGCCGATCTATCCGAAGCCCGACGCGCCGGCGATCCGCATCGTCGTCCGCGCCGTCAAAGGGAGCCGCGCGCCGCTTGCGATCCTGCCCGGGCTCATGCTGGCCGACGCCGCGGGAAGGCCGACGCTGGCGGCCGAAGCCATCTTACGCGGCGGCGACGCCATCGCGTGGGGTGAAAACTGAAAAGATAAAACTGAATAGATCAGGCGGCCATCGAATCGGGCCGCGTCGCGCCGTCCTTCGACCGGGCACGTCGCGACCACGCCGCGATCCGCCAAGCCGAACTGGGCCAATGGGAAGAGCCGACAATGAAGGCGATCAGCGCCAACAGGACGTAGATTTTCATCGCTCGTGCACTCCGACGGTCGCCCCCACCGGATAACGGCCCTATGAGCGGCCCCGATTGTGGCCGCTAAAGAGCAGAAAGCATTCCAAAGGGTTAACGTTCCATTACTTGAGGCTCTGGCAGCCATCGCCTATCTGCCACCCCATGATCGAACCAATCATGACCAACCGACAGGCGGTGAAGGCGTGAGCGAACCATGGACGCGGATTTTGGCGCCGTTGCGGCGCATCGTGCCGGCGCGGTGGCGTGGCGACCGGCCGGTCGTGCCGGTGGTACGGCTGTCCGGCGTCATCGGCATGTCGACGCCGCTGCGCTCGAGCCTGACCATGGCCGGCATCGCGCGCACGCTCGAGCGCGTCTTTGCCGTGCGCAACGCCGCCGCGGTCGCGCTCATTATCAACTCGCCGGGCGGCTCGCCGGTGCAATCGCATCTGATCTTCAGCCGCATTCGCGAATTGGCGCAGGACAAGAAGCGGCAGGTGATCGCGTTCGTCGAGGACGCCGCCGCGTCCGGCGGCTACATGATCGCCTGCGCCGCCGACGAGATCATCGCCGATCCGCATTCGATCGTCGGCTCGATCGGCGTGGTCGGCGGCTCGTTCGGCTTCGACAAGCTCATCGCCAAGATCGGCGTCGAGCGCCGGCTCTATACGGCGGGCGAGCACAAGGCCATGCTCGACCCGTTCCTGCCGGAAGATCCCGACGACGTCGAACGGCTGAAAAACCTGCAGCGCGACATCCACCAGGATTTCATCGCGCTGGTGAAGTCGCGGCGCGGCGCCAAGCTTGCCGGGCCGGAGACGGATCTGTTTTCCGGCGAATATTGGACCGGCCGGCGGGCGCTCGCGCTCGGCCTCATCGACGGCATCGGCGAGTTGCGCACGACGCTCAAGGCGCGGTTCGGCGACAAGGTGATGACCCCGCTCGTCACCGAGCGCGGCCTGTTCGGCCGGCGCGTCCTCGGGGTGAGAACCGGCGGGTTGGCCTTGCCGGGCGGCCTTGCTGAGGACATGATTGCGGGGCTTGAAGCCAGGGCCATGTGGGCGCGTTACGGGCTCTGATGGAGGTGTCCAATGCCGCCGGTCTTCGCCGTTGCGCTCGCCCTGATGGGGGCGACGGCCCTGGTGCGCTGGTACGTCAAGGAGACGCAGCGCATCAACGCCGACCTCGAGCACGCCCGCCAGCGTGCGACCGTCGAGCCGGTCGATCGCAGTGCGCTGCCGACCCTGAAGCGCGACCCGCGGACCGGCGAATACCGGCCGGGATAGGCTTCGTTTTCCGCCCCCGCGTAGCGGGGGCAATGACGAACCATCGCACTTGACCGGCGGCGGCCGTTCCCCCAACAACACCGCCATGACCGACGAACTTCCGCCGCACATGCGCCCCGACCGCTCGTTTCAGGGGCTGATCCTGGCTTTGCAGCGTTATTGGGCGGACTGGGGCTGCGTCATCCTGCAGCCCTACGACATGGAAGTCGGCGCCGGCACCTTCCATCCGGCGACGACGCTGCGCGCGCTCGGGCCGAAGCCGTGGAACGCCGCCTATGTGCAGCCGTCGCGCCGGCCCAAGGACGGCCGCTACGGCGAGAACCCCAACCGGCTGCAGCATTATTATCAGCTCCAGGTGATCCTCAAGCCGTCGCCGGACGACCTGCAGGACCTTTATCTGAAATCGCTCTACGCCATCGGCATCGATCCCAAGCTGCACGACATCCGCTTCGTCGAGGACGATTGGGAAAGCCCGACGCTCGGCGCCTGGGGGCTCGGCTGGGAGTGCTGGTGCGACGGCATGGAAGTGTCGCAGTTCACCTATTTCCAGCAGGTCGCCGGCTTCGAATGCGCGCCGGTCGCCGGCGAACTGACCTACGGGCTCGAGCGGCTGGCGATGTATGTGCAAGGCGTCGAGAACGTGTTCGACCTCAACTTCAACGGCCGCGACGGCGCCCGCAAGGTCACCTATGGCGACGTCTTCCTGCAGGCGGAGCAGGAATTTTCGCGGCACAATTTCGAATTCGCCGACACCGACATGCTGTTCAAGCAGTTCCAGATGGCGGAGACGGCCTGCAAGAAATATCTGGAAGACGGCTGGCAGCGCGCTCCTGCATTCCGGGGACGGCGGCGACCAATCGCGGCCATCATCTCATGGCGCTGCCGGCCTACGACCAGTGCATCAAGGCGAGCCACGTGTTCAATCTGTTGGACGCGCGCGGCGTGATTTCGGTGACCGAGCGGCAGAGCTATATTCTGCGGGTGCGCGAGCTCGCCAAGGCCTGCGGCGCGGCGTGGCTCGCGACCGACGGCGGAGGAATGGGATTATGAGCGAGATGCCGGAAATCGGCGGCCGGGCGCCGATCACGATCGAGGTCGAAGCCGGCCAGAGCTACTGGTGGTGCGCCTGCGGGCTCTCCAAGACCCAGCCGTTCTGCGACGGCTCGCACAAGGTCACGGCGTTCACGCCGATCGAGTTCAAGCCGGCGACCTCCGAGAAGGTGTGGTTCTGCACCTGCAAGCGCTCGTCGAAAAAGCCGCTGTGCGACGGCAGCCATAAAAGGCTGTAGGATTATTCTTCACCCTCCCCTTGCAGGGGGAGGGTCGGCGCGGGCGCAGCCGCGCCGGGGTGGGGTGCTGCGGCCGCAGTATCGTGATGCGCATGGCGCGAAACAGCCTAGCCAATCGAGAAATTTCCGCCGCGCCATGCGCGCCGGCTTCGCGCGAAAGCGACAGATACGGAATTGCTGTTGTGGAAGCGCCTTCGCATGATTGAAACCGGGGCACGCATTTCCGCCGCCAAGTGCCGATCGGGCCGTTATGTCGTCGATTTTGCCTGCCATGGCGGCGCGTCTGGTCATCGAGCTCGATGGCGGCGCAGCATGCTAACGAGGCGCACCAAATAAGCGACGAGCGGCGGACGCGCTGGCTGGAATCGGAAGGCTATCGCGTCATCCGTTTCTGGAACATCGATCTCACGAATATCATGACGGCGTGCTTGAAGACGGTCTATGCCGCACTCTTTGGTTCGCGCGATGTGACGCCTTGAAGCACAAGCGGCGGCAGCGCCGACACCCCACCGGCGCGCTTTGCGCGCCGACCCTCCCCATCCAGGGGGAGGGTGAACGAAAAGCGCGTGAAGCCCCAAATGCCCGACCTTCTGCTCGAACTGTTCTCCGAGGAAATTCCCGCCCGCATGCAGGCGCGCGCGGCGGAGGATTTGCGCAAGCTCGTCACCGACCGGCTGGTCGATGCCGGCCTCGTCTATGAGGGCGCCAAGGCGTTCGTGACGCCGCGGCGGCTCGCTTTGTCGGTGCACGGCGTGCCGGCGCGGCAGGCGGATATCCGCGAGGAGAAGAAGGGCCCGCGCGTCGGCGCGCCGGACAACGCCATCGCCGGGTTCCTGAAGGCGGCGGGGCTCGCATCGATCGGCGACGCCAAGGTGCAGCCGGACAAGAAGGGCGATTTCTACGTCGCCGTGATCGAGAAGCCGGGCCGCGCCGCGATCGACGTGATCGGCGAAATTCTGCCGGAGGTGATCAAAGGCTTTCCGTGGCCGAAATCGATGCGCTGGGGCGCGCGCTCGAAGGACCCCGGCGCGCTCACCTGGGTGCGGCCGCTGCATTCGATCGTCGCGACGTTCGGGCCGGAGACCGAGGACCCGCAGATCGTGCCGTTTGCGGTCGACGGCATCGCGGCGGGCGACGAGACGCGCGGCCATCGCTTTCTCGCGCCCGGCGCCTTCACCGTGCGCCGGCTCGACGACTACATGGCCAAGCTCGACAAGGCCAAGGTGGTGCTCGACCCGCAGCGCCGCCGCGACATTATTCTTGACCGAGGCGAAGCAACTCGCCTTCGCGCAAGGCTACGAATTGGTCGAGGACGAGGGCTTGCTGGCCGAGGTCGCGGGCCTGGTCGAATGGCCGGTGGCGCTGATGGGCGTCGTTCGATCCGGCGTTCCTGCACATCCCGGGCGAGGTGATCCGCGCCACCATCCGCAACAACCAGAAATGTTTTGTTTTGCGCGATCCCGCCCACGCCAAGCTCGCCAACAAGTTCATTCTGGTCGCCAACATCGAAGCCGAGGACGGCGGCAAGGCCATCGTCGCCGGCAACGAGCGCGTCATCCGCGCGCGGCTCTCGGACGCGAAGTTTTTCTACGAGACCGATCTGAAGACGCGGCTGGAAGATCGGCTGGAGAAATTCAAGCATATCGTGTTTCACGAAAAGCTCGGCACGCAGTGGGAGCGCATAGAGCGCATCGAGCGGCTTGCGGCGGAACTGGCGCCGCTGGTCGGTGCCGACGTGGAGAAAGCGAAGCGCGCGGCGCTTTTGTGCAAGGCGGATTTGCTCACCGAAGTCGTCGGCGAGTTTCCCGAGCTGCAAGGCACGATGGGGAAATATTACGCCGAGGAGCAGGGCGAGGATGAAGCCGTCGCGCATGCCTGCGAGGATCATTATCGAGCCGAAGGGGCCGGATGATTTCGTGCCGATTGACCCAGTCGTCGGTTGCGGTGGCGCTGGCGGACAAGATCGATACGCTGGTTGGGTTCTGGGCGATTGATGAGAAGCCGACGGGAAGCAAGGATCCTTATGCGCTGCGAAGGTGCAGCATTGGGCGTAATTAGCGTCGTTCTGGACAACAATTGCCTCATCCTCTTCGACACTTTGTCGAAGAGCATTTTCAGCGTATTCGTTGAAGCGAGCGACAAGACCTGGCTGCTTGCGAACTCATTTCGATTCATCTGACCGGCTGAAGGTTCAGTTGCGGAGCAAGGTCGCCGGTATGAGTACTAGTTGACGATGTAACAGGGTTGCAAGTATGATCTTTTCATGGCGACAAAGGCAATTACGGCAACAGCCGGCTCATCCGCATTGTTCCGTTGAACACCAAGATGTGCTTCCCCTCATCGTCCGCCGCGTCGAAGCTTTGGGGAAATTCCTCGACACCGAGGACGGCAAAAATCTGCTCGCGGCTACAAGCGCGCGACCAACATTATCCGCATCGAGGAGAAGAAGGATTCGCGCGAATATACCGGCGCGCCCGATGCGAAGCTCTACCTGCAGGACGAGGAAAAAGCGCCTGGCCGAGACGATTCGGCGTCGCCAGGTCGCGGACGCGGAGCGCGCCGTTGCAGCCGAGGATTTCCGGATTGGCGATGCGGGCGATGGCGAAGCTGCGACCGTATGTCGATGCCTTCTTCGACAAAGTCACGGTCAATGTCGACGACAAGCCGTTGCGCGAGAACCGGTTGAAACTTCTCAACGAAATCCGCGCGGCGACGCGCACCGTGGCCGATTTCTCCAAGATCGAAGGGTGATGCATTGTCAAGCGGTTCCCAAATCCCCGGAACATGCTAGAACCGCGCGCGTTGGTGTTGCGTTGTCGTATGGACGAATTGTTCTGTCGGCGTTCCTTCAACCCCCCATTCAAAATCCGAGGCGAATTCCATGGTCATCACCGCGGCCCACATCCAACCCGTCGTCGCCATCCTTGCCGGCATTCTGATCCTGATCATGCCGCGACTGTTGAGCTTCATCGTCGCGATCTACCTGATCTTCATCGGCTTGGTGGAGCTCAATGCCATCCATCATTTCATCCGGTGAAGACCGTCATTGCGAGCCAACGGGTCCGGCCCGAAGTGGCCGGCCCGATGACAGGCTCCGCGAAGCAATCCAGGGGAAGCGGCACGGCCGCCTGGATTGCTTCGTCGCTTCGCTCCTCGCAATGACGGGGCAAAAAACCTAAAAGCGTCGCGTTGAACGGAAGCGATAATGGCCACACAGCACTCGCGTAAATCCCCCCGCTCAGCCAAACGCGCGCCGGCGAAAACGGCGGCGCGCAAAACCGCCGCACGAAAAATCGTCGACGCGTGCGGTACCGAAAGCGCAGTCGCCGGGCGTCAGCACCGAAAAGGCGCCGGCGCGGGCGAGGTGGGTTTACGCGTTCGGCGGCGGCAAGGCTCAAGGGCGCGGCGAGATGCGCAATCTGCTCGGCGGCAAGGGCTCCGGCCTCGCCGAGATGGCGCAGCTCGGCCTGCCGGTGCCGCCCGGCTTCACCATCACCACCGAGGTCTGCACCTATTTCTACGCCCAGGGGCAAAAAATACCCGCAGGAACTAAAGGCCCAGGTCGAAGCGGCGCTGACCGAAGTCGGCCGCATCACCGGCAAGAAATTCGGCGACGCCAACAATCCGCTGCTGGTCTCGGTGCGCTCGGGCGCGCGCGCCTCGATGCCGGGCATGATGGACACGGTGCTCAATCTCGGCCTCAACGACACGACCGTCGCGGCGCTGGCGAAGAATTCGGGCGACCGGCGCTTCGCCTATGACAGCTATCGGCGCTTCATCACCATGTATTCCGACGTGGTGCTCGGCATCGCGCATCATCATTTCGAGGAAATCCTCGACGAGTACAAGGACCGCAACGGCTACACGCTCGACACCGATCTCGACGCCGACGACTGGGAGCAAGCTGGTCGGCCGCTACAAGGAGCGCGTCGGCGAGGCGAGCGGCACGCCGTTCCCGCAGGACCCGCACGCGCAATTGTGGGGCGCGATCGGCGCGGTGTTCGGCTCGTGGATGAACCAGCGCGCCATCACCTATCGCCGCCTGCAACGACATCCCGGAAAGCTGGGGCACCGCGGTCAACGTCCAGGCCATGGTGTTCGGCAACATGGGCGAGACCTCGGCGACCGGCGTCGCCTTCACCCGCAATCCCTCGACCGGCGAGAAGAAGCTCTACGGCGAATTTCTGATCAACGCCCAGGGCGAGGACGTGGTCGCCGGCATCCGCACGCCGCAGGAGATCACCGAGGCGGCGCGGGTGGAAGCGGGCTCGGACAAGCCGTCGATGGAGGCGGCGTTTCCGCGCGCCTTCAAGGAGCTGATGCGCATCCACGGCGTTCTGGAGAAGCATTACCGCGACATGCAGGACCTCGAATTCACGGTCGAGCAGGGCAAGCTGTGGATGCTGCAGACGCGCAGCGGCAAGCGCACCGGCAAGGCGGCGCTCCGCATCGCCGTCGAATTGGCGCAGGAGAAGCTGATCGGCAAGGAGGAGGCGGTGCTGCGCGTCGATCCGGCCGCGCTCGACCAGCTCCTGCATCCGACCATCGATCCGAACGCCGAGCGCAAGATCATCGCCACCGGCCTGCCGGCGTCGCCCGGCGCGGCCTGCGGCGAGATCGTGTTCAACTCGGAAGACGCGGAAACGCTCAAGAGCCAGGGCCACAAGGTCATCCTGGTGCGGATCGAGACCTCGCCCGAGGACATCCACGGCATGCACGCCGCCGAAGGTATTCTCACCACGCGCGGCGGCATGACCTCGCACGCCGCGGTGGTCGCGCGCGGCATGGGCAAGCCCTGCGTCTCCGGCGCCGGCGCGCTGCGGGTCGATTATCACGCGCAGACCGTCAGCGCCGGCGGCGTGACGCTCAAGCGCGGCGACATCGTCACCATCGACGGCTCGACCGGGCAGGTGCTGCATCGGCAAGGTGCCGATGCGCGAGCCGGAACTGTCCGGCGAGTTCGCCACGCTGATGAAATGGGCCGACGGCGTGCGCAAGCTGAAAGTGCGCGCCAACGCCGATACGCCGGCCGACGCGCGCGCCGCGATCAAGTTCGGCGCCGAAGGCATCGGGCTGTGCCGCACCGAGCACATGTTCTTCGAGGAAGACCGCATCCGCGCCGTGCGCGAAATGATTTTGGCGCAGGACGAGGCCGCGCGCCGCGCCGCGCTCGCCAAGCTCCTGCCGATGCAGCGCGGCGATTTCGTCGAGCTGTTCAAGATCATGGGCGGCTTGCCGGTGACGATCCGGCTGCTCGACCCGCCGCTGCACGAGTTCCTGCCGCACACCGAGGCGGAAATCGCCGAGGTCGCAGCGGCGATGGGCGCCGATCCGAAACTGCTCGCCGACCGCGCCCGCGAACTGCACGAGTTCAACCCGATGCTCGGCTTCCGCGGCTGTCGGCTCGCCATCGCCTATCCGGAGATCGCCGAGATGCAGGCGCGCGCCATCTTCGAGGCCGCGGTCGAAGCCGGCCGCGCGACCGGCGCGACCGTGGTGCCGGAGATCATGGTGCCGCTCATCGCCACCAAGGCCGAGCTCGACATCGTCAAGGCGCGCATCGACGCCATGGCGGCGGCGGTCGGCAAGGAGACCGGGGCCAAGATCAAATATCAGGTCGGCACCATGATCGAACTGCCGCGCGCCGCGCTCATGGCCGGCGAGATCGCGCAGACGGCCGAGTTCTTCTCGTTCGGCACCAACGATCTGACGCAGACCACCTACGGCATCAGCCGCGACGACGCGGCGAGCTTTCTCGGCATCTACCAGTCGCAGGGCATCATCCCGGCCGATCCGTTCGTGACGCTCGACCGCGACGGCGTCGGCGAACTGATCCGGCTTGCCGCCGAGCGCGGCCGGGCGACGCGAGGCAAGCTCAAGCTCGGCATCTGCGGCGAGCACGGCGGCGATCCCGGCCTCGGTCGCCTTCTGCCACGACGCCGAGCTCGATTACGTGTCCTGCTCGCCGTTCCGCGTCCCGATCGCGCGGCTCGCCGCCGCGCAAGCCGCGCTGGGGAAGGGCGCGGCTTCGCAGGCGTAGCCTTCACCCTCCCCTGCAGGGGGAGGGTCGGCGGCCGCAGGCCCGCCGGGGTGGGGCCTTCCGGCGTCGAGCAAAAATCACCCCACCCGCCGCGCTTCGCGCGACGACCTCCCCCTCCAGGGGAGGTTGTAGAAGCGCGCTCGCGCCGGATTTACGCCGCCAGATTGGCGAGGAAGTTCTCGACGTGGCGGCGCAGATCGGCGACGCGCGGTTTCCACCGACTGCGAGGTTTCGAGCGCGACGGCGGCGGACGAGTGGGTCTGCGCGGCGGCGACCGCGAACTCGGCGAGCACCGCGCCCATGGCGTGCGTCGCCTGCGCGGCGGACACGACGTTCGACGAGATGTGGCTGGTCGCGGCGTTCTGCTGCTCGATCGAGGCGGCGACGCCGGAAGTGTATTCCTTGATTTCCTGCATGCGCTGGGTGATGCGGCGGATCGATTCCACCGCGCTCGCGGTCGAACCCTGCACGGCGAGGATCTGGCCGACGATCGCTTCGGTCGCGTGGGCGGTCTGCACCGCGAGCGATTTGACCTCGGAGGCGACCACGGCGAAGCCGCGGCCCGACTCGCCGGCGCGCGCCGCTTCGATGGTGGCGTTGAGCGCGAGCAGATTGGTCTGGTCGGCGATGGTCTGAATGAGCTTGACGATGTCGCCGATCTTCTGCGCCGATTCCGACAACAGCGTCATCTCGCCGTCGGTCGACTGCGCCTCGTCGGCCGCGAGCCGCACCACCATGTTGGTCTGCGCGATCTGGCGGGCGATCTCGCCGATCGATGTCGACAATTCGTCGGTGGCGCTGGCCGCCGTGTTCACGCCGGTCGTCGCGTCGTTCGAGGTGGCGACGGCGCCCTCGGCGCGCCGCGTCGCGTGATCGGATGCGTTCGACAAAGCGACCGCGGTCGACTTCATCGCCGCCGCGCTGTCGCCGAAAATCTTGAACAGCGGCTCCATCTCGGTGCGGAACGCCGCGGTCACGGTCTTGATCGTCTCGAGGCGCTGCTGGCGCTCCGCGATCTCGTCGCGTTCCTTCTGCAGGCGCAACCGCTCGGTGACGTCGTCGTGGGTCGAGATCCAGCCGCCGCCCGGCATCAGCGTGTTGATGGAATGGACCGTGCGGCCTTTGGTCGTCGCGCTGAAGATCTTGGCGCCGCCGCCGGCGGCGATGTTGTCCATGATGTTCCGGTATTGCTGCTCGACGTCGCCGTCGAACAACCCGCTGCGCTGGCGCTGTTCGATCAGCTGGCGCAGCGTTTGCCCGGGTTTCACCGCTTTCGGCGATATCTCGTAGAGTTCGATGTAGCGCGGATTGCACAGCATCATGCGTTCCGAGGCGTCGAACACGCAGACGCCTTGCGGCAGGTGGTCGAGTACCGCCGTCAGGCGCCGCAGCCTGCGGCGCATCCGCCATAACGCCACGGCGCTCGCGACGACGAACAACACTGCGACGGCAAGGCCGGCGGACCGCAAATCCGGCAGATCAGCAACAAGCGACATGAGCATGGCGTGGCTGCGCGTTTTTGTTTTGAACCTGTAGCGGAGTATTGGTGGCGCGAATTGCCGTTTGGTTAAGGAATGACGACTTTGGAACCTGTTGTTGTCAGGAACGCCCGTTCGTTGTCGGCGTTGCGGCGGGACCAGTCGCACGGTTAACGCATCAGCAAGGTTAAATCGACAATAAATGAAAGTGTCGCATTTGCGCCACTGCGGTGGCGTTTGCTTTACCGCGTACTCGTTGCGTGCGGGCGTGGGCGTGAGGGGTGATGGCAGCGTCGTCGAGTTTGCCGAAGCGCAGCGGTCCCTCCGTGCCGTTCCTCTTCCTCGCCAGCGCCGTGGGCGCGGCGCTGATGCCGACCTCGATCGGATATCAGGACTTGGCGGCGCTTCTGGCGCGGCAGCCCGGCGTCTCGCAACGCTGGCGCGAGCATCTGATCGCCTCGCCGTTCGGCACCATTCACGCCGCGACGTTCAGCTTCTCGCTGCCGCTCGGCACGGCGATGCCGCGGCCGCTCGGCTCGCAACCGGTCAACTTCGATCCGGGCGCGCTCGACGTGAAGACCTGGTCGGCCGGCGCGCCGGCGCTGCTACGCCGGGCGATCGAGATCGCTTACCCGACCGTCAATCGCCGGCTCAAGGGCGATCGGTTGCCGGTCCAGCAGGCTTCGCCGCCCGAGGCCCAACCGGCGAGCCTGCCGCAATTGCAGCCGGTGAGCGCGCCGCCGGCGCCGCAACCGCCCGTGCCGGCGCCGTCTGGAACGCCGCGGCCCAAAAGCGCCGATGGTGCCGCCGACGCCGACGCAAGCGCGGCCACGGCTTTGCCGCATGACCGCACGGCGAGCCTCACGGCAAACATGCAGCGAGGACGACGCCGCGACGGCCGACGCGCTGGAACTTGGGATTGCCGGCGACGGCGAGCCGCTCGCGGCGCCGCCGTCGTCATTCGACGCGCCATCGTTCCTCAACGCCGATCCGGCCGAGCGCAACGCCCAACTCTATTTCGGCGTCGCCGCCATGGGCTCGGTGGGCGGTCTGCGAACAATGGACGCCCGGGCGCGGCCCCGGTTCTGGTGTCGCCGCCGATCGATCCCGACATCAAGCTGTCGGCGTTGACGGAGCCGGCACGCCGCCGCCGGCGCCGGCGGCGAAAGCATCGCCGGCAAGGACGACGCCGGGCGGATGCGCAGCCCGGCCGACCGCCTCGGCCTCGCCGGCAAACCCCGCGCCAAGGCGGAAAAGTGTCTCGCCGACGCGGTCTATTTCGAGGCGCGCGGCGAGCCGTTGCGCGGCCAGGAGGCGGTGGCGCAGGTGGTGATGAACCGCGTGTTCTCCGGCTTCTATCCCAACAATGTGTGCGGCGTCGTCTATCAGAACGCCAACCGGCATCTCGCCTGCCAGTTCACCTTCGCCTGCGAAGGCAAGGATTTGAGCCGCATCGACGAAGTCGACATGTGGGAGCAGGCCAAGCGCATCGCCAAGGACATGCTCGACGGCAAAATCTGGCTCGCCGAGGTCGGCCATGCCACCCACTATCACGCCTATTGGGTGCATCCGAGCTGGGTTCACGAGATGAAGAAAATGTATCAGCTCGGCGTCCACACCTTCTATCGGCCGCGCGCCTGGGGCGATGGTTCGGACGCGCCGGTCTGGGGCACGCCGGCGGCCAGCGCCGGCGCGGACCGGTCGCTGCCAAGAACGCGCCGACCGCGAAGCTGCTAGGTCCCCGTCGGTTGCGGCGAAGCGGAAGAATCGGTCGCCGCCAAGCTGGACGCTTCGGCAGCGTCCTCGCAACGCCGGGCATAGTTGACGAAGTTTCGGTTGGGCAATCGCACGGCCAGGCTTTATGCTCCGGGCGCTTCGCAAAGCGGGTCCGGGCGAGACGATATGGCAACGTTCAAGGCGGTCGTGATCGACAAGGCGGAGGCCGGGCAGACGGTCAAGCTCGCCGATTTCGACGAGAAGGATTTGATGGACGGCGACGTCACCGTCCGCGTCGAATGGTCGACGGTGAATTACAAGGACGGCCTCGCTCTGACCGGCAAGGCGCCGGTGGTGCGCCGCTTCCCGATGATTGCCGGCATCGATCTCGCCGGCACGGTGGAATCCTCGAGCCATCCCGGCTGGGCGCCGGGCGACAAGGTCATCCTCAACGGCTGGGGCCTGGGCGAGACCCATCTCGGCGCCTATGCGCAAAAAGCCCGGGTCAAAGGCGACTGGCTGGTGCGGCGGCCGCAAAACATCAGCGCGCGCGACGCCATGGCGATCGGCACGGCCGGCTACACCGCCATGCTCTCGGTCATGGCGCTCGAGCGCGCGGGCCTGACGCCGGCGCGCGGGCCGGTGATCGTGACCGGCGCGGCCGGCGGGGTCGGCTCGGTCGCGATCGCGCTTCTCGCCAAGCTCGGCTTTGCCGTCATCGCGGCGACCGGCCGGCCGGAGGAAGCGCCGTACCTCAAAGGGCTCGGCGCCGCCGAGGTGATCGAGCGCAAGGAGCTGACCGGCCCCGTGCGTCCGCTCGGCAAGGAGCGCTGGGCCGGCGGCATCGATGCGGTCGGCTCGACGACGCTCGCCAATGTGCTGTCGATGACCCGTTATGGCGGCGCGGTCGCCGCCTGCGGGCTCGCCGGCGGCATGGATTTGCCGACCTCGGTCGCGCCGTTCATCCTGCGCGCGGTGTCGCTCCTCGGCATCGATTCGGTCATGTGCCCGATGCCGCTGCGCCAGGAGGCATGGCGGCGGCTGGAAACCGACCTCGACCATGCCAAGATCGCGGCGATGACGACGGAAATTCAACTTGCCGACGTGGTCGAGGCCGGCCAACGTATTGTTGCGGGTGGCGTGCGCGGCCGTATTGTGGTGAATATCGGCTGAGCGCCGCCAGAATTCGGCTAAAAATCCCGGCCAGGATGCGTGGCCGGTATGGTAAGGGAATGGTTAAGAACTTTTGGTAATTGGGGTCCAAAGACCAATGCGGAGTCGTCCATGATGTTGCGCCTGGCTGTTCTGTGTGCGTCGCTCCTCGCCGCCTCCTCGGCGGTCGTGGCCGAAGAGCTTGCGCCCGAACAGGCGCGCGCCTTCGTGGTCGGCAAGCTGTTCAACTACACCTGCTTCGACGGCACCGCCGGGATGGGCCGCATCTTCGCCGACGGCTCGGTCGTCGGCACCGTCCAGGCGCCGGGCCGCAAGATGGCGCAGTTCACCGTGCTGCCCCCCGGCACCATCCGGGTCGCCGGCAAGCAGGTCTGCGCCCATCTGTCCGGGTTCCCGATCGATCCCTGCTTCAAATTGGAGAAGCTCAGCTACCGCAGCTTCCGCGGCTCGCTGCGGGTCCTCAACTTCGCCTATTGCGATTTCTCGCAGCACAATCCGCGCGCGCAGCTGATCAGCAACAACGCCGCGCGACCGTCGGCGTTGCCGACGTCCGCCGTCGCCAAGCTGCGGCCCTCGCAAGAGTGAACGCCGCAGAGTGAACGCTCGCAGAGTGATCGCGGCCTAGGCTTACTCCAGCTCGAGCCGGAATGGCGTCGCTTCGCCGCTGATGAAAGCGCCGCGGCCGATCGTCTCGATCGCCGCCACCATGCGGCCGCCGCGGCCGAGCAGGCGGTCGGCCAACGAGACGATGCGGATATTGGGCGTCGCGGTCGGCGAGGCGGCGCGCAGCGCCTGTGCGATACTCTCTTCGGCGCGATGCGGATTGAGCGCGCACACCGTCGCGAACGCGCTCGCGGTCGAGCGGCTGATGCCCATGTAGCAATGCACGACCAGCGGCGCGCGGCGGTCCCAACGGCGCACGAAGCTCAGCAGGTTGGCGACATGCGCCTCGTCCGGCACGATATAGCCGTCGAGCGGTTCGGAAATATCGTGCAGCCGCAGCCACAGGTGATTTTCCGGCACGATGGCGGACGGCCGCTCGATGTTCGCCTCGTCGCCGAGCAACGACACGACGTGGCGTGCGCCGGTGTCTTCGACCGTTGCGTTGAGGCGCGCGAGCGAGCAGACGTGAAATCATCGAATCCAACGAGCGTTTGGTCGAGTTTCGTATAGGCATGGGCGGACGGCGCAAGTGTGACGGTCACGGGGCGGACGAGCTTCTTGAACCGGTCCAGAAACCGCGCCTGCGCCGTTTCGGCGGGCCAGGGTTCGAGGTAGTCGCGCTCGATCGCCGCGGAGAAGACTGGCGGGCGGCCGAAGAAGCGGCGCGCCTCGGCGTCGCTGAAACCCGCAAGCCGGGTCGCTTCGAGATAGGCGGCGGCGCGGTCGGCGCGCTTGATCAGCGCGCTGAGTTCGGGCGTCGATTGCGCCGGCAGTCCGAAGCGCAGATGGATCGCGGTCAACAATCGCCGCTCGACGGCCTTATAAGCGTCGCCGAGCACCGCCTTGAACGGCGAGATCATGTCGCCGATGACGTATTCCGGCGCGTCGTGCAGCAGGATCGCCAGCCGCAGGCTGCGGTCGAGCCGCGGCGCACGCGTGCGCGCCAGCGTCTCGACCAGGAGCGAGTGCTGGGCCACGGAAAAAATATACGCGCCGTCGGTCTGCCCGTTCCAGCGCGCCACGCGCGCCAGGCCGTGCGCGATGTCCTCGATCTCGATGTCGAGCGGCGAGGGATTGACGAGGTCGAGCCGCCGTCCCGACAGCATGCGCTGCCAAGCGCGGGCCGGCGCCTGTCGACCGCCTTTGGTCTGGCCACTTTTGGTCATGGCCGGAAGCTATCGCGCTCGCGACCGTTCGCAAGCGGCTTCCGTTTGGACCCTCCCCCTTTTCAGGGGGAGGGAGATTTCGAACGGCTACGCCGCCTTTTTGCCCCACAGGCGCTGCGAGGCGATGTCGGCGCCCTCGCGCAGCGTCTTGAGCTTCAGCCACACCACGTCCTCGGCCACCCATTCCCAGCCGGCGAAGGTGCCGAAGCCGCAGTCGACGCCGGCGATGACGCGCTCGCGGTCACCGATGGCCGCGACCGCGCTCTCGATGCGCTGGGCGACCACTTCGGGATGCTCGACCAGGTTGATCTTCGAATCGATCACCCCCGGAATGAGGATCATGTTGTCCGGGAATTTGTGCACCTTCAGCGCCGCATATTCGTGCTGCCGGCGCGCATTGGCGAACTCGATGGAGAGCGCGCCGACATTGGCCTGATAGAACGCCCGCAACAGCGGCTCGAGGCCGATGTCGAAGATGTGCGGGCCTTCCCAGTTCCCCCAACAGATGTGCAGGCGAACGCGATCACGCGGAATGCCCTGCAACGCCTTGTTGAGCGTCGCGATATGCAGTTCGACGAGCTTCACGAACTCCTTTTCCGTCTTGTCCTGGAACAGGAGGACGCGCTCCATCGCCAGATCCGGCGCGTCGATTTGCAGGACAAATCCCGCATCGACCACGGCTTTGTATTCGTATTGCATCTCCCGGGCGATGGCGTCGAGATAGGCCTCGTAGGTCGCATAGTGCGCGTTGAGCATGGTGCAGGCGATGATGCCCGGCGACGGTTCGGCGAAGAACAAATCCGGGAACGGCGGCTTGATCGCCGCCGCGTTGCGCTTGAAGCGCGCGATCTCGGTCTTGATGGCTTCCTTGTCGACATATTTGATGTCGGCGATTGCTTCCGGACAGCCGAACACCTTCCCGGTCTTGGGAAGACGCGCCATGAATTTCTGGGCGTAGAGCGGGAACAAAATCCACTCTTGGCCGTAAGGCCGCTTCGAACTCGCCGCCGAAACCGGTCATGCGCTTGGGCAGATAAGTCTGGAATCCCACCCGGCCCTGTTCGCCGTCGTTGGCGACGCTGACGCCGGCCCAGCTCTGCTTTTCCATCACATAGGCGACGCGCTTGTCGATCAGATCGGTGAGCTTGGCCTGATCGACCTTTTCGCCCGCCTCGTCGGCGATCAGAAGATCGTTGAGTTCGGCACCGCGCGGCAGGCTGCCGGTGTGCGTGGTCAGGATGTGGTCGACGCTCTTGAGCATTCTCTACTCCCTCGTTTTATTTGGCCGCCCCGTGGTATTGCGACCGCCAGGCCCGCTCGCGCGGTTCATGAATGACGCGATTGCCCTCTTAACGTTCGCGCTGGCCTTGCAGCCGAGCGTTCGCGAGATGACCGGTCGCGCGTGCCGGCACAATACCGCGCTTTTCGTCATTGCCAAGGCCGCGCGGTGAAACACAATTTCGGCGTGCCCGCGGCGCGTCGGTTTTGACGGCGTCGGCTTTACGGCGGCGGTCTCTTGGGCGGTCGCCTAGTCGGTCTTTTGGGCGAAATCCCACGTTGGCCCACGGTCTTTTAGTTACCGCACCGCCGGTCGCGATTTTTTTAGTAGACCTAGGTAGACCTTGGCACGCGCGGCAAAAAGAGTATGCTTCCGCGCGTGTAAGCGATCTGGGAATTCCGGTTGCCATGAACGCATCGCCTCGGCGCCGCCGCGGTCATATGCGTTTCGGGTCGTCTGGATCAAATCAGATGCACAGGGGAGGAATACGAATGTTGTCAGCACGCAATCTAACTGTGGGCGTTTCGGCGCTCGGCTTGGCGGTCGTCATGGCGTCGGTCGGCTATGCCGTCGACCTCAGCAAGGCCAAGCTCTATCCGGACAAGCTCGGCACCACCGCCGACTTCCAGCCGATCTCGAAGTTCTGCGGCACGCGGCCGCTCAAGGTCGCGCTGTCGGACGGTTGGGGCGGTAACTATTGGCGCCACATCACCCGCGCGGAATTCGAGGACGAAGCCTCGAAATGCAAGAACATCACGGAGACGCGCTATACCGACGGCGAATTCAAGCCGGAGAAGCAGATCAGCGACATCGAAGGCCTGATCGCGCAGAAATACGACGTCATCATCGCGTTCCTCGACACCGGCCCGGCCATTCTGAAAGCGACGAAGGAAGCGACGGAAGCCGGCGTGGCCGTGGTGCCGTATTCGGTCGGCGACAATTTCCCCGGCAAGATCGGCAAGGACTATGTCGACCGCGTCACCGAAAGCCAGGCCAAGGTCGGCGCGCAGGCGGCCGAGTGGCTGGTCAAGACGCTGCACGGCAAGGGCAACATCATCATGTTCGGCGGTACGCCGGGCAATCCGATGACGGCGGCCCAAACCACCGGCTGGCGGCCCGTATTCGCCAAGTATCCCGGCATCAAGGTGCTGGAAGCCGAGCCGGTGCCGACGATGTGGGATCCGGCCGTGGCGCAGCAGAAGACCGCGGCGCTGATCGCCAAATATCCGCAGATCGACGGCATCTACAGCGAGACGGTGGGTCCGATCCGGGCCTTCGTCGCCGCCGGCAAGCCGATCCCGGCCTATTCCGGCCAGTCGCTCATGGACCTGAGCTGCCTCGCCGCCGAGCACAAGATGACGATGATGTCGATCGACGCCCACACCTGGATGGCACGCAATGCGCTGCGCAAGGGGTTGGCCGCCGCAAACGGCATCGACAACTCGGAGCCGAGCCTGATCACGCTGCCGATCAGCGAGGATACCACCTCCAAGGATCCGAAGCTGGCGCTCAAATGTGACAAGTCGATGCCGATGGATTCGATCCCGTCGGCCATGCTGAGCAAGGAACAGCAGATCAAGGCGCTGGGCGGCAAGTAATCCGCCCGGCTAGCGATCATCGCGCACGGCGTGCGGCGTCGGCTTGATATGGCTGACGCCGCCGCCTTCGGCTCTCCGCCGCTAGGGGGAGAGCCCACGAGAGCGAATGGCGTTGTGAAAGACCGGATTGGGGATATGGCGGACGATCAGACCTTGCGTCTGCAAATGTCCCGGCTTGGCAAGGATTGGACCGAGCTTAAGCGCGCGGCGGCGCAGCTTAGCAGGGATGTGGCGGCGCTCGCGCTGTTCGTCGTCGCGAAGCTCAGCTCTGACCTCGCCGAATTTCTGCACGCCGCGGCCGTCAGGCTGAGGCTTTACGGCGAAAAGCTTGCTTCGGGCACGAAGCTTTGTGAGACGAAATTTGCCGGAGCGAATCTCGCCAAAGCGCCGGGCGAGGCGCCGGCGGCACTGGCGCGGCGGTTCGGCAGCGGCCTGACCCGGCTCCCGCAGGCGGCGGTCGCATTTGTGCGCGCCCCCCGGCTCGACGGACTTAAACTCGGGCGCGACCTCAGCGCCCTGCCGCTGCCGGTCAAATCCTTCATCGCCACCGCGCTCCTGGTTTTGATCGGCGGCATCGCCGCGCCCTCGACGGTCACGTCGGCGGCGATCCTCTCGACGCTGCCGTATTTCGCCATTCTCGCCGTCGCCTCGATCGGCCAGCATCTGGTGATCCAGCAGCGCGGCCTCGACCTCTCCACCGCGGGCATCATGTCGTTCACCGCCGTGGTGGTGACCAAGCTCCCCGACGGCAGCACCGTTTTCGGCGTGGTGATTTTCTACATCGCCGCGGCGCTGGCGGTCGGCGCCGGCATCGGCGCCGTGACCGGGGTGATCGTGACGTTGCTCGAGGTGCCGCCGCTCGTCACCACCATCGGCGTCAACGCCATCCTGTTCGGCCTGACCTATTTCGTCTCGACCGGCGCCTCGGTGCAGTCGCCGCCGATGATGGTCGAGTTCTTCGTCTCCAGCTTTCTGTTCGTGCCGACCATGGTCTGGGTGCTGCTGCTGGTGGCGGGAACGGCGGTGTTCGTGCTGATCTTCACCACCATCGGCCGGCGCTTCATCGCGGCGAGCGTCAATCCGGCCGCGGCCCACGCCGTCGGCGTGCCGCTCAACACTTACAGCATCGGAACCTATGCGCTCGCCGGCTTCATCTACGCTGTCGCCGCGATCATGCTGTCGGGCTATCTCGTGTCGCCGACCGTGCTGTGCGGGCTCCCTTATCTGCTCGGCACCATCGCCGCGGTGGTGGTCGGCGGCAATCCGCTCGGCGGGGTCACCAAGGCGAGCGTGGTCGCCACCGTGATCGGCGCGTTCTTTCTGACCTATCTCGCCCAGTTGGTGACGGCGCTCGGCTTCGGCGGCTCGGCCGAGGACCTCGCCGACGCGATCATCGTTCTTACCGGCGTCGCGCTTCCCGAAATCACCCGGCGGCTGCGCTATGCATGACATCGTCGCCGCCGCCAAGCCGGTCACCGCGGCGCCTGGTCCGCCGACCGCGCACATCCCGATCATGACGCTTGCCGCCGTGCGCAAGAGCTTCGGCCCGGTGCAGGCGCTCAAGGGCGTCGACGTCCTGATCATGCCCGGCGAGGTTCATGCCATCGTCGGCGAGAACGGCGCCGGCAAATCGACGCTGATCGCCATTGCCGCCGGCGTGCTGCACGCCGATGCCGGCGCGATCTATTATGACGGCAAATACGTCAAGGCGCCGAGTCCGCGGCTGATGCTGGAAGACGGCGTTGCCGTCGTCTACCAGCACCCGGCGCTGGCGCCCGATCTGACCGTTTTGGAAACCCTGCAGCTGGCCGCGCCGCAACTCGGCGCCGCCGAGGCCGAGCGGCTCTTGGCGCGCATCGCCACCGCCGAACAGCGCATGCCGGTGAACCGGCGCGTCGCCGAATTGTCGCTGGCGCAGCGCCACATCGTCGAGATCGCCCGCGCAGCTCGCCGCCAAACCCGAAGATTCTCTTTCTCGACGAGCCGACCGAGCCGTTGCAGCACGCCGACGTGCGCAAGCTGTTCGAACTGATCGAGGAACTCAAGCGCGACGGCGTCGCCATCGTCTATGTCTCCCACCGGCTGCACGAGGTCGACGAATTGGCCGACCGCATCTCGGTGATGCGCGACGGCGAGATCATCGACAGCCGGCCGGCGCATGCGATCACGCATGACGTCGTCACCGCCGCCAAGCCGATCACCACGACGCCGAGTCCGCCGACCGCGCACATCCCGGTCATGACGCTTGCCGCCGTGCGCAAGAGCTTCGGCCCGGTGCAGGCGCTCAAGGGCGTCGACGTCCTGATCATGCCCGGCGAGGTTCATGCCATCGTCGGCGAGAACGGCGCCGGCAAATCGACGCTGATCGCCATTGCCGCCGGCGTGCTGCACGCCGATGCCGGCGCGATCTATTACGACGGCAAATACGTCAAGGCGCCGAGCCCGCGCCTGATGCTGGAAGACGGCGTCGCCGTCGTCTATCAGCACCCGGCGCTTGCGCCCGATTTGACCGTCCTGGAAAACCTGCAGCTTGCCGCGCCGCAACTCGCCGCCGCCGGCGGCGCCGCCGAGGCCGAGCGGCTGCTGGCGCGCATCGCCACCGCGGAACTGCGCATGCCGGTGAACCGGCGCGTCGCCGAATTGTCGCTGGCGCAGCGCCACATCGTCGAGATCGCCCGCGCGCTCGCCGCCAAACCGAAGGTTCTGTTTCTCGACGAGCCGACCGAGCCGTTGCAGCACGCCGACGTGCGCAAGCTGTTCGAGCTGATCGGTGAACTCAAGCGCGACGGCGTCGCCATCGTCTACGTCTCCCACCGGCTGCACGAGGTCGACGAATTGGCCGACCGCATCTCGGTGATGCGCGACGGCGAGATCATCGACAGCCGGCCGGCGCACGCGATCACGCCGGCCGAGATCGTCGCGCTGATCGCCGGCCGGCCGCTCGGCCAGATCTTCCCGGCCAAGGCGACGGCGGTCGGCGCGCCGGTGTTCGCCGTCCAGGGATTGAGCGGCCGCGGCTTCGACCAGGTCGATCTCGTCGTCCATGCCGGCGAGATCGTCGGCCTCGCCGGCATCGAGGGCGAGGGCCAGCGCGAGTTCATCCGCGCCGCGGCCGGCATCGATCGCCGCTTTGGCGGCGAGGTCCGCGTCAAGGACGTGCCGATCGCGGGCGAAGGGCCGGGCGCGTTCCGCCACGCCGGCGTCGGCTTCGTCTCCGACGACCGCCACGCCGAAGGCGTCTTTCTCAATCTGACGCTGCGCGAGAATTTCAGCCTCGGCTTTCTCGGCGCGATCTCGCGCCATGGCGTCATCGACCATGCCGAGGAGGCCAAGCGCGCCAAGACCATCATCGAGGATCTGCGCATCCGCGCCGCCTCGAGCGAGGCCAAGCTCAACGAATTGTCCGGCGGCAATCAGCAGAAGGCGCTGCTCGGCCGCGAGATCTCGGCGCAGCCCAGCGTCCTGTTGGTCGACGAGCCGACCAAGGGCGTCGATGTCGGCGCGCGCAGCGAGATCTATCAGCGCCTGCGCGCCATCGCCGACCGCGGCGTGGCGGTGCTGGTGTCGTCCTCGGACGGCATCGAGCTGGAAGGCCTGTGCGACCGGGTGCTGATCTTCGCCCGCGGCCGCATCGTGCGGGAGCTCGACGGCGCCGACGTCACCGACGCCGCCATCACCGAGGCGAACCTCACGGCGACGGCTTCGCGCGCCGCCAAGGTGCCGACCGTCGGCAGCGATCGCGGCTGGCGCGCGTTTTTCGGCAGCGATCATCTGCCGGCCCTGGTGCTCGCCGTCCTCACCGTCATCATTCTCGGCGGTACCCAGGCGATCAACGGCTACTTCCTCTCGCCGATCAGCATCAAGAGCCTGTTGTCGTTCTTCTCGATCGTCGCGTTCATTTCGAGCGCGCAGTTGGCCACGGTGCTGGTCGGCGCCATCGATCTTTCGATCGGCCCCTTGGCGGGGCTCTGCGTCGTGCTGGCGTCGTTTCTGATCCCGGATGGCGTCGCGACCGGTCCGCTCGTCGCCGGCGTGATCATTATTCTCATGGCCACGGTCGCCTTCGGCCTGCTGCAGGGTTTGCTGATCACCTCGCTGCGGCTGCCGGCGATCGTGGTCACCATCGCGACCTTCATCGGCCTGCAGGGCGTCTCGCTGCTGCTGCGCCCGACCGCCGCCGGCGTGATCGACGACGCCATTTCCGACGCCGCGCAGTTCAAATTGTGGTTCGTCCCCGCCGGCACCGTACTCACGCTCGCCATGGTCGGTGGCGCCGAGTGGCTGCTGTATCGCACCGCCTTCGGCCGCAGCTACCGCGCCGTCGGCTCGAGCCCGCTGGCGAGCTATCGGCTCGGCATCGACGCCAGGCGGCTGACTTGGCTCGCTTTCGTGTTCTCCGGATTTTTGACCGGCGTCGGCGGGCTGATGCTCGCCGGCCAGGTCGGCATCGGCTCGCCCTCGACCGGCAGCGACTACACGTTGATGAGCATCACCGTTCTCGTCCTCAGCGGCGCAAGCGTCGCCGGCGGGCGCGGCTCGTTTATCTCGACGTTGTTCGGTGCCGCTCTGGTGCAAGCGACCTCGAGCGCGTCATCCTACATCGACGCCAATTCGGCGGTGCATTATGGCGTCATCGGTGCCCTGACCCTCGCCGCGGCGATCTTCTTCAGCGTCGCGCGGCGGCGTGCCGCCGGCGGTTGATCCTTCCGAACAACGTTATTGCAAGCGTAGTGAAACAATCTGGATTGACTGAATGCTTTTCAACGCTATAAGTAGTAGCATCATACCGATTAGTTGTTTCGCCAACGCACCACTCGTTTGGACCCCACCAACGTGATGGGACTGGATAAATCATTTCTGTTGCATTTGGGCCCGTTCAAGGAGGCAAGAAGTCGCCTCCGCGAGTTTCTGCGCAGCGCGGAGCGAGTTCTTAGAGGTCGCTGGATCGACAAGCTGGAGAGTGCGCTCGAAGTCAGCCTCCAGAAACAGCGCGACGATAGTGCGTTCGCAATCGAGCATTCAGTCCGCCAACTGGCAAAGGCATGTAGTACTGCGCCGGAGATTGCGGTGATATCGTGCATGCCGCCAGCCCAAACCGGAATAGGAACGGCGACCCTGCTGACGTTCAGGGAATCGGTTTTCCCGGTCGATATCTATGCTCATTATGCCGGGCCGGACGACTATCTTTATGCAATAACAGATCAACGCCTAGCGAATACTAGCGTGCGAATTTTTCATCTGGGGGCGCTCGCCCTCGGACAGCACGCTGTGAAGTATCGAGCGCAAATCTACGTCCTTGGAAATTCGAACCATAATTTTCCGATTGTTCGCGCATTGCGGCTCAATCGACAATTTCAATCGCAATGCCGTCTCGCGGTTCATATTCACGATCCTTGTTTGCTCAATGTGCTTGAGCTCACACTGCGCGAGGAGCGACGGCCGATGCGGCAAGTGATAAAGAGCCATTACGAAATCGATATCGGGGATCATAAGTCGCACCAGCGAATGGTCGATGCGGGCATTTTCGGCATTCGAGCGATCATCGGCGAGCTTGATGTCGACGTCGTCATCGTCAATACGACAGCCGCTGCGGAGATAGTCCGTCGCGAACTTCCTGACTGCCGAAATCGAGGTGCTGTTTCATCCGGTTTTCGAGCTTCCACCCGATATTGGCCCGGCGAAGCGGTCGGAATTTCGGATCGGTTCCTTCGGAGTACCGGGCGGAGCCAAGCGCAGCGAGGTGGTGATTGAAGCATTTGAGGCGATCCGACGGATTCGTCCAAAGGCCCGCTTGGTGATTGCCGGTTTCGACGCGCTGCCTTTTGCCCAACACTTTAATCTTACGCCCGAGCGCGGTTATGAAATTCATGATTCGCCATCTGACCGTAAGTTCGCGAGCCTTCTCGCATCGGTGAATGTGGCCGTTCAGCTGCGAAAGCAGAACCTGGGTGAAAGTTCCGGGGTCATGGCGCGGCTTGCCGGGGTGGATGTCCCTGTCATTACGTCTCCAGGGGGCGGATTTGAGGAGTACAGGGCGTTTGCGAGCGTTCTTCAGGCATACGAGGGCGCCGCCGAATTGACAGCCCTGATCCTTAAGTTGCTGGACGCTCCACCGGCGGCTGCTGGACGTGCCGCCTATGTGGCTAGTCGCCGACCGGAAATCTTCTGCGCGCGATTGCACGAGTTGCTGGTGCCCAGCAATTGATCAGAAACAAACTCAGACATAAACAGGGATGGGCCAACGATCCGCGACGGGGCCGATCTTCTGGCCGATGAAGAAAATATCGTCACCGCGGAATTCCGTGGTCATGCCGAGCTGGCTAAGCGCGAGCAGCACCTGCGGCTCACTCTGCTCGAATACATCGATCGTCTTGAGCACGCGGGTATCGAAACCGGCCGCCCGGGTGAGCGCCTGCAAACTGTGGACATCGTGCTCGTAATTGTGCCGATGCGGGCTGCGGTCCTTCGTATATTGCATGTAGAAGTGAGGCGCGTACCCGTTCAGGATTTTCCACACTGCGCGCGTCGACGTGATGTTAGGCGTCGTCAAGAAAAGATGGCCACCGGGCTTTGTGATCCGGTTTATCTCGGCGAGCATGAACATTGGGTCAATGTCCATATGCTCGATGACCTCGCAGCAAAGCACCAAGTCCACACTGGCATCGGCCAGCGGTATGGAGTCGTGCTCCAGGTCGATGTTGAATGCCGTCGTTCGCACGCGTGTTCCGAAAATCGAGATCTTCGAATGGTGCGCGCGATTGTCGACGCGCTTGGCGGTTTCGAAACAGGTGCCGAAAACCCGCCGGTAGCCAAGATCGCAGGTCAAAAGGAACGGAAATAGCTTCGTGAGCCCGGTCTCGAAGGCAACATCGCGATCACCGTTGAGCTTTGCGAGTTCCGCCATGCTGAACGCATAGCGGCGCAAATGGGGCTCCATCCACGGATTATTGATCTCCCCGGTCTCGGTCATCACGTCGCGGACCCGGCGGTGCCAGTGCTCGATCGCCTCCGTCCCGGCCTGCGCTGGATCGACCGCAGGCGCGGCGCTTCCCTGCGGGCTATCGACGACTCGAGGTGCCTCGACAGGTTGGGGCACGCGCAGCAACAGCGCATAGCCGAGCAGCGCATCGTTTTCAATCGCGCGATGGTCGAGGACATCGAAACCGATATCGCGGCACATCGCGACTAACGCGTCCCTGGTCGGCAGCCAGTAAACGCCTGACACGTCACGCAACGGATTAGCAGCGTCCGCAAAGATATCCGGACGACCATTTTTGGCAAAGAAGGCAGCCACCTCCGGCCGTTGCTGCACCGGAACCCCCGGCAAGTAGAGCACCGACCCGGGCGGATGGACGATGTCGGTCGGTCCTGCAATGCGTTCGGGCAGAACTGTCGAGGCGATAATGACGTGCTCGCGAGCCATCCGACGGAGAGCCTCGAGATAATGCAGTGGACTTGCCACGTGATAAAGAATGCCGGAGGAGTAAACGACGTCAAAACGCTCGTTGTGCATTTGCTGGACATCGCCGCAAATAAATCGACACTTGGCAACTCCCAGCGCTGCCAAGCGCTTGCGCATCGCGTCCCACTTGTCGCTGGACTGGTCGATATCCATCAGCGCGACCTCGGCGGCACCGTGTGCATGTGCCACCGAAACGCGCTCTTTAACGATCTCGTAAAGCCCCCCGACGTCGACGAAGGTTCGTCCGCGCACGATTTGTGCGATGAAGCGATCGCGTACGTCCGCGAACTCGGCCCGATTTTCGGTCATTTCCGCCATTGCCAATAACCCGTCCTTGAATAGCCCGCTGGGGGATGCACCGGTTGTTTCGCGCCTGCGGTTGAATTTTCGCCCGGTGCCGGAACCGCTAACTATAAGCGTTGGGGTGGCATTTTCCCACGCGGGCCCATTGGTGGCTTCCGAAGCGTCTGACACGCCGCGTGCCGGTAGCACGTGATCAGATGGTCGTTGACCATGCCGACGGCCTGCATGAAGGCGTAGACGATGGTCGGTCCGCAGAATTTGAAGCCGCGCTGCAACAGCTCCTTCGACATCGCGCGGGATATCGCGGTTTCCGCCGGCACCTGCGCCATGGTGCGGAAGCGGTTCAGCTTGGGCTTGCCGTCGACGAAGTCCCATAATAGTTGCGCGAAGCCGGGACCTTGCTCCATCACCTCGAGATAGGCGCGCGCGGAGGCGACCGCGCCCTCGATCTTGGCGCGATTGCGCACGATGCCGGCGTCGCCCATCAGGCGCTCGACTTTCTTCGGCGTGTAGCGGGCGATTTTTTCCGGCGCGAAGCCGTCGAAGGCGCGGCGGAAATTCTCGCGCTTGCGCAGGATGGTGATCCACGACAGTCCGGCCTGAAAGCCGTCGAGCACGAGCTTTTCATAGAGCGCGCGGTCGTCGAATTCCGGCACGCCCCATTCCTCGTCGTGATAGGCGAGGTAGAGCGCATCGTCTTTCGGCCAGGGCAGCGGGCGATGCCGTCCGCGGCAGAGGGAGGGGCCGGAGGGGGCGGCGTCATTGCGCGGCCTTCGACTCGCCCGGAAATTCAAACCGCACCCATCCGGGCTTGACCGGATGGATGGCGATCCCGCCGGCGAGAAGCGGCAAGCCGGCGGCGACCGCGTCCGTCACCCGGTCGAGCCGCAACAAGCGCGAGCCCATGGCCGTCGGCCGCCGACCCCATGGTGCCGACCTGACGTTCGCCCGCCATGACCGCCGCGCCGGCCGCCGGCGCTGCATCGCCGTCGAAGCGCACCGGCACGGCGCGCGTGCGGGCGATGCCGCGATGCTCCATGCGCGACACCACCTCCTGGCCGACATAGCAGCCCTTGGTGAAATCGACCCCGCCGAGCTGGTCCATGTCGGCCTCGTGCGGGAAGGCGTCGCTGTAGCCGAAATCGAGCCCGCCGGCGGGGATGCCGAGCGCAATGCGATGGGCCTCGTAGGCACTCGCGGCCACAAGCTCTGCGCCGAGTTCGGCCGCCGCGGCGGCGGCAAGGTGCGGCGATACCATCAGGCGCAGCCCGAGCGCCGGCAGTCGCGGATCGGCGTAGGCGAGGCCGACCCCCTCCCTGCCGGCTTGCGGTAGCGGGGGAGGCCCGTCCCAGGCCGCCATGACGGCGAGTATTTCAGATAAATCCTCGACCACGACGCGCGAGCGCAATTTGTAGAGGTTGAGTTTCTGCCCCAGGCTCGCCGTCAGCGAGCGCGGCACGTCGAGCAGAAAGCCGCCGCCCTGCGCGGCCGGCGCGGCAACGACGATGAAATCCACGATGATCTTGCCTTGCGGCGTCAACAGCGCGCAGAAGCGCGCCTGGCCCGCCGTGAGCTTGAGGACGTCGGCGCTGACGAGGCCGTGGAGAAAATTGCCGGCGTCGTCGCCGGCGACCTTGACCACGCCGCGGTCCGGAAGCAGGGCGGCCTTCATGCGGGATGCTTTGCTGACATGGCAGCAAAGTTAAGCCGAAGGCCCGCCGCGCTCAAGGGTCTGCGGTTGCGCGGTCTGATGCGTTCGCCGACAGGCGGCGCGCCGGGCGCCGACGAGACCGGTGGATAGCTGCGCTTCCGACGCGCGCCATGCTTGACGCCGCATCGTCGCTATCGCACGTTGTAGTTGGGATTAGTTCCCCGACTGATCGACCGACGGTACCGACATCGTTGGAATTGAGTTAGTCCGCATTTGAGTTGGATGGGCAACTTTGAGGATAATTCGTGAGTAACTGACATCGCGGATTAATCTTTTACATTCAAGCAAACTGCTCAATTTTGACGCACCTTGGGGTTTTGCTCGCTCGCGTTGTTTGGCGCGCTAAAAGCGATTGTTCCGAGCGCCTTGGCCGTGTCGCAATATCTCTCTCTGTTGATTCACGACGGGATTGCACGGGGGGATTGGTGGCGTTTTTCGCTGGGAGCGTTCAGGGGGTGGGCGCATGATCGACGATTTGCTTTCGCTGCGGATAGTGACGGTGTCGCCGTTGCGGCGCGACCGTGATTTGATTCGCGAGGCGGCCGCGACCTCGGCGGTTCCGATCGAAACGATCGACGCGGACGACGCCGCTTCCGCCTGCCGTTGCCTCGGCGGCGACGTCGATCTGGTGTTTCTCGATGCGGCGCTCGAGGACGCGGCGATCGCGCAAATTGTCGCCACCGCGCGAACGACGGCCAAGCCGGCCTTCTCCGTACTCTTGACGCACACATCGGCGGCGTCGTTCGAAACGGACGCGGTCGCCGCGAAGCCGGTGCAGCCCGACGACGCCGCGCGGCTGTTGGAGACGGCCACGCGGGTCCGGCGGCCCAGCCGCGTGCTCGTCGTCGACGATTCCTCGACGATGCGCACCATCGTCAGCAAGATTCTGGCGGCGACCCGGTTCCCGTTCGTGATCGACGAGGTCGGCGAGGGTATCGAGGCGATCGAGCTGGCGCGCCAGGTCGACTTCGATATCGTGTTTCATGGACTACAACATGCCCGGCTTCAGCGGGCTCGAAACCATGGCCGAGTTCAAGCGCGAAAATCGCCAAACCACCTTCGTGCTGATGACCTCGACGCCGGACGACGCACTGGCCGATCGGGCGCTCGCGCAAGGCGCCGCCTTCCTCAAGAAGCCGTTCTTTCCCGCCGATATCGAAAAGCTGTTGTGCGGCTTCTACGGGCTGCACGGCGCTCAACCCGAACCGCGCCTGATCGGCGCGTCGGCGGAGGCTCTCGCATTTTTTCTTGGTCGCATTTTCCTTCCGGAAAGCCGGTATGCGCTTTTCCGGAAAAGCCTCTACTGCCGCAACTGTACCACCGAAAATTCGCCGTTGCGAATGCGCGGCGCGAGCTTCTCGGCGTATTGTGCGGCGGCTTCCTCGCCGTAGGTCGAAATCAGCTCGGACAGCGCGAGGAACAATGCCGTTTGCGCCAGGCAATCGCCGTCGATGCCGTCGTGATGCGCTTCGACCCAGGCTTCCTGCAGATAGCCGAGCGCCCGCCGTTTCTGCTCGTGCTCGGCCAGCGCCTCGCGCGTCGTCAAACGTTGTGTCGCGATGCTCATTGAAATCACGTTCTCGCCGCAGGTCGAGCGGCACCCCTGCCCGCGCCGTAATTAGCACGGCGCCGGCGGCCGCCGACGCGAACCTCGAGGCAGGGTTAACACCGCGGCGGTTTTGTTCGCGCCCGCGGCGGCGGCGGGGCGGAGCCTCAGTTCGCGTACCGGGCCGTGATTTCGCGGGCGATTTTGGCGCCCTCTTCGAGGTAACGGCGGATGGCGAAATCGGCTGCCGGTGTGCAGGTGCGGTAGCTTTGCTGGAACGAGCGATAGCTGCGGTTGAAGCTCGCGATCATCGCCTCGTGGCGGGCGCCCGACGGCGCTTCGGCGTCGATCAAAGCCTGGGCCTCGGTGCGCCATTTCTGGCCTTCGTTCGAGCCGCAAACGCCGCGCAGAAAATGCAGGGCGCCGAGAATTTCCGACAGCCGCTGCAGGTCGCGGTCGTAAGGCGGCAGCGCCTGGGCGCGGGCACTCCCGGCGGCGAGACAAAGCGCAAGTACGAGGCTGGTCAGAAAGCGTGACATCGTTGCGGAGCGACCATGGCGGCTAGAGCATTTTCCGGAAAAGCCTGCCCTCGGACTTGATCCGAGGGTGGACACCGGTTTTCCGTCAGAAAATGCGACAAAGCAAGAAATCTTAGAGCGCTTTCCGATCAGATCGGATCGGAAACCGCTCTAAGGTGTCAGGACGCCGAGCGCGGCGAGAGGAACTTTTCGCCGCGCCGACCGGCCTCGGCACCTTTCAGGGACCCACCAGCGCACAGGCGGCGGTGACGATGTCGGCAAGCCCGGGCGTGGTCTTAAGACCGGCCAATTCGGCGGGATCGCGCCAGCGCGCTTCGGCCAATTCCTCGTTCAGCGCGAGTTCGCCGCCGACATAGCGTGCGGCGAACGGCAGGATGACGAAGTGCCGCTCGACCCGCGCCGCGCCATCGCGGACAATGACCTCGCGATAGCCCGCGAGCGCAACCGGCGCGACGTCGAGCCCGGTCTCTTCGCGCACTTCGCGGATCACCGCCTGTTCGAGCGTTTCCCCGAGTTCGACGCCGCCGCCGGGCAGCGTATGGAGGCCATGGGCGGGCGGCCGGGCGCGGCGGACGATCAGCACGCGGCCGTCGCGGAAGATGGCGGCGCTGACCGCGAGATACGGCCGGCTCGGATAAATCCGCGCGTCGGCATCGTCGTTCGTCAATGGCCCGTGCTCCTGGTCTGATATCGCCGCCGCGATCGCATTATGTGTGCCGTTGATTTGCCGTCATGGAGAATCGAGCTTAGCCAATGTGCGGACGCTACGTCATCACCTCGCCGCCGGCCGCGATCCGGGCGCTGTTCGGCTATGGCGAGCAGCCGAATTTCCCGCCGCGCTACAACGTGGCGCCGACGCAGCCGATCCCGGTGGTCCGCCTCGCCGAGGGCCGGCGGTCCTTCAGCTTGATGCGCTGGGGATTCATTCCGTCCTGGGTGAAGGACCCGAAGACCGTCTCGCTCATGATCAATGCGCGCGGCGAGACGGTGCTCGACAAGCCGGCGTTCCGCAACGCCATGCGGCGCCGGCGCTGCCTCGTTCCGGCCGACGGCTTCTACGAATGGCGCGCGGCGGCGCCCGGCGCGCCGAAGCGGCCGTATTTCATTCGCCCGAAATCCGGCGCGCCGATCGCCTTTGCCGGGCTGTGGGAAACCTGGATGGGCCCGAACGGCGAGGAGGTCGACACCGCCGCGATCGTGACCACGCGGGCAAACCGCACGCTCGCCGTCATTCACGACCGCATGCCGGTCGTGGTGGCGCCCGACGCGTTCGAGCTGTGGCTCGACGGCGCCCATGTCGAAGCCGAGACCGCCGCCGCAGCGATCGCGCCGGCGCCCGAGGATTTGTTCGAATACTACGAAGTCTCGACCGCGGTGAACCGGGTTGCCAACGATGACGAGAGTCTCATTGCGCCGGTGCGCTGGCGTCCGCCGCTGGTGCTACCGCAGCCGAGCAGAAGCCGGCGAGCAAGGCCAAACAAAAGAAGCGCAGACGATCAGGCGCGACCGTTTACCCGTTCGGGGATGATTCGGGCCCGCTGCGCGGCCCGGAATGACGCGCCCTTGCAGCTACAACACCTTGCCGGGATTGAGAATGCCCTTCGGATCGAGCAGGCGCTTGAGGCCGCGCATGAGGTCGAGCGCGACCGGATCCTTGAACGCCGGCAGAATGTCGCGCTTGACGAGCGCCGATGCCGTGCTCGGCCGAGATCGAGCCGCCATGCTTCGCCACCACGGCGAACACCGCAGCGTTGACGTCGTCCCAGCGCTGCAGAAAGTCCGCCTTGTCGGCGCCGACCGGCTGGCTGACGTTGTAATGGATGTTGCCGTCGCCGAGATGACCGAACGGCAACGGCCGCGCGCCGGGGACGACCGCGGCGACGGCGGCATCGGCCTCGTCGATAAACGCCGGCACCGCGGCGATCGGCACCGAGACGTCGTGCTTGATCGAACCGCCTTCATGGCGTTGCACTTCGCCGAACAGTTCGCGGATGCGCCAGAACGCCTTGGCCTGTTCGAGGCTGTCGGCGATCGTGGCGTCGACGACGAGCGAGCGTTCGAGGCCCTGCGCCAGCACGCCCTCCATGACCTCGCGCAGGCCGGTCGCGGCTTGCGACGACAGTTCGATCAGCACGTACCAGGGATGCGGCGACGCCAACGGATCGCGGCAGCCGGCGGCGTGGCGCAGCACGATCTCGACGCCCTGCCGCGGCATAAGTTCGAACGAGGTGACGCCGACGCCGGCGCGCGCATTGGCGATGTCGAGGAGCGCCAGCGCCGCCGCCGGCGAGGGCACGCCGACGAACGCGGTCTCGACCGCGCGCGGACGCGGCACCAGGCGCAGCACCGCCGCGGTGATCACGCCGAGCGTGCCTTCCGCGCCGATGAACAGGTTTTTCAGATCGTAGCCGGTGTTGTCCTTCTTCAGCTTGTTGAGATTGTCGAGGACGCGGCCGTCGGCGAGCACCACCTCGATGCCGAGGACGTGCGAGCGCGCCACGCCGTGGGCGATCGCGGCGGTGCCGCCGGCATTGGTGGAGAGGTTGCCGCCGATGGTGCAGGTGCCTTCCGACGGCAGCAATTGCGGATAGAGCCGGTCGACCGCGGCGGCGGCCTCGCGCGTGCGCTGCAAGGTGACGCCGGCCTCGCAGGTGATGGTGTTCGAGATCGGATCGACCTCGCGGATGCGGTCGAGCCGCGTCAGCGAGATGCACGATCTCGTTGTCGAGCGGGGTCTGGCCGCCGACCAGGCCGGTGTTGCCGCCCTGCGGCACGATCGGCGTCGCGGTCTCGTCGGCGAGCCGCAAGATCCGCGCGACCTCGTCGACCGTGGACGGCCGCAACACCACCGGCGTGCGGCCATGGAACATGTCGCGCATCTCGACGAGATAAGGCAGCTGCGCCTGCGGATCGGTGATGGCGTTTTTCTCGCCGACGATCGCGACGAAGCGCGCGACGAGCGAAGGATCGATCGCGGATGAAGATTTATCGAGCATCAGTGCTTCCATAAGCGGCTGTTGCCTCACAAGATAGGCGCATTTCCGCGCGCGCGCATCAGCGCGGCGCCGCGGCGCGGGCGAGGCGGTCGTTGATGGCCTCGCCGAGGCCTTCCGCCGGAATCGGCATGGCCGCGATGGCGCGCGCGCCGACGGCATCGAGCGCCCGCAAGTGCGAGAACAGATTGGCCGTCGCCTCGATGAGGTCGCCGCGCGGCGACAAATTGAGGACGCTCTTGGCGTTCTCGGCGCCTGTCGGCCAAGGTCGGGCCAAAGGCGAGCAGGGCCTCGTCCGGTTCGACGCGGGCGGCGGCGAGCCGCAGCGGCGTGTGCGGCGCGTAATGGGTGGCCAGCATGCCCGGGGCGAGCGGCGCGTCGTCGGCGCGCGGAACGGCGGACGGCGTGCCGGCGAGCTTGCGCCCAAGCGTCGCCTCGATCGCGGCGCGGGTCAGCCCGCCGGGCCGCAGCAGCACCGCTTCGCCGAGACAGGCGATGATGGTCGATTCGACGCCGACCGGCGTCGCGCCGCCGTCGAGGATGAGATCGATGCGGCCGTCGAGGTCGGCCAGAACGTGCTCGGCGCGGGTCGGCGAGACGTGGCCGGAGCGATTGGCCGAGGGCGCGACCACCGGCTTGCCGAATGCAGCCAACACGGCCTGCGCCACCTTGTGGTCGGGCACGCGCACCGCGATGGTATCGAGGCCGGCCGTCGCCAGTTCGCACACACGGCATTCGGCGGCCTTGGGCAGCACGAGCGTCAGCGGCCCCGGCCAGAACGCCTTGGCGAGCTGCAGCGCTTCGGGGTTGAAGCGCGCGAGCGCCTGCGCCGCCTCGAGATCGACGACATGGGCGATCAGCGGATTGAACGCCGGCCGGCCCTTGGCCTCGTAGAGCCGCGCCACGGCGCGCCCGTCGGTCGCATCGGCGCCGAGGCCGTAGACCGTTTCGGTCGGAAACGCCACCAGGCCGCCGGCGGCGAGGATCCGCGCCGCCGCGGCGACCGCAGCGGCGTCCGGCTTGACCACGCGCGTCGTCGGCGGGGCTGTTATCGCAGGCATCGCGTCCCTAGATAGCGGAAACGGACGGCGCTGTCGGTAGCTAATCAAGTTGTCCGGTTTTGGTAGCACACCATATGTCCGCTTCGGGTTTGGCAGTACGAGCCGGCCTGGAAGCGGTGGACAGGCCGGCGCGGGATCGGGTGGTCAGGCCTGAGCCTGCGCGGTGGCGATGGTCTTTCTGGTCAGTTTCTTTGTTCGACCTGGGGGCCGTTTCTTCGTCCCGACCTGCCTCGGGTGAGTGACGCCGCGCGCAGCCGCCGTCAAGGATGGCCGTTGCTGCAGCGGTGCCGCCGCCTCTGGGGTCGGCAGGCCACGCCTTGACGGCGGCGAGCACGGTGTCACGCTTGTGGCAGTCGGGGCCGCTACGATGGGGCTGCCTTCGGCGGTGTAGCCGGCGATGCGCCGCGGGCCGTGGAACACCGCCAGCGTGCCGTCGGGATATTCGTGCACCTTGACCTGCGCCTTGACATAGTGGGCGCGCGCCGGGCTCGCCGGCAGCTGCAGGCGGCGGCCGCCATAGCCGACGGTGTTGTCGCGGCCGACGATGCGCTCCTCCTCGATGCACAGCGTCTCGGCGAGGAGCGCCCGGATCGGCGGCGACGAAGGCGGTTTCCGCCACGGCTGCCGGCTTGGCGAAACGGGCATTGTGCCGCGGCAGATAGACGTCGCGGATGAAGGCGTTGGCCGCGTGCGACTGTCGCCGATGCCGGCGGCTTCGCCAATTCCTTGATCAAGCGGTCCTGCAAGGTGCCGAACATGCGTTCGCTGCGCCCGCGCGCCTCCGGCGAATAAGCCGGGATATGCTCGATTCCCAGGTGTTTGAGCGCCCGCCCGACCTGGGTCAGCCGGCTCTTGTCGACCGGACCGTCCGCTTGCGGCGTGTAGAAATAGTGGCTGCCGCGATCGGTGTAGAGGCTCGACGGCAGGCCCTTGGCGGCGAACACCTCGAGCAGGGCCCGAAACGTCGAGGCGGTGCCTTCCTCCTCGACCAGGAACGGCCGAATAGATCGTGCTGGTCGCGTCGTCCATGGTGACGATCAGATCGAGCGGCGCGGCGTCCGCAAGCCAGGCCGCCCGCGAGCCGTCCTGGTGCAGCATCATGCCCTCGAACGGCTTGCGCTCACGCTTGCGCCGATGCGCGCCGCGCCGCCGCGCCCGCTCCACCAGACCCGCGGTGTGGAGCTGCGTCTTCACCCAGGTGTAGCCCCAGCGGAAGCCATGCTCGCGCACCAGATGCTCGTGAAAATGCTTCACGTTCCAGCCCCGGTAGGTCCCATCGATACAGCTCCAGCATCCGCTGCCTCTCCGCCGCCGGAACCCGCTTCGGCGACCGCTTGCCGAGCCGCCGGTCCCTGCAGCCCCTCGAGCCCGTCCTCCTCGTAACGGTCCCGATAGCGCCGGAACTGCCGCTCCGACATCCCCAGCAACTCACCCGCCTCCAGCATCGACAAACTCGCCAGCCTCCCAGCGGCTCAATACGTCACGAAACTTCTGCATCCTACGGTCCTGTAGCCACGCCGTCCGGTTCATCCTTCCGCCTCCTCGCCGGAGGCAGAAAACCGGACAACTCGCGTGCTACCTAACCCGGACAACTCATGTGCTTACGACACGGAAACCACGGCGCTTGCAGCCCCGCGGTACCGCCTGTATAAGCCCCGCTCGATGCCGGAGCCTGACATGTCGAAAGTTGGCATGTCGAAAGTTGGCATGTCGAAGGTTATCATGTCGGAGTGTAGCGCAGTCTGGTAGCGCACCTCGTTCGGGACGAGGGGGTCGCAGGTTCAAATCCTGCCACTCCGACCATTCTTCGGCGATGTCCAGCATCGCCCGCCGGTTTTTTAGAAACTTCAGCAAACCGCCCGCCGGGCGCGGCCTCCGGTCGATTTGGTTCGGCCGGCGAGAGTTTCACTTTCCAAATCGGCCTTCGTCAGGCAGGATCGTTTTGGGGACGGCTGTCGCACGACCGACCGTAACGGAGCACCGATGGCGAACCGGCGATTCCACGTGGTGCTTATCAAGCCGTCGCACTATCACGACGACGGTTACGTCATCCGCTGGTGGCGCAGTCTTGTTCCTTCCAACTCGCTCGCCGCGGTTCACGGCGTGGTTCTGGATTGCGCGCAGCGCCGGGTGCTCGGCCCGGATGTCGACATCGTCATCGACGTGATCGACGAGACCAACGCCCGCGTCGACGTGGCCAAGCTGCTCCGCAAGTTTCGCGATGCCGACCGGTTCGGCATGGTCGCGCTGGTCGGCGTGCAGAGCAACCAGTACCCGCGCGCGCTCGATCTCGCGCGGCCGTTCCGCCAGGACGGCGTTACGGTCGTGATCGGCGGCTTTCACGTTTCCGGCTGCATCGCGATGCTCGACGGCACCGCCATCGATCTCGATCTCGCGCGCGAACTCGGCGTCACCATTTTCGCCGGCGAGCTCGAAGGCCGTTTGGACCCGCTGCTGCAGGACGCCGCCGCCGGCCGGCTCAAGCCGCAATACGACTTCATGAGCGATCTCGTCGACATGGAGGGTCAAACCAGTCCGTTCCTGCCGATCGAATATGTGCGGCGGACCGCCGGACGGAGCAGCAGCTTCGACGCCGGCCGCGGCTGCCCGTTTCAATGCTCGTTCTGCACCATCATCAACGTGCAGGGGCGCAAATCCCGCTCGCGTTCGCCCGACGACGTCGAGCGGGTGATCCGCGAAAATTTGCAGGAAGGCATCACCCGCTTCTTTCTGACCGACGACAATTTCGCCCGCAACAAGGAATGGGAGCCCATCCTCGATCGTCTCATCAAGCTGCGCGAGGTCGATCGCCTGCCAATCGGCTTGATGATTCAAGTGGACACGCTGTGCCACCGGATTCCGAACTTCATCGAGAAGTGCAAACGCGCCGGCGTGACGCGGGTGTTCATCGGGCTCGAAAACATCAATCCCGAGAATCTGAAAGCGGCCAAGAAGGCGCAGAACAAGATCACCGAATACCGCAAGATGCTGTTGGCGTGGCGGGCGCAAGGCATTTTCTCCTACGCCGGCTACATCCTGGGATTCCCGGCCGATACGCCGCAATCGATCAGGCGCGACATCGAGATCATCCAGCGCGAGCTGCCGCTCGATATCCTCGAATTCTTCATCCTGACGCCGCTGCCCGGTTCGGAGGATCACAAGACGCTCTGGACCAAGGGCATCGACATGGATCCCGATCTCAACAAATACGATCTTGAGCACGCGGTGACCGATCACCCGAACATGAGCCGGGCGGAATTGGAGGCGATCTACCGGGAAGCCTGGAGCCTCTATTATACCCCTGCGCACATCGAGACGCTGCTGCGGCGCGCCGTCGTCTCCGGTATCGCGATGCTGAGCTTGATCAAGGTGATCGTGGCGTTCATGCACATGGTGCCGGTCGAGCACTGCCATCCGCTGCAGGCCGGGGTGTTGCGGCGCAAGCATCGGTCCGAACGCCGGCACGGCCTGCCGCGCGAGTTGGTGTGGGCGTTCTACGCCAACCACATCACGGCCACGATCCGCAATAATCTAAAGCTGGTGCGAACCATCTTTTGGATTTTGCAATTGAAGCGGCGCATCGAGCGGGAGGGGCTCGGCCTTCCCTATATGGACGCCGCGCTGACGCCGGTGGCCGAGCACGACGAGGAGGTGCTCGACCTCTTCACCAAGACCGCCGGCGCCAAGGCCGCGATGGATCATCTCAAGAAGGTCGCCGCGCTGACGCATTGAGGCGGGAGCGACGTTCCCGCTCGGCCTCTATAGATATTTCGCCTGCAGATCGACGGTGTTCTTGACGCCGAGGGAATTGTAATTGGCGTCAAGCCACTTGTCGGCACGGTCGCGGCCGATCTCGAAAAGATGCGTCAGGAACTTCCAGGTGCCGTTCATCTTGCTGGAGCCGGCCAAATTCCGGATAATGTCTTCGGCTTCGATCAGGTGCATGAACATGCGCTTGCCGCCGGATATCTTGCCGTCGTCGATCAACTGGGTCACGTAAGCGATGGCGCGCATTTCCCGCATCAGCGATGAATTGAAGCTGATTTCCTGCATGCGGTTGATGATCGCGCCCGAATTGGTCGGCAGTTCCGGCCGCTCGGTCGGCGTGAGGTGAACCATCAGGACGTCGAGCGCTTGGCAGCCATAGATCACAGGAAAGATCGCGGGATTGCCCATGAAGCCGCCGTCCCAATAGGCCTCGCCGTCGATCTCGGGCGCGCGCATCATGAACGGCAGGCACGCCGAAGCGAGCACGTGATCGGCGGCAAGCTCCGCGCCGTCGAACACCTTCACCTTGCCGGTCCGCACATTGGTCGCCGACAAAAACAGCTTGACGACTTTCTGCCGGCGCACCCGCTCGAAATTGACTTCCGCATTGAGCAGGTCCTTGAGCGGATTGGCATCCATCGGATTGAGCTGATAGGGCGACAGAATGCGGCTCAATGTGTTGATGAAGACGTAAGCGGGCGTATTGTCGAGACCGAAATTCGGATTCAACTGGTCGAAAAACGACGGTGCGATGATGCTGGTTGCCGCCACGTCGGACATTTTTTTCCAGAAATTGCGCAGGCGTTCCCTGGCGCCTTCGCGGCCGCCGAGCGCCAGGCCGTCGGCGAACACGACGGCATTGACGCCGCCGGCGCTGGTCGCCGTGATGCCATCATAGGCGATGCGCTCGTCCTCGAGCAGGCGGTCGAGCACGCCCCAGGTGAAGGCGCCGTGGCTGCCGCCGCCCTGCAGCGCCAGATTGATCACCTTCTGACCGGCCAGCGGCGTGCTGTGCTCGATGTCGGCGGCTTTCGGCTGCGCAGTCATGATTTCCTCTCCATCGCCCTTGGTTCGGATCGACTTGCTTTCCGATCGACTTG
>CAVUWO010000014.1:0-236974 GCA_963745155.1 uncultured Pseudomonadota bacterium | reverse complement strand
CCGCCCTCGGGATCGAACGGGCAATCGGACGCGAACACGATCTTGTCGCGCGGGAAGAATTCCAGGCCGGCCTTGGTCGCCGGCTCCGCGGTGAAGACCGCCGTGTCGGCCCAGAAATCCTGCTTGAAGTAATCGAGCACGCGCTTCTTCAGGCTCTTGCGCAGCGCGACATAGTCGGCGTCGGAGGTGCGCGAGCCGAGCACGTCGTTGCCGGGGCCGAGCCGGCCTTCGAGCATCGGCACGATGCCGCCGAAATGGTGGGTGATGATCTTCAGGTTGGGATGGTCGTCGATGATCTTGGAGAACACCAGCCGCGCCATCGCGGTCGCGGTCTCGTAGGACCAGCCGAACGTCCACCAGATCTCGTAGAGCGACTTGTCCTCGGCGATATAGTCCGGCGTCTCGGCGCCGCGGGTCGGATGCATCCAGACCGGCGCGCCGAGCTCGTTCATCTTTTTCCAGAACGGCAGATATTCCGGGCGGTCGAGCGGCTTGCCGTCGACGTTGGTGTAGATCTGCACGCCGAGCGCGCCGAGTTGCTTGATCGCGCGCTCGGCCTCGGCGACGCCGGCGTCGGGCGCGGCGAGCGAGACGTGCGCCACCCAGCCGGGGAAATGGTCCTTCTCCTTGGCGATCAGTTCGGCGAAGCCGTCATTGATCACGCGGCAGAACATCGTCGATGTCGGCGCCCGATCTTGGCGAATTTCTCGATCGCCGGCTGCGGGTAGGACAGGATCTGCTGATAATCCTTGTGGCCGTCGACGATCTTCTTGCGCACGTCGAGATCGTAGAGCGCCGGCAACGACCGCACGCGCTTGCCCATGTCCTTGTAGTCGGCGGCGACGTCGTTGAGCATGTCGTAGAATTTCTTCGGGAAAAAGTGCGTGTAGGCGTCGATACGCATGGAAGGCGTTTCTCCGTGGTGGGGGTGGCGGTGCAGCGTTATTTTCCTTTCCCCCGCTTTGCGGGGGAGACCCCCCCCCGGATATTGAGTCTTGCTTAAACGCGCGAGCACGTCGGGCGGGATCGGCCGCGACACAAGGCGCGCCGGATCGGCGGCGTCGCGGCCGACCCACTGCCGCGTCTCGAAGCCTTCGACGACCAGCTTGCCGGCCTTGGTGACGCGATGCTCGAGCGTGAAGCGCGACTGCTCGACCGCGGTGAGCGTGGTCTTCATCGAAATATCGTCGCCGAACCGGGTCGGAAACCGGAAGCGTGCGCGCGCCTCGACCGCGGGGTGGCCGATGAAGTCGTAGGCCTCGAGGTAGTCGATCTTCGCCATGCCCAGCGCGCGCTCGATCAGCACCGTGGTCGAGGTTTCGAACATGTCGAAATAGCGCGGATAGAAGATGATGCGGGCGGGATCGCAGTCGCACCATTCGACGCGGGTGCTGCGGATGATGGTGAGCATGCAGTCGGATATCGGACGTCAGATGTCGCGGGAGAGGAACTTGGGTCATCTGATCTCCTCCGTCAACGGGGAGCCATGCGCACCGCACCGTCGAGCCGGATCACCTCACCGTTGAGATAACGGTTCTCGATGATGTGCAGCGCGAGGTCCGCATATTGCTCCGGCTGCCCAAAACTTCTGGGAAACGGGATCGAAGCGCCGCAGGCCCTCCTGCACCTGCTCCGGCATGCCGGCGCCCACCATCGGGGTGTTGAAGATGCCCGGCGCGATCGCCATCACCCGAATGCCGAACTGGGCGAACTCGCCCCAGCTGGCAGCAACCGAGACCACGCCGCCCTTCGAGGCCGCATAGGCGGCCTGGCCGATCTGCCCGTCATAAGCTGCGACGGAAGTGGTTCCAGACGATCACCCCGCGCTCGCCGTCGTCGAGCGGAGAAGAAGCGTCTGCATGTCGCCAGCGGCGAGCCGCATGGCGTTGAAGGTGCCGATCAGATTGACGCTGATCACCTCTTGGCGAAATCGTCGAGCGGCTGCGGCCTGTCGCGCCCGACGATCCGCCGCGCCGGGGCGATGCCGGCGCAATTGATGAGGATGCGCGCGGGGCCGTGGTCGGCGGCGGCCTTGGCGAACGCCGCTTCGGTCGACGCGGCGTCGGCGACATCGCAATGGACGGCGAGGCCGTTGATTTCCGCCGCGACCGTCGGCCGCGTTCTTGGCGTCGACGTCGAACAGCGCGACCTTGGCGCCGGCTGCCGCCAGCATGCGGGCCGTCGCCGCGCCCAAACCCGAGGCGCCGCCGGTGACGATCGCCGTTTGTCCTTTTATATCCATCATCAACTCGCTTCGTTCGATTTCGCTTGCCTCCCCCGACCCCTCCCGCTTGCGTGGAAAGATCAGGAGACGCCCGCGACGATCACGTGCGCCGGCGGGACTTCGGCGTAAAGCTCTTCGACCAAAGCGGCGCGATGCGCAAGTACGACGCGCTGATTGATCGAACCCTTGTCGGTGACCTCGCCGACGTCGAGCGACGGCGGCTCGGCCAGCAGAATGGCGCGGCGGATGCGCCGCCGACGTGCCGCGGCTCGTCGCCGCAAGGCCGATCAACAGGCTCGCGAACTTGTCGCGCACCCGCGCGTCGGCGAGCACGGCCGCGGCCGGCGCGTCTGCGCGGCAAGATCGGGCGCGAGCTTGCGGCAGGCCTCGAGGTCCGGAATGACCAGCGCGGCGAGGAAATCGCGGTCGTGCCCCGACGATCACACGTCGCGGACCAACGGCGCGAAATGCCCCCAGAAATCTCGCGCGCAGCGGCCCGACGCTCACCCACGTCCCGTTCACCAGCTTGAAATCCTCGTTCAGCCGCCCGTCGAAGAGCAGCCCCTTGTTTTGACGTCGTTCGGATCGACGAGCGGCACCGCGTCGCCGAACCCATAAAACCCCTCTTCATCGAAGACTTTTTCGGTGAAGCTGCGGCTGCCGCCAGTAGCCGGGCGTGATGTTAGGTCCGCGCCGGACGCGCGCCTCGAGCTTCGCGCCGTGCGGCACGAGCTTCAATTCGACGCCCGGAATAGGCAGCCCGATCGTTCCGGCGCGGTCCGTTTCCCAACAGCAGGTCTGAATCGCCATTGGCGAGGTCTCGGTGGAGCCGAGGCCCGTCGCCATGATCATCGCCGCGCTCGCCGCACGTCGCGGCGGCAAGCTCGCGGATAGACATCCCACACGGGCTGCGATAATCCCGCGCCCGCGTAAAACATCAAGCCACAGCCGCCGGAAAAAGCTCTCGCGCAGCTCGCGGTCGGCGACGCAAAAACGGCAGCAGGTCCTCGTAGCCCTTCGGCACGTTGAAAAACACGGTCGTCGAAATCTCGCGCAGGTTGCGGACGGTTTTCTCGATGGTCGCCGGGCCAAAAATTGCCGTCGTCGATATAGAACGTACCGCCATTGTAGAGCACGAGGCCGACATTGGTTGCCGCCGAAGGTGTGATTCCACGGCAGCCAATGGACGAGGGTCGGCGGATCGTCCGCCAGGAAGGCGAGAACCGGCGCGGATCATCGACTGGTTGCGCAGATCATGCGATGAGTGTTGGTGACGCCCTTGGGCATGGCGGTCGAGCCGGAAGTGAAGAGGATTTTCGCCACCGTGTCGGCGTTGACGCCGCGCATGCGCCGCCTCGACCGCCGGCGTTGGCTGCCGTGGCCATGAGCGCCGAAAACATCGTGGTCGGCCGATCGCCGAGCGGATTTGCCGTCACCGCCACTTCCATATCGGCCGGCACCGCCGTACCGATCGCGCGCGCGAACGCCGTGCCGTTGGCGGCGAAGACGAGGCCCGGCGTCAGGATGCCGATGATCGCTTTGAGCTTGCCGAAATCCTGCGACTGCAGGGAATAGGGCACCGAAATCGGCGCGTAGGGGATGCCGACATGCATGGCGGCAAGGCCGAGCAGCGCATGCTCGATGTCGTTTCCGGACAGGATGGCGATCGGGCGATCCGGCGAGAGATCGCGTTCGAGCAACGCAGCGGCAATCGCGCGCACCGCGGCGTAGGTCTGCGCGTAGGTCAAGGGCGCGCCAGGCGCCGGACGGCTCGCGTTGGGCCAGGAAGACGCGGTCCGGGCGCATGGTGCGCCCAATGTTCGAGCCGCGCGGTCAAGCTTTTGGCCGTAAGGCGCCAGCGGGTGCGGCGAGTGCACCAGGATGACTGGCACCGTCATTGCGGCGTTCGAGCATCACCTCCGGCGGGCCGAGCCGTACCGACCGCAGCGGCGGCCTTGTTGGATGGGAATGGGTCTTTGTTAGGATTGCCGACATTGCGCAAGTTGCGAACGACCTTGGTGGTCGCTCGATCCTCCCGGCGTCGTTACCGACCCTGTCCGCCGCGGCCCGTCAATCGCCTCGACCGCGAAATGCGGTGCAAGCGTTGGCCGTCGCCGACGGCGCAAGGAGCCCCCCGATGCGCGAGGCTTTCATTTGCGATGCGGTGCGGACCCCGATCGGCCGCTATGGCGGCGCGCTCGCCAAGATGCGCACCGACGACCTCGCCGCGGTGCCGATCAGGGCGCTGGTGGCGCGCAACCCGAAGCCGACTGGTCGGGGCTCGACGAGGTGATCTTCGGCTGCGCCAACCAGGCCGGCGAGGACAACCGCAATGTCGCGCGCATGGCGCTGCTGCTCGCGGGACTGCCGGACAGCGTTCCCGGCCTCACCGTCAACCGGCTGTGTGCCTCCGGCCTCAACGCGGTCGGCGACGCCGCGCGCGCGATCCGCGCCGGCGAGATCGATTTTGCCATCGCCGGCGGCGTCGAATCGATGACGCGGGCGCCGTTCGTCATGGGCAAGGCCAACGAAGCGTTCGCCCGCGCGGCGGAGATCCACGACACCACGATCGGATGGCGCTTCATCAATCCCGTCCTCAAGGCGCAATACGGCGTCGATTCGATGCCCGAGACCGCCGAGAACGTGGCGGAAGAATTTCAGGTGGCGCGCGCGGACCAGGACGCTTTTGCGTTGCGCTCGCAACAGCGCGCCGGCAAAGCGGCCGCCTCCGGCTATTTCGCCGCCGAGATCGTGGCGGTCGAGGCGCCGGGCGGCAAGGCGGGTCCGATCATGATCGACAAGGACGAGCATCCGCGTCCCGAGACGACGGCGGAGAATCTCGCCAAGCTCAAGCCGATCGTGCGCCAGGGCGGCACCATCACCGCCGGCAACGCCTCCGGCGTCAACGACGGCGCCGCGGCGCTGATTCTCGCGAGCGAGGCGGCCGTGAAGGCGCACGGATTGAAGCCGCGCGGGAAAATACTGGGCATGGCGTCGGCGGCGGTGCCGCCGCGCATCATGGGCATCGGCCCGGTGCCGTCGACGAAGAAGCTGATGGAACGGCTCGGGCTCGAGATCGGCGATTTCGATCTGATCGAGCTCAACGAGGCGTTCGCCTCGCAGGGGCTCGCGTGCCTGCGCCAGCTCGGCATCGCCGACGATGCCGACCACGTCAATCCGCACGGTGGCGCGATCGCGCTCGGCCATCCGCTCGGCATGTCGGGGGCACGGCTCGCGCTGACCGCGCTGCACGGCCTCGAAGCCCGCGGCGGCAAGCGCGCGCTTGCCACCATGTGCGTCGGCGTCGGACAGGGTGTGTCGCTGGCGCTGGAACGGGTTTGATCGTCATCCGTCATTCCGGCGAACCCGGATAACCAAAGAAAAATGGAGAAGCTCTCCGTGCCGATGTCACCCGGCTACATTCCCTTCCATCCCAACCCCTCGAAACCGAAATTCAAGGCGCCGCCGGGCGCGGTCGACGCGCACTGCCACGTGTTCGGACCGGAGAACAAGTTTCCCTACGCGCCGGAGCGCAAATACACGCCGTGCGACGCGCCGAAGGAGAAGCTGTTCGCGCTGCGCGATTTCCTCGGCCTCGACAAGAACGTCATCGTGCAGGCGTCGTGCCACTCCAAGGACAACCGCGCCATGGTCGACGCGCTCGAAGCCGCGAACGGCCGCGCCAAGGGCGTCGCCTTCGTCGGTGACGAGGTCACCGACGAAGAGCTTAAATGGATGGACACGGCCGGCGTGCGCGGCGTGCGCTTCAACTTCCTCAAGCGGCTGGTCGACAACACGCCGCGCGACGTGCTGGAGCGCATCACCAAACGGGTGGAAAAACTCGGCTGGCACGTCGTCGTCTATTTCGAGATGCAGGATCTGCCCGAGCTCGAGGACTTCTTCACCGCGCTGCCGACCACGGTGGTGGTCGACCATATGGGCACCCCCAATGTGGCGAAGGGGGTCGATGACCCGGAAAACCAGCGCTTCCACCGCCTGATGGAGAAGCACAGGAATTTCTGGGTCAAGGTGACCTGCCCGGAGCGCATGTCGATCGCCGGGCCGCCCTATGACGACGTGGTGCCGTTCGGCCGCGCGCTGGTCGAGCACTTTCCCGACCGCGTCATCTGGGGCACCGACTGGCCGCACCCCAACATGAAGAAGGAAGCGCCCGACGACGGCGTGCTGGTCGACTACGTCCCCAAGGTCGCCCCGACCGCCGCGCTGCAGCAGGCGCTCCTGGTCGACAATCCGATGCGGCTTTATTGGGGGTAGGTTGATCGCCGCTGCGGCGGCAACTACGGTACCGCGGCCAAGATCATTGCCGTTAGGGGGGAAGGCATGGCGACATTCGTCCTCGTTCATGGCGCATGGCACGGCGCCTGGTGTTGGCGCCGCGTGGCGAGGCTGCTCACGCGCGCCGGGCACGAAGTATTCATCCCGACGCTGACTGGCCTTTGCGAACGCTCGCATCTGTTGACGTCCGCACTCGATCTGGACACCCACATTCTCGACATCGTCAACGAAATGAAGTGGCAGGGATTGAACGACGTGGTGCTGGTCGGTCACTCGTATGGCGGCATGGTGATTTCCGGCGTTGCCGAGCGGATGGAAAAGTCGATAGCCTCGTTCGTGATGCTCGATGCGTTCATGCCGGAAAACGGGCAATCCGTAGTCGATATGCAGCCGTCGGCGCCGCGCGAGGCGATTCTGGCCGCGGAACGCCAGGGTGCGACAAGCCTGCCACCGCGGCCCGCTGAGTTCTTCAAGGTCAATGAAAAGGACCGCGCCTGGGTCGATTCGCAATGCACGCCGCAACCGATCAAATGCTTCTTGCAGAAACTGACGCTGACCGGCGCGCGCGAGCGCATCGCAAAAAAAACCTATATTAGGGCCACCGTTTTCCCGAGCCCGTATTTCGACGCCGGCCTGGCGAGCGCGCGTGCCAAGAATTGGCACATCCACGAAGTGCCGTGCGGCCACGATGTTATGCTCGAGATGCCGGAACGTCTGGCCGAAATATTGCAGGACGCCGCCTGAGCGCCCGCGGTGGTGGGCACAAAGGCCGCGCCGGCGGGCTAATTTCTGGTGGTTGGAATGGTCGAGACTGGGGCAAACCGCTCACATTGCCAAGCTTCGCCGCGCGTTATATGTCAAGCCAAACGAGAGAGACGCCGATGGCTCGCGAACAGCACGATTACGACGACATTCCCGGAACCTTCGTCTTCGACCAGGACCGCTCGCGCCAAGGTTTTGGCATCAACATGTTCTGCATGTCGCTGATGAAGGAGGAGAACCGCAAGGCCTTCAAGGCGAACGAACCGGCCTACCTCGAGAAGTTCGACCTGACGCCGGAGCAGACCGAGGCGATCCTCGCGCGCGACTACAACCGCATGCTCGAACTCGGCGGCAACATCTATTTTACCGCCAAGCTCGGCGCGACCGACGGCCATTCGTTCCAGCATCTCGCCGCGGTGATGACCGGCTCGACGCAGGACGACTACGCCAAGATGATGCTGGCCGGCGGCCGCTCGGTCGAAGGCAACCGCTCGCGGTCGGGCAAAATCCCGAAGGCCAAGATCGCGAAGCCGACGCCGCGGCGCGCCAAGCCGGCCAAGGCAAAGAGCGCGCGTGGCGCCAAGCCCGTCAAGCCGGCGAAATCCAAAGCAAAAACCGGCAGCAAATCGAGGTCGAAACGTGGCTAGGATCATTGCGGGAGTAGCGTCGTCGCACGTGCCGGCGATCGGCGCGGCGATCGACAATCACCGGACCGAGGAGCCGTACTGGCAGCGGGTGTTTTCCGGCTTCGAAAAGTCCAAGGAATGGATGGCGAAGGTCAAGCCCGACGTCGTCATCGGGGTCTATAACGATCACGCCTCGGCGTTCTCGGTCGAGATCGTGCCGACCTTCGCGCTCGGCTGCGCCGCGGAATTTCCGCCAGCCGACGAAGGCTGGGGCCCGCGCCCGGTGCCGGTGGTGAAGGGCCATCCGGCGCTCGCCGCCCATATCGCCCAGTCGGTCATTCTCGACGAGTTCGACCTCACCATCGTCAACAAGATGGAAGTCGACCACGGCCTCACCGTGCCGATGAATCTGATGTTCGGCTCGCCCAAGGAATGGCCGTGCCCGGTCATCCCGCTCGCGGTCAATGTCGTGCTCTATCCGCCGCCGACCGGCCATCGCTGTTTCGCGCTCGGCCGCGCCATCCGCAAGGCAGTCGAATCTTACCCGGAAGATTTGCGCGTCGTCATCTTCGGCACCGGCGGCATGTCGCACCAGATCAGCGGCCCGCGCGCCGGCCTGATCAACTCGAAGTTCGACAAGGCCTTCCTCGACAATCTGACCAAGGACCCGGCTAAGCTCATGCGCATGCCGCACGTGGAGTACATGCGCGAAGCCGGCGCCGAGGGCGTCGAGATGGTGATGTGGCTCGTCATGCGCGGCGCGCTCGACGACAAGATCGAGGAGGTCTATCGCTTCTATACCGTGCCGGCCTCGAACACCGCCGTCGGCCACATTATCCTGGAGAACCGGCCGAAAGGCGTCCGCCGCGCCGGCGCCGCCAAACGCGCCGCCGCGGCCAAGCCGAAGGCCAAAGCCAAGGCGCCCGCCCGGCGCGCCGCCGCGCGGGCAAAAGTCGACACCGTTCGCCGTTGATCGTCATTGCGAGGAGCACAGCGACGAAGCAATCCAGAGCAAGCGGCACGGCCGCTGGATTGCTTCGCTACGCTCGCAATGACGGCATGAAGGCCGCGAAGCCAGGGGAAGCCACCAATGAAAATCTGCGTCGCCGGCCAGGGCGCTTTCGGCCAAAAGCATCTCGACGCGCTCAAGCGCATTCCCGACGTCGAGGTCGCCTCGCTGGTCGGCGGCAATCAGGACTCGACCGCCGAGGTGGCGAAGAAATACGGCATCCCGCATTATAGCGGCGACCTCTCCGAAGGCATCAAGCGCGCCGACGCGGTCATCCTCACCACGCCGACCAAGATGCACTTCCGCCAAGGCGAGCAGGTCATGCGCGCCGGCAAGCACGTGCTGGTCGAGATCCCGGTGACCGACAGCGTCGCCGACGCCGAGGCGCTGGTGAAGATCGCCAAGGAGACCGGCGTCGTCGCCATGGGCGGCCACGTCCGGCGCTTCAATCCCAGCCATCAATGGGTGCACAAGCGCATCGTCGCGGGCGAACTGAAAATCCAGCAGATGGACGTGCAGACCTATTTCTTCCGCCGCAAGAACATGAACGCCGCCGGCCAGCCGCGCTCTTGGACCGACCATCTGTTGTGGCACCACGCCGCCCATACCATCGACCTGTTCCAGTATCAGACCGGCGAGACCATCTCGGACTGCTACGCCGTGCAGGGGCCGATCCACCCGCAGCTCAACATCGCCATGGACATGGGCATCGTCGCCAAGGTGCCGTCGGGGTCGATCCTCACGCTGTCGCTGTCGTTCAACAATGACGGGCCGCTCGGCTCGTTCTTCCGCTACATCTGCGACAACGGCACCTACAAGGCCTATTACGACGATCTCTCCGACGGCAAGGACAACAAGATCGATCTGTCGAAGGTCGACGTCTCGATGGACGGCATCGAGCTCGAGGACCGCGAATTCATCGCCGCGATCAGGGAAAAGCGCGAGCCGAACGGCAGCCTCGCCCAGCTCCTGCCCTGCATGCACACGCTCGGCCGGCTCGAGGCCATCATCGACCCGCAGCGCAAGGCGCACGCCTGAGAGTCATTCGGAGGCTGCTGCGTCAACGCGGGGCGGCCGTGGAGATGTAGAACGCTTCTGCCCATATACGCAGAACTGCCAATCCGGAATAGGACGCTTTGCGCGCCTTTGCGGCGGCGCAGATAGGCACTAACATGGCCGCCGGCGGGGGCCGCATCTGGATGCAACGGCGCGATGAATTCTAAGGACAAGCCGGCGGACGCCGCCCGACCCAAACGCGCCGCGAAGACCGAGCGGAAGGTGATCAATCTGGCGCTGCAGGGCGGCGGCAGCCATGGCGCCTTCACTTGGGGCGTGCTCGACCGCCTGCTCGAAGACGACAGGATCGACTTCGAAGGCATCACCGCGACGAGTTCCGGCGCCGTCAACGCCGTGGTGCTCGTCGACGGCCTCACAGAGGGCGGCCGCGACGGCGCCAGGGATGCGCTGCAGCGCTATTGGAAGAAAGTTTCCGACCTGTCCTCGCGCGGCATCTTCTCGACGTCGGTGATCGACAAGGCCAATCCGGAATTCGGTCTGGAACACTCGCTCGGCTTCATGTTCGTCGAGCCGCTGACCTACTTCGCGTCGCCCTATCAGATGAATCCGTTCAACTTCAACCCGATCAAGGACCTGCTCGCGGAGGCGATCGACTTCGGGCGCGTGCGGCGGCAAACGGCAGTGAAACTGTTCATCTCGGCGACCGACGTGCAGACCGCCAAGGTCAAGGTCTTCACCGGCAAGGAGCTCGACGTCCCGCACGTGCTCGCCTCGACTTGCCTGCCGATGTTGATGCAATCCGTCGAGGTCGACGGCGAATATTATTGGGACGGCAGTTATGCCGGCAATCCCGCCATCTTCCCCCTGGTCTACGAATGCGAGGCCCGCGATATCCTGATGGTGCACATCACGCCGGTCGAGCGCCCGGGGGTTCCGACCACAGCGCCGGCGATCATGAACCGCATGCAGGAGATCAGCTTCAATACCGCGCTGATCCGCGAAATGCGGACGATCGCTTACCTGAACAGACTCATCGAGGACGGCAAGATCGGAGACGGCGGCAAGCGCATGCTGGTCCACCTGATCGAAGCCGAGGACATCGTGCGGGCGTTTTCATGGTCGAGCCGGCTCAACGGCGATTGGAAGTTCCTGACGCATCTCCACGACGTGGGGCACACGCGCGCCGATCAATGGCTGACCGCCCATTTCGATCGGCTCGGGGTCGATTCGACCGTCGATCTTTATGCGAAGTTCTTTTGAGCGCGTTCGCGATTGCTTCACCGGTTCGCCCGTTATGATGAGCCCTGAAAGCAGCACCCGACGCGGTGGGCTTTCTGCGATGGTTAATCGCGCCTTAACCTCGCTATAGCTATGCTATGCAGTCGGTAACGCGGCGGGGCGCCCGCTGTTCAAGATGTACAGGATGACCGGCCAGATTTCCCCCTCGCCTTCCCGCGCGGCCAATTCGCGCTCGCCGTTCGTGCGCCTGCGCGAGCTTTTGGGCGACGCACCGCCCGGCAAACCGGCGATCAGCATGGCTGTCGGCGAACCGCAGCATCCGATCCCGGCCTTCGTCGGCCCGGTGATCGCGGCGCATATCGAGGAATTCGGCCGCTATCCGGCCAACAAGGGCATCGACGCGTTCGGCGTGGCCGTGGCGCAATGGCTCACCCGCCGCTACGCGCTCGAGCGCGCCGTCGATCCGGCAACCGAAGTTCTGGTGCTCAACGGCACCCGCGAGGGGCTTTTCCTCGCCGCCCTCGCTGCCAAAAACTGGGTCGGCAAGAACTTGGTCGGTAACAAGACTGGGGCGACTTCCGGCGCCGGCCGGCCGGCCGTGCTCATTCCCAATCCCTTCTATGCCGCCTATTCGGCCGGCGCGATCGCGGCGGATTGCGAGCCGGTCTATCTGCCGGCGACCGCGGCCACCGGATTCCTTCCCGACCTCGGTGCGCTGAGCGAGGACCTGCTCGCGCGCACGGTCGCCTTCTATCTCGCCTCGCCGTCAAATCCGCAGGGCGCCGTCGCCGACTACGCCTACCTCGTCAAGCTCGCCGCTTTGGCGCGGCGCTTCGGTTTCCTCGTTCTGTGCGACGAATGCTACGGCGAGATCTACAGCGAACAGCCGCCGCCGGGCATGCTGCAGGCGTCGGCGCCCGATTTCGCCAATGTCGTGGTGTTTCACTCGCTGTCCAAGCGCTCGAACCTGCCCGGACTTCGTGTCGGCTTCGCCGCCGGCGACCGCCGTTTCCTCGCCTCGTATCTCGAACTCCGCAACGTCGCGGCGCCGCAGGTGCCGATGCCCGCCCAGCATGTCGCCATCGCCGCCTACAATGACGAGGCGCATGTCGAGGCGAACCGGCTGCTGTACCGGCAAAAATTCGACCTCGCCGACCAGATCGTCGGCGACCGCTATGGCTACCGCCGTCCGGCCGGTGGGTTTTTTCTGTGGCTCGACGTGGCGGCGCAGGGCGGCAGCGAGGCGGCAACGGTCGCGCTGTGGCGCGAGGCCGGCGTGCGGGTCGTGCCCGGGCGCTATCTCGCCCGCGAGCAGGCCGACGGCAGCAATCCCGGCGCGGACTATATCCGCGTCGCCATGGTGCAGAACAAGGAGATCACCGCCGAAGCATTGCACCGCCTGGTCGCGGTGCTCGGGTAGAGCATGATCCCGAAAAGTGGGAACCGGTTTTCGGACAAGATCATGCTCAAGCCAAGGAATCCAAGGTAACGCGATGTCGATGATCGAGCGCAGCATCGATGGCATGGCCTTCCTGTCCGGCCAACTCGGCGCGGCATTCAAACGGCGGCTGCGCGAAGCGAGCGGCGTGGCGCTGCTCAGCCTCGCCATGATAGCGCTGTTGGCGCTGTTGACCTGGTCGGTGCAGGACCCTTCGCTGAGCCACGCCACCGACCGGCCGGTGCACAATCTGCTCGGCCGGCCCGGAGCGATTGCCGCCGATCTGATGATGCAGCTCCTCGGCCTCGGCGCGCTGGCGCTCATCCTGCCGATCCTGGTCTGGGGTTATCGCCTGCTCGGCCATCGGCCGCTCAATCGCGAGCGGCTGCGCGTCATGCTGTGGCTCGCGCAGCGCAGTGCTTTCGGCGGCGTTCGCGTCGTGCCTGCCGCGCACGGCGCATTGGCCGCTGCCGTCGGGGCTCGGCGGCGTCGATCGGCGACGCCGTCCTGCGCCTGCCGGCGCCGCTCCTCGGGGCGTCGCTGCAAACCAGCCACCGTCTGGTCGCGGCGATCGTGTTCGGCGTCGCCATGCTCCTCGGCTTTGCCGCCGCCATCGGCCTTGTTTGGAACGACGCCGGCGACGCGACGATGACGGCGGCGACGCACCCGAACCGGACGCGGACGAAGGCGCCTGGATCTCGCTCGGCTTCATCGCGCACCATCTGTTGAGCCTGCGCGCGCGCGTGTCCTTGATGTTCCGCCGCGCGCCGCCGCTCGCGCCCGCCGGCGACGACAGCCCGGTGCCGCACCGGCGCATCGAACCGCGTCTCGTCGTCGATGCCGCGGCGCCGACCGAGCGGCCGGTCGAACCCGCCGCCATCGAAACAGACGACGAAGACGGCATCGAGCCGGCGCCGCGCGCGAAGCGCATGCCGCGCGCGCCGGCCAAGCCGGCCAGGCGTTCGGCCGACGGCTACGACTTGCCGTCGCTCAATCTTCTGTCGGCACCGCGCGCCAATGAGCGCGCGACCTTGAGCACGGAAGTGATCCGCGAAAACGCCACCGCGCTCGAAAGCGTGCTCGGCGATTTCGGCGTGCGCGGCGAAATCATCAATGCGCGGCCGGGACCGGTGGTGACGCTCTACGAGCTCGAGCCCGCCCCCGGCATCAAATCGTCGCGCGTCATCAGTCTCGCCGACGATATCGCCCGCTCCATGAGCGCGCTGTCGGCACGCGTCGCGGTGGTGTCGGGGCGAAACGCCATCGGCATCGAATTGCCGAACCCGACACGCGAGAAAGTCTATTTGCGCGAACTTCTGGCGTCGCGCGACTACGCGGAGAGCCCGGTGCGGCTGCCGCTCTGCCTCGGCAAATCGATCGGCGGCGAGCCGGTGCTGGTCGATCTCGCGCGCATGCCGCATCTGCTCATCGCCGGCACCACCGGCTCGGGCAAGTCGGTCGCCATCAACACCATGATTCTCAGCCTGTTGTACCGGCTCAAGCCGGACCAGTGCCGGCTGATCATGGTCGACCCGAAGATGCTCGAACTCTCCGTCTATGACGGCATCCCGCATCTGCTCACGCCCGTCGTCACCGATCCGAAAAAGGCGGTGGTGGCGCTCAAATGGGCGGTGCGCGAGATGGAGGACCGTTACAAGAAAATGTCAAAGCTCGGCGTGCGCAACATCGACGGCTACAATGCGCGCGTCGCCGAGGCCGCCGGCAAGGGCGAAAAGCTCTCCCGCACGATCCATACCGGCTACGACCGCGACAGCGGCCAAGCGATCTACGAGAACGAGGAGCTCGAACTCGAGCCGCTGCCCTACATCGTCGTCATCGTCGACGAGATGGCGGACCTGATGATGGTCGCCGGCAAGGACATCGAGGGCGCGGTGCAGCGGCTGGCGCAGATGGCGCGCGCGGCCGGACTGCACGTGATCCTGGCGACGCAGCGGCCTTCGGTCGACGTCATCACCGGCACCATCAAGGCCAATTTCCCGACCCGCATCTCCTTCCAGGTCACCTCGAAGATCGACAGCCGCACCATTCTGGGCGAGCAGGGCGCCGAGCAGCTGCTCGGCCAAGGCGACATGCTCTACATGGCCGGCGGCGGCCGCATCAGCCGCGTGCACGGGCCGTTCGTCTCCGACGAAGAGGTCGAGAAGATCGTGCGCCACCTGAAGTCTCAGGGCGTGCCGCAATACCTCGAAGCGGTGACGGCGGAAGAGCCGCAGCTCGACGACGACAAGGCGGTGTTCGACGCGACCGCCATGGGGGCGGGCGAAGGCGCCGATCTTTATCAGCAGGCGGTGCAGGTGGTCGTGCGCGACCGCAAGGCGTCGACGAGTTACATCCAAAGGCGGCTGCAGATCGGCTATAACCGCGCCGCCTCCCTGATGGAACGCATGGAGCAGGAAGGCATCGTCGGTCAGGCCAATCACGCCGGCAAGCGTGAAATCCTGATCGAGAGCGCCGAAGAACAACCGTTATTGAGAATCCACGGGGCGCGCGCCGGTTCAATGCACCGGATGAACGATCCAGCCGCGAATTCGCCATAACGGCGATTTAGCAGGTTGGAACCGGTCACAGCGAAGCACGGATGCAGCGGAGAGGGACATGAGGGGACGGGGGTTGGTGGGACGAGGCGCGACGTTCGCCGTCGCGGCGACGCTGTGCTGCCTGTTCGCCGCGGCATCCGGCGCGCAAAACATGCCGCTGCCGCCGCCGGCGCGCAAATGTACCGACGCCGCCGCCACGGCCGAAGGCCGGATTGACGGCGGCGCCCGCCACGACGGCGGCAACGACCGCACCCGCCGCCGCACCCGCGGCGCCGGAAGCCCGCGGCTTTTTCCCGTTCTCGCTCGGCCACGGCGCGGCGCCGGCGACGCAGGCGACCGCGTTCGACGCCAAACAGCGGGCGCTCCTCGACAAGATCAGCGCCTACCTCTCGAGCGTGCAGACCCTGGTCGGAGATTTCGTGCAGATCGGTCCCGACGGCCGGCGCGTGGAGGGTAATTTCTACATTCAAAAGCCCGGCAAAGTCCGCTTCCAGTACAGCCCGCCGAGCCCGATCGACATCGTCGCCGACGGCTCCTCGGTCGTGGTGCACGACCGCGCGCTGGAGACGTCGGACTATTATCCGCTGTCGCAGACGCCGCTGCGCTATCTCCTCGCCGACCGCATCGATCTCCTGCGCGACACCGACGTCGTCAGCGTGTCGGCCGACGATACCTTCATCACCGTCGTGATCGAAGAAACGCAGGTCGTGGTCGGCACCAATCGGCTGATGATCATGTTCGACGCCAAGACGCAGCAGCTCAAGCAATGGACCGTCACCGATCCGCAGGGTCTCGACACCACCGTCGCCGTCTACAATCTCGACACCGCCAAAAAGCCCGATCCGAACCTGTTCGTGATCAATTACACGGCGGGTTTGAAGTAGCTTCGCCGCCGGCCGCACGTTCGAGACTACGCGTTCGACTCGGCGGCGAGCGCGGCGCGATGCCGATCAGCCGGGCGCCGCGCTGGAACGTGACGTAGCTCCACAGCCAGTTGAGCGCGACGACGAAGCGCCGGCGCAGTCCGATCAGAAAATAGATGTGGACCGCGCTCCAGAACAGCCAGCCGACGAAGCCGGTGAGCTGAAGCCGGCCGAACTTCACCACCGCGGACTTGCGGCCGATGGTGGCGAGGTCGCCGACGTGATGATAGTCGAACGGCGGAGGCGCCGCGCGGCCGGCGACGCGCGCGGCGATGACCTCGCCGACATACGCCCCCATCTGCTTCGCCGCCGGCGCAATGCCGGGAACCGGATTGCCGGCGCGGTTGAAAACGATCGCGGTGTCGCCGGCCGCGAAAATTTCCGGGTGGCCGGGAACGGTGAGATCGGCGGCGACCTTGATGCGGCCGGCGCGATCCTGCGCGGCGCCGATCCAGGTCGCCGCCGGCGAAGCCACGACGCCCGCCGCCCAGACCACCGTCGCCGCTTCGATGCGGCCGTCGGCCAAGGAAACGCCCTGCGCGTCGCAGCCGGTGACCATGCGGCCAAGCTCGATTGTGACGCCCATGCCGCGCAGCGAGCGGGCGGCATAATCCGACAGATTTTCGGGAAAGCTCGGCAACAGGCGCGGGCCGGCCTCGATGAGGACGATGCGCGAATTTTGCGGATCGATGCGGCGGAAATCGTGGCGCAAGGTCCGCCGCGCGACTTCGGCGAAGGCGCCGGCCATTTCCACGCCGGTGGCGCCGCCGCCGACGATGACGAAGGTGAGCAGCCGCGCCCGCTCGGCGGCGTCCTCCACCAGTTCCGCCCGCTCGAAGGCGAGCAGAAACCGCCGCCTGATCTCGGTGGCGTCGGCGATGTGCTTGAGCCCGGGCGCGAACGGCGCCCAGTCGTCATGGCCGAAATAGGAGTAGGTGGCGCCGGTGGCGAGGAGGAGATAGTCGTAAGACAGCTCGATCTCGGTGGTATGCACGCGTCGCGCCGCAAGGTCGATCGCGGTGACCCGCGCCATGATCACGCGGACGTTCTTCTGCTCGCGCACGATGGCGCGGATCGGCCAGGCGATGTCGGCGGGCGACAGCGCCGCGGTCGCGACCTCGTAGAGCAGCGGCTGAAAGCAATGGTGGTTGTAGGCATCGACCAGCGCGACATCGACATCCACCTTGGCGAGAGCCTTGCTCGCCGCCAGGCCGGCGAAGCCGGCGCCGACGATCACCACCTGCGGCCGCGGCACGCTCTGAGCCATTTCATGCCTCCCAACGGGTCAAATCGTGTAAAATCAAATTGCCTGCGCGAGTGTTCCGCCGCGATGTCGCGGTAGCGCTTCGGATCGGGCCTGACGCCTCGTTCCCACTCCCGTTCGAGTTTACCCGCTAATTTGCCGCATGAAACTGACCGTCACGACCTGGAACATCAATTCCGTCCGCTTCCGCATCAATCTCGTCGCCAAATTCATCAAATCGGTGCGTCCCGATATCCTGTGCCTGCAGGAGACCAAGTGCCCGGACGACCGGTTCCCGCTCAAGCGCTTCAAGCGGCTCGGCTACGAGAACGTCGCGCTCAACGGCCAGAAAGGCCATCACGGCGTCGTCGTGCTGTCGCGGCTGCCGTTCGAGACCAGCGCGGTCCAGGCGTTTTGCGGCAAGAACGACTGCCGGCACGTTTCGATCGTGCTCGGTGAGCGCGCCGGCCTCGAGGACCCGATCACGCTGCATAATTTCTACGTGCCGGCGGGCGGCGACATTCCCGATCCGGCGGTCAATGCGAAATTCGCCCACAAGCTCGCCTTCCTCGACGAGATGCGCGCGAGCGAGCTGCTGCGGCCGGCGCCGTCGGCGCGCGCCATCATCGTCGGCGACCTCAACGTCGCGCCGCTCGAATCCGACGTCTGGAGCCACAAGCAGCTCCTCGACGTCGTCTCGCACACGCCGATCGAGTGCGAAAAGCTCATCGCCGTGCAGCAAGGCCGGCGGCTGGGTCGACACCCTGCGCGCCTTCGTGCCGGAGCCTACGAGGCTCTACACCTGGTGGAGCTATCGCGCCGCCGACTGGCGCATCTCCGACCGCGGCCGCCGGCTCGACCATATCTGGACCTCCGACGCGCTCGCCGCCCGCGTCGCCGGCATCAAGGTCGCCAAGGACTACCGCGGCGCCGAGCGGCCGTCGGACCACGTGCCGGTGACGGCGGTGCTGGAAGTTTAATTCGTCAGGGCGGATTGCACCGCAGCGGCGAGTTCGAGCGGGCGGAAAGGCTTGCGCAAGAGCGGCGCCTTGCCGACGGCGGCATCGAGTGCGCCCGTATCGGCGAAGCCGCTCGAAAACAAGATGCGCAGCCCCGGCCGCGCCTGGCGTGCCAGGATCGCCGTCTCCGCGCCGTTGGTCCCGGGCATCGCGAAATCCAGGATCAAGAGATCGGGGTTGAATTCGCGGATGGCGGCGAGGCCTTCGTGCGGCAGCGGCGCCGAGCGCACGTTGTAACCGAGTTCGGAGAGAACGGCCGCGACGATGTCGCGGACGTCGGGATCGTCATCGATGATCAGAAGCTTCTCGCAATTACGGGACCGCAGCACCGCCGCATCGTTCTGCGCCTGGGCGATGGCGGCATCCGCGGTGCGCGGCAAACGAATCGTAACTTTGGTACCCTTCCCCAATTCACTGCGCAGCGTCACGTCGCCGCCGCTCTGGCGGACGATCCCGTACACCTGCGACAAACCCAGCCCGGTGCCCTTGCCGGCGGGCTTGGTGGTGAAGAAGGGATCGAACGCCCGCGCGGCGATTTCAGGGCTCATGCCGGTGCCGCTGTCGGCGACTTCGATCGTCACCACGTCGTCGCCGTCGGAACCGGTAGCGATGGTGAGCACGCCGCCGTCCGGCATCGCGTCGCGCGCATTGATCGACAGATTGAGAATGGCGAGTTCGAGCTGGTTGGCGTCGGCGGTGGCGGCGGCAAGCCCCGGCGCCAGCTCGGTCTTGACCGTGATGTTGGCGCCGAGCGTCTGGTTGAGCAGTTCGCGCATGCCGTTGACCAGCTCATTGACGTCGACCGGCGCGGTGGCGAGCTTCTGGGTGCGCGAGAAGGCCAGCAGCTGCGAGGTCAGCTTCGAACCGCGCTCCGCGGCCTTGAAGGCGTTCTCCGCCCAGCGCTGAATGCGCGGATCGGCGGCGCGGGCGCGAATGAGATCGAGGTTGCCGACGACGGCCGTGAGGAGGTTGTTGAAGTCATGGGCGAGCCCGCCCGTGAGCTGGCCGATGGCCTCCATCTTCTGTGCCTGCCGCAGCGCCTGTTCGGCCTGGAGCCGCTGCGTGGTCTCGACGGCTTCGGGGACGATACCGCTGACCTTGCCGCCTTGGCTGCGGATCGGCCGCAGCGCCAGATCGAAAGCACGTTCGCCGGTCGGGAGATTGAGGACGATGGCGTGCTGCTTTTCCTCCCCGGCCGCCGCCTGCAGCACCGCCTGGTGGATCAGTTCCGGCATGCCGGGGGTGCCGGTAAAGAACGGCGTTTCCCAGAACGGCCGGCCGATGACGTCATCGAGTTGGCCGTTGATCCACTCCAGCGCCGCCCGGTTGGCGTCGAGCAGAATGCCGTCCGTCGTGATGTAGCCCTGGGCGATGTAGGTGGTCTGGAACAGCGAACGCATGCGGTCGGCGCTCGACCTGAGCGCGGAGATCGCGCGCGACAGCTCCCCGGTGCGCTCCTTGACCTGACCTTCCAGCGTTTCATTGAGGCTGCGCAGCCGGTCTTCCGAGCGGCGGATGCGCATGAGCGCGTTGACCGCGGCGGCCAGCTCGAGCGGCTCGGCCGGCTGGACGAATATGAATCGGCTCCCGCATCGAGACCCAGCGTGCGCCGCTCGGCGGTGATGAAGGTCGCGGAGGTCATGAGCACCATGACCTCGGGCCACTTCTGTTTGATGTAACGGCAGACGTCGTAGCCGTAGATATCGGGCAACTGCACGTCGAGCAGCACGACTTCCGGCTTGTGCGCCTCGACCAGGCGGAGCGCCTCGGCGCCGGTCGTGGCTTCGATCACGGTGAAGCCCTGCGAGCGCAGGTCGCGCGTCTTGACGTAGCGCTGCGGCTCGAGGTCGTCCACGTTGAGGATGGTGCCGGCGGTCATGGCGCCACCACGCCAGTCGCATCGCGCAGGAACATCGCGACGTTTTCGCGGGAGATGAGGTTTTTCGAAATGAGCCGCGTCCCGGTCGGCAGCCGCGCCCGCAGTTCCGCATTGACTTCGAGCGAGGTCGAAATGATCACCGGAATGACGCTGGTGCGGCGATCCGCGCCGAGCTCCTGCAGCACCGTGAAGCCATCGACGTTCGGCATCTGCAGATCGAGCATGATGACATCGGGCTGGGCGTCGCGCGCGAGCCGCAGCCCGTCGCCACCGTCGTTCGCTTCGATCACCTCGTAGCGCGGCTCCTGGCGGATGATCTGTTTGATGACGTAACGGAACGTCTCGTCGTCGTCGATGATCAGCAGACGCTTCGGTACCACCTGATCGGCATCGTCGGCGACGCGAATCTCGGCGCCGAAACGGGCCGGGACGATCAGCCTGAACACCGAGCCCTGGCCGGGTACGCTTTCGACGCGCATGGTCCCGCCGATCAATTCGGCCAGCGAGCGCGACAGCGGCAGGCCGAGGCCGGTCCCCTTGACCTTGCGCTGCAGCCGATTGTCGACCTGCGAGAACTCCTCGAAGATACGCGCCTGATCTTCCGGCGCGATGCCGATGCCGGTATCGCGCACAGCGAATTCCACCTCGCCGGAGGCGGCATCGAAGCGGGCGACGACCCGAACCTCGCCCTCCTCGGTGAATTTGAGCGCGTTGGAGATCAGGTTGCGCAGGATTTGGGCGACCTTGGCCTCGTCGGTGACGAGTTCGGGAACGTCGTCGGTGAGTTCGAAGATCAGCTCGACCTTCGGGCTCGTCAGCAACGGCTTGAGTGCGCCGCGTAGCGCACCGAACAGATTGGCCACGGTGAAGCGCGCGGGCTTCACTTCGATCTTGCCGGCTTCGACTTTCGACAAATCGAGCAGATCATTGACCAGTTCCAGCAGGCTTTCCGCGGAACGGCGGATGTATCCGATCTGCCGCTCCTGCTCGGCGTTGAGTTCGCCGTCGATGCGGTCCAGCAGCAGGCGGGACAGTGCCAGAATCGAATTGAGCGGCGTGCGGAATTCGTGGCTCATGTGGGAGAGAAAGCGCGATTTCAGCTCGCTCGCCTTGCGCAGCTGCTCCGCGCGTTCGTCAAGCTCGGCATAGAGCGCCACCACGCCGCGGTTGGTATCGCCGAGTTCCTGATTGAGCTGCGCGCTCTCCTCGTCACGCCGCCGGATTTCCTCCAGGCTTTGCATCAGCTCCCGGTTCTGCTCGCGCAGCGCCTCGAGCGGGTCGTCGGCATGCTGCCCCCGCAGATCCAGAAGACGATGTCCGACAGCTTCCCTGCGCGATTTTCGCAGGCGCGCCTGAGGCAGTTTCTGTTCCAGTTCGACGAGTCGTACCCTTGCCCAACCTCGGTGTCGATCGGTGAAATGGTCCATGAGGCGACGGGCGCCGACGAGGCCCAGCGCCATGCCGCTCTGCGAGCGATAGCGGCCGTCGAGAATGCTGTCGAGATCGGCGATGCCGTCGCCCTTGTCGCTGATGCGGATGCGGAAGCAACTGCGGCGTCCGCGACGGATCGATGGCGAATTCGGCCCGGCCACCGCCGGCATAGCTGAAGGCGTTGCGCGCGATCTCGGAGACGGCAGTGGCGATGCGGGTCTGGTCCTGGCGGTCGAAACCCAGGAGCTCGGCCATACGGCGGGCGCGCTGACGCACCACGACCACGTCGCTTTCGGTCTGGATCGGCAAAGTGACGATGGGCCAACTCATGCTCACGGCATCGACCGGACCGGACGCCCCCACTTGCCGACCAGGACGGTTGCATCGTCGCGTCCCCGCGCAAAATCGCGGTAGAGGATGCCCGCAATCAAAGTCGGATGATGCGCATCTAGTGACGGATAGCGCCCGGGGGTCAAGCCGGTGCTTAGCCCATCCGAATGCAGGATGACAAGCCCATCATCTTCGAAGGGATATTCGAAGGCCTGAATCTTCCGCGCATTATGTCCCGCCGTCCCGGGCATCGAGACCATCCTTTTGATCGATCCATTCGAACCGACCAACCCGGCGACATTGCCAACCCCGGCAAAAATGACTTTTCCTGAACCGGAATTGACTTTGGCAATCGAAACGGCGGCGCCGCGCGTGGCGCGCAGCCCGCCGTGAATGTAATCCAAGAGCGTCGGCACTTGGTGACCGCTGAAACGCCTGAACAGGCGCACCGCTTCCACGGAAGCCTCCGCCGCTTCCTGACCGTGACCCAGCCCGTCGGCAACGAACAAAGTCCGTCCGAGTTCCCCGTCGATCACGCTCCAGGAATCGCCACAAACCTCTTCGCCGGGCATGGGCACCGCAACAGCCCCCCAGGCCGCATGCGAAGCCTGAAGTCCAGGGCGGGCCCGGCCAGGTTCGATCCGCGCCAGAACGCCAGTCCCGTGACCCGGCCACGACGCGATGTCGACCAGGTTCGATTGACGGATGATGGCGCCCAGACCGTTGCCGGCGGTGCCGCTGCTCGAATAACCGTCGCGCAGGCAGGCCTCGACATTGCCCATGCCGGGACCGCGGTCGAGGGCTAGAATTTCCACGCCCTTGCCGCTGTCATCGTCATAGGTGCCGAGCAGCATCTGCCCGCCGCCGCCGTGCTTGACGATGTTGGTGCCGAGTTCGGTCGCCACCAACGCGACACGGCCGGCATCGACGTCGCCGAAACCATTCTGCTGCGCCAGCGTGACGGCGGCACGGCGGGCGTCGGCGACGGCGCTGGCGTCATCGATCGGGACCGCAATCATCAGGTCTTCCAACGTGTGATCTGAATTTTTGTGCCTTTTCCGACGGTCGATTCGATGTTGAATTCGTTCGACAGGCGTCTGGCGCCACCGAGACCTAGGCCCAATCCGGACCCGCTCGTGAAGCCGTCCTTCAAGGCCTGCTGTATGTCGGCTATGCCAGGACCCTGATCCTCGAAGGTCAAGCGCACGCCACGGCGGACGCCGTTTTCCACGATCTCGATTCGAAGCTCACCGCCGCCGCCATAGTCGAGCGTATTGCGGGCCAGTTCGCTCGCCGCGGTAATGACCTTGGTCTGATCGACCAGGCTCAATCCGGCTTCGACCGCCAGCAGGCGGGTCTGCTGGCGCACTCTCACCACGTCTTCGGAGGTACGAATGTCGATCCGCTCAATCTTCCCCGTCGGCATCCTCGTCCTCCGCGACAAGCCGACGTTGGATGAGGGCCATGCCGCGATCCACGTTCAACGCGGTCTTCACGCCCGCCAATGACAATCCCAGCTCGACCAGGGTGATGGCGACTGCAGGACGCATGCCGACGACCACCGTTTCGGCATCGAGAATGCGCGAGACCGCGGCAATGTTGTCGAGCATCCGCCCGATGAAGCTGTCGACGATCTCCAAGGCGGAAATATCGATCAGCACGCCCTTGGCGTTGAGCGTGACGATCTTGTTGGTGAGATCCTCCTCGAGCGCGGTGGCCAGGCGGTCGTGCATGTCGACCTGAATGGTCACGAGCAGTGCGTCACCGACTTTCAGGATCGGGATACGGTCCATCGCTCAGGCACCCTCTCCCGCGCGATTGGCCAGTTCCGTCTCGTCCGGCCTTTTCATCCGCGTGACGACGCGGCCGGTGCGGCGAAGGGCAACCGCGAGGGCGTCCGCAAGCGTCGCCTTGGAGACGACGTTAAGATCCACGCCGAGATGGACGATCGTCTGCGCGATTTGCGGTCGGATGCCGCTGATGATGCAATCGGCACCCATCAGACGAGCGGCCGCGACCGTTTTGAGCAGATGTTGTGCGGTGAGCGTATCGACCGTCGGCACGCCGGTGATGTCGATGATCGCGATCTCCGCGGCGTCGTCGACGATGCGCTGCAACAGGTTCTCCATCACGACCTGGGTGCGCTCGCTGTCGAGCGTGCCGATGATCGGTACCGCCAGAATGCCGTTCCATATCCGCACGACCGGCGTCGACAGCTCGGCGATTTCACGCTGTTGACGCAGGATGACTTCCTCGCGGCTCTTCTGAAACGCTTCGAAGCTGTGCAGACCGAGTTCGTCGAGCAACACCGTGATCGCCCAGGTCATCTGGGCCATCTCTTTGGCGGACACCGATTTGTCGCGGTTGATGGCGTTGAACAGCGGCAGTTTCAACGAAAAGACGAACATCGCGGTTTCCGCAGGCGAAAAGCCCTGTAGCGCCCTCGAGCGTGAAATCTCGCTGAGGAACTCGAGCGTAGTTGCGTAGGCTGAATTCGCCTTATCGGTGCCCCCGCTGGCGAGACCGGCGCGCAGCCGATGCAGAAATTCTCGCGACTGGACCGCTAGTTCGGATTCCGTGATACGGCCGGTCTGCAGGGCGCCGGTCTTCTTCTGCAGCTCGAGCCATTCCGGCAGGATCTCGCTTTCGTTCTCGCCAACCAGCTTGGCGATGGTCATTTTGTCGCTTGCGGCCATGATTTCCTCCGAGCTAGCGCAATATCTGCATAGGGTAATGAAAAGGGAGCTTGCAACTCTTTGCGCGTTATCGCGGCTGGGCGCCGCCTAGACTCTTTCGGAACTTGCTTGACGTAATGAAAGTTCCAATCGCGGAACCAAAAGTTCCGCCGGGGATCCTACCGCGGCTCGCCGCCCCGCGTCAGCGCGGCGCGAACGTTTTCGATGTCGCGCGCCCATTGGTCGGTGCGCGCCGCGATCAGGTCGCGCAGGCGGTGCGCGGCTTCGGGATAGCCTTCGAGCACTTTCAGAAACATCGAGCGCGAGATGCGCATGACGGTCGCGTCTTCGCGCGCCCGCGCGGTGGCCGACCGCGTCGTTTCGGCGAGCAGCGCCGTTTCGCCGAGCAGACTGCCCGGCCCGGCGATGACCTCGTCGTCGGTTTCGCGCGGCGGCTGCAGGCTGAACGATCCGCGCTGCACCACGTAGCCGCCGTCCGCCGGATCGTCGACGTGGAAGAGAACCTCGCCAGGTCCGAGATCGCGGCTTTCCGCACCGATCGCGAGCATGCGCAGCGCCGGTGCGCCGAGCCGGCGCAAGATCGGCACCCGTTCCAGAAACGCGATGTCGTCCTCGATGGTCATCGGGGGGTGGTCATGGGCGCGGGGTCATGCGCGGGTGGTCATCGGCAAGCCATGGTCACGGCACCAATTTGTAGCCGCCGGCCTCGGTGACGAGGATCGCGGGCGCCGCGGCGTCCTTCTCGATCTTCTGCCGGAGCCGATAGATGTGGGTTTCGAGCGTGTGCGTGGTGACGCCGGAATTGTAGCCCCACACTTCTTGCAGGAGCGTCTCGCGCGACACCGGCTTCTGGCCGGCGCGATAGAGGTAGCGCAGGATCGAGGTCTCCTTTTCGGTCAGCCTGACCTTGTTGCCCTTGGGGCTGAGCAGAAGCTTGGAGCTCGGACGGAAGGTGTAAGGGCCGATCGTGAAAATCGCGTCCTCGCTCGCTTCGTGCTGGCGCAACTGCGCGCGGATGCGCGCCAACAGAACAGCGAAGCGAAACGGTTTGGTCACATAATCATTGGCGCCGGACTCCAGGCCGAGAATGGTGTCCGAATCGGTATCGTGGCCGGTCAGCATGATGATCGGGGCCTTGAAACCATTCTTGCGCAGGATGCGGACGGCTTCGCGGCCGTCGATGTCGGGCAGGCCGACGTCCATGATGACCAGGTCGATTTGCCCGGTCTTTGCCGTCTGCACGCCCTTCGCGCCGGTCTCCGCGGCGACGGCTTCGAACTCTTCGTGCAGCGACAATTGCTCCATCAGCGCGTCGCGCAACTCCGGGTCGTCGTCGACGATGAGAATCTTACGCGTGTTCGGCATCGATCCGGATCCCCACGGCCGCTCCCACGCATGACGGCCGCATCCGATCGCCGTGGCAGGGCTGTTCCTAACGGCCGCGATTTGCGGCGCAGCTTGCTGCGAAGTAGAGCACGCATGCATAAAAGAGCAAGCGCGAGTTGGGAAATCGGTCCGCCGGCACGGCGCGGTCGGATGAGGCGTGGTGGATGATCCGGATGGCATTGGGGACGATCCGGGTCGTTGCGCGTCCGGGGCGGCGGTCGCTGGGGTGGTTGCGGGCGGGTCCGGTCGTGGTGCCGGTAGCGCTCGGCCGCGGCGGCATCAAGGCCGACAAGCGCGAAGGCGACGGCGCCACTCCGCGGGGACGATTTCGTACGGTGCGGCTGTGGTTTCGGGCGGATCGTCTGCAACGACCGCGCACTTTGCTGCCGGTGCGAGCGATCGGGCGCGCCGATGCCTGGTGCGAGGACCCGGCAGATCGGCGCTACAATCGGTCGTTCCGCCGCTCGGCCAATGAACCAGGCGATCGCCTCTGGCGCGACGACCACCTCTACGACCTCATCATCGAGATCGACCACAACACCCGGCCCCGGGTAGCCGGCCGTGGCAGCGCCGTGTTCATCCATGTGGCGCGGCCGGCCTACGCGCCGACGGCAGGTTGTGTCGCGCTGACGCCTAGCGCCTTGCGGCGGCTGTTGCGCCGCATCGGTCCAAGAACGCGAATTGCGGTTCAGTGCTAAGCCGCGGCGTGGGCTCGCCCACCGAAAATGGCGGTACCGACGCGGACATGGGTAGCGCCGAACGCGATCGCGGTGGCGAAATCGGCGCTCATGCCCATGGACAAGAGCTTCAACCCGTTGCGGTGGGCGATCTTGGCGGTCAGCGCGAAATGCGGCGCCGGCGCCTCGTTGACCGGGGGGATACACATCAGTCCCGCGATGGTCAGGCCGTAGCGGTCGCGGCAGGCGGCCAGAAAGGCGTCGGCGTCCTGCGGCAGCACGCCCGCCTTTTGCGGCTCGGCGCCGCTATTGACCTCGACGAACAACGTCGGCCGCCGGCCCTGCCGGGTGATCTCCTTGGCAAGCTCCTGGGCAAGGCTGTCGCGGTCGACCGCGTGGATGGCGTCGAACAAGGCCACCGCGTCGCGGGCCTTGTTGGATTGCAGCGAGCCGATCAGATGCAATTCGAGGCCTTTATGACGCGCGATCAGCGGCGGCCATTTGGCCTTGGCCTCCTGCACGCGATTTTCACCGAAGACGCGCTGTCCGGCGGCGATGACCGGCTCGATTGCCTCCGCCGCGAATGTCTTCGACACGGCGACGAGCGTCACGCTCGCGACGTCGCGGCCGGCATCGCGGCAGGCGCGGGCGATTTCTGCGCGAACGGCCGCCAAGCCTGTGTGCTGCGGGAGCTCTTGTGCGCTCAATTGGGCCGTCTCCGGTATGGTGGCTGCTGCAATCGGGTGCGATTCAAATTTTACGGGAACCGCCAAGGCTGCTTTTACGCCCCTGCGCTACAGTCGCAAACAGGGTCGGGGACGCTGCGATGTCGGTCGTCGAAGCCAAATCTTCCAACACGATGGGTGCTGCGGCGCCCTCTCCCGGCGCATCCAAATCATCCTCATCCAAGACATCCGCCAAGCCGTCGCGGCGCAACCGCCCCATTCTCAGTATCCGTGCCCGCCTGATCGTGCTGGCGCTGTTGGCGGTCGGCCCGTTGATGCTGGAGCGCGTCCACAGTCTCGAACGGGCCCGCGCCGAACACAGCGAACGCGCCTACGCCGAGGCCGCGGAGATGGCGCATCGCGGCGCCGACGCGCAACGTGAAATCATCTATTCCACCCGCGCATTGCTGCAAGTCGTCGCGCGCGCCTATACGCGGCTGCCGCACGATCCGGGCAGCTGCGACAAGACCCTGCCCGATCTGTCCGAACGAATCCCCTGGATCCGCGGCTTGAGCGTGGCGGGGACCGACGGCCGCATCATCTGCTCGACCGAAGCCAATGCCGCCGGTCTCAACCTCGGCCGATCGCGCCTATTTCCAGGACTGCCGTGCGTTCGCGCGAGTTCACCGTCAGCGACTATATCGTGCGACGGCTCGATCAGGCCCCGGCGCTGTCGCCGCCTTCCCGGCCGTACGGGACGGCGGCGCCTTGGAAGCCGTCATCGTTGCTTCGCTCGATCTGCAATGGATCGGCGAACTCGCCGCCACCGCGGCGCAAAGCCCCGGCACCTCGGTCCTGTTGATCGACGGCGGCGGCACGCTCATCGCCGCCTCGGAAGGCGCGACGAACCTGGTCGGTCGCAACTTCGCCGGCCAGGCGCTCGTCCGCGCCATGCAAGAGCGCGATGAAGGCACCACGACGGCCGCGGGCCTCGACGGACTGCCGCGTCTGTTCGCGTTCGTGCGCGTGCCGTGGACCGAGGCGCGGCTTGCGATCGGCCTCGACGAAAGCATCGTGCACAGCGGCATCGATCGCGAAATCAGTGTCGCCTATCTGCAGCTCGCGCTGTTCGGCGTGCTGGTGTTGATGGGCGTATGGTTCGGCGGCGAGCAGCTCATCGTGCGGCCGATCCGGTCGCTGGCGCGCACCGCCGCGCGCTTCGGCCGCGGCGATCTCAAAGCGCGCACCAGCGACGAGCCCTGGCTCGCCGAATTCGAGCCGCTGGCCGAAGCTTTCGACGACATGGCAAGGCGGCTCGCCGCCCGCGAGGAAGAACTGCGCATCGCCAATCAGCATCTCGACGAGCTCGCCAGTCTCGACGGCCTGACGGGTCTCGCCAACCGGCGCGGTTTCGACCGCCGGCTCGAGGAGGAGTGGCAGCGCGCCGCGACATACAGCGAACCGGTCGCACTGATGATGATCGATATCGACCATTTCAAGCTCTACAACGACCGCTACGGCCACGTCGCCGGCGACGCCTGCCTGCGCGCGGTGGCCGAGGCGCTCTCCGTCGTGACGCTCGACTCTGCCGTCATGGTCGCCCGCTATGGCGGCGAAGAATTCACGCTGCTGTTACCGATGATCGACAGCGCGCGCGGCAACGCGCTCGGGGAGGTCGTGCGCAAGGCGGTGGAAGAACTGCGCATCGTGCACGCCGAGGCGGCGCGCGGCACTATCACCGTCAGCGTCGGCGTGGCGTCGCTGGTGCCGGACGCCGAGCAGTGCGCCGCCGATCTCCTCGAGGCGGCTGACCGCGCGCTCTACATCGCCAAACGCCGCGGCCGCAACACGACCGTCGTGCACGCGCCGACGCCCATGCTGGCGGTGTGTTGAGCGCGCGGGGTGGATCAGGCTTTTTTCTTTTTCGCGGCATGCTTTTTCACGGCTTGCTTGCGCGGCGTGCGCGGCGGCGCCCAGATCATGCCTTCGAGCTTCATGCCGTCCGGGTCGGCGAAGTAGACGGCGTAATAGTTGCGGCCGTAATACGCGCCGGGCGGGTCGAGCACGGTCATGCCGTTCTCGGCCAGGAAGGCGCCGAGTTCGTCGACGTCCTTGCGGCTCGACAATTCGAAGGCGTAGTGGTGGAAGCCGATATCGCCTTTGCGGTATTTGCGCTTTCTGCCCTGGGCGTCGGCGGCGGCGATCCAGAACAGCGTCTTGCCGTTGCTCCAGCCGGCCATGTCCGCGTAGTCGTATTTGAGCCTGAAGCCGAGAAAGCCGAGGAGTTGGCGATAAAACTCTCGCGAGCGCGCGAAATCGCCGACGCTCAGGACCAGATGATCGATGCCGACGACGCGAGGCATTGGACGCGTCCCGCTTGCGTAGGCCAGAAGGCCGACTCATATGCCATTCGGCAAGGCCATCGTAGGGCCAAAGCCCCCGAGCGCAGTCAAACGGGACCGCACAAAAGAAAGGGGCCGGCACGAAGCCGGCCCTTCCCCCATCACTCGCTGTTGGGCGACTGATTACCCCTTGGTAACGACCGGAGGGGGGGTCGTGGTGCAACCTGCGACGCTCAGGAGAGTAAGCACCGCAGCGAGTGCGATTGCCGCCTTTTTCATGGAATTATTCCCCCTGTCTGGTGACGGAGCAGAACATATCGGCCGAGGAATCCACCCTCTAGTGCAGAAAAGTCACACTGCCTGCTCGATTGCACTGATCCGCCTGAAGTTGGAGCGCGGCGTGCTCGCAGCGGCAGCGTAAGAAGCTACGGATTATAGGTAATTAAGTGTTGCGAAGACGCTTTCGCGCCATTTCACATAAGCGTTGCAATTATGCCTCACTGACCGAAATCCACAGTCTTGGCGTCCGCGAGAAGCGGCCGAGATTGCCAATTTTCGGCGGGACGGACCGTCGCATAGGCGCGAGCCGGGGCGAATCAGCGCGAATCACTTGCGCGCCGCCGTCCGTATTGCGCGCGGCCGCAATGAGGGACAGACTTGAGCCGAGGCGCTGGCGGCGACCTTAGGTCGGCCGGCGTTTGCATTCGGTTTTGACTTCTGCGGCAAGATCAATAAACCGGGACGCGGCAACGGGGGACGCGATGATCACGAGCGCAATCCATGCGGTCAAAATCAGCGCCGTCAAAATCCACACGGTAAAGCAGTGTAATTCGATGCGTAACCCAAGCACCAGATGCGGATTAATCGTGGCGCTGGCCGCCGCGTCGGCGCTCGCCGCATGCACGGGATCGCTGTCGTCGTCGACCCCGCCGCCAAAAGCGAACGCCCAAAGCCTCCTGGGCATGAGCGACGCCACGCCGGTCGACAGCGCGCTGGGGACGCGCGAGCTGACGCCGGAAGAGAAGAAGATCATTACCGACGCCGTCTCGCTCTCGATCCGGGAGCCGAATTCGGCGCGGTTCCGCTGGACCAAGATGCCCAATACGGTGGAAGGCTCTGGCAATTATTGCGCATCGGTGGATGCCAAGAGTCCCTACCCCGCCTACAACGGCAAGCAAAACTTCATCGTCGAAGCCCAGCTCACGGGCGGCAAGATCACTTCGGCCGTGGTCGGCCTGATCGCCGGCGGCAAGGACGCATCGATCGTCACCAAGATGTGCGCCAAGTACGGCCTCAATCCCGACGCCAGCTGAGCGCAGGCGCAGGCCGCGCCGGTCGCACTGACGCTTTATTGCGGCGCCCATTCCTCGGCGCTGGCGCCGGCGAGCGATTGGACGCGCGCCTCGTCGGCCGCAAGCTCGCGCGCCGGGCCGGAATAAACGACATGGCCGTCGTCGAGCACAAAAACGCGGTCCGCGACCTCGAGGCTCATGCGCACATTCTGCTCCACCAGCAGCACCGCCAATCCCTCGTCGCGCATCTTCGTTACGATGCTGAAGACTTCGCGCGTGACCAATGGCGCAAGCCCCTGCGATGGTTCGTCGAGAATGAGGAGCTTCGGGTTGAGCAGGAGCGCGCGGGCGATCGCGAGCATTTCCTGTTCGCCGCCGGACAATTGCCGGCCGCGGTTCGAGCGGCGCTCGCCGAGGCGGGGGAACAGCTGATAGATCGTTTCCGGCGTCCAGGGTCCCGGGCGCTCCAGCGGCACCATCAGATTCTCGGCGACGGAGAGATTGGCGAAAATCCTGCGGCCCTCCGGCACATAGCCGACGCCGAGCGCGGCGATGCGGTACGGCGGCCAGCGCGTGATCTCGGTGCCGAACACGGTGACGCGACCGTCGCGCGGCGGCGTCAATCCCATGACGCTGCGCAGCGTCGTCGTCTTGCCGGCGCCGTTGCGGCCGAGCAGCGCCGTCACCTGGCCCTCGGCGGCGTCGAGGCTGACGCCGTGCAGGATGTGGCTCTTGCCGTAATAGGTGTGGAGCCCTTCGGCGGTGAGCGCTGCGGTCATGCGGCTTTGCTCATGCAATTTTCTTCATGCAACTTGCCCAAGATACGCGCTTTGCACCGCCGCGTTCGCGGCAATCTCCGGCGGCGCGCCCTCGGCGAGGAATCGACCGCGGTCCAATACGGTGATGCGGTCGGCGAGATGGAAGACGACGCGCATATCGTGCTCGATCAGGACGATGGTCAATTTGTTGTCCTTGTGCAGGCCGCGGATCAGCTGCGTGATCGCGTAGGTCTCCTGATCGCCCATGCCGGCGGTGGGCTCGTCAAGCAGCAGGAGGCGCGGCTCGAGCGCCAACGCCATCATGATCTCGGTCGCGCGCTGATCGCCGTGGGACAGCTCGCCGACCAGGCGCTCGGCCTTGGCGGCGAGGTTCCCCATGCCCAGCAATTCGTCGACGCGGTCGCGCACCTTGCGGTCGGCGGCGGCCGACAGCCGCGGCCGCAGCCGGTAGCCGGACGCGACCTCGACCGGAATCCGCAGATTCTGCCGCACCGGCAGTTCGGGAAACACCTCGGTGACCTGGAACGTGCGGGCGATGCCGCGCCAGACGCGGCGCGCCGGCAACATATTGGTGATATCCTCGCCGTCGAACACGATGCGGCCCGAACTCGGCCGCAGGAATCCGCTGATCAGATTGAAGAACGTCGTCTTGCCGGCGCCGTTCGGACCGATGATGGCCCGCAACTCGCCCGGCTCGACGGTCATCGACACGTGGTCGACCGCAATCAGGCTGCCGAAGCTCTTGCTGACATTTTCGACCCGCAACAGGCTCATCGCATCCTCATGACACCCTCATGGCGCCGCCTTCCACCGGGCGATGCCGAGCACGCCGCGCGGGAAGAACAAAACGACGAGGACGAAGAACAGCCCGATGAACGACATCCAGTTCTGCGTCTCGCTCGAGACGTAGTCCTGCAGCACGACGAAGATCGCGGCGCCGATCAACGGCCCCCAGAAGCTGCGCATGCCGCCCAGCACCGCCATGATGACGAAATCGCCGGACTGGTCCCAGCGCAGATCGTGCGGATCGGCGAAGTTGTTGAGGAGCGCGTAGAGCGTTCCCGCCAGCGCGACGAAGGTGCACGAGATCAGCCACGACAGCCAGATGTGGCGATCGACCGGGATGCCGAGAAAGCGGGCGCGCCGTTCGTTCTCGCGGATCGCCAGCAGCGTGCGGCCGAACGGCGAGCGCAACAGCGCCGCCATGATCGCGATCGCGATCGCGAAGCATGCCAGCGCCAGATAATAGAACGCTTTGTCGCTATGCAGGATGTCGATGTTCACCGGACCGAGCGCGATCGGCTCGCGATGCCAGCCGGAGAGGCCGTCGTCGCCGCCGGTGACGTTGTTCCAGCGATAGGCGATGAAATAAAACACCTGCCCGAAGGCAATCGTCACCATGGCGAAATAAATGCCGCGCAAATGCACGATCAGGAGGCCGATGACCGCCGCCGCGGCGAAGCCGGCCAGTACGCCGACGCCGATGCCGGCAAGCGTATCCGGCACGAGATATTTGATGGTGAGGCCGGCGCCGTAGACGCCGAGCCCGAAATAGGCGGCGTGGCCGAACGATAGGACGCCGGTATAGCCCAACAGGAAGTTCAGCGACATCGCCGCCAGCGCCATGATGACGACCCGCGTGCCGAGCTGCGTGTAGCCGCCGACCGCGGCGAGCCAGTACGGCATGGTCAGCAGCAACAGCCAGATGACGGTGTCGGCGGCACGCTTTTGAATGCGGTTGTCGATCAAAAGCGCCCCTCCTCGCCGAACAGACCGCGCGGCCGCACCAAGAGCACCGCGCCCATCATGACGTAGATCACCGCCTCGCTGGCCGAAGGAAAGAATACCGCGGTGACCCCGGAGGCGACGCCGATGAGAAGGCCGCCAACGAGCGTGCCGGGCAGGCTGCCCAGGCCGCCGATGATGATGGCGACGAAGCTCGGCATGATCAGATCATTGCCGATGGTCGGCTGCAGCCCGAGCATGCCGGCCGCGAGCACGCCGGCGAGGCCCGCAAGATAGATGCCGAGACCGAAATTGAGGCTGCGCAGCAGGCGAATGTTGACGCCGAGCACCGAGACCGTCTCGAGGTCGGACGTGCCGGCGCGGATGCGCACGCCGAGCCGGGTGTAATTGAGGATGGCGAACAGCCCGGCGACCGCCGCCGTGACCAGGATCACCATGAACAGCCGGTAGCCGGTGAGAAAGAAGAACGCGTTGGAGAGCGGGCGCGACAGCCATCCCGGGATCGAGAAGGGCTGGGTCTGCGGCCCCCAGATGAACCTGGTGCCGTCTTCCAGCATGAAGGCGAGACCGAAGGTCAAGAGAAGACTATAGAGCGGATCGCGGCCATAAACGCGGCGGATCAATACACGCTCGACGATCAATCCGAACACCGCAGTCAGGATCGGCGCCAGCACCAGGGCGCCCCAGAAGCCGATGAAAGGGATCAGCATGAACGCGAGATAGGCGCCGATCGCCAGAAAGCCGCCATGGGCGAAATTGATGACGCCGGAAAGATTGAGGATCAGCGACAATCCCAACGCCATGAGGGCGTAGAACGCCCCGATGACGAGACCGTTGAAAATATTATACAGAATGAGCTGGGTCATTTCGCGGTGGGCGACGCGCCAATCCTAACCAACCATACAAACACATGATCGAACGGCGCGCCACACTTGTCGTGGTGCGGTCGCATGATAAGGCCGATCGACACAAACATCGCCCGGTGGGCAAGGACGCCCACCGGGCCGGCGCGGATCGCGGCTGTTACGCCGGCCACTTCATCTTGCAGCCGGTCTCGGCGACGGGAAGCGCGGCATCGACCCCTTTGACCTCTTGGTCCACGACGAAAAGGTCCTCGGGATCATCCTTGCCGTGCCCCTGCGCATGTCCGACATAGAGCGTGGGCATGAGCTGGTTGTCGCCTTCCCGATAGAACGGCTCGTTCGGCATCAAAGCGACTTCGGGCGGCAGCTTCCAGTTTTGCAGGAATTTCGCCATCTTCGCGGCGTCGAGCGATTTCGTGCCGTTGGCGGCATGGGCGCAGGTCCAGGCCGAAACATAGCCGAACCAGTGGCGCGCCGTCGGCACCTTGCCGCCCGTGTGCTTGCGGATGGCGGCGACGAACTCGGCGACATGCGGCACGTTGGGTTGTTTCCAGTACCATTCGAACACCCAGGTGCCGATTCTCGCTTCGGGCGGCAGGCCGTTGAGCACTTCCAGCTCCTGCTGCGCTCCCGCGATGTGATATTTCTTGTCGAGACCGAACTGCACCGCCTGTTTGAGCGCGTTGACGGCGTCCTGTCCCGCCTGCAGGAAGATGATGACGTCGGGGTTCGCCGCCTGCGCCTTGATCAGATAGGACGAATAATCGGTGGTACCGAGCGGCGTCAGCGAGGCGCCGAGCTCGGTGCCGCCGAATTGCTTGAGCGCCGCCTCGAAGCCTTGCTGCAGGGTATGGCCGAAGGCGTAGTCCGGCGTGAGGAAGTACCAGCGCTTGCCGTATTTTGTGAACAGCGTCTTGGCGACCGAATTGGTTTCCATCCGCGTCGTGTTGCAGACGCGGAAAACGTTCCAGTGGCAGTCCTTGCCGGTGACGGCGTCGGTATGACCGCCGGTGACGATGTGGAGGATGCCGGCCTGATTGGTGACTTCGCCGATCGCCAGCGCCATGGCGGAGTTCACGTTGCCGAGGAGAAAATCGACCTTGTCGCGGTCGATCAGCTTGTGGGCTTTTTGCACCGCGGTGCCGGTATCGGCGCTGGTCGAGTCCTCGACCAGGAGCTCGACCTTGCGGCCGAGAATGCCGCCCTTGGCGTTGATCTCGTCGATCGCGAATTGGCAGCCGATCTGCTCGTTTTTGCCCAACTCGGCATAGGTCCCGGTCAAGGGATCGTCGAAGCCGATTTTGACCGGCTCGTCGGCGCGCGCCTTCACCACGAACGGGCTCGCGATTTGCATGGCGCCGACGGCAAGACCGGCCTTGAGCAGCGTGCGACGCTCGACCGGCGGATTGAACGGAAATCCGGACATCGTTTCCTCTCCCTTCGGCGTGCTCTTGCATTCGCCGCATCTTATCGGGGCGCTGATTTGCCCACCGCCGTCCGCCCCTGCGGTTCGGCCGCGGTCTGACGGAAGCGCCATTATGGTACAATCTCAAAGTGAAAAGAAACACCGAAGCGCCGACGACGAGCGTCATTCCGCCGCGCGCGGCTTCTCGTCGATCCTTGCGCCGATGAAGAATTTGTCCCATACCCCGCGCAGCTCGGCCAACGCCGCCTCGAGCGGCAGGACGACAAGCCGTTCGCCACGGCGCTCGATGAGACCCGAGCCGCTCGAGCTTGGCGAGCGCGTCGCTCACCTCGAACTCGATGGCGATGCCGAATGTCGCCTTCAGCCACGCCTCGACCCGCGCTTCGAGCTCGCTCGCGGTCGGCGGCGAGGCGGCGGCGCGCAGGAAATGGTAGGCGAGGAACGCCTCCTTGCAGTCCTGTTCCTCGGCGGCGCCGATCACGTAGTCGAACATGCCGGCATTGTTGTTGACGTTGCGGTAATAGATGTTGTCGGTCAGCTCCATCTGATATTTGAGCGACTGGCGCTGATACTTCACCCATTGCCGGGCGACGAAGCCGCCGAGCGCGACGAGGCCCGAGAGCGCCGCCAAAGCCGTCTTGGTGTCGCTGTCGGCCATGGCGGCGCCGACGCCGAAATAAAATCCGAGCAGCAGGAACAGGACGGTGATGGTGGCGTAGATCTTCAACAGGATCGGGATGCCGCCGGCAAGCGCCGGAATGCCGAGGAACAGCATGTCGCTTCGGCTCAGCACCACGCGGGCGTTGGGAAACAGCGCGTTGAGGTCGCCGCTCGCGATGTTGCGGAAGCATTTGAGCAACACGGCGCCCGGCGGAAGCTTGCGACGATCGAGACTGCGCGAGCGCCGCGGCGCGGCCGGCCGCGGTCGGTCGCGGTCTTGGTTTTCGTCGCCGCCAGCAAGACGACGTCGTCGTAGACTTCCACGTCGATCTTGCGCCGGCGCAAGCCGAACCAGTCGCGGACCTCGAATTGCTCGCGATGACGGCCGCGCCGGTAGAAGCGCACGTCGCGGAAATCGTCGAGCGGCGCCGTGACCTTGACCCGCAGAATGCTGCGCCGCCGGTGCGCCGCGTCGATGTCGGCGTGCGGCAGCTCGACGAAATTCGCGCGCGCGAGCACCACTTCGAGCGATTGCAGCAGGTCCTCGTAGCTCGCTTCGAGCGCGTCGGCGGCCATCGTCGGGTGCGGCGCGATCTCGGGGTTGAAGTAATAATAGTCGTTGCGCAGCCGCTCCAGCTTTTCGAAATATTCATAATGAAAGATCGACGCCAGCGTCTCGCAGAAAGACTCGGAATTTTTGCCGTTCGGCGTCGGTCGTGAAACGTGCCTTGCTCGACCAACGCGGCGAGCACGTCGCTCTTGCGGATCGGGATGAACCGATCGGGCGGATCGCCGATGGTTTCCTGGGCGGCAGCGGCGTTTTGCGCAGGCGGCATGGCGTCCCCTGAAGCCTCATCGCATGGTCGGAACGAAGTCGAATCGGCCATTGCAGCAAGCCTTGGACGTGCAAGGAAATTCAATGATCGAGGGGCGGCAGTCGACGGTCGAGTTTCGCACGGCGGGAGCGCTGCGCGCAACGACAAGGCGACGTTCCGCCGTCTGATTTTTCGATTGGCGGCGCGCCGGCCTACAGCATGTCCCGCAAAAGTGGAGCCCGGTTTTGCGAAAAGGACATGCTCCAGGAAACAATCGGGGCGGGATGACGATTCGAAGAAAAGTCATCCAGCCCTAAGGCACGGCGTAAAGCGTCCGCGCGTCGGCGGTGAACGCCTTGCGTGACTGCGGATCGACGTAGAACATGTGACCGCCGCGATAGAGCCGAAGCTCGGCGCGCTTATCGCCGACGCTTATGGGAATATGATCGAGCACATAGCGCGACACCGCATAGGGCGTCACCATATCGCTGTAGCCGTGGGCGATCATGAGCCGGAACGACGGCGTGAAGGCGAGCAGCACGCGCAAATCCTCGGCGATGCTCGGCGGCGAATGGCCGCCGCCGTCGTGCCAATCCCATTTTTGGGAAATCTCCTCGGCCAGGAGATTATAGGTCATGTCGGTCTTGAAGCCGAGCTCGTCGCGCGCATAGGCGACGAAGGCGAGCCATAGGCGCGGATGAAGCCGTCGAGAAACGGATCGGGACCGCGCGCGCCCTCCGCCGCGGGATTGGGATCGTCGACCGCGAAGGTCGCGTCGTAATGACTGACGATCTTGTGGTCGCTCGCTTGCAGATGCTTGACGAAGGCGTCGCGGATGAAGCCGCGCGAGCGGATCACCACGTCGAGCGGCAATCCGGTCATCCGCGCGACACGCGTATAGAAGGCCTGCGCCGCGTCTCCGGTCGGCGGCGGGCCGGCCAGCGCCGTCAGATAGTCGGTGAGCGCGAAATGCTCGGCCCGCGCCTGCGCCTCCTTGCTGAAAGTGCCGGTGCGTTCGAGCTCGGCCGCGGCGAGCGAGGGGAGTTGCAGCGCGGCGCCGAGCGCCAAGCGGTCGCCGCCGAACTGCAGCGCGCCCTCGATCAGCGGCGACACCATGAGGATGCCGTTGACGACGATGCCCTGGTCGTCCTGCAGCGCGCGGGCGACCTTGGCGGCGCGGAAGCCGCCATAACTCTCGCCGAGGATGAATTTCGGCGCGCTGACGCGGCCGTTTCTGGCGACGTAGAGCGCGATCGACTTGGCAAGCGACTCCGCATCGCGGTGAATGTTCCAGAACGCGCTGCCGCCGTCGGGCTTGGCCGCCCGGCTCCAGCCGGTGCCGACCGGATCGATCAGCACCAGATCGGTGAAGGCGAGCCAGGTGTCCGGATTGTCGATAAGGCGCACCTCGGCGCCGTCGCGGCCGTCCTTGCCGAACGCGGCGAGGCGCGGACCGACCAGGCCGAGGTTGAGAAAAGCCGAGCCGGCGCCGGGACCGCCGTTGAAGACGAAGGTGACCGGCCGTCGCGGGTCGTTCGATTTGGCGACGATAGGCGGTGTAGAAGATCGCCGCCGCGCGCTCGCCCGACTGGTCGAACAGCGAGAAGGTCCCCGCCGTCGCGGTGTAGGCGAGCGGGCCGCCGGGGGTGGCGATGCTGTGTTCGGTCACCGAGTCCGGCGGTAGCAGCGCGAGCACGCCGGGCCCGATACCTTCCGGTTTTCCCGTCTCGGCATGCGCGCCGGGCGGATGGCCGGCATGCTCCTGCGCCGCCGCGGCAGACGCAGCCAGCGCGATCAGGACGGCAATGCCGGCACGGCGAAAATCGATCATCGGGTTTCCATTCTGCGACGTTGCGAGCCGGTAGACAATCTTGGCCGGATCGGGGAAGTTCCGGCCTGCCGCCGTCCATCGTCCCCGGCTCTCCAGTCATTCGCCAGGTAGTAATCCGGAGTATCCCCGCAGTGCCCTTCCCTCACGCGTCAAAGGCGCTCGCTCGCTTCACCGTGCTCGATCTCACCCGCGTCCGGGCGGGCCCGACCTGCGCGCGCCAGCTCGCCGATTGGGGCGCCAACGTCATCAAGATCGAGGAGCCGCCGAGCGACGAGGAAGGCATGGGAGGCCCGCGCGAAGGCTCCGATTTCCAGAACCTGCATCGCAACAAGCGCAGCATGACGCTCAATCTCAAGGCGCCGGAAGGCCTCGCGGCCTTCAAGCGGATGGTCAAGAAGGCCGACGTCGTCATCGAGAATTTCCGCCCCGGCGTGAAGAAGCGGCTGGGCATCGACTACAAGACGCTCGCGAAGCTCAATCCGCGCATCGTCTATGCCAGCATTTCCGGCTTCGGCCAGAGCGGACCCTACGCCGAGCGGCCCGGCTTCGATCAGATCGCGCAGGGCATGGGCGGGCTGATGTCGATCACCGGGCAGCCCGGCGAGGGGCCGATGCGGGTCGGCATTCCGGTCGCCGACCTTACCGCCGGCCTGTTCGCGGCGCTCGGTATTCTCGTCGCGCTGCTCGAACGCGACAGTTCCGGCAAGGGCCAGGCGGTCGAGACCTCGCTGCTGCAGGCGCAAATCTTCATGCTCGATTTTCAGGCCGCCCGTTATCTGGTCGAGGGCGAGGTCGCCGGACAGGCCGGCAACAATCATCCGACCAGCATTCCGACCGGCGTCTACAAGACCTCCGACGGCTACATCAACATGGCCGCCATCGGCCAGCGCATGTGGGAGCGGCTGTGCCGTACCGTCGGCGCCGACCACATGCTGGACAACGCGAATTATCGCACCGCCGCGTTGCGCTCGCAGCATCGCGACGCGCTCAACGCCGAGCTCGACGCGCGCTTCGCAACCGACACCAGCGAGGCGTGGGTCGAGCGGCTCAACAAGGCCGGCGTGCCGTGCGGGCCGATCTATTCCATCGACCGGATGTTCGCCGACCCGCAGGTCAAGCATCTCGGCGTCGCCGAGAGCGTCAGCAAAAAGCCGAAAGGTTCGAAGAACAAGGGTGCGAAGAAGAGCGCGCAGAAAAAGACCACGATGCGCCTCCTTGCCCAACCGGTGTCGCTGTCGCGCACGCCCTCCCATCTCGTCGCCTGGCCGCCGGAGGCCGGCGAGCATACCGACGCCGTGCTCAAGGAATTCGGCTTCTCCAAACGCGAGATCAAGGCGCTGCATGCGGCGAAGGCGGTTTGATGTCTCCGTCGTCATGGCCGGGCTTGTCCCGGCCATCCACGTCTTGTTGCTTAGCCGAAAGACGTCGACGCCCGGCACGAGGCCGGGCATGACGGCCCAACAAAATCAAGGAACAAACGAAAAATGACCACAGACCGACAAGATGCTGGCGCACAAGGACGCGGGCGTCGGCGTCGTCACCTTCAACAATCCCGAGCGCCACAACGCCGTATCGCTCGACATGTGGGAGGCGACCAAGACCATCCTCGACGGTTTCGCAGTCGACGACGACGTGCGCGTCGTCGTCCTGACCGGCGCCGGCGGCAAGGCCTTCGTGTCGGGCGCCGACATTTCCAAATTCGGCAGCGAGCGCGCCTCGATCGAGGCGACCCGCGCCTACGACGTGACGACGGCGGCGACCTTCAACAGCATCCACGACTTTCCCAAGCCGACCATTGCCATGATCCGCGGCTATTGCGTCGGCGGCGGCGTCGGGCTCGCCGCGTGCTGCGACCTGCGCATCGCTTCCGACAATTCGCGGTTCGCGGTGCCCGCGGCCAAGCTCGGCCTAGGTTACGCCTATGCCGGCATCAAGCGGCTCACCGACATCGTCGGTCCCGCCTTCGCCAAGGAGATTTTCTACACCGCGCGCCAGTTCGACGCGCTGGAAGCCTTCGCCATGGGCCTCGTCAATCGCGTGGTGCCGGCGGCCGAGCTCGAGAGCTACGTCAAGAGCATCACCGACATGATCTGCGCCAACGCCCCGCTCACCATCAAGGCGGCCAAATTCGCCATCGACGCCAGCCGCGAGGACGAATCGCGGCGCGACGCGGCGCGCGTCGATCAATTGGTCGACGCCTGCTTCGCCAGCCGCGACTATACCGAAGGCCGCACCGCCTTCATGGAAAAGCGCAAGCCGGTGTTTACGGGGAAGTGACACAACGAGCCGACACAATACGAGAGCACTTCCACGTGCGGCTCACAGCTCGCGCTGTTGATCCTTTTGCCGCTCCGCGGTTGCCTTCGGTTCCGGATTGATGAATGGAATGCCGCGGGTGAACTGCAGATCGGACCAATCCCAAATCCGCTCGGGTTTTTTGTCGATATCGACGGGCACGACATTCCAGCGCCCGGCCGCGGCCGTGTAGGCCCCTTGTGCGTGAATGAGGAGGCTCGCGGCCGCGAACAAGCTGACTGCGGCGGCCGTAAGCACTTTGTACAAATTGTCGATGGGTACGATTGCTCTAACAACGAATGCGAAAAAATACACCAGGAAAGGCAGCGCCTCGATCATAAATCGCGGCCCGAAGGACCAGCCAGCCCACCAGCAAGGAAAGCGCGCGACAATCAGGAGATGCAAAAGAATGCACTCTGCGAAAGTCAGATTCAGGCCAAGATCGTCACGACCTCTGATGGCCAGCACAAAGCCTCCGAGCGCGAACAGCAAGATCGGCGAGAATACGAACAGTCCACGAGCCGGGCTGACCAGTTGAACCGCCATTCCTTGCCAAAGCGATATGCTGCTCGGTGTCTGGATCAGCAGATAATAATCCGGAAACGGCGCACCAAAGCTCCAGAGATTAAATGCAATCCAGGGCACGGCGATTGCCGCCGACCAAGCCAGGTATTTTATGAAGTAGGCTCGGTAAGCCAAAAAGACATAGAGGCTGATCGCCGCGATCGGCGCGACGGCGGACGGTCGTATCGTGAACGCCATAGCCAACGGCAGGCTCGCATACTGCGCCAGCGCCGCACGCGTTCGCGCGCGCAGTAACACGAGCATCGCAAGAACAATGGTCAGGACCATAGGCCCCTGCGACCACAGCGCGCGCGTTGCCGTCGACCACATCGACGTGCAGAATATCAGAACGAACGTGCTGACGAACGCTATCGTCACATCGCGAAATCGCGAATAGATCACCCAAAAGAATATCACGCCCGTAAGTGCGCCAAAAATGGAGGTAATCGTCTTCTCGGCGGTCGCCGTCTCTAAGCTTTTCACCTTTTCGTTAAAGTCGGGGACTACCAAGTCAAAGAGTATGACGGCAGGCATAGTCAAGAGCGGCGTGCCGATCGGATAGTCGCTATACACCCGATCTCCGAAACCGCGGACGGCGCGAAGGTCCCCGCCGGTATACTCCGAGATGTCGCCGGCGTTGCCGTGGATCAAGCTCATCGCCGTCGGAATGACCCATTTCGTATCGATGGCGTTTTTCAGCGGTCCCCATATCAGAATCGCGAGCAGGATCAGAAACAACGAGCATGATAGCATTGCCGCACGACGCCTGTTCATTCGGAGTACAACTGACCGCCTGATGTCGCCTTCTCCATCATTGTGGATCACTAGCTTGTTCATAGAGGCGCCCCTAAGCGCCTTCCGGGTCGCATCTGTTCCTGCTCTATCGGGATTGCCGCTGCAGCGCACGTCGGCGCGCAGCCTTTCGAATAAATCCGGTGCGCGCCTTTCCGGAACATTCACGAGACAGCCGTTATGAACAATGACGTGGTTGATGGAAAAGCGCAAGCCGGTGTTTACGGGCATAGGGCGCAGTGTCGAGCAAAGACGCGTCGCTCAAGCCGAGCACGTATTTTTGCGGGTAGAACATCGGCGGCGACGGGAAATCGGCGCGGCCCTGCTCGTGCAAATAGATGATCAGCCGCCCATCGCCGCGATCGCCGAAGATCACATTGAACGACGACGCTGTGACTAATCGAAACGAGATCAATGCGCCGACGCCCAAGCTGCTATCCGGCGGCGCTGGCCGCAACACGATCGCCGCGTGCTGCGTCTCGGCGCGGCGCCGCCTTGACGAGGTTGGTCGTATGAATATTATACACGCTGAAGTAGCGTCGCCTCTCCGGCTGGGATAGGCCAACCGCAAATCGCGACGGTTGGCCAAGACTGCAGGGAAGCCACTGCAAAGGCAGCCATGGGAAGCCCACCACAAGGAAGCCAATGACCGTGCCTCGCATCACGGCTGCGGTCCTCGGTGCAGCGGTTGTTGCAGCGCTGGCGTGGTATTATTTTGGCGGGACGTTTCGAGGCGGTGGCAACAACGAGGCGCGACGCTGGAAGTCTCTTGAAATGCCGTTCGAAAGCGATCTGTTCAAAGACCTGGCGAAGCCGTCAGCTCCCCCGGCAGGCGGGAAACTTAGGCAAGGCTTAGTCGACTGGACCCGTCCGAATATCGCGGTCTACTCCGCCTCGCTGCCTCCGCCGCCGCATCTGACGCTCCGCGATCTCGGTGACAATGCTCAGGTCCGCGCTATCGACTTTCTGGCGCAGAATTCGCCATCCTCACCACATTCCTGGAACGACCTGCGGCAGGCTTTGGCCGACGATTCAGTGTCGGCAGGAGCAGACCCGTTTCATTTCAATCGCGTGTTGGTGGCTACCGTCACCAAGGGCACCAGTTGGGATCCGGGAGACCGGATGGCCTGGACGCGGGTCTTCGTGCAGCCGATCAACTTCAAATTCGCCGGCTACACGGTGGCCGCGACCGAGAACGAGACTGTCAAAATCGCCAGCATCGAGGCGACGAGCAGCCGAAAGTTTTCGGCGGCGCTCGGACTGACGGTTCCCGGCGTGAAGGGGCCGACGGCGAACATCAGCCCGAGCGAGGAACACGCCGTCACGAGTACGGCCGATATCACCGCACAATACGAGCGGCTCGGCGTCGATATTCTCCCCAACAATTTTCTGCGGATCATTCGTGAGAGCGAAACCGGAGGAGACGTGGTCGGCAATACGACGGTTTCACTGTCCATCGTCACCGACCCGGTGCTCATTCGGTACAGATATCCCGGCGATACGCCGAAAGCCCCGATCGGTGACGACCTGGTGCTCGCGATAACGGCGATGCATCTCGATGACGCGGACGATAAGGCGATGCTCACCGTGCTGCCGCAAGCGCAGATACCGCATTGCCAGCTGCTGGCGAGAGTATGGATGCTGTACGCACAGCGCCAAATCGTGACCGGTCGCGAATTTTACGACGAGTCCCGGCAGACCGTGCGGATCATTCGCGACGCCGTCCAACCGGCCGATGTGACAATCATGAGCGCGGACGACGTCGCGCCCGTCTGGTATATCCGCATCGTGCAGCCTGGGCCAAAGGGCGCCGACGGGAAAGTCCTCGGCACGCGTCTCACCGGCGGCCCGTACCGCGCGCTGGTGTTCACGGATTACGACCAGGCGAGCAAGCTTGCCAGCTGGGTACGACAGCGTTCCGGCAAGCCGCTGAACGGCCGGAGTTTCAATTACCCGGACGGGGCAAGTCTGGTGCCGTGGAAACCGACCGGAAACGAATGTGATTTTGACAAAGGTCGATCCGCGGAAGTTTATCAAAAACCTGATAGCCAGTGACCTTCGCTTCGCCGCCGCGCGGAACGCTGGGGAGGCGCGCTTGGCGGCTACTACGTCTTACGCCCTCCGGAGCGCTGTCGGTCCCTGAAATCCGCGCCCGCGTTTCCCGCGCCTCTGTTTCCCGCGCCCTTGTCTCCCGCGTGCGTCTTGGCTACATACGCGCGACACTCGCCCATCACATTACGGTCTTCAGGAGAGGTGGCAGAGTGGTTGAATGCACCGCACTCGAAATGCGGCATACGGGCAACCGTATCGGGGGTTCGAATCCCTCCCTCTCCGCCACCTCGAAGATACGCCGCCCGAGCCAGACCCTTCCTGCTGTCGAACGGGCATGTGCTCGACGACAAGAGCGTCGACTGTCTTGCTGAAGGCGTTTGCCGCCGCCCGCCAGACGGGCCGCCGAGAGCATCTGCATCGCAACATCGTAGACGTTCCGAACCCACCATAAAACGCTGTTTTCGCCTCTATCGCGATGCATCCGCTTTATGCTACCGTTTGTTGCGCCTTCCGAAGAATAAACCATTCGAGAGTGGAACGGAGGGCGCGCATCAAAACAAATCTACCGGGAGAAACGTCCATGTCAGAATTGCTTGCACTGTCGGTAAGCGTCGCCATACTTGGGGGCATCTGGGCGTTCATCGCGCTCGGCCCGTTAGCTGGATACGCTCTTGTCTGGGTCGGGTTCATCGCGGCGGCCTGCTTCTTTGCCGCCGGCGCCGATACCAAGGCGCTGAGCAAGACCATCGTCGGCATGATCTATGGCGCGATCGTCGGCTGGATCACGCTGCTGATCATCGCCAAAGTCCCCGTGCCGGTATTGGGTACGGTTTGGCCAGCGATCGTCGTCGGGGTACGGTCTTCTTTCTGGTCATCGTGGCGTCGATCGACCTGCTCTCCTGCGTGCCCGGCCAATATCTACGGCTTTGCCGCAATAGCCGGCTACACGTTGTCGGCGGGCAAGCTGGACGCGGTGACGGCAACGAATAACACGAACCCACTCCTGCTCATCGTTGTCTCCACCATACTGGGCGCCGTGCTCGGCTATCTCATCGCCCAATTGGCAAATGTGCTGAAGCCCAAGCACGCCGCCAGGCAAGCCGCCGAGTAGACGCTGAATCCCCTGCGCCGATGATCTTCTCCAAAACATCGGCGCAGGCATTGCGTGAGCCGCAAGCGACGGGCCGTGAAAGACGATGCGCCTGGGATCGAGACTGTTGTGGATCGTTGCCCTCGCGGGGATGATATCCGGTGCTTCCGCCGCCGATTTCACGCGCGCGCAAGTGCAAGCGGCACTGACGGCTGCGCCGCCCGGCCAACGGGCGAGCTTCGCCGGCCGGTCGCTCGCGGGCCTCGACCTTCATGACCTCGATTTCACCGGTGCCGATCTTTCCGGCGCCGATCTCTCGGATGCCGATCTGCGCGGCGCCAAGCTTGTCGCGACGAAGCTGGTCGGCGCCAAGCTACAACGGGCGCGGCTCAACCTCGCCTGGATCATGCGCGCCGACTTTTCCCATGCCGATCTCTCCGGTGCAGACCTGGAGACCCTTATCACTTCGGCCGGAATGGAGACCGTTCCGGACGACGCCGCCAAGTTCGTCGGCGCCAATCTCTCGGGCGCCAAGGTGACCGCCCGCTTCAGCCTGGACGACATGCGCGGCGCCGACCTTTCGCATCTGCGCGCATCCGCCGACATGCGGAATCAGTCGATGGGTCTGATCCGCGCCGATTTCTCGCGGGCGAACCTCGCCGGTGCCAATTTCCAGAGCGCGGCGCTCGCCCACGTCAATTTCGAGTTCGCCAAGCTCCAGCGTGCCGATTTCTCGGGAGCGGATTTGAGCGATGCGGACCTCGCGGGTGCCGATCTGACCGCGGCGGATTTGACCGCCGCCAAGACCACCGGGGCGAATTTCACCAGTGCGGTGCTTACCGACGTGAAGGGACTCTCGCCGCACTGACCGGGCAAAGGATAGGGACGGCTCGGCGCGCTGTGATATGATACGAGAGCTGGCTCGGTCGGGGGGAGGACGATCATCGGCGCGCAGTTTGCCTCCGCGTTCAACACCCAATCATTGGCGCCACCTTCGCGGCGGCCGCTGATGCATACGCTTTGGTACGGGCGTTCGGTCCGCGCCCAGCTTCTGCTGGTGCTCATCCTGATCGATCTCGTCGCCGCATTCATCACCGGCGGCATCGCCGTATGGCGGGTGCGCGCGCAGAGCCGCATCGAGACGACGGCTTCGATGCGGCTTGCGGAACTCCTGGTCGGCGACGCCGTCAATTTCGTTCATCAGCGGCTCCCGGCCGAGCAGTTCCTGGCGGCGCTGCCGGGACAGTTGCGCGCCATTCGCCATGTCCGCTTTGCCGTGAACGGACGCCGCCGGGGCCCCGATCGCGGCCACGGCGCCTGCGGGCAGAGCCGAAGATCGCGGCGCGGACAGCGGCAGCTCGGCACCGTCCTGGTTCGCCGCTCTGGTTGCCGCGCCGGTCGAAACGCACAGCATCCCCGTCGTCGTCGACGGCCGCAGCATCGGTCAGGTCGAAATTATCGGCGAACCGGCCGACGAGATCGCCGAATTCTGGGGCAATGCGCGCGCGATCGGGACGTTTGCCGTTCTGCTCAACGTCGCCATGATCGGTATCCTTTATGTTTTGTTCGGCCGCGTGCTCGATCCCCTGACCGTGCTGGCGCGCGGTCTCTCCGACCTCGAACGGCAGACCTACGACGTGCGGTTGCCGCGACCGCACGCGCGCGAGTTGGCCGTCATCGCCGAGCGCTTCAATGCACTCGCGCGCACGCTCGCAGCTGTGAGCGCGGAGAACGTCCGGCTCAATCGGGCGCTGATTACCGCGCAGGACGACGAGCGGCGGCGCACCGCGCTGGAATTGCACGACGAGGTGGGCCCGTGCCTGTTCGGCCTGAAGGCGAACGCGTCGTCGATTGCGAGCACGGCCCGCGGCATGCCGGATGAAGCGAGGCAAAGCGTGTCGGAGCGCTTGCGCGACATCCTTGCCATCGTCGAGCATTTGCAGGCCATCAACCGCAGCATGCTCGAACGGCTGCGGCCGATGGCGCTCGGCCACGTCCCGCTCGAGGAGATTCTCGGTCAACTCGTGCACGAGCGCTCACGTCGACATGCGCAGATCGCGTTCTCCTTCACGGCGGAAGACTTGTCGCGCAGCTACGGCGATTCGATCGACCTGACGATCTATCGCTGCGTCCAGGAAAGTCTGACCAACGCCATCCGTCACGCGCAGGCCATGCACGTCAGCGTCGACGTCCGCCACGGGGCGAACGAGGAAGAGCTGGCGCTGACCGTGCGCGACGACGGATGTGGAACCAAGCCCGGCACGCCGGCAGGCTTCGGCACGCGCGGCATGCGGGAACGCGTCGAAGGTCTCGGCGGCCGGTATCGCATCGCGAGCGAAATCGGCCGCGGCACCTGCGTGCACGTCACCGTTCCCATCGCCGAACCGCGGATTGCCGCGGCGTTATCCGGCGGATCGATGAGCGACGAGGCATGACCAGCGTCCTGATCATCGACGACCACCCGATCGTGCTGCAAGGCTGCCGGCGGATGCTGGAGGACGCCGGCATTGCCCCCGTGCTCGAGGCCCGCGATGCCGCGTCAGGCTACCGGCTCTACCACCGGCATCGTCCGGACGTGGTCATCATCGATCTCGCCATGAACGGCAGCGGGCTCGCCGGCCTGCCGCTGGTGCGCCGCATCAACGCGCACGATCCGCGCACGCGCATTCTCGTCTTCAGCATGCACCGCGATCCCATCATCGTCGCCCGCGCGCTCGAAGCCGGCGCCACCGGCTATGTGCTCAAGGACACCTCGTCCGAACACCTGATGGAAGCCTTCGCGGCGGTGCGCGCCGGCACCCCCTATCTCAGCAACGAGCTCGCCATCGAGGTTGCGCTGGTGCGCACGCCGGCGCGGCGAAATCCGCTGGCTGATCTGACACCGCGGGAATTGCAGACCCTCTCGCTGCTCGCCGAGGGCAAACCCTATGGGCGCATCGCCGAGGAACTCGGCGTCAGCTACAAGACCGTGGCCAATGTCGGCTCTCAGCTGAAGCAGAAGCTCGACGCCCACAACCTGCCGGAGCTGATCCGCGCCGCCGTGCGCATTGCTGGCGGCGACCGCATAGGCCATTACCAGCTCGTTCACCCCCCGAATAGGCGGGCCGCCGCCGCGGCCATTGCCAAAACTTCCCGGTCGGATTTGGAAGGGTTCCCCTCCCCGGCTACCGCAGATCGTGGCAGAGTTGGCACGCACGCGACGGGGTGACTGGCAATAAAAAGCCGTGTGTGGCGTAGGGGGCGCGTATGGGGGGCCTCGCAAAGTCTGATGGCGGCGTCAGCGCGTCGGCCTCCGGCGTGGCAATTCGCGCGCCTTTTTGGCTTGCCGCCTTCACGCTTCTGATCGCCCCTGGCGTCGCCGCCGCGCAGCAAGCGCCCGACGCGCCTGAAAACGCGAACGCGACCGTCCTCCCCGAAATCCATGTCATCGCGACCAGTCCGGTCGCGCCCCCGTCAAAGCCGAAGCCCGCTCCGGCGGCTGCTGCGGCAACGGCTCCCGCGGCAACCGAGGCGGCGGCGCAGCCGGGCGTGGTCGATGTGGACAAGATTCCCTCGAACGTACAAACGATTTCCGCTTCCGATCTGAGCTCCACGACGACGCCGGGCCTTCTCGATGCCATGGAGCGCGGGCTGCCCGGCGTGGCGCTCAGCGACCAGACCGGCAACGAATTCCAGCGCGATCTCAATTATCGCGGCTTCATCGCCTCGCCGGTGATCGGCACGCCGCAAGGCCTCGCCGTCTATCAGAACGGCGTCCGCATCAACGAAGTGTTCGGCGATACCGTCAACTGGGATCTCATTCCGCAGAACGCCATCAACGGGATGACGCTCGTTCCCAGCAATCCGATCTACGGGCTCAACGCCATCGGCGGCGCGCTGTCGATGCAGATGAAGAACGGCTTCTCCTATCACGGCGTCGAAGGCGAGTTGAACGGCGGCTCGTACGGCCGCGTCAGCAGTTCGGTGCAGGCCGGCGGCGAGGTCGGCAACCTCTCCGGCTACATCGCCGCCGACGCCATCGACGATGCCGGCTGGCGCGACGATTCGCCGTCGTCGCTGCGGCGCGTTTATATGGATCTCGGCGCGCGCGGCGATCAGACCGAGTTCCACATCACCTTCACCGGCGCCGACAACAATTTCGGCGCCACCGCCGCGACCCCGGGGCAGATGCTCGCCCAGAATTGGTCGAGCATTTACACCGTGCCGCAGACGACGCAGAACCAGCTCGCTTTCCTCACCGCGAGCGCCAGCTGGAAGCCGAGCGACACCTGGACGTATCAGGCCAACGCCTACTTCCGCAATTTCCAGCAGAGCCACGTCGACGGCAACGGCACCGACGCGCAGAACTCGGGCTGCACCAACCCGGCGCTGCTGTGTTTCCCCAATCTCGACGGCTCGTTGTCAAATCTGACGACGACGACCGGACAGACGGTGCCGGCCACCGGCGCGCTCGGCACCAGCGTCCTGGGCGAAATCGATCGCACCTGGACGACGACCAACAGCTTCGGCGGCTCGGTCCAGGCGGCATCCTCGGAAAAATTGTTCGGCCACGGCAACAATTTCGTCATCGGCCTGAGTGTCGACCGCGGACTGGTGCAATTCTCGACCACGAGCGAGCTCGGCACCGTCAATGCCAACCAGTTCCCCTTTGTCTACGGCTCGGGTCTGTTCATCGATCAACCTTCGGGCGACGTGGCCCCGGTCGGACTTGGCGCAACGACGCTCTATGCCGGCGCCTACACCACCGACACGTTCGACGTCGGTACCCGGCTTTCGCTCACCGCCGGCGCCAGGCTCAATTTCGCGCAGATCGATTTGACCGATGAACTCGGCGACGCGCCGCTCCTTAACGGCAATCACGATTACACCCATTTCAATCCGATGGCCGGCGCCACCTACAAGCTGACGCCCAACGTGACGGTCTATGGCGACTTCGCCGAAGCCAACCGCGCGCCGACGCCGCTCGAACTCGGCTGCTCCAACCCGCTGCAACCGTGCCTGATCGACAACGCGCTGGTCGGGGATCCCAATCTGCAACAGGTCGTCACCTATACCTTCGAGGCCGGCCTGCGCGGTCACTTCAAAATCGGCGAAGGGCAGACCAACTGGAGCGTCGGCGCTTACCACGCGCTCAACACCAACGACATCATCAACGTCGCGAGCCCGATCCCCGGGCACGAATATTTCCAGAATGCCGGCAACACGCTGCGCGAGGGCATCGAAGCCAGCGTGAACTACAAGCTGGATCGTTTGAACCTCTACGCCAATTACACCTATGTCGACGCCACCTTCCTCAACGCGCTGACGTTGGGGTCGCCCTTCAACCCTTATGCCGACGCCAACGGCAACATCTCCGTGATTCCAGGCGACCATCTCTCCGGCATTCCGGACTTCCGCTTCAAGCTCGGCGGCGAATATGACATCACCAAGCCCTGGAAGCTCGGCGCGGACCTCAACGTGATCGGCAGCCAGTGGCTCGTCGGCGATGAATCCAACCAGATGCCAAAGGTCCCCGCCTATTGGTTCGTGAACCTGCACTCGAGCTACAAGGTTTCAGACAACATCGAGGTGTTCGGGCTGGTGCGCAATGTGTTCGATCAGCACTATTACGTGTACGGCACCTTGTTCGACACGACGTCATTTTCCTCTATCTCCCTCTCAGCGATCCGCGCACCTACGTTCCGGGTATTCCCTTCGCCGCCTATGTCGGCCTGCGCGGCACGATGCCGACCGCGGCGCAGGCCGCGGTTGCCGCGGCGCCGCCCCTGGCCATCAAGGCGATGCCCGCCGCGGCGTCGCCCGCGGTCGACTGGACCGGCCTCTATCTCGGCTTGAACGCCGGCTACAGCTTCGGCGGCAGCAGCTGGAACGACAGCGTGACCGGCGCCTCGACCGGCAATTTCGGCACTTACGGCTTTCTGTTCGGCGGGACGGCTCGGCGCGAACTACCAGGCCGGGCCGCTGGTATTCGGCATCGAAGGCGACGGCGCCTGGACCGACCCGAGCGGTTTCGGCACATTCACCGCCGTCCGCGCTGTGCACGGGAGGCTGCCAGACCTCGAACGACTGGCTGGCCACGGTGCGCGGCCGTGCCGGCTACGCGTTCGATCGCTATCTCCTCTACGCCACCGCCGGCGCCGCCTTCGGCGATGTCAAAGCCGGCTATTCCAATCATCCCGCGAGCGATACGACCGAACCCGGCTGGACCGTCGGCGCCGGCGTCGAAGGCAGTTTCGCGCCCCATTGGAGCGCCAAGGTCGAATATCTGTTCGTCGATCTCAACAACGGCTCGTGCACGACTGACTGCGCGATCGCCAACGCCAACGGATCGCCCGTTGATCCCGAACGTCGCGGTCAAGTTCAACGAGAGCATGGTCCGCGCCGGCGTCAATTATCGATTTGGCTTGTAAACGGCCGGAGTCCGGCCGTACTTGACGGGCATGCCGTGATTTGAACCGCGGGTGAGACCGAATGCAGATGATTCACATGCTGCGTGCGCTGCGCGCCATGACGACGCGGGAGGTCCTCAAGTTCTCGCAGCAGCGCGGTCGGCTGTTGTCGGCGCTGGTGCGCCCGCTGATGTGGCTCGCGGTGTTCGCCGCCGGCTTCTACAACGTGTTTGGCGTCTCCATCATCCCGCCCTACAAGACCTACATCACCTATCAGGTCTACATCGTGCCCGGCCTGCTCGGGATCATCCTACTTTTCCAAGGCATGCAGTCGTCGCTGTCGATGGTCTATGACCGCGAGATGGGCGTGATGCGGCTTTTGCTCACGGCGCCGCTGCCGCGCTGGGTGCTGCTCGCATGCAAGCTGGTCGCCGGAACGGCGTTGGCGGTCATGACCGCGTATGTATTCCTTGCGATCTGCATTGCGTTCGACGTGACGTTCGCACCGAGCGCCTGGCTCGCCGTGCTGCCGGCACTGATCGTTTCGGGCCTCATGCTCGGCGCGCTGTGGCTGTTTCTGTCGGTTTATATCCGGCAGGTGGAGAATTTTGCCGGCGCCATGAATTTCGTCATGTTTCCGATGTTCTTTTTTTCCTCGGCGCTTTATCCGCTGTGGAAGCTGCGCGAGGGCGGCTCCGAGTGGATCTATTATGTCGCGCTGGCGAATCCGTTCACCTACGCCGTGGAGTTGATCCGCTTCGCGCTCTACGACGCGTTCGAGCCCGTCTCCGCGGCGGTCGTGTCGGGAGCGACGGTGCTGTTCTTTCTGCTTGCGGTCATGGGCTACAATCCGCAGCGCGGCATGATCCGCCGCACGCCGCAGGCCCAGCCGGCATAGAGATGTGGATAGTTATTGACTTGGATAAGCTAAGGGCGCTGAATTAAATACTGAGCGCAAAGGACCGTCATGGGGTTTTTCCCCTTACGCTGTGAGGCGCTTCTACCCAATCTGTTTCCTAGGAGGACGCTGCGATGGCAAACGAGAATATGTTGGATTGGAACGTCACACTGGATCAGGTCACAGAAGTAATGAGAGGGGAAATTCGCAAGGCAGTCGATAAGAACCTCGATTTTATTCAAAAAAGTGTTTCGTCCTACCCATTGGGTGACACCGAGTTGGGCGGGAAGGCAAAGGACTGCGCCGAAAAGAACCTGGCCATTGCTCGTGACTACATGTATAAACTGATCCAAGCAAACAATATAATGGAAGTCATGCCGATTTATACCGAATTCATGCAGTCTCAATTGAATTTATTTGGTGAACAAATTAAAAGTCTCGGCGAAATTTATACGAAGGCAGCCGCAGAGGTGATCAACGCTCCTCTGACGAAGATCCCACGATAAACGACGCTGGACCGTCATGCCGCGCCGGTCTTGCGCCTGATCTTGTCGCCGATGCTCGCCAGCTGATCCTTGGTGCGCCCGCTGCGCGGGTGCTCGATCGGCACTTCGGCCAGTATGCGCGCCGGCGAAGCCGAGAGTACGAACACCCGATCGGCGAGCCCCGTCGCTTCCTCGATGTCGTGGGTGACGAGGAGCGTCGTTACCGGCCGCCGCGACACCAGCTCGATGAGCTCGGCCCGCAATCTCACCGCCAGCGCGGCGTCGAGGGAGACGAACGGCTCGTCGAGCACCAGCAGTTCGGGGTCGACGGCGAATGCGCGCGCCAGCGCGACGCGGCGCGCGAGCCCGAGCGACAGCTCGCCCGGATAGTGGCGGCGGTGTTCGGCAAGCCCTAGCGTTGCGAACAACGCGCTCAGCGCCGCTTCGCTGGCCTGCGGCGCGGCGAGCCTCACGTTCTCTTCGACGGTGCGCCAGGGCAAGAGCCGCGGCTCCTGAAAAACGACGCCGACCCGGCCGTGGGCCGGCAGGCGCACGCTGCCTTCGAAATCCTGGTCGAGCCCGACGATGATGCGCAGCAGCGTCGTCTTGCCGCATCCGGACGGACCAACAATGGCCGCGACCTCGCCATGGACCAGCGCGATCGACATTTCGCCGAGCACATGCAGCCGGGCGCCGGAGGCGGCGCGATAGAATTTGTCGATGATATGCACATCAAGCTCGATTGACGCGCCAGCGCGAGACATGTCGTTCAATGGGCTGCACCAGAAACGTTTCGATGGCGAGCATCACGGCGACGAAGGCCAAAGCATAAGCCAGGATGCCGGTGACGTCGAACAGCTGGAAGGCGACGCCGATCTTGAAGCCGACGCCGTTCGGCCGCCCCAGCAGTTCCACGATCAGAACGATCTTCCAGACCAGCGAGAGGCCCGAGCGCGCCGCGGCCGCGAGATAGGGCGCAAGCTGCGGAAGGACGACGTGGCGCAGCCGCACCCACGGCCGCATGCGAAACACGGCCGCCATCTCGTCGAGGGTTCGATCGAGTGCGCGCGCCCCCTCGCGCACCGTCACGGCCGTGAGCGGCAGCTTGTTGAGCGCGACGGCGGCGATCGCCGCGGTCTCGTTCAATCCGACCCAAACATACGCCAGCACGATGATCACCAGCGCGGGAAGGTTGAGGAGCACGATGAGCCAGGGGTCGGCGAGTTGATCGAACAGCGCGAGGCGCCCCATCGCCAATCCCAGCGCAGTACCGAGCACCATGGCGATGGCGAACGAGACGGCGACGCGCGCCAATGTGACGCCGAGATTGAAGGCAAGCGCGCCGGAAGACCACTCCTTGGCGATCGCCGCCAGAACGGTCAGCGGCTCCGGCAGCAGGCGCGGGCCGATCATCCGCGAACCGGCGAGCCACACCGCCAGCAACAGCGCGATCGAGACGAGCCGCAGCGCCGAATTCATTCGCCCGGCTCCGCGCGATAAAAGGTGCCCGGATCGAGCGCGCGCGCCGGGCCGACGAGGTCGGCGCCGCCGACCTCGTCCATCACCCGGTAGAGCGCTCGCGCGTCCGCCTCCTCGTCGGCGCGGGAACGATGCGGAATGTCTTCGACGAACCGTCGGCGATAGATTTCGAGCGCGCCGGCATCGCTGACTCCGATGCGCGGCGCCAGCCGCTGCCATTCGCCGGCCGAGTCCGTGATGATGTTTTCAACTTGATGCATGGCGGTGAAGAAGCGAGCAAGCGGTGCGCGATGGCGCGCCGCCCAGCCGCCGTCGAAGACATAGCCGACCATGGCGACCGGCCCGACCGCGCCGAGGCGTTTGACGACGTCCTTCATGGCGATGGCGCGCCGCATGCCCTTGGCCTCGAGCGCGACACAAAAATTCCAGAACGTCAGCGTCGCATCGGTCTCGCCCTGCAGCGCCTTTTGGGTCAGGAGCGGCGGCGCGCCATAGGAGATCTGCGCCTCGCTCGCGAGGTCGATGCCCGATCGCCGCGCCAAGGCCTGCAACATCAGCCAGCTCTTGTCGAGCGGCCCGCCGGCCACGCCGACCTTCCTGCCCTTGAGGTCGGCGACGCCGGCGATCGGCGAATTGGCCGGCACCATCACCGCGCCGAGCGCGCTCGAATAAGGATAGAAAACCAGATCGTCGCCGAGCGAACGTTCGCGCGTGACCCACAGCCAGTCGGACAGGATCATATCGGCCGCGCCGCCTTTCAGGGCGATCTTGCCGGCTTCGGTGCTGGCGAGTTCGGTCGTTTCGATCGCGAGATCGGCCTCCCGGTCGAGGCCGTGCGCGCGAAGAATTTCAAGCTCCCAGGCGAGCGTTCCGGTCTTCTGTACGGCGATGCGAAGACGATCGGCCGCGACCGCGTTCGAGGCCGCGAACATGGCGCTGACGATCAGTGCCACGCCGCAGAAGAGCCGAAGAAGAGCCCAGCGCTCCTGTCCTTACCAATCTTATCTCCGGATAAGATTTTCTTATTGACATTGCCGATATCCAAAATATTTCTGAATAAAACTCTTGCAAGACGTTGCGTTCAGTGTAGTCTAATAGTTGCGGCTCGGCTTTACAAAAACGGCGCCTGCTGGATGGAGGATGCAATGGCCTGGACGACACCAACTCTCGTGGAAATCTGCATCGGCCTCGAGATCAACGGCTATCTTCCCGCCGAGTTCTAATCCCCCCAGGGAACTGAACAGCTGTGTTTTTAGCGTCTGCCGCTGGACATCCAGCGGCGGACGTAAATTGCATTTTTATCGTTGTTGCGCTTGGCCAGCCTCGTGGCCATCCTCTTGGCCGGCTTCGGCGTAAAACTTATGGATGCGCTCGGTCAGCCAGCGCCACGCCTCTTCCTCGGCGCCGGAAGCGGTTTTGCTCACGGCAATTTCCAGATAAGCCATTTCGCGCTCGACCTTCTCGCGCGGCAACATGGTCAGGCGACTGACGAGAATGGCCGCTTCAATGACTGCCGCCTGCGCGCGATTGAAGCCTTTGAACGGCGCATGCATCACGGTACGCACCACGCGACAATGAAACCGCGGCCGCACGTCGTCCTCGGTCACGTGCGTGACGGCGAGTTCGGCGTGGGCGAGCGCACCGGCGAAACGCGGGACCGGGAATTCGCCGCCGGGCACTATCGGCCATTGATCGCGCCCAGTCAGGCAACCGGCGAACACGCGGACGTCATCGGTGAAGTTCGCCGCCGCGAACGGAACCACGCGCAGGTTATCGAGCGTGGTCGATGGGCGGAATGGCGCGATGATAAAGCCGTCGCCCTCCGCGATGATGCCCAGCGGTGCAAGGTGAACGCGCCCTGCGCCATCCACCGTCGACACGATGGTCTCCCGGATCATCGGCATCAGGTCATCTTCTCTTGGCGCCCATCTTCTTGGCGCGGAGCGTGTGCCCGGCCTCGGTCAGGCGCGTAAGGTCTCCGGTCGGGCGGTCGATGGCGCAGCCCCAATCGAGCGGGGAATCCTGCGCATAGCGCTTGCCGAGGCGCCACGCGATTTCCGCCTTCATCAATTCGGTGCCGAGATAGAAGGCGTGGGCGCCGTCGCTGTCGACGCCCAGTGCAGCAAACAACGACATGGCATCTTGCGCCACGCGGTGACCGTCGCGATTGTAGACGTGAATGCCGTCCTCGGCGACTTCGATGCGGAAGTTCGCGTCCTTGACCTGCGCTGCGAGTTCGCCGATTTCGCCCGGCGTACTGGGAAACGGCTTGCGGTCGTGCAGCGACAGCAGCGCCCGGCCATAATCCTTCGGCAGGCTTGCGTCGGCGCGCGCCGCGAACATGATGCGCCGCGCCGCATCATGTTCCTGCATGGTGCGCCGCGTATGCGGACTGACCTGCACGACGAGCAGGTTGCGGATGAAAAGCTCCGAACAGATGCCGAGGAGCGCCGCGGTCATGCCGACCGAATCCGCGTCGGTCAGTTCCGTCAGATTGCCGGTGCCCATCAAAATCTCGGCCGCCGGCAAGCGGCGCCGGAGTTCCGCGTAGCGCGACAGCGAATTCATGAAGCCGAAATGAATCGGGTCGAGCACCGGATCGAGGATCGCCGCAATCCCGCGCCGGTCGGCGTTCTCCGCCGCCCGCAGCAGCGACGGCAGGTCGCCATGAGTTGCCGGGATCAGAATGGGAACAGCGCCGGTTTCGCCGGCGATGTCGATGCGTCGCTTCGGTCAGGCTGAGCAGGAACTGCGCGCCCGCTGCGGCGCCGCGCCGCAGCTCACGGCGTCGGCGGAATCGACGCTGACGTCGAGAAGCCGCTCGCCCGCAAGGCGCGCACGGCGTCCTCGAGATGAGGAAACGGCGTGTCCGGCAGGCAGCCGAGATCGATGACGTCGGCGCCGGCGGCCTTGAGCGATGCCGCACGCGCGAAGATGGCGTCGACGCCGAGCGCGGAGGCGTCGACGATTTCGGCGAAGATGCGCATATCGTGCCGCGATAGATCGACGCCGCGGCCGCGCTTGCCGAAGAAGGCCGGAAGATCCTTGAGCTCGTCGGGGCCGCGTTCGAACGGCACGCCGAATTCCGCCGCGAGGCGGGCGAGATCGGCGCGGCAGCGGCCGGGCACCATGACCCGGTCGGCGGCGATCGGGCGCGGCAGCCGGCGCGACATGATCGCCTCGGTCATGAGCGCGGCAACCTTGACGCCGACGTCGATCACCGACCACGCAAAACCGAAGATCGCCGGTCTCGGCGAGGACCTTTTCCAGGCGTGCCCGGGCGAGATGGCCGGTGAGAAAGAGGACGCGTTCAGCCATCGACTTCGCGTTTGCGTCGCTGCACGGCGAGTTCCAACTCTTCGAGCGTCTCGACGACGGACGTGGCCTCGAACAATCGCAGCCGCCCGGTGTTCTGCAGATCGATGTCGCGCGGATAGACCTTGACCATCCCCTTGGGCGCCTCCGTCTCGAGCTCCGGCGCGGTGTCGCAGGCGAAGACGATGGCCGGGACCCGGCACTTTCCCGCCTGCGCGAACACGTTGGTGACGAGCGTATCGGAAATTCCGAACACGCATTTCGCGACGGTGTTGGAGGTCGCCGGCGCTACGATCAGCGTGTGATAGGTGCCGTAATAGAACAGCCCGACCGGGGCGGCGCTCGCGGTGGTGTCGCGGAAAATCCGCGCCGTCTTCGGCAGCTTGAAGTCCTGCCGGTACATGCGCACGACCTCGCCGGCGGCTTTGCTGACAAACAGGTCGACCTCGTCGAGCTCGGCGATCATCCGCAGACATTCCTTGAAGAAATGTCCCGATCCCGTCAGGGCCCAGCCCCAGCGCGGCGTCTTGACCTTGGCCATCGCCTTGCATCCTTAACCGATCGGCCGCACGCGAAACTAAACCACGGCAGCTCCGGCAACCGCGCCGTCGCGGATCGCGACTGCGGCCGCGCCGTGGTCGGCCGGGCCGAGAATGAAAGTTTCAACGCCGCTGTCGCGGAGATGGCGCGCGAACGCGACGTCGATAATACCGCGCGCGGCGAGTTCGTCGACGCTCGCGCCATCGCGCGAAAATTCTCCGTGCTTGACGATGATGAGCTGCCCGGCGCCGAGCTTGCCGGCAAGCCATGCCGCCAAGCTGTCGGAGGTCGTATCCCACGTCGGCGCAATATCGGTCGCGGACAACGCCATCTGCGTCGCCATCCATACCGGCACGCGCTTGGCGGCGAGATCGCGACGGATCGCGTCGACCGACGTCGCCGGCGACAGTAAATTGTTGAGACCGACAAGAGCCTGACCAAATTGCTCCATGGCGAGCAGGGCCATGTGATGCGCGGCGCCGTCGTCAAAGCCCATGCGCGGCTGCGCCGCACGCACGGCGTCGGCAAAAGGCCCGCCGCCGGGCACGATAACGACGTGGCCGGCACAGGCGGCGAGCGCTTCCAGCCAATCGCGAAGATGCGCTGAGAACGCGAAACTGCCGCCCAGCTTGACAACGACAGGACCGCCGCCGCCGCGCATCTTACGTGACCATTTTCGGATCGGCTTCTGCGGCCGTTGCATAAAGATGATGAACCTTGGCCGCTTCCTGGGAGCGGCGCCGGACGATCTCGACGCCGGTGCCGCCGGGCCCGACCTCGAGCTTTTCGACACGCACTGTGACGGCCGAGACCCGCGGATGCGTGAGAATGAGCGCCGCAATCCGCTCGGCCAGCATTTCGACGAGCGCGATATGCTCCTGGGCGACGATCATCCGGATCGAATCGGTGATCACGTCGTAGGAAAAGACGTCGCGAATATCCTCGGCTGCATGATCGGGGCGCAGTACCTTGGCGTCGACATTGAAGCGCACGTTTTGCGCTTTGTCGCGCTCGTGGGTGTAGGCGCCGATGCGGACCGGCAGTACGAAATCGCGCACGAAAATGCAGTCGGTCTCGGCATCGTCCTTGCGCGGCGAATATCCGCGCGCGGCGAGCAGCCGATAATCGATCTTGGCCGAAGGCGTTGCGGCGCCGTTGATGGTGCGCGCGTCTGCCGGAATGAGCGCACGCACGATATCGACCGCTGCGGCGCTGATCGGTGCAGTCCTGTCCGCGTCGGTACACAGCGCGCGGCGGAACCCGAGCACATCGGGCGCCAGCAACAAGAGACGGGGAATGTCCGGCGCCTCGAGCGAGCCCGCCAGCCCCGCCAAGAGGCCGCTGGCGCGCGCGCGATCAACGAAACGGCCGAGCGCCGCGATGTCCATGTGATCAAGGAGCCGGCCGCCGGTTTTGCGCACGGTATCGATCATCGCGCCGGCAAAGCCGCTCCGCGCCATCACCCTGATGAGCGCTTCATCAGTGCCGTGATCGGCGAACGTCACTCCGATCAGGCTGACGCTGCGCGCAAGCGGCGCCAAGGCGCGGATACAGTCGTCGCGCCGGGGATCCGGATACAGTCCGATCTTGACGTAATCGGCGCCGGCATCGGCGATCGCCGCCACGGCGCGCGCAAGGGCGGGTGGGTCCATTTCCGGTTCGCCACTCACCGCGCTGACCGGTCGCCGGCGCTGCGACCTTTTCGACGGTTGCCCGCACCGCCGCCGGGTGAACGGCGCCGAATGCGCTGCCGACGTCCTTGAGGTCGACGATGTCGGCGCCGTGGCAGATGGCGACGTCCGCTTCTTCGGGTCCGGTCACGCTGGCGAGCATGAAAGCCATCAGAAAACTCCCCGGTCCGGCGTCAGCAGATAGTTGCGCACCAGGTAGTCGAGCGCGCGCGACCACGACGCGTCGGTGTTGCCGCGCATGTCCACGCTCTTGCCCCAGACCGTCTCTCCGGTCCCGGCGTCGCGCACGACGACGTTCACATTGAGAATAAGATTGGAGACTTTCTGAACCCAGCCCGTGACGGAATACTTGGCGCCCAATTCGCGGGCAAAGTCCGCATCGCAGCCGCCGCAGGCCTGGAGATTGCTGGCGTGGGCCGCCGCGGCGACCGGACCGATATCGACGACATCGACCCGGCCGGATTGCGCCAAACGACGGCGCAGCTCATCGCCGAGCCGGGCCAGACGGGCCGTCTCGTCGGCGCGCGGACCATTTGCCGCACCGTCGAGACTGGTATCCACCAGCTCGAAATCGAAAACGGCAACCTTCGGCACGCTCGCCTGCGCACCGGTCGAGGCCGGCGCAATTTGGGCAGCGAGCGACAACAAGATGGCGATGATCCAGCCGCCGCGCATCGACGCCTTTTTCGCAGCCTCTTTGTTAGTTTCTTCCCTGGCTTCTTTGCTGGCTTCCATTCGCGTCCGCCATGCAGGAACGGCGCCGTCGGGACCCGTTGTGATAGTAGGCAAGATCGGTTACAGTTCCAAGTATAATAATAGGCCGATGAGGGAGCGACAACGACGGGAGCGAAGGCTTGATCCGGGTCATCTGTGGCGCTGCCCTTATGGTTGTCGCGGCGGCAGCGGTGCCGGCGGCGCAAGTATTGAAAGTTCCGATCGGATACCTCGGCCGCGCGGACAATATCGAGACAATCTCGCTCATCGATCAGCCCGCCGCCAATGACGGCATCGCCGGCGCGCAGCTTGCCGTCGAAGACAACAACACGACCGGCAAGTTCCTGAACCAGTCGTTCTCGGTCGAGGCGATGCGCCTCGCAAGCCGGGACGATCCCGCCGCCGCGGTGACGAAGCTTACCGATCGCGGCATCTCGCTCATCATCGCCGATCTGCCCGCCGACATGCTGCTCGCGGCGGCCGATGCCGGCCGCACGCGTGGCCTCTTGTTCTTCAATGCCGGCGCGACGGATGACAGGCTGCGCCAGGAGGACTGCCGCGGCAATTTGATCGAGGTCGCGCCGTCGCGCGCCATGCTGGCTGATGCGCTCGCGCAATATCTGATCTGGAAGCGATGGCCGCGCTGGCTGCTCGTCGTCGGCTCGCACGAACCGGACAAGCTTTACGCGCAGGCGCTGCGCCGTGCGGCTATCCGCTTCGGCGCCAAAATCGTCCAGGAGCGCGTGTTCGAGGATACCGGCGGCGCGCGGCGCACCGACAGCGGGCTCGTGCAGATCCAGTCGCAAATTCCCCTCTTCACCCAGTCGGCGCCCGACTACGATATCCTCGTCGCCGCCGACGAAAGCCAGGTGTTCGCGCCCTATCTGCCGTACCGGACCAGCGCGCCGCGCCCGGTCGCCGGCTCGGCCGGCCTGGTGCCGACCAGCTGGGATCCGTCGCACGACCAGTGGGGCGCGATTCAATTGCAGAATCGGTTCGTGCGCGCGTTCTCGCGGCGCATGACCGCGCGCGATATGCAGGCGTGGACGGCGGTACGCATGATCGGCGAGGCCGCGGGACGGACGCAATCCGCGGATGCCGGCAAGCTCCTCGACTACATCAAAGGCCCGGATTTTGCGCTGGCGGCTTTCAAGGGCCGCAAGCTCACCGTACGCGAATGGGATCTGCAGTTGCGCCAGCCCATCCTTCTCGCCGACGGCCGCGTGATCGTTTCGGTGTCGCCGCAGGAGGGTTTTCTCCATCAATATTCGGAACTCGACACGCTCGGCTTCGATCGGCCGGAAACCAAGTGCCGGCTCAAATGATCCTGCGGGAGACCAGGCCCATGCGGCTGCCTTTGGTGTTCGGCGTTTGCCTGTCCGTCATCGCCGGTGGCGACGCCTGCGCCTTCACCGCATATGTCTCCAACGAAAAAGGCAACACCGTCTCCGTCATCGATACCAACAAGTGGGTCGTGGTGAAGACCATCAAGGTCGGGCGACGGCCGCGCGGGATCACCATTACCAAGGATCAGAAATACGTGCTCGTCGCGGTCGGCGACGACGACAAAATCCAGATGATCGACACCGGCACCGGCGAAGTCGTCGGCACGCTGCCGTCGGGTCCCGACCCGGAATTTTTCATCCAGGATCCCACCGGCAAGTTGCTCTACGTCGCCAACGAAGACGACAACACCGTCACCATCATCGACATCGCGAAGCGCACGCAGATCGGCGACGTCCAGGTCGGCGTGGAGCCCGAGGGCATGGGCATAAGTCCCGACGGCAAAGTCCTGGTGAACACGTCCGAGACCACCAACATGGCGCATTTCATCGACACCGCGACGCGCCAGGTCGTGGCCAATGTGCTGGTCGATGCGCGACCCCGCTTCGCGGCATTCAAGGACGACGGTTCCGAGCTCTGGGTATCGTCGGAAGTCGGCGGAACCGTCAGCATCATCGACCCGGTCGAGCACAAGGTGAAACAAAAGATCGTCTTCAAGATCGCCGGCATGCGCCCGGAACCGATCCAGCCGGTCGGCATCAACCTCACCCACGACGGCAAGATCGGCTTCGTGGCGCTCGGTCCGGCCAACCATGTTGCCGTCGTCGACGGCGTGACGCATCGGGTCATCAAGTATCTCTTGGTCGGCCAGCGCGTCTGGCACATGGCATTCACGCCGGAAGAAAAATATCTGCTGACGACGAACGGCGTGTCGAACGATGTTTCGGTGATCGACGTCGCCGCGCTCAAGGTCATCAATACGATTCAGGTCGGCCAATTGCCCTGGGGCGTGGCCATGTCCGAGCACTAAGGAGCATTTTCCGGAAAAGTGGTTACCGGTTTTCCGAAAGAAAATGCGACAAACATAAAGCGGCCTAACGCACCTCCTGCTGGAGAAAACGATGAAATTTCCTGGATTCGTGTTCATCGTCCTTGCCGTCCTGGCGGCGCTGCCGGCGCCGCTGCAGGCCGCCGATCAGCGCAACGCCGACTGGCCGTGCGTGCAACCGAAAGTCCCGCAGATGGCGGTCGCCGCCATGTGGGACGGCCCTTCGATCGCCGATGTCGGCAATTCCTGGCAGGATGATCCCAAGATCAAGGATCTGGTCGCGCAGCTGGCAGCGCGGCGCACGCCGCTCGACGTCGCAGAAAAGGCGATTGCCGCGTTCATCACCGGCCCCAGTGCCGAGAAGCAAGACAAGGCGAAAAAGCTGTTCGCCGGCTTGTTCGACACCTTGGACCAGGAACGCAGCGAGGTGATGAGTGGTCTCGAACGCGTGGCCCGGAAGGAGAAGGAGCTGGCCGACAGCATCAGAATCCGACGTCGGCACGCTGCATCAGCTGGAGGACAGGCCGGGCGAGGACCCATCCAAGATCACCGCGCTCGCCAGTCAGGTCGAATGGAGCACGCGCATCTTCGAGGATCGGCGCAAAACGATCCGCTACGTCTGCGAGGTTCCGACCACGATCGAACAGCGCACATTCGCGCTGGCGCGCGCGATCCGGCAAACGCTGGATTGAGGCGATGCTTCGTGCGGCGTCACTCGGCCTCGCGCTGTGCCGGCGCCGGCGGTCGAATTCATCGCGCGCCGGCCCGAAATATCCGTAGCGCAGCGCCAGCGTCGGCAGCACCAGGAGATTGAGCGCCATCGACGACAGAAGTCCGCCGAGGATGACGACAGCCATGGGTCCTTGGATCTCGCGGCCGGGATCGCCTCTGCCGAGGGCAAGCGGCAGAATGCCGAGACCCGTGACGATCGAAGTCATCAGGATGGGAACGAGGCGATCGGTCGCGCCCTTGACCGCCGCGTCGAGGTCCCAGTGCATGCCTTCGTCCCGACCAGGTGCTCGTAATGCGCCACCATCAGGATGGAGTTGCGCAACGTAATGCCGAATAGCGTGACGAAGCCGACCATGCCGCCCAGCGACAGCAGTCCGCCCGTGACGAAGACCGCAAGCACGCCGCCGACCAGTGCAAACGGCAGGTTCGTCAAGATCAGAAGCAGGTTGCGCCAGTTGCGGGTGACGATCGACAGCAGCAGAACGACACCGACGCCGGCCATCAGCGAATTGAAAGCGAGGTCGCGCTGCGAGCGCGATTGCGCCTCCGCCGTCCCGGCGAACTGAACGTAGGTTCCGGACGGGAGCTGCACCTTTGCAGCGATGAGCGCCTTCGCCGCGCGAACGAAGGAGGGGACATCCGTTCCGGCGACGTTGGCGGTCACGGTCTGCGCGCGGCGCGCGCCTTCGTGCTGGATCTGGTAGCGGCCCGAAACCTCCCGGATATCGGCGATCTGTTTGAGCAGCACGTAGAAGCCGCGCGGGCTGCGCAAGGGCAAGTCGGCGATTTTGCCGATGTCCTTGCGGCTGGCGGCATCGAGGATGGTGACGACGTCGAAGACCTGGTTGCCTTCATAGGTCTGTCCGACGACGTCGCCCTGATAGGCGGTGCGTATCAGATCGAGCACCTCGACGGCATCGAAGCCCCAACGCTCGAGATCGGGCTTGCGCAACCGGATCGTCAGCTGCGGCAGGCCGAGCGGCGACTGCATCGCGATGTCGGTCGCGCCGCCGACCTCGCCGAGGACGGCGGCGATTTCCTGCGCCTTCTGATCGAGCACGTCGAGATCATTGCCGATGACGCTGATCGCCACGGCGGCGGTATATCCTGACAGCGTCTCCTCGATCCGCTCGGTCAGGAAGGTCATGACCGAAGCGCTGACGCCGACGAAGCCGGCGAATGTCCGACGCAGGACCGCCTCGGTCTTGTCCGCCTCGTCCGCCGACAATCCCGGCCGCAGATCGACCTCGAACTCGCTGTAGTGCGGACCCCAGGTGTCCTCGGATGATTGCTCGGCTCGCCCTGCCCGCTGCGCGACGGAGCGCACCGCCGGCAATTGCCGTACCGCGTCGGCGATACGGGCGCCGATGCGCAACGATTGTTCGAGCGATGTACCGGGCACCGCCGACACATGAGCGACGAAATGGCCTTCTTTCAGTTCGGGAATGAACTCGCCCGTGAAAAACGGCAGCGCCGCGCAGCTGGCGATGCGTGCACACCAAAGCTGCGGCAATGACCGCGCGCGGTCGCAGCGCGAGCCGCCGCAACAGCTTCTCATAACCGGCGCGCGCCCAACGAACCAGGGGCGGATCGCGCGGCGGCACCCGGCGCGGCAGCAGCGTGACCGCGAGCGCCGGCGTCACCGTCAAGGCAACGGCGAGCGAAGCCAGCACCGCCAAGGCGTAGGCGAGCCCCAATGGCGCAAACAATCGCCCGGTGAGCCCGGACAGCATCATGATCGGCACGATGACCAGGATGACGGCGAAGGTGGCGTAGACGACGGCACTGCGGACTTCGAGCGTTGCATCCAGTACGACGAGCGCAAACGGCCGCGGCTCTTCCAAGCGGGCATTCTCGCGCAGGCGCCGGACGATGTTCTCGACGTCGATCACGGCATCGTCGACCACGACGCCGATCGCGATGGCGAGGCCGCCGAGCGTCATCGTGTTCAAGCTGACGCCGAGCCGCTCGAGCACCATCGTCGCGGCGAGGAGCGACAGCGGGATGGCGGTGCAAGAAATCGCGGCGGTCGGCAGGTCGAACAGAAAGAGAAACAAAACGACGATCACCAGCACGCCACCGAGGACGAGCGAATCCCGGACATTGCCGGTCGCGGTGGTGATGAAATTGGCCGGACGGAACAGGTCGGGTTCGATCGTGATGCCGTCCGCCAGGAGGCCCGGGCGCAACTCTTCCAGCGCCGCTTCCAGCTTCTTCGTCACCTCGATCGTGTCGGCGGCATACTGCTCCGCCACATTGAGGATCACGCCCGGGCCACCCTGGATTTCAGCGCCGCCGATCGGCGGTTCGGGCGCGTCGACGACACGGGCGACGTCGCCCAGAACGACGGTCGCCGCTCCCCGACTCACGAGCACGGTGTGAGCGATGTCGTCGGCCGTGCGGGATTGTCCTTCGGTCTGGAAGACGATCCGCTGGTTCTCGGTGTCGACGAAGCCGGCGCCGCGGACGCCGGTCGACCGGCGCGCTGCCGCGAGCACATCGCTGAGCGTCAGGTCGTAGCGGATCAGTTCGTCGGGATGCACCTGAATTTGGATCGAGCGTTTGTCGCCGCCGAATACGGTGACGCTTGCCACGCCCGGTACGGCGAGCAGCCGCAAGCGCACGATGAAGTCGGCGGCCGTCCGCAGCTCCATCAGCGAGCGCCTCCGCGTCGTCAGTCCGATCACCAGTGTCCGGCTGGTCGATGATGTGAGCGGAGTCATGATCGGCGGCGCCGTGCCCTGCGGCAACTCATGAGCCGCCGCGGCCAGCCGCTCCGCGACGATCTCCCGGTTGCGATAGATGTCGCTCGACGAATTGAAAAGTACAGTCACGACGGAGACGCCCTGGATCGAACTGGAGCGCAGCGTCTGCACGCCGGGCGCGCCGTTGACGGCGTTTTCGATCGGGCGGGTGACGAGGACTTCGACCTGCTCCGGCGTGAGCCCCACCGCCTCGGTCTGGATGCTCACCTGGGGCGGCGCGAACTCGGGAAAGACGTCGTATTTGGCGCGGCCGAGCGCATAGACGCCGTAGGCGAACAGAATGCAGGCGAGGGCGATGACGATCCCGCGGAAACGGATGGCGAATGCGATGATCGCCGCCTGCGGGCCGCCGTGCGCGATCGGCGTCACTGGTTATCCTCGACGCGAATCTGCGCCCGGAACTCTTCGGACAACAAGAGTTGTGAGCCGCTAACGACGATCTGTGCATCCCGCGGCAGGTCCTTGACGATGTAGCCGCCGCCGGGCGCCGGGAGGTCGGTTGCGATCTCGACGCGCGTGAAGGTTTCCGGACTGACGCGTCGATAAATCCACGCCTTGTTCTGCCACCACACGACGGCAGAAGCCGGCACCGTCACGCCCTCGATGGTTTTGCCGGTGGGGAGGAACGCCAGAACATTCTGACCGGGCAGAACGCCGCTTGCCGCTGGCGCCAGGTAAAAAAAGCTGACGCCTTGAACCCTGGGATCGACGTGCGTCGCCGGCGAGACGAAGGTGATCGCCGTGCGCGCATCGCCCGCCATTTCCATCGCCGCCGTCGCAGGCGGCACCGGCAGCGACACGCCGGGCGGCAACGTGATCTGCAGCAGGAAATCCTGGCGTTCGATCAGCCTTGTGGTCATCGGCGATTCCTCGACCAGCGATCGGCCGAGCGCGGAACCCCATTCCTGGAAGGCCGTCGCGGCGAGGCTGCGCACCTGCGCTTGCGCCGCGGCCAGGCTCGCCTGATCCGTCAGGAAGGCCGCCTGCGCCGACTGCATTTGCGCCTGGGACAGCGCTTGCTGATCCTCGTAGAGCTTCTGCGCGCGTTCGAATGCCGGCTTCGACATGGCGATCTTCGCCTGCGCGGTCCGCACCTGCGCCTTGGCGCCGGCGTAGTTGTTGCTGAGCGCCGTGAGCCGCGCGACGTCGAGCACCATCGCGTAAGCGCGGATCTGCTGTTGATACGACGTCGATGTCACGACCTGCGTGGCGATGCCGCTGCGTTCCTGCGTCTCATCGTCGATCGTGATGACCGGCGCGCCGTTCTTGGTGGCAACGCGGAGCGGCGCGCGCGACCGGCTGCTCGCGCTCGGTTTCGGCGGCCGCCTCGTTGCGGGCGGCAACGAAGCCCCGGACGAGCAGCGCAACGCCGGCGACACAAGCCGCCGCGACCAGCAATCCGAGGCCGAGCCACGCCGCCCCCTTCAAACGTTGCCGTTTGGCCATCAGCGTTTCCGAACCCGGACTCGCGGCTTGTCGGTGCTATCCCCATCAAGGTCTTTGCTAGCGAGCCTTGAGGATCGTATAAGGAGTCTTGGGAACACATTTGTAGCCGAAAATTGATTACCGTATCTTTTAATTCCTTGGGAACGCTTAAACCGGTCGAGGTGCTCTCCAGTTTTCAATCAGTCAATCAATAGGGCAACGCAAAAACCGTGAGCTGCCCCCCGAGCGCCGTGTAGTTGCTCAGCGCGGCGTAACCGCCCACCGCGCCGAGGCCGGCGTGCGGGTCGGTCAGTCCGGCCGCAAGGCCAATGCCGGCCCAGCCGCCGACGCCCGACAGCACTGCGACGTACTGCCTACCTCCGTGCTCGTAGGTCATGACGTTGCCGATAATACCGGACGGGGTCTTGAACTTGTAGAGTTCCTTGCCAGACTTGGCGTCGACCGCCTTCAGGTAGCCCTCAAGCGTTCCGTAGAACACAACGCCTCCAGCGGTCGCAAGCGCGCCGGACCACACGGAGTACTGCTCCGGATCAGACCAGACGATCTTGCCCGTTTTGGCGTCCCAGGCAATGAAGTTGCCCATGTTGGTCTCGCCCTTGGGCGGATACATGGAGAGCGTCGCTCCGACGTAGGGCTGGCCAGCCGTATAGCTCACCTTGAAGGGCTCGTAGTCCATGCAGACATGGTTCGTCGGCACGTAGAAGAGCTGCGTCTCCGGCGAATAAGCCGCCGGCTGCTCGTCCTTCGCGCCCAGCGCCGCCGGGCAAATGTTCCCGGTGTTGTGGTCAGGACCGCCGTGCTCGGTCGAATGCTCAGCCACGACCGACGGACGACCATAGTTAGGCGAGTTCTTATTCATGTCGACGCCCGTGGTCCAGTTGACCGCCAAGTCGTACTTTTCCGCGACGAGAAGCTCGCCAGTTTCCCGATCGAGGGTGTAGCCAAGACCGCTCCGGTCGAAATGTGTAAGTAACTTGCGTATCTTCCCACCGATTTCTTGGTCGGTGAGGATCATTTCATTGACGCCGTCGTAGTCCCACTCGTCGTGGGGCGTCATTTGGTAGACCCACTTGGCCACGCCGGTATCTAGGTTACGCGCGAAAATGGCCATTGTCCATTTATTGTCGCCCGGCCGCTGCGTCGGGTTCCAGGTTGAGGGATTGCCGGAGCCGTAATAAACGAGGTTCAGCTCGGGATCGTAGGAAATCCAGCCCCAAGTGGAGCCGCCGCCGATCTTCCACTGATCGCCCTGCCAGGTCTTCAGCGCTGAAGTCCTTGCCGACCGGCTTGCCGAGCCTCGTCTTGTCGGGTCCAGCAGGATTTCATCGTCCGGCCCCTTCTGAATAGGCGCGCCAGACGCTCTTGCCGTCCCTGATGTTGTAAGCGGTGACGTGACATTGTACGCCGAATTCGCCGCCTGAATCGCCGACCAGGACCTTGTCCTTGAAGACGAAGGGCGCAGATGTGCCTGTTTCGCCCTTCGAAGGGTCGCCGTCCCTCACCGGCCACACCACCTTTCCGCTCTTAGCGTCAAGCGCAACAAGAGTGGTGTCCGCCTGGTGCAAGAAAATTTTGCCATTACTCATAGGAAAGGCCGCGATTCACTGTGTCGCAGCACATCACCGGGATGACGCTCGGGATCCTGTCTCGGCTCGTACTTCCATACGATCTTGGCTTCGTGGTTCGAGATCGAGTGCATAGACCGATGTTCGGGAACGGGGTATGCACGTACATCATGTTACCGATGACAAGCGGCGCCCCTTCGTGTCCGCGCAAAACACCCGTTGAGAACGTCCACGCCACCTGCAGCTTGCCGACGTTGCTCGCGTTGATCTGCTTGAGTGTTGAATAGCGTTGGTTGTCATAATTCTTAGCCGGCATCGCCCACTCGCTTGGGTCTTGAGACACAAACGCCAGATCGTTTCTCGGCGCGCCCCTCTGCGCGATCTGAATACCATCATACTCAAAGGGGTGCGGCTCGTTGGCTGCTAGGGCGTACCATCGACTTGCGCCGTGGCCGCGAAACCGGTTAACATGAAAATTCTCTATTTTCGTATTAGGCGTCTCTGTTTTGGCAACCGCAATTTGAAAGTTTCGTGTTAGGCTGTCGCGCGTACCTTCATCGCGTGGGCCGTCGCCTAATGACGCGACCGCGCGAGCGTACAGACCAGCGGCAGATACGGCATCTGCCAATTCCATCGCGTATCGGGCTGCCAATTCGTAGGCGTTAAATGAGCCACCGAGCGCATCGGCAGCAAAAATTGCGTTGGAAGCTGCCTCCTTACTGCCTATTCCAATTTGGGCACCTAAGTCCTCCGCCACCCCTAGATTACCGGCCATCGCCGCATAATCGCGATCCTCACTTCCATTTTTCAAGGCTCGCCGCACTTCGGGATTCCTCATCCCCCGTCGCAGCACTTTAAGTGCACGCCCCACGTATCCTGCTTTCAGGCTCGGGTTCTTAGTTGTGTTCAGTGCCTGCTCTAAAAACAAAATACCCAGCTTCTCATCCGATTCCAGGCTCTCATCGCCCAATTTATCTGGCAGAGCACCAACGCGGTTCGAAAAAGAACTTCCGTCCTGCCTTGATTGCGATGTTTTCCTCTGATCAGACTTTTCGGTGTCGGTCCCTCCACGTGATTTAACAGGCACGGCAGGGATGGCATCATACTTCCGAGACGCCTTGTCGTGCATCTCCAAAAAATACGTCGCAACACACTGGTCACCAGCGGCTGGCTCAATGACCTTCCAAAGCAATTGGTTCCATGCTTTCTCATCAGATAGCCATTTTTTTCCGATTTCGCCGGAAAAAAAATCATCAATCAGATAAATCATATCAATCGGAGTGGCGCGGTTACTCATATCGCCCGGCATTCGAGAGGACATTCCTTCGCGCAACATCTCAATAACTTGGTTCATATAAGCGCTGGGCTTGAGGACAGCCTTTAGGTGATGCAACGTGTATTGCAACGGGAAAGCTGAAATAGTGGCAGTCGTCTGCCACTTGAGAAATGCCTGCTCTGTTGTCAGCGCATCGACAGAATCATCCTTTGGAACCCCGTGCTTCACAATAATGGCGAACGCTCGTCCATAATTGTCATACAACAGAGCGCCGCTTGACTGTCCAAAGACCATTCCGTCGTATTTCTTCCATCAGCGGCGTCGGTTTTATAGTAAGGGACATGCCTATGTACCGGTCCCTCCGAATTTTCTTCGAATCCGACAAAGTCGCCGCATTTCTTCCGATGTCGTCAAAACGCAATGGGTAAGGAAAGCGCAATTCGTTCTTCCACCCTTGCGCGCGAAGGATCGCGAAATCTTCTGTTTTGTAATCGTTAGCGGCCCATAGCACTTCCGCATCAAATTTTCGCTCGCTACTTCCGAGCTTCTGGGTAATCTCGATCGGTTGCTTGGTATTAGGATAAATTATAACGTGATCCGCGGTTATGAAAATACCCGCATCGTCGATCAGAGTCGCTGTGCCATTCAGTTGCCAGTCGCCATTGCGCTTGACCTTAATTGCGAATACGGCCTCCTCCCGATCGGAAAGAAGTGTATCTTCGGGCGGCGGCAGCCTCGGGTTATTGCAGTTGCGATTAGGGTCGCGCGTCCCATAACCAACGTGACCAGCATCAGCAAAGGCGAGGTTTCTTAAAAGCAGTAAAAGCGCTGCAGCAGCAAAGCCAAATATGAGATGTTTTTTAGACATGTCTTCACTCGATGACCAGCGTTGAGGGTTTGCCCCGCACCTCCACAATCTCCCCGGAAACAAAGCCTGTAGGCAACCAATCGTCGATTTTAAAAGGGGGCGCGTAACCCACAAAGAGCCGCTCTTTAATTTCTAGTCGGCTTGCCTCCTTGAATTCGCCCTTGCCTTGAATACCAGCACTCAATCGCTGGGAAAAGCCGGCCGATACGCCGACCCCACCTTTTAGAGCTTCAGAGAAATCGAAGGTCACAAAATCTGGAGCGACTGCTCGCACTATAACAAAAACGTGATCCTTAAATCTATTCTTTGCCTTCAAATCGTCTATGGCTGCGCGACACCTCTTAGCAATTGGGCGCGCTTCGCCAGTCTCAAGCCATTTATCCATGTCCGAGTACGATAATTCGTTAATATCTCCCCATGTGACCTCCGCCGCCCGCTTACCCTCGATGGAAACAAGATCCGCGTCGTTGTTCGCAAATCCGGTAACGCGCTTAAGATAATTAAAGGCAACTGAGAGACTAAAGCTATCCTCGACTTTGTGGTTCGCGAGAACCACCTTTGTTTTGTTTGGCGCATCAAGATTGCCATATAAGTTTGGACATACCTCTCGTACGTTAGAAATTTTATTGTCAATCACGTCTCCGGCGAACACAAAGCCAGGACCCCAATTCCCTCTCGGCGGATTGTACATCTGGTAGCCGTTCGCTTGCAGTACCTCCTCGATATTCTGCGCAAACGCCGCGGAAGTCGGCATCCAAAGAAACCATACCCCGCTAATTGCCAAAATAAGCGCGGCCGACCCTTTGCCGTTGAGAAAAAAATCCATTTACATAACCAAAAGTTTCGCCCAAATGCGTTACAACTCTAGCACTGCCATGTGATATATGCAACTTGTCGACGACCAATCCCATGTAACACTTTGCGCTCGCTCATCATTCCTTGTTGAGATGAGGGGAAAGAAAGCCCGAGAGGGGCGACGGTCGAATTATCGCCGTCTCAAATTGCTTCACTCGATGCCCGGCTAATTCGGCAGCGGTTAATGAAATGCGTTAACAGGTGTTTTTTCCAGCGGGCTCGACACCTAAGACACAAGTGGTGTGGGCGGGCGCGGGGAAAATGTTCGCCGTGCCCACGCCAATCACCGTTTTCGGCGCGACTTTGGGGAAGACATGGCCCAGTAATTGCTATAAGCAGGAGGTGGCTGCGTTAATGCGGCGGGTCTAGGGAGAACGTCTAAGGCCCCGTAGTCGACAACAACGGAGCCATAGATGTTATCGGCCTTGATTCTGGTCTGCTCGCTCGCCTCGGTCCCGACCTTTGCGCCTGCAACGAACACAACGCCATGCAGGTGGTCAGGGACCCCGAATTGTTCGCAAGCCCCGTCACGTGCTTCATGCACGGTCAGGCTTACCTGGCCGAGACGGCGCTCGGACAAGACCTCGGCGAAGGGGAAATCGTCAAAGTGGTTTGCGCGCGAAGCCGCGCTGCCGGGGGACCGCAGCCGGACGCTGCCACGAATACCGCTCTCGCACGATAATTTCCGCGGCGTTCGGGGTCGCGTCACGCGGAAAACAGCACAGCCAGCGCGCTCGCCGGCGCACATTGGCACACGGCAGTACGCAGTTCCGGCGGGACATCGAATAATTCGTCGAACGTCGCGCTCGGACATCCCGACCGCCGCGCGACTTCGGCAACGGCCGCAAGACCGATGCCTGCCGCAATAATGGGCACGGGCGGGCGCACGGCTCTGCTTGACAATACGAGCATCGCAGCAACGGCGATGGCGCGCAGTTGCGATTCGGCGAACCAGCGCGCGAGCAACGTCCACGTCCCATCGTCCTCATCCGCCGCATCGGCTCCCAGCATGCGGGCAAGCCGCGCGCGCGAGGCGGCGACGGTCTTTTCGCGGCCATCGGCGGTGGGCATGAGGTCGACGTCCGGCGGCAGCGTGCCGAGAATGCGATGGACGTCGGCCATGGTGGCAAAATTCTCGTTGACCAACGGCGTCCACACGCCGCGCAGCGGCGCGCGATTTGCCGTGGCCATGACAAAGCCGCGCACCAGGCCGGTGTACACCAGCTCTCCCGCGGCCAACCGTTGCGCATCGGTATAGCCGCGCGCCGCCACCTTGCCGTCGACAATCGGGATGATGTCGGTCGTGGTCGAGCCGAGGTCGATGAACAAGGCGTCGCGACGCTGGCGCGCAACCAGCGTCGCGCAGGCGTGCCAATTCGCCGAGGCGATCTCCGCGGTCCGCGCCGGCGCCTCCGGCGAATCGACACAGCCGGCCGGGCCGGCATAGATCGACACCGCGCCGAGCTCTTGCACGGCGAGCGCGGTCAAGCGCTCGACGCCTTCGCGGCGCGAGGCGAAGGTATCGGCGAGTTCGCCGGTCATGGTGACGACGTGCCGCTCGGCCTCGCCCAAATCCGCCCGCGCTTGCGCCAGCGCCTGCTGCACGCGCTCGGTGCCGGCCTTGAGCGGCGAGGCGTATTGCGCGACCTTGGTGATGCGCCCGTCTTCCGCGCGTGCGGCTTTCAGATGAACGCCGCCGATGTCCCAACCGATGACAGCGCTCATCTCGACAACACCCATGCCGCCTCGCGTCCGTCGGCGACGCGATATACGATGGCCCAATCGTTCGACACCGCGCAAGCTTCCAGGTGCAAGGTTCTGAGATGATGGAGGTCATTCCCGTTCTCGATCTGAAGGGCGGCATCGTCGTGCATGCGCGCATGGGAGAGCGCAGCCACTATCGTCCGATCGAAACGCCGCTGTCCGCGAGCAGTCATCCGGTCGATGTCGCTCGCGGTCTGTTGTCGATCTTTCCGTTTGCGACATTTTACATCGCCGACCTCGACGCCATCGAAGGTCTCGGCGGTAACGACGCCGCGCTCGCGCAATTGCGAAGCGAGTTTCCGGCCGTCGCCTTATGGGTCGACAACGGCATGGCCGATCTCGCCCGCGCGCGACGCTGGCTCGATGCCGGCACGGGGCAGCTCGTCCTCGGCAGCGAAAGCCAAAGCGACGACACGCTCGTCCGCGCGCTCGCGGCGGACGATCGGGTCGTGCTTTCGCTCGACTACCGGGCCGACGCATTCCAAGGACCTACGGCGCTACTCACCGACGCCGCCAAGTGGCCCGCGCGGGTGATCGCGATGACGCTCGCCCGCGTCGGCAGCGCGGCGGGCCCCGATTTGCAAAGGCTTGCGGCGATCAAGGCGCAGGCTCGCGCCAAGCACGTCTACGCGGCCGGCGGCGTGCGGGATGCCGACGATCTGTCCGCGCTCGCGCGCGCCGGCATCGCCGGGGCGCTGGTGGCGTCATGTTTGCACAGCGGCGCGCTTGCAGGTGCGCAAATTGCGCGCCTGCAAGCAGCCTGACAGCGCTTCGTCGCGGCGTGACTTACGCCGCGAACGGATGCTTGACCTGATCGCGCTTGGCGACGACCTCGGCCGCACTGGGCTCGCCGGCGACGGCGCGGGCGAGGGCTTCCTTGGTGGCGCGATAATTGTAGTCCTGGATCTTCTTGTCGTCGGCCGCGTCCCAGTGAATGAAAACGCCGACGCAGACGAAGAGGTTGTCGGCTTCGTTCGCAGGAATGATGCCTTCCGCCACGCTGTCGGCGATGGCCTTGGCCACGGCATGCTGGGCGGGGCCGAACATCTGCACCGCCTGCTTGGCGCCTTTGATCGTCACTTTGTTGAACATCACGGTCGCCGGCTTGCACAGTAGATTCGGCGCCACCACGGCCAACAGCGACGTGAATCCGTCCTTGTTGTTGGTCAGGCAGTTTGCGAACGCCGCCTCGGCCGCGCTGCCGCGCGGGCCGACGATCAGATCGATGTGCGCGACTTCGTTGCCGTCACCGACAAGCGATTCACCGACGCAAAGTCCAGTTACTTTTGCCATCGCCATCTCCTCCCAAGGAAAAATTACGCGCGTGAGGCGTTCTTGCCCCACGTCGCCCGGTTGGCATCTATCCTTGTTGTCAGCATCCGGCATGAACCTGCCGGACCGGTTAGCCAGATAGGCGGTGGAACTGCGGTCCCACAGCCTCAAGTCAATCACTGTTGCGCAACTACGGCAAGATGTTCTGCAATCGATGGGCGAACAGCGTCGCGACCGTCAGGTCGGCGCTGGTTCCGGGATTGAGCCCTTCGGCCTTCAACGCGGCATCCCAGGCCAAGAGTTCAGGGAGAAGTTCGGCCGGATGGTTTGCCGTCCGCAGCGACGCGAACTGCGTTGCCGCAGTGCGGCGAACTCTTTCCGCCGTCGCAGCGTCGTATTTGCGCAAAATATGACTGTCGGGAAACGCGGACAGGAAGCCGAGATAGGCCGTAAGCGTCGACCATTTTGGATCGGCGTGATGGCTGATCGCTTGCAGCAGCGGCAAGCCGAGATCGAAGACATCGGCAAAATTGGTGGCGTATTGTCGCGCGACGCGGTCGCGATCCGCCGCTTCGGTCATGGCCGCGAGCAGACTGACCGTCGCCGGCTCGTACACGCTGTGGCGCGCGCTGTGCCCCAGTCCGGCGGGCGCCGCGCGTACAATGGCGCGAAAGGCGAGCGCGGCATCGTCCGTATCAAGACCGGCGAGGACGTTGCCGAGCGCCGCCTGCAAGTCCGGGCCGGCGCGGTGCGCGGCCGCGGCCAGCGGCGCGCACAACAGAATGATTCCGAGATTGGTATTGGCGCCGACCGCGGCAAAGGTCGCCTCGACCGCGCCGAGAATGCGCGCCCCGACGCGTATGCCTTGCGCCGCGATGGCGGGCGCCGCCGCTTCGGCGCTGGCGACGAACGCCTCGGCCGTCATGCGATGGCCGGCGGCAAACACATGCACATTGCCCGGCTTGGGAGCGTCGAGTTCGGCGCGACAGGCCCAGGTGAACGCGGCGGCAATCTCATCCGTGCGCGATGTCACGCCATGGCTCCCCGGGCCGCGCGTGCGGCGGCGAGAGCCGCCGCAAGCGCGTCGGCGAAGACCGCGGCGATGCGAACGGGCGTGACCTTCTGCAGTCCGGACCAGGCCGGCATGCTGTTGACCTCGAGCACCAGCGGCCGCCCGTCGGCCCCGTAAATGATATCGACCCCGGCGAAATCGGCCCCGACGGCCGCGGCGGCCGCGACCGCCAGCGTGTTCATGTCGTCATTGACCACGGCGGCAACCGGGCGCCCGCCCCGTTTGACATTGGTGATCCAATGATGGGAATGCCTTTGCATCGCGGCGACGACCCGGCCTTGCAGCACCAGCACGCGAAAATCGTGAAAGCCGTCCCGTTCGACGCCGACAAAGCGTTGCAAATACCACACCCCGCCGGGCGCGTCGGGAGGCTGCGGCAAGTCCTCGCCTGTGCGGATCAACTTCAATCCGCGTCCCTGCGAGCCGAACAGCGGCTTGAGCACGAGCGGCCCGTCACCCGTTTCGCGTTGCGCGATTTGCGCGGCCTCCTGGTATGACGCCGTCGCCCAAGTCGCCGGCGTCGCTATTCCGGCGCGGGCGAGCAAAAAGCTCGTCATCGACTTGTCGACGCAGCGCTCGATCGAACGCGCATCGTTCCAGATGAGGACGCCGCGCTCGCGCAGCGCATGGACAACGCCCAGACGGAGCGTGACCGCCTCGAACGTGCCGCCCGACATCGAGCGGATCACCACCGCGTCGGGAAGCCGTTCGCCAAATCCATCGATCCGCAATCCGCTGACGCTCGCGGTGGCGAATCCGCACAATTCGAGGCGTATGCGCGCCGTGCCGACGCCTCGCGCCGCGAGTGCGGCGGCAAGTTCGCGGGTGTGCCAATCGACGCGATCGCCTACCAGACCGACCATGGGCCTGGCCATGAGCGCCGCGCGGCGCGGCCGCGAAGCGTTCAGGTGAAAGAGGCATCGAGCAGACTTAGGTCGATTTCGCCCGACTGGAAGCTTTCGCCGCTTTCCAGCGCCGTGACGATGATCTGCGCAGGACTGAACAGCATCGGATCGATGGCATAGAAATCGCCTTTGACCGCCCTGAAAATTTCCGCAAACGGCCGGCCGTAATCGCGCGACGCCTTGCTGGGAAGCTTGTCGGCGAGCGCGCGCGCCTCACTGGCGGGACCGGTGACGAACAGTTGGACCTGTCCCGCCGAAGATGATGGCATCGTTGGTGCGTCCCATCGCCGTGACGAAGTCCGGATGCGGCGGACACAGCGGCGCCGCCCCCATGCCCTCGACCACGCGATCGAGCGGGAAATGCAATTCGTGCGCCTTGTGCAGCGCGACCTCGAGCACGCGCGCGATGATTTGAGTGCCGCCGGCCAAACTCTGGGTCGGTGCAAATATGATCGTCAGGTTCGCCGGTTCAACCCCGCAATCTTGCGCGACCTTCTCCACCACCTTGGCCGGCGGCGGCTGATTGCTTTCGATGACCAAGGTGGCGTTTTCGGCGCGATCGGCATACGGCAAATCCTGGAACAGCGGTTCGCGCCGAGCGAGCGCGCGGGCCGGCCCCGAGCCGAGCGCGAAATAGGAATGATCGGCATCCTTCAGCGACAGACGCCATCCGGCATATTGGCTTGCCAGGCAGGCAATGACCGGATTGGACGAACGGACACTGATCGCCCACGGCCAGCGCGGCGTTGCCGCCGACGGCCCAAGACGGACGTCGGCGAGGCCGCCCATGCAGATTTCGGCGATGCGCAGACCCGCCGCAATGCTGCCGATGGCGCTGCCGCCGGCATCGATAAGCGTTTCGCCCAATTCGCCGCGGGTCACCGCTATTTTCAGCTCGGCCGCATCCGCCACCAATTGGGCAACAAGCTTCGCGGCCCGCTCATTCACACTGATCGGGTGCGGGGCCTTCATGATTTCCTCCCGCTCGCGTCCAAGCGAGAATCATTTCGCGCCGTTGGTCTACGATCGCTCGTGCCGCCGCCGCGGCCGGGCTGTAAGCGTAGACAGTACACACCGGCTCGCCAGCCTTGATGGTGCTCCCGGCGACTGGTCGGTCGGCGCTCCACTCCGGCCAGTCCAAGGCGGGGACGCAAGCAATATCATTTTCGGCATAAACAATCGCGGACGCTTTTGCGCCTTCCGGATGGTGCGGTGCAGCAAACAACTCGCCCTCGCAGGCAGCCATGTGAACCGCGAACAGCGATCCGCCCCGTGGCTCGAAGATATCCAGCGTCGCGCCCGGCCGCGGATTGATCTCCAACAGCCAGATGCTTTCGCCGTCGACCAGAAAGTCGGCGCTGTTGAGCCCGACCAGCGAAAAAGCCGCTGTAAGTTTGTGAACGGCGGCGGCGAGCCGATCGGCGACAGCCGGCGCGAGTGTCGCCGGCCGTACTGCGCCGCCATACCGGTACGGCTGACGCGGTGTCGGCGAAGACCATTGCGCGCTGAACCCGAGCACGACGGCGCGCGCTCCGTCGGAGACAAACAGGGCCCCAATCGGCGTTCCCGACATTTTGCGCTGATAATACATATCGCCGCTGACGCCGTGCCGTTGCAGCGCCGGTTTGACATGGCCGCCGCCGGCACCGCCTTTGCGCTTGACCAGCCAGTCGCCAGGCGACGGCGGCTGCGACAACGATAGTTCCGGACATGGAATGCCCAAGCCGGCACAGGTCGTGGCAAGCAGCTCGGGATTTTTGACTTTGGCAACGGTCTCGGCGTTGTTGCCGAAGAGCCGCCATCGTTGCGCCAGGCGCTCCAGGAGTGGCGTCCTCATCTCGAAGCCGGTGCCGCACACGATGCCCGCGGGCGGGCGCCGTTCGCTCAACGTCTCCAACGCACGGAAAAGATCCTGCTCATCGATCCCACGTGCGAGATCTCCGGCGAGACGCACATGGGCATGCGCCAGGGCCAACGTATCCTGATCGCCGAAGAAATCCGTCACCAGCGGCAAATATCCCCCGCGGCGGGCGGACGCTGCGAGCGCACGGCCGGAAATCGCGGCGATGAGGATTGCGGGCCCGCTATCCGGCAAGTTCGCGGGCAAGGGCGAACGCGTCGCGAAAATCGAATTGGACCGGCTTCGCGGCTGCGATCATTTTCTGAAACAGGCCGAATTCGGTTTTGTACTTGATGTTCCCGATGGCGAGCGGTCCCAATCCCAAGGCGCCCGCGGCGGTGAGCGCGACCCCGTTTGCCTGCATGTCGAGGCCTTCGACGCCTGTCGGCGGGACTGCGTTGACATCTGCGGCGATCAGCAAATGCCTTGCCTCCCCGAGCTGCGCCTTCGACAAAATCTGGACACCGGCGCGGCCGGCGCACAGCGCGGCTTCGGCTCCGGCCATGACGGCCGACTTCTTGGCCTCGTCGCTGCCATCGGCCGCGTACATATCGACGCCGAACCGGGCCTTGATCTCCGCCGCGCCCTCGCTGACGCGCTTGACACCGTCATAACCCACCATGGTGACAGCGCTGCCTTCGAGCGCGGCAATCACCGCCGCAGCATAGCCGACGACGCCCGTCGCTCCGAACACGGCGACCTTCAGCCCTTTGAGATCGCGCTCCTTCTTGTCCTTCAGCACCTTCTCGACGCACGCCACCATCGCTGCAGCGGTTGTGAACGACCCGGCGGGATCGGCAAAAAACGAGATGCCGAATGGCGGCACCAGCGCCTTCTTCGCCTTCGCCATCATGTCGAGCGCGAGCGTCGCGTTCTTGCCGCCGAAAAACATTCCGGTTCGCGCACCGAGCTTGGGCGGCCGCGAGAATATCGCGTCCTGAACGAGGCCGGTCACCTCGTCGACCGTCACATCGGTGTAAGTGAGCACCGCGTCGTAGCCGGCATCGAGCGCCATGTTCACGTCGAACGGGCTCAGATGTTTGGTCGGCGTGACCATATGCAGGATATTCTTGTCGGCCACGGCCGCCCCCCGGCATCGGTTGCTATTGGCCGCGCTCATGCTCATGCGCGTGAGCGATGATCTCCGCGCCGCGATTAAGCCCCTTGCACAGGCGGATGTCCAGACCCCGACCCGTTGCGTGATCACCCGCAATGGCGGCCAGCCGGTGCGCCTCTTCGGGCGACGGCGCAAACGCGAAGCCCGTAGGGCCCCAGGAACTTTGACCGATGCCGAAGGCGCCGGCGATATCCAAAGCGTCCAGAACGGCGGCGACATCACGGCTGGTGAAGCGCGATCCGCCCTGGGCGGAGGCAAAATAATCGCCCAGGCGAACCTGCAGTTCCTTGATCGCAGCGCCGAAGCTCACCAGGTCCTGCTCGACAAGCGCCGGCAGAGCCTGCATCAGGATCAGGCGGCAAATGTGCGCGGCGTCGGCGTCCGACATCGGCGCGAGCGCTGCGAAAGTCGTGACTTCGTCGAGGCCATGCAGGCCGCGATATTTGGGGTCGAGAACAACAAGAACACGCCAGCGGTCGGGAAACGGCAAATGGCTGATGATCGGCGCCGGCCTGGCCGAACGACCGCGACCGCCGTCGACCACCAATCCGCCGCGAGAAAATAGTCCGATGCCGATGCCCGAGCGCGTTCCGCGCCCCAGATTGAGCGCGTCGTCCTCGACATCGAGCGACCGGTTGTGCAGTCGGCGCAAGCCGGCGGCGACCGCAAGCGCGAGCTGCGTGCCGGAACCGAGGCCGGCATGAGCGGGAACGACTTCCGCAATGTCCACCGCGTGGCTGTCTTCCAGCGCCAGTTCACGCTCCATCGTCTGCAGGTATTGGCGCACACGATCGCTCTCCGGACCGGAGACTTTGCCGCGCGTTGCTCTTTTGATCGTGATCCTGGTTCTCAGGTCGCTGATGGCGAGCCCGATGCTGCCGAAGCGCCGGCCGAGCCCGCCATTGAGATCGAGAAAACCGAGGTGCAGCCGCGCGGGAACGGTGACGGTCACACTGGCCGGCATGGCAACGCCGTCGTGCAAGTCTCGCTCCCGAAAAATTGCTTTTTGTCCGATTTTTCGAATGGTCTACACTGCGTTATCTTGTCTGCGTTGGCAATGGGCGGGGAATAACCAACGCCGAAACAACGAACGAGCGGAGGAAGCATCCATGGCCGAGGCCAATAAAGAGCGGACCTATTCAGACGACGAAATTCAGGAACGCCTTGCACGCGATCTGCCGCATTGGCATCTTGAAGGCGGCTGGATACGCCGCAAGTACCGCACCCACAGCTGGAAGGGAACCTTGATGGTGATCAACGCGGTCGGCCATCTGGCCGAGGCCGCATGGCACCATCCGGACATCACCGCGTCCTATGCCTTCGTCGAGGTGCGACTGCAAAATCACGCCGCCAAGGGCATCACCGACAAGGATTTCGAACTGGCGAAGAAGATCGAAGACGTCATTTCGTGGCGACCGGGCAAGGCCGGCGGCGCACTCGAGGGCACGCCGGAAAAAGATCAGCGCTTCGCCTATATCAAATACGACGATTGATCGGACATCATCAGATCGACGGCAATCGAATGCCGAACGCTCCGTATGCAATGGGAATCCGGGACATGGAGCATGCGTGGATTGCGGGCAAGGCCGCATCGCTTGATGCTGCCGTTGCGGAGGCGGCCAAGCTTCTTGCCGCAAGCCGTCAACCGTTGATCGCGGGGCTCGGCACCGATGTCGCCGGCGCGCGTGCCGCGCTCGCGCTGGCGCGACAAACCGGCGCGGTCATCGACCACATGGATTCGGCCGCTTTGCTGCGCGACATCGCGGCGATGCGTACCGCAGGCCTGATGCTGACGACGCCGGGCGAAGCGCAGCTCCATGCCGACACGCTGCTGCTGGTCGGTCCGGGTCTCGCCGAAGCGTGGCCGGAACTGCCGCAAAAGCTGTTCGGAAAAATGCGGCCGGCCGAAGCATCAATGCGGATGTCGAGCGTCGCATCTTTTGGCTGACACCCGGGCGCGATTCCGCGACCCTTGCGGCCGCCGGAACAAGTTTGACGGCGATCGGCAAGGAGCCGCGCGATTTGCCGATCCTCCTTGCCGCGCTGCGGGCGCGCATCGCCGATCGGCCGGCGGGCAGGACGCGCGTCGCCGCGGCAACGCTCGACGAGCTTGCCGCCAGGCTTAAATCGGCACGCTTCGGCGTCGCCGTCTGGTCGGCTGCGTCGCTCGATGCGCTGACGATCGAAATGTTGTGCGGTCTCGTCAGCGACCTGAATGCGACGACCCGTTTCTCCGGCCTGCCGCTCGCCCCGGTCGACAACGCTATGGGCGTGCTGCAGACCTGCGGTTGGACCAGCGGATTTCCGCCGCGCACCGGATTCGGCCGCGGCTTTGCCGAGCATGATCCCTGGCTGTTCGACAGCCGCCGTCTGGTCGAGAGCGGCGAGACCGATTGCGTCGTATGGATATCGGCTTATCGCGCGCAGGCGCCCGGCTGGCGGGAGACGCCGCCGACGATCGCTTTGACCGGCCAAGGTGCGGGTTTCCGCCCGGCGCCGCGTGTTCAAATTCAGGTCGGCCGTCCCGGGGTCGATCATGCTTGCGTGCAGCACTCAGCCTCGACCGGCACGCTCGTCGCCGTGGAAGCGAGCGCGCCGAGCGGCATCGTTTCGGTCGCCGATGCGATTGCGCGCATCGCCGCCGCCCTGCCCGGCCACGGGAGAGCGCCCATGCTGACGCGGCTCGCCGGCGGACGCGTCATCGATCCCGCCAACCGTCGCGATGCGGTCGGCGACATCTGGATGCGCGACGGCAGGATCGTCGCGGCGCCGCACGGACGGGCGCGCCGACGCGACTTACGATGCCGCCGGCAAGATCGTGATGGCCGGCGCCATCGATATCCACTCGCACATCGCCGGCTGGAACGTGAACAATGCGCGGCTGCTGCTGCCCGAATTTCAGGACGCGGCGCCGGGCGCAGCCGCCACGCCATGGGCTGGCACCGGCTGGACGGCCCAGGCGACCGGCAGCCTTTATGCCGCCATGGGATTTACCACGGTCGTCGAGCCGGCGGTCTCGCCGCAGCATGCCTTGCAAGCCCATCTCGAGCTGACCGACATCCCGATCATCGACAAGGCGACGCTCGCCATCCTGGGCAATGACGATTATCTGCTCGGCCTCTTGCACGCCAAGGAGAGCGAAACGGCCATCGCCGACTACGTCGCCTGGACGCTCGCGGCGTCGCGTTCGCTCGGCATCAAGGTCGTCAACGCCGGCGGCGCGGCGGCGTTCAAGCAGAACGTACGGGCGTTCTCGTTCGACGACGTCGTGCCGTCCTACGGCGTCTCGTCGCGTAGCCATCGTGAAAGCCCTGCAGCATGCCGTCGATGCGCTCGGCGTGCCGCATCCCCTGCATGTTCATTGCAACAATCTCGGGCTGGCCGGCAACGTCGAGACCGCGCTCGCCACGATCGCGGCCGCGGAAGGGCTGCCGCTCCATCTCGCGCATCTGCAATTCTACGGCTACGGCAAGGAAGGCGAGCGGGGATTCTCCTCGGCCGCCGCGCCGCTCGCCGCCGCCGTGAACGCCGCCAAGAGCGTAACGATCGACGTCGGCCAGGTCATGTTCGGCCAGACCGTGACCATCTCGTCCGACGTGCTGCGCCAATTCAACGCGCGCGATCAGGCCCGTCCGCGCAAATGGGTCATCGTCGACGGCGACGCCAATGGCGTCGGACTCGTCCCGTACGAGTATCGGCGGAAAGACTTTCACAACGCCGTGCAATGGGCGATCGGACTGGAACTATTCCTGCTGATCGAGGATCCGCGGCAGGTCTATTTCACGACCGATCATCCGAACGGCGCACACTTCCGGACCTATCCCGACATTTTCGCGCTGCTGATGAGCCGGGATCTGCGGGCGCAATGGATGGCGGAGCTGCCGGCGGACGCGATCAAGATGACGACGCTGCCGTCGATCACGCGGGAATATTCGCTGACCGAGATCGCCACGATGACCCGCGCCGCCCCGGCAAAGCTGCTCGGCTTGACCGATCGCGGGCATCTTGATGCCGGCGCCGTCGCCGATGTCGCCGTCTACGAAGACGACGCCGACCGGGCCAGGATGTTTCGCGCCGCCGCCTATGTGTTCAAGGACGGCGAACTGGTCGTGCGCGACGGCAAAGTGACCAAATACCGCTTCGGCCGCGCGCTGACCGTCCGGCCCGAACGCGACCGCGCCATCGATCGCCGCATGAAGGCTTATTACCATGATCGCTACGGCCTTGCCGACGACGTCATCAAGGTGCCCGAGCACGCGCTCGGCCGGCCCGAACCATTCGAAGTCGTGCCATGCGTGTCCTGACCGTCAAAGGCGTGCGCGTCGACGATACGTTTGCCGAAGCCTTCGGCATGCGGGCGACCGCGCTGACCATCACCGCCGACACCGCACGCTGGGCGCGCGAAGCGGCGGCGAACATGACCGGCTTTGCCACCTCCGTCATCGGCTGCGGCTGCGAGGCGGGAATCGACTGCGCGCTGACCGCCGAACGAGACGCCGGACGGGCGTCCGGGCGTGCGCGTCTTGTTGTTCGCGATGTCGACCGCCGAATTGCAGAAGCAATTGCAGGCGCGCGTCGGGCAATCCGTGCTGACGAGCCCCGGCTCGGCCTGCTATGCCGGCATCGCGGGCGAGGAAAAACTCAAGCTCGGCAATGCACTGCGCTATTTCGGCGATGGCTGGCAGATTTCGAAGCGCTTCGGCGCCAGGCATTTCTGGCGCATTCCGGTCATGGACGGCGAATTCGTCTGCGAAGCGACGACCGGGCTGACGAAGCAAGCGGTCGGTGGCGGCAACCTGCATCATTATCGGCCGCACGACCCGAACGACGCGGACCGCCGCGGAAGCCGCCGCAGCCGCGATCGCCAAGGTGCCGGACGCGATCGCGCCGTTTCCCGGCGGCATCGTGCGCTCCGGCTCGAAGGTCGGTTCCAAATACAAGGGCGCGCGCGCCTCGACCAACGATGCGTTCTGCCCGACCTTGCGCGGCGCCGTGAAGTCGTCGCTCGACGCCGAGGCGGGATCGGTGCTCGAGATCGTGATCGACGGGCTCACCTCGGAAGCGGTCGCCGCGGCTATGCGCGCCGGCATCGCCGCCATCGTCAAGCTCGGTCCCGCAGCGCGGCGCCACCCGCATCAGCGCGGGAAACTACGGCGGCAAGCTCGGACCGCATCACTACCATCTGCGGGATTTGCTGCCGTGAAACCGCTCGTCCTCACGCTGCGCCAGCGTCCCGAGCAGCGGCTCGATCTGTCGCCGCTGGTACCGCACCGCCTTGCGGGCAAGACCGCGACCGAGATCGAGCGCATCGAGGTGCAGACCACGCGTTGGCGCGTGACCGTCGGCGAAATCTTCCGACTGAAAATGGGCGATGCCGAGCAAATTCGCATCGAGGGCGCGTGCGACCGGCTCGACCATGTCGGTCAAGCCATGACCGGCGGCGACATGCTGGTCGAAGGCGATGTCGGCGTGCAGGCGGGACGGTTGATGGCCGGCGGCCGCCTGACCGTGCGCGGCAACGCCGGTCCTTACGCCGCGTCCGGCATGACGGGCGGCGGCATCGAAATTTCCGGCGCGGCCGGCGATTTTCTCGGCGGCCCGTTGGCGGGAGAAATGGCGGGAATGCGCGGCGGCATTGTCGTCGTCCGCGGCCGCGCCGGCGCGCGGGCCGGCGACCGCATGCGCCGCGGCACCATCGTTATCGAGGGCGAAGCGGGCGCCTATCCCGGCAGCCGCATGATCGCCGGAACGCTGATCGTGGGGCGAGAAGCCGGGGCTCTGCCGGGCTTCCTCATGAAGCGCGGCACGATCGTGCTCGGCGACGGCACAGCGCACTGTCGCCGACATTCGTCTTTACCGGCTCGCACGAACTCATCGCCATGCGCCTGCTGGCGGGGTTCATCGAGCCCTACAGCAAGCGAGCCGCCGCCTTGCTGCGGCGGCCGCTGCGGCGGCTTGCCGGGGACATGGCGGTACTGGGAAAGGGCGAGTTGTTTGTCGGAAACCGGAACTAAGCTGTTGCGTATCTATTTAGCTGGCGGAATATATTGGATGAGCTGGCGGAGTTATGTTGGATAACTCTGGCGGAGCGACGTCATGGACATTATCGCGATCGTGGTGACGGTTTGCGCCCTGGCGCAGCCGGATCAGTGCGAAGAGCATCGCCTCGAATACGCCTGGCAGGGCTCGCTGAAGCAATGCGTGATGAGCGCGCAGCCCTATATCGCCGAATGGATCGGCGACCATCCCAAATGGAGCGTCAAGCGCTACCATTGCGAATTGCCGCACATGAAGGGAAAGGCCGATGCTGGCGGACCGGCGCGCCAAACGTGACGCGTTTCTCGCCAAGATCGGCGCCCGTCCGGTCGTCATGGGAATCCTCAACCTGACGCCGGACTTGTTTTCCGATGGCGGCCGGTTCCTCGCCGCGGATGCCGCGCTTCTCCACGCGCGGGAGATGGCGGCCGCCGGCTGCGACATCGTAGATGTGGGCGGTGAATTGACCCGACCGGGCGCGGTGCCGGTCGCCGAGGCCGACGAAGTCGGCCGCATCGCGCCGATCCTGACCAGGCTCGCCGACGCGCTCGACGTCGCGATTTCGATCGATACATACAAATCCGGCGTGGCCCGACGCGCGCTCGGGCTGGGCGCGGTCGTCGTCAACGATATCTGGGGCCTGCAAAAGGACCCGGCAATGGCCGAAACGGTTGCCGCCGCCGAGGCGGCGGTCGTGATCATGCATAACCGCGTCGACAAGGATGCGTCGATCGACATCATCGCCGACATAAGGCGCTTTTTCTCCCATTCGCTCGCGCTCGCCGCGGCGGCCGGCATCGCGCGATCGCGCATCATCCTCGATCCGGGGATCGCGTTCGGGAAGACGGCGCGGCAGAACGTCGAAGTCATCGCGCGCCTGCACGAGCTGATGGATTTCGGCTGCCCCATCCTCATTGGCTGCTCGCGCAAGAAATTTCTCGGTTCGCTCATCGACGGCGGCACCGAGGCCGAGCTCATCGGCACCGTCGCCGCCAATCTGGCCGCGTGCGCCGCCGGCGCTTCGCTGTTTCGCGTTCACGATGTTGCCGAGCACGTCGCCGCGCTGAAGGTTTTTGACGCCATGCGGCGGCCCGTATCGTGACCGGGGCGGCCGCGCAAATGCTTTACTTGCCAGGATGCGGCAATTTGTCTCAGCTCGCCATCAGGACGGGCGTCGCACGCTCCAGCAAGTCCATTCGTTCAAACTCAGAAGAAAATTTAAAGCTTTGGAAAGACCGGGAAGGAGGCCGCTGATGGGTCGCATGGCACGCTCGCTCATATCACGCCGCTCGCTCATATCCGGCGTCGCGCTGCTCGTTGCCGGCGCCGCTTGCGCGCAGGCAGCAACCGACGCGCTCAACGATTATCCGACCTCGGCGCGGGTCGACTACGTGTTCGGGTGCATGAAGGCCAATGGCGAGACACAGCATTCGCTCGCAGCAGTGCTCTTGCTCGGTCGATATCGTCGCTTCAATCCTGCCTTACGAGCGCTACGTCACCGCGGAGACCGTGCTGCGCATGACGCAGGTGCCGGGAGCCCTCGGCAGTCAGTTCCGTTCGACGCAACAGGCGCAGACCGCCGTCGAGGACTTGCGCCGCGCCCAGGCGGAAGCGGAGGTTCGCTGCTTCTGAACAGCTTATGTGGCCGGCTCGACCGGCCACTCGCCCTTGAAGACGTGGCCGTCGGTATCGACCGCCTCGGCGCGGAATTTCGCTGCGCCATTTGGCCGGTAAGCAAAGCGGATATTCGGATCCTCCGAGATCGAGATGCCGCCCTCCATGTCGATCAGCAGGTCGTCGCCCTGCCAGACCCGCAATTTGCTCACGATGAACAACGGTATGTAGAGCAGCGAAACCTGATCGCGCTGCAGGCCGGAATTGTTCGGATGGCGGATCATGATCTGCGCCTCGCGGGTCACATTCGCCGGCGCCCCGCTCGGCGGGGCGAATTGGCGAAACCGCATCAGCCCCAAATTCGCCTTTTCCGCATCCGGGTTCTTCGCCATCGGGGCCGAGCAGCCACCCGAGGCTTTGACGTAGGTGTCGACGACATAAAGCCGCCCGTCGCTCAGCTCGGCAACGGCGTGCACATCGGTGTAGGCGTTGACCCGCACGCGCGTCGAAATCATGGTCACGCCGGCGCCGACCTTGAACGTTGCGGCGACCGGCGCCGGATTTTCGTCGATCACCAGCGTGAAGGCCTTCACGAGCCGGGCGTCGCCGGGCGGCAGCGTGGCGCGCAATGTGACCGGAACAATCCCTGCATCTTCGGCCCGTGCCGGCATTTCGATTGCGATAAGGCCGCCACCATCGGCCAGCGGGCGATCGTTGAAAACATCGCGGGCCAGATCGGGCCATGGATGGTCGGCCTCAGCCGCCGACGGTTGCCGCATGCCGGTGAATGAAATCGCGGCGGCAACTCCGATCACGATAAACCGCATGTAAGCTTGCCGCGCGTAAACTTTTGCCGATCATCGTTCTCTCCCGTCCGGCTCACGATCGATGTTGTTCATTCCCATTCCAGTTCGGAATAGGCCGCTGTCGCGTTACGCGCATTATATGCGTCAAAAAGCCGCCAGTGCGGCTTTTCCGCGGCCCCCGCAACTCGTGCAGCTTCCGCCAGCGGCACGCCGCGCCTGATCAGATCACGGCAATCGGCGGCCAGCCGCTCGAGATAGGCGCGCTCCGCGGCGAGCGCGCCGGGCCACGCCGACACCGGCCCATGCCCCGGAATGACCTGTTTGGCCGGCATCCGCTCGAGTTCGTCGATGGCCGCAAGCCAGCCGCGGATGCTGCCGTCGAGCACGGGCACATGCTGCACGAACAAAAGATCGCCCGCGAACAGCGTGCCGCTCGCCTCGTCCAAGACGGTGAGATCGTTGTCGCTGTGCGCGGCGCGCCAAGCCTCGAGGACAAGGCTTCGGTTGCCGAGATCAAGCTTGATCTCGCCCTCGACGGTCAAAGTCGGCGCCACGATGCGCACGTCGTCGAGCAGAGTTCCCATAGCGGGCCGAAAGGCTTCGAGATAGTAGGGCCCATGCGCCGCCAGCGCGCGCGGCAGATTGTGGTGGCCGACAAAAATGGCCGGCGCCGTGAATGCTGCATTGCCGAAAACGTGATCCGGGTGGCCATGGGTGTTGATCACGTATTTGATCGGCTTTTCCGTCACCCGACGGACGGCGCCGAGCAGACGAAGGCCCTCGCGCAGGCTGCCGCCGGTATCGATGACCGCGACCGAATTGTCCCCGACGACAAATCCGACATTGGCAATCGCGCCCTCGTTTGCCGCGGTCATCAGCGCTATCGCACCGATGTGAACATAGATGCCGGGCGCCACTTCGCTGACCGCAAGCGGGTCGATCCGCTCTTCTGAATAGGTCAGTGTTGCTGTCGTGATCAGGGGCAACGCCGCAATCAAGAAAGCGAGGACCGCTGCGCTCAAATAATGGCCATGGAACAAGTTAGGCCTGCAAATATGGTCTTTCGACGATCCCATTATCTGTTCTCGAGCTCCTGCAATGCAGCATAGCGCCGGTCTCGGGCCAAAAATTGGGCAAACAGCATCACGACGAAATTGTCATGCGAATTGCTATTGCGCAATGAAACAGGCGGGCATACAATTTTTTAGGTTTCCGGCTTCAAGGACGCCAGCTTTTTAGGGAGGGCTGGCGTTTCTTCGCAGGCTAAGGCGGTCGACGAGAGAAAAATTCCTCGAGACCGATCGATGCCGTGACACGCTGCCGGAAACGTTCCCCAGGCTTGGGTTTGCGCCGTGAGGCCGGCTCGCTGTGGGCTTGTTCGCATCGGTGCACTCATACAAACGTCTTAGGGAGGACGCGCGATGCGTTATCGTTCACTTATGCTTGGCGCCTGCGTAGGCGTACTCGCGGCGCTTGCCGCCGGTTCGGTCTATGCCGACGCAGATCTCGACAAGGCGGCGGCGAACCCAAACAATTGGGCGATGCCCCGCTTGAATGACGCCGCGACCGCTTACTCGACATTGAAGCAAATCAATACCAGGAACGTCGGCAAGCTCCAGGTCGCGTGGACGTTCTCGACCGGCGTGCTGCGCGGTCACGAAGGTGCGCCGCTGGTTATCGGCAACATGATGTACGTGCATACGCCGTTCCCGAATATCGTCTATGCACTCGATCTCGACCACGACGCCAAGATCGTCTGGAAATACGAGCCGAAGCAGGATCCGGCCGTCATCCCCATCATGTGCTGCGATACCGTCAATCGCGGCCTCTCCTTCGGCGATGGCAAGGTGTTCCTGCATCAGGCCGACACCACGCTGGTCGCGCTCAACGCCAAGACCGGCAAGGTCGCATGGTCGGTCAAGGACGGCGACACGGCCAAGGGCGAAACCGGCACGTCGGCGCCGTTCATCTACAAGGACAAGGTCCTGGTCGGCACGTCGGGCGGCGAGTTCGGCGTGCAGTGTCACGTCACCGCCTACGACATCAAGGACGGCAAACAGGTGTGGCGGGGCTACTCGGAAGGACCGGACGACCAAATCCTGGTCGACGACAAGACCACCGCGCTGGGCAAGCCGATCGGCAAGGACTCGAGCCTGAAGACGTGGCAGGGCGATCAATGGAAGATCGGCGGCGGCTGCACGTGGGGCTGGATGGCCTATGATCCGCAGCTGAACCTCGTTTACTACGGCTCCGGCAATCCCTCGACCTGGAACCCGAGCACAGCGGCCGGGCGACAACAAATGGTCGATGACCGTCTGGGCGCGTAACCTGGATAACGGCGTCGCCAAGTGGGTCTATCAGATGACGCCCCACGACGAGTGGGACTATGACGGCGTCAACGAGATGATCCTCACCGACCAGCGCATCGATGGCCGCGAGCGCAAGCTCCTGACGCATTTCGATCGCAACGGTCTCGGCTACACGCTCGATCGCGAGAACGGCGAACTCCTGGTCGCCCAGAAGTTCGACCCGGCGGTCAACTGGACCACCGGCGTCGACATGAACAAGAACTCGCCGAACTATGGCCGGCCGGCGGTCGTCGCCGCAATATTCGACCGAGCATGGCGGCCCCGACCACAACACTACAAACATCTGCCCGGCCGCCTTGGGCACCAAGGACGAGCAGCCGGCGGCCTATTCGCCGGAGACGCAGCTCTTCTACGTCCCGACCAACCATGTCTGCATGGACTACGAGCCGTTCAAGGTGAGCTATGTGGCGGGCCAGCCCTATGTCGGGGCGACGCTCTCCATGTACCCGCCCAAGGGCGACTCCAACATGGGCAACTTCATTGCCTGGGACGGCAAGACCGGAAAGATCGTCTGGTCCGATCCGGAGCAGTTCTCGGTGTGGTCGGGCGCACTCGCCACCGCTGGCGGCGTGGTGTTCTACGGCACGCTCGAGGGCTACCTAAAGGCGGTCGACGCCAAGTCGGGCAAGGAACTCTACCGGTTCAAGACCCCGTCCGGCATCATCGGCAACGTCATGACCTACGAGCACGGCGGCAAGCAGTATATCGCAGTGCTGTCTGGCGTCGGCGGCTGGGCCGGCATCGGCCTAGCGGCCGGACTGACCGACCCGCACGCCGGCCTCGGCGCAGTGGGTGGCTACGCCGCGCTGAGCAACTACACGGCGCTCGGCGGACAGCTCACCGTGTTCGCGGTGCCTTGAGCCAGCGCGAAGCTAATCACCAACGCTTCCGGCGCGCCACTAGATGTGGCGCGCCGGAGGTACGTTAAAATCCCTGTTTCGCCGCGTGCAAGGAACTCAACCCGTGAAATCATCATGTCTCGGCGCGGCCGCGCTGGTGCTGGCCACGGCGCTTCTTTCCCATGCCGCCGCAGCGCTGGCCGACGGATCGGGCGATCCGGCCGCGGTCAAACAAGAAGACGGCAAGTATTTCGACAAGGACGGCAATCCGACCTACAAGGTGCAGGCGGACGGCACGGTGGACTGGTACACCTATTCCGGCTTTCGCCGTTACCATTCCGAATGTCACGTCTGTCACGGGCCGGACGGCTTGGGCTCTTCCTACGCCCCGGCGCTCAAGGACTCGCTCAAAACGCTGAGCTACAACGACTTCCTCGGCATTGTAGCCGGCGGGAAAAAAGACGTGAACGCGGCGCAGGATCTGGTGATGCCCTCGTTCGGCGTCAACAAGAACGTGATGTGCTACATCGACGACATCTATGTGTATCTGCGGGCGCGGGCGAACGACGCTGTCGGCCGGGAGCGGCCTGCCAAGCACGAAGAAAAGCCGGCAGCGGCCACGAAATGGGAAGATTCGTGCATGGGCTGAGCCCATTGAACGGCGGCCCAACCAACAAACCGGCCATTGGAAAAGGGCGGACACGAGATGACGGGCGCTACTGCATTTCACCTGTCGACGTTCGCGATCGCCTTGAGCGCGGCGCTCGCGATCAATGCGCCGGCAACGTCGCTGGCACAGACCGGCGGTGCAGCCGACGATGGCCTCGAACTCGTCGACCCCGACGTGCTCCGCGTCTGCGCCGATCCGAACAATCTGCCGTTCTCCAACGAGAAGGGCGAAGGTTTTGAAAACAAGCTCGCCGTGCTGTTCGCGGCGAAGCTGGGCAAGAAGCTTGCCTACACCTTTTATCCTCAGGCGACGGGCTTCGTGCGGATGACCCTGAATTCGCATCGCTGCGACGTCATCATGGGCTATCCCCAAGGCGACGAGATGGTGCAAAACACCAATCCCTACTACCAGACCGCCTACGCGCTGGTGACCAAAAGGGCAAGTCCGCTCGAAGGGGTCGAGACGCTCGGCGATCCGCGCCTTGCGGACAAACGCATCGGCATCGTCGCCGGTACGCCGCCGGCGACTTATTTCGTTGCTCACGGACTGATGGCCAAAGCCAAGCCGTATCCGCTGATGGTCGATACCCGCGTCGATTCCTCCGCCGTGGCCATGATGAACGACCTTGCCTCGGGTGAGATCGATGCTGGGGTGCTCTGGGGACCGATGGCGGGATATTACGCGGCGCGGGCCAATCCGCCGATGCATGTGGAGCTGCTTCTGAAAGACACCGGCGGGCCGCATCTCGTCTACCGCATCACCATGGGTGTTCGCCGTTCCGATCAGAATTGGAAAAGACAGCTGAATAAGCTCATCGTGGAGAACCAGCCGACCATCGACGCGCTGTTGCTCAGCTTCGGCGTGCCGATTCTTGATGCCGCCGGCCGCCCCATCATCGGCGACGCATCGATCCAGAAACCGTGATTGGTCGGCTTCTCATCCTTGCGACGCTTGCGGTCGCCGCCACCGGTTCTCGAGCGCGCAGCCAAAGTTCGCCGCCGGAACCGGGCGGCTACCGGATGGAGGACTATCGCGGGCCGGTGCCGGCGACGCTCTCCGGCGCGCGCGTGGTCACGACCGGTGAAGCTGCGGCGTTGTGGAAAGCGGGCGCGGCGTTCGTCGACGTTCTTCCCCACGCCCCGCGCCCGGCGAACCTGCCGCCTGGAACGATCTGGCGTGAAAAGCCCCGGATGGACATCCCGGGCAGTATCTGGCTGCCGGATACAGGCTATGGCGCGCTGGCCGCAACGACTGAAGACTATCTGCGCCACGGCCTCGAGCGCATCACGGCAGGCAATCCGGCAAAGTGGCTGGTCATTTACTGCCGGCCGCTCTGCTGGATGTCCTGGAATGCCGCCAAGCGCGCGCTGATCATGGGTTACCGCAACGTCGCCTGGTTTCCTGACGGCGACGAAGGCTGGAAGGCGGCCGGGCTGCCGCTGCAGGAAGCCAAACCCGCTCCGGCGGAGGGCGAGTAGGGAATTGCCCGATGGGTCAGAAATCGGCGGGTCGCCAGTAGCGTTACATTAGACGGGCGGCGCCATTGCGCCGGGACGCCAGGCGACTTGACTTGGAACATCAGTGCAATCCAGTCTGCCGCGCCGCTGCCCTGGCTTGCTTCGCGGAGCCAGGCATCAGGCCCTACCCGTTGGCTCTCGCAATGACGCGAACACCCGCCAGCGCAACAGGCGGGAAAAGCAAACCATGACCATCGTCTATGACAAACTGATGGCGGTGGAAATCCCGCCGGTCGAGCAGGCCTACGACAGCAAGGATTGCATCCTCTACGCGCTCGGCGTCGGGCTCGGCCATGACCCGATGAACGCCGACGAGCTCGCCTTCGTCTATGAGAAGAATCTGAAGGTGCTGCCGACGATGGCGACCGTGCTCGGCTACGCCGGCTTCTGGCTGCGCGACATCGACACCGGCATCGACTGGGTCCGCATCGTCAACGGCGAGCAGGGCGTCACGTTGCATCGGCCGCTTGCCGGTCACGGCACCGTGGTCGGCCGTTCGCGCATTGTCGAGGTGATCGACAAGGGCCCCGGCAAAGGCGCGCTCGTCCTCACCGAGCGCACCGTGACCGATAAAGCGAGCCGCGAATTGATCGCCACCGTCACGCAGACGATCTTCTGCCGTGCCGACGGCGGCTTCGGCGGCCCGCCGCGCGCGGCGCCGGCGCCGCATCCGATCCCGGAGCGCGCGCCCGACGTCGTCTGTGACCTCGGCACGCGGCCGGAAGCGGCGCTGATCTATCGCCTGAGCGGCGACCTCAATCCGCTGCACGCCGAGCCCGCCGTCGCCAAGGCGGCCGGCTTTCCGCGGCCGATCCTGCACGGGCTCGGCACCTTCGGCGTCGCCGGCCACGCCGTGCTCAAAGCGCTGTGCGACTATGATTCGACCCGGCTGACTGCGTTCGCCGGCCGCTTCTCGGCCCCCGTGTTTCCCGGTGAAACCATCCGCACCGAGATGTGGCGCGACGCCGCCGTGGTGAGCTTCCGCGCCCGCGTCGTGGAGCGCGACGTCATCGCCATTAACAATGGCCGCGCCGAGGTGCGGTCGTGAGCGACGGCGCCGACCTCGCGCCGATCCGCGAGGCGGTGCGGGCGCTGTGCGCGAATTTCCCCGGCGCCTATTGGCGCGTGCTCGACCGCGAGCGCGCCTATCCGCAAGATTTCGTCGCTGCGCTGACCAAGGCAGGCTTCCTCGCCGCGCTGATCCCGGAAGCGTATGGCGGCAGCGGCCTCACCATGACGGCGGCGGCCGCCATCATGGAAGAAATCCAGGCGTCGGGCTGCAACGGCGCGGCCTGCCACGCCCAGATGTACACCATGGGCACGCTCCTTCGGCACGGCAGCGCCGCACAGAAGGCACGCTATCTGCCGGCCATCGCCCGCGGCGAGTTGCGGCTGCAGGCCTTCGGCGTCACCGAGCCGACCTCCGGAACCGATACGCTCGCGCTCCGCACCACCGCCGTCCGCGACGGCGACGCTTATGTCGTCAACGGCCAGAAAATCTGGACCTCGCGCGCGGAGCATTCCGACCTGATGCTGCTCCTTGCCCGCACCTCACCGCGCGGCGAGGCGAAGTCACGCACTGCCGGCCTCTCGGTCTTTCTCGTTGACATGCGCGAAGCCAAGGGCAACGGCCTGACCATCAGGCCGATCCGCACCATGATGAATTACGCCACCACCGAAGTGTTCTTCGCGGACATGCGCGTGCCGGCGGAAAACCTCGTCGGGACCGAAGGCGAAGGCTTTCGCTACATTCTTTCCGGCATGAACGCGGAGCGCATTCTCATCGCCGCGGAATGCATCGGCGACGCCAAATGGTTCATCGACAAGGCGGCATCCTACGCGCGCGAGCGCATCGTGTTCGGCCGGCCGATCGGGCAGAACCAGGGCGTGCAGTTTCCGATCGCGCGCGCTTATGTCGGCATGCGCGCGGCCGAACTGATGGTGCGCGAGGCGGCGGCGCTTTATGAAGCCGGCAAGGACTGCGGCGCCGAAGCAAACATGGCCAAGCATCTCGCCGCCGAAGCCTCCTGGGCGGCGGCTGACATGTGCGTGCAGACCCATGGCGGCTTCGGCTTTGCCGAGGAGTTCGACATCGAGCGGAAATTCCGCGAGACCCGGCTCTATACCGTCGCGCCGATTTCGACCAATCTGATCCTGTCCTATATCGCCGAGCATGTGCTGGGGCTGCCGCGGTCTTATTGATGGACGAATGGCGAGTGGGAGCTTTTCTATTCGCTATTCGCGCCGCGCTCGGCGTGCCGACGTGCGCGCCGTTGCGCTTCGGCGCAAGCATTCGAATTTGTTCTTCATCAAACTGTCACAAACAATTCGTCTTTGATTTGAATCTGATTTTCGGATGTTTTGCCGCTCGGCGGTGAAGATTCGTTTTGTGCGGACACGCTATGTCGAAGCCGACTTTCTGTGATCGGCATCACTTCGCCGCCGGTGCGGAACGGGTAAGGTTTTGTTGACTTAAGGAGATGCGGCGGGCCGAGAGGCAACCAGACGGCAACAACGAGACGCCCGCTCGAGCTCAGCATTCTTTTGGAGAATTTGGTCGTCGCTCGGTACCCCTCATCCCCCCCGACCCCAACCGGGCGGCGACCATCTAGGGGTGAAACTCGGTCCCCATAACACCCCTAACCCTCGTCGAGGGTTTACTAGGCCCGCCCGGACCTCGTCCGGGCGGGCTTTTATAACGGTCGGTTCTGCAGCATTCTACGTCACGCAATCTGGCCTGCCACGAGCTGAGGGTGAAGGTTAGATGCCGATGATAAGTCCCCAAACCGGAGCAAGCCTGCTTGCGGGCCTGCCCGCGCGGCTGACGACCGACCTGTTCGCCAACGCGAGGCCGGTGCGGCTTGCCGCCGATAAAGTGTTGTTCCTTGCCGGCGATTCGGGCGACGGCTGCTATCGCATCGAGGACGGGCTCCTCAAGGTGGCGATGATGTCGCGCTCCGGCGCCGAGCGGATTCTGGCCTTTTTCGGACCAGGTGGCGTCGTCGGCGAACTCGCCATCATCGACGGCCGGCCACGCTCGGCCTCGGTGGTGGCCGTGCGCGACACGACGCTGAGCTTTCTCAGCCGCGCTGCGTTCGACGATTTCGCCGGCAAGCATCCCGAGGTCTACAAATACCTGCTGACGCTGATCGCCTCGCGGCTGCGCGAGACGGACTCGGTGATCGCGGCCGGCAGCTTTCTGCCGCTCAAGGGCCGCGTCGCGGTCACCTTGCTCGATCTTGCCGAGCATTTCGGCCAGGACGTCGGCTCCGGCCGCATCGTCATCCGCCAGAAGATCGGCCAGGCCGACCTCGCGGCCATGGCCGGCATCGCCCGCGAGAACGTCAGCCGCATCCTCAACGACTGGAAGCGGCGCAAACTGGTCAGCCGCCTGTCCGGCTATTACTGTCTCGAGAACAAGGCGCAGCTGGAGCGCGAAGCCGAGCTGTAGCGTAACGGCCGGAACTTGCGTAAACCGTCGCGCCATGAAGATGCCCGTCCTGGCGGATTTCCGCCGCATCGTCGTCAAAGTCGGCTCTGCGCTCCTGGTCGATGCCAAGGCCGGCGCGCTCAAGGAATCCTGGCTGCTGTCGCTGACGGCCGATCTCGCCGCGCTGCATCGCGAGAAGCGCGACATTCTGGTGGTTTCCTCCGGCGCCATCGCGCTCGGCCGCGCCGTGCTCAAGCTGCCCGCGGGTCCGCTCAAGCTCGAGGACGGCCAGGCGGCGGCGGCGGTCGGACAGATCGCGCTGGCGCGCACCTGGACCGAAGCGCTGTCGCGCCACGGCATCACCGGCGGCCAGATCCTGGTGACGCTCGGCGACACCGAAGAGCGGCGCCGCTACCTCAACGCCCGCTCGACCATCGACAAGCTGCTGGAATGGCGGGCGGTGCCGGTCATCAACGAGAACGACACGGTGGCGACCAACGAAATCCGCTATGGCGACAATGACCGCCTCGCCGCCCGCGTCGCCACCATGGTGAGCGCCGATCTCCTGGTGCTGCTGTCGGACATCGACGGCCTCTATGACGCGCCGCCGGGCCTCGTTGCTTCGGCGCGGCACATCCCCTGCGTCGCCCGCGTCACGCCCGAGATCGAAGCGATGGCCGGCGCGGCCGGCTCGGAGCTGTCGCGCGGCGGCATGCAGACCAAGATCGAAGCGGCCAAGATCGCCACCCATGGCGGCACGCACATGGTGATCGCCTCGGGCCGGGTCGAACATCCGCTACAGATGATCTCAGCGGGCGCGCGCTGCACCTGGTTTCTGACCGCGGCCAATCCGGTGACGGCGCGAAAGAAATGGATCGCCGGCGCGCTCGAGCCGAAGGGCACGCTGACCATCGATGCCGGCGCCGTCGCGGCGCTGCGCCGCGGCAAAAGCCTGCTGCCGGCCGGCGTCACGCGGATCGAAGGCGCCTTCACGCGCGGCGAAGCGGTCGTCGTCCGCGGCCCCGACGGCATCGAGATCGGCCGCGGCCTGTGCGCCTATGACGCCGAGGATGCGCAAAAAATCCGCGGCCACGCGTCTGCCGACATCGCTTCCATTCTCGGTTTCAGCGGACGCGCCGAAATGATTTACCGTGACGATCTGGTCGTCGGCCCGAGCGTCGACGCGGATCACCAAAGGTGAACCCCGACCGCTGGTGCGGCCGGGGTTCAAACGCCGGGTGATTGAGGGTGAGGGGCTGGGGGGCTTCGCCCGGCGCCGACTCGATAACGCGACCCCTGTCAGGGGGTTCCGGCGCGAGCCGCAAATTTTCTTACACCGGCCAATTTTCTTGGTTCGTCGCTGGCAGGCGTCCGCTCGCAGCTTTGGCTCGCTTCGCCGTGTGTTTCGCGGCGAGATGCCGCGCCGATAAGGCGCGCGGCGAGGGCGACCGGTTGAGATCAGCCGGAACATTGATGCGCCGGCCGCCGGGAAATTCCACGTAGCGCGACAACACGTGCAATTCGCTCGCGCTCGCCGCCGGCCCGCACTTCGATCACGTATTTAGCTCCGACGGGAAAACGCTTCGGCAGGCTGCGCGACAGTCGGTCGGCTTGAAGACGATGAACCCGAAGGCGATTAGCTGTGTTACTAGCTGCGTTACTCATGGCACCCTCCGTACCGCTTGCATCGCGGTTGTATGCGGAACGCCTTTCGCGAGTGCCATGTTCCAACAATTTCGTGACGGCCCGGCAAAGGGCTGTGCATATCTGTGGATAAAGTCGTCGATCAGCCGCCTCGCCGGGCCGCACCGAACATGGTAGGAAAGCGGCGAAGGCGAGACGGATCAAGACCATGAATGCTCCTCTCAAAGCCGTCGAGGGCGTCGGCAAGCTTGACGAAACGATGCGCGACATCGGCGCGCAGGCGCGCGCGGCGGCCCACGTGCTGGCGCTGGCGCCGGCGGCGCAGAAGAATCGCGCGCTCACCGCCATGGGCAAGGCCATCCGCGGCGCTCGCGCCGCCATCCTTGCCGCCAACGCCGAGGACGTGGCGGAGGCGAAATCCGCCGGCACCAATGCGGCCTTGCTCGACCGGCTCACCCTCACGCCCGAGCGGATCGAGGCGATGGCGGCGGGCCTCACCGTCGTCCGCAAGCTCGCGGATCCGGTCGGGACCGTCTTGGCGTCGTGGCGGCGCCCCAACGGTATGCGCATCCAGCGCGTGCGCGTGCCGCTCGGCGTCGTCGGGGTCATCTATGAGAGCCGGCCCAATGTTACCGCCGATGCCGGCGCGCTGTGCCTCAAGGCCGGCAATGCCGTGATCCTGCGCGGCGGCTCCGACAGTTTCCGCTCGGTCCGCGCCATCCATGCCGCGCTGGTCGAGGGGCTCGTCGCCGCCGGCTTGCCGCCTGCCGCCATCACGCTGGTGCCGACGCGAGAGCGGGCCGCCGTCGGCATGATGCTCGCCGGGCTCGACGGCGCGATCGACGTGATCGTGCCGCGCGGCGGCAAGAGCCTGGTCGCGCGGGTGCAGATGGAGGCCCGCGTCCCGGTTTTCGCCCACCTCGAAGGCGTCTGCCACGTCTATGTCGACCGCAAGGCCAAGCTCGCCATGGCCAAATCGATCGTGCTCAACGCCAAGCTGCGCCGCACCGGCGTCTGCGGCGCGGCCGAAACCCTGCTAGTCGACCGGGCCGGCGCTGCGAAGCTCCTCAAGCCGCTGGTCGCCATGCTCATCGACGCCGGCTGCGAGGTCCGCGGCGACGCCGCCGTGCTGCGCCGCCGATCCGACGCGTCAAGCCGGCCAGCGAAGCCGACTGGTCGACCGAATATCTCGACGCCATCATCACCGCCGGCGTGGTCGACGGCGTCGACGCGGCGATCGCCCATATCGAGCGCTACGGCTCGCATCACACCGATGCGATCGTCACCGAAGACAAGGCGGCGGCGGAGAAGTTTCTGCGCGAAGTAGATTCCGCGATCGTGTTGCACAACGCCTCGACCCAGTTCGCCGACGGCGGCGAATTCGGGTTCGGCGCCGAGATCGGCATCGCCACCGGCAAGCTGCACGCGCGCGGACCCGTCGGCGTCGAGCAACTGACGAGTTTCAAATACCGCGTCCACGGCAACGGCCAGACGCGGCCGTAAATCGCGCCGCCTTCGCCATGTTCGGCGTGAGCAGCGGGCGGTAAAATAAGCTTGGGGAGGGGAAGTCTTTCTGAACGGCCATGAATTGTGAGTATCCCCTTCCGCGCGCGGCGGCGCGCGCTCTTCCCTTTGCCGCAAGCGCACCGATCGGCCGAGCAGGTCAGGGCCGTCTCGTGCTGCCGCCACATGCGCCCGGCATGCGCATCGGGCTGTTCGGCGGCACGTTCGATCCCGCCCATGCGGCCCACCGCAGCGCCTGCCTTCTCGCGATGAAGCGCGTCGGTCTCGACCGCGTGTGGTGGCTGGTGACGCCCGGCAATCCGCTCAAGGACACGCGCGGCCTCGCGCCGCTTAAGGAGCGCGTCGAGGCCGCGCAGGCGCTCGCCCATCATCCGCGCATCGACGTGACCGACCTCGAGGCCGAGATCGGCACGCGCTACAGCTACGAAACCATCGCCTACCTGGTGCGCCGCTGCCCCCATGTCCGTTTCGTCTGGATCATGGGGGCCGACAATCTGCGCAGCTTCCACCGCTGGCAGCGTTGGCGCGACATCGCCGCGCTGGTGCCGATCGTGGTCATCGACCGGCTCGGACCGAGCCTCTACGCCACGGCCGGCGTCGCCAGCCAGGCATTCGCCCGGTTCCGTATTCCCGAGGGCGCCGCCAAGCGATTGCCGAGACAAAAAGCCGCCCGCCTGGGTCTATCTGCACGGCCTCAAGTCGCCGCTGTCCTCGACGGCGCTACGCGCGGCGCGCGCTTTGCACGGCGGATAAACGCGCGGAACGCGCGTTGCTTGGCGGTTGAACCTGAACAGCCGGTTGAAACTGTTAACTGGGCGTGCATATCTTAGTGCCGGTCCCGGACGTGATGGCCGGGGCCGAAAACGGAGCAAAAGGAAACGGACCCCTGTCCACATTTGCGATCTCCCGGGCCGAACGTCGCGCGCCCGAACCGATCTCCAGCATGCGTCCCGACGCTGAGGAGATCCTCCGCCTGGTCCTCACCCGCCTCGACGACATGAAGGCCGAGGACATCATCACCATCAACCTGCAGGGCAAATCTTCGATCAGCGACTACATGGTCGTCTCCAGCGGCCGGTCGCAGCGCCATGTCGGCTCGGTCGCCGACCGGGTGGTCGAGGACCTGCATAAAGCCGGCGTTGCGGCCCGCCTGGAAGGTGTTCCGCATTGCGACTGGGTGCTGATCGACGCGGGCGACGTCGTCGTCCACGTGTTCCGCCCGGAGGTTCGCGCCTTCTACAATCTTGAAAAGATGTGGATGGCGAACCCGCCGGCCCAGCGCGCGAGCTGACGGCGCTCGTACGGCGCTGCGGTTGATGGGCCTGGCCCGAAAGCGGGCCGGCGGCGGGCGCGCATTGGCCACGGCTGTCGCTGTGGCGCTGCCGTCACTTATCGCGCTTTTCGGGTTTTGCGTTTTCGGGTTTGCCATGCGCCTCGTCATCGCCACGATCGGCCGACTGAAACAGGGACCCGAGCGGGAGCTTGCTGCGTCGTACCGCAAGCGCGCGGAAGCAATCGCACGACCGCTCGGGTTGCGCGACATCGAGATCATCGAAATCCGTGAGAGCCGCGCCCAGGACGTCGAACGCCGGCGTGTGGAGGAATTGATCGCGCTCGCCACCGTGATTCCGGACGGCGCGGTCATTGCCGTGCTCGACCAGGGCGGCGAGAATATCGACAGTGCCGAGCTGGCGGCGCTGCTGCGCGAGTGGCGCGCGGAAGACCGGCCGGCCGCCTGTTTCATTATCGGCGGCGCCGACGGCCTCGCCCCGAGCTTGAAGGAGCGGGCCAAGCTTACGCTCGCCTTCGGCACGGCCACCTGGCCGCATCAGCTTGTGCGCGTGATGCTGCTGGAGCAGATCTACCGCGCCGGAACCATCCTCGCCGGGCACCCTTATCACCGGGCATAATAATGCCCTTCACCGAATCGTGACGAGCGGCTGCCCGGCTACGGTCTTAATCCGGCCCAACACGGCGGGCTGTTGTCATGTTGCCGAGGCTGGCGTCCACCCTTGAAAACTGTCTACCCTTGCAGACGATGATTCTCCGATGGCCGAGCCGCACCGATCCGTGCCTTGTGCTCGGATCGGCATTGGCTTTTCTGCTGCCGCTCGGCGCGGACGGCATAGCGTTTGCCCAGACCGCGCCGAATGCCGCGGGAGCCGCGCCGCCGGCAACGCAAAGCTCTTCCCCCGCCGCCGCGCCGGCCCAGCCCGACGCCGACGCGCTCAAGCAGCGCGATCAGGAGCTCGAAGCCGCCCGCGCCGCGCAGCGCGAGGCCGAGGAAAACCAGGCCAAGCTCAAGCGCGAGATCGAGGCGCTCGGCGCCGACCGCCGCGCGCTCAATACCCAGCTCATCGACACCGCCGCGCGCGTGCGCGACGTCGAAGCGAGCATCGAGGCGACGCAGGCGCGCCTCGAGCCGCTCGACGACCGCGAGCATCTGTTCACGACGTCGCTCGCGGAGCGGCAAACCGCCATCGTGGAAATCCTCGCCGCCCTGCAGCGGATCGGGCGCCGGCCGCCGCCGGCGCTGCTGGTCGAGCCCGAGGACGCGCTCAAGGCGGTGCGCACCGCGATCACGCTCGGCGCCGTGCTGCCGCAGATGCGGGCGCAGGCCGACGCCATCGCCGGCGACCTCGCCGACCTCCTGCGCGTCCGCAAGGACATCGACGCCGAGCGCGAGCGGCTAGCGCGCGATCTTGCCTTGCTCGGCCGCGAGCAATTGCGCATGAATATGCTGATCGACGAACGGCAGAGCAAACAATCGGCCGCCGAGCAGGCGCTGGACGCGGAACGCCAGCGCGCCGCCGATCTGGCGCATCAGGTCGACAGCCTCAAGGATCTCATCGCCAAGCTCGAGGCGAACGTCGATGCCGCAACCCGCGCCGCGCACGAGGCGGCGCGCGCCCCCGAGGACGGGCGGCCGAACCTCGCCGCGCTCAGCGATCCGGGCCGGCTGACGCCGGCGGTTCCATTCGCGACCATGCGCGGGCATCTGCGTTGCCGGTGAACGGCGCGAGAATCCGCGAATTCGGCACCGCCGACAGTATCGGCGGAACTCAGAAGGGAATTTCCATCGCCGCCCGCGCCGGTGCGCAAATTACCTCCCCGTGCGACGGTTGGGTAGTTTACGCCGGCCCGTTTCGCAGCTATGGGCAACTCTTGATCCTGAATGCCGGCGGCGGCTATCATGTTCTGTTAGCGGGGATGGAGCGGATTTCGGTCGATATCGGCCAATTCGTGCTCACAGGTGAACCCGTAGCGGTTATGGGCGGCGGATCGCAGGTGTCCGCTTCCGCGGCGACCAGATCGAAGCCACCTGTACTTTACGTGGAGTTCCGCAAGGACGGCGCTCCCATCGATCCCAGCCCGTGGTGGGCTACAAACGAAGGCGAAAAGGTTCGCGGATGATGCGCAAAACTTCCCTCATTCTGGTCGGAGCGATCGCGGGCGCCGGGCTCTCGCTGCTCGCGACTCAGCCACACATCGCGTTCGTCGGTTCGAGCGCCAAAGCGGCGGCTTCCGATACCTACCGGCAGCTCAATCTGTTCGGCGACGTGTTCGAGCGCGTCCGCGCCGATTACGTGGAAAAGCCGGACGACGCCAAGCTCGTCGAATCGGCGATCAACGGCATGCTGGCCGGGCTCGATCCGCATTCGAGCTACATGGACCCCAAGAGCTTCCGGGACATGCAGGTGCAGACCCGCGGCGAATTCGGCGGGCTTGGCATCGAAGTCACCATGGAAGACGGCCTGGTGAAGGTGGTGGCGCCGATCGACGAGACGCCGGCGGCCAAGGCCGGCGTCATGGCCAACGACATCATCACCAAGCTCGACGACGAGCAGGTGCAGGGCCTGACCCTCAATCAGGCGGTCGACAAGATGCGCGGCCCGGTCAACACCAAGATCAAGCTCACGATCATGCGCAAGGGCTCCGACAAGCCGATCGACGTGACGATCGTGCGCGACGTGATCCGGGTGAAGTCGGTGCGCTCGCACAATGAAGGCGACGATGTCGGTTATATCCGCATCACCCAGTTCAACGAGCAGACCACGGACGGCCTGAAGAAGTCGATCAGCGACCTGACGAGCCAGCTCGGCGCGGACAAGATCAAGGGCTTCGTCATCGACCTGCGCAACAATCCGGGCGGCCTGCTCGATCAGGCGATTTCGGTGTCCGACGCCTTCCTCGACAAGGGCGAGATCGTCTCGACCCGCGGCCGCAACGCCGAGGAGACGCAGCGCTTCAACGCCCGGCCGGGCGACCTGACCAAGGGCAAGCCGGTCATCGTCCTGATCAATGGCGGCTCCGCCTCGGCCTCGGAAATCGTCGCCGGCGCGTTGCAGGATCACAAGCGCGCGACGCTGATCGGCACCCGATCGTTCGGCAAAGGCTCGGTGCAGACCATCATCCCGCTCGGCGCCGGCAATGGCGCGCTGCGGCTGACCACGGCGCGCTACTACACGCCGTCCGGCCGCTCGATCCAGGCCAAGGGCATCACGCCCGACATCGAGGTGCTCCAAGACGTGCCGGACGACCTCAAGGCGCGCACCGACTCCAAGGGCGAGGCGTCGCTGCGCGGCCATCTCAAGGCGGAAGGCTCGGAAGAGTCCGGCTCGCAGTCCTATGTGCCGCCGGACGAGAAGGATGACCGGGCGCTCAAAACGGCGATGGACCTACTGCGCGGCGCCACCACCGACGCCGCCTTCCCGCCGAACCCGAAGGCCGCCGTTCCCAACTGACGCGGCGGATTTCACGGAATGTCGGATCGGGGCGGCGATGAGCCGCCCCGATTTTTTGCCGGATCGGCCGGTCCCGGCGCGGCGGTGGCTCAAGGGTCCGTCAACACCGATCCTACGTGATAAGCTCGCTCATATGATTCGCGACGGCATCTTGAAGCGAGGCCAGGATGCGAGGCCAGGCCACGGAGGCCCAAACAGGCCCAGGACCAAGCCATGACCGCCGATGACCTGAGCACGCCGCTCGGCCAGCGCAAGTCGAAATCGCGCCGGCGCCCAGCGATACCGGTGCCGCAGCTCATTGCCGCGGCGCTGGCGTTTTTTCTCGGCGTCTTCGTCGTGTGGGCGGTCGTCGTCGACAATCCCTATGGCGGCGAACCGATGGTCGCGGTGCCGATCGACCTGCATGTTGCCGTGACGACGAAGAAGCCGGAGGCCGCGCCCCCACAAGCCGACGCCGCCCAGCCGCCCGGACGCGAGGTCGGCAAATCTGCCGTTGCGATGGCGCCCGCCCAGGTTCCAGCGGCGAACACCACGACGGTCACGATCATCGACGGCAAGACCGGCGCGCGCCAGGACGTGGTGATCCCCGGCGGGCCGAGTACGCCGAATGCGCCTAAGCCCGCCGGAGCACGGCGCCGTCGATCAGCGGTTCGTCGAGTTGACGACGCATGGACCGATCCCGAAGATCTCCGTCGACGGCGTACGACCGGCAGAGGCGTTCGCCCGGCCGGTGAAGCCGCTGCCAGGCAAGCCGGACGCGCCCCGTATCGCGCTGATCGTCGGCGGTCTCGGCGTCAGCGCCGGCGCCACCGCGGCAGCCATCGCCAAGCTGCCGGGCGCCGTGACGCTCGCTTTCATGCCCTACAGCCCCGACATCGAACGGGTGGTGGCGCGCGCCCGCGACGCCGGCCACGAGGTGCTGCTGCAATTGCCGATGGAGCCGTTCAATTATCCCGACAACGATCCCGGCCCGCAGACGCTGCTGACTACGGTGACGCCGGAACAGAATCTCGACCGGCTGTATTGGCTGATGAGCCGGTTCCAAGGCTATGTCGGCGTGACCGTCGCCATGGGCGCGCGCTTCACCGCCTCCGAGCAGTCGTTCGCGCCGATCCTGCGCGAGACCGCCAAGCGCGGACTGATCTTCCTCGACGACGGCACCAATCCGCGCAGCGTCGCCGCCCGCATTGCCGGCGGCGACAATCTGCCGTTCGCCAAGGCCGAGATCGTGGTCGACGCGGTACCGACCCCGGTCGAGGTCGAACACGCGCTGGGGCGGCTGGAATTGGCGGCGCGGGAGCGCGGCATCGCCATCGGCACATCCTCGGCGCTGCCGGTGTCGATCGAGCACATCGCCAAATGGGCGAAAACGCTCGAAAGCCGCGGCATTCTCCTGGTTCCGGTTACCGCCGCGGTGGCGAAAGCGAAACAGGCCAGGAAGGCGAATGGCGAATTGGCGAATGGCGAATAGCGAATGGCGAATGGCGAATGGCGAATGGATTAAAGTCGCTTGTTGCATCTATTTGCTATGCGCCACTCGCCACTCGCCACACCCCATTCGCGTTTCGTCGCCAATGACATCCTTCGAAAGTCTCCCCTATCGTCCCTGCGTCGGCGTGATGGTGCTCAACCGCGCCGGCCTCGCCTTCATCGGGCGCCGCACCGAAGGCCCCGAACATGTCGACCTGACCCATGTCTGGCAGATGCCGCAGGGCGGCATCGATCCCGGCGAGGACCCTTGGCCCGCGGCGCTGCGCGAGTTGCACGAGGAAACCAATATCTCCTCGGTCGAGCGGCTCGGCGAGATCGCCGAATGGCTCACCTACGACATCCCGCCGGAGATCGTCGGCCAGGCGTGGAGCGGCAAATACCGCGGCCAGACGCAGAAATGGTTCGCGCTGCGCTTCACCGGCGTGGACAGCGAGATCGACGTCGAGCACCCGGCCGGCGGCGAAAAAGCCGAGTTCGCGGCCTGGCGCTGGGAGAAGCTGCAAAACCTCCCCGACCTCGTCGTCCCGTTCAAGCGCAAGGTCTATGAGCGGGTGGTCCAGGAATTTGCGAAGTTCGGCTGACGTTTTCGCAGGACGCGGATCGGCATGAGCGACGTGGCGCCATGGGCGAATTTTCTGATCGCCGAAGTCGGCGCGACGGCGGCGCTGACGGGTCTGATCATCGTCGCCGTGTCGATCAATCTGCAGCGCATTCTTTCATTTCCGCAATTGCCGGGACGCGCGGCGGAAATGCTCATCATGCTGGTCGGCGCACTGCTGGCCTGCAGCTTCGGCCTCATGCCCGGTCAATCGGTGAAAATGCTCGGCGGCGAAATTCTCGCCGTCGGGCTTCCTCATGACCGTCGCGCCGATCGTCATTCAGGCGCGCCAGCTTCCGGTCCTGAAAACGCAGCCGTTGACCTGGTGGCTGTGGCGCTCGATCGTCGCGCTTTGTGCCGCGGTGCCGGTTCTGCTCGGCGGCCTTTATCTCGTCAGCCGGCGCAAGCCACGGACTCTACTGGGTCGCGGCCGGCGTCCTGGTCACGCTCGCTGCGACCGTCTGGAATGCCTGGGTCTTGCTGATCGAGATCCTGCGGTAGGCTGAAGGACGAGCGCCGATAATACGCTCAATGCGCGCTCGTGGCCGGCGCGCCCACCACCGCCTGCAGCGATTTCAGCTGGTCGAGATGACGCGCGGCCTTGTCGCGGGCGGCTTCGTCGGAAGCGTCGGCCACGTCCTCCTCGGCGTCCTTGATCTCGGACGCGAGGACGGCGAGATCGACGCTGTCGCGCGCCATGGCGCGGTCGGCCAGCACCGTCAGTCCGGCGGGGCCGACTTCGGCAAAGCCGCCGACCACCACCACGGCCTCGCGCCGGCCCTCGCGATAGATCGTCACGATGCCGGGCCGCAGCGTCGTCACCAGCGGCGCGTGTCCGGCGAGAATGCCCATGTCGCCCTCGGCGCCGGGCAAATCCACCTGATCGACGTCGCCCGAGAACAGCACGCTCTCAGGTGACACGAATTCGAAATGCAGGGCAGCCATGGGGTACCTATCGAGTTTCTTGCCGGCGGGCGAATGGCGAATGGCGAATGGCGAATTGAGAGATCATCCCCTGCGCGCTACCGGCCACTCCCCATTCACCATTCGCTATTTCGCTATTTCTTACTCACGCTTCCGTCGCAAGCTTCTTACCCTTTTCGACGGCTTCTTCGATGGTGCCGACCATATAGAACGCCGCTTCCGGCAGATGATCATACTTGCCTTCGACCAGCCCCTTGAAGCCGGCGATGGTGTCCTTGAGGTCGACGAGCTTGCCGGGCGAGCCAGTGAACACTTCGGCGACGTGGAACGGCTGCGACAGGAAGCGCTCGATCTTGCGCGCCCGCGCCACCGTAAGCTTGTCCTCTTCGGAGAGTTCGTCCATGCCCAGGATGGCGATGATGTCCTGCAGCGCCTTGTAGCGCTGCAGCACCTGCTGCACCCGGCGCGCCACCTGATAATGCTCGTCGCCGACGACGGCCGGCGAGAGCATGCGCGAGGTCGAGTTCGAGCGGATCGACCGCCGGATAGATGCCCTTGGCCGCGATGTCGCGCGACAGCACCGTGGTGGCGTCGAGATGCGCGAACGAAGTCGCGGGCGCCGGGTCGGTCAGGTCGTCGGCCGGCACGTAGATCGCCTGCACCGAGGTGACGGAGCCCTTGGTGGTGGTGGTAATGCGCTCCTGCAGCGCGCCCATGTCGGTCGCGAGCGTCGGCTGATAGCCGACCGCCGAGGGAATGCGCCCCAACAGCGCGGAGACTTCCGAGCCGGCCTGGGTGAAGCGGAAGATGTTGTCGACGAAGAACAACACGTCCTGCCCCTGGTCGCGGAAATATTCCGCCAACGTCAGGCCGGTGAGGCCGACACGGGCGCGGGCGCCCGGCGGCTCGTTCATCTGGCCGTAGACCAGCGCGCATTTCGACTTCACGCTGGGGTCGGGATTGTGCGGGTCGGCGTTGACCTTGGATTCGATGAACTCGTGATAGAGGTCGTTGCCCTCGCGGGTGCGCTCGCCGACGCCGGCGAACACCGAATAGCCGCCATGCGCCTTGGCGATGTTGTTGATCAGCTCCTGAATGAGCACGGTCTTACCGACGCCGGCGCCGCCGAACAGACCGATCTTGCCGCCCTTGGCGTAGGGCGCCAAGAGGTCCACGACCTTGATGCCGGTGACCAGGATCTGCGCCTCGGTCGATTGATCGGTGTAGGGGGGTGCCGGAGCATGAATGGGACGGTATTCGGTGGCGTGCACCGGGCCGGCCTCGTCCACCGGGTCGCCGACGACATTGATGATGCGGCCGAGCATGCCCTCGCCGACCGGCGCCATGATCGGATTGCCGGTATCGGTCACTTCCTGGCCGCGCACCAATCCTTCGGACACGTCCATCGCGACGGTCCGCACGGTCGATTCACCGAGATGCTGGGCGACTTCGAGCACCAGGCGATTGCCGTGGTTATCGGTCTCGAGCGCGTTGAGAATCGACGGCAAATGGCCTTCGAAGTGCACGTCGACGACGGCGCCGATGACCTGGGTGATACGTCCGACTGGTTGAGCGGTGGTTTGAGCCATTGGGTAGTCCTCGTTATCGTCTGTCAGTCCCCGGAAATGGGGCGGGAGATCAGAGCGCCTCGGCGCCCGAGATGATCTCGATCAGTTCCTTGGTGATCTGCGCCTGGCGGGTACGGTTATAGATGAGCGTCTGGCGGCGGATCATGTCGCCGGCATTGCGCGTCGCGTTGTCCATCGCCGACATCTGCGCGCCGGAGAACGACGCCGCGTTTTCCAGAAGCGCGCGGAAGATCTGCACCGCGATGTTGCGCGGCAGCAGATCGTGCAGGATGTCCTCCGCCTCAGGCTCGAATTCGTACGCGGCACCACCAAGCACGTCGGTCGCCTTGGTATCGAACACTGGTGGAATGATCTGTTGCACGGTCGGGATCTGCGCGATCACCGAGCGGAAGCGCGAGAAGAACAGCGTGCAGACGTCGAACTCGAAATTGTTGAACCGGGCGATGACCTTTTCCGCAACCTGCTCGGCATGCTCGAACCGCAAGGTCCGCGCCGCGCGCAGGTCGACCAGTTCGACGATCTGCTTTTCATATTGCCGCTTGAGCTGATCGTAGCCCTTGCGGCCGACGCAGAAGAACTTGACGTCCTTGCCCTCGGCCATGAGCGCGTTGGCGCGTTCGCGCGCCAGCCGCACGATCGAGGTATTGAACGGGCCGCACAGCCCGCGCTCGGCGGTGCAGACGAGGAGAAGATGGCGGTCGCTGCCGCCGGTGCCGCGCAGCAGCCGCGGCGCCGTCTCCGAGCCCGCGACCGACGCGGCGATGTTGCCCAGAACCTTGTCCATCTGCGTGGCGTAGGGCCGCGCCGCCTCGGCCGCCGCCTGGGCGCGGCGCAGCTTCGAGGCCGCGACCATCTGCATCGCGCGCGTGATCTTCTGGGTCGCCTTGGTCGAGGCGATGCGGTTGCGGAGGTCTTTGAGAGAGGCCATTGCCGATCAGTCCTCGCGCTTCTTGGTACCTCCCCCCGAAAGGGGGAGGTCGGCGAGCAAAGCGAGCCGGGTGGGGGTCGGTGTCGGCATCACACGAACGTCTTGGCGTAGCCTTCGACCACCGTCTTCAAGCTGGCGGCGGCGGCATCGTCGAGATCGCGGCTGTCGCGGATTTTGTTCAAGAGATCGACGTGCTTGCCGCGCAAAAGACCGAGCAAGCCGTCCTCGAATGCGCGCACGCGATCGACCGGCAGGGGATCGAGATAGCCGTTGACGCCGGCATAGATGACGCAGACCTGCTCTTCCATCTTCAGCGGCGAGAACTGCGGCTGCTTCAAAAGTTCGGTCAGCCGCGAGCCGCGGTTGAGGAGGCGCTGCGTGGTGGCGTCGAGGTCGGAGCCGAACTGCGCGAACGCCGCCATCTCGCGGTATTGCGCCAATTCGCCCTTGATGCGGCCGGCGACTTTCTTCATCGCCTTGGTCTGCGCCGCGGAGCCGACGCGCGACACCGAGAGGCCGACATTCACCGCCGGACGGATGCCCTGATAGAACAGGTCGGTTTCCAGGAAGATCTGGCCGTCGGTGATGGAGATGACGTTGGTCGGAATATAGGCCGACACGTCGTTGGCCTGGGTTTCGATCACCGGCAGCGCGGTGAGCGAGCCGGCCTTGTGGTCGTCGTTCATCTTCGCCGCGCGCTCGAGCAGGCGCGAGTGCAGATAGAACACGTCGCCCGGATAGGCTTCGCGGCCCGGCGGGCGGCGCAGCAGAAGCGACATCTGGCGATAGGCGACGGCCTGCTTGGAGAGGTCGTCGTAGATGATCACGGCGTGCATGCCGTTGTCGCGGAAATACTCGCCCATGGCGCAGCCGGAAAACGGCGCCAGAAACTGCATCGGCGCCGGATCGGACGCGGTCGCCGCGACCACGATCGAATAGTCGAGCGCGCCGTTCTCTTCCAAAACCTTGACGAACTGGGCGACGGTCGAGCGCTTCTGCCCGACGGCGACATAGACGCAATAGAGCTTGATCTTCTCGTCGCCCGAGGCGTTGAGCGGCTTCTGGTTCAGAATGGTGTCGAGCGCGATCGCGGTCTTGCCGGTCTGGCGGTCGCCGATGATCAGTTCGCGCTGGCCGCGGCCGATCGGAATCAAGGCGTCGATCGCCTTGAGGCCGGTCGCCATCGGCTCGTGCACCGACTTGCGCGGGATGATGCCGGGCGCCTTGACGTCGACGCGGGCGCGTTGGTCGGACTGGATCGGGCCCTTGCCGTCGATCGGCGCGCCGAGCGCGTCGACCACGCGGCCAAGCAGGCCCTTGCCGACCGGCACCTCGACGATGGAGCGGGTACGCTTGACCGTCTGGCCTTCGCCGATCTCGCGGTCCGAGCCGAAGATGACGACGCCGACATTGTCGCTTTCGAGGTTGAGCGCCATGCCTTTGACGCCACCCTCGAACTCCACCATCTCGCCGGCCTGCACATTGTCGAGGCCGTAGACGCGGGCGATGCCGTCGCCGACCGACAGCACCTGGCCGACTTCCGAGACCTCGGCTTCCTGGCCGAAATTCTTGATCTGGTCCTTGAGAATGGCGGAGATTTCCGCCGCGCGGATATCCATTATCGGGCCTCTTTCATCGCATGCCTGATCGCTTCAAGCTTGGTGCGGAGCGACGTATCGACCATCCGGCTGCCGAGCTTGACCACGAGCCCGCCGATGATGGCGGGGTCGATCTTGATATCGAGGTCGACGTCCTTGCCGCTGACCGCTTTGAGCGCATCACGCAGCGCCGCGACGTGCTCGTCCTTCAGCGCTTCGGCGACGGTGACCTGCGCCGTGGCCTTGCCCTTGAAGTCCGCCACCAGTTGGCGAAACCCCTTGATCATGTCGCGCACGGCGAACAGCCGACGGTTGGACGTGACCAGCTTGAGGAAATTCGCCGCGAGGCCGCCGATCTCGGCGCGCTCGAGCACCACTGCGAGCGCCTGCGACTGCTCGGCGACGGAAAACACCGGGCTGCGCACCAGCCGGGTCGAAATCGGCGCTGTCGGCGACCATCGCGTCGAAGCGCTCGAGGTTCGCGCTGACCGCGTCGATCGCGTTCGCGTCCCGCGCCAGATCGAACAGCGCGTTGGCGTAGCGGCCCGCCATGCCGGATACGATGGGTTGTTCGGCTGCCACTCGTCTACTCTCGTCCCGTTTTCTGGGGTTTTGCCGCGAGAACCGCAACCGACGCGAGCGCCGGCGCAAGCCTCCGGATTTAGCGGGATTTTGGGAAATGGAGGCAGCGGGGGGCGCCCCACGGTCCCGCGAAAACCGCGGCGTTGCTAACACACCGCGGAATGCGGTGCAACATGTCGGAATACCATCAGGACATTCGTTCGCCGCGATCCCCCAGGAAGCGCGATTTCGCCCCTGATTTGGCCGTTCAAGGGAACTTCACTCATTGCCGCGGCTCGGCCGGGAAAAGCGCTGGCGCAGGCGCTCCAGCAATTGGTCCCGCACGGCGCGGTACGCCTCGAGCCGCTGCTCGCGGCTTCCCTCGACGTCGGTCGGGTCAGCGGTCGGCCAATATTCGACGTCGACCCCGCTGGTCCGGGTCAATTCGAGCGCGCGGTGGTGCGCTTCCGGCGCCAAGGTGACGATGAGATCGAAATTGAGCCCCTCCCACTCGTCCAGCTCCTCGAAGGTGATCGGCTTGTGCCGCGAAATGTCGATGCCGATCTCGGCCATGACGGCGACCGCGAACGGGTCGAGCTCGCCTTTGCGCACGCCGGCGGAGCCGACATAGATCGAACGGCCGAACATTTGCGCGAACAACCCGGCCGCCATCGGCGAGCGCACTGAATTCAGCCCGCAGGCGAACAACACGGCCAAAGGTTGCGTGACGGGTCGCATCGGGGGTTGCTCGACCGGCGCCGGCATCGCGGCTCCCTACCCCTTCCAGTGCAACACCGTGACCAGCGTGAATAGCCGCCGCGCCGTGTCGAAATCGAGATCGACCTTGTTCTTGAGCCGCTCCATCAGAATGTGCGAGCCCTCGTCGTGCAGGCCGCGGCGGCCCATGTCGAGCGCCTCGATACGGTCCGGGCTCGCGGTGCGGATCGCCGCGTAATAACTGTCGCAGACGGTGAAGTAGTCCTTGACGATGCGGCGGAACGGCGCGAGCGACAGCAAATGGGCGATCACCGGCTTGCCGTCGGCGGTGCGGATATCGAAGACGAGCCGGTTGCCGTCGATCGCAAGGTGGAGGGCGTAAGGCCCGCCGGCATGCCCGGTCGGCCGGAACGCATTGTCCTCGATCAGGTCGTAGATCGCGACCGCGCGCTCGTGCTCGACGTCGGGATTGGCGCGGCCGATCGACGATTCGTCGAGCGTCACCGCGACGAGGCGGCCGGTCTTGGTCTGATCGCGGTCTCCGGGCGGCATCAGCGGTTCAGCCGGATGGTCACCGAGCGGGCATGGGCGTCGAGCCCTTCGGCCTGGGCGAGCGTCACCGCGGCGTCTGCGAGCGCGCGCAATTGCTCCGGGCCGCATTTGAGGATCGAGGTGCGCTTCATGAAATCGAGCACGCCGAGGCCGGAGGAAAACCGCGCCGAGCGCGCCGTCGGCAGCACGTGGTTCGAGCCGGCGACATAATCGCCGATCGCCTCCGGCGTATGGGCGCCGATGAAGATCGCGCCGGCGTTGCGGATGCGGCCGGCCAGCGCCTCGGCGTCCGTGGCGGCGATCTCGAGATGCTCCGGCGCGATCGCGTCGATGAGCGGCAGCGCCTCGGCAAGCTCGCGCACCAGAATGGCGGCGCCGAAATCGCGCCACGAGGCGGCGGCGACTTTTCCGCGCGGCAACTGGAGGAGTTCATGCTCGATCGCGGCTTCGACCGCGTCGGCGAGCGCCGCATCGTTGGTGACGAGGATCGCCTGGGCGCTGACGTCGTGCTCGGCCTGGGCCAGGAGGTCGGCGGCGATCCAATCGGGATGGCCGGTCTCGTCGGCGAGAATGAGCACCTCGGACGGACCGGCGATCATGTCGATGCCGACCTTGCCGAACACGATGCGCTTGGCCGCCGCGACATAGGCGTTGCCGGGTCCGACGATCTTGGCGACCGGCGCGATGGTCTGCGTGCCGTAGGCGAGCGCCGCCACCGCCTGGGCGCCGCCGACGCGGTAAATCTCGTCGACGCCGGCGAGGTGAGCCGCGGCCAGCACCAAGGGCGGCAGAACGCCGTCCGGCGCCGGCACCACCATCACCAGCCGCGGCACGCCGGCGACCTTGGCCGGCACCGCATTCATCAGGACGGAGGAAGGATAGGCGGCGGTGCCGCCCGGCACATAAAGCCCGACCGCTTCGATCGCGGTCCAGCGCGAGCCCAAGTTCGACGCCGAGCGCATCGGTGAAGCGATCGTCCTGCGGCATTTGGCGGCGGTGAAAAGCCTCGATGCGCTCGCGGGCGAATTCGAGCGCGGCGAGCGCGTCGCGCCCGCAGGCGGCGCGCGCCCGCGCGATCTCGTCCGCCGTCACCCGCATGCCGGCGGCGTCGAGGGCGACCCGATCGAATTTTTGCGTGTAATCGATGAGCGCCGCGTCGCCGCGCGCGGCAACGTCGGCGACGATCCCGCGCACCACCGCCTCGACGTCGGCCGAAGCCTCGCGCTTGGTGTCGAGGAAGGCCCGGAATTGGCTGGCAAAATCGGCGGTGCGGGTATCGAGGCGAATAGCCATAAGCGGTGCTCTGCGCGGCTTTAGGATTTGCGCTCGGTCAATGACGCGTGGGGCTTATTCCGTCAACGTTGCACGCTTCCGCTCGCCACGCGACTTGTGCGATCGTTCACGGTCAGGCCATGACAGATATTCCGAACGGCCCGAAAGTTTTGCCGCCGGTTTTGGAATTACTCTGCGCAAAGCGGCGCGCCTCGAAAGCTCAATCGCACATTTATTGTAACGGTTCTAATATGTTGTTTTCTATTGACAAAAGCCCGTTTGTCACCCACCTCCATCGTCATCGATCAAGCGCCAGAAGCGCGCGAACGGGATAGGCAACCGGGCCGTGATGACGAAGCGCATAGATTCTTCGATTTCGCTTGCAAACCGGCTTGGCAAACTCGCCGGGCCGATATTTCTCGCCTCGGTTCTCGCTTTGAGCCTTGGTCTCGGCACCGATCGCGCGTTTGCGGACGACGCCGTGACGCTGTCCTTGACGATCAAGGATCACAAGTTCGAGCCCGCCGAACTGCATGCGCCGGCCGGCAAGCCGATCACGTTCAAGGTCAAGAATCTCAACACCACCGCCTCCGAATTCGAGAGCGACGATCTGCATGTCGAGAAGGTGATCGCGGTCGGCGGCGAAGCCGCCGTGCATGTGCGCGCGATGGCGCCGGGCAAGTATAATTTCTTCGACGATTTTCATCGTCAAACCCAGGGTTACCTGATCGTGCCATGATCTTGACAGTCATGATCGTGGCTGCCGGGGCCCAGGAGGCCCCGATCGTATCGTGAGGTCGCCGTGCTTGCTTCGCTGTTGATCGTATTTCGGGAAGTCTTCGAGGCCGGGTTGATCGTCGGCATCGTCATGGCGGTGACGTCGGGCGTGCCGGGGCGCGGCCGCTGGATCGCGGGCGGCGTCGCCGCCGGCGTCGCCGGGGCCTGCGTGGTGGCCCTGTTCACCTCGGGCTTGTCGGAATTGTTCAACGGCAACGGCCAGGAATTGTTCAATGCCGCCATTCTCGGCTTCGCCGTCCTGATGCTCGGCTGGCATAATGTGTGGATGTCGCGGCACGGCCGCGAGCTCGCCGCCGAGATGCGGGCTGCCGGCGAGGCGGTGGCGTCCGGCTCGAAGTCGCTGTTGGCGCTGGCGCTCGTGGTCACGATCGCGGTGCTGCGCGAGGGGTCGGAAGTCGTGCTGTTCCTCTACGGCGTCGCCGCGGCCGAGGGCGGCGCGGGTATCGGCATGGTGGTCGGCGGCGCGATCGGGCTGGTGCTCGGTTCGCTGATCTGCCTGCTGACCTATCTCGGCCTCGTCACCATACCGACGCGTTATCTGTTCGCCGTGACCTCGACCCTGATCTCGCTCCTTGCCGCCGGCATGGCGGCGCAGGCGATCGCGTTCCTCGAGCAGGCGAACATCCTCACGGCGCTCGATGAGACGGTGTGGAACACATCGTGGATCCTGAGCGACGGCAGCTATCTCGGGCGCGCGCTGCACACCTTGATCGGCTATGTCGACCGGCCCACCGCCATGCAGCTCATCGTTTATCTGGCGACGCTCGCCGTCATCATGGTGCTGATGAAGATGTTTGCCGTACCGCATCGCCACCAGCCGCGCACGGCGTAGATCGAAGGCGGCTGTCCGCGACGGCGATCAAGCCGTCTTCGGCGTCAAGCAGTCTTGGGCTCGGCGCCGAAATGATCCGGACAGAGCGCGGCTGCAAACACCTCGCCGAGATCGACCAGCTCCGCCTCCAGGCATTCGACCTCGAGCCGAATGACGCCGCCGCCGGAGAAGGTGAGCAGCACGGTCCCGGCGGGAGCCTCGCCCGCCGCGAACTCGACCGCGAGCAGGTTGAGCCGCGCGTTCTTGTCGGCTTGACTGAGATCGCGGCACTTGCAGCTGAGAACGCGTTCGAACCGCAACGCCGTCCGGCAGCGCCGATGATCCGGAGCCTGGAGATCCTTAGTCTTGGAAGTCCTTGCCGTCGCCCGCGTTCATCCAGTCGAAGCGGTTGAGCGCCATCACGAAGCGATGTTCGCGCGGTTGCCAGAAAATATCACCCACCCGCACGAGGGCGTCCTGCACATGGGCAGAAACAACCTCGATGTCGTCCTGATCGAGGGCGACGAGCTTTAGGTCCTCCATGGCCGCGTCCCGTTCTCGCGTGCTTCACTGTCTCTGACGAGGAAGCTAGGGAGCGCGCGCGCGGGCCGCAAGTGCCGAGTGTCCCGGACGAGCGTTTGGGGGCGATCCGGGGCTAGAACGCGACGCAGGCCTCCCGTACGATAATGCCGACGGATTGCTGGTGGAAGCGGCTCTTGTAGGCCGCGACGGCGGCTTCGAGCCGCGTCTCGTCGTCGGCGTTGCCGGGCAGCACGATCTCGACCCGTTTGCTCGGCTCGCGCACGATCGTGCCGCTCGACCGGTCGCGCCATTGTCCGGTCGCGTCGCTGATGGTGAAGCCGTCGGCAAAACGCGGCGTCAATTCGCGGGCGACGAACCGCAGCCAGGCGGCTTGGCTCACCCCGATGCGGCGGCCGACGTCGCGGCCGAACAGCAATTCGGCGACCAGTTTCGGCTGCTGCGCGCCCTGGCAGGACAGCGCCGGCGTTTGTCCGCCCGCGCCGGCCGTGGTGGCAGCGAAGAGCGCAAACCCGACGAAACAAAAAGTGCCGATCCGCATACCGGCCCCGCAGTCGCGTCGCGGGGCCGGCGACGCACGAAGCATCGTCGGCCCGCGAGTTTGTGGCTTACGGCAAAATGACTGCCATACCTATTTTGCAACGGACCTCTATTTGCATACCGGATGTCCGTTCACCACGGCCGCCGTCTTGCCGGGCGGACAAGCGGGTCTTTGCTGCGCCGCGGCAGGATGCGGCGGGGGTGCCGCGGCGGGATGCGGCGGCGGGGGCGGCGCGGGATGCGGCGGGGGTGGCGGCGGCTTCACCGATGCCGGCGCCGGGCCAGCAGGGTGGGGCGGCGGAGGCGGAGGCTTCACCGACGCCGGTGCCGGACCGGCGGGATGCGGTGGCGGCGGTGGGGGCGCAGGCTTCACCGACGCCGGGGCGGGACCCGCAGGATGCGGCGGCGGGGGTGGCGGTTTCACCGCGGCCGATGGCGGCGGCGGCGGTCCGCCATGGACTTGCGGCAGCGGGTGCGGCGGCGTCACGATGGCAGGTCCGGCGGGCCCGGGGCCGGGCCGGCCGGGGCCGGGATGCACGGCATTCGGCACTGACACGGGTATCGCCGGACGGCCCGCCGCTCCGCCGGGCGGCGGCCGCACCGCGACGGTCGGGGGCGGCCGCACGAAGGCCGGCGTGACCACGAAGCCCGGCGTCGGCAGAAAGAAGCGCTCATGCGGCGGCGGTGGCGGCGGCAGGATGGCGAATTCCCGCGGCCGCGGCGCCAGAAAGAAAGGCGGCGGTGGCGGCGGCGGTCCGAATTCCGGCCCGGCAAACACGACGAACGGCCGATCGATAAACCGCAGCTCGTCGGGCGGCGGCGGCGGATAGCCGAAATCGACCATCGCGAACGAGGACGGCGCCTCGATTTGCGCCCGCAATATCGCGAGCCGCCGGCGCGCATCCCAGGCATGCGGGCCCTGCGGATAGCGCCGCAGATAGGACCAATAAGCCGGCGGCGTATCGAGATCGAGACAGCGCCGCCACACATGCTCTTCGCGGCGCACCGCGAGCATCGCCGCAATCCGCCGGGCGAACGGGCCGTCGCGATAGACCGCGAGGAACTGCTCGTAGCCTTCGGTCGTGTCGAGCGCGAGCGCGGCCTCGTAAGCATCTTCGGCGCGCGGATAATCGCGCATCGGCTTGCGGCGGATGTCGGCCAACGGCACCACGTTCGGCGGCGGCGGCGCGCCGGCGGCGCGCTCCGTCATATAGAATGGACCGGCGAGCTGCGCCGTGAACCACGGCACTTCGGAACCTCTTGGTCACGTCGCTCACCCGCAAGCGCACGCGCGCGAACAAATCGTCAAGGCCGAGACCGCCGGCGCCGATCATTTCCGCGAGCGCGGTAGCATAAGCGCCGTACGGGCCCGGCTCATCCTCCCCGACCGTGCCGGGCGCGGCGTTGAAGGCGATCGCCGTGCCTTGGCCGGGATCGACCAAAGCCAGGCCGCTCGCGAGCGGCTCCCCGCCGCGCGCGAACGGATTCTGCCGCGCTGCATCCAAAATGACGATCTTCACGCCGCCGGGCAGCGCGGCCAGCGGTTGCATGAAGTCGGAGATTCTGATGGCCTGAAGCGGAACGTCGACGTCGCGGGCGATGTCGGCGTCGACCGGGACGAAATAATTCTCGCCGGCGTACTGCAGACCGTAACCGGCAAGATAGACGAGCGCGACGGCGTCGGGTCCGGCCGCGGCGACCTGGCCGATGAACTCGCGAAATGATTCCCGCAACGTCGCTTGATCGAGATCACGCGCCCCGGTGACGGTGAACCCCGCGCCCTGCAGGGCGGTCGCGATCAGCCCGGCATCGTTGGCCGGCGTGGCGAGCTTGCCGGCTTTGTACTCGTCGTTGCCGACCACCAGCGCGAAGCGCTGCTCGGCGGCGCCCGCGACCGCCGGACCGAACGCGGTCGCGACGACGAGCACGAGCCACAGCATCGACGCATACGAAAATTTGGACATGAACACCCCCCGAATCGGTTCGTTGGCTTGAAGTCGCCGGACGCCATCGAGACCGGCAATAGGACCGAATCGTGACGGAACTTACACGCTTTTGGTGCGTCCTCGTGTTTTTTGTTCCTCGCAATTGGGGCCTCCGAGCCGCCAAACAGCCCGCGCCGGCGCGGCGACGGCCGGGAATTCCCGACGTGTTAGGGTACCGTCCGGCGGCCCAGGTTGTTGTTTTTACGAACTTCTTTGTTCTTGACCCGTAGTTTTCCCGCTCAGGCGGCGTTTCGCCGCGTTATCAACAACCAGCAAAATCATATCACAGGTTGCATTTGCTTCCTTTGCAATAGGTTGCTAAGAGGGACCTAACAAAATAGTTTCTTAACTGGTCTGACGTATCTGGAGAGTGTGTGGGGCGGTTGTGCGTAGACGGCGTGCGTGATTGTGTACAGTGACTGTGTGCGATGACAGCGTACCCGACGACAGCGATGCGGCTGCGATCTCGAGGGATCCCAATCTCATCTGTTGTGTTTTCTTCCACTCCCCGCTAAGGGATGCAACCTGTCTTTCTTGAACTGGAGGAATTATGCCAAAGAAAGCAAAGAAGCGGCGGTCCTGGACCCCGGCAGAAGTTCGTGAACTGAAGACGATGGCGCGCGGAAAGACTCCGGCGGCGAAAATCGCCAAGAAGCTGAAACGTTCGGAAGGCGCTACCCGCCAGAAGGCCTTCAGCATCGGCCTTTCGCTCGACTCGCGTTCTTAAGTTACAGCACCAGCTGTTTCCGGGTGTTGGTCGGCGCCGGCCCGTGGATGCGGGCCTTGGCGTCGTAGTTATGTGCGTGTTTCGGTACTGGAAACTTCGGTTGCTGGAGACTTCGGTCCCAAAGATCCCGGTCCCAAAGATCCCGGTCCCAAAGGTCCCGGTCCCAGAGTTTTCGGTCTCAGAGACCTCGGTCGCCGGGACTTTGCTCGTGGCTACCGCTTCTGGCTCCGGCACGCGCGGGATCAGATCAGGAATGAAGCCCGTGGGCTTCATTCCACCATGCCGGCAGCCGCCGCGCGCGGGAAACTCGTCTTCAGGCGGCAGGCGCTGTACCTTCCCTCTCCACACCGCTGCTGCGCCGCCATGGCCAAGCGATATCGCAGTTCGCGGCGCTGACGCGGTTTGTCATTTTGCCGCCGCAGTGCGAAAGCAATGAGATCACCATGACGTAGTCATTCGGGTGGGCGTCGTGGTATTTTCCTCGGCACGGTGGTAGGGCCCCTTTATGAACGAGCTTCCCCACCCGCTGCGGCAGCCGTCCGCGAGCACCGAGCTTGGCTCCGCGCTTGGCGCGAGCCGGCGTGCGTTTTACGCCGTTGCCCTGTTCAGCGGCATGAGCAACATCCTGATGCTCGCCGGCGCACTGTTCATGCTGGAAATCTACGACCGCGTGCTGCCGAGCCGCAGCGTGCCGACGCTTGTCGCGCTGCTCATTCTGGTCGCCGGCCTCTACGGCGCGCAGGCGATGATCGACACCATCCGCAGCCGCATTCTCGTCCGTGTCGGCAACAATCTCGACGAAGCGCTCAGCCCGCGCGTCTACGACGCCCTTGTCCGCCTGCCGCTCAAGCTTGGCAACCGGAGCGATGGCGCCCAGCCGGTTCGCGATCTCGATACCGTGCGCGGCTTTCTGTCCGGCGTCGGCCCGGTCGCCTTGTTCGACCTGCCCTGGATGCCGATCTATCTCGCCATTTGTTTTTTGTTCCACGTCTATATTGGCCTGACTGCGCTTGCTGGCGCCGTCATTCTGGTCACGCTCACGCTCATGACCGAAGTCCTGACGCGGCGGCCGACCCGCGGCGCCACGCGATTTGCCGCGGCCCGCAACACGTTGATGGAGTCGAGCCGGCGCAACGCCGAGGCGATCACGGCGATGGGCATGGCGGGCCGGATGGCGGAGCGCTGGAACGATCTCAATCGGCATTATGTGGCGTCGAGCCGCGGCGCCGCGGACGTCGCGGGCGGGTTCGGGGCGCTGTCGAAGGCGCTCCGCATGCTGCTGCAATCGGCGCTGTTGGCGACCGGCGCGTGGCTGGTGATCCATCAGGAATCGACGCCCGGCATCATCATCGCCGGTTCGATCCTGGGCGGGCGGGCGCTGGCGCCGGTCGATCTCGCCATCGCCAATTGGCGCGGCTTCGTCGCCGCGCGCCAAGGCTGGCGGCGGCTGTCCCGTCTGCTCGAGCTCATTCCGGCGGCGGCCGAGCCGATGGCGCTGATGCCGCCGACCGCGACGCTCCTCGTGCAGAACGCCGCCGTGCATCCGCCGGGCGAACAACGGATCGTCTGCCAGGACGTGAATTTCTCGATTGCCGCCGGCAAGGCGCTCGGCGTCATCGGCCCGACCGCGTCGGGAAAATCGTCGCTGGCGCGGCTTCTGGTAGGCGTCTGGACGCCCGCGCGCGGCAGCGTGCGGCTCGACGGGGCCAGCATCGATCAATGGTCGCCGGAGGCGCTCGGCCAGCACATCGGGTATCTGCCGCAGGACGTGGAATTGCTGTCGGGCAGCGTGGCGCAGAACATCGCGCGCTTCGAGGCGCCGCCGGACGCACAAGCCGTGATCAAAGCGGCGCAGGCCGCGGGCGTGCACGATCTCATCGTCGGCCTGCCGGACGGCTATGAGACCAATATCGGCGACCATGGCAGCGCGCTTTCAGCGGGCCAGGCGCAACGCATCGCGCTCGCGCGCGCGCTCTACCGCGACCCGTTCCTGGTCGTGCTCGACGAGCCCAATTCCAATCTCGACGCCGAAGGCGACGAAGCGTTGACCCGCGCCATTCTCGGCGTCCGCGCCCGCGGCGGCATCGTGATCGTGATCGCCCATCGCCCCAGCGCCATCGCCGGCGTCGATTATATTCTGGTCATGGCCAAGGGCCGCCAGCAGCAATTCGGTCCGAAGGACGAGGTGCTCGCCCGCGTGATCCAACCGGGCGCGCCGCCGCGCGCGCTGAAAGTGGTGCCGGAGCAGGGCAGCGCGGGATGAGCAGCAAACCGCCGCGCAGTTCGCGCAATTCCATCCGCTGGCACATTTTTGCCGGCGTCGTCATCGTCGCGCTGCTCGCCGGCGGCCTCGGCGGCTGGGCCTCGACCGCGCAGCTCTCCGGCGCGCTGATCGCCCAAGGCTCCATCGTCGTCGATTCCAACGTCAAAAAAGTGCAGCACCCGACCGGCGGCGTGGTCGGCGAGGTGCGCGCGCACGACGGCGACCACGTCAAGGCGGGCGACGTGCTGATCCGGCTCGACGAGACCGTGACCCGCGCCAATCTCGCCATCGTCACCAAAGGACTGACCGAACTCTATGCCCGCAAGGCGCGGCTCGCCGCGGAGATCGACGGCGCCGACACGGTGGCGGCGCCCAAGGAATTTGCCGGCCATCTCGCCGATCCCGAAGTCGCCGACGCGCTGGCGAGCGAACGCAAACTGTTCGATCTGCGGCGTACTTCGCGCGTCGGCCAGAAGGACCAGTTGCGCCAGCGCATCGGGCAGCTGCGCGAAGAGATCGGCGGATTGACCGCACAACAGGACGCCAAGGCGAAGGAGAAGGCGCTGATCGAGCAGGAACTCGTCGGCGTGCGCGAATTGTGGCGCAAGAACCTCGTCTCCGTCGACAAGCTGACCGCGCTCGAGCGCGAGGAGGCGCGGCTCGAGGGCGAACGCGGCCAGCTCGTCGCCGCCGCCGCGCAAGCCAAGGGCAAGATCGCCGAGACCGAGCTGCAAGTGCTGCAGGTCGATCAGGACCTGTCCAGCGACGTCGCCAAGGAACTGCGCGAGACCGACAGCAAGATCGGCGAATTCGTCGAGCGCAAGGTCACCGCCGAGGACCAGCTCAAGCGCACCGATATCCGCGCGCCGCAGGACGGCGTCGTGTTCCAATCCACCGCCAACACGGTCGGCGGCGTCGTCACCGCCGGCGACCCGATCATGCTGATCGTGCCGGAGGCCGACATTCTCCTGGTCGAGGTCAAGGTCGAGCCCAAGGACATCGATCAGGTCAAATTCGGCCAGCCGGTGGTACTGCGCTTCTCCGCCTTCAACCAGCGCACCACGCCGGAACTCAACGGCAAGGTCGTGCGCATCGCCGCCGATACCTCGAGCGACCAGCGCACCGGGCAGACTTATTACCTGGTCCGCATTTCCATGAGCGCCGGGGAGATCGACCGCCTCGGCGGCGTCAAGCTCACGCCCGGCATGCCGGTCGAAGCCTTCATCCAGACCGGCGAGCGCACGCTGATGTCCTATCTGATGAAGCCGCTGCACGACCAGCTGATGCGCTCGTTCCGTGAGAAGTGAGCGTAAGTCTCCGATCGATCATCGTCCGATCGATCGCGCGGCGCGTCAGGCGCCTTTCACGTCGAGCTGCACGTCGATATTGCCGCGGGTGGCGTTGGAATACGGACAGATTTTTTCGTGGGCTTCCTTGGCGAGCGCTTCCAGCTCGGCCTGCGGCAGGCTCGGATCCTCCACATGCAGCCGCACGGCCAGCCCGAAGCCGCCGCCCTCGCGCGGGCCGATCGATACCGCGGCGGTGACGCTCGCCTTGGTCGCATCTTTCTTGTGCTGCTTGCCGACGAAATCGAGCGCGCCGCCGAAGCAGGCGGCGTAGCCGGCGGCAAAGAGGTGTTCGGGCGTGGTGGTGTTGGGCTTGCCCGGTCCGCCCATTTCCTTGGGCACCGAGAGGTCGGCGCCGACCGATCCGTCGCTCGCTTGGGTGTGGCCGTTGCGCCCGCCGGTCGCCGTGGCCGTCGCCGTGAAAAGCGGTTTGATCTTGTCCATATCCTTGCTCCGTAAAAGCTGCCCGCCCTACCGCACCGGATCATGTTAAGGTATTCCGGGCCGCGAGGGGATGATTCAAATCGCGATCGTAGCGGGAACAACACACGATGAAACGCATTGCGCGCTGGGCGCGGGCATTCGGCGTGGCGCGGGCGGTCTGCCTCTGCTCCTGTTCGCGCTGGTGGAACTACGCCATGTCGATCCGCGGCCGCTCGAGGAACTGCGGCTGCGGACCTTCGATCTGTTTCAGGTGCTCCGCCCGCGGCAACAGACGATCCGGCCGGTGGTCATCGTCGATATCGACGAGGCGAGCCTCAAGGAGATCGGGCAATGGCCGTGGCCGCGCACGGTGCTCGCCGACATCGTCACCCGCCTCACCGGGCTCGGCGCCGCCGCGATCGGCTTCGACGTGGTGTTCGCCGAACCGGACCGCATGTCGCCCAACGCGCTCGCCACCTCGTTGCGCGAGCTTGACGACGCGACCCGGGAAAAGCTGCTCGCCATGCCGAGCAACGACGAGGTGTTCGCCGACGCCATCCGCCATTCGCGCGTCGTCGTCGGTCAATCGACGTCGACCCGGCCTGCCGCGGCGGGGGAGGCCGACGCGCCGGTGGCCGGTTACGGCGTGCTGATGGCGAAGGGAGCGCCCGATCCGCGCCAGTTCTTCCACTCCTATCCGAGCCTGATCCACAACGTCCCCAGCATCGAAGCGGCCGCCGCCGGCCGCGGCATTTTCACCGAGGCCGAGGAGCATGACGGCATCGTGCGCCGCGCGCCGGTGCTGATGCTGGTCGGCGACACGTTCGTCCCTGCGCTGGCGCTGGAGATGCTGCGGGTCGGCACCCACTCCAACTCGGCGCTCATTCGCGCCGATCAAAACGGCATCCAAAGCGTGAATTTCGGCGGCTTCAGCGTGCCGACCGATCATCTGGGACGATTGTGGATTCACTTCAATCACTACGATCCGGCGCGCTACGTGTCGGCCAAGGACGTGCTGCACGGCAGCGTGCCGGCGGATCGCATCCGCGGCCGGCTCGTACTGATCGGCACCTCCGCCATCGGCCTCCTCGACAGCAAGACGACGCCGCTCGACCCGGTGCTGCCCGGGCGTCGAGCTCCATGCGCAGATTCTCGAAAGCATATTGTCCAATTCGCTGCTCTCGGCGCCGAGCTGGGCGCTCGGCGCCGAGGTGGCGATCGCGGTCCTGGTCGGCCTCGCCATCATCGTCGCCGCGCCGCTGTTGTCGGCGACCGTGGTGACCGCGCTCGGCGCTCTGTTGATCGCCGGGCTGGTCAGCCTGTCGTGGTATTATTTCGCCGTCCACAGCCTGCTGATCGACTTCACCTATCCGCTGATGTCGAGCTGGCTGATCTTTCTGGTGCTCACCTTCGTCAATTATTTCCGCGAGCAGCAGCAGCGCCAGCAGATCCGCTCCGCCTTCGGCTTCTATCTGTCGCCGCAACTGGTCGAGCAATTGGCCCGCTCGCCGGAAAAGCTGGTGCTGGGCGGCGAAGAACGGCGCATGACCATTCTGTTTTCCGACGTGCGCGGCTTCACCACCATCTCCGAGCACTACAAGGACGACCCCCAGGGCCTCACCCACCTGATGAACCGCTTCCTGACGCCCACGACCAACGCCATCATCGAGCGCAAGGGCACCATCGACAAATATATCGGCGACGCCATCATGGCGTTCTGGAACGCGCCGGTCGACGACGACGAGCACGAGGCCAACGCCTGCGACGCGGCGCTCGAAATGCTGGCGCGCGCCGAGGCGCTCAACGTCGAACTAAAACGCGAGGCGGAAGCTGCGGGCGGCGTCTACATGCCGGTGCGCATCGGCATCGGGCTCAACAGCGGGCCGTGCGTGGTCGGCAACATGGGCTCCGATTTCCGGTTCAATTATTCGGTGCTCGGCGACACCGTCAATGTCGCCGCGCGACTGGAATCGCGCACCAAGGACTACCGGCTGTCGCTGGTGATCGGTTCGCGCACCGCCGAAGGCGCGCGCAAGAAATTCGCCACCATGGAAATCGATCTGATCCAGGTGAAAGGCAAGAAGCAGCCCGAGGCGGTGTTCACCGTGCTCGGGCGCGCCGAGGTCGAGCAGGATCCGCGCTGCGGCGAATTGCGCGACCTCAATGCCCGCATGCTCGCCACGTTCCGCAAGCAGCAATGGGAGGAGGCGGAAGAGCTCATCGCGCGCTGCCGCAAGCTCGCGGACGCGTTCGGCGCCGCCGGGCTGTACGACATGTATCTGGAGCGCATCGCCGCCTATCGCGCCGACCCGCCGCCGCCGGATTGGGACGGCGTCTACGAAGCGACGTCGAAGTAATATAAGCGTGGGCTTAGCGAAGACGGCGCCGCGCCAGTTCGCCATGACGATCAGGCGCCGACCAAGACCTGGCCGCGCAACTCCCGGATCCGCTCGAGCGAATAGCGCAGAATTGCCAGATCGACCGGCTTCGGAATCGGCGGCAGGACTTGAGGTTGAGCGACTTGGCGACCCGCACGGTTTCGCGGCAGAGCGCGTCGTCGGCGCCGCTGATGATGAGGATCGGCGATTTGTAGCGCAGCACCCAAAGATGGCGCACTATTTCGACGCCGGCATGGGCGCCGAGCGAGAGGTCGAGCGTGACGCAGTCGAACGGGGTCTCCTGCGCGAGCTTCGCCGCCTCTTCGTAGCTCTCGGCGCCGACCGGCGTGTAGCCCGCCTTGGTCGCCACGCGGCAGATGATCATGCGATGCAGATGATCATCGTCGATGACGAGGAGACGCGGCGTCGCCGCCGCGGCGATCACGCCGCCATTGTCCGCCTCGAGAGGTTTTTCCTGTTCCAACATGCGCCCCGACCATGTCTTTGTTGTCGCCAGCATGGCGTGAAGGGTGCGAAATTTGGCTTAACATGACGCCGGAGATTCGCAGCATGTCGGAGTGCCGCGCCGTAACGCGGTTAGCCGTCGGTAAACGGCCGGGCGCAACTGATATGAAAAAGATAGGCGCCAAGTCGCCGGCGGCCTGCCGCCTTGATGCTATTTCGGCGCCCGCTTGGCGAGAATGCGCTGCAGCGTGCGGCGGTGCATGTTGAGGCGGCGCGCGGTTTCCGAAACATTGCGGCCGCACAGTTCATAGATGCGCTGGATATGCTCCCAGCGCACCCGGTCGGCCGACATCGGATTTTCCGGCGGCTCGATCTTCTTGTGGTCGAGGGCGAGCAAGGCGGCGACGACATCGTCGGCGTCGACCGGCTTCGCCAGATAATCGACCGCGCCGAGCTTGACCGCGTTCACCGCGGTCGCGATGTTGCCGTAGCCGGTGAGGATGATGGCGCGAGCCTCCGGCCGGCGCCTTTTCATCGCCGAAATCACGTCGAGCCCATTGCCGTCGCCGAGGCGCATATCGACCACGGCGAAGGCGGGAGCCGCCTTCTCGACCTGCAACAGGCCTTCGGCGACCAATTCGGCGGCCGTGACGGCAAAGCCGCGGCCTTCCATGGCGCGCGCCAAGCGCTGCAGGAACGATTTGTCGTCGTCGACGATGAGGAGCGAGCGTTCGCCCGCGAGCGCTTCGGTCGTTGCCGGATGGGGCATGACGGCGCCCGATATGGCGCTGGAGGTGGCACTGGTCATGACAATGGTGCTCCTATGGTGCTCTCGCAAACTGCGCCCCGCTCGAGCCCGATCCGTCAAGTCCCGATTCGTCGATTTCCGATCCTTGAAATGATGTCCGGCGCTTGCCGATCCCGGAGCTTCGTCCGTGGGCCGTCATGTGTCAACAATTAGGAAGTTGGCGGCGCCGACTCAAGAGGGGCCGCGGGAAGCGGCGAGCGGCCGTTCGAAATCGGCCCGGCTCCATGTGACCGTGACAGTGGCGCCGTGCAGCGGCGGCATCTGGTTCTCCAGCGCAAGCCTAGCACCCGACCGTTCCAGTAATGTTTTGGCAATGAAAAAACCGAGACCCAGGCCGAAGACGTCCTCGTCGTCGTCCGGGCCGCGGGTTCCGGGCCGCCGATGGGTGACGTAGGGCGCGCCAATGCGGTCCACGACCTCCGGGGCGAAACCCGGGCCGTCGTCGCTGATAGTGATCGACACCTCCTCCGCCGTCCATTGCGCGAGGATCTCGACCCGCTGGTTGGCGAAATCGACCGCGTTTTCGATCAAATTGCCGAGGCCGTAGCGGATCGTCGGATTGCGGGCGCCGACCGGTTCCGTCGTGCGGTCCGGAGGCAGCGTCACGCCGATCGTAACGCCGAAATTGCGGTGCGGCGCGACCGCCTCCTCGATCAGCGCGGCGAGCGGCATGCGGTCGAACATTTCGCCGGCCGGCAGTTCGGTGATCTTGGCCAGAATCTCGCGGCAGCGCTGGGCCTGCTCGCGCAGCAATTTCACGTCCTCGGCATAGGGGGAATTGGGTTCCAGCGCGCGCTCGATTTCGCGCACCACGACCGTGATGGTCGAGAGCGGCGTGCCGAGTTCGTGCGCCGCCGCCGCGGCCAGGCCGTCGAGTTGCGAAAGATGCTGCTCGCGCGCCCACACGAGCTCCGTCGCCGCCAGCGCGTCGGACAATTGCCGCGCCTCTTCGGCGATCTGCCACGTGTAGACGCCGATGTAGCCGATCGCGAGCAGGATCGAGAGCCAGACCGCGACGACGTAATCTTCCGGGAGTACCAGACGCCGCTCGCTGTCCCACGGCAGCGGCTGATGGTAGAAGATCAGCACGGTCGCGCACAGCACGGCGAATACGCCGATCAGCATCGTCATGCGCGGCGGCAGCGCCGTCGCCGAAATCAGCACCGGGCCCAGCAACAAAAAGGAAAACGGATTTTCGAGCCCGCCGGTCAGAAACAACAGCACCGCGAGCTCGGCAACGTCGAAGCCGAACAGCCACGCGGCGCGGTCGGGCTCGAGCCATTGCGTCTTCGCAAAGCGCACGCGCAGCGCCACATTGGCGAGCGCCGCGACCGCGATCACGGCGAGGCAGGGCCAGACCGGCAGCTCGAACTCGAGGCCGAAATGCACCACCAGGACCGCAGCGAGCTGGCCGAACACGGCGAGCCAGCGCAGCCGGACCAGTGTATCGAGCCGCACATTGCGCGGCCGGTGGTAAACTCTCGGCAGACCGAACATGGTGTTTAATGTAGGCGCAGAAGCGGCCTAATCCAAACAAAGACCCCTGCGGGGCGGCGCCGTGTTACGGCCGCCACGCGTCCGCCGTCGCCACGCCGGGCGCGCCCGCGCTCGAGCGCGCCTCTTCGATGAACGCAAGGAGCGCGCGCAGAACCTCCGGAACACCCTGCCCGCTCACGGCCGAAATCACCAAAGGCGTCTGCTTCGCCACGCGTTTCAACCGCGCCATTTGCTGCTTGACCTCGTCGGCACCGAGCGCATCGGCCTTGCTGAGCGCGACGATCTCCGGCTTGTCGGCGAGGCCCTGGCCGTAGGCCGCAAGTTCCGCGCGCACGGTCCTGTAGGCCTCGCCGGCGTGCCCGCTGCTGCCGTCGACCAGATGCAACAGCACGCGGCAGCGCTCGACATGGCCGAGGAAGCGGTCGCCGAGACCGACGCCTTCGTGGGCGCCCTCGATCAAGCCGGGAATGTCGGCCAGCACGAATTCGCGCCCCGTCACCCGGACCACGCCGAGTTGTGGGCTGAGCGTGGTGAAGGGGTAGTCGGCGATTTTCGGCTTGGCCGCCGTGACGGCGGCGAGGAAGGTCGATTTGCCGGCGTTCGGCAGCCCGACGATGCCGGCATCCGCGATCAATTTGAGCCGCAGCCGGATCGTGATTTCCTCGCCGGGCTGGCCGGGATTGGCGCGCCGCGGCGCGCGATTGGTGGCCGATTTGAAGCGGGCATTGCCGAAGCCGCCATTGCCGCCGCGCGCAAGCGTGACGCGCTCGCCGCGTTGGGTGAAATCGGCGAGCAGCGTTTCGCCGTCCTCCTCGTAGATCTGCGTGCCGACCGGCACCTTGAGCAGCGCGTCGGCGCCGTTGGCGCCATGGCGGTCCTTGCCCATGCCGCCGCGGCCGTTCTGGGCCTTGAAATGCTGCTGGTAGCGGTAGTCGATCAGCGTGTTGAGGCCGTCGACCGCCTCGGCCACCACGTCGCCGCCTTTGCCGCCGTCGCCGCCGTTCGGGCCGCCGAACTCGATGAATTTCTCGCGCCGGAACGACGCGCAGCCGTTGCCGCCGTCGCCGGAACGAATATAGACCTTGGCCTCGTCGAGGAATTTCATGGGCAAAATTTCATGGGTTAATCTCAAGGGTTGGATTTCACGGGCTATCGGTGCTTCAGCGCTTGGCCTGAGTGACCGCACGCTCGAGCGTCTCGCGGATGAACCGCTGATAAGACATGCCTTCCCGAGCGGCGCGGGCTTTCACGGAATTGAGCAGTCCCTTGTACAGGCGCATGTTGACGCGTTCGGCTTTCGGTTTGAACTCGAACCGAACCGGAACCATGCCCGGAGATCGTAATGCGTGAGATCGGCCGTCGCCACGAAACGCTCGGCCGCCTCATCGGTCTTGAGGACCGGAAGTTTCTTCAGCTTCGGCTTTCTGCCTTTCATAGTGCGCGATTTCCTTTCGATGATATAGTGTGGCTGTTCGGCCGAATAATGGTCTCGTCGCCGCGTTGGCGGAATGTAAAGAGACGAAGACGTAGCGGCCCGTCGGCTCGTCCGGATCGCTTTACGCGATCCTCCGATTTGGAATGCCGCGCATCCGGAAACAGGGCGATCGACGACGAAAACAGCGACTCGATTTCCTCGATCGAAACGCCGTGACGCTGGCATTTGGCACGATTGCCGTCATCCCAGTCAAAGCCAGCCGCCGCGACCGCCATGCACGGGGTGTACGAGTGTACATACGAATGTCAATCCAAATCGTCGAGCCCCGGATTTGGTGACCCGGCGATCGTGTGGCGGCAACGGTCGAGTTTGAACTCCGCATTGGCGAATGTGAACCTTGGCCGCAGCGTCGCGTGTTCGGGAAGGTGATGGCGGTGCAGTCGGCTTTTAAGCTTGCGGGGCGGGCAGCGGTGTGGCGGACGACGCCGGAGCCGCGGCCGGTGGGCTTCGCAAGTCTGCTGGGCTTCATCGTCCTTCTTGCCGCGCTGCGCGTGGCGTTGCAGTTACTCACCGCCGGCCCCCACGGCGCCTTCAATCCCTACGGCATCAACGCCCTCATCGCCTGGGTCGCGCTGGAGATCGTGGCCGCGGCGCTGATTGTACCGGCGGCCGCCCGCGGGACGGCGCTGACGGCGATGGTCGCACTGCTTGTCTTCGCCGAATTCATCCTCGGCGCGATCAGTGCCGCTTCCTCGCTGGCGTTTCCCGCGACCGCCGCGGCCGTGGTGTGGGTTCGCTTAGCACCGATTGCCATCCTCGCGGTCGTATCCGCGTGGTGGATCGGCACCATAGTCGCGGTGATCCGCAGCGTTGCGCCAACGTCACGCCTTAATGCGTTCGGACGGGCCGCCGCGCTTTGGGCCGTCCTGGCGGCCGTCACGGCGATCGTCCCCCACGCGCCGGTCTTTGTCGCCCAAGGCTTCGACATTCGAACCGCCAATCTCTGGGAACGTCTTTACGCAAACAAGCTCCCGCAACAGGACGATAGTGCGCCGCCGCCACGCGAGGCCGCGAACTTCGAAGCGGCCCAGCAGGCCCTGCTGCAGAGGGAAATCGGCCGCCTCGCGTCGCCGCAGCAGGGCGCTACCAACATTTACGCCCTCGGCATCGGCGGCTGGGCGGATCAAGACGTGTTTCTCAAGGAGCTCGACGGCGGGCTCGCCGCGATCGGCGGCATTCTGCCGATCCAGGGGCACACGGTGCGCCTCGTCAACCATCACGAAACCACTGAGAGCGCGCCGATCGCCAATCAGCGCAATTTCGCCGCGTCGGTGCACGCCATCGGCGCGGCGATGAACAAAGACGACGATGTTCTGGTGCTGTTGATGACCTCGCACGGCACGCCGACCGGTTTTGGTCTGCGTCTGCCGAGCGGCGTGACGACCGAGTTGACGCCACAAGAGGTCGCGGAGACGCTCGACAAGGAAGGCATTAAGAACCGCGTCGTCATCGTGTCGGCGTGCTTCGCCGGTACGTTCCTGCCGCCGCTCGCCAATGACGACACCATCGTGTTGACGGCGTCCGACGCCAACAACACGTCGTTCGGCTGCGCGCCGGAGCGCGACTGGACCTATTTCGGCGATGCCTTGTTCCGTCAGAGCATCCGGCGCGGCTGGGATTTACAGCACGCCTTCGACAATGCCCGCCTGCTGATCAGCGGCTGGGAGATGATGGACCGCGCGCGGCCGTCAAATCCGCAAGCCCATTTCGGCCCGACCCTGGTCGCGAAGCTCGCGCCGTTCTTCGCGCTGCCCCCGGTCGCGGCGCAGTAGTTTTTACGCCACGCGCCGTGCCGCGCCCCAGCCCTTGAGCGAGAGCCAGAGCTTGCGGTCGAGCCGGAAGCGGTCGATCGGCGCGGCGGAGTTGATGGCGCGGATGCGGGTGAGGCGCACGCCGGTCCATTGGAAGCCGCACTTCTCGAGCACTCGACGCGAGGCCGGGTTGCTGACGCGCGCGCCGGCCGCGAGCGTATCGTGGCACAGTTCGCCGAGGGCATGATCGATGACGGCGATCGACAATCCGTGAGTCCCGCACTTGGCGCGATTGCCATTGTCCCAGTCAAAGCCCGCCGGCCAGCGCTCCATAAATTTGAAGTATAGGCATTTGCCTATACATGTTCAACTGCACGCATCGCCGAGTTTACGCCACGCGCCGTGCCGCGCCCCAGCCCTTGAGCGAGAGCCAGAGCTTGCGGTCGAGCCGGAAGCGGTCGATCGGCGCGGCGGAATTGATGGCGCGGATGCGGGTGAGGCGCACACTGGTCCATTGGAAGCCGCACTTTTCCAGCACCCGGCGCGAGGCCGGGTTGTTGACGCGCGCGCCGGCCGCGAGCGTATCGTGGCGCAGTTCGCCGAAGGCATGATCGATGACGGCGCGCACCGCCTCGGTGGCGTAGCCGCGGCCCCAATAGCGCCGCGCCGAACCAATAGCCGAGCTCCAGCCCATCGTCGCGCGGATCGACGCCGCAGACGCCGATGACGCTCTCGCCGAGCGTGACGACGAACGTCGCCTCGCCGTCGCGCCGGTTGACGGCATCAACGAATGTCTGCGCATCATCGATGCCGTAGGGATGCGGCAGACGCGCGGTATTTTCCGCAATGCGTCGATCGTTGACGATCTGCGCGATCGCTTTTACGTCCCCGCGACGCGGCGCACGCAACGTGAGCCGTTCGGTCTCGAGGACGGGGGTACAGCGTTCCCACCGGGTGTCGTCGCAAACCTCTTCCAACAGCGTCATGACACGGGCTCCACAATTGGGCTTCTCGACAGGTTCGGCTCCGGCTCGATCCCCGCGCTCGGGAATTCACGCACCAAAAAACCGAAAGGGGAGCCGGTATCCCGGTCTCCCCTTTTCGAAGCCCATTCGGGCCCGCCGGTTCAACTGGATACCGGCAGACCTCGTATGATCCACCGTATTACTGGGCCGCGGCGGCCTCCGCCGGAAGGACGGAAACGAACACGCGGCCTTTGGCTTTGTTGCGGAACTCGACTTTGCCGTCGGTCAACGCAAACAGAGTGTGGTCGCGGCCGATGCCGACATTGCGGCCCGGATGCCATTTGGTGCCGCGCTGGCGCGCGATGATATTGCCGGCGATTACCTCTTCGCCGCCGAAAATCTTGATCCCGAGACGCTGACCGGCCGAATCGCGGCCGTTGCGCGAGGAACCGCCTGCTTTTTTATGAGCCATCTTTGGTCGTCCTAAGCTCTACGATGCTCGTAGTCCGTTTTCGTGACGGATTGATTTCAGATTTTGCTAAGCCTCTGCGGCGGCTTGCGGCGTTTCGTCCGACGTTTCGGCAACCTTGTTGTCAGCCTTGGCCTTGCGCGCCCGCCGCGGCGGCGGCGTATCGCTCGGCTTCTTGCCGTCGGTGAGAATTTCGGAGATGCGGATCAGCGTGAAATCCTGCCGGTGCCCGCGTTTGCGCCGCGAATTCTTGCGCCGCCGCTTCTTGAAGGCGATGACCTTGGGGCCGCGGCTCTGCTCGATCACCTCGGCGGCGACCGAAGCGCCCGCGACCGTCGGCGCACCCGCCTGCACGGTGTCCCCGCCGACGAGCAGAACCTCGCCGAACTGGACGATGGTACCGGGCTCGGCTTCGATCTTGGCGACGCTGAGCACGTCATCGGCGGCAACGCGATATTGCTTGCCGCCCGTTTTGAAGACCGCGAACATCTTTTTGTCCTTCGTGTTCGATCCCGGTCATCGGACGAGAAAGCCCGGACCGGCTTCTTGCAGTCGTTACGGTTGCTGGTTTAGAGGCGCACAGCGCATGGGCAGGTTACCCTGCCCGCCGCCACGCACCCGGGCGCCCTTATGACCAACCCGTAAGTCGTTGTCAAGAAATGGGAACGCTCTCCAGGCGTTCCCCGCCCGACGCCAGCATGCGGCGACAAGCCAGCGCGCCCTGTGATAGGGAAGCCCCGCAGCGAAACAGGAGTTCGGCATGGCCACGAAAACCAACGGAAAAGGGCAGAAAATCGGCTGGATCGGCGCCGGGCGCATGGGCTCACCCATGGCCGAGCGGCTCATCAAGGCCGGCTTTGACGTCACGGTATGGAACCGCACCCGCGCCAAGGCCGAGCCGCTGGAGAAGCTCGGCGCCAAGGTGGTGGAGCACCTTTCCGAGCTGCGCGATGTCGACGTGCTGTTCTCGATCGTGTCCACCGGCAAGGACGTGCAGGACGTCCTCTACGGCAAGAATGGCGTCTGCAGCCAGGGCGGCAAGATACCGCCGATCGTGGTCGACTGCTCGACCATTTCGGTCGAGGATTCCGCCGCCGTCCGCGACAGGCTCAAGGCAGCTCGGCGCCGATTTCGTCGCCGCCCCGGTCAGCGGCAACGCCAAGGTCATCAAGGCCGGCAGGCTCTCGGCGGTGGTGTCGGGCGTCGATGCCGCCTGCAAGGCGGCGATGCCGTTGATCGAAGTGATCGCCCCGCAGGGCGTATCCTATGTCGGCGAGGGCGAGCTCGCGCGGGTCTGCAAGATCGCGCATAATGTCATGCTCGGCGTGGTCATCGAAAACCTGATCGAGATCATGCTTTTGACCAACAAGATGGGCGTGCCGCGCCACGCCTTTCTCGCCTTCCTCAACAATGGCGTGATGGGCTCGATGTTCACCCGCTACAAGTCGCCCGCCTTGGTCAATCTCGATTGGACCACGACGTTCACGCCGGAACTCCTGCGCAAGGACCTCGACCTCGGTCTCGAGCTCGCCCGCGAGATGGATGTGCCGATGCCGGTCACCGCAGCGACGCGCGAAGTGCTGCAGAACCATTTCGGCGCCGCCATGCTGCAAAAAAATCCGGAAGAATATCTGCAGAAGGATTTCGCCGCGCTCGCCGAAACCATGGCGCTCGCCGCCGGCATGAAGCTCGACCAGCGAGAACAAGAACGTGCCGAGCGGCCTCGAAAGCTGAAGAGCCATAGGGCGCGCACAAGCGAGGCGGGACAGCGCATGAAAGTCGACGGCAAGGCCATGCGCACCATCTGGGTCGAGCCGGACGGCTGGTCGGTCGGCGTGATCGACCAGACCGCGCTGCCGCATCGCTTCGTCACCGCGCGGCTCACTAATCTTGCCGACGCGGCGCACGCCATCCGCGCCATGGTGATCCGCGGCGCGCCGCTGATCGGCGTCGCCGCCGCCTATGGCGTCTGCCTCGCCCTGCATGACGACGCCTCCGACGAATCGCTCGAGCGCACCTACGCTACGCTGATCGCGACCCGCCCGACCGCCATCAATCTGAAATGGGCGCTCGACGAGATGGTCGCGGCGGTCCGCAACCGGCCGCGCGCCGAGCGCACCGCCGCCGCCTATCGCCGCGCCGCCGAAATCGCCGAAGACGACATTGCGATCAACCGCGGCCTCGCCCGCAGCGGCTTGCCGCTGATCGAAGCGATCACAGAGCGCAAACAGCCGGGCGAGCGCGTCAATGTACTCACCCATTGCAACGCCGGCTGGCTCGCCGCGGTCGATATCGGCACCGCCACCGCGCCGATCTATGCGGCGTACGATCTGGGCATTCCGATCCACGTGTTTGCCGACGAGACGCGGCCGCGCAATCAGGGCGCTTCGCTGACCGCATGGGAGCTCGGCCAGCATGGCGTGCCGCACACGCTTATCGCCGACAACACCGGCGGCCATCTGATGCAGCACGGCCTTGTCGATCTCGTCATCGTCGGCACCGACCGCGTCACCGCCAACGGCGACGTCTGCAACAAGATCGGCACCTATCTCAAGGCGCTCGCCGCGCGCGACAACAACGTGCCGTTCTACGTCGCGCTCCCCTCCCCGACGATCGATTTCACCATCGGCGATGGCGTCGCCGAAATTCCGATCGAGCAGCGCGGGGGCGAGGAAGTCGCGACCATGACCGGCCGCACCGCCGACGGCCGCATCGAGACCGTGCGCATCGCCCCCGACGGCTCGCCGGTGGCGAATTATGCCTTCGACGTGACGCCGGCCCGCCTGGTCACCGGGCTCATCACCGAGCGCGGCGTGATCGAACCGTCCCGCGCGGCGCTGGCGGGGGCTTTCCCCGAGCGCGCGGCCGGGGCAGGATAGTCTTCTACCAGCCTCGGTTGCACAGTCGGAGTGCGTGCCGTGCGTAAGCTCGAAGCCAAGCCCGCGACGAACCTGCCGCTGCCCGGAATCCTGACGATGAGCATCAATCTGATGCCGGCCGCCGCGCCGGTCGATCGGCGCCAATCGCCGACCGCGTTCGCGATCGCGCGCGGCACCGCGCGGTTTCTCCACGCGCTCGGCTATTCGGTGGTGAGCGAGCTGCCGCTGCCGTCGGGCCGCCGCGCCGACCTCGTCGCGCTCGGCGGCGGCGGCGAAATCCTGATCGTGGAAATCAAATCATCGGTTGCCGATCTCCGCGCCGACCAGAAATGGTCGGACTACCGGCTGCATTGCGACCGCCTGTTCTTCGCCACCGTCGCCGACGTGCCGCGCGCGATTTTTCCGGGCGGGACCGGCCTCATCGTCGCCGACGCCTTCGGCGCCTCGATCGTCTGCGACGCGCCCGAGCACAGGCTCGCGGCGGCGCGGCGCAAGACCGTGATGCTGCGCTTCGCCCATGCCGCGGCGCTGCGCCTGCAGGCGCTCGGCGATCCACAAGGGCCGTATGCGGGGGAAATCTAAAAGCCGAGCGCGGCGGGCGCAGCGGGCGCGGCCGGCACAGCGGGTTCCGCCGCCGGCGTCCCGGCCACCAATGCCGGGGTAAATTGCTTGACGCCGTCGTGATCGAGCACGAACAGCGGCACCACGCGTTGCATCTCGATGTCCGTCACCAGCGCCAGGCGGCGGTTGTCGAGCACGATCCAGCTGCCGTCGAGGCGGGCGGTGACGACGGCGTGGTCCTCGCCGATGGCGTGTCGCGCACGATCACGAGCCGCACATCGTCCTCGGCGAAACCGGCGGCGATGAGCGCGGCATACTTCGCGATGGCATAATCCTCGCAGTCGCCGCGGCCGCTGGTCAGCGTCGCGAGCGGCGCGCTCCAGCGGTCGGCGACGCCCCATTGGGCGAGATCGCTCATCGGGCGGACGGCAAGATTGATCGCGCGGTTGACGACGCCGATGCGGGCGCGACCCTCCTGCATCCGGCCCTGCGCCACCACGTCGAGGAATTTCTGCGCCGCCGCGGGACATGATGTCGCACCGTCGGCGCAATGCGCCAGCACGTCGCTATCGGCGCGGATCTCGGCAGTGACGCCGTTCCACTTCGTCACCAATTCGCCGCCGCTCACCGGAACGACATCGAGCCCGAACGGCTCGGCCGCCGCCGACGCCGCATCGGACGCCGACGCCGGATCGATCGCCGCGGCGGTCGTCGCGAAATCCAGCTGTTCGTGCGCCGAAGCGGTGGCCGGCCCGACGAAAACGGCCGCCAAACCCACCAGCAAACCCGCAATGCAACGCGCCGCAACGCCATGCACCGACATGTCGACGTCCCTGATGGCGCGGACGTCGCGCAGTTCGCGCGCGCCCGGCTCGGTTTTGTTCAGGAACGCGATAGCGCGGTGGTTGGTGCTATCGGATTAAGACAGGCCAGCCTTGCCGCGAATGATTGCGGACAGCGTGCAGGAACCACGACGCGCCGCTGCTTCGCGAATTTTCGCGCAATTTTATCGAATTGCCCGCGCGCCCTTGTACCGGCCGATAATTTTGCGTTTAAATGGAACAGTTTCAGCGGCAACGAAAATGCGGGAGGAACCATGCGCCGGATGAGCCATTTCAGGCTTTGCGGCCTCGCGATGCTGGGCACTGTCGCCTGCCTCGCTTTCGGGCTCGGCACGGCTTGCGCCGAAGACAAGGTCATCGAACTCAAGCTTTCGCATTGGGTGCCGCCGACGCACCCGTTGCAGAAAGCGATCGACGAGTGGGGCGCCGACGTCGAAAAGGCATCGGGCGGCACCATCAAATACAAGATCTTTCCGTCGCAGCAGCTCGGCAAGGCGTTCGACCATTACGACATGGCGCGCGACGGCATCGCCGACTTCACCTACGTCAACCCCGGCTATCAGCCCGGCCGCTTCCCGATCATCGCCGCCGGCGAACTGCCATTCATGGTCGGCGACGCCCATGGCGGCATTCGCGCCATCGATGCGTGGTATCGCAAATACGCGGCGACCGAGATGAAAGACGTGCATTACTGCTTCTCTTTCATCCTCGATCCGCTGACCTGGCATTCCCGGACCAAAAAGATCGTGGTGCCGAGCGACATCAAGGGCATGAAGATCCGGCCGTCGCAGGCGACCGTCGCCGCCTGGGTGACGCTGCTCGGCGGCACCAACGTCCAGGCCAGCGCCACCGAGGTCCGCGACGTGCTGGAAAAGGGCGTGGCCGACGCGGTGAATTTCCCGTGGGGATCGACGGTCGCTGCTCGGCGTCGACAAAGTCACCAAGTATCACATGGACGCGCCGATCCAACACGGCGATGTTCCAGTGGCTGATGAATCCGAACACCTATGCCGCGATGTCGCCGGCCCAGAAGAAGGTCATCGACGATCACTGCACCACCGAGTGGGCCGGCAGGTTCGCCGATCCGTGGGCGGATTTCGAGCACGCCGGGCATAGCCAAGATCAAGGCGGAGCCGGGCCACGAGGTTTATAAGATCACCGACGAGCAACTCGGCGAGTGGAAGAAGTCGGCCGAGCCGCTGCACCAGAAGTGGGCCGCCGCGGTGCGCGATCGGGGCGGCAATCCCGACGTGATCATGAGCGAACTCAAAGCCTCGCTGGCGCAATACAAGGCGGCCTATTGATGAAATCCGCGGCGGGCGGGCGCATGGTTCCCCGCCGCTGAGAGGCTGATCTCGAACGGACGGCGGCGAACCTTTTCGCTGCCATCATCATCTGGAAGCGCTATGGCCGAATCGACCGCCGAGCAAGCCCAGCATCCGGACGCCGCGCCGCGCGGCCCGGCGAATTGGTTCATCGATTTCATCGAGCTTGTCGCCGCCGCCTTCGTCGGCATCGTCGCCCTCGACATCTTCCTCTCGGTCATGCTGCGCTATTTCCTCAGCATGCAGATTCCGGACGCCTATGACTTCGGCCGGCTGCTGCTCGGCATCCTGATCTTCTGGGGCATCGCGGCGACGAGCTATCGCGGCACCCACATCACGGTCGATCTCCTCTACGCCAATGTCGGACCGCGAGCGCAACGGGCCATCGACGTCTTCGCCACGCTGGTGCTTTTGTTCGTGGTCACGGTGCAGACCTATACCCTCTACGACAAGGTCTGGACCACCCGCGCCGATCACGTGCTGACCTTCGATCTGCGGCTGCCGACCTGGCCGTTCTTTTTCGTGGCCTGGCTCGGCGACGTCTCAGCGGTGTTGCTGATCGCCATCCGTACCTATCGGCTGATCTTCCAGCCCGCCGAATTCGGCGTGCGCTATCATGATCAAGCCGGTCGAGTGAGCGCCGTGAGCGGTGAAGCGGTCGCCATCATCGGTTTCGTGGTGCTGTTCGCGCTGATGCTGTTGCGCGTGCCGGTCGGCATGGCGATGGGCCTCGTCGGCGTCTCGGGCTTCGCCTATCTCGTCAACGGCGAGGCGGCGTTGAAGATCATCGGCCACACCTCGATGCGCACGGTGACCGATTACACCTTCGGCGTCATTCCGATGTTCCTATTGATGGGCGCGTTCGTCACCAATTCCGGCATGAGCAAGGAGCTGTTTCGCGCCGCCAATACCTTTCTCGGCCATCGCCGCGGCGGTCTCGGCATCGCCACCATCGCGGCGTGCGGCGGCTTCGCGGCGATTTCCGGCTCCTCGGTCGCGACCGCGGCGACGTTCTCGGCCGTCGCCTATCCGGAGATGCGGCGTTACGGCTATCCGCAGTCGTTCGCGGTCGGCGTGATCGCCGCCGGCGGCACGCTCGGCGCGATGCTGCCGCCGTCGACCGTGCTCGCGGTGTACGGCATCATCACCGAGCAGGACATCGGCAAACTGTTCATCGCCGGCATCGGCCCCGGCATCCTCGCCGCCTCGATGTACATGCTGACGGTCGCCCTGATCGGCTGGGCGCGGCCGGGCTATCTGCCGGCGGGGCCCCGCAGCCCCTGGAAGGAGCGGCTCATCGCGCTGCGCGACATCTGGGCCATGCTGCTCCTCTTCATCTTCGTCATCGGCGGCCTCTATGGCGGCCTGTTCACGCCGACCGAGGCGGGCGGCGTCGGCGCCTGCGGCGCGCTCATCATCGGCGTCCTGCGCGGACGGCTCGACTGGCTCAGGATCCGCCGCTCGCTCCTGCAGGCGACCCGCACCGCCGCCGCGGTCTTCACCGTGCTGATCGGGGCGCTGCTGTTCGGCTATTTCCTCACCGTCACGCAGACGCCGCAAAACGTCACCGCGTTCCTCGCCGGGCTCGGCATCGGCCGCTACGGCGTCTTGGCGCTGATCATGGTGATGTACGTCGTGCTCGGCTGCCTGATGGACGCGCTCGCCATGGTCATCCTGACCGTGCCTATCATCTTCCCCGTCATCAAGGAGCTCGGGTTCGATCCGATCTGGTTCGGCGTCATCATCGTCATGACGGTCGAGCTCGGTCTCATTCACCCGCCGGTCGGCATGATCACGTTCGTCATCAAGAGCGTGGTGCAGGACGTGACATTCGCGACCATCTTCAAGGGCGTGCTGCCGTTCATCCTGACCGACATCATCCGGCTCGTCATTCTGATCGCGTTCCCGATGATCGCGCTCTGGCTGCCGTCGCACATGTGAGGCGACGCGCAAATCACAAGGAGGTTGCCATGCTTCGCCTGATCCTCGCCGCCGCATTGCTCGCGTTCGCGTCCATCGCGCACGCCACCGACGCCAAACAGATGGAAGAGAACAAGAAGGTCGTGCTGCAGCTCTACGAGGCCGCCATCAACCAGAAAGACTTCGAGGCCGCCGCGAAATTCCTGGGCCCGCATTACACCCAGCACAATCCGAATGCGATGGATGGCGCCGAGGGACTGAAAGCGTTCCTCGCCTTCCTGCGCGCGAAACTCCCGAATTATCACAGCGACATCAAGCAGGTGTTCGCTGACGGCGACTATGTCATCCTGCACGTGCACAACGTGCCGACGCCCGGCGCGCGCGGCAACGCCATTGTCGACATTTTCAGGCTCGAAAACGGCAAGGTCGTCGAGCACTGGGACGTGAAGCAGGAAATTCCTGAGAAGACCGCCAACACCAACACGATGTTCTAATTCCGCCCCCCCGCCAGCACGGCGCGGGTGGCGCGGTCAGGGCCGAAATCGTCGACGCTGTCGATCGCCAGCAGGTCGGCGAGGCGGGTGCGCGCGCGGTTGACACGGCTCTTGATGGTGCCGACCGCGCAGCCGCAGATATTCGCGGCGTCCTCATAGGAGAAGCCCGACGCGCCGACCAGGATCAAGGCCTCGCGCTGGTCCGACGGCAACCGCGACAGCGCGGCGCGAAACTCCTCGAATTCCACCCGTCCGGTCTGCTCGGGGTGCGATTTCAGCGTGTCGGCGTAGCGGCCGTCGGCATCCTCCACCTCGCGCCGCCGCTTGCGGTATTCCGAGCGGAACAGATTGCGCAGGATGGTGAACAGCCAAGCCGGCATATTGGTGCCGGGCTGGAATGAATCGATATGAGCGAGCGCGCGGAGCAGGGTCTCCTGCACCAGATCGTCGGCGCGGTCGATGTTGCCGCACAGCGATATCGCGAACGCGCGCAGACTAGGAACCGTGGCGAGAACCTGGTCGCGAATGGTTGGATCGAGCTTCATGCCGCCCCATCATCTTGTTCGCTCAAGCGACGGACCAGATCCGCGATGCGGTCCGGCACGCCCTGGTTGACCACGTCGTCGTACATGGCACGCAATTGCTGGCCGATACGGACCTGAACTTCGCGGCCGAGGCGAACCTCGCCCTTGCGTGGTGCCAATGTGCGTCCCATCCCGTCCTGCACTTCCGGCTTGTCGGCCTCGGCAGGTTCGGCCGCCGCCGGCTCGATGTTGGCTGTCTTACGGCTCTTCATGTCTGTCGTGTCCCCCGATCCACCGTGTGCCATGTTTTACCTGGCGTGCCCTACCCTGCCGATCTCACCAACGCACGGCCCGGTGGAAGGTTCCTGCCGTCCGCTGCCGATTTTGGAACCTTGTTTGCGCCGCGGCGTTCTAACCCTTAGCTTTGGGAACCTGGAAGGGGAGGGTCCATCTGTGTCGACCTCGCAAGCCGTCATTCAGCACCTGCCGTTTTTGCGCCGTTACGCCCGCGCCTTGTCGGGCAGTCAGTCGTCCGGCGACGCCTATGTAGCGGCCGCGGTGGAATCGCTGATTGCGAGTCCCAAGCTGTTGGATTCAGGGCCCAATCCGCGGGTGGCGCTCTATCGCCTGTTCACCAAAATCTGGAATTCGGTGCCGGTGAACGGCAAGGCCGAAACCAGCGAGCCGAACCTGGTGCCGGAACGGCACCTGACCCAGATCACCCCTCGGCCGCGCCAAGCCTTCCTCCTGGTGGCTCTGGAGGGCTTTTCCGAGGAAGACGCGGCCGACATCCTCGACTGCGACCTGCCGACGCTGCGCGAACTGGTCGAGGACTCCGGCCGCGAACTTGCCGCCGAAATCGCGACCGACGTGCTCATCATCGAGGACGAGACCTTCATCGCGATGGATATCGAGGCGCTGATCGAGAGCCTCGGCCACCGCGTCATCGGCGTCGCGCGCACCCATTCCGAGGCGTTGGCGCTGGCCGCGAAAAAGCGGCCGGGACTGATCCTCGCCGATATCCAATTGGCCGACGGCTCTTCCGGCCTCGACGCGGTCAACGAGCTGCTCGGCAGCTTCGAGGTCCCGGTGATCTTCATCACCGCCTATCCGGAGCGGTTCCTCACCGGGCAGAGGCCCGAGCCGGCCTTCCTGATCGCCAAACCGTTCCAGCTCGCGGTGGTTTCGGCCGTCGCCAGCCAGGCGCTGTTCTTCGGCCGCAAGGCGCGCCAGCGCGAACGCCAGCCGACGGCGTAAGGTCCGCGCTGCCCGTCGCGGCGGAGCGATTTCCATCTGACCGTCATTCCGGGGCGCCGCGCAGCGGCGAGCCCGGAATGACTCCGTCGAAAAAGTGACTTCCCCCAAAAAAATTAGGGCGCAGCCGATCGGTCCATCGGCTGCGCCCAAGATGACCGGCCAAGCACGGGGGGAGGGGGGAAAGGATGGCCGGTCCTCACATTAAGCCGCTACCCCTCCGGTTTGTTCCGGCGCCAAAGCCCGCGAATTGCAGCTTGCGCACGCGTTTCACGCGGCTGTGAATATCCGGTGCCGCCATCCTTCTTTCCTTGTCTGCCGCCTTCGCATGCGGAACCGCCGCCGCGGCTGCACGTTCTCTTCGGGCACGGACCAAATGGCTCGGGCCTTCGGGACATGGGGGATTTTGATGCTTCGGAGCGATTCCGATGAGCGTGGTGTCGTTTGTTTTGTCCGGTAAGTTTTTAGGTAAGGCCGCGGGCGCCGTGGGCAGTGCCGTAGGACTGGTTTCGTTGTCGTTGTTCACCGCGGCGCTGATCACGTTTCCGGCCTGGCCTACAACCGGTGCAGGATTTTGGGAAACCCCTTCCATCTCGGTCAACCGCGCGCTCAAGGGCGACCGGCTGCCGATCAACGGCACTCCAGACGCATCCCCTCTGCATCCAATTTCTTCACCCCCCGCCCAGTTGCCGGACGAGAGCCAGCCGGCGCCCCCGCGGCCGCGGACCCGTGCGCAAATACCGCTCGGCTGCGACGCCGCCTTCAGCCCGATTTCCTCGCCGCTGTTGGCGCACGTTTTCCGCCGCTGCGCGGTTTGATCTCAAATTCGATCTAAATTGGAACGTTTTGTTCCACCTCAAAGCATCAGGTTTGTGATCAGTGTGTCCGCGGAGCGGCCGATCCGCGACGGCGCGGAACCTTTTGCGTCGGCCGACGATTGACGAACGGCATTCATCAGCGGGGCGTTACAAATGTCAGCAAACAACAGGCTGTCAGCGCGTGCCTGCACGGCGGTTTTTGGCGCGGTTCTCGGTGCGGTTCTCAGCGCCACCGTTATGCTCGTCAACGCTCCGGCTTTCGCGCAATCGCAAGAGCCGCGCGACCCGCCCTGGGCTTCATCCCAGGCGTCGACACGAGCGCGGACGAACTTCCCGCGCCGTTGCGCCGCCAGATCGTCTCCTACCCCGGCAACGAGCCGGCCGGCACGATCATCATCGATACCGCGCATACGTTCCTTTATCTCACGCTCGGCGGCGGCGAGGCGCTGCGTTACGGCATCGGCGTCGGGCGCGAAGGCTTCACCTGGTCCGGCGTCGAGAAGATTTCGCGCAAGACCGAGTGGCCCGACTGGATTCCTCCGGCGGAAATGATCGCGCGCCAGCCCTATTTGCCGCGTTGGGTCGGCGGCGGCCCCGGTAATCCGCTCGGCGCGCGGGCGCTCTATCTCGGCAACACCGCCTACCGCATCCACGGCACCAACAATCCAGGTTCGATCGGCAAGCACGTCTCCTCGGGCTGCATTCGCTTGCGCGATGCCGACGTGATCGATCTTTACGGGCGCGTCGGCATCGGCACCAAGGTGATCGTGCTGCCGAACGATCAACGGCAGGCTTGGAACGACCAGGCTACGCGCGTTCAGGCTTCGCGCGATCAACGGCAGGCTTGGCGTGACGATGCGCACGGCGTCGCCATCACCACGGGCCCCGGCGGCGTTATGACGGCGCGGATCTTCGTGACGCCGGTTTCGGACGAGCGTGCGGCGCCGCGCGAGAGTATGACCGGCATGCCGACCTTGTTCGGCCTCTACTGAACCGGCACGGCGGCACCGCGGCGGATAGCACGCGACGAAATGCTCGTGTCAAGCCTGATGGCTGCGGCACTTTTCTCGAGTTTGGCGAAATCCAAAGCCTTGACCCGGATGCCAGCGAGGCTGAATTGTAAAGTTATGCACGAGCCTGACGTCAAGCAAACCACGCCCGAACCGGAACGGGTCGCCGCCAGCGGAGCAAATGAGTTCTTTCCCGACACCGCGACCGTGCGCACGGCGCTCGAAGCCGGCCGGGTCGGGGTTTGGTCATGGGACATCGCGTCCGACGCGGTGACCTGGTCGAGCAATCTCGAGGCCATTCATGGCCTGCCTTCCGGCAGCTTCGACGGCACCCATGCGTTCTTCGCGCGCGAGATCGACGAGCAGGACCGAGACCAGGTCGCCGGTTCCATCGACGAGACGCTGCGCACCGGGCGGCCTTACTGGGTGCGTTACCGCATACCGCCGCGGCAAGGCGGCGAGGAGCGCTGGATCGAGGCGCGGGGAACCGTGCGCATCGAGAACGGCGCGCCCGTGCGCATGGTGGGAATCTGCCAAGACGTCACCGAACGGGTCAATCTCGAAGCGGAGCTGCGCAACCGCGTCAGACGGCAGGAGGCGCTCGCCCAGCTCGGCGAACGCGCCTTGGCGGAAAGCGATCTCGACGCGCTGCTCAAAGACGTGGTCAACACCGTCGCGACGACGCTGCCGGTCGATTTCGTCGAGGTGCTCGAACTGTTGCCCGGCGACACCGATCTTCTGCTGCGCGCCGGTTTCGGCTGGAAATCCGGCGTCGTCGGCACGATCGTCACGTCACGCGACGATAGTCTGTACGCCCGTTACACCCTCGAGTCCGCCAGTCCCGTGGTCGTGGCTGATTTCGCCGCGGAGACGCGGTTCGCGATCCCGCAATATCTTACCGATCACCGCTGCGTCAGCGGCGTCGGCAGTACGATCGCCGGCCGCGACGGGCGCGCTTACGGCATCCTCAGCATCTGCACCAACAAAAAGCGCGAATTCGCCGCGCAGGACACCAGGTTCCTCGCCGCGGTCGGCAATCTGGTCGCGGGCGCCATCCAGCGCCGGCAGCTCGAGGACCGCCATGAACTGATGATCCGCGAACTGCGCCACCGCTCCGGCAACCTGTTCTCTCAGCTGCTCGCCTTGTTCTCGCAAACCGCGAAGAATTCGAAGACCATGGCCGAGCTGACGACCAAGTATCAGGCCCGCGTGCTCGCGCTCGCGAACGCGCACCGCCTGATCACGGAGGCCGGCTGGAAATCGACGACGCTCGCCGAATTGCTGCGGGTTCTGCTCGGGCCCTATCTCGACCGCACCACGTTCGAGGGTCCCAATGTCGATCTCGACCCCGATCCGACTTTCAGTTTGAGCGCAGCGCTGCACGAATTGACCGCCAATGCGTGCAAGCACGGCAGCCTGTCGCGGCCGCAGGGCCGGCTCGAACTGAGCTGGTCGGTCGAGCGCGCGCGGCGCGGGCTCACGCTGACGCTCGACTGGGCGGAACGCAACGGCCCGCCGACGCGGCGGCCGCGGCGCACCGGCTTCGGCGCGCGGCTGATCGGCCTCGTCATCGAACGGCAGATGAATGGCGAAGTGCATCCGACCTACCGCAATGACGGCCTTTCGGTGCGGCTGGTCGTGCCGCTCACGCACGAGCGCTGGCCGACCCAGCCGGAGACGATCGCGAGCCCCTCGCCGACCGCGTAAGTGCGGGATTTTTGATGGAGCATGATCTTTTCGGAAAACCGGTATCCACTTTTCCGGATCATGCTGCGTGACGGCAGCATGGCCGCCTTGTATCGTGCCGCGGTCGCATCACGACCGAACCGGGCTCCAGCATGAACGAACAGAACGTCACCATCCCCTCCGCGGGCTTGCGGCTCCATGGCATGCTCGGCCTCCCGGCCGGACTGCCGCCGGGCGAGCGGCGCGCCGCGTTCCTGGTGCTGCACGGTTTCGGCACCAACTGCGAATCCGGCAGCGTGACGGCGCCGACGCGGATCCTGAGCGACTATCGGCTACGTCACGCTGCGCTTCGACATGCGCGGCTGCGGCAAGAGCGAAGGCGAGTTCGGCCGCGTCATCTGTCTCGAACAGGTCGAGGACCTCGGCAACGCGCTCGACTTTTCTGGCCAAGCATCCCGCCGTCGATCCCGACCGCATCGGCGTGATCGGCTCGAGCTTCGGCGGCGCCGTCGCCGTCTACGCCGCCGGCGTCAATCCGCGCATCGCCGCCACGATCTCGAACGGCGGCTGGGGCCACGGCGAGCGCAAATTCCGCGGCCAGCATCCGACGCCCGGAGGCCTGGGCGAAGTTCACCAAGATGCTGGCGGACGGCCGCGCCCATCGCGCCCGCACCGGGCAATCGCTCATGGTCCACCGTGACGCCATCGTGCCGATTCCCGCCCATGTGCGCGAAAAGCTCGACAAGCAGAACGTGACGATGCTGCCGGCCGACGCGGTCGAGATGTTTCCGGCCGAGACCGCGCAAAGCATGTTCGATTTCCGCGCCGAGGAGGTGGTCGGCAAGATCGCGCCGCGGCCGCTTCTGCTCATCCACGCCGCCAACGATTCGGTGACGCCGACCGAGCAGTCGATCGAACTGTTCAGACACGCCGGCCAGCCGACCGAGCTGCATCTGTTCAGCGGCGTCGATCATTTTCTGTTCAGCGAAAATTCCGCGCGGGTGTGGAACGTGCTGCGCCACTGGCTCGATGCTTATTTCCCGGCCCGTTAGGCGAGGAAGCAAGCGTGAGCGGCGAGAAGATCATCATCGCTCACGGCGAATTGGCGCGCTTCATCGCCGACGTGCTGATCGCGAAGGGCGCGAGCGCGGCGGACGCCGCGAGCGTCGCCGACGGTCTTGTGTGGGCCAATCTGCGCGGCGTCGACGGGCACGGCGTGTCGCGGTTGCCGCTTTACCTCAAAATGATCGAACGCGGCGAGATCGACCCGACGGCGCGGCCGCGTCTCACCCATGATCGCGCCGCGACCTTCGTCATCGACGGCGGCCGCGGTTTCGGACCGGCGGCGATGATGCAGGCGATCGCGCTCGCGACCGAGCGCGCCAGCGCCGCCGGCATCTGCTTCGGCCTGGTCCGCGAAACGACGCACACCGGCGCGGTCGGGCGTTACGCCCAGTGGATGGCGGAGCGCGGCTGCGCCGCGCTCATCATGGTCGCCGGGCCGGCCTTCGTCGCCTATCATGGCGCGCGGGTCGCGAGCCTCGGCACCAGCCCGATCGCCATCGCGGTGCCGAGCGACCGCGGCGCCGATCGTGCTCGACATGGCGACCTCGACGATTTCCAACGGCACGATCATCCAGGCCCGCGCCACCGGCGAACCATTGCCGCCGGGCGCCGCGCTGACCGCGGCCGGCGAGCCGACCACCGATCCGCGCGAGGCGGAGATCCTGTTGCCGCTCGGCGGCGCGAAAGGCTCGGGGCTCGGCCTGATGTTCGAAATGCTGACGAGCGTGCTCGGCGCCGCCCCGATCCAGATAGCCGCGCTCGGGCCGCAAAAGGACACGCGCCGCATCCAGAACTGCGCCATCCTCGCGATCGATATCGCGGCCTTTCGGCCGCTTGCGGATTTTTCCCACGACGCCGATGCGCTGGCGGCGATCCTGAAATCGCTGCCGCGCCAAGCCGGATTCGACGAGATTTTATTGCCCGGGGAACGCTCCGGCCGCACCGAAGCGCGGCGCCGCGAACATGGCATTCCGATTCCGCCGAAGCTGTGGGCGGAACTCTGCGTCATCGCTCAAGCGAACGCCGTCAAGCTCCCGACCCTGTTGCCTGCGTGAGGAATTGACCAAAAACAAAATGCGGTCCGGCTTTCAACGGAACGGACGGCCGCAGTTTCGGCTCCTGACGACGCGACGCACGACAACCGGCTGCCGCTTCAGCGCCGGGCGCGGCAGCATCTGCGCGAGAATGGCGACAAACAGTAAAGTGGAAAGGACAAGCTCGGTCACCATGATCGTCATAGCTCTTCTCCGTCCGTCACCTGCATTTGCTTTTGAATTCCGGTCGCCGCGATCGCAATACGCGTTTCGGCGCTTGCAGAAGCATAACATCACGCATAGACGGCGCCGAAATTGACGCAAATCAACCGGAAACCTAAGGGCTGCTACGTATAGCCGGTTCTGATTCAATCAGAACCGGGCTCTAGCAATTTGATGGAGCATGATCTTTTCGGAAAACCGGCATCCACTTTTCCGCATCATACTTTAGCTTCCGCTGCAGCCGCAACCCGACCAGGCGATCGAGCGCGGCGTGGTCGGCAAGGAGATCGGCCGAGCGGCCGGAATGCACGACACGGCCGCGCTCGAGCACCAGCGCATTCTGCGTCAAAGCGAGCGCGATGTCGGCGTGCTGCTCGACCAGAATGAAAGCGTTGGCGCCCTCGCCGGTCATGCGCCGGATCGCGGCGGTCAATTCCTCGACCACGATCGGCGCGAGGCCCTCGAGCGGCTCGTCGAGCAGAAGCAGCGCCGGATTGGTCATGAGCGCGCGCGCGATCGCCAGCATCTGCTGCTCGCCGCCGGACAATTGGTTGCCCATGTTGCGGCGGCGCTCGGCAAGGCGCGGAAACAGATCGTAGACCGCGGCCAGGTTCCAGCGCCCGTCGCGGGCCGCGACGGTGAGATTTTCTTCGACCGTCAGGGTCGAGAAAATCTCGCGTTCCTGCGCCACCCAGCCGATGCCGGCGCGGGCGCGGCGATGCGGGGCGAAGCGCGTCATGTCGGCGCCGCGCCAGCTTATGCGGCCGCGGCGGACCTGGGTGTAGCCCATGATGGTGAGAAGGAGCGTCGATTTGCCGACGCCGTTCCTTCCGAGCACGGCGAGGCTGCCGCGCTCCGGCAATTCGAACCCGACCCCGTCGAGCACGACCGCGGAGCCGTAGCCGGCGCGGATGTCGTCGAGCGCGATCAGCGGCTCAGCCATGACGGCCCCCTTCGAGGACTTTGCCGCCGGCCTTGCCGAGATAGACCGCGCGCACGCGCGCATCGGTCGCGATCTCGTGCGGCGTGCCTTCCACCAGCACGCTGCCGCCGACCATCACGATGACCCGGCTGGCGAAGCGAAACACCAGGTCCATGTCGTGCTCGATGAACAGGACGGTGATGTCGCGCGGCAGGCCGGCAATGGCGGCGAACAATTCCGTGCTTTCTTCGCTCGGCACTCCCGGCCGCCGGCTCGTCGAGCAGCAGCACTTTCGGCCGCGTCGCCAAGGCGAGCGCGATCTCGAGCAGTCGCTGCTGGCCATAGGCGAGTTCGCGCGTCGGCCGATGGGCAACCGGCGCCAGCGTCAGCGAAGAAAGTATCTCATAAGCCTCGTCGATTTCCTGGGAGTAGGCGGTGAGCTGCCGCCACCAGATCGACGCGACGCCGCGGCGCTCGCACACCGCGAGCGTCACCGATTCGAGCGCGGTCAAATGCGGAAACAGCGAATTGATCTGAAAGGTGCGCACGAGACCGCGCCGCACCCGGTCTTGCGGGGCGAGCCCGGTGATGTCGTGTCCGGCCGAGAAAGATCTGGCCGGCGTCCGGGCGCAGCATGCCGGTCAGAAGATTGATCAGCGTCGTCTTGCCGGCGCCGTTCGGCCCGATCAGCGCGTAGCGCGCGCCTTCGGGAAGCCGAAGCGCGATGTCGGAAGCGACGATGAGCGAGCCGAAGCTCTTGAACAGTCCGCGCGCGGACAGCGCGCCGTCACTGTCGCCGCCGGCGTTGCCGTCCGTGCTCACGTCGCCGCCTTGGCGCGCCGCGCCAGCAACGCCAGCCCGCCGAGAATGCCGTTCGGCACCAGCATCACCACGGCGATGAGCAGAAGGCCGATCCAGAAATACCAGAACTGCGGATTGAGCCCGGAGAACTGGTCGCGCGCGACCATGTAGACGGCAGCGCCGATCAAGCCGCCATAGAGCCGGCCGGTGCCGCCGAGGATGAGCATGACGAGAACGTCGGCCGAGCGCTGGAAGCCCAGCGCCTCGAGCGAGACGGTCTCGGTCGTCTGCGCCAGGATGGCGCCGGCGAGCCCGGCGACGACGGCGGCCAGCGTGTAGATCAGGCGGATATGCGCGTGCGTCGAGGCGCCGATCGCCGCCATGCGGGTGGTGTTCTCACGAATGCCGCGCAACGCGAGCCCGAACGGCGAATGAATGAGCCGCCGCGCCACCAGGAAAGTCACGAACAGCAGCGCCAGCGAATACGAGTAGGCGGTGTAGCCGTAGAGATCCCAGTGAAATACGCCAAGGATCGGCCAGGTGTGGATGCCTTGCAGCCCATCGGAGCCGCCGGTGAGCCAGCTCGCGCTGTTCGCCGCCTCCTGCAGCAACAAGCCGATGCCGAGCGTGATCATGATCAGCGCGAGATGGCGGAAACGGGCGATGATGAAGCTGGTCGCATAGCCGAATACCCCCGCCGCGACGGCGGCGATCAAGAAACCGGAGATCGGCTCGCCCCAGCCGTGCGCGGAAAGCAGTCCTGCTGTATAGGCGCCGATGCCGAAATAGGCGGCGTGGCCGAGCGAGACGATGCCGCAAAAGCCGAGAATAAGGTCGAGCGAGAGCGCAAACAGCGCGGCGATCGCGATCTGGCTCGCCAGGACGAGATAGGACGGCGTCAGCACGAACGGCAGCAGCGTCGCCAGCCAGAACGCAATCTCGCTCCAGCGCCAGCGCATTTGCGCGTGCAGATAGTCACGCGGGCTCGTCACCGTCGCGGCCGTCACGCTTCAGCGCCTCCCGAACAATCCGGTCGGCCGCCACATCAACAGCACGATCATCACCAGATAAATGAGAATAGAGCCGATCGCCGGCACGTAGTATTTGCCGGCGATGTCGCTGACGCCCAACAGCATGGCGGCGGCGAACGAGCCGCCGATCGAGCCGAGGCCGCCGACCGATACCACGATCAGCACGTAGATCAGATAGGTGAACGCGAACGACGGGTCGAGGCCGACCATGGCGATTGCGAGCGCACCGCCGAGACCGGCGAGCCCGCTGCCCAGCGCGAAGGTGACCGCGAACAAGGCGTCGACGTTGATGCCGAGCCCGCGCGCCATGCGCTGATTGTTCACCGCCGCGCGCACCTGCGCCCCGAAGCGCGTCGTTTCGAGGCCGACGACAAGCACGACCGTGATCACCAAGGCGACCGCGATCAGGAACAGCCGATAAGCGGCGAAATGAAGTCCCATGAACGCGATCGAGCCGCGCAGATACGCCGGCAGCTGCATCGGCTGTTGATCGGTGCCGTAGATATAAGCCGCGCCGGCGATCGAGACGAACACGATGCCGATCGTCAGGAGGCACTGCTCGAGGTCGCTGGCGCGATAGAAGCGCCGGAAGAAGATGCGCTCGAGCAGCACGCTCGCCGCCGCCGCCACGATGAACGCAGCCGGCAAGGTCGCAAAAAACGGCCAGCCGAAAGCGTTCATCAGCGTGACGGTGGCGTAGCCGCCCAGCATCGCGAAGCTGCAATGCGCCAGATTGACGAAGTTCATCATCCCGAGCGTCACCGACAGCCCGACCGACAGCAGGAACAACAGCATGCCGTAGGCGAAGCCGTCGAACAGCACGCCGACCACGGGAGGCATTGCGGGCAACCTAAGATGCGTGGCGCCGTATCACTTCTTCATCCGCTCCTTCACCGGGTCCTTGACGTTCGGGACGGTGTCGAACTCGACATTGCGCAATCCGTCGCCGACTTTTTCGACGCGGTTGATGTGAACGTTCTGGATGATGTCGCGCGTTTCCGGATCGATGCTGATCGGACCGCGTGGGCTCTGCCAGCTCATGCCCTTGGCGGCCGCAATCAGCGCGTCGCCGTCGGTCTTGCCGCCGGTCTTCGCCAGAGCGGCATAAATCAGATGGGCGCCGTCGTAGCCGCCGATCGAATAGATGTCCGGATTACGGTGGAACTCGTCGTTGTAGGCTTTCACGAACTCATGATTGAGCGGCGAATTGATATTATAGTCGTAGCTGGTGACGGTGATGATGCCGAGCCCGACATCGCCCATGCTCTTGAGCGCGCTCTCGAAGGTGAGCGAATCCTGGCCCAGCACTTTGATCTTGGACGTATCGACGCCGCGCTCGGCCAGCGCCTTGCCGACCGCAGCTGGCTGGGCCCCGCCGGGAATCCAGATGTAGATCGCATCCGGCTTGGCATCCAGGGCGCGCTGGACGAACGCGGAGAAATCCGGGTTGGCGACGGGGAACCGGACCGAGCCGACGATCTGGCCGCCGGCCTCCTTGAAGCCTGTGTGGAAAGCGGTTTCGGCGTCGATGCCGGGGCCATAGCCTGACACCATCGTGTAGACCGTCTTGATGCCGTGCTTGGCCGCCCAGGTGCCGAACGTCTGATTGAGTTGCGGCGTCGTGGTCGACGTGCGGGCGATGTAGGGAGATTTGGTGGTGATGATCGAGGTCGCGGCGTTCATGACCACCATGAACTTCTTCGCCTCGGCGGACACATCGGCGGCCGCGAGCGCGTTCGGCGTGAGGACGAAGCCGGCGAGAATGTCGGCGTGATCGCGCACCACCAGTTCTTGCGCCAGCCGCTTGGCGAGATCGGGAGCGACGCCGCCGACGTCCTTGCGGATGAATTCGAGCTTCTTGCCGGCGACCGTATCGCCATGCTGCTTGACATAGAGCTTGATGCCGTTGTCGAGCTGGATGCCGGTGTCCGCGAACTGACCGGAATAGGCATTGATGATGCCGATCTTGATAGTGTCCTCGGCATGCGCCGCGCCGACGCCGAACGCCGCCAGCGCTAACCCCACTGCTACGCCTGCGAATTTTTGCATCACATCCCTCCCCTGTGCGGATCCGCTTGTTATGTTCTTCTCTATCCTGGTTCAGGTCGGATGCAAGCGCAACGGACCATTTTGCCGCTTGTGCCGATATCCTGACCGATGGGCGCCGGCCCCGCTGGCGGGCACGCGGCAGCGGGCCAATCCGTGGCCAATCCTCTCACCAACCCCTCTCCACAATTGCGCGCAGAACAGATAAGCCAGTGCCATGGATCGGCAGCGGACGACGGACAGCACCATCGACGACCGCGAGGTCGCGCGTTTCGACCGGCTGGCCGAGCAATGGTGGGACGTGCGCGGGCCGATGGCCGCGCTGCACAAATTCAATCCGGCGCGGCTCGCCTATATCCGCGACCATGCGGCGGAACATTTCGGCCGCGATATCGGCCGGCGCGACAGTCTCGCGGACTTGCGCATGCTCGACATCGGCTGCGGCGGCGGCATTCTGTGCGAGCCGCTGGCGCGCCTTGGCGCGTCCGTGGTCGGCATCGATCCGGCGGCCAAAAATATCGCGGTCGCACAGCGCCATGCGGCGCAAGCGGGACTCGCGATCGATTACCGCGCCATCACCGCGGAGACGCTCGCCGAAGCCGGCGAAAATTTCGACATCGTCCTCGCCATGGAAGTGGTCGAGCACGTCATCGACGTCGGCCGCTTCGTTGCGCTCGCGGCCGCCCTGGTCAAGCCGGGCGGGCTTTTGTTCGTCGCCACCATCAACCGCACGATGAAGAGCTTCGCGCTGGCGATCGTCGGCGCCGAATACGTTTTGCGCTGGCTGCCGCGCGGCACCCATCAATGGGAAAAATTCGTCACCCCGGACGAACTCGAGAGCGCCATCGCCGCCAGCGGGCTGAGCCTGATCGACGCGGCCGGCGTCAGCTACGATCTGTTCGCCGACCGCTGGCGGCAGACGGCCGACCTGGACGTGAATTACATGATGGTCGCGGAGAAGGCGGAATGACGCCGCCCGCCGTCAATTGAACTCGTCCGGCAAAATCGGCAGGGGATGAAACTCGATGCCCTCGTCGTGGAGTTCCTTGGCTTCCTCGGGCGAGGCTTCGCCGTAGATCGAGTGATGCTCGGTTTCGCCGTAATGGATCTTGCGCGCCTCTTCCGGGAAACGCGAACCGACATAGTTCGCATTCTTGGTGACGTGGTCGCGCAATTCCTTGAGCTTTTGGCGCAGTTCGCGTTCGGCACCCGACATGATGGCGACTGCCGCTTTGGCGGACGCGGCCGATGACGGCGGCGCAACCGGCAACGGCGCGGCGAGCGGCGGCGCCTGGGGCGGAAGCTGGGGCGGCGGTTCGACCGACTCGACCGCGTCGGCGCGGGCAAGCCGCGGCGCCATGATCGCCTTTTCGACTTTCACGGAGCCGCACACCGGACAACTCACCAAGCCGCGCTTCGCCTGCTTGTCGTAGGCGGCGGAGTTCTGGAACCAGCTCTCGAACGTGTGGCCCTGCTCGCAATTGAGCGCGTAACGGATCATAGCGGCCCCACGGCATGCAGATGGGTCGGCTCGGCCATCGGTTCGATGAGTTCGAAGCGGCGACCGTGCAGGAGCGATGGAACGCGCCCGCGCGCGGCGCTGACTTCACCCGGATCGATTTCGGCGAGCACGACCCCCGGCTCGGTGCCGGCTTCGGCAATGATGCGGCCCCACGGGTCGACGATCAGCGAATGACCGAACGTCTCGCGGCCGTTCTCGTGGCGGCCGCCTTGGGCGGCGGCGAAGACGTAGCAGCCGTTCTCGATGGCGCGCGCGCGCATCAAGACGTGCCAATGCGCCTGGCCGGTCTGCTGGGTGAAGGCGGCGGGGATCGACAGAAACGAGGCGCCGGCCTCGGCCAGCGCGCGATAAAGCGCGGGAAAGCGCAGATCGTAGCAAATCGTGACGCCCAGACGCCCCCACGGCAGATCGGCGACGACCGCAAGCTCGCCGGGGCGGTAGTTGCGCGATTCGCGGTAGCTTTCGCCGTTGGCGAGATCGACGTCGAACATGTGAATCTTGTCGTAGCGCGCAATGATGTCGCCGCGGGGATCGATCAGGAACGAGCGGTTGGCCGCCTTGTCGGGCGAGGCCTTGACGGCGAGCGAACCGATATGGACGTAGAGCGACAGCCGGCGCGCCGCGTCGCGCAGGGCGGCGAGCGTCGCGTCATGCTCTTCCTCGACGATGGCCGCGAACAGGCGCTCGTGCTTGACCTCCATGATGTTGGTCATTTCCGGCGTCAGCACATAGTCGGCGCCGCCGCGCTTGGCTTCCTCGATCCCCACCAGAGCGGCGGCGAGATTGGCCTGCGGATCGGTGCCGGAACGCATCTGCACGAGGCCGGCCGTAAAGGCCGCGGGCGTTGCCGCGCTCATGCGGGCTGTCCTTCGCCCGCGCCTTCGCCCGCGTGATTGCCGCCGAGCCCGAGCAGCGGATCAAGCTTGCCGGCATCGTCGAGCGCATAAAGGTCGTCGCAGCCGCCGACATGGTTAGCGCCGATGAAGATTTGCGGCACCGTGCTGCCGCCGTTCGCGCGTTCCATCATCGCCTGCCGCATCTGCCGATCCGACGTCACGTCGATCTCATGGAAGCTCACGCCTTTGCGGGCGAGGAGTTCCTTTGCCATGTGGCAATAGGGACAGTACCGGGTGGTGTAGATTTCGACCGAAGTCATAACGATCCGTTAAGTCTATCAAATGGTTACTGCTTATATGGCGGTTCCTGCCGGGTCGGCAACCCGGGCGAACACGAGGACGTCGACGTTGGCGGCGCCGGCGCGCAGGAGTGCCCGCGCGCAGCCTTCGACGGTGGCGCCGGAGGTCAGCACGTCGTCGACCAGCACCAGCTTGCGGCCGACCACCGCCGGCTTGCCCTCCGGCGGCACGCGGAACGCGCCCTGCACATTGGTGGCCCGTTCATTCCGTGTCAGCCCGACCTGCTGCACGGTCGCCTTGACGCGCTTGAGCGCGCCGGCCGCGATGGGAATGCCGCTCTCGGCGGAAACGGCGGCCGCCAGCATGGCCGATTGGTTGAACCGCCGCGCCCACAGCCGACGCCAATGCAGCGGCACCGGAACCAGTATATCAGCCTCGGCCAGAACCTCGCGGCCGGCATGGGCGACCCAGCGCCCCATCATCGGTGCGAGATCGAGCCGGTCGCCATATTTGAGGTTGTGCACCAGCGCGCGCGAAATCTCGTCGAAGCGCACGGCGGCGCGGGCGCGGTGATAGGCCGGCGGCGCGGCGATCGCCTCCATGGACAGAATGCCCGGGCCGGGATCATAGACGAAGGGAACGCCGAGACGTTCGCAATAGGGCCGCGTAATGAACGATAGCTTCGCCCAGCACGCCGGACAGAGCCCCTGGGCGGTCACCGGCTCGCGACAGACCGCGCACAGGCGCGGCAACACGAGATCGAGCGCCGCACCCCACACCGCGCGCGCCGCCGCGGCGCCCTGCTTGAGCCGTGCAGTACAGCCGGCGCGTGCCAACTGGGCCGTCATGGTCCCCATGGCAGTACGCTACCGCCGTGCTGGCGACTTGTCATGCGGGTTTACGGCATAGGCCCATGGCTGACCCTTCGGCATCCGAGAGCCCGTCGATCTTCGACCGCGCGCTGTTGCGCACACGGCGCCGCCGGGCGGCGGCCATAGGGCCGGCGACGTTTCTCATCGACCGCGTCGCCGCGGAGATGGCCGACCGGCTCGGCGCCGTGGTGCGGACCTTCAACTTGGCCCTCGATCTCGGCACGCCAAGCGGCGCGGTGCGCGCGGCACTCGCCGGTCTCGGCTCGGTCGAGACCATCGTTGCCGCCGACAGCCTGGCGCCGACATGGCCGCCGCCCGACGGGCTGACCGTCGTCGCCGACGAGGAGGCGCTGCCGTTTGCCGACGCCGCGTTCGATCTCGTCGTCTCGGCGCTGGCGCTGCAAAACATCAACGACCTGCCGGGCACGCTGGTTCAAATCCGCCGCGCGCTCGAGCCCGACGGCCTGTTGCTGGCCGCGCTGATCGGCGGCGAAACGCTCACCGAGCTGCGGCAATCGTTCGCCGCGGCCGAGAGCGAAATCGAGGGCGGCATCTCGCCCCGCGTTGCGCCATTCGCCGACGTGCGCGATCTCGGGGGTTTGCTGCAACGCGCGGGCTTCGCGCTCCCGGTCACCGACGTCGACCGGGTCACGGTGCGCTACGATTCGGCGTTCGCTCTGATGCACGATCTGCGCCGGATGGGCGCGACCAACGCGCTCGTCGAGCGGCGGCGTTCGCCGCTTCAAGCCGCGCGACGCTGATGCGCATGGCGGAGATTTACGCCGAACGTTTCGCCGACGGCGACGGCCGCGTGCGCGCGACCTTCGATATCGTGTGGTTGTCGGGCTGGGCGCCGCATTCCAGTCAGCAGCAGCCGCTCAAGCCCGGTTCGGCGCAGGCGCGATTGGCCGACGCGCTCGGCACGCGCGAGGTGTCCGCGGGCGAGAAGACCGGGCGCTGACCCGACCTATTTCATCGCGGTGGCGACGCTGCTGTAGAAATTCTTGACGTTCGAGCCCAGCGTCGCGACCGTTCCGACAATCACGACGGAAACGCCCGATGCGATCAGCGCATATTCGATGGCGGTTGCGCCCGTATCGTCACGCCAGAAGCGTTGCAACAGAGCGAGTGTCGAAGACTTGTACATGGCGTTCTGCCTCTTCACGTCTGGCTGCGCGTTTCTCGGAACGTTTCTTGGCGTTGTTTTCTTGACCTAGGCTTCCTGGCGTAAATTTCTTGGTGGCGTTGTTTTCTTTGCGGGTTTTGGTTGTGGCGTTGCTACCGGCATTGGCTTCACAGTTCCATAACGATCATACCGTTCATAACAGCGTCAAGAGGTGCGGGATCAGCGGCTCGTCGGCCGGCGGCATCGGATAATCGCGCAGCGCGCCCGGCCGCACCCATTTGAGATTCTGTCCCTCGCGCGGCTGACCATCCCTTCCCAGCGCCGGCAAACGTAAAGCGGCATCAAGAGGTGAAAGTCCGGATAAAGATGGCTCGCGAAGGTCAGCGGCGCGAGGCATTCCTCCTTGACGGCTACTTCCCAGTTCCTCGTTCAGCTCCCGGATCAAACTCTGTTCCGGCCGCTCGCCCACCTCGACCTTGCCGCCGGGAAACTCCCACAGCCCGGCCATCGACTTGCCCGGCGGACGCTGCGCGATCAGCACGCGGCCATCCGTGTCGATGAGCGCGCAGGCGGCGACAAGCACGAGTTTGACGCTCACGGCTCTCAGCCTCGATCTAACCAGGTGAAGGTAAAGAGCGATTCAAATCCGCCGGGTTCCGGCCGGATTTCGCCACGGTAGTTAACGAACCATTAAGACCGGTAATCGCCGTTGATGGCGACGTATTCCTTGGTGAGGTCGCAGGTCAGCACGCGGTCGCGGCCCTTGCCGAGGCCGAGCGCGACCTTGAGCGCGATCTCGGGCTTCTTCATCGCCGCGGACACCGCCGCTTCGTCGTAGCCCGGATCGCGCGCGCCCTTGTGGGCGACGCGGATGCCGTTGAACCAGATCGACAATTTGTCGCGGTCGGCCGGCTCGCCGGCCTTGCCGACCGCCATGACGACGCGGCCCCAATTGGCGTCCTCGCCGGCGATCGCCGTCTTGACCAGCGGCGAATTGGCGATCGACAGCGCGACGCGGCGCGCCGAGGTTTTCGACACCGCGCCCTCGACCGTGATCTCGACCAGCTTGCGCGCCCCCTCGCCGTCGCGCGCGACCTGCTCGGCGAGATCGGCGAGCACTTTGTCGAACGCCTTGCGGAACGCCGCGAGCCGCGGATCGCCGGCGCGGCCGATCCGCGGCGCGCCCTTGGCCGAGCCGCAGCGCCGGTGGCGAAGGCGAGCAGCGTGTCGGAGGTCGAGGTGTCGCCGTCGATGGTGACGGCGTTGAAGGTGTCGGTGACGCCGTCGCGCAACAGCGCCTGCAACGCCGCGGGCGCGATCGGGGCGTCGGTGAAGATGAACGCCAGCATGGTCGCCATATCCGGCGCGATCATGCCGGCGCCCTTGGCGAAGCCGTTGATGGTGACGGTCGTCTTGCCGATGCGCGCCCGCGCGGTGGCGAGCTTCGGGAACGTATCGGTCGTCATGATGGCCCGCGCCGCAGCGTCATAGGCGCCGGGCGCCGCGTCGGCGACGAGCTTGGCCATGACGCCGTCGAACGCTTCGGCCTTGAGCGGCTCGCCGATCACCCCGGTCGAGGCGAGAAAGACCTCGTCGCGCTTGCAGCCGACGGCCGCGGCCGCGAGCTTCGCGGTGAAGATGCAGGCGTCGCGGCCGGTCTTGCCGGTAAAGGCGTTGGCGTTGCCGGAATTGACCACCAGCACGCCGGCGCCGGCCGCCCTTCACGTTGGCGCGGCACCATTCGACCGGCGCCGACGGACATTTCGAGCGTGTGAACACCCCGGCGACGCTGGTGCCCGCGTCGAATACGGCGAGCATCACGTCGGTGCGGCCCTGATAGCGGATGCCGGCGGCAGCGGTCGCGAAGCGCACGCCGTCGATCGGTGGCAGGGTCGGGACGTCGTTTCGGGGCGAGTGGAGAGACGGCGAAAGACATGACAAACCCCGGCATCGTCATGCCCAGGTTCATTCGGCATCCATACGGCAGAGGAGCGTTGCCTAGGGCTGCATGGGTTGCCGGGTCAAGCCCGGCAACGACGACTTCGATGTTTCCTCGACAGCTTCCCGGGCGCGGAGCACGTGTGATGCGCCGGCGAACCGGGATCTTACACGCGCTAAGGGCCCGAGCCCGGAAGGCCGGATCACGCGCACCGCTTCGCGGCACGGCGATCGGGAAACGATGCTCGGTTACTTCTTCGCCGGGGCGGCTGGATTGAGCGAGGGGTCCGGCGCCACGGGCTTGTCCATGCGCTCGATATTGGCGGCGCTGCGCAGCTTCTCGACCAGCGCGGCCTGGGCGCGGTGGGTGACATAGGTCTCGATCTGGCCCTTGACCTGATCGAAGCTCGGCGTCGGCTTCACGCGCTTGTCCTCGACCTTGATGATGTGCCAGCCGAACTGCGTCTTCACCGGGTCGGAGAGCTGCCCCTTGTCGAGCTTGAAGGCGACCGCCGAGAACTCCGGCACCATCTGGTCCTTGGTGAAATAGCCGAGATCGCCGCCGTCGGCCGCACCCGGATCCTTCGACTTTTCCTTGGCGAGCGTCGCGAAATCGGCGCCCTTCTTGAGGTCGGCGAGGATCGCCTTGGCCTCGTCCTCGGTCGGCACCAGGATGTGGCGCGCGTGCACCTCCTCCTCGCTCGGCATCTGCTTGATGGCGTCGTCATAGACCTTGTGCAGCTCGGCATCGGTGACCGCGGCCTTGCCGGCGTCCTGCAGCATCGCTTCCATCAGCAGCCGGTTGTGGTCGAAGCTGATCCGGCGCTTGACGTCCGGACGGTCGCCCAGCTTCTGCTGCTCGGCGGCCTGCGACAGCACGATGACGTCGGCGAGATAGCCGACGAGGTAGTCGCGCTTCTGCTCCGGCGCCATCGCCGGCATGTTGCCGCCGATTTCCTCCTCGGCGAAGGCGAGGTCGCTCTGGTGGATGTCGACCCCGTTGGCGCGGGCGATCACCGGATCGGCATCAGCGGCGCGCAGCCCGCCGGTTGGAACGGCGAGGCATGCGACGATGGCAAGCGCGCCGAGCGCGCGGGAAACGAGCGGGGTCGAGGAGATCATGGATGACGGTCCTTTGAGACGAAGGGAGACAAACGCCACGCCGGCGGGCCCGGTTCGCGGGCGAAATGTCGCGGGCCAGTATCGCGGGCCGGTGTCGCCGTGCCAAGTCATGTGCCAAAGTTACCGGCAAAGTTGCCGGCCAAGTCAGTGGCCATGCCAGGCGCGGTTTCTGGGCGCGGACACTCGCCGAATCGCCCTCGCTTGGCAATGGCCGAGTGAGCCGGCGGCGTGACAACCGCGTGAACGGGCGCCTTGCATTGACAACAAATCCACCCCCTCCTATCTCTCGATCAAAGTCCGGGCATGCTCGCCTTGCAACAGCCCGAATAACGCCGCATTTTCCGCCGGTTGGACCAGAGCGCCGATCGCGAGGACGTTTCAAGAGCACGATCCGAAAGGTGGGGACCGGTTTTCGGACAAGATCATGCTCGATCAAATAGCACTGGCGCCAAATCGTACCATGACCAAGTCATATAATGGCGGGGTGGTACCCTGGCGCGGCCCCATTGGAAGGATGATGCGATGATCGGCGCGGTCGCCCGCAAACTGTTCGGTTCCTCCAACGATCGGCGCGTCCGCACCTACCGGCCGCGCGTCGACGACGTCAACGCGCTGGAAAAAGAGCTGGAGCAGCTGTCCGACGACGCGCTGCGCGCCCGCACCGAGGAATTCAAGCGGCAGCTCGCCGACGGCAAGACCACGCTCGACGACATTCTGGTGCCCGCGTTCGCCACCGTGCGCGAGGCCGGCAAGCGCACGCTCGGCCAGCGCCATTTCGACGTTCAGCTCATCGGCGGCATGGTGCTGCACGACGGCAAGATCGCCGAGATGAAGACCGGCGAAGGCAAGACGCTGGTCGCCACCCTTCCCGTCTATCTCAACGCGCTCGCCGGCCGCGGCGTCCACGTCGTCACCGCCAACGACTATCTCGCCAAGCGCGACGCCGAATGGATGGGCCAGATCTACAAATTCCTGGGCTTGACCGTCGGCGTCATCGTGCACGGGCTCGACGATGGCGAGCGCAAGCAGCAGTACAACTGCGACGTCACCTACGGCACCAACAACGAGCTCGGCTTCGACTATCTGCGCGACAACATGAAATACCGCGTCGAGGACATGGTGCAGCGCGGCCATGTCTACGCCATCGTCGACGAGGTCGACTCGATCCTGATCGACGAGGCGCGCACGCCGCTGATCATTTCCGGCCCGCTCGACGACCGTTCCGAGTTCTACAACACCATCGACACCTATGTCCCCAAGCTCGACAAGGGCGACTACGAGGTCGACGAGAAGCAGCGCACCGTCACGCTCACCGAGCTCGGCATGGAGCGGCTGGAGCAATGGCTGCGCGACGCCGGGGTGCTCAAGTCCGACTCGCTCTACGACGTCGAGAACGTCTCGGTCGTGCACCACGTCAACCAGGCGCTGCGCGCGCATAAATTGTTCCAGCGCGACAAGGACTACATCGTGCGCAACGGCGAGGTCGTCATCATCGACGAGTTCACCGGCCGCATGATGCCGGGCCGGCGCTATTCGGAAGGCCTGCACCAGGCGCTCGAAGCCAAGGAGCGCCAGCCGATCCAGCCGGAAAACCAGACGCTCGCCTCGATCACCTTCCAGAACTACTTCCGCATGTACGACAAGCTCGCCGGCATGACCGGCACGGCGGCGACCGAGGCCGACGAGTTCATGGACATCTACAATCTGGAAGTCCTGGAAATTCCCACCAACATGCCGATGATCCGGCTCGACGACGACGACGAGGTCTACCGCACCGCGGCGGAGAAATATCGCGCCATCATCGCGCTGATCGAGGACTGCAAGACGCGCGGCCAGCCCGTCCTGGTCGGCACCACCTCGATCGAAAAATCCGAGCAGCTGGCGGAAATGCTGCGCCAGCAAGGCTGGGAGCAGCACGACTTTTCCGATCCCAACGCGTTCGCCGCGCTCTATTCCGGCGATGAAGGCGCCACCAAGGTCAAAGTGTTCGCCATCCTCAACGCCCGCTACCACGAGCAGGAGGCCTATATCGTCTCCCAGGCGGGCGTCCCCGGCGCCATCACCATCGCCACCAACATGGCCGGCCGCGGCACCGACATTCAGCTCGGCGGCAACGCCGACATGCGCATCCGCCAGGAGCTCGCCGACATCGAGGACAGGAGCGAGCGCGACAAGAGCGCAGGCGCCGCCGACATCCGCACCCAGGTCGCGCGTCTGAAGGAAAAGGCGCTCGCCGCCGGCGGGCTGTGCGTGCTCGGCACCGAGCGCCACGAAAGCCGCCGCATCGACAACCAGTTGCGCGGCCGCTCCGGCCGTCAGGGCGACCCCGGCCATTCGAAATTCTTCCTGTCGCTCGAAGACGACCTCATGCGCATCTTCGGCACCGACAAGCTCGACGGCATGCTGACGAGGCTCGGCCTGAAGGAGAACGAGGCGATCGTCCATCCCTGGATCAACAAGGCGCTGGAAAAGGCGCAGCAGAAGGTCGAGGCGCGCAACTTCGACATCCGCAAGAACATCCTCAAATACGACGACGTGATGAACGATCAGCGCAAGGTCATCTTCGACCAGCGCATCGAATGGATGCAGGAGCAGGCGTCGGCCGAAGTGGTCGCCGACATGCGCCATACCGTGATCGACGATCTCGTCGCCAAGTTCGTGCCGGAAAACGCCTATCCGGAGCAATGGGACACCGCGGGCCTCAAGGAAGAGATCAAGCGCGTGCTCGGGCTCGATCTGCCGGTCGACGAATGGGCCAAGGAAGAAGGCATCGCCGACGAGGAACTGTTCGCCCGGGTCGAGCGCCGTGCCGACGAGCACATGGCGGCCAAGGTCGCGCAGTGGGGCGCCGACGTGATCCGCTACATCGAGAAATCGATCCTGTTGCAATCGCTCGACCATCTCTGGCGCGAGCATCTGGTCATGCTCGACCATCTGCGCCAGGTCATCGGGCTGCGCGGCTACGGCCAGCGCGATCCGCTCAACGAATACAAGGCGGAGGCCTTCAGCCTGTTCGAGGCGATGAGCCAGAGCCTGCGCGAGGCGGTGACGGCGCAATTGATGCGGGTCGAGGTCATGGCGTCGCCGCCGCCGGACGAAGCGCCGGCGCCGCTGCCGGTGATGGAAGCGCACAAGATCGATCCGACGACGGGCGAGGACGAGATGGCGCTGGCGCTCGCCGGCGCGGATACGCTCGCCCGCCACGGCATCGGCGGCGGCGCAGCCACAGCAATGGCGGCGCGACCGACGCCGGCGCAGGCCCGCAATCCCCAAGACCCAACCACATGGGGCAAGGTCGGCCGCAACGAGGTCTGCCCGTGCGGCTCAGGCAAGAAATTCAAGCATTGCCACGGGCGCTACGTGTAAGGCGCGAGCCGCGTTAAATCAGCGGACCGCCGCCCAGCGGCTGTCGAAATTGCCGGCGGGCACGACCGGCTGAGCGCCGTTGATCGTGCTGCTCGTGGATGCCGTCGTGGCGTTGGCATCCTGCGGCGGATTGCTCTTGGCCGCTTCTTTGGCCGCCGCAGGCTTGGCCGGCTCCGTCTTGGCTTTCGCCTGCCAGTTTCGTTCTTGCCGGATTCGTTCTTGCCCGGTTCGGTCTTCGGCTTCGGATGCAGGGCGGCCAATTGCGAATGGGCCGCAGGCTTTTGCGCCGCGGTCGCCTCCGGCACCGGATTAGGAGCTGGCGGGGTCGGCTCGCTGCTCTTCGAGGCGAACAGGTTCGAGAAGAACCCGCCACCGCCGCCGCCGCGCTCTTGCGAGCCCGCCTCGGTCGCGGCGACTTGTGTCGAATCCGTCGATTTCGAACCGAACAGCGTGCCGAGCCAGTGGCCGGAGTCGGAAGGCGGCGGCTGCGACGGTACGTCGGCCGCGACCGCCCCGTCGCGTCAGGCGGAGCGACTCTCGCCGGCGGCAGGCTGCCGAGCTGAGCCAGGAACACGCGGTTGGCGCCGCCGTCCACGCCGGTCCTGATCGGCGCCACCGGCGAGTTGTTCCTGACCAGTTGCGCGTACTGCGCCTCGTCGGCGTGTTGTTTTTCCGCAGTCGGGCCGGCGATCTCCGGAGTGACGGTGAAGGCCGGGCAGCGGCCGGTCGGATTGAACGTCAGCGGCTTGGTGGAATTGGCCGGCGGCTGCGGGTCGAACACGTAATGGCGGTCGCAGACTTCGACCTTGGGCTCGAGGCGCGTCACCTCGAAATGGTCGTTGCCCTCCTTGATCATCCGCCAGAACGCCATGTTCGGGTTGGTGCGGTGATGCGCCAAATTCGCCGGCGTCATGTGGAACGGATAGGCCTGGATCTGGAACGATTGCTGGCCGCCGAACAGCGCTTCGCGCGCCAGCGAATAGATTTCGCCGATCTGCTCGTCGGTCATGGCGTAGCAGCCGCGCGACGAGCAGTCGCCATGGATCATCAGGAAGGCGCCGTGGCGGCCGTTGGCCTTGTCGTAGGCGTTGGGAAATCCGGTATTGATGGCGAGGTAATAGTTCGAATTCGGATTCATCAAAGCGGGCGTGATCTGATAGAAACCCTCGGGCGCCTGACGATCGCCTTCCCTGACTTTCGGTCCCAGATCGCCGGACCAGCGGCAGATCGGATACACCTTCAGGAGCTCGTAGCGCCCGGTCGTGTCCTTCTTCCAGACTTCCAGTTCCGATTCCTCCTTGAACAGGCGGATCAGGATCGGCGAGTCCTTCGGCATGTGCTTTTCGTCGAGCAGCGCCAGCATCTGCGGCGACAGCTCTTTCATCGCGCGGGTCGGCAGCTGATAGACGCCGTCGGTATCGCAACCCGCAAGCGCCAGCGCGCCGGCGAAAACCGCCGACGCCATCAACGCGCGCACCGTACGCGCACGGAACACACTGGCGCGGATCAAAGCGATACTCCCCGACGAATGAAAAATCCCCGTGCCATCGCCGCCCCAATCGTTAGCGGCAAGAAGCGTTATCGGCAAGACATGGCTTTCGCAAGGCGACAAATTCGGCAGACCGGTTGACCACGGCTGAACTGAACGAATGGTAAATTTTCGTCGAATTTTATGCGTGAATGCAATGGCTTATTGACCACCGCGTGCTCGGCGCCGATCAGCCGAATGTCCGCCCGATCGCCATGAATTTCTCCCGGCGCAGCCGCACCACGGTTGCGGCATCGAGGCCGTGCAATTCCGCCAGCGCGCCGGCGATGGCCTCGCCGGCCGCCGCGATAGCCGCGGCGGGATCGCGATGGGCGCCGCCCATGGGTTCGGGCACGACGGTATCGATGACGCCGAACCTCAGGAGATCCTGCGCGGTGATCTTCATGTTGGTCGCGGCTTCGCTCGCCTTGGCGGTATCGCGCCACAGGATCGAGGCGGCGCCTTCGGGCGAGATCACGCTGTAGATGGAATGCTCGAGCATGATGACGCGGTTGGCGGTCGCGACTGCGATCGCGCCGCCGGATCCGCCCTCGCCGATGATGGCGGCGACGTTGGGCACGCCGATGCGGAGGCACGCTTCGGTCGAACGGGCGATCGCCTCGGCCTGTCCGCGCTCCTCGGCGCCGATGCCGGGATAGGCGCCGGCGGTGTCGACCAGCGCGACGACGGGAATTTCGAAATGATCGGCCATGTCCATGAGCCGCACCGCCTTGCGGTAGCCCTCCGGCCGCGCCATGCCGAAATTGTGCCGGAGGCGGCTGTCGGTATCGGCGCCCTTCTCGTGGCCGATGACGCACACGCTCTCGCCGCGGAACCGGCCGAAACCGCCGACGATGGCGGCATCCTCGCCGAACTTGCGGTCGCCGGCGAGCGGCACGAAATCCTCGATCAGCGCCGCGAGGTAATCGACGCAATGCGGCCGCTGCGGATGCCGCGCCACTTGGGTCTTCTGCCAGGGCGTCAGCTCGGCGTAGAGGGTCTTGAGCGCCTGCGCCGCCTTGACCTCGATGCGGCCGATCTCTTCGCCGATGGCGACGGCGTCACCGCCGGCCTCGAGCGCGCGCAATTCCTCGATCTTGGCCTCGAGCTCGGCCACGGGTTTTTCAAAGTCGAGGTATGAGCGCATCACGCAGACATAGGTATGGGTCAGGGGGTTGGGTATCGGTCGGGGGTTGGGCAGACGGCGTCGGGCGTCGCACGCCCGCTAACGCGCCGGGAGCACGCAAGTCAAGCAAGCCGGCGGAGAATACGGGAAAACGCCGACTTGTCCGCCTTCCGGTCCGCCCCGCCGGCGGAATTCTGCCTCGACGCGTGCAGCGTGCATCCCCCACCACTCGCCGGCCCGACACCGGCTTGTCACATGTCCCGATTCGCAGCGGTCGCGCGTCCAACGCTCGCCCATGGATTGCCGGGTCTAAGCCCAGCGATGACGACATGCAACACCGTTCTCGCGACGCGTGCGCGCCCGAGTTTTGTTTTATCTGATCCCGAAAAGCCCGCCTGGATTGATCGCCGGCCGGATTGTCCTGCCGCGATCATTGGCTTTCCGAGATCATCATGCACGACGACGATAAGCCGAGGGGAAGCGGGAACGCCGACAGACGCAGTATCTCATGATGCCGTGCTGCGGCACGGCCGCGGCCCTGCGGGACGCGCTCGCCTGCCGGCGTTCCATGGAGAAGACCCCGGACGCGGATTTGTTGCGTCCCTCGACGGACGAGATGCCGGGTGTGTGACGCATGTCGTGACATTTGTCAAAGTGGACCGTCGCCATATATGAGACAACATTCAGCGGCGCGCTTCTGGAGGCGGCACGGGTGAACGCACAATTTAGTGCACTGTCGCCGCAACTCCGCTGTCATGTCTGGACGGCGCCCCTTGTCAAGGGTTTCTTAGAAGCTCTGCGAACAACTCGGGTGCGGTCATGTCTTCGGCCTGTTTGCGCGGGGTTGAGACCCGCTGGCCCTGATGTTTGGTCCGCTTGGCTCTTTGCCTCAATCACCGTATCGCGTTCAATCCGACGCTGACAGTGCAGCAGGCTTCCGAGCCTTTTCCGTTCGTTCCATCACCCCGTGGTCACCCTCGAATGCGTCTCGCCTCGCGGCGGTATTCCCTCGCCAAACCTCTTGCAGGCGTTTTGGCGGCCTCAGCCTGGGGCGGGCAGCTCGTTGTATTCGCCACCTTGCGTGAGCAGCGCAAAGACAATGCGTGCGACTTTGTTGGCCAGTGCGACGGCGGTGAGCTTGAACTTGTATTTGACGGCCTTGCGCGCCAGCAAACGATCGGCCCAGACGCGCATCGCGTCGTGATGTCCCTTGCGATGGCTTAGTGTCGCACAGGCCCCCACCACCAGGAGCTTGCGCACGTAGCGGTCGCCCATCTTGGTAATCCGCCCAAGCCGCTCCTTGCCGCCGCTCGCGTTCTGGCGCGGCGTCAGGCCGAGGAACGCCGCGAACTCTCGGCCGGATGCGAAAGCGCTCGTCTCCGGCACGGTGGCGACGATCGCCGAGGCCGTGAGCGGCCCGATACCGGGAATGGTCATCAGCCGCCGCGCCGTCTCGTCTGCCGCCACCTGCCTCTTGATCGCTTCGTCGATCGCCGCGATTTCGGCATCGATCGCGTCGATCTGCTGTAGGAGCGGCGCCAGGGCCTGGCGCACGCAATCGGCGACGACGATCTCGCCGTTCTCGTCGACGCCGTCGGCGAGGAGGCGCTTGAGCGCATAGGCGTGTTGAACTCCCTGCGCCGCGACGACGCCGATCTCCGCCAGATGGCTGCGCAAGGCGTTGAGCATCCGCGTGCGATTGCCCACCAGCAGTTCGCGCGTGCGGTGGCGCATCAGTTGCGCTTGGTTCTCGATGCTGCGCACCGGCACAAAGCGCATGTTCGGTCGCCCCACCGCCTCGCAGATCGCCGCCGCGTCGACCGCGTCGTTCTTATTGCGCCGAACGTAAGGCTTCACATAGGCCGGCGGCATCAGCTTGACCCGATGGCCTAGCGCGATCAGCGACCGCGCCCAATGATGCGCCGAACCGCAGGCCTCGATCCCGACCAGGCACGACGGCAACGACGAAAAGAAGTTCAGCAACTGCCCGCGCCGAACCGCCTTGGCGACGACACAGGCGCCCGCGGCGTCGATGCCATGAACCTGAAAAACATTCTTGGCTATATCCAGCCCGACGACCGTTACAGATGCCAGATTCCTGATAGACTTGACCATGGACGGCCTCCCTCAGATGGGTTGTGACAACGACCATCTTGGCACATCGATGCCGGTGGGGGCGCCGTCCACCCCATCACCGTAACTCCCGAAGACATGTCGTTGTTGAAGCGATATAAACACCGACAACGATACACGGCGCATTGCGTGCCGAAATAGGCAGAACGGGAAATTGCCGATGCCCGAAGATTCTCAAAAAACCGCCCTCGTCACCGGCTCGACCGACGGCGTCGGCCGCATGGTCGCGACGCGGCTCGCCGCGGACGGCTGGCGCGTGCTGGTGCATGGGCGCGACCGAGCGCGTGGCGAAGAGGTGGTGGCGGAGATCAAGGGTGCGGGCGGCACGGCGGAGTTCCTGCAGGCGGATCTGGGTTCGCTTGCCGAGGTGCGGCGGCTGGCGGCGGCGGTGCGTGACGCGACGGACCGGCTCGACCTTCTGGTCAACAATGCCGGCATCGGGCGGGGCATGGATGTCGCCGCGCGGGAGGTCAGCGCGGACGGGTATGAGCTGCGGTTCGCGGTGAACTATCTCTCGGGTTTTCTGCTCACGCATCTGCTGCTGCCGCTGCTGAAACAGAGCGCGCCGGCGCGCGTCGTCAATGTCTCCTCGCTCGGGCAGCAGGCGATCGATTTCGGCGACGTGATGCTGGACGCGCGACTATGACGGCATGCGGGCCTATCGGCAGAGCAAGCTGGCGCAGATCATGTTCACCTTCGATCTCGCGCGCGAACTCGACGGCTCAGGCGTCACCGTCAATGCGCTGCATCCGGCGACGTTCATGGCGACCAAGATGGTGACCGAGTTCGGCGCGCCGTTGACGACCGTCGCGCAAGGCGCCGACGCCATCATGAAGCTCGCGGTGTCTCCCGAACTCGAGGGGCGCAGCGGCCTCTTTTTCAACAGCCAGAACGAGGCCAAGGCGAACGAGCAGGCCTACGATGCCGACGCGCGGGCGCAACTCAGGACGCTGAGCCGCGAGCTGGTGGGCTTGGCGCCGTAAGCGGCGGCGCCTTGCGCCACTGCGGCAGGGATCGCCGCCGCATCAGCCAGCCCCATGGGCGCACCAGCGGGTAGAGCCAGAACAGCGGCTTCGGGCAGCGGCACGGATTGCCATATCCGCCGGGCAGAACCACTCCGCGCCCAATTGGCCGCGCCGATATCGCCAGTCCGATTTCAGCAAAAAACGGTAAAGCCGCTCCCACACGGCGTATACCAGCGCCCGCTTCGGCGTCGCATCGTGCCAGTTCGCCGCGGTGTAAAGACGGCCGAGCAGCCACTGCAAATGCCGGACGCGGGCGGCGTCGGCGGCGCATGCGGGCGAACCGGCGCCGGTCGTCAATCCGAGCCAATCGTGCGCAAGCATCAGCGCGTGCCGGAGCGCCGACCCCAATCCGGCGGCGTCGGCTTCCGCGATGACGCGCGCGCCGTCGGCCTGCGGCATGGCGGCGGCGAAATCCATGAGCCAGTGCAGGCGCGCCCAGCCATGGTCGGCGCCATGGGCGCAAAGATAGAGCGGCAGGCGCTTCCGCGACAGCGTCGCTAGTCATGCCGCCGGAAAGTTCGACCTCCTCGCGCTCGTCCCACAACACGGCAAACGGGACCGACAGCAAATTCGGGTTGGCGAGGAGGCGGTGATGCAGTTCGACCAGATTGCCGGAAGCGGCATGAACATATTCGAGGTCTTTGATCGAACGAAGATAGGCCGCCGTATTGGCGTGGCGAGCGCAAATCCGGCCGTTGGCGATAACCCGCCGCCGCCAACACATCCTGCGCGCAGGCGAACTGATCCGGATCGACCAGAAGATCGATGTCGCGCGCGACCCGCGCACCCGCATCGCCATAGAGCTGCGCCGCGAGCGCCGCGCCCTTGAGGACGAGAACGCGAACGCCGGCGGCGGCGAAGAGCTGCGCCAGCCGCCGCAGTTCGGCGACCTGCGCCAGGCTGCGCCGCGCATTCGCCACGCTGAGCATGCGCAATCTGTTCGCGATGTCGTCGGGCAGATGCGGCGTGCCGCATGCTTGCAGCCCCCGCAGGACGGCCGCCGCGACCCGGTGCCGGCGCGCGCCGCGCACCAAGGCGTCCCAGCGGGGGCCGGCGGCGGCGAGGCGGCGCATCTCCGCCAAGTCGTCCGCGCGCACGTCGCCCGCGCACGGCGGCTGGCGCAACGCGAGACAGAACAGGCGAAATTCCGGGCCGAGGTTCATGGCGTGCCCACCGCCCGCAACGAATTGCGGCATCGGGGAGTGTATACCAGAGCGCGTAGCGGCCGCTATGACGCCGTTAGTCCCGCCGCGACGGGAACAGCGCGGCCGGAAAATCCGCCGCCGAGCGGTAGCTCTTCGGCTCCGGCCGGAACATCGGCTGCGCTCCCGGGTCGGGTACGACGAGCGCGCGATAGAGGTACCAGGTGGAGTGGCCGAGCACGGGCAGCACCACCGTCAGGCCGAGAAAGCACGGCAGCGAGCCGATCAGGAGCAGCGCGGCGACGATAAGTCCCCACGCCGCCATCGTCACTGGATTGGCCATCACCGCACGGACCGAGGTCGCAAGCGCGACCGCGGCGCCGACGTCGCGATCGAGCAGCAGCGGGAAGGAGACGGCGCTGATCGTCAGCACCACGACGGCAAACAGGAAGCCGACGCCGGTGCCGACAATGATGAGCGTCCATCCCGCCGGCGTGAACAGGACGCCATCGACGAAGACGCGGATCGACGCCGGCGCCGCATAGCCGAAATTGGCGACATAGATCGCCTGCGCGACCGCGAGCCAGGTGAGGAAGATCGCCATCAACAGGAGGCCGAGCGCGACGATGGCGCCGAGCGAGCGCGAGCGCAGCACGTCGAAGGCGTGGCTCGAATTGGTGTCGAGACCCGCCTCGCGCCGCCGGCTCAGTTCGTAGAGGCCGATCGCGGCCAAGGGTCCGATCAGCGCGAAGCCGGCGACCAGTGGAAACGCCAGCGGCAACACCGAATCGTTCAGCGTCAGCGCCACGAGCAACAGGCCGAGCAGCGGATAGATCACGCACAGAAATACCGCGTGGCTCGGCATCGCCGAAAAATCGTCGAGGCCTTGCCGCAGCACGTGCAGCAGTTCGACCGGCGCGACGCGGCGGACCGTGGGAATGTTGGATAGCGCCCGCGTGCCGACGAGGATGTGCGCATAGGCCATCATTACCTCCCTGGCTGGCTTGGCAATTCCAATCTAACTCCTCAGTGGCGCTGGTTTCCTCTTCACAATCCAGTGTGTGGGTCTGCCGACATGTCGGTGTGCGGCGCAGCAGAAAACGGGTGCGGCGCGACCAAAAAAAGGCGCCGGGGGCTCCCGGCGCCTCATAGACAATATGCCGAACTGTTGTTCGCGCGGATTAGAACAGCTGCGAGAACGCCCAGTACAGGATGCCGGAAATCGCCATCGCCGCCGGCAGCGTCAGCACCCAGGCGAGCGCGATGTTGCGGATGGTGGCGAGTTGCAGGCCGGAGCCGTTCGCCGCCATGGTGCCGGCGATGCCCGAAGAGAGCACGTGCGTCGTCGACACCGGCAGGCCGTAGCCGTCGGCGGCGGCGATCGTCGCGGCCGCGGTGATCTCGGCGCAGGCGCCCTGGGCATAGGTCAGGTGCGTCTTGCCGATCTTTTCGCCGACCGTGACGACGATGCGTTTCCAGCCGACCATGGTGCCGAGGCCGAGCGCGATCGCGACCGCGACCTTCACCCAGGTCGGAATGAACTTGGTCGCATTGTCGAGCGAGGTCTTGTAGGCGCCCAGCACCTTGACGTCGTCGGCGGTGAGGTCGCTGCCCTTGTCCTTCATCAGGAACCGGATCGCCTCCGACGCCAGATACATGTCGTTACGGCGTGTTGCCGACCGAATCGGCAGGCACTTTGGCGATCGAGCCGTACTGATGAACCTCATCGGCGATGGTGTTCACGAGCGCCGCCAGCGAAGGGAAGGTGCCTTCATCGATGGTGCGCCGGGCCACATAGGCGGTCACAGCCGGACGTGGATTGCCGTGCACGTTGTAGCCGGCCGCCTTCTGTCCGATGACGGCGCTCGCGGCCTGCGAGTTCGTCACGAAGCGTTCCAGCTGGCTTTCCGGCATCGCGCGATTGAGCGCGTAGGCGGTCGGCACCGTGCCGATCAGGATCAGCATGATCAGGCCCATGCCCTTCTGACCGTCGTTGGAGCCGTGGAAGAAGCTCACCAGCGTGCAGGTCAGAACCAGGATGCCGCGGATCCACAAGGGCGGCGGCTCGTTGCCCTTCGGCTCGGCATAAAGCGCGGGAATGCGAATGATGAAGCGCGAGCGCGATGAGCAGGATGGCGGCGAGGGCGAAGCCGAACAGCGGCGACATCAGCAGCGCATAGCCGACGTCCGTCGCCTTGCCCCAATCGACGCCCGACGTGCCGCTGCGGCCATGCAGCAGCGCGTTGGTGATGCCGACGCCGATGATGGAGCCGATCAAGGTGTGCGAGCTCGATGCCGGCAGACCGAACGACCAGGTGCCGAGGTTCCAGATGATGGCGGAGATCAACAGCGCGAACACCATGGCGAAGCCGGCGCCGCTGGAGACCTGCAGGATCAACTCGACCGGCAGCAGCGAGATGATGCCGAAGGCGACGGCGCCCGAGGACACCAGAACGCCGGCCAGATTGAACAGGCCCGACCACACCACCGCGACATTGGCGGGCAGCGAGCGCGTATAGATGACGGTCGCTACCGCATTGGCGGTGTCGTGGAAACCGTTGACGAACTCGAAGCCGAGCGCGATCAGCAGCGCGACGAACAACAGAATGAAGGGCGCATAGCTCGTGATCTTGGCGCCGGTCGCGTCGACATCGGTGTAGACGCTGTAGGCGACGAACAGCAGCACCGCGGCGACGGCGCCCGCGAAGATGATGGCGGTCACCGGATTGAAGGCGCCTGAGAGATCGGGTCCTTTGTGGGCGGCAGGTTCTATCGAACCGGGTAAGGCCATGTCGCTCATCGTCAGCCCCTTTAGCGTTTGAAATTCCTGGAAGGACCCTGACATTGCGCGAGCTGTGTGACAGCTGGATGAAGGTTAAGAGCCGGTGAAATGTCACCGCCGCACCGGCCGTAGCGATCGCCGCCCAAGGCGAGCCAAGGGGCGGCCAAGAGGGGACATGTGCGCCACCTCATTTACCGCTTGCGGCCGCGCGCCCGCGGCCCGCGCATTAAACATAACTTACGGACAGCGCAGCGAAATCCGCCTTCGTGCTTGATCCGCCGCCGGCCCGCGTGGCTATTCTGCCAAGCGCTCGCAAAAGCGGCGTCATCGGACCAAGCGCTTCGCGCTGCAGCTCCAGGATCATAAACGTCGATGCGATTGGCGCGCACGCTCACGGCGTTGTCGGACGCGCTGCGCAATGGGCGCTTGCGCGACTATCTCGGCATCCTGGTGGTGGGATCGGGCGCCCGCATGTTCGGGCTCGCCTCGCAGTTCGTCGTACTTGCTGATGCTGAGCCGCTTTCTGCCGAAGGACAGCTTCGGCCATTTGATGGTGGCGCTGGGCTTCTACCGGCTCCTCGGCATCGCGCTCGGGGTCGGCGGCTCGCTGGTTTTGCTGTTTCACGTTTCGCGCCATCCCGACGACCGTCACGCCGAGATCAAGCTGCAGCGCTTTTCGGCGCTGATGAGCGCGCTGCCCGCCGCGGCGATCGCGGTTGCGGCAATCTTCGCCGCAGGGCCGGTCACCAGCGCGCTCGGCAAGCCCTCGCTCGGTCCCTGGCTGCAGGAGATGGCGCCGTTCCTCGTTTTCACCACCTTGCTCATCGTCGCGACCGGCGCCTTGGAGGGCCGCTCGCGCGTCACCGCGTCGATCTTCTGGGGCGAGGCCGCGCCGAACGCGGTGCGGCTTGTTCTGCTGCCGCTGGTGGCGGTGTTGAACCTGCCGGACGCCTACGTGGCCCACGTCATGACGCTGTCGGTCGCGCTGCCTTGGCTGTGGCTGGCGCGCCGGATGTGGGACTGATTCGGTGCGCGGGTGGCAACGCTGGTCGTCCTGGGACTGGAGCTATTGCGGCAAGTTCGTCGCCTCGACGCTGTTCGCCAATCAGCTCGGCGCCGCCGACCTCGTCGTCGCCGGACTGCTGCTGCCGGCGCCAACGGTCGCCGATTACGCCGTGGCGGCGCGGCTCGCGGCGCTATTCTTTTTCTTTCAGCTCGCTTTGCTCAAGCGGTTCGCGCCGCGCGCCGGGCGGCTCATCGCCGCTCACGATCACGCCGCGCTCGTGCGCGAGTTCGACGTCTGCCGGCGGTTGACGGTCGCCAGCACGGCCTTGACCATCGGCGGCGTGCTGGTGCTGGCGCCGCTGTTGCTGCCGCTGCTCGGCAATTACGGCGGCGCGCGCGTGCTGATGGTGCTGTTGGCGATACCGGCCATCGTCCAGGCGTTCTACGCTACGTCGGACCGGCTGTTGATCATCGCCGGGCAGGCGAATGTCGCGCTGTTGGTCACGGCGCTGTCGTTCGCGCTGCTGGCCTTGACGCCGTTCGCCACCGTGCCCTGGCTCGGCGCGGCGGCGATTCCCGCCGCCATGACGTTGGGCGCGGCCGTGATTGGGCCGATCATCATCATCCGGGCTTGGCAATTGGTGCACATCCGCAGCATCGCCTGGCGCGACGGCGCGTTGATGGCGAGCGGGTGCGCGGCGCTGGCGAGCGCCGCTGTTGCGGATACGACCGCGAACCTCGTGCTGGCCTGCGGCGTGCTGGGGGTGATCGCCGCCTACTACGGCATTACGGTGACGTCGCGCGCAGCGACGGACGACTATGGCGAGCCGTCGCCGAGCTTGCCGCTCTTCGCGCCCGACAAGGCGTCGCGATAGACCGCGAGCGTGCGCCGCGCGATGGTCTGCCAGTCGTGGCGCGCCATGATCCGCGCGCGCTCGATGTCGTCGAGTTTTTCCGCTCCCGGCGCCGTGAACGCCGCCTGCAGCTGGTCCGCCAAGCTGGCGATATCGCCGACCACGACATAGCGGGCGCGCGGCAGCGCGAGTTCGCGGTGCGCGGCGATGTCGCTGAGGATAGCGGGCAGGCCGAAGCTCGCGGCCTCGAGCACGGCGATCGGCTGACCTTCGTGGCTGGACGGCAGGACGAAGACGGCGGCATTGCTGTAAAGCGCGGCCAAGGCCGCGCCGGTCTGGTGGCCGAGCATGACGACGCCCGGCGTCCGCTGCGCCGCTTCCGCCACGGCACGCGCATAGGTGCCGGAATAATCGGCGCCGCCGACGAGCGCGAGCTTCCATTCGGGCTGATCGAGCCGCGCGTATGCGGCGATGAGGTCGAGCTGACGCTTCTGTTCGTCGATCCGCGCGACCGTGACGGCATAAAGGTTCGGCGCGAGGCCGAACGCGCGCAGGATATCCGCCGATCGAACGACCGCGGGCGGATCGATGCCGTTCGGAATGGTGTCGACCGGCACTCGATAACGCCGCGTCATCTCCTTGGCGAGGCCGGAGGCGACGGCGATGCGGCCGTGCGCGAACGCCATGCCGGCCCATTCGCCGCGCCGCAACAGCCAGCGGCCGAACGGGCCCCATTTCTCGTTGTGATAATTCGGCAGGTGATGCGTCACCACGACCCGCAGCCCGAGCGCCCGGGCGAGCGGCGTGAACAGCGCCGGTCCGATGGCGTGAATGTGCAGAATGTCCGGGCGCGTGAAGCCGGCTCGCACGACGCCGAGGAGCGTGTGGACGAACGCTTCGACCCCGGTGACACGCGGCGCCCACACGCGGGACAGTTTGATGCCACGCCAGGTCGCGGGTGCTTCCTTCGCCACATAAGGGCTGCGCACGATGGCTTCGACCCGGCAGCCAAGCTCGGCGAGCGCGCCGGAAAGTTTTTCCGCATGCTTTTCCGCGCCGCCCTGGACGTCGGGGAAGCCGCGAATGCCGAGCATGGTCACGCGCAGCGCGGGTCGCGTGTCCGGCTCGAGGCGATGCAAATTCGGCCGCTCGTTCATGACAGCTTACTCATGAGACATGCGCCGCGGCGGTGTCGTAGAGCGCAAGCTGGCGGTCGAGATAGATGGCGATGCTGAAATCGCGCTCGACCCAGGCCCGTGCAGCGGCGCCCATGGCATCGACGCGGCCGTCCGGCAGGTCGGCGAAGCGCGCGAGCGCATGGGTGAGCGCGGCGATATCGCCCGACGGAAACAGCACGCCGGTTTCCTCTTCGCGCACCAGTTCCGGAATGCCGCCGATGCGCGCGCCGATCACCGGGCGCCCCGCCGCATAGGCTTCCAGCACGGCGAGCGGCGCGTTCTCCTGAACCTCGGACGGCACGACGACCGCGCGCGCCTCCTGGATCACTGCGACCAGGGCGTCCTTGCTCAGATGGCCGGCAAATATCACGTCGGCGCCGAGCGTTTGCGCGAGTGCGCGCAGCGCCGCGTCCATCGCTCCCGCGCCGACCAGCGTGAGCGGCTGGCGCGCGGCCGCCGCGGCGCGCACCAGCGTTTCGACGCCTTTGAGCTTGTCGAGCCGGCCGCAATAGACGAAGCGACGGCCGGCGCGCTTGCCCGGCTTGAAGCGCCCGGTGTCGACGAAATTCGGGATGTGGACGAAACGCTCGCGCGCCCAGCCCCATTCCACCAGCTTGTCGATCACATAGCGGCTGGGCGCGACGAAGCGGTCGATGTTCGCGTCATAAAGGCGAAGCAGCCGGTGCAGATAAGATTCGGCCATCACCAGGCTCGACAGCGCGAGCGACCCCTTGATGCAGCGGTTGAGCGCCACGTTGTAGAGCTTGCCGCCGCGACAGCGCTCGCACGGTTCGCCGTTGAGCGTCATCGTATAGGCCGGACAGGCGAGCTTGAGGTCGTGCACCGTCATCACCACCGGAATGCCGCGCGCCTTGAGGAGCGGCAGCACCGACGGCGACAGATGATGATAGATATTGTGGACGTGCGCGACGCGCGGCCGCACCGTGTCCAACAGCGCGCTCAGGCGCCGCCGCGCCTGCAGCGAATAGATTACCCGCGGCGCCCGCGCGAGTTTGGCGGCGATGCCGTAGCTCGCGCCGAACTCGATCTCGTCGGGGAAGAACTCCGACCACGGCGTCGCGAGGTTGTTCGGGTGGCGCATGGCGAACGGCACGACCTGCCAGCCGATATTCTCGAACATGCGATTATGCTCGAGGAAAAGCACCTCGGCGCCGCCGCGCGGATAATAATAGTTGTTGATCGCGAGCAGGCAGTTGGTGGCTTGCAGCATGCGATTATCCGCGCGACGTGGCGATGGCCTGGAAGCGCAGGCCGACGATGGCCACGATCATCAGGAACCACAGCGCGCTGCCGCCACCGAAGAACACGGACTCGAAGCCGGCGAGGCAAAGTCCGAACAGCCAAATTTGAACAAACAGCGTGGTCAGCGCCGGATCGCAGCCTTGCGCGCAGGCGCGGCGAAATCGGCGAGCGGCTGCAGCACGATCCAGTGAGCGACACGGTGAGGCCGACGAGGCCGGTCGTCACCGCGAGATTGAGATAGCCGTTATGGGCGTCGCTGGCGCGCAGGCCCCAGGATTCCTGAAAGCTCCACGCCGACAGCAGGTCCGGCATGCTCCAAAACGCCTCGAAGCCGTAGCCGAACAGCGGCCGTTGCGCGAGCTTTTCCAGCGCGAAGCTCCAGATCACGTCGCGGCCGGTGAAGGTCGGGTCCGACATCAGCGAGGCGACCAGATTCGACACTCGTTCGAACATCACCGAGCCGACGGTCAGAAGATCGATCAGGAGCGGCACGCCGACGACCAGCGCCAGCATCGGCACGACGCCGCGAACGCGCGGGACGACGTAGGAGAGGAGCAAGACGACGGGCAAGAGATTGGTCGGCGATTTCGAGTGCGTGAAATAGAGAAAAACAGCGGCGGCGCCGGCGATGGCGATGCCGACGAACCGGTTCCAGGCGCGATAGACGAACAGCCCGACGAAAATCAAAAGCACCATGCCGGCGCCGGCGCCGTTCTTGTGGGTGAAGAAGCCGCGCCAGTCGCCGGCGAGCTCCGGCTCGGCAACATCGGACGCCTGGTAAATCGACAAATGCGGCAGGAACGCAACGCCGAAATAACAGGCAAAGAGGATGACGATCGCGGCGATCGCCAACAGCCGGGCAAAATGCTCCCTGCCGTAGGGCAGGAGCAGCAACAGCGTCGCCTGGAAGACGGTGAAGCCGGCGAGCACGAGGCGCCGGCCGGCGACATCGGGATAGGCCGACAGCACGGCGGAGATCGCGAACACGGCGAACGTCACGACCAGCGGCAACGTCACGGCGCGCGTCACCATGACGGTGCGCTTGAAGACCGCGAAAGCCGCGAGCGCACCGGTCAGCAGCACCGCGCTCGCCTGGCCGAGCAGGTCGCCGGTGTCCTTGGCATCGAGCAGATGCGGATCGCTCAAATCCGGGAACGGCGAGACTGTGAACCACGTCAGAAGCACGGTCGCCAGGAACAAGAAATCGCGCAGCGCCCGATCGCCGTCGATGGCGCCGGCGGCCGCCTGTCGCTCGGGCGTTGCGACACTGGTCATCACGTGCGCTCTTGTTCGCGGCTCACGGCTTCGCCGTCTGTCGTTCTGCACCGGAACGCCTCACCACGGGGTTAAGGCCGCGACGTTGGGTGCACCGGCGCGGCCATCGCGGCCTTCCCGGCGGCGGCGTCGCGAATGACCACGCTGTCGATCCATGCGGAGGGATCGAGGCGCGCATGCAGCAGGCCGGGCCACAGCCCTGCGGCGTAGACGTTCCACGCCGCGACCGAATAGACGCCGACGCCGACCGAGCGGCAGCGCACCGCCATCGCCGCGAAGGGCAGCAGCGCCAGCATGGCAATGATCAGTGTTGCCGCAACCGGGTCCTTCAGGACGAGCGGCACGACGATCAGGCAAAGCCACCACAGGTGCACCGCGGCCAGCAGCGCCACTTCGCGCCGCAGTCTTGTCAACGTGAGCCAAAAGCGGCCGCGGCCCATCGCGGAGCGCAATATTTCGCCGGCGCCGAAGGCGAACCCGGTTTCCCAGCGCCGCAGCAGCATAGCGTAGGCGTTGCCGCTGTGGCCGTAATGATCGATCGCGGGAACGTCGATGCGCGCGAGCTTCCATCCCGCCGCGACGAGGCGCACGCCGAGTTCCAGCTCTTCGATGCTATGCAGGTTGCGGTCGCCAAAATAGCCGGTCGCCATGATCGCTTCGCGGCGGTAAAGCCCGCCGCAATCGAGCCGCGTCACCTCGCCGGGACGGCGGTCGACATCGTCGGCGGTCGCGCGTTTGACGTACTCGATATTCTGCGTTTCGCGCTCGACGATGCGCCCGCCGACGCCGGCGAACCGCGCGTTGTTTTCCAGAAAGCCGATTGCGGCAGGAAGAAACTCCTTCCGCAACCCCATGTCGCCGTCCATCAGATAGACGTAGCGTCCCGCGCAGTACTGATAGCCGAGCTGGACCCCGGCGCCGCAGGATCGGTCTTCGATCCGCAGCAAGGAGACGATCTTGATCGGATAGCGCCCGGCGATGGCGACGGTGCGGTCGGTCGAGCAGCTGTCGGCCAGGATCACCTCGCCATCGATGCCGTCGAGCGCGGCGAGCGCGCTTTCGATCGCGGCCGCGACATGGCGCTCCTCGTTCAGCGCCTTGATGACGATGCTCACCGTCGGCCGTGAGTTCGACATTTGCCGGGCCTTGCAGCGCTTAGGCTGCGCTCGCGGAATTCGGTGTTCTGCCCTTGGCGGTTTCTTCGGTGTCTTCGCGACGTTGTCCCTGCAGCAGGCGCACGCCCATCTTCACTTTGTCCTTGAGCGTCTTCTGCGACAGGCACGTCATCAGGCAAAGGCGGTCGCAGGCGACGGTCTGCCGCCTTATTTCCTGCGCCTGCGGCCCGTACCAGATGTCGCGCGCGCTCTGTTCCAACAGACTGCCGACCGCGGGATAGAAGCTGCACAGCGCGACGGTGCCGTCGGCGCGGATGAAGAAATTGCGCAGCCCGACGCGGCACGGCATCGTCTCGGCCGGCGCCTTTTTCTCGCGGAAATGGTCGACCATGAGCCGCAACGTCTCCCCCGGAATGAGCAGCGGCGCGCCGGCCTGCTGCATCTCGATCAGGCGCTCGATGACTTGCTCGAGCTCGGGCAGATCGTCGTTCTCGATCCAAAGCTCGTCGTAGGTTTCCGGCGTCCAGCGGTCGACCGGCTGCGGACTGACGCTGCTCGCGCCGATGGCGACGGCCCATTCGACCAGCGCCGGCAGTCCGCGGAAATTCTTCGCGTTCACCGTCGGCTTGATGGTGATCGGAAACTTCTTGCCCTGACGCTCGCGCTCGGCGAGCAGATAGCCGATGCCCTTGGAAAGCTTGTCGAACAGACCGTCATAGCCGCGCAGATGATCGTGCAGCTTCCCGTCGGCCGAATCGACCGAGATGTTGACGTTGAACGGATTGCTGGCGACGATTTTGGCGGCGTTGCGCGGCGTCAGCGCCGATCCGTTGGTGGTCACGCCGGCGGAGATGCCGTTCGCATTGCACCACGCCAGGAGATCGATGAAGCCGGGTTTGATGAAGGGCTCGCCGCCGCTGAAATTGATGGAGAAATCGCCGACGAAATCCTTCACGCTCGCGAGCGCGTTCTTCCATTCGTCGATCGTCATTTCCTTGACGTAGTGCTTGAGCCGCCAGAATTCGCAATAGCGGCATTTGACGTTGCAGTGCTCGTTAACGAAGGCGTAGAACGTCACCGGCTTGGTGTAGTCGTGCCCGGTGTGCAGATAGACTTCTTCGGCGGCGGCGTTGACCGCATGCTTGAACGCCAATGCCGCCAGTCGCGACGCCTCCATCTTTGGCTCCAATTCACTCGATTCCACGCCGCCCACGCCGGTGTATTACCAAGCGCGCCCGGGAACCGGCCGACTTGTAGCGGTTAACGCTAACGGCGCCGGCGTGGGCGCTCGAATCAGCGGATCGGCTGGTACGATTGAACCGCCGGCGCGATCGCGGCCTTGCGTTGAGCGTGAAAGTTCAAGCCGAGCGCCTCGGCGATGCCGGGATCGATCTCGTCGCTGGTGTCATTGCGCGTCAGCGCGAAGCCGCCCTCGCCGCGATAGACCCACACGCCCCAGCCGAAACCGCGCGCCTGCGCGGCGGCGCTGACGTCGTGGAACCATTTTTCGCGCTCGGCCGCCCGCGCGACGTCATGCTGGGACGCGATCTTTCTGGCGCCGAACTCGCCGAGCATGATCCGGTCGGGCGGAATGTGCTGTCCGCGCGCCCACGCGGTGACGCGGTCGAAGGTGGTCGCGATCGTAGAGGCGTCGAACGCCGAACGGCGATACGCCTCCAGCCGTGCCCGCGCATCGTGATAGGCGGCGTATTTCTCCGCCGGCGGGAGATCGCTCTTGGCGATGACGCCGGCGGTCGCTTCGAGGCTGTCGTCGAGCGGACGCGCGAGCGCGGGATAGGGCACGTCGGCGAGCCAGCGGGCTGGATTCCACGACGCGCCCTGGTGCGTGAACTGATAAGGATCGTAGTAATGGAACGAGAACAGCGCGGCCCGATCGGCCGCGAATGCGCTCGTGCGCATGGCGATGAGCGTCGGGACGGAGGCTTCGTCGCCGCCTTCGAGCACCAGCGGCAGCTCGGCCGCGCCGGCACGGGCGGCCGCGTAGGCGGCGTCCTGCATCGGCTGCCATTCGTCCTGCCGCACCGGCGGCTCGTTCATGAGCTCGAGCGCGACCTGATCGGAATGCAGATCGCCCAACAGCCTGGCGGTGCGCCCGATCAGGCGCAGATAGTCCTGGAACAACGGCGTGTCCAAACCGGCGGTCAGATTCTGCGCGGTGTAGTCCGGATTGAGATCGCTCGGCTGAAAATCGACAATGACGGCAAGTCCCGACGCGAGGATCAGCTTCACGCGATCCAACAACACGCGGTCCATGTCGTCGCGCCGCGCGCCCTGATACTGGAGAAAGGGCCCCGGATCGACGGCGAGCCGCACATAGTCGAATCCCGTGCGCTTCAAGGTTTGCAGCTCGGGCGCGGTCAGCGCGCGCGACGGGTCGGCAAAGGGCGGGTACGTGAAAGCGTGCGCCGATCCGGGCTCGACCGCGGCCCATCCCATCACATGGGACAAGCCGATGCCGCGCTGAAAGCGCGCGCCGAAGTCCGCCGCTTCGGCGTTCGCCGCGAGGAGAACAAACCACGCGGCGGCCGACGCAACGACGCCGACGGCAATGCCGAGGATTTTCTTTACCGTCATCGCGCCTGTTCCCGGAAGAGCTTGTTCATCGGATACCTTTAGCGCAGCGTGGTTGGCGTGAGCGACGCGGAATTTGCGGCCGCAGCCAGCGCTGGCGCCCGCGATCACCTGACTTGCCAGCCAGTCCGTCGGCCGCGCACGCGGACGTAAAAAGCCCGGCAGGAAACACAGCGCATGGGCATTCCAGACCGCGACGGAATAGATGCCGTTGCGGAACGACCGCCAGCGCAGGCTCATGGCGACGAACGGCAAGGCGACGACACCGGCGACGCCGAGCCAGTCGGCCGGGCTGCTGGCGACCAGCGCGCCGCCGGCAATCGTCGCCCACCACGCGGATACCAGACAGCAAATCCGAAAATTCTGGTCATGGCGCACGATGAACCGGAAATGCGGCCGGCCGATGGAGGCCCTGATGATCTCGCCGGGCCCGAACGCGTTGCGGGTTACGATGCGGCGCAGCAGCAAGGCATAGGGGCTGCCCGCATGCCCGAAATGGTCGACGGCGATATAGGGAATTCGCGCCAAGGTCCAGCCGGCCGTTTGCAAGCGCGCGGCCAATTCCAGTTCCTCGCCGCCGTGCAGGTTGCGATCGGTCAAATAGCCGGCCGCCTCGATCGCGGCGCGACGGTAGAGGCCGGAGCCGTTGAGCCGCGTCACGGCGCCGGGCCGGCGATCCGGATCGAACCGCTTCGCCCGTTGCACATATTCCAGATTGTCGAGATCACGATCGATCACGGCGCCGCCGACGCCGGCGACGTGGGGGTGTTGTTCCAGGTAGCGGATGGCGGCGGCGGGGAAATCGGCGTGAAGCCGCATGTCGCCGTCCATCAGACACAGGAATTTGCCGCGGCTGTATTGGAAACCCAACTGCGCGCCGGCGCCGCACGAGCGGTCGGCCGCGTTGTCGAGGCGCACGATGCGGATCGGATAGTTCCGCGCGATCGCGATGGTGCGATCGGTCGAGGCGCCGTCGGCCAGGATCACCTCGCCGTCGAGACCGGAGAGCGCGGCGAGCGCGCTCTCGACCGCCTTGGCGATATGCCGTTCCTCGTTGAACGCCTTGATGATGACGCTGACGTTCAGGCGGGCTTTATCCAGCATGTGACTGATGTCTCGCCGCTGCTCACATGCGCGCGATCGGGTCGCCAAGCCGCGAATAGACGGCCCGGTTGAACCCGTTGAGCTTGCAGTGCAGCGTCGATGCGTTTTCATGCCATTCGAGGCAGACCCGCGGCAGCGCGTGGAGTTCGTCCCGGTGCTCGGCGAACACCATGCCCGGACGCGTCGTCACGGCGGTGCGAAAGCCGAGCGAGCGGGAAATCTCCGCCTCGCGCTCACCGCAGGCACGCTTATGGCCGAACGGATACGCAAAATGATCGACCGGCTCGGCGATGATGCCTTCCAGAAACCGCCGGTTCTCGTCCATTTCCGACCGCACCGTCGCGGCTGAGGCGCGCGCGAGATTGACATGCGTCGTCGTGTGCGCCCCGATGGTGGCGAGTGGATGGTGCGCCAGCTCGCGCAATTGCGCTTCGGTCAACGCTTCGCGATCGACCAGCGCGGCGATATCAATGCCGGCCGATGCGATGGCGTCGCGGACCGCCGGCAGCACGTCGAAATTGGCGTGCACGGCCGCCTCGATCGCTGCGAAGGTGCGCGCCTTGCCGGCCGCATCGGCGCAGGCGAAAGTGCCGAGCCCCGGCAGGGTGATCTTCTCCTGCGCGCGGATCAACGCGCCGAGCCCGAACCACCAGCCGTCGATGTCGCGCGTGACCATGCCGGTGGTGATGTACGCCGTGAACGGCGCCGCGTACTTTTCCATGACAGGAAGCGCGTGCGTGACGTTGTCGGCAAAGCCGTCGTCGAACGTGAAGGCGGCGAACGGCCGCGACGGCGGCAGGCTCAGGCGGCGGATGGCTTCTTCCAAGGTAACGAAGTCCACCCCGGCGCCTTTGAGCCGGCGCAGAATCCATTCCAGCTTGCCGACCGGGCAGCGCAGCGTCCGATCGGGATGAAGGGCGTCGTCGGCGACGACGCTGTGCAGGGCGAAAATGATGCCGCGGCCGCGGTAGCGGACGCCGAGCGCGCGGCTCAGACCGGATGCATGTGCGGTTCTGTAGACGGCGGCTTTGATGAAGGACTTCATCGGCACGGGGGTTCTGCTCGGCATTCGCGGCGGAAGAAGACAGCGTGGGACAAATCGGCGAGCAAACAAATACCGCCGATGTGACGGAGATCGTTCACCGTTCATTTACCAAATCGCGGTCGCTTCCGCCGCCTGTTCCGTGGGTTTAACCCTAACGGGAAGCGTGCAGCTTGCGGTAGTCAGGCTGCCGCGTCACCCGTCAATACCGCGCCGCGAACCTTGCGCGCGTCGAGGCCGAAGCTCGACACCAGCCGGTTGATGACGCGCTCGCTGTTGCGGTCGGCTCGCACGACCAGCACGATGTGATCGACGAGCCCGGCGAAGAAGCGTCCGCCCGGATCGCGGTCGCACTCCATGGCGGTGACGATGACCATGTCGAACCGCCGAGTCTGGGCGAACGCGCTTCTGATGTCGTCGTCCTTGATGTCGCGGTCGCGGCGGGTATGCGGCGCCACGAACGCCAAGAGATTGATCCTGGTCTCGCGGTCGCGGACCACCGCGTCGGCGAGAAGACGCCGGCCGACGGCGACATCGACCAGGCCGGAATCGCCCTGATCGGCGTCGACCGCCGCGAGCGTGCGACGCTCGAGATCGGCGTCGATCAGCAGCACCTGCTGGGTCGTGGCGGCGACGGCGGCGAGGCTGAGCGCGACGGTCGCGGTTTCCTCCTCGTCATCGGCGGCGACGACGAGAATGCTCGGACTGCCGTGCTTGACGTGGCTTTCCTCGACCGCTTCGAGCACCCTGCCGATCGCGTGCGAAAAGGACGATCGCCCGTCGACCGCGGCGGTCAGGCCGAACTCCGGATCGATATCCGGCAGGACGGCGAGGATGGGAACGACGGCGGCGGCTCCGGCGAAGCGCTGCCGCGGCTCGGCCGTGCGGTGCTGCGGTTCGGCGGTCCTGTTTCGCCTGCGCCTGCCGGCGCGGTGCGGGCGGGCCGGCAGCGTTTTCGCCCGGGGCGCCGCGCATCAGCACGATGCCGATACCGGCGGCGATGCCGAAGACCAGCGCGCCGGCGCCCAGCACGGCGTTCGGCGGCGGCGAAGACCGGCGCTGCGGCGGGTCGGCGCGCGAAATGATGCGGATGTTCTTGGTGTCGAGCCTTTCCTGCTCGCCGGTTTCGCGCGCGCGCACCAGGAACGATTCGTAGACCGCGCGGCTCGCCTGCACGTCGCGCTCGAGCTCGCGCAGCGTCACCAGCGCTTCGTTGGTGGTGATGGCGTTACGCTTGAGCGCATCGAGGTTTTTGCTGAGCGCCTCTTCGTTGGCGCGCGCGCTGTCGTATTCGCTGCGCGCGGACAGCGCGATGCGGCTGACCTCCTCCTCGATCATGTGGCGAAGCCGGTCGGCCTGCGCCTGGATCTCGATCACCGCGGGGTGCTTGGCGCCGAGCGAGGTCATCTGCTCCGCCTCGCGGCGCATGACCTCGGCGTATTGCGTGCGCAGCGCGGTGATGGTCTGCGACGCGATCGCCTCGGGGAAGGCGCCGACGTCGCCTTTCGACTGCTGCAGGCGCTGCACCTCCTGGTAGCGCGCCAGCGCTTGCGCGGTGCGGGCGCGCGCCAGCCCGAGCTGATTGCTCAGTTCGGACAGCTGCTGCTCGCTGATCAGTTGACCGCCCGCACCGCCGCCGCCGCTGCCGCCGACACCGAGGCCGACGCCGACGATGTTGTTATGGGCCTTGAATGCCTCGACGCGATCCTCGGCCTCGCGCACGCGGGTTTTGAGCTCGTTGAGGCGCCCGGACAGCGACTGCGAAATCTGCCGGGCGGCGTCGGAGCGCACGTCGGTTTGTTCGGCGAGATAGGCCTGCGCCACCGCGTTGGCGAGGCGCGCCGCCTTTTGCGGATCGCCGGCGGTGACGCTCACGTCGACGACATAGGTGCGGTCGGCACGCTTGACCTTGACGGCGCGCTTGAGCGCATTGAGCGCGGCGAGCGACGGATCGGCGGCGGAATAGTGCTGCCGGCGTCGCCGAGGCCGAACGCCGCCATCAGCTCGCGCAGCGGCCCCGGCGGGCCGCCGAAATTCGGGTCGCGGTCGAGCGCTTCCGCCTTGATCACGCGGCGCAGCACGCTGTCGGACGTGAGCACCCGCACCTGGCTTTCGACTTGCAGCACGGCGGCGTCGCTGACCTGATTGGCCGGCACCAGCTCGCTGCCGACGGCGTGCAGATCGGTCGGGTCGATGAGAATTTGCGTGTCCGCGGTGTAGCGGTGCGGCACGAAGACGATGATCAAGACCGCGACGAGGAGCGATGTCGCCGTGGTCCAGAGTATCGTGGTCTTGCCGCGCCAGACCGCGGACCAGAGTCTTTGAAGATCGAAGGCCGGAAAGGAGTCGAAACCGACGGCGACATCGCCCGCCCCGGCGGCTGCCGATTTGATCTGACGCGGCGCTTCGAACATACGGCACTCCAGCGAGCCGTGCCGGACGCCGCCGCGACGGCGCAACAGGCTCGCCTAACTCAACATCTCAACGACCGGGACTCGACGCCCCAGACTCAACGATCACGACTTCACTCGACGCCCACGACTCAACGCTTCTGCCGCCGGGCATGTCCACAACATCCCGCCGGCGACCCGTGGCCGCCAAGATTCATGAATGATTAAAGTTAACGCGCAGTGAAACGCCGCAATACCGCGCGGTCACCGCCGGCGCGGGCGCCACAGGCCGGACAGCGCGGCGACGATGACGATGAACGCGATCAAGCGGGATCCAGATCAGCAACGCGCCGAGGAAAACCATCAGGAGGATCGCGGCGATCGCGCCGATCGCCAGCAGGAGCAGCGCGCCACTCAAGGGTCCGAGCCGGGTTATGTAGATGCGGTGCGTCCCGGCCGCCCCGGCGATACGGATCGGTGCGCCACGGCGGTCCGTCGTGCAGACGGTCCGGCGGAATGATCTCAGGTTCAGCCCGGGGCCTTTCGGGCATGTCTCTATCGTTCGCCATGAGAGTCTTTCGCCGCGAGCACGCCACCTCACAAGCCCGTCGCCCCATGCAGCGGACATCGACATGACGAATCTAAGCGCGACGATCGTGACCGCAACAAGACGGCGCCCGGCGGCCGATCGCGCGCGGCGGAGGCATTTGGCCGCACGGCGGCGTCACCCGGATGACAGAATCCAAGCGACGCCGCGCTCGACCGCTCACTCGGCGGCGAGCCGCACCTCCGGCGCCGCGGCGCGCACGTCGGCTTCGACGTGGGGCTCGAACTGCACGAAGTTCTTCTGGAACATGTCGACCAGCTTGCGCGCGGTCTGATCGAACTCGAGTTTGTTCTGCCAGGTTTTCTGCGGATAGAGCAGATGCGGCTCGATGCCGGCGAGCTGGGTCGGCACCGCAAAGCCGAAATACGGATCGGTGCGGAATTTGACGTTCTTGAGCGAGCCGTCGAGCGCGGCGCCGAGCAGCGTGCGCGTCACCTTGATCGGCATGCGGCGGCCGACGCCGTAGATGCCGCCGGTCCAGCCGGTATTGACCAGCCAGCAATCGACGTCGTGCACGCTGATGAGTTCGCGCAGCAGATTGCCGTAGACCGACGGATGACGCGGCAGGAACGGCGCGCCGAAGCAGGTGGAGAATTCCGGCTGCACGCCGACCAGCCCTTTCTCGGTGCCGGCGACCTTGGCGGTGTAGCCGGACAGGAAGTGATACATCGCCTGCGCCGGCGTGAGCTTGGCGATCGGCGGCATGACGCCGAACGCGTCGGCGGTGAGGAAGACGATGTTCTTCGGCATGCCGGCGCGGCCAGTACGCGACGCGTTCGGAATGAAGTCGAGCGGATAGGCGGCGCGCGTGTTTTCGGTCTTCGAATCGTCGTCGAAATCGCAGATCCGCGTGTCCGGATCGAACACGACGTTTTCGAGCACGGTGCCGAAGCGGTGCGTCGTGGCGTAGATTTCCGGCTCCGCTTCGGCCGACAGCTTGATGCATTTGGCGTAGCAGCCGCCCTCGAAATTGAAGACGCCGTTCGGGCCCCAGCCGTGCTCGTCGTCGCCGATCAGCGTGCGCTTGGGATCGGCGGACAGCGTGGTCTTGCCGGTGCCGGACAGGCCGAAGAACAGCGCGACGTCGCTTGCCGGGCCGACATTGGCCGAGCAGTGCATCGGCATCACGCTTTCGGCCGGCAGATAATAGTTGAGCACCGTGAACACCGACTTCTTCATCTCGCCGGCATAGTAGCTGCCGCCGATCAGAATGATGCGCTTGGTGAAGTCGATGGCGACGATCGTCTCGCTGCGCACGCCGTGGCGCTTGCGGGTCGGCCTTGAACGACGGCAGCGAGAGGATGGTGAAATCGGGGACGTAGTGGGCAAGTTCGGCGCGCTCGGGGCGGATCAAGAGCGCGCGGATGAACATCGAGTGCCAGGCGAGCTCGTTATAGACCCGCGCCTTGATGCGGTATTTCGGATCGGCGCCGCCATAGAGGTCCTGCGCGTACAGCGTCTTGCCTTTGGCGTGGGCGATGAAATCGTCGAACAGCAATTGGAATTTGTCGGCCGGCAGACGGCCGTTCTTCTCCCACCACACCGTCTTGTCGGTCGAGTCGTCGACGACGACGAACTTGTCCTTGGGACTGCGGCCGGTGTGCACGCCGGTTTCGGCGCAGAACGCCCCGCCATGGACGAGTGTGGCCTTCGCCATTGGCGATGGCGTGTTCGACCAGGACCGTGTCGGGCGCATTCCAATGAACCGCGGCAAGGTCTTTCAAGCCGAATTTTTCAACGCCATGCGCGGCGTTCCGCAGACCCGTTTCCTTCACGCTTGCCTCCGCACCACGCCCGGCCAGCGCGCCGGGAACGATTGACATTACCAGGCCGCCGGGGGAACGACCGAACGACACGACCCGCCATCGCGCGGGGCGCGCGACCTATAATTGGCATCCTATCATTTGCCAAGGCGCTTCTGCTCAATTGCGTCCTCGATTGTCGGCGGCACATTGCAGTGCAGCAAAAAGCAGCGCAGCAAAGGGGTGCAACAAATAAGCAAGCATTGCCTCTCGACCGTGCACCAACGCGCAACCCGCCGAAAAGTCGAAACCCCGCCGCCGGAAATCTAGCGGGCGGACTACGCGGCTGCCGCGCGGCCTTCGCCAAGTCCACTCATGACGGCGCGCAAATCGTCGGTACCGGTGACGCGCTGCGGGAACGGCAACCGCGAAGTGTCGCGTCGCCGCAGGCGAGATCGAGGCCCTCGGGATCGAGCCCGGTCAATCGCCAGGCACCGTCGTCGGCGCCGAGGAGCTTGACGGCATAGAGCCGCACCGCCTCGGCATGGTCCGCGTTCATATGCGCGATCGCGCTTTCCTCGGCCGCGATCAAATCCGCCGCGCCGTCAATCGGCGTCAGCACGTCGGCGGCATCGAGGTCGGCGGCGCGGGCGAAGCCGCCATTGAGATGCGCGGACACCATGGCGAGGCGCCAGAACGAAAAGTCGGCGAAGCCGGCATAGAGCTCCGATTTCGGATGGCGGGCGAGGAAACGCCGCCGGGCGCGCCTTTCCTCAGGCTCGTCCCGCGCGAGCCGCGCGAAACTCCCCAGCACCGTCAGGCGCGGATGAGCGAGCGGATCGCCGCGCCCCACTGCGGCCAATAGCAGCGAGCCGCGGGTGTCCTGCTCGAGGTTCGCCGTATGAGTTGCAAGCCGCGAAATCAAAATCAGCGGCGAGCCGTCGCTGTCGGTCGCGACGTTAACCAAAGAGGCGAACGGATGGCCGGTATTGCGGTCGATGGTCGCCAATGTGCCCGCCCGCGTTGCCCGCAGCAGGGTCTTGGCGAGCGATTTGGGCTCGAAATCGCCGCTCGGCGGCGGCGCATTTTCCGGCAGCCGGTTGGGCATGACGCCAGGGCGGGCGGTTTGCGCTCTATCGGGCTCAGCCATGCGCCTTCTCCGTGCTTGCCGAGGCTGCCACACGAATTGCCCCGATTCTGCCTTGTAGTGTCACACTTCCGCCTCTACATGGGGATTCAAAGGCTTATGGGGCCGGGGCTGGTGCAGCTTGCGGCCGACTCATGCTAGAAGGCCGCCATGCCGACAATCGCTCTCGTCGATGACGACCGCAATATCCTGACTTCGGTGTCGATCGCATTGGAGGCCGAGGGATATCGCATCAATACCTACACCGACGGTGCCTCGGCGCTCGACGGATTCAAGACCGCGCCACCGGATCTCGCCATCCTCGACATCAAGATGCCGCGCATGGACGGGATGGAGACGCTGCGCCGGCTGCGGCAGAAATCCGACGTGCCGGTGATCTTCCTCACCTCCAAGGACGAGGAGATCGACGAGCTGTTCGGCCTCAAAATGGGAGCCGACGACTTCATCCGCAAACCATTCTCGCAACGCCTCCTGGTCGAGCGGGTCAAAGCCGTGTTGCGGCGGGTCTCGCCGAAGGACGGCACGGCGCCGAAGGAAATCGACAGCAAGGTGCTCGAGCGCGGGCTGTTGCGCATGGATCCCGAGCGTCACACCTGCACCTGGAAGAACGAACCGGTGACGCTGACGGTGACCGAGTTCCTCATCCTGCAGGCGCTGGCGAGCCGTCCGGGCGTGGTCAAAAGCCGCAACGCCTTGATGGATGCGGCCTACGACGATCAGGTGTATGTCGACGACCGCACCATCGACAGCCACATCAAGCGGCTGCGCAAGAAGTTCAAGGCGAGCGACGATGAATTCGATATGATCGAGACGCTCTACGGCGTCGGCTATCGATTCAAGGAATGACGGCAGCCGACGCGTGGCCTTGCCAGCCGTCGCGCGCTGCGGCAAGTGGCTGCGGCAAGTGGCTGCGGCAGGTCAAAGCGTGAGGGCGGGCTCGGGTTTTGATCCACGCGAGCGTGTCCCGCAAAAGTCGGACCCCGGTTTTGCGAACAGGACATGCTCCAACAAACAGCTCTGACGGGCTGGCCGACATGCGGTAGAGTGACCGCAGGCAATACCGGAACCCGCTCACTAACCCGGTAGACAACGTGCTCGACCGAACTGCAGACAGCGCACGGGCCAGCCGGGCCCACGCATTGATCGGGATCGACGCCGAAAATCTCGACGGCGGCGACGCGAAGGTTGCGCGCCGCGGTTTCGGCAGGATCACCGATCTGTTGCGGCGCGCCGGGCAGTTCTTCATTACCCAGAGCTCGTCGAGCCTCGGTCGCCGGATCGTCTTTCTCAACCTCGCCGGCCTGCTCGCGCTCGCCATCGGCATCACCTATCTCTCGCAGTTCCGCGCCGGGCTGATCGACGCGCGCATTCAGAGCCTGCTGGTGCAGGGCGAAATCATCGCCGGCGCGATCGCGGCGTCGGCGACGGTCGAGACCGATTCGTCGATCACGATCGACCCGGACAAGCTTTTGAACCTGCAGCCGGGCGAGAGCTACGGTCCGTCCGAAGACGCGCTCTACGGCATCGATTTTCCGATCAATCCCGAGCGGGTGGCGCCGCTGCTGCGGCGCCTGGTGTCGCCGACCAAGACGCGGGCGCGCATCTACGACCGCGACGGCGTGCTCCTGGTCGACAGCCGCAATCTGTTCGGCCGCGGCGACGTGCTGCGCTTCGACCTGCCGCCGCCCGACGCCGAAAAACCCGGCTTGATCGAGCGGGCGCTCGTCGCCATCCGGATTTGGCTCGGACGAGGCGATCTGCCGCTCTACCGCGAACTCGGCGCCGATAACGGCAAGGGCTACCCGGAAGTCGAGCAGGCCCTGAACGGCCAAAACGCCAGCATGGTGCGCATCAACGAGCGCGGCGACGTCATCGTTTCGGTCGCGGTGCCGGTGCAGCGTTTCCGCGCCGTGCGCGGTTCGCTGATGCTCTCGACCCAGGGCGCCGACATCGACGACATGGTGGAGGCCGAGCGGCTCGCCATTCTCAAGGTCTTTCTGATCGCCGCGACCGTGATGGTGCTGCTCTCGATCCTGCTCGCCAGCACGATCGCGGAGCCGGTGCGGCGGCTCGCGGACGCGGCCGAAAGCGTGCGCCGGCGCATTCGTTCGCGCGTCGAAATTCCCGATTTCACCCGCCGGCGCGACGAGATCGGGCACCTTTCCGGCACGCTGCGCGACATGACCGATTCGCTGTACAGCCGCATCGAGGCGATCGAAAGCTTCGCCGCCGACGTCGCGCACGAACTGAAAAATCCGCTCACCTCGCTGCGCTCGGCGGTGGAAACGCTGCCGCTCGCCAAGACCGAGGAGAGCCGCGGGCGGCTGCTCGAAATCATCCAGCACGACGTGAAACGGCTCGACCGGCTGATTTCGGACATTTCCGACGCCAGCCGCCTCGACGCCGAGCTGCAGCGCCAGGAGGCGGCGCCGGTCGACTTCGCCAAGCTCCTCGGCACGCTGGTCGCGGTCGCCAACGAGGTCAAGCGCGACGATGGCGTCAACGGTCACGCTCGCTTTCGAGGGCGGCGACGCGCGCGCCTTCCAGGTGCCGGGGCACGATTCGCGGCTCGGGCAGATCGTCGACAATCTGATCGAGAACGCGCGGTCGTTCTCGCCGCCGGGCGGCACGGTGCGGGTGGTCTGCCGGCGGCTCAAAAGCAATGTCGAGATCGTCGTCGATGACGACGGTCCGGGCGTGCGGCCCGATGCGTTGGACAAGGTGTTCGAGCGCTTCTACACCGATCGCCCGCACCAGGGTTTTGGGCAGAATTCCGGCCTCGGCCTGTCGATTTCCAAGCAGATCGCCGAGGCGCATGGCGGCACCATCTGGGTCGAGAACCGGATCGGCCCGCTCGACGCCGACGGCGCGCCGGAGGTGCTCGGCGCCCGCTTCGTCGTGCGCCTGCCGGCCATGTAATCAATCCCAACGTGATCAAGCCCATCGCGATCAAGCCGATGATGTCCGCCACCATTCACGCCTCGGCCGTTTTGGTCGGCGCGCGGGCGGTGTTGATCCGCGGCCCTTCCGAGGCCGGCAAGTCGCGGCTCGCCTTCGAGCTGATCGAGGCGGCGCGGGTGGGCGCGGTGCGGTTCGCGCGGCTCGTCGGCGACGATCGCGTGCATGTGGAGGCGGCCGGCGGGCAGCTCCTGGTGCGGCCCGCGCCGGCGCTCGCCGGGCTGATCGAAGTGCGCGGCATCGGCGTCCTGCGGCTCCCCTATGAACCGTGCGCCGTGGTCGGACTGGTGGTCGACCTTGCGGCCGCCGATGCCGAGCGTTTGCCGCCGGCGGAAAAGCGCGTGACCACGATCGAGGGTATAAATCTACCGCGGCTTGCGGTCGCACCGGGTTCCGGGGCCTTGCCCGGGCTTCTCGCCCTCATCACTTCATGCGGCGATGCCCGAACGGACGGCCAAGAGTGATTGCCACGAGTGATGGCCAAAAGTGACGCCCAAGAGTGACGACCCGCAATGCGAGACGGCAATTTCGATCTGCGGTTGAGTTATCCGCAATAGCCCCCATTCAAGCCGGTTGCAGATTGGTAACCCTAACCGGCCTAGACTATTCCCCCGGCGCGATGACGGTCGGGAAGCCTAGCCGATTGCCAAGCCGATTTGCGCTACCGCAATGCACCAAACGCCGAAATCTGCGGAAAATGACCCTTGCGTTGGGCCTTCGGATGGTCAAGATGAGGGCCCTTTCGTGCGGTGCACCGAAAAAGAAGCGCCCGCGGGGAGCTGTATGATAGGTCTTGTGCTGGTCACCCACGGGCGGCTCGCGATCGAGTTCCGCGCGGCCTTGGAACACGTGGTCGGGCCCCAGAGTCAAATCGAAGCGGTCACCATCGGTCCCGACGATGACGTCGAGGAGCGCCGCAAGGATATTATCGAGGCGGTGAAACGCGTCGACAGCGGCGACGGCGTCGCCATTCTCACCGACATGTTCGGCGGCACGCCGTCGAATTCTGGCGATCTCGGTGATGAGCCGGCCCAAGGTCGAAGTGCTGGCCGGCATCAATCTGCCGATGCTGGTGAAGCTCGCCAAGGTCCGCGACGAATGTCCGCTCGCCGAAGCGGTCGCCGCGGCCCAGGATGCCGGACGCAAATACGTCACCATCGCCAGCCGGGTCCTGACCGGCAAATGAGCGAGACCGGCCAACCCGCGGAAGCATGCAGGCCCGACGAGCCGCCGTTCCGCGATGGCGCCGTAGTCCGCCAAATGGCGATCTGCAATCGCAAGGGACTGCACGCGCGGGCTTCGGCCAAGTTCGTGCAGACGGTTGAGAAATTCGACGCCGACGTGCGCGTCATGCGTTGCGGCGAGGTGGTCGGTGGCACCTCGATCATGGGCCTGATGATGCTCGCGGCGGCGACGGGGACGTCCATCACCGTCGAGGCGACCGGGCCGCAGGCGGCCGAAGTGGTCGACGCATTGGCGGCGCTGATCGGCTCCCGCTTCGGCGAGGACGATTGACCGAAATCGGTTGACCGACATCGGTTGACGGACATCGGTTGACGCACATGGCGACGGATCGAGCCGCCGCGGCGACAACAGTGAGGAGGGGGCGATGATTTTCGGCAAATCTGGATCCGGTACGCGAAACGAAAATTCGGCGGCCGAGCTGCCGCCGGTGTCGCTCGAAACCCCTGCGGCGGCCGCGCCGTCTCCCGCCCCGGCGACACCCGCGCCCGAGCGGCCGACCGCTTCCTTGCGGTACCTCGATCGTCCCGATCTTGCGGAAACCTTCGCCGATTCCGTCTCCGGCCTCGTCTTCGACGGGCAGACCTTGCGGATCGAATTCGCGGTCACGCGGCTCGACGAGGTCAAGACCGGCGCGCCGATCACCGGCCGCCGCTACCCGGCGTGCCGGGTGGTGCTGCCGCCGGCGGCGGCGGTCGACCTCATCAACCGCATGCAGCAGATCGCGACGGCGTTGACGCAGGCCGGGCTGGTCAAGCCCGCGGCGCGCTGACGATAAATTCGGGCCACCCTTTGGAGCTTTACCGCGCCGCGGCCACTTTCAGATCGGCGACGAATTGCGAGTATGCGGCCTGCCGCGTCTCCTCGTCCTCCATGCGCAAGAGCGCCGAAGGGTGCATGGTCACGATGAGACGCGTTCCGTCCGCCAATGCCATCGGCTTGCCACGCACGTTGGCGATGGTAAGCGTGCGCCCGGTCAGGCCGCGCGCCGCGGTGACGCCCAAAGCGACGATTGTCGAGGGCTTGACCAGGCTGCGCTCGAAGTCGAGCCAGATCTTGCAGCGCCTGATCTCATCGGTGCTGGGCCGCTTGTGCAGCCGCCGTTTGCCGCGCATTTCATGTTTGAAGTGTTTCACCGCGTCGGTGATGAAGGTTTCTTCCCGCGCAATTCCGGCGTCGAGCAGCGCGCGGTCGAGAACGCGCCCGGCTGGGCCGACGAACGGCTTGCCCTCGATATCTTCGCGGTCTCCCGGCTGCTCGCCGACCAGCATCAAAGCGGCGTGGCTCGGACCCTCGCCGGGAACCGCTTGCGTCGCGTCACGATAAAGCGGGCAGCGCGTGCAGCTTCCTCGGCCGCGGCAAGCTGGGCCAAGGATTTGATCGCTTTCGATACATCCATCTCCATCAAGCATCTCCATCAAGCCAGAACGCTTCCGTACAGGCATCGTTCACCCACGGCGCTGCAGAAAGACCAGAGGAAACCCCAGCATCGGTTCAAGTCACGCAGTTTACACCGCACGCAGTAGTAGCGTACGGTCCTCGCCGGATTGGCAAGAGCGGAACGTTGTTTGTGCTCAAATAGCCCGGCACCGCGCGTCGGACATCGTGGCGATTGCCCGTTGGCGGCTGACGAACTGCGATCCGACAGATGCGGACACCCGCATAAGGACATCATCCATCGAGATGTGAAATGTTGAAATTTCGCTCGGTGCCGTTGTCCGGCCTGCTTCAGGATCGCAATTACGGCGCCGCTGCGCTGATGATTTTGCTTTCGGCGGCCGCTGATCTGCCGCTGCTGGCCGACTATCATCGTTTCGGAGACGACTATCCAATATCCGCCGGATCGATCGCTGAATTCTTTCACGGCGCAGGCATCTGGCGTATTGTCAGCCTCGAAATCTGCGCCTGGCTGGCCGGTTCTCACGTTTACGGCATCGCCGCAATCTTCGTTCATGCCGCCGTCGGCTACATCTTTTATCAAGTGGCGCGGGTGGCCTTCGAATCCGCGTCCTACGCGGTCTTTCTGGCAATCCTGGTGGTTGCCTTTCCCTGGGGCTATCAGGCGCTTGTTTGGGACGCCGCGTTTTCCTTCGCGATGACCACCGCTTTCTTTTGGCTGATGTGTTTGATTTTGTTGACGTGCCGACCGCGTGGACCCTGTTTCCGAGCTTCCACGCTTATCGGCATCCTGACCTTGGCTTTGCTCTGCCTGCTTTGCAACGAGGTTATGTTCGGTCCCGTCTGCGTAGCCGGGCTGTTGGTATTCTGCCGGCGCGACGGTGCGGTTGCGCCGCGGCGTTGGACCGTACCGCTTGCGCTTGCCCCGTTGGCGGCCGCGGCGTCGTGGGCCGCCGCGTACGAACTCACGAAAACGTCGTCCGCTCCCAAGCAAATATCCGCGCTCGATTTCAGGGCTCTGTTGTCCGTCCTCTACTATCAATATTCCAATCTTGAAGTCTTCGATCTTTGGCTTCTTCCGGCGCTGAGGCGTTACGTTTTGTCCTTGTTAAATCCGCTGTACGCGAGCGTCGCGGCGATCCTCCTGCTCGGCGTCATCGCGCTTCTGATTTACGCTTATTTTACAAAACTCGAGTGCGCCGGGAATTCGCGGCGCTCGCCAGCGGCGCTGGAAGGAGTTTTGCCAGGCAGGTTTCTCGCCGTTTCGGTGATCCTGCTGTTTGCCTCGACGAGTATCTATGTGTTGGGCGGCGGATATTCCCTCGACTTGCACAAGCGCTATGTGATCGTCCCTTTCGTGATCATGGTCGTCGGCGCGATGGTCAGGCCACTCGTGCTGCATTGGTCGCGTTCGAGGTCGGCGGCTCGGCTCGCTGTGGTTATGGTCTGCGTCGTCGGAACCGGCACGAGTTTCATGATGATGACCTTGTGGCATCACGAAATGGCGAAGATGAGCGCCCTTTTGGATTTGGTTGCAGCGAGTGGCTCACGACCAGCGGCGATAGAATGGAATCCTTACATCCACGATATCTGGCCACGTTCGCAGCACTCATGGGGCGAACAGTTCGATGCGGAGTGGTCCATCGATCTCGGGCTAGCCGCACGCAACACTCCGCCGCTGCACACGCTGCCGCCGAAAAATCAAATTGCGGCGTGGCAGGACCGGGAAGGCCGTTGGGCTTGGGTAGCGCCCTGAGCGGAAGGGCACGTGACCGAGGTAGCGCGCGAGCGGCCGCGGTGGTGAACTTGACGCCTGCACCCTGCGCGTCGGCAACGCGCCGGGAGAATAGTCGGCGGTTGCACTCCGGCCGCACGGAGCTGGAGAGTGACCTCCCTGATCCTGTATGCGGCAAAATATTCCGGCCGTGTCCGGACACTCAGATGCTCCTGGAGAGGATATCGCGGTATTGATGCTCGCCCACCGCTGTACGCAGAGAGGACGAGCCCGCGCCACTAACCGCTCGCGTTCTGACGAAGTGGGCAGCGGAGAACGTGGGCAGATCGGTTCGCGAAGCGCATGTTTTCGTGCCGACAAAATGCCTTGCTTCGAGCATGGACATAAAGAGATCTTTATGTCTTTAGTCGCGCCGCGTCGCCGGTCCTGCCTTGGATCGGCGGCAATTTCCAGTTCACTTGCAAGTCACCGGACCATCCAAGTCACTCGGATCAAGTCACGCGGACTTATCGAACGATCGCCAAGGAGCGCCAAGGATTACCATGAGCACGTCGACCAAGGCCAAAGCTTCGCACACCGACTATGTCGTCAAGGATCTCAGCCTCGCCGAATGGGGCCGCAAGGAACTTTCGATCGCCGAGACCGAAATGCCCGGTCTGATGGCGACGCGCGAAGAATACGGGCCCCAGCAGCCGCTGCGCGGCGCGCGCATCGCGGGCTCGCTGCATATGACCATTCAGACCGGCGTCCTGATCGAGACGCTTGCGGCGCTCGGCGCCGATGTCCGCTGGGCCTCGTGCAACATCTATTCGACGCAGGACCACGCCGCCGCCGCCATCGCCGCGGCCGGCACGCCGGTATTCGCGGTCAAGGGCGAGTCGCTGACGGAATACTGGGAATACACCCACCGCATCTTCGAATGGGCCGACGGCGGCGCGCCGAACATGATCCTCGATGACGGCGGCGACGCCACGCTGCTTGCTGCATCTCGGCATCCAGGCGGAAAAGACGCCGCAGGTGCTGCATCATCCGAACAACGAAGAGGAAGAGGTGCTGTTCGCCGCGATCACCAAGCGGCTGAAGGAACAGCCCGGCTGGTACTCCAAGACCGCCAAGGATATCCGCGGCGTGTCGGAGGAGACGACGACCGGCGTCCATCGGCTCTATCAGATGGAAAAGGAAGGCCGGCTGCTGTTTCCGGCGATCAACGTCAACGACAGCGTCACCAAGTCGAAGTTCGACAATCTCTATGGCTGCCGCGAATCCCTCGTCGACGGCATCCGCCGCGGCACCGACGTGATGATGGCCGGCAAGATCGCGATGGTCGCCGGCTTCGGCGACGTCGGCAAGGGCTCGGCGGCGTCGCTGCGCCAGGCCGGCTGCCGCGTGCATGGTGTCCGAGGTCGATCCGATCTGCGCGCTGCAGGCGGCGATGGAAGGCTACGAAGTGGTGACGATGGACGAAGCCGCGCCGCGTGCCGACATCTTCTGCACCGCGACCGGCAATGTCGACGTCATCACCATCGAGCACATGCGCAAGATGAAGCACCGCGCCATCGTCTGCAACATCGGCCACTTCGATCAGCGAAATTCAGGTGGCGGCGCTGAAGAACCTGAAGTGGGACAACATCAAGCCGCAGGTCGACGAGATCGAGTTCCCCGACGGCAAGCGCATCATCCTGTTGTCCGAAGGCCGTCTGGTCAATCTCGGCAACGCCATGGGCCATCCGAGCTTCGTCATGTCGTCGTCCTTCACCAACCAGACGCTGGCGCAGATCGAATTGTGGACCAACCAGGGCAAATACCAGAAGAAGGTCTACACGCTGCCGAAACACCTCGACGAGAAGGTGGCGCGGCTGCATCTCGACAAGATCGGCGTCAAGCTCACCAAGCTTTCGGACAAGCAGTCGACCTATCTCGGCATTCCGGTCGCGGGCCCGTACAAGCCGGACCAGTACCGGTACTGAAAACTTCGCTTCGCGAAAGCGATCCCCGCGGCGCCGAACGCTCGTTCACGCGCCGCGGGGCACGACCGTGATCTGGAAGGTCATCGGCGCGCCGGACCATCCCAAGAAGCTGCGGCGGAACGTTGCGGTCGTCGTGCGCGCGCCGGCATCAATCAGAGCTGCAGCCGTTTTCCGGCACGGTTCGTCGTCGCTGACGCAGACGACCATGAGGCCCTGCGAAGCGATCGCGGCGCGGCCTGCGGCGGAGTTCGGATCGGCCGACAGCGGCCGCGCTCGCGGCAGATAGAACGGCAGCCCGGCGACGACGCCGGGCGATCCCCACAATAATCGCACCGGATCGCCCGCGAATTTTTGCCCCAACTCCGCGACCTGGCGAAAATGGGCGCGGTACGCCTCGCGGCTCGACGTCAGCTGGTCATAGGCCACGAACGGCGAGATGACGATCGCGACGAGGCTCAGCGCCAGAGCGAACAGTCCGCCGCGCGCCACGTCGCGTGCGTCGACAGTGATATATGGCGTGGCGAACAGAACGACGGGGAGCAGCGCCCAGTTCGGAAAGGTCCAGTCCGGCGTCAGCCGGTACGGGCTCGCCAAATTCAGCAAGGCCGGCAGCACCAGCGGCACGGCAAACAGCAACAGCACTTGGCGGCGATCGTCGCCCTGCGGCCACGCGATGTCGGCGAGTGCGGCTTTGCCCGGTCGCAGCGTCGCGAGGAATATCAGGGGACCGATGACGTAGGCCGCCGCGCCGAGGAGGTAATAGGCCGAGTTCGCCAGCGCCGCGGTGAAGGAGCTGTTGTCGGTGAACGAGCCGCGGACGAAGCCGTAGGCGGCGCCGCCGCGCCCGGTCGCGAACCAGACAATGTGCGGTGCAATGACGATGGCGGCGGCGAGCGCCATGACGTAGGGCGCCGGCGAGCGCCAGAAGCGCTTCGTCCCGGGGCCCGAGACGGCGGCAATGGCCATGCCGGCGATCAGGAAAAGTCCCCAATATTTGCCGAGCACGGTGAAGCTCGCGAACGCGCCGGCAAGACCGGCGTCAAAAATCCCGAGACCACGACGGGCGCGCAGGTAAAACAAAAGGGTCGCCGCCCAAAACGGGATCAGCACCGTATTGGCGTTGAAGAGCGATGCCTTGAACGAGTAGAGCGGAACGATCATCAGGGCGGCAAGGCCCAGCAGCGCCCGATATTTGTCGAGGTGATCGCGCAGCAGCCGCCATGTGACGGCGAGACCGACCGCGACGGTGGTCACGGCCAACAGATGCGCCGCCCAGGCCTGGCGCGGAAAGACGGCAAACCACAAACCTTGCAGCCACGCCGTCATCGGCGGATGCTTGTAGCCGAACGCGAAATGCTGGGCCCATACGGTCGCTTCGCTGACATCGTAATGCACGTCGATCGGCGCGAAGACTACCGTGTCGTAGAGGAGCCACAAGACGACGAAAACGCCGAGCGCCGCGCCGACGATGGTGCCTTCCGTACTCTCGGCGACGACGCGCTGCCCCGCGCCGATGAGTCGACTGACGAAGCGCGGCGGCTGCGCGCGCGCGACGATGCGATGGACTGACATCGGATCTTTGGGAGGTACTTCCTGACCTGTCGGATCGATGAGCACTACCACGCGCGCGCCTTCGACGCGAACTAGCGGCTGGTTCCACCGCTAACAATTGTTTATAGCGTAGCGCCTGATCGCTCTTACGATGCAATCGACAAGACCAACGAGCAGAAAAATCCACCAATAGCCCTAGCATACCTCTTCTTCGAACCCTACCGACCACCAACCTTCGGCGCCCGCGGGCAGGATCCCGGTCGTCGCGCCCAGCGCGGAATTCGCCACGGGTGCGTCTACCTGTGCAATTCAGAACGGCGCTACGTCAGCGCATCTTGCCGAGCGCTTGGCGCAGATTGCCGACATTCACCCTCGATCCTGAGCGCCGTCCCCGCCGAGAGATAATCTCACACGCGACGGTCCGCCGCCCTCACAGCCCGCGCCATCGGCGTATGTCCGTGCCCCCTCACCCCAACGCCTCTCCCCGCACGCGGGGAGAGGGAGGCGCTTCTCTGGAGCGACCCCGGCGTCATACCGCTAGCAGCTCCTGCGCTCGCGCGCGCTGATCGATCAGAGCGTCGAACAGACGCTCCAAGGCATGGCGTGCCGGTCGGTCGGTTTCGGCCAGGGTCATGAGCTTGGCGGCTGCGCATCCCTATCCATCGGCGACAGATAAGGCCAAAAGACGGCACAGGTCGAGACATCGTTGGCAGCGTGTGTGGATTGCCGCAGCCGTGATTCTGCCGCCTTCGCGCCCTATTGACCTCGCCTTTGACGCTGCATGGCGGCCTTATTGGAGGGGTTGAGGATGCGCTTGTTTCGGCCGGTGAAGTCGAAAGCGAAGGAATTGCGTGATCGCCACCACGTTTTTCACGCCCTTTATCGATCCGGCGGCAGCCGAATTTTACGACAATTTGGTCGCCGGCGGCTACGAACCGGATGAAATGGTCGAAAGTACTGCCGAGGCACAAGCTCATTTACCATCGCCGTGCCGAAGGTCGCGTCGACTAGAATTCGACAGACGCTGGCGACGGTCGCGGGCCGGCATACGCGTTCTCTACAGGCGAGCCGTCAGGCCAGATTTCGCGGCCCCTACGGCCCGCGCAGCATGACCAAGAGTTCGTTTTTTCGCCTGGCAACGAACCCGGAGACGCTGCGATTTTCATTCGTTCGCAATCCGTATGCGCGTACGCTTTCATGTTGGGCCGACAAGTTTCGCGGAAAACCTCTGGTCCCTGGTGACCATTCATATAGGTCTCTACCTGGCCCTGCGGCCTGAGATTGCAGCCGATCTTCCCGTCGGCGCGGATCAGACGCTGTCTATTTTCGCAGTTTGTTGCGTTCGTAAGCGCCGTGGCAGGAGCCGTTCGATGTGCACATCCAGGCGCAGCACGATATTCTGTCAATGCCGGGAATTGAATTGGACTTCATCGGCAGGGTGGAAAGCTTCGAGCGAGATTTTGCGCGTATTCTTGGATCATTTGGGTGCGAGCGATGTCCTGCGTCAGGGAGCAATAATCCCGGTCAACGCATCGAACCACAATCGCTTGGCGGCGTATTACACGCCTGAACTCGCCGATCGCGTCTACCGGGCATACGAGTGCGATTTTGACCGCTTTGGCTATTCGCGCGCGATCGCTTGATAAGCGAATTTTCACAGTTCTTGCCGGGCGCAATTTACGGTTCGGCGCGGCGCAAGCGAGCAGCTGGCTATGGCTTGCCGCTCGCGGACGCGAGTGTTATCTGCGCCGCATGACTGCGGCCCCGATCGAAAACATCCGCAATTTCGCGATCATCGCCCATATCGACCACGGCAAGTCGACGCTCGCCGACCGGCTGATCCAGCTCACCGGCGGGCTCGAAGCGCGCGAAATGGTCGAGCAGGTGCTCGATTCGATGGATATCGAGCGCGAGCGCGGCATCACCATCAAGGCGCAGACGGTGCGGCTGAATTATCGCGCCCGCGACGGCAAGGATTACGTTCTCAACCTGATCGACACGCCCGGCCACGTCGATTTCGCCTACGAGGTCAATCGCAGCCTCGCCGCCTGCGAGGGCTCGCTGCTCGTCGTCGACGCCAGCCAGGGCGTCGAGGCGCAGACGCTCGCCAACGTCTATCAGGCGCTCGACAACAACCACGAGATCGTGCCGGTGCTCAACAAGGTCGATCTGCCGGCCGCCGAGCCCGACAAGGTCAAGCAGCAGATCGAGGACGTGATCGGGCTCGATGCCTCCGACGCGATCCTGATCTCGGCCAAGACCGGGCTGAACGTGCCGGAGGTGCTGGAGGCGATCGTGCACCGGCTGCCGCCGCCCAAGGGCGATGTCGCGGCGCCGCTCAAGGCGCTGCTGGTCGACTCGCTGGTACGACGCCTATCTCGGCGTCGTCGTCCTGTTCCGCGTCGTCGACGGCGTGCTGAAAAAGGGCCAGCGCATCCGCATGATGGGGACCGACGCCGCCTATGAGGTCGACCGCGTCGGCGTGTTCACGCCCAAGCGCGTCGAACTCGACGAGCTCGGCCCCGGCGAGATCGGCTTTCTTGACCGCCTCGATCAAGGAAGTCGCCGACACCCGCGTCGGCGACACCATCACCGACGACCGCAAGCCGGTGGCCGAAGCCGCTGCCCGGCTTCCGCCCGGCGATCCCGGTGGTGTTCTGCGGCCTGTTTCCCGTCGACGCCGCGGATTTCGAGGATCTGCGCGCCGCCATGGGCAAGCTCCGCCTCAACGACGCGAGCTTCACCTACGAGATGGAAACCTCCGCCGCGCTCGGCTTCGGCTTCCGCTGCGGCTTCCTCGGGCTGCTGCATCTGGAAATCATCCAGGAGCGGCTCGAGCGCGAATTCAATCTCGACCTGATCGCGACCGCGCCGTCGGTCATCTACAAGATCAAGCTGCGCAACGGCCAGCGAACTGGAAATTCACAATCCGGTCGACATGCCGGACCCGAACCACATCGAGGAAATGCAGGAGCCGTGGATCGAGGCGACGATCCTGACGCCCGACGAATATCTCGGCTCGGTGCTGAAACTGTGCCAGGACCGCCGCGGCGAACAAAAAGAGCTGACCTATGTCGGCAACCGCGCCATGGTGAAATACCACCTGCCGCTCAACGAGGTGGTGTTCGATTTCTACGACCGGCTCAAATCGGTGTCGCGCGGCTACGCCTCGTTCGACTATCACCTCACCGACTACAAGCCGGCCGACCTGGTCAAGCTGCAGATGCTGGTCAACGGCGAGCCGGTCGACGCGCTGGCCATGCTGGTGCACCGCACCCGCGCCGAGCAGCGCGGCCGCGCCATGGCGGAGAAGCTCAAGGAGCTGATCCCGCCGCACATGTTCCAGGTGCCGATCCAGGCCGCGATCGGCGGCAAGATCATCGCGCGCGAGACCGTGCGCGCCTTCCGCAAGGACGTGACGGCGAAATGCTACGGCGGCGACGTGACGCGCAAGCGCAAGCTTCTGGACAAGCAGAAGGAAGGCAAGAAGCGCATGCGCCAGTTCGGCAAGGTCGACATCCCGCAGGAGGCGTTCATCGCCGCGCTGAAGGTGGATGTGTGAGAGATCAGTGGCTCTTGTTGCGCCTAGCGAACTCTGCTTCGATTTGGGAAAGTACGTAAGAGAGGGATCGGCCGTTTTCCGGCAGGCCGGCCGGCGGAAATTCTTCGGCTACGTCGTAGCACCGGCAGCCGCCTAAATCGTTCCTTTGAGGTTTTGTACACGCATAACCACAGCCTCTCGAATAGACAGGCATCGTTTACGTTCGACTTGCGTCCGCTGCGTCCTCGAAAAACCTCCCAGGCATGACGCAAACTGGACTTGGTGGCGCTGTCGTGCGCGGCTTCTTCCGGCATGAACACGAGGGCTGCCAGAACCGCGAACGGCTGTCGGACGTGATAGTCCTGTGCTTCGGCCCGCAGTTCACCGTCCAAGCGTTTGACGTTCTTCGTGAACCGTCCCGTGCCCTCGTCTCGGAAATTCAACGTCTTGATGGATACGCCGAGCCCGAGTCCGATCTGCGGATTGGAATAGTTCACGTCGAGTTTCTTCAATCCGCTGGCCGATCCCGAGCGCGACTCGTGCTTGGCCCCGTGTTCGTCGGGCAAGATGCCACGGAATTTTGGCCTCAGACCGTCGGCGATTTTCTGCGCAAGGCAGGTCGAAAGACGATGGGCATACGCGTGCTTAACGGCGCGGCCGAATTCGATGTACTTCCGATACTCGGGCGGGATGTCGAGACCCCGCACGAAATCACCGACTTTGACGATCAACGACTTGATCAGTTCCCGGTCGCCGGCGTGGCGTAGTTCGGATTCGATGCTGTCGAGATCGGGAGAAGTCGGGGGCTTAAGCACGCGCGCTCATCCAGACTCCACGAGTTTCGCAAGTCGCCGCTGCAATCGGAGTTGGTCGGATGTCTGACATTCCCACACAGTGAGCACGCGGAACCCCATTGCGCGAAGCAATCGCGCCTTCCTCCGATCCCGTTTTTTATTCGCGTCGAATTTGTCGAGCCAAAACCGGCGGTTTCGGGTCGGTGTCGTCGTACGGAGGCAATTCTCATGGCGATGCCAGAAACATCCATGGACAAAAATCACCCATCGTCGGCGTCGATTGGCGAAATCCGGCGAACCCGGCAGGGTTTTCACATTTCGCCGAAAGCGGATTTCGAGCTTGCGCAATACGACGGCTATGTTTTCTTCCGCCTTTGTACCCTGATGGCGCACACGACGCATCAGGTCGGAACGCGCGAGATCGGTAGGACGCTTGTAGGCCAGCGCTTTCATTCCGCAGCAAGAAGCGTAGTTTTTCCAGCTACGAATCTGTCCACAGCACGGACATGGTCGAGGTGACTACGAACGCGTTCCTTGAAGCCGGGCACAAATCGCAGGGAGCTTTTCTCGATCCGTGAAAGGAACCCTGCCGTCGCTCGCTCCGAAAGGAGAGCCGGCGGGTATCGGAGGAACTCCTGGAGCGGCTTACGCTTCCTCCAATGCGGAAATTCGGAAATGCGAACCTCGCGCCGGACGGCACCGTCGAACCGAGCGGCCCGAGGCCAATTGCCGCGAACGATCGGCGTGGCATCCCTGGAGCGGTCGTATTTTTCGGCGCCAGCAGACGCCGCCCGATCCAAGTGGCGACCGGCTTGGTCACGGCGTTACCGATCAGAGACCAGCGGAGAGAAGCGCGCGCTACCGATCCTGCCGGCTTGGTCCAATCCGGCGGCAGGCCCTGCAGGCGTTCGGCGTCGCGTATGTCGGGCGTGACGATTTCACCGTTCGTGAGCAGGATGGCGGGTGGCGACGGAATGCCGACCGTGGACCCGTTCTTGAGGGTTGGAACGCAGTCCCGACCCCATCCCAGGCCGCGCGTCCCTTCAGTCCAATAAAAACCGTGTGCGTGGGTGTGCAACATCGTGTCGATCGCGAACGGGGTCACTTCGTCCACCAGCAGCACGTCCGCCGGGTCGCCTTCGGTGCTGGCGAGGAAAAATACACGCTCACGCCTATGGGGTAGGAAGCTCAAGGAGTTCACAACCCGATAAGCCCATCGATATCCTCTTTCCTCGAATTCGGAGACAAGACGGGCCATGGCGCTGCCGCCGTCGAGGCGAAGCATGAATGATACGTTCTCGAGCAGAACCCATTTCGGCCGGTCCCGATCGATCAAGCGGAAGACGTGCGCCACAAGTCCCGACTTTTGGCCTTTGATGCCGGCGGTCTTGCCGGCTTGGCTCAAGTCCTGGCAGGGAAAACCGGCCGTCACCAGATCGATCTTCTCAGGCGCGATTTCAGATTCGCGATGTCGCCGGCGTTGGGGATACCGTCGAACCGATGCGCGAGGACCGTCGCCGCTGGGCTCCCAAACCTCGGAAAATACGACAGTTTCGTGCCCGGCCTGCCGCAGACCGAGTTCGAGACCTCCAACGCCTGCGAATAAACCCGCGATTCTCATGGGTACCCCATGGGTCTAATGTTCCCGAATTGTTCACCCATGACAAGTGGCATTTGTGGCGGCACTCACGAAAAGTGGGAAGGCAAAAAGCGCATGCGTCAGTTCGGCAAGGTGGACCTCCCGCAGGAGGCGTTCATCGCGGCGCTGAAGGTCGATGTGTGAGGCCCTATTCGGCAGCGTCTCCAACGGGACGTAATTCGCCAGCCGCCTTCATCTCCTCGTGCAGCGCGATCGGGTCCCAATCGTAGCCGTTCGGCCACGTCAGCACGCCGTCTTCCACGAACACGCGGCGGAAATAAGCGGGGTCCTTCAAAGGCTCCAACATTGGCCCGCTCTCGCAGGTTACAAACGAGAAGTCGCGCTCCCCGACGGTGTCGTCGGAGAACTCGATGGCAAGATGATAGCCGCTGAGCGGCAGGTATTATCACTTTGTCGCCGCAGCTGAAACCTGCGGCGATTCGGCCGTAGCTTTCGCCGCCTCCACCGCCACGATATCCCGCAGCAGCCGCCCCAACAGGTCCGAGCCGGTGATGATGCGACGCTGCGCCCCCCACACCAAAATCAGATCGTGGTCGATCACGTCGTCGTCGGGCCGCTCCGGCGCGACCTTGAGGCGGCCGATGACCTCGCCGAGCTTGGTCTGCATGTCGCGCACCATGACCGGGCGGTGCCAATAGGTGGTCGGGTCGCTGCGCAGTTCGTCGAACAGCGCATCGCGCAGGAAATGATGGGCGTCGAGCACGAATGCCGGTTCGCCATTCTCGACGTCGGTCACGATGACCCACTTTTTGCCGGAGGCGTCGACCTGGCGAAGAAACGGATCATCCGGCGAGCGCTCGAATGTCGGCAGTACGCAGCGCCGGTTCGCGAGCGGCAGGCTGATGACGCTTTGGGCGTGCACGGGTTCGCCTTCGTCGGTGACCAAAATGTCGTCGAGATCGAGAAAGTTGCGCGCGCCGAATGCTTCCAGCCGACTGATGTCGCCGCCGCTCGCTGCGCTGCGCACGATCAGCGAGCGAACGTCGCGTTCGGCGAGCCAGGTGATGCCTTCCTTGCCGAGCCAGGCGTCGAGCAGCACCGCCGTCGGCTTGGCCAGTGGAAAGAGCGCCGCACGATAGAAATTCAGGAACGGCAGGAATCGCGCCGTCATCGCAAGCGCGTTGCGCGAAAAATACGCCTGCGGGATGATCTCGCCGAGCAGCGTGATCGCGATCGTCGAGAACAGGAACGCGCCGACGCCGGCGAGCACCGAGTCGGACAGAAGCGTCAACAGGACGTTGGTGCTGACATTGCCCCAGATGATGGTGGTGAGCACCTGATTGGAATTCTGACGCAGCTCGAGCACGCGCGTCGCGTCGGCATTGCCACCGTCGGCCTCGAGCTGCAGGCGCAATTGGCTCAGGCTGAATACCGCGAGATTGAGGCCGGCGAACAGCCCGGTCTGTACGATGCAGACAGCAATGCCGAGCCAAATCCAGATCGGGGGAATGGAAGCCATGGCTGTTCCTCGCGGGGGTTCGGGAACCACCGCGCGAGGATAAGCCTGCCGCGTGACATGTGGAGTAAAATAGTCACAGCCCGGATCGGGCTACGGGATCGCCTCACAACATCGACGGCAGCACGCGGTCCGGCGGCCGATGGCCGTCCATGAAGGTCTTGATGTTGACGATGACCTTCTCGCCCATGTCGATGCGGCCTTCGAGCGTGGCCGAACCGAGGTGCGGCAACAGGATCACCTTGCCGGCGCGGGCGAGCTTGACAAGTTTCGGGCTCACCGCCGGCTCGTGCTCGAACACGTCGAGGCCGGCGCCGGCGATCTCATCGCCCTCGATCAGGCGCGCCAGCGCGTTCTCGTCGATCACCTCGCCGCGCGCGGTGTTGACCACGTAGGCCTCGGGCCGAATGAGTTTCAGGCGGCGCGCCGAGAGCAGATGATAGGTCGCCGGCGTGTGCGGGCAATTGACGGAGATGATGTCCATCCGCACCAGCATCTGGTCGAGGCTTTCCCAATAGGTGGCGTTGAGCTCTTCCTCGATCCGCGGCGCCACCCGGCGGCGGTTGTGATAGTGGATCTGCAGGCCGAACGCCTTGGCGCGGCGCGCCACCGCCTGGCCGATGCGGCCCATGCCGACGATGCCGAGCCGCTTCCCCCAGATGCGGTGGCCGAGCATCCAGGTCGGGCTCCAGCCGTGCCATTCCTTGTCGCCGAGTAGGACCTGCGCGCCCTCGGCGAGCCGCCGCGGCACCGCGAGGATCAGCGCCATGGTCATGTCGGCGGTGTCCTCGGTCAAGACGCCGGGCGTGTTGGTGACGGTGATGCCGCGCTGCAGGGCGGTCGCCACATCGATGTGATCGACGCCGTTGCCGAAATTGGCGATCAGCTTGAGCCGCTCGCCCGAGTGGCTCAGGATCGCGGTGTCGAGGTGGTCGGTGACGGTGGGCACCAGAACGTCGGCGACCTTGGCGGCCTCGACCAGCTCGGCGTGGCTCATCGGCTTGTCGTCGAGATTGAGCCTTGTGTCGAACAATTCGCACATGCGCGTTTCGACGCGCTCCGGCAGCTTCCGGGTCACCACTACCAGAGGCTTCTTGCCAGCCGCCATCGTTCCCCTCACGCCTCGATCCGCTAACCGAATTGCCGCGACGGCGCCGCGACTTGGCCGCCGTTGAGATCTCGTTAACCGGCCTCGCCGACACTCGACGGCGGAGGCGGTACATTAATTTCTCTCTAGCAGATGGCTGCGCTCCTACAAAGCGGGCCGGGTTCCCCCCGGCACGGAATGGGGTACGCGCAACATCCGGGTAATGCGGCCATGACAGGGCGACCTGGCAGGTTCACTATTGTCGGAATGCGGGCCGCGGCGGCGCTGGTGCTGACCGCGCTCGCCCTTGCCCTCAACCCGCCGCCGGCCCGCGCCGGCGGCGACGCCGCGGGCAGCGGGCTCCCGGTGCCGCGCTTCGTCAGCCTCAAGGCCGATCGCGTCAATGTCCGCGGCGGGCCGGACAAGGACCATGACGTCGCCTTCATCTATACCCGCACCGGCTGGCCGGTCGAAATCACCGCCGAGTTCGAGAACTGGCGGCGCATCCGCGATTCCGACGGCTCGGAAGGCTGGGTCTACCATTCGCTGCTGTCGGGCAAACGCACCGCCGCGGTGCGGCTGAAATCCAAGACCGACCTCGCGCCGCTGCACGCGGAGCCCGACGGGCAAAGTCGGGTGACTGCCGAGCTGCAATCCGGCGTCCTTGGCACCATCAAGCGCTGCACCGGCACCTGGTGCCGCCTCGCCGGCGAGGATTTCGACGGCTGGATCGAGCAAGGCGAGCTCTGGGGCGTCTACCCGGACGAGAAAGTGGAGTAAGCGGCGTGGCCACGAGCGCGGTGCCCGTCACCCTGCCTTCGCCCCCTTTGGGGGAGAGGGCCGCCACAGCGTTTCAACACACTCTGCCGGGTGAGGAGGCTCCGGCGCCGGGGATTATTCTCATACGCCGGAGCCCCCTCCCCCCCGACCCTCTCCCCCACGGGGAGAGGGGGCGCGGCGGCGTGGCCGTGGGATAAACGCAACGCGAGCCGCAGACGCGGTGCTTTCTTCTGCGGTAATGGGAGGGTGGTGCACGCCCAAAGACGTGGACAGCCGGGACAAGCCCGGCCATGACGACAGAGGAACCGTAAGTGAACTACTTCTTCCGCCTTAACCGCACCACCACGTCGATCCGGGCGATCTCGTAGCCTTCGGGCGGCTCGGGCGTCTTGCCGAGCACCACGTCGGAGGAAGGGACGTCGAGCAGGTCGTCCTGGTCCTCGATGAAGAAGTGGTGGTGCTGGGAATTGTTGGTGTCGAAATAGGCCTTGGTGCCGTCGATCATGAGCTGGCGCAGCAGGCCGACCTCGGTGAACTGGTGCAGCGTGTTGTAGACCGTGGCGAGCGACACCGGCACCTTGAGGTGGGTCGCTTCCTCGTACAGCATCTCCGCCGTGACATGGCGGTCGCCCTTCGCGAACAGGATCCAGCCGAGCGCCATGCGCTGCCGCGTCGGGCGCAAGCCGACGTCACGCAGCTTCGCCTTGACGTCGTGCCAGGGGCAGCCGGTGCGGTCGGGATGCGCACGCGCGGCAACCGGAAGAGACGGGCTCACAGACCGCGAGGAAATCTGCGGCACGGTCGACCCGGGGGCGCCAAAGGCGGTCGGACGCTCTGTCATGCTACACCAAGTAGTCTCCGTGCTCGCCCTATTGCAAGCTCGATCGCCCGCACCGCGAGATCGTTACAAGTGAAATCATTATACCCCACCTTGCGCCCGCCGCAACTCCCTGGCATGCCGCGTCCGGGGGCTACCCGGCGCTCACGAGCCGCACGCCGGGATGCAGCTTTGCCGTGATGTTCCCATATGTTCAGGGAATCGCGCAATCGACAGGCTGCGGCGGAGACTCTGGCCATGCAGGAACGCCGTTCCAACTTCGACTATGAGGATCTCCTCGCCTGCGGGCGCGGCGAATTGTTCGACAAAGGTCCGCAATTGCCGCTGCCGCCGATGCTGATGTTCGACCGCATTTCCGAGATCGCGGAAGTCGGCGGCGAGTACGGCAAAGGCCTCGTGCGCGCCGTGCTCGACCTCAAGCCCGACCTGTGGTTTTTCCCCTGCCACTTCAAGGGCGATCCGGTGATGCCGGGCTGCCTCGGGCTCGACGCGATGTGGCAGCTCTTGGGCTTTTTTCTCGGCTGGCTCGGTGCGCCGGGGCGCGGCCGCGCGCTCGGCATGGGCGAGGTCAAATTCTCCGGGCAGGTGCTGCCGACCATGAAGAAGGTCGTCTACGGCATCGACATCAAGCGCGTGGTGCGTTCGAAGCTCGTGCTCGGCATCGCCGACGGCTGGCTCTCCGCCGATGACACGGTGATCTATCGGGCCGCCGATCTCAAAGTGGGGCTATTCCAGGACGCGGCGCCGCAGGCGACCGGGGGTTAGAGCGGGCATCCCGCGGTGCGGCCCCGGCTTGCGGTCCGAGGCGCGGCGGGCTTTGGGACACACGAGGCGAACATGAGGCGGGTGGTCGTTACCGGGATGGGCATCGTCTCGTCCATCGGCAACAACACGCAGGAAGTGCTGGCGTCGCTGCGCGAAGCAAAATCCGGCGTCGTTTTCGCCGACAAATACGCCGAACTCGGATTCCGCTGCCACGTCCATGGCGCGCCGACGCTCGATCCAGGCGAAGCAGTCGACCGCCGCGCGATGCGCTTTCTCGGCGGCGGCGCCGCCTGGAACCACGTCGCCATGGAGCAGGCGATCCGCGACGCCGGATTGGAAGCAACCGACATCTCCAACGAGCGCACCGGCATCGTCATGGGCTCGGGCGGCCCCTCGACCCGCACCATCGTCGAGAGCGCCGACATCGCCCGCAGCAAGGGGCCGAAGCGCGTCGGGCCGTTCGCGGTGCCGAAATCGATGTCGTCGTCGCCGTCGGCGACGCTCGCCACCTGGTTCAAGATCAAGGGCGTCAGCTATTCGATCTCGTCGGCCTGCGCGACCTCGAACCATTGCATCGGCAACGCCTACGAGCTGATCGGCAACGGCAAGCAGGACATGATGTTCGCCGGCGGCTGCGAGGAGCTCGACTGGACGCTGTCGGTGCTGTTCGACGCCATGGGGGCGCTGTCGTCGAAGTTCAACGCCACGCCGACCAAAGCCTCGCGCGCCTATGACGCCGACCGCGACGGCTTCGTCATTGCCGGCGGCGCCGGCGTGCTGGTGCTGGAGGAATACGAGCGCGCCAAGGCGCGCGGCGCGCGCATCTATGGCGAGATCGCGGGCTACGGCGCGACCTCGGACGGCGCCGACATGGTGGCGCCGTCGGGCGAAGGCGCGGCGCGCTGCATGCGCATGGCCATCGCCGGCGTCAAAGCGCCGGTCGACTACATCAATCCGCACGCGACCTCGACGCCGATCGGCGATCTCAAGGAGATCGAGGCGATCCGCGCCGTGTTCGGCTCCGGCGACAAGTGCCCGCCGATCTCGGCGACGAAGTCGCTCACCGGACACTCGCAAGGCGCGACCGGCGTGCACGAGGCGATCTATTCGCTGTTGATGATGAACAACGGCTTCATCTGCGAAAGCGCCAATATCGAGAACCTCGATCCGGCCTTCGCCGACATGCCGATCGTGCGGGCGCGCCGCGACGATGTCGCTCTGGGCTGCGTCCTCTCCAACTCGTTCGGCTTCGGCGGCACCAACGCCTGCCTCGTGTTCAAGCGGCCGGATGCCTGACGCAATGTCCGATCTGATGCACGGCAAGCGCGGCCTGATCATGGGGGTCGCCAACGACCATTCGATCGCCTGGGGCATTGCGCGCACCCTCGCGGCGAACGGCGCCCAGCTCGCCTTCACCTATCAGGGCGACGCGCTCGCCAAGCGCGTGAAGCCGCTCGCGGGGTCGATCGGCGCCGACCTCATTCTGCCCTGCGACGTCGAGGACATCGGCTCCGTTGACAAGGTGTTTGCCGAAATAGAGCGGCAATGGGGGACGCTCGATTTTCTCGTCCACGCCATCGCTTTTTCCGACAAGACCCAGCTCTCCGGACGCTACGCCGACACCAGCCGCGACAATTTCCTGCGCACCATGACGATCTCGTGCTTCGCCTTCACCGAGGCGGCGAAGCGCGCGGCGGCTTTGATGCCGCAACGGCGGCGCCATGCTCACGCTGACCTATCTCGGCGGCGAGCGCGCGATGCCCAACTACAACGTCATGGGCGTCGCCAAGGCGGCGTTGGAAGCCTCCGTGCGCTATCTGGCCATGGATTTCGGCGGAAGCCGCATCCGCGTCAACGCGATCTCCGCGGGACCGGTGCGCACCCTCGCCGGCGCCGGCGTCGGCGACGCCCGCATGATGTTCGCGTTCCAGCAGCGCCACTCGCCGCTGCAACGCGGCGTCACGCTCGACGAACTGGGCGGCGCCGCGCTCTATCTGTTGTCCGATCTGTCGACCGCGGTGACCGGCGAAATCCATTTCGTCGATTCCGGCTACAACGTCATGGCCATGCCGCACCCCGACGCGCTGCGCGCGGACCGGGAGCGCAACGAACCGTAGTCGCGCGATGGAGGGAACATGACCGCAGCGGAACATTATGCCGCGCGGGTCGACGCGGTTCTGGCGCAGCGCGCGCGGCTCCGCGGAGCGGAGCCGTCGGGCGATACGCTACGGCGCTCTCAAGCCCGATCATCCGCTGCTCAAGGCCGATCCGCGCCGGGCGCTCGACGCCAATCTCCAGGCGCTCGCCGATCTGATCGAGCCCTCGGACGCGATCGTCGATGTCGGCGGCGGAGCGGGGCGCATGTCGCTGCCGCTGGCGCTGCGCTGCCGCTCCGTCACCAATGTCGATCCCTCCGCGAGCATGGGCGCAGCCTTCGTCGCCAACGCCAAGGCCGCCGGCATTTCCAATGTCGGCCTCGTCTCGGGTGACTGGCTCGCGGCGGACGCGCCGCAAGGCACCGTCGCGCTCGTCAATCACGTCACCTATCTCACGCGCGACATCGTGCCCTTCATCGAGAAGATCGAGCGCGCCGGCCCGCGCCGCGTCATCCTGACGGTCAACGCGCCGCCGCCGCCGTCCTGGAACCGCGCGCTGTTCCAGCTCGTCCATGGCGAGGCGGAGGAAGTGGTGCCCGGCCATGCCGAGCTCATGAACGTGCTGTGGGAGATGGGCCGGCTGCCCGATCTCACGATGCTCACGCCGCAGGACGTGCGCCTCACCGTGCCGCTGCCGAGCCGGGAGGCCGCGCTCGCCTTCGCCGTGCAGCGCGTCGCCAACGAGCAATGGGCGCATTGGCCGGCCGACGCCGCGTTGACGGCGCGCACCCGCGCCACCGTGGAGCAGCATTTCGACGACCTTTACGCGCACGGCGCCGACGGCTTCACCCCACGCTGGATCGACATCGGCCGCGAGGTCCTCATCACCTGGCAGCCGGGCAAATAGCGATACCCTCGGCTTGTAACGACGCTTACAGCGTCCGCCAGATGCGGCATCACCTCGTCGCGGAACAGCGTCAGCGAACGCAGCGCGTCGGTGAGCGACATCGTGCCGAGGAAGAGGTACGTCAGCAGATAATTGACGCCGAGTTCGCGCACCTGCCGCTCGAGCTCCGCGCGCACCGTCGCCGGCGAGCCGACGATGGCGCTGCCGTTGGCGATGGTGTCCTCGAAAGTCTGGCCGTGGGGGATGACGAGGCGCGAGGTGAGCCCGGTGTCGCCTTGCTTGACGCGCAACCAATTGAGGTTGGCGAGGTGCGCCTCCATCGCCGGCTTGCCGTAGCGGTGCGCTTCTGCGTCGGTGTCGGCGAGGAAGATGTGGCGCTGGATGCCGATGACGGCGCCGCCGGGAAAGCCGGCCTTCGGCTGCGCCGGACCGCCGCGTTTCGCCAATGCGGCCTTGAAGATGTCGATATTGGTCTTCGCCGCCGCGGTCGGGCCGAGGGTGACATAATGCAAACCGTGCTCGCCGCCCCAGGTCGAGCCGGTCGCGTTGGACGAGGCATACCAGAACGGCGGCTGCGGCTGCTGCAGCGGCCGCATGGCGATCGGCACGTTCTTGTATTCGTAGTATTTGCCGGTGTAGCTCAGCGTGTCGCTGGTCAACCCGGCGCTGAGGCATCCGAACGCGTCGATGAAGATGTCGCGCGCGTCGTCGTGCTCGACCTTGTGAAACTTCAGCTCGTAGGGCGATATCCCACGGCCGACGCCGACATCGAGCCGCCCGCGGCTCAGATGATCGAGCATGCAGATTTCCTCGATCAGCCGCAGCGGCGAATAGAGCGGCAGCAAATAGACGAGCGGCCCGAACCGCAGGCGCTTGGTCGCGCGCGCGACCGCGCCGAGATAGACGCTCGGCGACGGCACCAAATTGAGCGGCGTCTGATGGTGCTCGGCGACGTGCAGGCCATAGAAGCCGGCGGCATCGGCCGCGGCGGCGAATTCCAGGCGCTCGTCGTACAGCGTCGCCAAAGGCCGGTCGCCGTGCTCGACGTGATCGAAGATTCCGATTTTCATTGCGATTTGCCCATCCTTGACGCGATTTCGATCGCGTTGTTCCTCGCCGGTTGGCTTTTTGCCATCTTTGGCGGCAAAAGGCCAAGCCGCCGGCGTGCCGAGGAGGTCTGCGTCGGTCCCCCTTGCCACCATCGTCCCGGCAAGCCACATCTCCCGCCGATATGCACACCCTGCCGCACACCGTCGCCCCCGCCATCGAACCGGTCATCGCCGTCGAGCGCCTCGTCAAGATCTACAAGCGCGTTCCGGCCGTCGACAACGTCTCGTTCGCGATCGCGCGCGGCTCGATCACCGGTCTCCTCGGCGGCAACGGCGCCGGCAAGACCACGACCATCGCCATGATCATGGGGCTTCTCATGCCCACCGCGGGCCGCGTCAGCGTGCTCGGAGCGGAGATGCCGCGGCAGCGCTACCGGGTGCTGCACCGCATGAACTTCGAAAGCCCCTATGTCGATATGCCGATGCGCCTGACCATCCGGCAGAATTTGACGGTCTTCGGCATGCTCTACGGCGTTGCCGATCTCGCCGCGCGCATCAAACAACTCGCCGAAGAGCTCGATCTCACCGAGCTGTTGGACCGCCCGACCGGCCGGCTCTCGGCCGGGCAGAAGACGCGGGTGTCGCTCGCCAAGGCGCTGATCAATTCCCCGGACTTGCTGCTGCTCGACGAACCGACCGCCTCGCTCGATCCCGACACCGCCGACTGGGTGCGCGCCCGCCTGGAACGCTATTGCCGCGAGCGCCATGCGACGGTGCTGCTCGCCTCCCACAACATGGCCGAGGTCGAGCGGCTGTGCGATCGCGTCATCATCATGAAGCAGGGACGCATCGAGGACGACGACACGCCGGCGCGGCTCTTGACCCGCTATGGCCGCCACACGCTGGAGGAGGTCTTTCTCGACGTCGCGCGCGGCCGCGGCGAAACGCGCGAGGCGGCGCAATGAGCGCGCTCGGCCAAACCCCTTCCCTGCCCTCTCGCGTCACGGGCGAGAGTGTTGCGTTTTCGCCGGGCCGCATCGCGGCGATGATGCTGCGCTACTGGTACCTGTTGCGGTCGTCGTGGCCGCGGCTGATCGAGCTCGTCTACTGGCCGACGGTGCAGATGATCACCTGGGGCTTTCTGCAACTTTACGTCATGCAGAATGCCGGCTTCTTCGCCCGCGCGAGCGGCACCTTCATCGGCGCGGTGCTGTTGTGGGACATCCTGTTCCGCGGCCAGCTCGGCTTCTCGATTTCGTTCCTGGAAGAAATGTGGGCGCGCAACATCGGCAATCTGATGATGTCGCCGCTGCGGCCGTTCGAGTTCGTCATCGCGCTGATGGTGATGAGCCTGGTGCGGCTCGCGATCGGCGTCGTGCCGGTGACGCTCTTGGCGATGTTCTTCTTCGGCTTCAACCTCTACAGCCTTGGTTTCGCGCTGGTGGCGTTTTTCATCAATCTGATGCTGACGAGCTGGGCGGTCGGGATCTTCGTCTCCGGTCTCGTCTTGCGCAACGGCCTCGGCGCCGAGAACCTCGCCTGGTCGATCATGTTTCTGTTCATGCCGCTGACCTGCGTCTATTACCCGGTGACGACGCTGCCGGTCTGGCTGCAGCCGGTCGCCTGGCTGTTGCCGCCGACCTACGTGTTCGAAGGCATGCGCGAACTCCTCATCGCTCATACGTTCCGGCCCGATCTGATGCTCTATGCGTTGGGGCTGAACGCGGTGCTGATGGCCGGCGGCGTGTTCGGCTTTCTCAAGCTTTTGCAGAGCGCGCGGCGCCACGGCTCGTTGATGCAGACCGGCGAATAGCGGAGGCGGATTGGTTGTGATGATGCGGTTGCGGTGCGGCAGCCGCAATGACGCATGCCCCTGGCGCATTGCTCTCGGAACACCAAAATTCCGCTCGATAATCTCTCTTGGGAAAGGATTGGAAAACAAATTGCTTCAGGCTGACGCGATGACATATGATCAACATAATGCTGCACTGCGGCAGGCTGGGCAAGGACCAACCATGGCTATTGGGGAATTCGGCGGCGCGCCTGCCGTGCCGGTCGAAGGTGGGCTTTTATTGTCCACCCCGATGTACTGGTATTACGAAATGGCCCATGCCGCGCTCAATCCATCGCGTGCTTTGGCCGACGCGACACGGCTGTTCTTCAAAAATCCGCTCAATCCGCTCTATTCCACCACGTTGGCAAAATCGGTCGCGGCGGCGTGCGAGCTGTTCGAGCGCTCGACCCGCCGCTACGCGCGGCCGGAGTGGCGCATCGCCTCGACGCTGGTCGGCGGCGAGCGGGTGCCGGTGCATGTCTCGACGGTGTGGGAGCGCCCGTTCTGCCGGCTCGTGCATTTCGAGCGCGCGTTCGAGCATCAGCCGCGCCGGCCGCAACCGCGTCTGCTCATTGTCGCGCCGATGTCCGGGCATTTCGCCACGCTGCTGCGCGGCACGGTCGAGGCCTTCCTGCCCAATCACGACGTCTACATCACCGAGTGGGTCGATGCCCGCATGGTCCCGTTGGCAGAAGGCAAGTTCGATCTCGACGACTACATCGACTACGTCATTTCCATGCTGCATGCGCTCGGCGGCGAAACCCATGTCCTCGCGGTCTGCCAGCCGGCGGTGCCGGTCCTTGCCGCCGCCGCGGTGATGGAAGCGGACAACGATCCCTACGTGCCGATTTCGATGACTTTGATGGGCGGCCCGATCGACACCAGGGTCAACCCGACCGTCGTCAATACGCTCGCCGAACGGCGCGGCATCAACTGGTTCCGGCACAACGTGATCACCAAGGTGCCGTTTCCCAATGCCGGGATGATGCGCAACGTCTATCCGGGCTTCCTGCAGCTCAACGGCTTCGTGACGATGAATCTCGACCGCCACATCGAGGCGCACAAGCAGCTGTTTCAGAATCTGGTGAAGGGCGACGGCGACTCGGCGCACAAGCACCGGGAATTCTACGACGAGTATCTCGCCGTGATGGATCTCGCCGCCGACTATTATCTGCAGACCGTGGATACGGTGTTCGTGCGTCATTTGCTGCCGCAAGGACGCATGACGCACCGCGGTCGGCCGATCGAACTCGACGCCATCACGCGCATCGCCTTGCTCACGGTCGAAGGCGAGCACGACGACATCTCCGGTGTCGGACAGACGCAAGCCGCGCAACATCTTTGCTCCGGCATTCCCGCCGACCGCAAGGCGCATTGGCTGCAGCCCGGCGTCGGCCATTACGGCGTGTTCAACGGCTCGCGGTTCCGTTCGGAGATCGCGCCGCGCATTTCCGATTTTGTGCTGACGATGGGCCAAAGCGCGCGAACCGCGCGCAACGGCTCGGGCAAGCGCGAGCCGTCGAACGGCACGACGCGCCCGCGCGGCAACCGCCCAGCCATCGCGGCCTCATAGCGTTGCCGCTTTAGCGTCGCCTCTTGGCAATCTTCTTTCGGCGCAGTCGAAGCCGGTTAACGCGCTGCGATTGCTTCGTTTTCGCCCGGTCGGATGGCTGGTTTTTCGCATTCGTTTCCGTTAAGGCCTTGATAAGGCGCCGGAATTCGGGAATCGCGTGGCGTCAAAGTGCTGAGATTGCGGCGGACAAAGATCTGAAGCTCCGTTCACGCCAATGACACCAATTTGTGGGATAGTTCGCCTTCCGAAACCCCAAGATATTGTATGCGCGCGCGCCTGCATCAAAGTGACTTCACCGCGCGTCGGATATGGCAATATCCGTCCCGGGTTGGGTCGGGGTTTGCCGCCATGCCGCTGCGTGCGTTACTTTATCGTCGCCCGAGTGAACCTCAGGCGCTCGAGGTCATTTTCGATCGATCGATCTATCTGGTGCGGCTGCGGCGACACCGGCAGGCGCGCCGTTACACGTTGCGCATTCTGGCGGCGACGCGCGAAGTGGTCCTCACCATCCCGCCGCGCGGCACCTTGAAAGAAGCGCGCGAGTTCGCGCAGAAGCACGGCGGCTGGATCGCGGCGCGGTTGGGGCGGTTGCCCGAAGCGATGCCGTTCGCTCATGGTGCCGTGGTGCCGCTACGCGGCTTGCCGCACCGCATCGCGCATCGCCGCGGTGCGCGCGGCACGGTATGGACCGAGCTCGACGGCAGCGGCGAACGGCTGTTGTGCGTGTGCGGCGAGGCCCCTCATATCGACCGCCGCATCGGCGACTTTCTGCGGCGCGAGGCCAAGCGCGAACTGGAAGCCGCCAGCCGGCGCCATGCCGACGAACTCGGCGTCACCATCAAGCGCGTCGTGGTGCGCGACCAAGCGAGCCGCTGGGGCTCCTGCTCCACCTCCGGCGCGCTGTCCTATTCGTGGCGGCTGATCCTGGCGCCCAGCTTCGTGCTGAATTACCTCGCCGCGCACGAAGTGGCTCACCTCGTCGAAATGAACCATTCGCCGCGGTTCTGGCGGCTGGTCACGCGCCTCTGCCCCGGTCACGAGCGCGCCAAGGTCTGGCTCGACGTCAACGGCAGCGACCTGCACCGCTACGGCCTGACGACCGGAAACGGCAGCCAGCGCTGAACGCCGGCATTTCGGGACATCAGGTCCGGACGATCAGTGCGGCGCGGTCGATTTCACCGCGACCAGATCCGCGGGGGCGGGCGAAAACAGGCTGGTCGACATTTTCGCCGCCACCACGAGCAACGTCGCCGCCAGGACGAGACGCAGCGCCGTCTCGGGCAGGCGAATCGCGACGTAGCTGCCGAGCACGATCCCGGGCACCGATCCCACGATCAGCGACAGGAGAACCTGGACGTCGACTGAACCCAGGAACCAATGTCCGATGCCGGCGACGAGCGTGAGCGGCACCGCGTGGGCGATATCCGAACCGACAATCCGCGCGGCGGGAAGTTTCGGATAGAGCAGAAACAGACAGGTGACCCCGATGGCCCCGGCGCCGACCGAGGAGATCGACACCAGGGCGCCGAGCACGCAGCCGATCGTCGTCGTGAGGATCGCGACTTGCCTGGTGGTGAGAGCGGCGAGCCGCGCCGCGTACCGCGTGACCACCTGGTCGCGAAACACGAGCGCCACGGCCGTGACGATGAGAGCGAACGTCAGCACGCCGTTGATGAGCAGGCGTGCCGCCGGGCCGTTGATGTCGAGCGTGCTCAACGCGTAAAGCGTCAGAATCGTCACCGGAATGCTGCCGGCAGCGAGCCGCCGCACCACGCCCCATTCGATCGTGCGGTTCAAACCGTGCACGACACTGCCGGCCGTCTTCATTGCCGCGGCCTGCAACAGGTCGGTCCCGACGGCGGCCGCCGGGTGCATTCCAAACAGCAGAATGAGAATCGGCGTCATCAGGGAGCCGCCGCCGATTCCCGTCATGCCGACCAGCATGCCGATGGCAAATGCCGAAATGGCGTAGGCCGGCTGCAACGCGTGGATCGCGCTCATGCCGCTATTCTACAGCACCGCGCGAGCGACGGTAAGGCCGCGCCACGGGCGGGCGAGGCAGCGCGGCGTGCCACAACGGTGGCCGGGTAGTAGAAGTTTCCATGCGACGGGGCGGTCGCGATGGGAACCATTTCCGGCGAGCGACTTTTGACAGGGCAAGAAACCTCGAAGCGGCAAAAATGCATGCCTGTTTTGTGATCGATGCCGCGGTAACCATCGATGCTGCGGTAACCAAAGGCTCCTGCGTTCTTTCGCAGTGCAGTTCAGTCGAACACCGCGCTTCGCGCCGGCTGTCGCGCGAGCGCGCAAGCATTTGTTTGTTCAATCGGACCAGAAAATCGGGCGATTTGCCGCAGCTGATAACACTAACGCGTGAACCGCATTGCATCCGCGCGGGGCAATCCTATGTTGTCAACATTAGGCCAGACCGGACGGCTTCCCCATCCCCGACACCCCGCCGTCCGGCCCCAATAAGCCTAAGTTGAGGCAACAACTCAGGAACCCCAAGCGCGTACACTGCTTGGGGTTCTTTTTTGTGGCGAACCGGTGGCAACCCCCAAAAAGTCAATATTTTACCAGTTCGCCGAGCAGGCTCGCAGCCACGGTGAGCTTCGACAGGGTCAGCCCGGACGTCGCTATCTCGTTGATCGCCAATCGGATTCGCTCGACCTCGGTGTGCCGTGCGGCAACCCAGGCTTCGACCGCGCCGACACCTGTTGCGCCGCTTGTCAGGACGGCGGCGGTGAGCCGGCGCTCGGCGTCGCCGATCGAATCACGTGCGCCGTCGAGCGCCAGCCGGTCGAAATAATCGGTCAGCGGGATCGTTTTGGCGGCGCTGATGATGTGGTCGAGGCGAAAGAAGCTGCCGGCGGCGAAATAGGTCGCGGCGACCTCGCCGATCGCCTTGCCGGTGCGGTCGGCGACCGCGACGATATCGGGCGCGGCGGCGAGCGGCGCCAAATCGGCGATGCGGCGCGCCAGTCCGTCCGGCACGCCCGCGGCGCCGAGCTCGCGCCGGCGCTGCGCGCGCGCTTCCAGAGCCTCCGCAGAGAGGGCGCCGTCGAGCGCGGCCGCGACCGCGGCAATGCCGTCGCGATAGTGGCCGACGATGTCGGCGAGCCCGCGCGACAATTCGGCGTTGCGCAGAAACCAGACGATGCGATCGAGCAGCAGATCCTGCACTGCGGCATAAAGCTCGAGCTGCAGCTTGCCGGGAACGCGATTGTCGAGACCGTCGATCGCCGTATTGAGCGCGGTCATGCCGTAGCTGTCGCGCACGGCGGCGAAGGCGGCGGCGATGGCGGCGGGCGCGGCGCCGGTCTGGTCGGCGATGCGCACCATCAGCGAAGGCCCGCCGCGGTTGATCATCGAATTGGCGAGCTGCGTGGCGATGATCTCGCGGCGCAGACGGTGATGGTCGAGCGCGTCGGGAAACTGCGTGGCGATCGCGTGGGGAAAATAGCGGCCGAGCTCGCGGCCGAGATAAGGGTCGTCCGGCACGGCGGATTCGAGCAAGTCCTCGTAGAGCGAGAGCTTGGCATAGGCGAGCAGCACCGCGAGCTCCGGCCGCGTGAACGGCTGCGAACGGCGGCGGCGTTCGGCAAGCTGCGTGTCGTCGGGGAGAAACTCCACCGCCCGGTCAAGGAGCCCGCGCCCCTCCAAACCCTGCATCAGCCGCTGCAGAAAGCCGAAATCCTCCATGCCGCGGCGCTCGGACAATGACAGCGCCAGCGGCTGCAAATAATTGTTGCGCAGTACCAGCGCGGCGACCTCGTCCGTCATGTCGGCCAAGAGGGCGTTGCGCGCCGCCATCGTCAGGCGGCCGTCGCGCAGCGGGATCGAGAGCGCGATCTTGATATTGACCTCCATGTCGGAGGTGTTGACGCCGGCCGAATTGTCGATCGCGTCGGTGTTGAGCCTGAGGCCGCGCAGCGCCGCCTCGATGCGGCCGCGCTGCGTCATGCCGAGATTGGCGCCCTCTCCGATCACCTTGCAGGCGAGGTCGCGGCCGGCGACGCGGACGCCGTCGTTGGCGCGGTCGCCGACCGCCTCGTCTGTTTCGTCGGCGGCGCGGACATAGGTGCCGATGCCGCCGAAGAACAGGAGATCGACCGGCGCCTTGAGAATGGCGCGGATCAGTTCCTGCGGCGTTACTTTGTCGCGGACGCCGAACAGCTTCTGCGCCTCGGCCGACAGATCGATTTCCTTGGCCGTGCGCGGGAACACGCCGCCGCCCTTGGAGATCAGCGCGCGGTCGAAATCCTGCCAGCTCGACCGCGGCAGATCGAACAGCCGCTGGCGCTCGGCGAAAGTGCGCTCGGCGTCGGGCGCGGGATCGATGAAGATATCGCGGTGATCGAACGCGGCGACGAGGCGGATCGTGTCGCTCGCGCAGCATGCCGTTGCCGAACACGTCGCCCGACATGTCGCCGACGCCGACCACGGAGAACGGCGTCTTGCCGATGTCGATATCCATCTCGCGGAAATGGCGCTTGACCGATTCCCAGGCGCCGCGCGCGGTGATGCCGATCTTCTTGTGATCGTAGCCGGCCGAACCGCCGGAGGCGAAGGCGTCGCCGAGCCAGAAATCATGGGCGGCGGCGATGTCGTTGGCGATGTCCGAAAACGTCGCGGTGCCTTTGTCGGCGGCGACGACCAGATAAGGATCGTCGCCGTCATGGCGCACGACATCGGTCGGCGGCACCACGCCGATGGTCCCGACGCCGATATTGTCGGTGATGTCGAGCAGAGTCGAGATGAAGAGCCTGTAGGCGGCGGTGCCCTCGGCCTGCACGGCGTCGCGCCCGCCGGCCGCCGGCAGCCGCTTCGGCACGAAGCCGCCCTTGGCGCCGACCGGGATGATCACCGCGTTCTTGACGTTCTGCGCCTTGACCAGCCCGAGAATTTCGGTGCGGAAATCCTGCGGCCGGTCGGACCAGCGGATGCCGCCGCGCGCGACCTTGCCGAAGCGCAGATGCACGGCTTCGACCCGCGGCGAATAGACGAAGATTTCGTAGAGCGGCCGCGGCAGCGGCGCGTCGTCGAGCTTGCGGCTCGCGAACTTGACGGCGATCAGCTCCTTCGGTCTGGCCGTCGCGGTCGAGCTGAAAGAAATTGGTGCGCACGGCGGAGATGACCGCATTGAGAAAGCGGCGCAGGATGCGGTCCTCGTCGAGGCTCTCGACCTGTTGCAGCGCGGCATCGATCGCCGTCACCACGGCGTCCTGCCGCGAACTGCGTTCCAGTTCCGGCACGCCGAGATGGGGATCGAACCGGGTGTGGAACAAGGTCACGAGCTGCGCCGCGATGCCGGCGTGCCGGCGCAGCGTCGTCCACATGTAATCCTGCGAATAGGCGATATGGAGCTGCCGCAGAAACCGCGACAGCGTGCGGATGAGCGCGATGTCGCGCCACATCAGGCCGGCCGTGAGGACGAGCGCATTGTAGCCGTCATTCTCGGCCCGGCCCGCCATGACGACGAGGAAGCAGGCTTCGATCCGCGTCTTGCGGACGGCGAGATCGAACGGCTCGCCCGCCGCGCTCTCGAGCGTCATGTCGTGGAACCAGACCTCCGCCGCCACGTCTGCCGTTCCTTGCGGCCGGATGTGGTAGGTGCGCTCGTCGACGACGCGGAAGCCCATGTTTTCCAGGACCGGCACGCGTTCGGACAGCGCGATCGGCCGGCTGCGGCTGAAGACCTTGAGCCCGGCGCACATCGGTGCCGTGCCGGCGTCGCGGTAAAGCTCGACCCCGAGCGGACGTTCGGCGGTGAGCGCCTCGAGCACGCCGATGTCGGCGACCGCCGTCGCCGGTAGATAGACTTCGCGATAATCGACCGGAAACGCGTCGCGGTAGCGCGCGCCGAGCGCCCGCGCCGCCGCGGGCTCATGGTGGCCGGCGAGCGCCGCGTCGAGCCCATCGATCCAGCTGCGCACGATGGCCTCGACCGCGCGGTCGAGCGCGGCGCGGTCGCGCTGCGGCGTTTCACCCTCGTAGCGGCCGATGATGAAATAAACGCGCACCAGCGGTCCTTCCGGGAAGAACGGAAAGAACGCGCGCACCCGCCCGTTGAAGGTCGCGGCCAGATAATCGCCGATCAGCCCCCGGATGCGGCTGTCGTAGCGGTCGCGCGGCACATAGACCAGCACCGAGACGAAGCGGTCGAAGCGGTCGCGCCGCGGCAGCACGCGCACGCGCGGGCGCTCGTCGAGCGCGAGAATAGCGAGCGCGAACTGATAAAGCGTGTCGTCGTCGATCTGAAACAATTCGTCGCGCGGGTAGGTTTCGAGCACGTTGACCAGCGCCTTGCCGGAATGGCCGTCGGGATCGTAGCCGGCACGGGTGATGATGTGGTCGATCTTGCGCCGCACATAGGGAATGGTGCGGACCGAGCGGGTATAGGCGGTCGAGGTGAAGAGGCCGCAGAATCGCCATTCGCCGAGCAGTCGGCCGTCGCCGTCGAAGTGCTTGATGCCGATGTAATCCGTTTGCACGCGGCGGTGCACGCGGGCGCGCATGCCGGCCTTGGTGACGATGAGGAGCTTCGGCTCTTCGAGGAACGCGCGGATTTCCGGGGTGACCGTCACCAGTTGATCGCCGCGGCGCAGCACCCGCGTCTCGTGCGAGCGCAGCAGGCCGAGGCCGGTCTCGAACCGCGGCTCGAGCGCGCCGTCGCCGGCGGCAAAGGCATAGTCGCGCGCGCCGAGCAGCGTGAAATTGTCGTCGGCGATCCATGCGAGAAACTGCACCGCTTCGGCGATTTCGTCCGCCGGCAGCGGCGGCGGGGTGTCGCGCAGCGCGGCGATAACGGCGTGCACGCGGGCCGACATCGGCTGCCAATCCTCGACGCAGACGCGCACCTCGGCGAGGATGTCGGTGAGCGCGGCGACGATTTCGGCGCGCTGCGCCGCATCATCAGCGCCGGCGACGTGGATGTGCATGAAGCTTTCGCGCTGGCCCTCGCCTTTGCGCGCGCCGTTGTAGGCGACGAGCTTCCCCGCCGCGTCGCGCTCGACCGCGAGAACCGGATGCACCAGAAGCAGGATTTCGAGGCCGCGCTCGGTGAGCTCGCCGGTGACCGAATCGACCAGGAACGGCATGTCGTCGTTGACGATTTCCAAAACCGCGCCGTCGCCGGCCGCGGCGGCCGCTTCGAAACGCATCTTCGGCGCGCCCGGCGCGCGGTCGAGGAGAAACGCCCACGCCTGTTCGGCGATGGCGGCGAGCTGCTCGGGCCGGTAGCGCGCGAGATCCTCGGGCAGCGCATGCTCGAACAGGTCGGCGAAAAACTCCGATGGAATGTCGGTCCGGCGCGCCGCGAGCGCCGCGGCGGCGGCATCGAGGAGCGCGACGCCGGCGCGTTCGAACTCCTCGGTCTCCAGGCCCGCTTGGGCGTCTTGAGCTTCTTGAGCCATTTGGGCGCGAGGAATTTCCTGCACGGTCGAGCTTCCTCAATCGACGTTTCTAGCGGCGACTTATCCGCGCTCTTGGCGCAATGATACGCGCTTTCCGCCGCGTCATCATAATGCGGGCGGACGTGATACAGGTATTCCCTACCGCGCCGCCGAAGCGGGCGCAGTGTCGCACACGGAACGAGCCGCCAAAACGACCATCAGAAAGGACGACGATGGCCCAGCGCAAGACCAAATCCAGCCCCGCCGGCCGGGTGCCGCAGCGTGCCCCGGCGACGGCGGGAGACGACACCGCCATCACGGCGCTCGGCCTGCCGGCGGCGCCGCTGTCGCCCGAGATGGCCGCCTATTTCGCCAAATGCGATGAAAAACTCGGCTTCGTTCCGAACGTGCTCAAGGCCTACGCGTTCGATGCGGCAAAACTCGGCGCGTTCGTTGCCATGTACAACGATCTGATGCTGGCGCCGTCGGGCCTGAGCAAGCTCGAGCGCGAGATGATCGCGGTCGCGGTATCGTCGCACAATCGCTGCTATTATTGCCTGGTCGCCCACGGCGCCGCGGTGCGGCAGCTCTCCGGCGATCCGCCGCTCGGCGAATTGATGGCGATGAATTATCGCGCGGCGCGGTTGTCGAAGCGCGAGCGCGCCATGCTCGATTTCGCCGTCAAGCTCACCGCCGAGCCGTGGCAGATCGAGGAGGAGGATCGCGCGCGGCTGCGCCGTGCCGGGCTTTTCCGCCCGCGATATCTGGGACATCGCCGCGGTCGCCGCCTTCTTCAACATGTCGAACCGGCTCGCGTCCGCGACCGACATGCGGCCGAACAGCGTCTATCACGCACAGGCGCGGTGAAGGTTTGCTGCGGGCGATGATATGTTTTCTTCGATATTGCGGCGATGACGGCGTGCGGCAGATTGCCTATGATGCGCCGATCGAATCAAGGCTTCGGAGGCTTCGATGCGTGCAGCTGTCGCGGGCGTCGTAGCGTGCATGGCCGGCGCTTGGTTTTTCGCCGGATCGGCCGTCGGTGCGCCGGCCGGCAAGCTGGCGCCGAACGATATCAAGGCGACGTTCTTCAACGGTCAGCCGTTCATCGCGGCGACGACGTCGAACATCAAGTTCAAGATGACATTTTCGGCCGACGGCAAGATGAAGCGCGTGCCGGCGAGCGGCGGCGCCAGGGGCGAGGGCACCTGGAAGCTTTCCAAGGACGGCTTCTGCAGCTCCTGGAAAGGCGCCAAGGAGAACTGTTACACCGTGGTCGCCGCCGGCGACAACAAATGGTCGGTGATGCGCGGCTCGACCATCATGGCGACGTGGAGCAAATAAGTTTTCGGAGCAAATAAGCTTTTGGAGCAAATAAGTTAAATGTGTCCCGACAAATCCTTGATGGTGGGGCGCTCGCCGTTGAGCGGATTTTCCGGATCCCAGCCATAACGCAAGGTCTCGAACCGCATCGCGCGAGCGTCGAGCATGACCAGACGGCCGACCAGATTGTCGCCGAAGCCGACGATCTCGCGGATCACTTCGAGCGCCGCCATCGAGCCGACGACGCCGGCGAGCGCGCCGAGCACGCCGGCTTCGGCGCAGGCCGGCACGGTGCCGGGCGGCGGCGGTTCGGGAAACAGGCAGCGATAGGTCGGGTTCGGCCTGCCGTCCTTGCCCCGCTCGTGGGCGCGGATGGTGGTGAGCGTGCCGTCGAACGGGCCGAGCGCCGCCGTCACCAGCGGCTTGCCGGCGAAATAGCAGGCGTCCGACACCAGATAGCGCGTGGCGAAATTGTCGGAGCCGTCGGCGACGATGTCGTAGCGGCCGATCAGGTCGAGAGCGTTGGCCGCGGTGAGGCGGAAATCGTGCGCATCGACGGCGACATGCGGGTTGAGCCGGCCGATCACCGCCGCGGCGCTGTCGACCTTGGGCAGGCCGACGTCGGCGGTGGCGTGGATCACCTGCCGCTGCAGGTTCGACAGCGACACGGTGTCGTCGTCGATCACGCCGAGCGTGCCGACGCCGGCGGCGGCGAGATAGAGCAGCAGCGGCGCGCCGAGCCCGCCGGCGCCGATCACCAGGACGCGGGCGCGGCCCAGCGCGGCCTGTCCGGGGCCGCCCACCTCGCGGAGCACGATGTGGCGCGCATAGCGCTCGAGTTCGTCGGCCGGTAGCATGGCGCCAACATAAGCTTGAACGGACGGCGGGCCGAGCCATGGCCGGGCCGTACGCCGGCGAGGCAACGATTGGAGCGCGCGGCGTGTTCGGCTAGGTTTCGCCCATAGCGGCGGGATGACGGCACAATCACATGAGGGTGGCGGCCATCATCGTCGGCCTTGCGGTAGCGGGCTTGCCGGCGCTTGCTCAGGCACCGTCATATGCCGATCGCCCGAGCGCGGCTCGCACGGCCGCGCAAGGCGGAAGCGAAAACGCACGGCGGCAAAGGCAAACACGCGGCCAAAGCCGGCGCCGGCCGCCGCCATGGCAGCTTATGCGGCCATGCCGGAAGCCGAACGGCTCGCCATCCAGGCGGATCTCGCCTGGGTCGACGCCTATGAAGGCGGCGCCGGCGGCGATTTCGACGACAAGACCGTTCGCGGCGGTCAAGACATTTCAGAGCCGCAACAGCGGCAAGCCGACCGGCGTCCTCACCGCGCAGGAGCGCGATCTGCTCGCGACCGCGGCGAAGTCGCGGGAGGACAATGTCGGCTGGCGCGTCATCGAGGATACCGCCACCGGCGCCCGCCTCGGCGTGCCGATAAAGCTCGTGCCGCGCACCGAGCGACCCGGCTCGGCAGCCGCTTCAGCTCGGCCCAGGGCCAGATCAGGATCGAGACCTTCCGCCTCGCCGAGGGGTCGCTGCCGGCGCTGTTCGAGGACGAGAAGAAATCCTCGAAGCGCGAAGTTCATTCAGCACGCTCAAGCCGCAATCGTTCATCATTTCCGGCGTGCAAGGCTTGAAGGACTTTGTCGTTCGCGCCGAGGCGAGCGGCAGCGAATTGCGCGGCGTCACCGTGCTCTACGATCAGGCCACCGAAGGCATCATGGGCCCGGTCGCGGTGGCGATCGCCGATACATTCGCGGGATTTCCCGATCCCAATACCGCGCCGCCGCGGGATGAAGCGCACGGTCGAATACGCGACCGCGATCGTGGTCGGCGCGGCGGGCGATCTGATGGCGCCTGCCGGTGCGACCGACGCTTGCCGTTCGATCACGGTGCCGGGCCTCGGCAACGCCGAGCGCGTCGCCGCCGACGCGGCCGCCGGGATGGCGCTGTTACGGCTCTACGGCGCCCGCGACCTCGTCGCGGTACCGCTCGCGGCCGTCGCCAGCCAAGGATGGCGACGTGACGCTGGTCGGAATTCCCGACCCGATCGCCCAGGCCGGCGGCGGCGCGGTGACGAAGGTCGCCGCCCGGCTCAGCGCCCAAACCATCGAACCGGCGCCGGCGCCCGGTTTTGCCGGGAGCGGCCGTCATGGACGCGCAGGGCCGTTTCCTCGGCATGGTCGGCATCAAGCCGCAGGCGGTCGCCGGCAACGGGCCGGCCGCCCGGCAGGCGACATTGATCTCGACCGACAGCATGCGCGAATTCTTGTCGGCGCACGGCGTCAAGCCCGCCGCGGCCGCGGATCATGCCGCGATCGAGCAGTCGGTTTGCACCGCAGGGTTGATCTGCGTTGCGCAAAGTGATTATCTGTTCGCGAACTTCGCCGGACGCTTGGCGACGAACGCGGCCATGCCTTCCTTCTGGTCGGCGGTCGCGAACAATGAATGAAAGACGCGCCGCTCGAACCGCACGCCCTCCGCGAGCGAAGTCTCGAACGCGGCGTTGACCGCCTCCTTCGCGCCCAACACCGACGGCAGCGACATCGACGCGATCGTTTCGGCGACCTTGAGGGCTTCGTCGAGCAGGTTCGCCAGCCGGCACGATGCGCGCGACGAGGCCGGCGCGCTCGGCCTCCGCGGCGTCCATCATGCGGCCGGTCAGGATCATGTCCATCGCCTTGGCCTTGCCGACCGCGCGGGTGAACCGCTGCGTGCCGCCGATGCCGGGGATGATGCCGAGCTTGATCTCGGGCTGGCCGAACTTGGCGTTGTCGGCGGCGATGATGAGATCGCACAGCATGGCGAGTTCGCAGCCGCCGCCCAGCGCGAAGCCGGCGACCGCGGCGACGATCGGCTTGCGCGCCTTGCCGATGTGGTCCCAGGTCGCGGCGAAATCGCCGAGAAAAGCCTCGATGAAGCTCTTGTCCGCCATTTCCTTGATGTCGGCGCCGGCCGCGAACGCCTTGTCCGACCCGGTGATCACCGTGCAGCCGATATCGCCGTCCGCCTCGAACAGATCGACCGCTTGATTGAGCTCGCGGATGAGGGTGCCGTTGAGCGCGTTGAGCGCCTGCGGGCGGTTGAACCGGATCAGCCCGACCCTGGCGCGCGTCTCGACGATGATGGTCTCGGTATTCATTTGCGTTTCTCCCGTAACCCTGAGCCAGCTCAGCGCTGGCGCCAGACGAAGGCGGCGCTGACGACGAAATTCCACACGCTGGTGATGATCGCGCCGCACAGCCCGGCGATCCACCATTGGGTTTGATAATTGTAGATCCAGGTGGCGATGCCGATATTGGAAACCGCGCCGACGGCGCAGATCGCCTGGAAGCCGACGAGGCCGGTCACGAACCGCCAGCCGGTCAGCCGCTGGTCGCGATAGGTGAACAGATTGTTGAGGACGAAATTCCAGGTGATGGCGACGACCGTGGCGAACGTCTGCGCCACGCCGAACGACACAGCGATCACCATCAGAAGGCGCAGCACGGTCAGATTGACGGCGATGCCGGTGACGCCGACCAGACAATACAGCAGGAAGCGGGCGGAGACGGCGTCGTTGGTCAGCTTCGACGTCACCAGCGCGGCGAAATCGAGCGCGATCTTGCTGTCGAGCTTGCTCTCGCCGTGCTGGCGGGCGCGAAACGTCGACGGTAGCTCGAGGGTCCGCAGCTTGCCGCGCGCGCTCGCCAGGATGTCGAGCAGGATCTTGAAGCCCTGCGACGAGATCGCCGGCGCGACCGTTTCGAAACTGTCGCGCCGCAGCATGAAATGCCCACTCATCGGATCGGTGAGTTCGATGCCGAGCAGGAGCCGCACCAGATCATTCGACCAGCGACTGACACGGGCGCGCTGTTGCGACAGACCGGCGGCGGAGCCGCCGCCGAGATAGCGGCTCGCCACCACGACGTCGGCGCCGTTCGCGCGCAGGCATTCGAGCATCGGCACCAGCCGCGTTTCGTCGTGCTGCAGGTCGGCGTCCATGACCGCGATGTAGCGGGCCTGGCTCGACAGCATGCCCTCGAGACAAGCGCCGGCAAGGCCGCGGCGGCCGATCCGGCGGATGCAGCGCACGCGGCTGTCGGTTGCGCCGATGGCGCGCGCCGCCGCGGCGGTGCCGTCGGGCGAATTGTCGTCGACGAACACAACCTCCCAATCGCAACCGGCGAGAGCCTTTTCGAGCCGTTCGACCAGGATCGGGATATTGGCGCGTTCATTGAACGTCGGCACGACGACGGTGAGCTCCGGCGCCGGCCGCACCTCGCTTGCAACCTTGTGCGCGCGCGCTGAATCGGCCGGCGGACCGGATGATGAGGCGATGTCCATCGGGTCGGGACATAACGCGATGCGTGCGCCGATTTCAATGCCGTTTGCCGGGTTCCACCGTCGCGCGCAACGTCATTTCTGGCAGGTCGGGCAATAAAAC
>CAVUWO010000013.1:0-101800 GCA_963745155.1 uncultured Pseudomonadota bacterium | reverse complement strand
ATCGAGACGCTCGCCGCCGCGATCGAAACCACGGCAACGCGGCCGATCCAGATCATGGAAGTCTGCGGCGGCCACACCCATTCGATCTTTCGTTACGGCATCGAGGGCATGCTGCCGAAATCCATCGAGCTGGTGCACGGGCCGGGTTGCCCGGTCTGTGTGCTGCCGATGGGACGCGTCGACGATTGCGTCGCCATCGCCGAGCGGCCGGAGGTGATGTTCACGACGTTCGGCGATGCGATGCGGGTGCCGGGCTCGCGCAAGAGCCTCATGCAGGCCAAGGCCGATGGCGCCGACGTGCGCATGGTCTATTCGCCGATGGACGCGCTGGCTTTGGCGCGGCGCAACCCGGCGCGCGAGGTCGTGTTCTTCGGCATCGGTTTCGAGACCACCATGCCCTCGACCGCGCTGACGGTGCTGCAGGCCGAGCGCGAAAGAATCGGAAATTTTTCGGTCTTCTGCAATCACATCACCATCGTCCCGACCATCAAGGCGATCCTCGACAGTCCCGATCTGCATCTCGACGGCTTTTTGGGTCCCGGCCACGTCTCCATGGTGATCGGCACCGCGCCGTACGAGTTCATCGCGCGCTTCTACAAGAAGCCGATGGTGGTGGCTGGTTTCGAGCCCCTCGACGTGCTGCAGTCGATCTGGATGGTGCTCAAGCAGATCAATGACGGCCGTTGCGAGATCGAGAACCAATACGCCCGCATCGTGCCGGAAGCCGGCAATTCGCCGGCGTTGCGCGCCGTCGCTCGCGTCTATGAGCTGCGCGAATTTTTCGAATGGCGCGGGCTCGGCTCCATCGATCATTCCGGGGTGAGGATGCGCGCGGAATATGCCCGCTTCGACGCCGAGCGCAAATTCGCGGTGCCGAACGTCAAGATCGCCGATCCCAATTCCTGCCAATGCGGCGAGGTGCTCAAGGGCGTGATCAAGCCGTGGCAGTGCAAGGTGTTCGGCACGGCCTGCACGCCGGAGATGCCGCTCGGCGCGCTGATGGTGTCGTCCGAGGGCGCTTGCGCCGCATATTACCAATACGGCGGGGTGAAGCGGCAGGACGAGGGGCCGCGGCCGAGGCGGGGGCGGCATGAACGTCGCTCCCTTCATTGCCAAACGCCGGCGCGGCAAGGTCCAGGTGCCGACGGTCACGCTCGCCCATGGCGGCGGCGGCAAGGCGATGAAGGATCTCATCGACGACGTCTTTGTCGAGGCCTTTGACAATCCGCTCTTGGCGGCGCTCGACGACCAGGCGCGGCTCGACCTTGCGGCGCTGGCCCAACACGGCGATCGACTCGCCTTCACCACCGATTCCTTTGTCGTCGATCCGCTGGTGTTTCCCGGCGGCGATATCGGCAAGCTTGCCGTCTGCGGGACTGTCAATGATCTCGCGGTCGGCGGCGCAACTCCGCTCTATCTGTCGTGCGCGGTGATCATCGAGGAGGGCGTCGCCATCGATTTCTTGCGCAAGATCGCCCGTTCGATGGCCGCAACGGCGCGGGAAGCGGGCGTGCAGATCATCACCGGCGATACCAAGGTCGTGAACAAGGGCGCCTGCGACAAGATGTTCATCACCACGACCGGGATCGGCGCGATCCGGCCCGATATCGACCTCGGCACGCATCGGGTGCGGCACGGCGACATCGTTCTCGTCAACGGCCTTCTCGGCGATCATGGCGCGGCCATCCTCGGTGCGCGCGGCGACCTCGCCTTGGAATCGCCGATCGCGAGCGATTGCGCGCCCTTGCATGACCTCGTCGCGACGCTCTTGGCCGCCGCCCCTGGCACGCGCTTTGTTCGCGATCCGACCCGCGGCGGCGTCGCGACCGTCCTCAACGAGATCGCCCAAGCGGCGCAGGTTGCGATCGAGATCGACGAGGCTGCGACTCCCCTTCGCGACGAGGTGCGGGGATTTTGCGAGATTCTCGGGCTCGATCCGCTCTATCTCGCCAACGAAGGCAAAATCGTCGCCGTTGTTCCGCCCGAGCAGTCGCAGGACGCAATTATCGCGATGCGGGCGCATCCGCTCGGCGGCGCGGCGAGCATCATCGGCCGCGTGACCTCCGGCGAACCCGGCCGGGTCACGATGCGCACCGTATTCGGCGGCCGCCGCATCGTCGACATGCTGGTCGGCGAACAGCTCCCGCGCATCTGCTGAAGAGGATCGCCGTGCACGAACTGACGATTGCATGCGGCATTGTGGAGGTCGTGGCGGAGGCCGCGAAGGGCCGTAAGGTACACCGCGTCATCGTCGAGATCGGCGAATTGTCCGGCGTCATGACCGAGTTGATCGCGTTCTGGTTTCCCGAGGTTGCCAAGGGAACGGAAGCCGAAAACGCCAGCTTGGAGATCCGCGATGTCGCGGCGTTCGCACGCTGCGAGGCCTGCGGCGCCGAGTTTCCGACTCCATCCATGCTGACGGCGTGTCCGTGCGGCTCGTTCCGCTTCAAACGGCTCAAGGGCGACGAGTTGAACGTCAAATCCATCGAGTTGGAAGAGGCCCTCTAATGTGCGCGAATTGCGGCTGCCAAGGCGACCAGACAACGATGCTCGATCTGCAGACCGGCGAGGCGACGACGATTGCGGCCGTGCATCACCACGAGCGCGACGCTCACCATTCACACCCGCACGATCACGTTCATGGCCATGCGCACGATCACGCTCACCATTCGCATCACGCCGACCGCAGTGCGGGCCTGGATCTCGTCGACATCGAGACGCGAATTCTCAAAAAGAACGATGATTTGGCTGCGATAAACCGGGCCTGGTTCGCCGGCCGCGAGATTCTCGCGCTCAATCTCGTCAGTTCTCCGGGCGCCGGAAAGACAACATTGCTCGAGCGCATGATCCGCGATCTCGCCGGCGAGTTGCCGCTTTACGTGATCGAGGGCGATCAGGCGACCGCGAATGACGGCGAGCGCATTCGCCGGGCGGGCGCGGCGGTCGTGCAAGTCAATACCGGCACCGGCTGCCATCTCGATGCCGGAATGGTGACGCGGGCGCTCGCCGCGCTCAAGCCGCCGCCCGGCGCGGTCGTGCTCATCGAGAATGTCGGTAATCTGGTCTGCCCGGCGCTCTTCGACCTCGGCGAGCGGGCAAAAGTCGTCATCTTTCCGGTGACGGACGGCGAGGATAAGCCGCTGAAATATCCTCACATGTTCAGCGCCGCGACGATCGTCGTCCTCGCCAAGATCGATCTATCGCCCCATCTCGATTTCTCGCTCGCACAAGCCATCGCCAATGTGACCAAGATCAACCCCGACGCGACGATCCTGCAAGTCTCGGCGCGAAGCGGCGAGGGGATGGCCGCTGGTATGGCTGGCTTCGCGCCCAACGGACGGCGGCACGCCAATCCTGCTCTGAGTTAACGCCGCGCGCCGTTCTCTAACTAAGTGCTTCCACGTATGCGACGAAGGAATTCGCGTTTTACCGATGGCCGCAACGCCGTAAGTAAAAATAGAGCGATTTCCATTTATTGCTTTGCAACGTTTCGGGCGTCTGACTGAGCTGATCAGATTGATCCGAGCGGCTTGTCGCACGAGTTCGTGCTGCCACCAAAAATCGCAGCTTGAATCATCGGTGCGCATAACAAGGGGCGGAGCGTGTCATCACTCCCCCATAGCGGTCAAGGCCACGGCAAGTCGGCAGCCCCCGAAGCCCTCGTCCACGTGGTCGACGATGACGAGGGCACGCGGAATTTGTTGCAGCGGTTGCTGAAGACCGTCGGGCTTCGCGCCGCGACCTATGCGGCGCCTTCGATGTTCGTCGAAAGTTTCGATCCGGCGCAACCCGGCTGTGTCGTGCTCGATCTTCGCATGCCGGAATTGAGCGGCATCGAAGTCCTCGGCTGGCTGCGCTCGCAAGTCCGCGCTGTCCCCGTGATCTTCATGTCCGGCTACGGCGAGCTGGCGACCGTCATCCGCATCATGAAGCTCGGCGCGGTCGAATTCTTCGAGAAGCCGCTCGACAAGGAACTGCTGATCGAGGCGATACAGCGCTGGGTGCGCAGCGACGCCGTGGCCTTGCAAGCCTGGTCGCAGCACAAGCGCATGCTGGACCGCGTCGCGACGCTGTCGTGCCGGGAGCGGCAGGTGCTCGAATGCGTGCTCGACGGCATGTCGAACAAAGAGACGGCGCGGCGCCTCGGCGTGGGCCCCAAGGCGATCGAAATCTACCGCGGCCACCTCATGCAGAAGATGGATGCCGACAACGTCGTGAAGCTGGTCAGGCAAATCGCGGGCTGCGTCAGGTGCCAAAGCCATGCCGTCAGCAATCCGCCATGCCTGCAACGGATCGACTGCGAAAGCCCGGTCGATGGGAAGTGAACGCATTGAACGCTCGCGCGCCGAAACGCGCGCTTAGGGAAAACCCCTTGCTGGCCAGATATTCGACCCAGCTAACGCCCAGGCCGCAACTGTGCTCTCGTGCCGGTGGTCAACGGACCGCATGCAACCCGAGGAACAAAGATATGGCAGTGGAAAAGACCATCGCGTCGACCAGCCTCGCCGAGGTCGTCGATCGCATTCTCGACAAGGGCGTCGTCATCGACGCGTGGGCTCGCGTATCGCTGGTCGGGATCGAGCTGCTCGCGATCGAAGCCCGCATCGTCGTCGCCGGCGTCGACACGTATCTGAAATACGCGGAGGCCATCGGTCTCACGGCGTCCGCCGAGGCCTGAGCTATCGCGTCGTGGAGCGAAGTGGCTGCCAGTTTGCTCGCTGGCAGCAGCGGCCACTTCGACCCGCCATTTGGTACGGGACTGACTTAGCAGCAGACTAAGCAACAGTAGCGAGCGGCGAGCAAGGCCCGCCCAGCCAGTAAGCGAGGCATTCGATGTCACGACCACGACAGATGGCGCGTCTGACGAAAGAGCTGTCGCAGGCGGCGGCGTTCCGCAAGTCGGCGATCGACGCGATGCGCAAAGCGACGCAAGCGACGTTGGCCGCGTGCGCCGAGATGCGCGGCGACATGGTTCACGACTATCGCGCCCAGATGCAGAAATTTCTCGCCGCGCTGAGCCGGGATGTCGCCGCCCATCGGCGCGCGATGGCGCATCAGGTCGGGCAGACGCAGAAACATCTCGCGGCGGCCGCCAAGAACGTGGCGGCACAGCGCAATGAGACGATGAACGGGATCGCCCACCTCGGCCACTGCGCGCGTGCGGGCCGCGAGCCGGATGCGGAGCGGTCTTGCGCATCAGGTCCACGACATCGCGATGCAGGCCGCGCAATTGCGCGATGCCGCCGGCGCGACCGTCCTGCGGCTCGCCGACGCGCACCGAAAAATGGCCAAGCAGCAGAGCGCCGAGCTCAAAGCGGGCCATCGGAAATTGCACACCGCCACCATGAAATTCGTCGGTGGCATGCATGCGGAACGCATGAAGACGCATGAAATCTGGTCGGATTTCAAGCACGGCAAGGCGGCTTAGGAAAACGCCGACGAAAAGTCGTTCGATCGATGGCACGGCTGAACAGCGGAATGTCGCGTCCGAGGCGGGACGCGGCGGCAAAGCGCGGGCGCATGGTCTGCTAGAGGCGGCGCTAGATGAGACGCTAGACCATCGGCTAGGCGTTCGAATTCGAGAACAAGTCAACGCGAGCGATCACATGCACCTTGGCACCGGCAAAATCAGATCCGCAGGGCGAACGAGCGGCAGCATCGAGATCACGTTGCCGCCGCCGCTGCAATCCTTGACCGGCTTGACCTGTCGCGTGCTGGTACGGGACGGGCTCTATCCGGAGATCGTGCTGCTTCCGGATTTTGCCGAGGCGTGGTCGTATCTTGAAGTGTTGTGGAAGCAGCTGTCGCGGACGCTCGGCGCCAATGGCGCGACGGGGCGCTTCACGCCGGGCGCCTTCACGCTGACGCTGCTGCCGCCGCGGCATTCGCAGCGCGGCTTGCCGCTGGCTTACTCGGATCTCGTGCAGCTGGCGCGCAGCGGCGAGCATTGCGGTCAGGACGAGATCGAAGCGCTGGTGCGCGTGTTGTCCGTCTTGGCGGCTTCCATCGCCGGCGATCTCGGACTTGATCAGGCGTTCGCCCTCGGGTTTGGCGATGCCGTGGCCTACGTGGTCACGCAGCAGTCGGCGGGTTTCGGGACGGATTTCGAGCGCAGCATGGCCGCAAGTCTCTCCCGGCAAGCGCATTTTACGCGGCGTGCCGTCATCGCGCCGTTCGACGACGATTTCTGGCTCGAGTGCGAGCCTGCGCTGCGGCGCATTCACGAGCAGTTTCGGTCGTGGCAGGGCAAACCGGAGCGTTACGAGGCCATGCGGCAACAATGGTATCGCGCCCTGCAGTTCGAGAGCATTCCGGGATGCGCCGACCTGCGCGCCAGAGTCAGCGAGTGAAGTCAGCGAGTGAACATGCGAAGAGAGACAAACATGACGACGGCGTCGCGTTCGGTTCCCCAGCTTGCCGGAACCACGATCTCGTTGCGTGCGAGCACCAATTTCGTCGAGACCCCTGCGGTGCAGGATTTGAGAAATCGGGCGCTCGCCTATCTGCGCGCCGGCTTTCCGGTGCATTTTCGCGGGCCCGCCGGATCCGGCAAGACGACGTTGGCGTTCCATGTGGCGGCCCAGTTGGGGCGGCCGGTGGTGTTTCTTACCGGCGACGATGAGATGACGACGTCCAACCTGGTCGGCGGGCAGTTCGGCTACCAATACCGCAAGGTGGTCGATCGTTTCATCCACACGGTGACGAAATACGAGGAGGATGCGACGCGGCATTGGTCCGATCACCGGCTGACCACGGCCTGCCGCGAAGGCCACACGCTCATTTACGACGAGTTCACCCGCTCGCGTCCCGAAGCCAACAACATTCTGCTCGGAGTGTTGGAGGAAAGGCTGCTGGTTTTGCCGGTTCCCAACCAGAACGAAAGCTACGTCAGGGTGCATCCGAACTTCCATGCGATCTTCACCAGCAATCCGCAGGAATACTCCGGCGTTCACGATGCCCAGGATGCGTTGAGCGACCGCATGGTCATGATCGACGTCGATTATCTCGACCGCGAGACCGAAATGGCCATCACCGCCGCGCGGTCCGGCCTGCACGAATCGAAGGTCGGGCGATCGTCGATCTGGTGCGCGATTATCGGGCGTCGGGCGAATACGACCAGGCGCCGACGTTGCGGGGCAGCATCATGATCGCGCGGGTGGTCGCGGGGCAGAACCTGCGGATTTCATCGGCCGATCCCCGCTTCGTGCAAACGTGTCTCGATTTGCTCGGCGCCAGAGCATCCTTCGGCAGCCGCGCCAAGGATGAACGGGTCCAGCAGCGCAAGATGCTGATGAGCCTGATCGGCCATCACTGCAGTCCCGCGCAAAGCCGCGGCGACCGCGAAAGCAGCCCATCGGATCCGGGCGAACAATTGACGGAAGCCTAGCGTCGCGGAGAGGAAACGATGGCACATGTCCGGGGAGTTCACGAGACCGGCGGAATCCAGGCGCTGCATGTCGTGCGCGCCAAGTCGCAACCCGGCACGCTCACGACGAAGCTCGCCCGCCTCGACCATCAACGCGGATTGCTCGAGCGCCAACTCGCCGTGTGGACCGAGAAGCAGCAAGTGACCAGAGAGCGGCTGACCGTGGTGGAAAAGCAGATGGCCGAGGTCGGGCGACTGGTTCGCGCATTCACTGTGCCGCATCGCGCCCGACGCAGGCGGGCGGCGGTCGGCCGCCGCGGGCGGGCCGGGCGACGGCGCGGCCGCTCCGCCGCAAAAGCCGCAGATCAATTTGGAATATTGAGCCGCCGGCAGACGGCTCTCCCGAGGCAACGTTGTTGGAGTTGAGATCATGTCGAACCGGAAGACGAGTGCACGCAAGCATGCGCATGGCGCGGAAGGCCACGCCGATGTGGATATCGGCTTCGGGTCCTTGTTCAAGGGCCTCGGCGATTTCGTCGGCGTTCTCGGCAAGCTGGTCGAGGCCGGCGAAAATCAAATCGAGCGCACCGGCGAGTTCAAGGTCAAGGGGCTCGGCGACAAGGCCCACGGCGTCTACGGCGTCAGCGTGCGGGTCGGGCTCGGCGGCGAACCCCATATCGAGCGGTTCGGCAATATCCGCTCGACGCGCGAGGGCCCGGAGGTGGTCGACGTGCGCGAGCCGTTGATCGACGTCTTCGACGAAGGGCACGAGATCGTCGTCGCCGCCGAGCTTCCGGGCGTGAAGGAGGAGGCGATCCAGGTCGAGGTGCGCGGCGACATCCTCTCGCTCAGTTCGTCGGGCGAACGGCGCTACGCCAAGGAGGTGCTGCTGCCGAGCGCGGTCGACGCCGCGTCGATGCAGCGCTCCTTCAAAAACGGCCTCTTGGAGCTGCGATTGAAGAAGTCGTGAGCCATGACGAATGCGATCGAGCATTTTTCCCGCCATCGCGTGGAAAACACCGTACTGCAGGTCATGGCGGACCGGCCGTGCGATGTCGATCGGCTGATCCGCGAGGAGGAAGCGGTCATTCGCCACTATGTCCGTCTCGGCCATTGGCCGCACGCCAGAGTCAACATGTTCGTGCTCGAGGACCTGCAGCCGCTCGTTCTGCAAATCAAAGGCGCGACGGCGCTGTCGACGGTGGTCGCCAACGACATCGATCGCCGTCCCATGGTCAATGTCTACGACGCGGACGATCTCTCCGAATGCGCGGTGTTCGTCAATCGCGGTGCGCTCGAACATGACGGCCTTTGGCATGACGACGTTGCGCTGCGCGGCCTGCTGGCCCACGAACACGGCCATCCGCTTGCCGAGAACGAAACCGTGCGGGCAGCGCGCGCTCTATCGGTCAAAGTCACGGTGGAGGGGCCGATCGCGACGGCCGTCGCGCCTGTTCTCGATCTCCTGGCCGACCGCCTATGCGTTCACGCGCCGCAAGAGGTGTTCGCGAACGAGATCGCGGTGCGCGCCGGATTCGGCAATGCGCTGTTTCATCTGGACAGAAAGATCGTCGACAAGGCCAAGCTGAGCGTCGTCTGGCGCTCGTCGCTGGCGCAGAACCTGGAACAGCGGGTCGTGGCACGGAAGCTGAGCGCCGAGCAGGCCGCGGCGCTGCTTCTGGTCGGCGATCTGCAGGCGCATCTGGTGTTCGCCCTGGAGATCGCGCCGTTTCTGCGCGCCGAACGGCGGCACCAGGCGGAGGCGCTGGAACATGCGCTCATCGAGGGCGTGCTGTCGCATGTCGACCCGGCGGCGCTGCCGCTCTATCAGCAATGCCGCGATCATTATCTGCTGCTGCGGACCGATCTGAGCGCCGCCGAAACCAAAAAATGGAGCGGCGAGGCGCTGGATATTCTCGTCCGCGGCTTGCGCAAACGGCACTTGCAGGTTCGCTTCGCGCTCGACGGGCCATTCGACCACGCGGCGGCGCCCACCGCGGGCAGAGGCGCCAGTGGTTGCGCGCGGCGCCATCGGACATGACGAGGGTTTCGCATGAGGCTCGCTCCCCAACGTGCGCCGAAGGTTCACGCCGAAACCGCGGTCGGCCAGTATCTTTATTGCATCGTGCGGTGCCGCGAGCCGCGGACCTTCGAGACGCTCGGCATGGGCGAGCGCGGTGATGTCGTCCACACGATCAATTTCAAGGATCTGGCGGTGGTCGCCAGCGACTCGCCGGAGGCGCGATACGACAATACGCGGCGCAACATGATGGCTCATATGCGCGTGCTCGACGAAGTCATGGCGGACCACACCGTGCTGCCGGTGCGCTTCGACAGCGTCGCGCCCGGCCCCGAAGCGGTGCGCGAACAATTGCTGAAGGCGCGTTACGGCGAGTTGAGCGCGATGCTCGACGGCATGGAAGGCCGCATCGAGATGGGTCTCAAGGCGTTCTGGTACGAGGATGTCGTCTTCCAGGAAATCGTCCAGGACAACCCGACGATCCGCCGCCTGCGCGACGGCCTGGCGGGCCGCCAGCTCGAGGAGACCTATTACGACAGGATTCGGCTCGGCGAGCTCGTCGAGGCCGAGCTGAAAGGGCGGCGCGTCCGCGACGCCGACGGCGTCCTCGAAAAGCTGCGGCCGCTCGCCGAAAAGGCGCAGGTCAACGCCACGATTACCGACCATATGGTCGTCAACGCCGCCTTCCTGATCGCGCGCAAGCGCGAGACCGAGTTCGACGCGACCGTACGCGCGCTCGATGCGGATATGGGGCGCCGGCTTCTGATCAAATGCGTCGGCCCCGTTGCTCCGTACAACTTCGTCAATGTCAGCATGCGGTGGGCGAACTGAGGCACGTGGCCGGCCGCCAACCGGCGGCGGCGAAAGATTTTGTGAGATGAAAGATGGGCCTACTTGGCACGATCGTGACGGCACCGTTGGCGGGTCCCTTCAGGGGCGTGCTCTGGCTCGTCAAGAACTCTCGCCGAACATGCCGAACAGGAGCTCTACGACACGGACAAAATTCGCAAGGATCTGCTCGGGCTGGAGCAGCAATTCGAGCTCGGCAAGATCACGCTCGAGGAATTCGAGAGTGCCGAAGCCGAACTGCTGCAGCGGCTCAATGAAGCGCGAAGAATGAAGGAAGGACGTTAGACCATGTCACGGCGCCTCTCACGATTTCCAGAAACGCACGAACGGCACCTGGTCGAGAATGAATCGATCGAGCCGGAAACGATGCCTCCGATCGTTCCCGACATCGGTGTCGTGCAAGACCCGCCGATCGGGCGCCGTAAAGGCGAAGCGGCCGGGGCGGCGGCGGTTGCCAAGCACGCCAAGGCGGAGCTGGAGAGTATCACCGGACTCGATGCCGATCATGTTTCCGCGGTGGTGCGCGAACCTGACGGCTGGCACGTCACCGTCGACCTGGTCGAGCTGCGGCGCATACCGGCGGCGACCGACGTGCTCGCGGCCTACGAGGCCGTGCTCGGGCCGACCGGCATCCTGCTGAGCTATCGCCGCATTCGGCGATACTTCCGCGACCAGATGATCGAAGAGACATGACCAGCACCGGCGCACACGGAAACTGCGTGCTCTGCCGCAATTCGTCGTAGGCACACCCGGGTCGAACACGACATGGAACATTCGCTTCAAACCACCAACTTGGCCGACATTCTCGAGCGCGTGCTCGACAAAGGGATCGTCATTGCCGGCGACATCACGATCTCGCTGGTCGAGATCGATCTGCTCAATATCAAGCTCCGGCTGCTGGTGGCTTCGGTCGACAAGGCGAAGGAGCTCGGCATCAACTGGTGGGAAGCCGATCCGAAGCTTTCGGTGCGCGCGGGAGAGCTCGAGAAGGAAAACGCGACGTTGCGGCAAAGGCTCGTTCACCTCGAGGGCAACGGGCACGCCACGCCAGCGCGCCGAAAGGGCAAGCGCAGGCAGCGGAGCTTAGCGTCGCCAGCGGGCTTGCCGTTGCCCTGAGAATGGAGTCTCGGATGACCAACGCCGGTCGATATGGAGGCGGGACGAGGCTGCGGTGCGGGTGAGATGAAGCGATGGACAGCGGCCCGATCAACACCACCTTCAAAGTCGCGGAAGCCCTGCCGAAGGACGTCGGCCGCGGTCTCGCCCGGCTCGATCCCAAGGACATGGCGGAACTCGGCGTGGAAACCGGCGACGTCGTCGAAGTCACGTCGAAGCAGACGACCGTGGCCCGCATCGTTCCCGCCCACGCCGAACTGCGCGGCAAGCACCTGATCCAGATCGACGGCATCTCCCGCGCCAATGCCGGAGCCGGTCTCGGCGAACCGGTCACCGTGCGTCGCGCGGTGGCGAAGACGGCGAACAAGATCGTGCTGTCGCCGACCGACGCTCCAGCACGCGCCACGCGCGGCCTCGAAGGCCGCTATCTGACCCGCCTGCTCGACGGCATACCGATGGTCGCCGGCGACCGGGTGCGCGTCAATCCGATCGGGACGCAGACGCGCAACTTCGTCGTCAGCAAAGCGACGCCGGCGGGACCGGTGATCGTCACGACCGCGACGTCTATCACCTGCGAAGGCGGCGCCGAGCGCCGCCGCGAAGCGGTCACCTACGAGGATATCGGCGGCCTGCACAAGGAGATGCGCCGCGTCCGCGAGATCATCGAACTGCCGCTCAAATATCCGGAAGTGTTCGCGCATCTCGGCGTCGAGGCGCCGAAGGGCGTCCTGCTCTATGGCCCGCCGGGCACCGGCAAGACTTTGATCGCGCGCGCCGTCGCCCACGAATCCAATGTGCATTTCATCCACATCAACGGGCCGGAGATCATCGACAAGCTCTACGGCGCGAGCGAGGCTAATCTGCGCAAGATGTTCGAGGAGGCGGAAAAAAACGCGCCCTCCATCATCTTCATCGACGAGATCGATGCGATAGCGCCCAAGCGCGAGCAGATGGCGGGCGAGCGCCAGGTCGAACGTCGCGTCGTCGCCCAGCTCCTGTCCTTGATGGACGGCCTCGAAGCGCGCGGCCAGGTGGTCCTGATCGCGGCCACCAATCTTCCCAACTCGCTGGACCCTGCATTGCGCCGGCCCGGGCGCTTCGACCGGGAGATCGAGATCGGCATTCCGGACAAGGAAGGGCGGCACGAGGCGCTCGAAATCCACAGCCGCGGGATGCCGCTCGCCGAGGCCGTCGACCTCGAGCGGATCGCCGGCATCACGCACGGTTTCGTCGGCGCCGACCTCGCCGCGCTGTGCCGCGAGGCGGCCATGAGCGCGCTGCGACGGCTGATGCCCGACATCGATTTCAAATCGACCGATATCCCCTACGACAAGCTCGCCACACTCAAAGTGGAATGGGCGGATTTCGAGGGGGCCTTGGCGGAAGTCGAGCCGTCCGCGCTGCGCGAGGTTGCCACCGAAATCTCCGACATGCGCTGGGACGATGTGGGCGGATTGGACGAGGTCAAGCGGCTCTTGACCGAGGTCGTGCTGTGGCAATTGCGGTACGACGATTTGTTTCAACAGGCCGGCGTCCGTGCGCCCAAGGGCGTCCTGCTGCACGGCGCGCCGGGTACCGGCAAGACGCTTCTCGCCAAGGCGCTAGCCGGCGAGACCGAAGCCAATTTCATCGCCGTGAAAGGTCCGCAGCTTTTGAGCATGTGGATCGGCGAGTCCGAGCGGGGCGTGCGCGAGATATTTCGCAAGGCGCGTCAGGCCGCTCCCTGCATCATCTTCTTCGACGAGATCGACGCGCTGGCGCCGCGCCGCGGCGGTGGCGGCGGCGGCCAGGTCGCCGAGCGGGTCGTGGCGCAGCTCTTGACTGAACTCGACGGCATCGAGGACCTCAAGGGGGTGGTGGTGCTCGCCGCGACCAACCGGATGGACCGGCTCGATCCCGCATTGTTGCGTCCGGGCCGGCTGGAATTCCACATCGCGTTGCCGGCGCCCGACGCGGCCTCACGCCTGGCCATCCTTCAAGTTCATATGAAGCGCATGCCGCTCGCCAAGGACGTCAAGATCGACACGCTGGTCAAGCGCACGGAAGGACTTGTCGGCGCCGACCTCGAGGGGCTTTGCCGGCAGGCGGCGCTGTTCGCGATCCGCGAGATCGTCGAGCCCGCCGCGGCCAAGACGGTGGCCAAGCCGCCGGCAAAGCAAGCCGCGGAGGCTCCGCGCGCAGCTGATTTGTTGCGCAAGCTGAGCGTTGCGAGCCGCCACTTTGACATGGCGCTCGCCGGGCGTCAGACCGCGGAGACACCGCCATGAGCCGCCTCTATCTGTACGCCGTCGTCGCCGCCGACGAACGGCCGCCACTCGATATGGCAGGTATTTGGGGCGACCGGCCGCAGGTCGTATCCGCGCCGACGCCCTGGCGGCCGTCGTCAGCGCGGCGCCGCCGATCGAGTTCCATGCGTTGTCGCGCGAGGACGCGGTTCGCGCTTTGCTGGCGCATCAACGCGTAGTGGAGAGCGTGATGCGGACCGCCGTGGCGCTGCCGGTGAAATTCGGTACGACGTTGCCCGACGACGCGGCGGTGGTCAGCATGCTGGCGCGCGGCGCTCCGATCCTGGCGGCGCCGCTGGCCGAGCTGGCGCAATACGTTCAGGTCGAGCTCGTCGTCTCCTGGAACATCGACGATATCGTGCGCGAAGCCGCAGCCGATGACGCGATCGTGCGGTTCAAGGCGCTGATCGCGTCGCAGCCCGGTGGCGCCAGCCATGAACAACGGCTCGCGATCGGAAAGATGATGAAGGAGTTCATCGATCGCCGCCGGGAAGCGTGCCGGCTGCGCATCGTGACGGCGGTCCGCAGCGTCGCGGCCGACGTCGTCGAAAATGCGCTGATGGACGACCGCATGATCGCCAATCTCGCTTTGTTGATGGCGCGGAGCGCCGGCGAAAAACTCGACCGGCAACTCGCCGCGCTCGACAAGGAGTTCGGCGAGCGCCTGCATTTCCGCTGCGTCGGGCCGTTGCCGCCTTACAGCTTTGCGACGGTCGAAGTGAGCCTGCCGTCGTTCGAGGCCAGTCGACCGGGCGCGCCGCGTTCTCTCACTCGGTGAGCGCGCCGACCTTGCGGAGATCAAATCGGCGTTTCATCGGCAGATTCGGCAAGTCCACCCCGATCTCGTGCACCCCGATCTCACGGCGGCTCCGGCGCGAGAGGGTGAGGCACTGCGTCAGGCGCGCTGACCGACGCCTACAAGACGCTGATGAGTTATGCCGAAGCGCTGCCGTCGGCGGCGGGCGACGCTGCCGCGCGCCGGTTATCGCTTCGATCGCGGCGCCGTCGAGGGCGCCATCCTGGTGATGGTGCGCCGGCAGGCGCCGTCATCGGCGCACGCGGAAGCACAGCCATGACGCTCGCCAAAACCCGCGCAGCGTCGGCCGATCAGAGTTTGGTCTACGTCTATGGTGTCGCGCGCGCTGCGCCCGGACAAACCCGCGGTCCGCGGCGGCTCGCAGGCATCGTGCGGCAGGCGCCGGTCGAGCCGCTGGTGGATGGGAATTTGATGGCTTTCGTGAGCGCGGTCCCCAGCGCCCAATTCGGTGCGAGCGAATTTCGTGCGGCGCTCAATGATGCCGATTGGCTGCGGGATCGCATTCTGGCGCATGGAAAAGTGCTCGAGGAGCTGCGCGCGAGCTACGATGTCGTGCCGTTCAGATTTGGCACGATCTATCTCGACCGCGCCAAGGCGGCGAAAGCCATTGCGCAGCATCGCGCCGAGTTGTGCCAGGCGCTGGATCGGATTCCGGCGCCTGCGAGTGGGGGCTGAAGCTTTATTACGATGCGGACACGCTGCGCCGCCACGTCGAAGCCGCATCGATGAGCATTCGATCGATGCACGATGCGCTGGCGCAAGCTTCGCCGGGCGCCGCGGTTCTTTCTGCAGAAAAGATACGCCAAGGCGCTGGCGGACGAGATGGAAGCGGTTGCCGCCGGCTGCGTGCGGCGCATGCGCGCAAGTCTTGATCCTTGCGTCCGCGATGCCGCGGACATCAAGCTGCAGCCCGCGGCGGTGCACGGCCGCGCGGCCGAAATGGCGATGAATGCGACCTACCTCGTGGCCGAACACGCCTTCGCGCAATTCCGAGAAACCGTCGCGGATTGGCAGAAGGAGCATGCGGCGCGTGGCTTCGATCATGAGCTCACCGGTCCATGGCCGCCCTATCATTTTGTCTCGATCCAGCAGTGAGGGCATCGCACATGCAGCCCCACCTGTTCGACAGGGACCAACTCGCCTTATCCGAGCTGCTCGATCGCGCGCTGAACAAAGGCGTCGTGCTGTGGGGCGACGCCACCATCTCGGTCGCCGGCGTGGATTTGATCTATGTCGGACTGAAAGTCTTGCTGGCGTCGGTCGATACCGCCGAACGGCTCCGACAGGACGCGGGCGAGATGGCACGGGCCGACGCAGGAGCCGCCGAATGATTTACGTCTATGCGATCGCCGATCGGCCGGAACAGCCGTTGCCCCGGCAATCGGGCCTGCGGGGCCAAGAACTGAGCAAAATTGCCTGGCGCGATATCGCCGCCGTCGTCAGCGCCTACGACGGCGCGGCGCCGCCGCAGAGCGCCGACGAGGTGTGGCGGCACGAAGCGGTGATCGAATTGCTCATGAGCGATTGCACGGTGGTTCCGATGCGGTTCGGCACGCTGGCGCCGTCGCGCCGGCATGTCGAGGATATTCTGTGCCGGACCTATCGCGCGCTCGCCGAGGACATCGCGCGCGTGCGCGGCCATGTCGAGATCGGCGTGCGATGCTTGAGCGATATCGCGGAGGACGGCGAAAGCCGATTGTCGCTCCCGTAGGCCCTGCTCTGACGGTGCCGGGAACCGGGCCGGGGGCTGCCTATTTGCGCGAGCGCGTTGCGAAGGAGCGGCATTCGCGCGAGCGACAACGCGGCAAGCTCCGGCTGGTCCGCGATGTCTATGACAAACTGGCAAGCCACGCTCATGACAGCAGGCTCGACGATCAGCCGGAGGATCGGCATGGGATCGCGGCGGCGTTTCTGGTGCCGCGCGACCGCATGACGGCCTTCCAAGAAATCGTCAGCGACGTCGCCGCGGCCAATCCGCAGCTTGCACTGCTCTGTACCGGCCCCTGGCCGGCCTATTCCTTCGTCGGGGCCGGCCCGCATGCAACAAACCAAAGCGAAGCGCGCCATGCGAGCTGACGTCACGGCGGCCAGCCAAAAAGTCATTCACGCGCCCGACGATCAGGCCATGCTCGATCGGTTTGCCGATCGGCGCGAAGCTCGCCGACGACAGCTCCCCGCGCGCGTGACGATCGACCCCGAAAAGGTCGAACGCGACCTCGCTCGCCTCGTGCTCGGCGTCGTCGAGCTGCTGCGCCAATTGCTCGAACGGCAGGCGATCCGGCGCGTGGAGAGCGGCACGCTGAGCGAAGACGAGATCGAGCGTTTGGGCGAGACCTTGCTCAAACTGGAAACCCGCATGAGCGAACTCAAGGCGGCGTTCGGCCTGGGCGACCAGGATTTGTCGCTGGATCTGGGCCCGCTGCGCGACCTGGTTTAGTTGATCGCGCTCCGCGGGCCCTTCTCACCCCACGTCCGTCGAGTGGATCCGCCGCTCTTCGCGCTCGCCGCGCAACTGCCGGGCCACCAGCTTGTTGAGCGCGGCGAGGTACGCCCGGGCGGACGCGACCAGCGTGTCGGGGTCGGCGCCCTTCGCCGTCACGGCGCGGCCGTTCTCCGCCAAGCGCACCGAGACCTCGGCCTGCGCGTCGGTGCCTTCGGTCACCGCGTGGACCTGATAAAGCTCCAGCACCGCCTCGTGCGGCACCATCGCCTTGATGCAGTTGAACACCGCGTCGACCGGGCCGTTGCCTTCGCATTCGGCGATCGCCGGCTTGCCGTCGATGTCGAGCTTCATGGTGGCGCGCTGCGGCCCGCGGGTGCCGGCGATGACGGAGAGCGAGACGAGCTTGATGTGGTCCTGCGCGGTCGCAATCTCCTCGTCGACCAACGCTTCGATGTCCTCGTCGTAGACATGCTTCTTGCGGTCGGCGAGCGCCTTGAAGCGCGCGAAGGCGTCCTCGAGTTGATTGGCGGCGAGGCGGTAGCCCAATTCCTCGAGCTTGTGCACGAAGGCGTGGCGGCCGGAATGCTTGCCCATGACCAGCGAGGTCTGCTTCACGCCGACGTCCGATGGCTGCATGATCTCGTAGGTCTGGGTGTGCTTGAGCATGCCGTCCTGATGGATGCCGCTCTCGTGGGCGAAGGCGTTCCGCCCGACGATGGCCTTGTTGTACTGCACCGGGAACGAGGTCACGGCGGCGACGAGCTTCGAGGCGCGCGTCAGCATGGTGGCGTCGACGCCCGTCGTGTAGGGCAGCACGTCGTTGCGCACCCGCATCGCCATCACGACTTCTTCCAGCGACGGCATTGCCGGCACGCTCGCCGATGCCGTTGATGGTGCATTCGATCTGCCGGGCGCCGCCGCGCACGCCGGCGAGCGAGTTCGCCACCGCCATGCCGAGGTCGTCGTGGCAGTGCACCGAGAAGCGGGCCAGGTCGGAATTCGGCACGCGCTCGCGCACGGTCTTGAACAGGTTGAAATACTCGTCCGGCGTCGTGTAGCCGACGGTGTCGGGAATGTTGATGGTGGTGGCGCCGGCCTTGATCGCGGCCTCGACGCAGCGGCACAGGAAATCGAATTCCGTGCGGGTGCCGTCCTCGCTCGACCACTCGACGTCGTCGGTATGGTTGCGCGCCCGGGTGACCTGCGCGATCACCATCTCGTAGACCTCGTGCGGCTCCTTCTGCAGCTTGTACTTCATGTGCACCGGCGAGGTCGACAGGAAGGTGTGGATGCGCCGGCGCGCCGCCGGCTTGATCGCCTCGGCGCAGCGGTCGATGTCCTTGGACGCGGCGCGGGCGAGCCCGCAGATCACGGCATTCTTGGTGCGCTGGGCGATCTCATGGACGGCGGCGAAGTCGCCCTCCGAGGCGATCGGAAAGCCGGCCTCGATGATGTCGACGCCCATGTCGTCGAGCAATTCGGCGACCTCGAGCTTCTCCTCGTGGGTCATGGTGGCGCCGGGGCATTGCTCGCCGTCGCGCAAGGTGGTGTCGAAAATGACGACGCGGTCCTTCTCGGACTGGGTAGGGGCGGTCATGGTCTAAATTCCTTCTGGTCTCGCGCCGGTCGGGGCGCTCCGGGTTCTGCTGGCTTTTTCGTCAAACCCCTGAGTGCCCAGGCGCAAGCGCCCAGCCGGCCCTCAGAGGGCGATAAGGAGCAGCAGCCCGTTGAGAATGAGGGCAGCACCGGGCCGAGCCTTGTCGGCTCCCCGTCCGATCGCGAAATCGTTGCGAATCGACATGCTCGTCCTCGTCGGCCTCAAGGTGGCGCAGATTCGGTAAAATCCGCCTTAATCCTCGCGGCCGCGGCTGTTGTATGGGCGAAACGGCCGCCGCGCAAGACCCTCGTTTTCGGTTACAATGCCTGGAAACGACAGGGAGGCTGACCTAATGATCGTCGAGTTTGTGCAGTTCGATTACCCGCCGGGCTGGACCCGCGAGCAGATTCTGGAAGATGGCCGCACCACCGTTCCGCGCTGGCGGGCGAACGAGGAACTCGTCCGCAAGCATTATATCGTCGGCGACGACGGCGCCGGCGGCGCCTTCTATATCTGGCCCTCCAAGGAAGCCGCGCAGCGCGGCCACAACGCCGAATGGCTCGCCAACATCAAGGCGCGCACCGGAGCGACGCCGACGATCCGCTATTTCGACTTGCTGATGATCGTCGACAACGAGGCGGACAGCGTCACGGAATTTCCGCCGAACGTTGCGGCCGAAGCGGCAGCGTAGGCGCAAGTCATCGTTATCTTATAGCAACGGCATTTGATTGCGACCTAACCAACACCGTCATGGCCGAGCTTGTCCCGGCCATCCACGCCTTTGAGCTTGCTCGGCCCTAAAGGCGTGGATGCCCGGCACAAGGCCGGGCATGACGAGTGAAAGTTCGGCGGCCTCATTCGAGCCCGTAGTGGCGGTGACAGGCGGCGCAGATGCCGTCGAGACGATCGCTGACCTGCGCGATCGTTTTCAGATCGTGGGCTTCGGCGGCGATGTAGGCCTCGTTCGCGGCCTTCGCCAATTTTTGCACGTAGGAATTCCACGCGGCATCGCGCGAGCGCTGCGGGATCATCAGCGCGTTGGTGGCCTCGGCGAGCGTCGCGGCGCCGCTGACGATCGCTTCCCAGTCGGCGTCCGTTTTGGGCGACAGGTTGTGCTCGCCTTGTGCGTCGATGGTGATGGCGTTGACGCTCCAGACGATCTTGGCCGCCGGCGCGAGCACGTGTTCCATGAAGGTTTTCATGTCGACATGTGCTTCGAAGGGCGGCATCGGGCCGGCGTCTGCGCCGATCGATGGCGAAACGAACGTGCCGGCAAGAACGGCTGCGGTCAAAACGCCGGGGAAGAGGCGATTGCCGATCATCTCAGCCGGCCTCCATGGTAAACCCGATCCAGCGGCCGCAGGCGACCACCGCGATCCATATGAGGATCGAAACGCCGCCGGCGAACCGCGCCGCCAGCGCCGGCCGCTTGTCGTTCTCCCAGCGCCGCTCGTCTTTCGCACTGATGGCGTGAAAGATCAGCATGTTCAATCCAGCCACGCCGATCAAAATCAGCTTGGCGAGAAAAAAGCCGTTGCCTAGATATTTGGTGGCGTTGGAGATGAACATGAGCCCGCCCGAGGCGACCGCGACGACGAACGCGCACCAGGTGAGCGGCAGAATGCCCCGCGTGACGCTGCTCACCGGGCGATGAACGGAGGCGAACCCCAATAGCCGCAGATCGACGGCCAGAATGGAGCCGACCACCAGGCAGATCGCCAGCACATGCACCGACTCGATCAGCGGGAACAGCGCGTCGTTCTCGCGGATGTTGTCGGCAAGGCTGCTGTTCTCCAGATACGAAATCAGATCGAAAGGCGTGAGCATCAGCCGACCTGCGTATAGGCGATCCAGCGGCCGGCAAACAGGACGCCGCACCAGATCAGGATGGAAACGATAGCGGCCAAACCTCCCGCCAGCCGCCGCGGCAGATTTCGTTCCCAAAATTCCGGCGCCGACGCGATCGACCATTGCAGGCCGGCGGTCACCACCACGGCTGCCGCTAGACACGCCATCTTGAAATAAAACGTGGTATTCAGGAGCGAACGTCGCGGCTCGCCGATGATCAACAGGCTTCCGGTGATCAGGAGCACCAGCAAGACCGGCCAGATCACGGGAAGGAAGCGCCGCGCCACCTCCGGCAACGGAGCATCGCGCTGCAGGAGGCGAAGCAGCCGCAGATCGACCAGGACCGCGGAGGAAAACAACACGGCGACAGCGAGAATATGAATGGTCTGCAGGGCCGGAATGATCCAGCCGGTGGTCTGGATCGAATGGCTCAGCGGCGTCGCCGCCAGCCACTTGGAAACGTCTCTGATGGCGGCGTCGATCATTATTGATCGGCCGGCGTCAGGCTGAAACTGAGCTCCTTGCCGTTCGGCAAATCGACCTTCGTCAAGAATCCGCCGGCATTGCCGTCGCGCAGCGGCGCGTAATGGAACACGGCGTGATCGCCGGGCTGCAGCGAGTGCTTGGTCCAGCCGGAGCGGGTCAACACGCCCGGGCTCGAAACTTCGAACACCAATGTCTGCGCAGGCTGGCCATCCTTGGCGTCGGCTTCGATGACGAAAGTGATATGCGGGTTGGTCCAATTCACCGTCTTGACGGTGCCTTGCATCGTCTTGGGATGCTCCATGTCGTAGGCGGCACCGGAATGGTGCGCGAGCGCCGCGCCGCTCAGCCCCAAGAACAGGCCAGCCGCCAAGGCGGCGATTCTCGACAATTTCATTTTCAGCCTCATTTCACGGCGCGAACCGAGCCGTCCGGGTTTTGTGGATGGGAAACGAAGATGTCGTTGCCGAACGCGTCCTTGCCCGGAACGAGATCCTCCTGCTCGCATTCGCCTTCGATGATCTCGTAATGCCGCTCGGGATAGCGGCGGAACAGGCGCGTCGTCTTCCAGGTCGCCGTCAGAACCTTCGGCGCTGTGATCTCGAGATCGTCGGCCAGCACGTTCGGCTTTGCCAGATGAATGCGTTCGACGATGTGCATGTCGCCATCGTTGGGAATGCCGACCGCTTCGCTGGTGGCGATATAGGCCTGCGGTACGATGGCGGTGGTGTCGACGATGAGAACGTCGCCGTCCCAACGGCCGATCGAGTGGCCATGCAAGGTGAGGTCGGGCTCGTCGGGGTGCGTCCGTCCGTCCGTGTAGATGCGCCGCATGCGGTTGCCGTCGACCTCGCCCAGCATGGTGATGCGGCCGGGCGTCGTCAGCCATTCGAACGCATTGTGGGTGATCAGCATCCAGCTCGGCATGCCGTGCGGCAGGCAATGGCTGAGCACGAGGAAAGGCCGGCCGGCCTTCTCCTCCGCGATCAGATGCTGCACCTGCGGCACGATCTCCGGCTTCCAGGGCGGGACGTTGTCGGTTTCCTGGCGCTTCTGATCCCTGACGTCCGGGATCCATACGCCGTCGAAGTCGGACGGCGCCGCGCCGGCTCGGGAGACGGCGAATGTCCCGATCAGCGCCAGGGCAAACAAGACGATCGCGGGGGTCTTCATGGCCCTATTCACCATTGCTGCCTCCCAGCATAGCGTGTGCAGACAATCAGGCAATTGCGCCAAGCGAGTGACAGCTCTGCCGTAACGACGACGAACGAATGTTACTGGCCGGCTTACCTGGCGCGCTTACTTGTCCGGCTTCTCGGTGCGGAGCGCCAGCTCTATCTTTTTGAGTTCGACGAGCGCCTTGCCCTGGACCTTGGGATAGTCGAGCTTCAGCTGTTCCAGCGCGTCGATGATCGCCGCGGATACGACCACCCAGGTGATGGGCTTGTGGTCCGCCGGGACCACGTACCACGGCGCAAAATCGGTCGATGTTTCCCGTATCAGGTCCTCGTAGGCGGTCATGTATTCGTTCCAGCGGCCCCGCTCGGCGATGTCGTTCATGGAGAACTTCCAGCGCTTGAACGGCTCGTCGAGCCGCGCCAGGAAGCGCTTGCGCTGTTCCTCCTTGGAAAGGTGCAGATGAAATTTCAGCACCAGCGTGCCGTTGCGCGTCAGCCGCTTTTCGAAGTCGCGGATTTCCTTGAAACGATGCTGCCAGATCTTGCCGTCGGCGCTCGCCGGCAGATTCTGCTTTTTCAGCAATTCGGGATGCACGCGCACCACCAGCACTTCTTCATAGTGCGAGCGATTGAAAATGCCGATGCGGCCGCGCGCCGGCACGTCTCTGTCGGTGCGCCACAGAAAATCGTGTTCCAGTTCCTCGCTGCTCGGCGCCTTGAAGGCATGCACTTCGCAGCCCTGCGGATTGATGCCGGTCATCACGTGCTTGACGACGCTGTCCTTGCCGGCGGCGTCCATCCCTTGGAATACCACGAGCAGCGCCCACTGGCCTTGGGCGTAAAGCCGCTGCTGCAGTTCCTGCAGCTGGGCGACGCCGTCGGCGAGCATCGGCTTCACGTCGTCGACGTCGGTCGAAAGACCGAACCGTTCGGCCGGATCGTAATCGGCGAGCCGGAAGCGGGCCGGCTTGTCGATCCGGCAGGATTTGAGGATTTTCGCAAGCTTCATGGTCGCCTCGCGCGGGTCCGTAACAAACTCATCGCCGCCACGCCTGTTCAAGATACGCCACGACAAAACGCGGCATGCGGGCATCGAGGTCCGCGGAGGCGCGCACGATGTGGATATCGGAAAATTCCGGCCGCGCTTCGGCGGCGAGATGACGAAGAACGTCCTCGCGCAGCGCCGCGGCGTTCTCGCGCGCGCTAACGCGCTTCAGTACCGCGAGAAAGCCGCGGTCGCGCACCACAGTGCCAGCCCGGCTCGGCGGCAAGCGCGTCGATCGCAAGGCCGGTCTCCTCGGCAAGCTCGCGGCGCAGGCTGCCGGCAAGATCGAGCGTGCCGGCGACGATATCGCCCGGATCCGGGGTGCCGCAGGGAAAATAGATGCGGCCGGCGTTCGCCGTGTGCGGCGCCATCTCGCCCAGCAAAAAGGCGCCGTCGGCGCTCGCGCAAGCGCCGCGGCGGCGAAGACGTTCGACACGTCGGGATCGGGAAAGTCCCAGTCGCGCCAGGCGAGGAAGCTCGCGAAATCGGTTTCGAAGCACGCGCCCCGCAGCACGCCGTCGTCGATCGTATAGCGGCTCAGCAGCAGGACGCGGCCGTTCCACAGCGCCGGCTCGCCGCTGCTGTCGCTCGACAAAATGCCGGTCGATTTCCGCGCGCCGCGCGAGCGCGAACGGCCATGGTCGCTGTTCGACCAGAATTTCGGCGCGCGCAATCGGAACGATGTCGAGGGCGGGGAGGACGACGGACATGGCACGGAATAAACCATCGCGCCGGCTCGCGGTCACCCATCATCTCGTCGTCGCCGAAATGACGAAACAGGACCGGCGCCGTGCCGGCACCGCTCCCGCCCGCTCGTCGATTGCCGCGGGCGGAACTCGAAAATCGCGAGTTCCGCCCGATCGTGCGTGTGCAGCCGGTATCAGCGCCTAGCCGAGCTGATTACCGATCGGCAGCCGGCGGATACGCTTGCCGGTTGCCGCGAAGATGGCGTTGCAGAGCGCGGGCGAGAACGGCGGCACGCCCGGCTCGCCGACCCCGCTCGACGGCACGTCGATCGCCTTCTCGACGATGTAGGTGTTCGTCACCGCCGGCGATTCGTCGTGCCGAACGACCTGGAAGTCGTTGAAGTTGCTCTGCTCGACGCGCCCGTTCTTGAGCGTGATCTCGCCGTATTTGGCGAGCGAGAGCCCCATCACCGCGGCGCCCTCGATCTGCGAGCGGATGCGCTCGGGATTGACGTAAAAGCCGCAATCGATCGCGGTATCGACGCGCGGCACCGTGAGGTTGCCCTTGGCGTCGACGGCGACCTCGACCACCGTGGCGATGTAGCTCACGAAGCTCCGGTGCGCCGCAATGCCGAGACCGTGACCGGGCGGCAGCTTCTTGCCCCACCCGGCCTTCGCGGCGACAAGCTCCGCGACCCGCCGCAGCCGTCCGGTATCGACCGGATAGACGCCGTGCGGCTCGCCGTAATCCCACCACTCCGTCGTGGCCTTTTCCGGCGCGGTCACGATCCGCGCCGGACCGATCAGCTCCAACAGAAAGTCCTTGGGATCGCGGCCGAGCTCATGGGCGATCTCGGCGACGAAGGACTGGATCGCCCAGGCATGGGCGACGTTGTTGACCGAGCGGAACCAGCCGACCCGCACGTGCGACTGGGCCTCGCCGCTTTCCAGACGGACGTTCGGCACGTTGAACGGCGTGTCGACGAAGCCCATTCCGAGTTCGATGGCGCCCGGATATTTCGGGTCCGGTACGAAGTTCGCCATGAAGCTCGGCGCGGCGCTGCGGTGGCGCCAGGCGACGACCTTGTTGTCCTTGTCGAGCCCGGCTTCGAGGCGCTCAGCCGTCACGGTGTGGTAGAAGTCGTGCTGAATGTCGTCCTCGCGGGTCCACACCACCTTGACCGGCGCGCCGTCCATCGCCTGCGACAGCTTCACCGCCTCGATGGCGAAGTCCCATTTCGACTTGCGGCCGAAACCGCCGCCCAGCAGCATATTGTGCAGGACCACCTTGTCCTGGCCGACGCCGAGTATCTTGGCGATGTTGTCGCGGGCGCCGCCCGGGCTCTGCACCGAGGTCCAGACTTCCCATTTGTCGCCCGTTCGCCGCGCCGTCGCGGCCGGAGGCTCCATGGTCGCGTGCGCAAGGTGCGGCGAATAGTATTCGGCCGTGATCACTTTGGCGGCCGAAGCGAGCGCCTTGTCGACGTCGCCTTCATTGCGCTCGAGCTTGCCCGGCTTGCGGACATGGTCCTCGAGCGTCTTCTCGTAGGCGACCGAGTCGAACGACGCGTTGGGGCCGTCGTCCCAGACGATCTTCAGCGCTTCGCGTCCCTTGAGCGCCGCCCATGTGCTGTTGGCGATCACGGCGACGCCCGCGAGCGGTGCGAAGGCCGCAGGCGGAGGCGTGCCGTCGATCTTCACCACTTTTTCGACGCCGGGCACCTTCATGGCGGCGCTGGCGTCATAGGAGGCGACCTTGCCCTCGACCACGGGCGAGCGGGCGATCACGGCGTATTTCGTGCCGGGGAGCCGCACGTCCTGGCCGTAGGTCGCCTTGCCGGTCGTGATGTCGAACAGGTCGACGATCGTGACCGCGCCCTTGCCGATGTAGCGGAACTCGCTCGGCTTCTTGAGCCGCAGCGTATCGAGCGCCGGCGCCGGCAGCGCCGCGGCGTCGGCCGCGAGCTCGCCGAAGCCGAGCTTGCGGCCCGAGGCCGGATGCACGACCTCGTGCAACCGGGTCTCGACCTCGCTGACATTGACGCCCCAGCGCTTGGCCGCCGCGGTTTCCAGCATCTTGCGCGTCCCGGCGCCGATCTGGCGCATCGGCTGGATGAAGTGGCGCACGCTGCGCGAGCCGTCGGTGTCCTGGTTGCCGTAGGTTTCCTCGTCGCCGGGCGCCTGCATGACGCGCACCCGCGCCCAGTCGGCGTCGAGTTCGTCGGCGACGATCATCGGCAGCGAGGTGCGCGCCGCGCCGTTGCCCATTTCGGCACGGGCCGCCATGATGGTGACGATGCCGTCCTTGTCGATCGAGACGAAGACGTGCGGGTTCGTGACCACGCCGTGCGGCATCGCGTCGGCGCCGGTCGCATACGCCATGGCGGTGCGAACCGCCGGGAGCTGCGCGGCCAGAACGAACACGCCGGTGCCGACCACACCCTTGAGCATGTTGCGGCGGCTGACATTGGCGATCACGACGTTGTCTTGGTTGCGATGGTAAGTCATGTCAGGCCCCCTTCGCTGCGGCGCGGACGGCCGTGTGAATGCGCTGATAGCACCCGCATCGGCAGATGTTGCCGATCATGGCGTCGTCGATTTGTTGGTCGGTGGGAGCGGGATTGTGCGCCAGGAGCGCCGCCGCCTGCATGATCTGACCGGACTGGCAATAGCCGCATTGCGGCACGCTGATATTGCGCCAGGCCACCTGGACCGGGTGCTCGCCCTTGGGATCGAGACCCTCGATGGTGGTCACCGATTTTCCCGCCACGTCGGACATGATGATGCCGCAGGAGCGGATCGCCTCGCCGTCGAGATGGACGGTGCAGGCCCCGCACAGCGCGACGCCGCAACCGAATTTGGTTCCGGTCAGGCCGAGCTCGTCGCGCAAATACCACATCAGCGGCATCGACGGATCGCCGTCGAATGTCCGCGTTTGCCCGTTCACATTCAGGTTGACCATCATTTCCTCCGCAGCGGTTTTGTTCGACCACGCGCTGCCGCCCATCAGCGTCGTGGCGTTCGCCGGTATCCGGCGGTCGGCCGCAAACGCCGCCATGCGCGGTCGCTCGAAGCCGACGCGTTTTTTAGATCGCGAATAGTTGCTGCACGCAACTAGTCCGGCGTGCACGTCAAGGATGCGGAGAAGGCCGCAACCGTGGCAAGGCAAATCCACGGGCGGAAGTTGGGCGCGAAACCCATCAATAACGAAAATCGTGCGGTTTTCGTCACTAAATTGACGGCGGCCACCGCGAGCCGTCGGAATTACGACGAACTTGCCGGTCTTGGCAAAGCTTCACAAATTTTTGATACGACCGGTTTGCAGCGCCCGCGCGCCGCGTCACGGCGATTGCCACGAATATTGGTCGACGGCGATTTTCCCACGATCAAACGCGAGGATTTCAAACGGAAGGAGCGGCATCCGTCGGATGCCGCTCCTTCATTCCTGTAGAGCGACGATCAGACGGCCGATCAGGCCTTCATCGCCGCCTTGACGGCTTCCGCCGTGATCGGCAGCGAGCGCACGCGCGCGCCGACGGCGTTGAAGATGGCGTTGGCTACCGCGGGCGCGATGACCGTCACCGCCGGCTCGCCGCAGCCCACCGCCGGTTCGCCGTTGCCGATGATGCTGATGTCGAGCTCCGGCATCTGGCTCATCCGCATCGGCGTATAACCGTCGAAGTTGGTCTGCTGGATGCCGCCATTCTCCATCGTCGCCTTCTCGAGCAGCGCGATCGAAGCACCCCAGAAGACCGAGCCCTCGATCTGCGCGCGCACGCCGTCAGGGTTGACGACAGTCCCGACGTCCATGGCGATCGTGACTTTCTTCAACGTCACGTCACCGCTCTTGGGATCGACCTTCACGTGGGCGACGCAAGCCGTCCACGTCGGACTTGAGCGTTCCTGCGAGAGACGCAGGCGACGCCCAATCCCTCGTTCTGGCCGAGCTTGATCGCGCCATAACCGGAGCGGCCGACTGCGGCGCGGAGCGCATTGGCGAGACGCTTGGCGCCGCCGGCGTTCTGTGGCTTGTCGCCGCCGGCATTGGCGCCGGCGCCATCAAGCATCTTCAGTCGCATGTCCACCGGATCCTGTCCGGTCGCGTGCGCGATTTCGTCCATCGTGCTTTCGACCGCCCAGAAGGTCCAGGCGGGCGCTACCGAGCGGAACTGGCCGGACGGCGTCGCGGCCTGTGCCACCTTGTTCTCGAAATTTCGCACCGTATGGTTCGGGATCGTGTACCAATAATCGGCACCGTTGACGGTGAAGCCGTCATGGCTGCCCTTCTTGTCGATGGCCGGGACCATGAAGGCCGGGATACCCCATTTCAGGGTCGGCCAGGCGCCGATCACGTCATGCTCCATGGCGATGGCCTTGCCGTCGCTGTCGAGCCCGACCTTGACCTTCTGGTAGGTCAAGGGCCGTGTGAAATCCATCTGCATGTCGTCTTCGCGGGCATAGATCAGCTTCACCGGCTTGCCGACCGCCTTGGCCGCGGCGACCGCCGGAACGACCATGTCCGACTCCAGCCGGCGCCCGAAACCGCCGCCCAGATAGTGCTGATGGATCACGACGTTCTTGGGGTCCACACCGGCCACCGCCGCCGCAATCGCGGTCGTGCGCGTGTTGAATTGATTGCCGGTATAGATGTGCCAGACGCCGTTCTCCTCGAGCGCCAGGGCATTCATGGGCTCCAACGGCGCATGGATATTGAGGCTCGTCAGATATTCGACCTCAATAACCTTGGCCGCCTTCGCCAATGCCGCGGCGGAATCGCCGTCCTTGACGAAGAGGATGCCTTCGGTCCCGTCCTTCTGCAGCCGGCGCGACTCGTCGATGATCGACTGGTCGGACACGTTGGCGTTGGGGCCTTTATCCCAATCGACTTTCAGCGCCGCCGCGGCCTTCTTGGCGCCTTCGTAGCTCGTCGCCACGGCGACCACCCAGCCGGAGGTCGTGCCGGTCTTGTCGTCAACTATGACCGCCTTGACGAAGCCGGGGACTTTTTTGGCCGCGCTGTCGTCGACCGATTTCGCCGTCGCGCCGAAGCGTACCGGCGGTATCGCGAGCTTGCCGTAGAGCATGCCGGGGACGAAGGCGTCGATGCCGTATCTGCAAGTCCCGTTCGTCTTCGACGGAATGTCGATCTGCGGCAGCGAATGACCGATCTTCGTGTACTGGTCCGGCGTCTTCAGCTTGATCGCCTTGAGTTCGTCCGGAGTCCAGGTCTTGTTGGCCTTGCCGCCCGCGACGATCTGCGCGAAGGTCAGGCTCCTCTTCGATTTTGCATGGTGGACGCGCGATTCGCGCGCGTGAAGTTCGCTTTCGGGAACGCCGAGCATTTCAGACGCGGCTTTGATCAGCGTCAGCCGCCCGGCGGCTCCGGCGCGACACATCGCGTCGAAGTTCATGCCCGTGCTCCAGCTGCCGCCGGTAATCTGCGCGCCGAGCACCGGATCGACGTATTTCGGATCGTTCGAGGCCAGGACAACCCCCATGTCCTTCCAGGAAGCCTCCAGTTCCTCGGCGACGAGTTGCGCCATGGTGCTGGCGATGTGCTGGCCCATGTCGGCCTTGCCGACGGTCACCGTGACCTTGCCGTCGTTGCCGATCGCGGCCCAGACGGTGGGCTCGAGATTGGCGCCGGCGGCTGCCAACGATTCGCCGATCTCCGGGAACGCCGCATAGCCGAGTACGAGCCCCGTGGCAGCGGTTCCGATGATGAAGCTGCGCCGGTCGAGGTTCGGGAGCCCATTGATCTTCTGATGCTTTGTCATGGCTCAAACTCCGCGCATGTCGGCAGCCGCGCGCAGAATGGCGCGCTGGATTCGCACATAGCTCATGCAACGGCAGAGATTGCCGTCCATGTGTTCGACGACTTCGTCCTTGGTCGGATCGGTATTCTTGGCGAGCAGCGCCGCGGCTTGCATGATCTGCCCGGACTGGCAGTAGCCGCATTGCGGAACCTGCTCGGCGATCCAGGCGCGCTGCAGCGGGTGCTCGCCCTTGGGATCGAGGCCTTCGATGGTGGTGATCTTCTTGCCCGAGGCCTGCGATACGGCGGTCTGGCAGGAGCGCACCGCCTCGCCGTTGAGATGAACTGTGCAGGCGCCACACAGACCGGCGCCGCATCCGAATTTCGTCCCGGTCATCTGCAAATGCTCGCGGATGACCCACAACAGCGGCGTGTCATTCGGCACATCCACCGAATGATCATGCCCATTGATGTTCAGGGTGACCATGCTTCCTCCACTGGCGGTTTTCTTGTGGTCACGGACTGCCGCCTCTCAGCTCCGTGCCGTTGCCGTTGACCAGCGGCCTGCCGCCGTGCACCGCCATTTGCGGTCACGTCAGCGGCCAAATATTGCAGTGCAAATATTGCGGTGCGAAAGAAAACGCAGCACCGCTTCCCCGCGCCATGCTACCAAGCTCGCGAACCTTAGCAAGAAATGCTGGCACGGGCCGGAGTTGGGAGAATCCCATCAAACAACGAATATCGTGCGGTTTTCGTCACAAAATTCGCCGACGACCGCGCCGAGGCGCCGGAATCACGACGAACTTGCCGGTGTCGGCCCGGGATCACAATTTTTTGATACGACCGCCGCAGAGCGGCCCGTTGGGCGGGACGCGCCACCCGTCGGTCAGATAACTGGATCGGAAAATTGGGTCAGACCAGGCAGCCGATTCGTGGCGGCCGTCACGGCTTCCACGGATTGACGAACAGTCCGACCAGACCGGCGTCGCCTTTGGCGTGAATGGGGGCCTTGCCGCCCGGCGCGATCCGCTCGACCACTTCAGCGTGGGTCAAACCCGGCGGCAATTCGGTCGGATCGAAGTCGGTGGCGATCAGAACGAAGGTGTAATGATGCGGCATCCCAGGCGGCGTGCAGGGGCCGGAATAGTGGCCGACGCCCTGGGTGCTCTTGCCGCCGACATATTTGTCCGACGCCTTCGATACTTCGCCTTCGGCAAAGCCGGTGACGGAGGCCGGGATGCCGTAGGCCACCCAATGAAAGACCCCGGCGCCGCCGCGCCCCTCGGGGTCGATCATCAGAAAGACGAAGCTTTTGGTGCCGGCGGGCACGTTGGTCCAGGAGAACTCCGGCGAGACGTTCTCGCCGACGCAGTTCGGATTATTGTTGGTGTTCGCGGCGCTGTTGGCGACCTTTTTCGGCATGACCTTGCCGTCCTCGAAGGTCGTCGTTTTCAGCGTGAACACGTCGGCATGCGCCGACGTACCCATCACGACGGGCGCGAGCGCCATCGCCGCCGCCATGGTGAGATGCCTTGCCTGCATGATATTCCTCCGTGCGAAGCTATTGCGGAGTGACAAGGCAATCGCCGTCGGCGGCTTTAGTTCCGGCTCTTGTCGACCAGTGCCCGCTGCTTGATCCACGGCATCATCTCGCGCAGCTTGGCGCCGACCTGCTCGATCGGGTGCTCGGCGAGCTTGGCGCGCGTCGCCTTGAACGAGGTCTGGTTGACCTTGTTCTCCAGCATCCAGTCGCGGGTGAAGCGGCCGGACTGGATGTCGGCGAGGACGTTCTTCATCTCGGCCTTGGTCGCGGCGGTGATGACGCGCGGGCCGGAGACGTATTCGCCGTATTCGGCGGTGTTCGACACCGAATAGTTCATGTTGGCGATGCCGCCCTCGTAGATGAGGTCGACGATCAGCTTGACCTCGTGCACGCACTCGAAATAGGCCATCTCCGGCGCGTAGCCGGCCTCGACCAGCGTCTCGTAGCCGGCCTTCATCAATTCGACGAGGCCGCCGCACAGGACGGTCTGCTCGCCGAACAGGTCGGTCTCGCATTCCTCCTTGAACGTCGTCTCGATGATGCCGGCGCGGCCGCCGCCGATCGCGGAGGCATAGGACAGGCCGAGGTCGTGGGCGTTGCCGGAGGCGTCGCGGTGGATCGCCACCAGGCAAGGCACGCCGGCGCCGCGCTGGTATTCCGAGCGCACGGTGTGGCCCGGCCCCTTCGGCGCGATCATCAGCACGTCGAGATCGGCGCGCGGCTCGATCAGGTTGAAATGCACGTTGAGGCCGTGCGCGAACATCAGCGCGGCGCCGTTCTTCATGTTGGCGCGCAGGTGATCGCGATAGATGTCGCCCTGCAATTCGTCGGGGGTGAGCATCATCATCACGTCGGCCCATTTGGCGGCGTCGGCCACCTCCATGACCTTGAACTTCTCGCCCTCGGCCTTCGGAACGCCGGCGGACGACTTGCGCAGCGCGACCGCGACCTCCTTGACGCCGGAATCGCGCAGATTGAGCGCATGGGCATGGCCCTGGCTGCCATAGCCGATGATGGCGACCTTCTTGCCCTTGATCAGGTTCAGGTCGGCATCGCGGTCGTAGTAAACGCGCATGGTCGTTACCCCTAGGTAAGCTGCAAGATTGGGCCCGGAACTGGCCGTTATGTTTTTCCGGTGCTGCTTCTATGGCGTGCGGGCCTGGGGGACAAGCCCGGTGTCGCTGTGTCTTACGGCCCCGAATCGCCGCGAGACGAGACGACATCGAACTCCAGCAACGCGGCCAGACGACCTCGAACCTCGGACAGGAATTCGGCAGGCACGCGCTCGATGATTTCGAACATACGTTCGGCGCGCTCGATCGCTCGGATCTGATCCACCAATACAGTCCCTCGGGTCTTCAATCCGGCGGGAAGTCGTACGTTGAATGGCCACGATCTTTCCCTGGAGGTGATCGGGCACACGACGGCGCGACGAGATCGCTCGTGGTAGCCAAGCGACGTCAGAACCAGGCCGGGCCGACGACCTCCTTGTTCGGTACCTTTGACCGGACCGAACTCGATCCAAACGATATCACCAATGTCAGGAAGCATCTTTGCGGGCCAACTTGCCGCTCAAAATGTCATCTAAAGCTATCTCGCCGTTGGAATAGGCGTCGTCGATGATCTCGGAACCACGATCGGGACCCCAGTCGATGGTTTCGGGCTCGTTCTCCGGCCCTAATCGGTCCATTTCCGCGAGCATATCCGCCAGCCGATAGCGGGTGATCGGCAGCGAAGGGGTCACACGCAGGTCGCGTCCCTCGATCGTCAGGTCAACCTCGGCGCCCGGCCTGAGGCCGGTCGCATCGACCGCGGCCTTGGGCAACCGAAGCCCCAAGCTATTGCCCCATTTTGAGATTTTCACTTTCATGACGTAGCCCCGTGTCTGATATACAATGTATATCTAGGCGGATCGTTCGTCCACCGGCTTGGGCTGGGTCGCCAAAATCTTGGCTTCCATCGCTGCTGCCCCATCGAACACTTCCCGCGCCCGAGCGATCTTCGGCTGATTCCGGATCGCCCAGGCGCCCAGCGCCGAGACCGGGTCGAGCAGGTCGCGTCCGAGTGGGGTCAGCGCGTAGTCAACCCGCGGAGGAATAGTCGGGAAAGCAGTGCGCGTGATCAGCCCGTCGCGCTCGAGGCCGCGCAGCGTCAGCGTGAGCATGCGCTGCGAGATGCCGCCGATCGAACGGCGCAGTTCATTGAACCGCATCGGACCGTCGCCGAGCCTGGTGACGACCAGGACCGACCATTTGTCGCCGACCCGGGACAATACATCGCTGATCGCACGGCAGTCTGCGGGCAGATGGACCCGACTTGGCTTCATGGGCATACCTTTCCGGTGGCCGCTGACATTTAGTCACTTATTGAGCGCCGGTTATCAAATGTAACTATCAATGCCACCATGGCAAAGCGCGCTTCGTCGGCCAATAGCGGACGACCGGAACCGTCGCCGATGACGATTGACGGGGCGCGGAAGAGCCGTCCCGCGCCGGCGTTCCTCCAGCGAAGCCTTCCATTGACCCGCCATTGCCTTTCGTGTCACGTCGCCCGGCTTTTCCTTAAGCCACGATCTCGGATCGTGCCTGAAATGGGGCCGGAAACGACTGCAATTTAAAATGGCAATGGACCGTTATAATCATCGCGAGGCGGAAGCCCGCTGGCAGCAAGTCTGGGACGAGCGCGGGATTTTCGCGACGCCCAACAAGGACCTCGGCAAGAAATACTACGTGCTCGAAATGTTCCCCTATCCGTCGGGGCGCATCCATATGGGCCACGTGCGCAATTACACCATGGGCGACGTGGTGGCGCGGGTGAAGCGCGCGATGGGGTATTCGGTGCTGCATCCGATGGGCTGGGACGCCTTCGGCATGCCGGCGGAGAACGCCGCCATGGAGCGCAAGGTCCATCCCAAGGCCTGGACCTACCAGAACATCGCGGCGATGAAGGCGCAGCTCAAATCGATGGGGCTCTCGCTCGACTGGAACCGCGAGATCGCGACCTGCGATCCGAGCTATTACAAGCACCAGCAGAAGATGTTCCTCGACTTTCTGGGCGCAGGTCTGGTCGAGCGCCGCAAATCGAAGGTCAATTGGGACCCGGTCGATCAGACCGTGCTCGCCAACGAGCAGGTGATCGACGGCCGCGGCTGGCGCTCCGGCGCCGTGGTCGAGCAGCGCGAACTGACGCAGTGGTTCTTCAAGATCACCCACTTCGCGCAAGAGCTCCTTGACGCGCTCGACACGCTCGATCGCTGGCCGGAAAAAGTCCGGCTGATGCAGAAGAACTGGATCGGCCGCTCGGAAGGGCTTCTGGTCCGTTTCGCGCTCGACCCGAAGTCGACGCCGAAAGGCGAAACCGAGCTTGAAGTCTTCACCACGCGGCCGGACACGCTGTTCGGCGCCAAGTTCGTCGCCGTCGCGCCGGATCATCCGCTCGCCGCGGCGGCGGCGGCAAAGAACAAAAAGCTCGCCGACTTCATCGCCGAATGCCGGCACCGCGGCACCGCGCAGGCCGAGATCGATACCGCCGAGAAGTTGGGCTTCGACACCGGCATCAAGGCCGTGCACCCGTTCGATCCGACCTGGAAGCTGCCGGTCTATGTCGCCAATTTCATTTTGATGGACTACGGCACCGGCGCGATTTTCGGCTGCCCGGCGCACGACCAGCGCGACCTCGACTTCGTCAACAAATACGGCCTCGGCAATGTGCCGGTGGTCTGCCCGCCGGGCGTGGACCCTAAGACTTTCGTCATCACCGACACCACCTATGACGGCGACGGCCGCATGATCAATTCGCGGTTTCTGGACGGCATGACCATCGCCGAGGCCAAAGAGGAAGTCGCCAAGCGGCTGGAGAAGGCGAAGGTCGCCCAGCGCCAGGTGAACTTCCGGCTGCGCGACTGGGGCATCTCGCGGCAGCGCTATTGGGGCTGTCCGATCCCGGTCATTCACTGCGAATCGTGCGGCGTGGTGGCGGTGCCGGTCGAGGACCTGCCGGTGACGCTGCCGGACGACGTGACGTTCGACCGGCCCGGCAATCCGCTCGACCGCCATCCGACCTGGAAGCACGTCAGATGCCCGCAGTGCGGCGCGCCGGCGACGCGCGAGACCGATACGATGGACACTTTCGTCGACTCGTCCTGGTATTTCGAGCGCTTCACCGATCCTTGGATCACCACCGCGCCGACCGATCGGCCGATGGTCGATGCCTGGATGCCGGTCGACCAATATATCGGCGGCATCGAGCACGCGATCCTGCACCTGCTCTACAGCCGCTTCTTCACCCGGGCGATGAAAGCGACCGGGCATGTCGGGCTCGACGAGCCGTTCGCCGGCCTGTTCACCCAAGGCATGGTCGTGCACGAGACCTATCGCACCGGCGAGCGGCGAATGGGCAGCGCCGGCCGAGATCAAGATCGAGACGCAAGGCGACACACGCCGCGCCACCTTGGCGGCGACCGGCGAGCCGATCGAGATCGGCCCGATCGAGAAAATGTCGAAGTCGAAGCGCAACACCGTCGACCCCGACGACATCATCCGCGAATACGGCGCCGACGTCGCGCGCTGGTTCATGCTGTCGGATTCCCCGCCCGACCGCGACGTGGAATGGACCGAGCGCGGCGTGCAGGGCGCTTGGCGCTTTGTCCAGCGGCTGTGGCGCCTGGTCGGCGAAGGCGGCGCCATCGCCCGCGCGGCGCCGGCGCAACGCCCGGCACAGCTCTCCCCGCCGGCGCTCGCTTTGCGCAAGGCGACCCATCAGGCACTGGCCAAAGTCACCGATGACATCGAAAAGCTGCACTTCAATGTCTGTGTCGCGGCGATCTACGAGTTCGCCAATGCCCTCAACGAGGCGATCGGCAACGCCGACACCGAGGAGGGGGCCGTCGCTCCGGACTTCACCTGGGCCATGCGGGAAGCGGTTAACGTTCTCGTGCAATTGTTCAATCCGATGATGCCGCATCTCGCCGAGGAATGCTGGGCCACGCTCGGCCACGACACGCTGGTCGCGCAGGCGCCCTGGCCGCAGGTCGAACGTGACCTCCTGGTCGAGAACACGGTGACGTTGCCGGTGCAGATCAACGGCAAGAAGCGCGCCGACGTGACGGTCGCCCGCAATGCCACCAACGCCGAAATCGAGGCTGCCGTTCTCGCCCTCGATGCGGTAAAAAGGGCGCTGGACGGCAAGCCGCCGCGCAAGGTCATCATCGTTCCGCAACGGATCGTCAATGTGGTGGCGTAGACCTCATCGTTTGGCCTTTCAGCCGGCCTGGGCCGCGCGGCTCGCGGTGGTCTTCACCGCGGCCAGCCTCACAGCGGGCTGCTGGCAGCCGCTCTATGGCGAGCACGGCGGGCCCGGCTCCGAGACCGTGCGCGACAAGCTTGCCGCGGTCGAAATTCCGCCGATCGCGGCGCCGCACGGCTCGCCGGTCCAGCGGGTCGCCATCAGCCTGCGCAACGCGCTGCAATACGATCTCAACGGCGCCGCCGGGGCGAACGCGCCGACCCACCGCCTTGTCGTCCACGTCTCCACCACCCAAATCACGGTCACCATCGATCCCAACAGCGGGCGGCCGAGCGGACAAATCGATTCGGTCCTCGCCGATTTCCAGCTGATCGAGATCGTGTCCAACAAGACCGTGCTGAGCGCCAACACCTACGCCCATGTCGACTACGACGTGCCCGGCGTCGAGCAGCGCTTCGCCAAACTGCGCGCCCAGCGCGACGCCGAGGACCACGCCGTGCAAGTGGTGGCCGAAACGATCAGAAACCGCCTGGCGTCGTATTTCGTCGCCGGGACTTGAGACGTGTGGCGTCGCGTTACCTGCGTCAATTTCTAGAAAGCGGCAATTTCGCATGGATGCCGCGGGTCGAGCCCGCGCACGACGAATTGAGATGAGACCATGGTCGCCGTCAAAGCCGCAGACGCCGATGCCTTCGTGACGCGCCCCGACCCGGCGCGGCCGGTGGTGCTGGTTTACGGGCCCGACGCGGGCCTGGTCGGCGAGCGCGTCAACGCCCTCGTCAAGGCGGCGGTCGACGATCCCAACGATCCGTTCTCGCTGGTGCGGCTCGAAGGCGAAGACGTCGCCGCCAGTCCGGGCCGCCTGGTCGAAGAGGCGCAGACGATCCCGTTGTTCGGCGGCCGCCGCGCGGTGTGGCTCAAGGCCGGCAGCCGCAACATCGCGCCCGCGGTCGAGGCGCTGCTCGCGCTGCCGGCGAGCGAATGCCGCGTGGTGATCGAGGCCGGCGATCTGCGCCGCAACGCGCCGCTGCGCGTTGTCTGCGAGCGCGCCAAGAATGCCGCGGCGCTGCCGTGCTACACCGACACGCAGCGCGATCTGGAACGGCTGGTCGACGCGGAACTGCGCGCCGCCGGGCTCACCATGGCGCGCGACGCCCGCGCGTTTCTCACCGGCCTCCTTGGTGGCGACCGCGCCGCCTCCCGCAGCGAGATCAACAAGCTCGTGCTCTATGCGCGCGGCCGCGGCGAAATCGGCGTCGACGACGTCGCCGCCGTCGTCTCCGACGCCTCCGCGCTTGCGCTCGACGAGGTGATCGACGCCGCCTTCGCCGGCCGCCCGGCCGAACTCGAGACCCAGCTCGCCAAGGCACGCGCCGCCGGCAGCGCGGTCGACTCGATGTTCTTCGCCGCGCAGCGCCAGCTCGCGCAGCTGCACCGCTGGCGCACCGCGATCGAGGACGGCGCGTCGTTCTCGCTCGACGCCGTGCAGCCGCCGCTGCATTTCCGCCGCAAGGGACTGGTCGAAGCCGCGCTCAAGCAATGGAACGCCGCGCGGCTTGGCGCCGCCATGGCCGAACTCGCCGACGCCGTGCTCGCTTCCCGCCGCACCCCCGACCTCGCCGAAGCCATCGCCGAGCGGGCGCTGTTGTCGATCGCGGTCAAGGCCCGGCGGAGAGGGGGGTAACGAGGCCTGTTGGGGAATGACGTTTCATGCCGATGTCGATTGCCGAATTCACGCTGGCCGACTGGAAGCGGCTGCGCCCGGTGACGCAGACCTTGAAGACGTGGCGCTATCAGGCGATCGATCGGCTTTATCGGGCGCGCGCGGCGCGGGCGGGCGATGCCGCGGCGGTCGTGCGCGCGATCGCCGGCTGCGACGTGCTCGTGACCATCGCATTCAACGATGCGCAGGCGATCGGCTGGCAGGCGGCGCTCGTGCGCCATTACGTGCCCCGCGCGAAGCACATCGTCGTCGACAATTCGTCCGATGATGGCGCCGCGGTCGCAATTGCGGCGGTCGCCGCGCACCATGGCTTGGCTTATCTGCGGCTGCCGAAGAATCCGTGGCGCGGCTTCAGCCGTTCCCACGGCATCGCGCTCAACTGGGTCTGGCACAATGTGCTGCGGCCCGGCGCGCCGCGCGCTTTCGGCTTTCTCGACGACGATCTGTTCCCGACGGCGCCGGACGACCCGTTCGCGCCGCTCGCGTCGCAGGATTTCTTCGGACTTGTGCGCCCGATGCCGCCGCGCTGGTTTCTCTGGGCGGGCTACTGCACCTTCCGCTACGACGCGGTGAAGGACAAGCCGCTCGACTTCGGCCAGGACTGGTTTGTCGGGCTCGATACCGGCGGCGCCAATTGGGACGTGCTGTATCGCCACGTCGATCGCGGCGCTTTGCGGGAAGCGCCGACCTCGTTCGTGCCCTACAAGCCCGGCGTCGTTTTGGCCGAGGCGCCGATGCAATGGTGTGGATCGTGGCTCCACGAAATCGGCACCGCCGGCAACCTCGCGCTCGCCGCCGACAAGCGCCGCGCGGTGGCGGACATCCTGGCGCCGCACCTCGCCGCCGCCGGGGCGCCGCCACTGCGAGACTAGAGCATGTCCCGCAAAAGTGGAAACCGGTTTTGCGAAAAGGACAGGCTAAATCAAACAGCTAGAGCGTATCCCGATTCTATTTAATCGGGATACGCTCTAATGCCGCTTGAAATACTGCACCGCGCGTTCATGCTTTTCCGCCGCCGCGCGCGTGTCGAAGGTGCCGAGATTGCGCCGCTTCCCGGTCCTCGGATTCTTCTTGCGTGAATATAGCCGGTATTTGCCGGCAGCGAGCTTGCGGATCATGAGATGCCTCGCGAACTCTGAATCGACGCTCCAACTATCAAGCGTCGCGCCGGTGTCGAGTTCCAAGCCCGCGTTCAGCGCGAAAAGCCGCGCTTGGTCATGTCGTCGAACGAATAATATAAGGACACGTTGCCGGAAACGTGTCCTCGTCCAGTCCGGTCTATTCGGCGGCCTTCCCAAACCCCGCGCGCGTGAGCCGCACGATGGCCTGGTCGAGTGCGGCGAGGAAGGCGGAGCGGTCGCGCGGCGAGAACGGTTTTGGGCCGCCGGTGATCTCGCCGGCCGAGCGCAGCGAATCCATCAGATTGCGCGTCGCCAGCGTCATGCCGATCGAATCTTTGGTGAACGCCCGCCCGTTCGGCGCGATCACTTCCGCGCCGGCCTTGACGCACCGGCTCGCCAGCGGCACGTCCGCCGTGATCACGATATCGCCGCTACCGGCCCGCTCCGCGATCCAGTTGTCCGCTTCGTCCATGCCCGAGCCGACGACGACGCGCTGCACAAATTCATCGCGCGGCACCGCGATGGGGCTGTTGCTGACGACGAGGACTTTGAGAGCGGTGCCTTTGAGGGCATGGCGCTCGGCGACGCGGTAGGCCTCCTGCTTTACGGGGCAGGCGTCGGCGTCGATGTAGAGGGTGATAGATTTCATTCCTGGGCAGCAACGAACCGTCAAAGTCCATATTTGTACTTGGGCTTACGAGAAGTCCCGCTGACCTGAGGCAAGGCCACGGCTAGAATTCCAGCCGTCTTTTCATCATTTGATGCGCGAAGCCATTTAATTTGCACCCGCAAATCGTCAGCATCGAGCAACCACGGTTCGGCGGCAGCAATATCAGCTAATGCGCTTGCTGCATGTTCACGCTCCTCAGAATCCGAACTTCGAAGTCGAGCCCGGAAAATCCGATAAATGTTCGGCATAGCGCTCATCATTGTCTTTAGCGCCGCATTCGCTGGGGCTTGAACGTACCAGTCCTCCTTATATGACGACAACGGAATTAGGATTTCCAAAGGAACCCGCGACGGGTCAACGTTTGATAACTCCATCAAAATGGACGCTGCACTCGCTCGCACCGAAAAATTGTGGTGCCTCGCCAAATACGCCAGATCGTTCCTTTGCAGAAGATCGGGACACAATCCCACCGTGCATTCCATAACTTGTGTCGCGGCCCATCTAAGTTCTTCAGACGGGCAATTATAATATTTGAGAAGAGCCTCGTAAGCAGGATTGGTTCCATCGTCCAAAGTCTTCGTGACAATCTGCATTGCAGCGTCTGCACTCGCGTCCCAATCTCCCAACGCGACCCCTCGTATTAAGTCCTCCACCTCGATACTTGGCTCGAAAGAAAATCGCGCGGTTCTAACTTGGACAGACTCGAGGCTCTTAGCGCCAACGTCATCAGGCACCGAACCCTGCGGCGAGTATTTGGCAAGCACTTCGAACGCAAAGGCGGCGGCATTTGAGGCCGCCAATTCCTGCGACCCCTTTAACTCCGATTTCGTCTTGCTGTTAATCAGATCAGAGATGCCACGAACAACTAAAGCCCTGACTTGTTGATTTGCGTGGGTTGCTTCTAGAAAGCCCCTACCTTCCATTTCGACGGCTAGCGCATCTCCGTAATGCTTAGTGATAAACGAGAATAACGTGGATTGACGCGAAGAGATTACTTTTTCGCCTGCGGCGATAGGCGCGATGAAGACTCTAAAGGTTACTACCGACGTCTTATTGATTCGCTCAAGCCAATCCTCACGTCTCGCCTCAGCTCGCGCACGCTGCTGCAGGTCATACGATGAATTGAATACGGCGGGTCTAATCTCAAACTCACGAGCGGCTTTTCCGCTCTCGTAGCCATATATCTTAGTGCCGACTACTACGTCTCCAATTGCTACGTCTTTTATACCCCCGGCAATACCGACAAAGAGGACAACTTCAGGGCTAAAGAACGCTATCGCACGCTCTGCCTCGGCGGCCGCACCAGGATTGCCGGCGCCGATTTCTGCCAAGCCAACTTGCCAATCCGCTCCCTTGTTTCCAGTGAAACAGCCGGTCCCGTAGACAGTCCCAGACGGATGCACTATTTCGCCAACTTTCAGCAAATGCTGTAGCGCGGCGTTATACTCGACAGAAAGGGCCGTCAAAATAACCGCTTTGTGTACAGGCATGTAGCTGGCCATTGAATTGATTGATGAGACAATCTCATATTCTCTCCACGAAACTATCCACCACCCGCTTCTCCCCGGCCTTGTCTAAATGGATGGTCAGCTTGTTGCCGTCGATCCCGGTGACGTCGCAATTGCCGAATTTCCGATGAAAGACGCCGTCGCCTACCGCTCGAACTCCCGCGACATCAGCTCATCGAATGAATAGGGGCAGGTTTGCGGAAATGCGCCTGTCTCGAGCCCGGTTTCGTTCGCCGCTTCGACACGCGCGCTGCGGTATCCGCGCGCAATCGCCTCGGGGAGGCGGGGCTTGAGTTCGGGATTATCCGACAGCACGTTCTCGACTTGAATTCGCTGCGCTTCGATTGACAAGACCCACGAGCGGCTTCGCCGCCGCGGCTGGTTATCCCACTTCAGAATGTGCGTCAGCAAGACACGCAGCGCGCTTTCCAGCTTGTTGAACTGTTCTCGCCCCAAGCTCTCGATCTCCTCCGCGAGATTTTCCCGGTCGAGCGCGTCAAAGCGGCCCTCGCGCAGCAGGTGGGCCTGCTCCGCCAGCCAGGAATAGAAGTCGCGCTCGTATTCGGCGCGTGCGGGCGCTTCGGGAACGAGGCCGACCTGGTTGCCGTTGCCGGCGATGTCCTGCCATCGGTAACACCTCGCGGAGAAGTGTAGCAGAGATTGCGGTTGTCGTCTCTTCCCGCGGACCGCAAGCGGCGCAAGGGAGAAGTCCCATACCCTCTCTCCCCCGCGAGCAAGGAGGAAGGACTGCCCCTCACACCCTCTCCACGAAACTATCCACCACCCGCTTCTCCCCGGCCTGGTCGAACTGGATCGTCAGCTTGTTGCCGTCGATGCCGGTGACGTTGCCGTTGCCGAATTTTTGATGAAAGACGCGGTCGCCGAGGGTGAAGGCGGAGAGCGTGCCGGTGGATTTGGCGACCAGTTCGCCTTCGATGGTGAGGGGGAGGCGGCGGGTGGTTGAGGTTGGGGTGGAGCGGCGTGGGGCGTTGTCGGTCGCGACCTTTTCCTCCCAGGTGCGGGACGGGCCCTCACCCGCGCCTTCGGCGCGACCTCTCCCGGAACGGGAGAGGGGGAAATCGTCGGCCTCGTCCGCTTCGTAAGCGTGGTCGGGCTTCGGCGAAGCCGTCGTCGTCGCGCTGCTTTTTCGCCTGGGCGCGCTGCCAGCCGGGGGTCGAGTAGCTCGAGCCGAACGCGGTCATGGCGTCGAAGCGGGAGGCGCCGTAGCCGCCATAGCCGCCGAAGCCGCCTTGCGACTCGGTGACTTCGACGTGCGGCTCCGGCAGTTCGTCGAGAAAGCGCGAGGGGATGTTGGTCTGCCACAGGCCGTGCATGCGGCGGTTGGTGGCGAAATAGATTTTGGCGCGTTTGCGGGCGCGGGTCAGGCCGACATGGGCGAGGCGGCGTTCCTCTTCCAGGCCGGCGCGGCCCTGGTCGTCGAGCGTGCGCTGATTTGGAAACACGCCTTCCTCCCAGCCGGGCAGGAACACGGTGTCGAACTCGAGCCCCTTGGCCGAGTGCAAAGTCATGATGCTGACGGCGTCCTCGGCGGCGCCCTTCTCGTTGTCCATGACGAGCGAGATGTGCTCGAGAAAACCCTGCAGGTTCTCGAACTCGTCCATGGAGCGCACGAGTTCCTTCAGATTCTCCAGCCGGCCGGCGGCGTCGGCGGAGCGGTCCTTCTGCCACATCTCGGTGTAGCCACTCTCGTCGAGCACGATTTCGGCGAGCTGGGTGTGCGGCAGGCTCTCGCGCTGCTTGCGCCAGCGGTCGAGCGACTCGATGAGGCCGCGCAGCGAGCCGCGCGCCTTCGGTTTCAGCTCGTCGGTCTCGACGATGGCGCGGGCGGCCTCGGTCATCGGCACGCGGCGCTTGCGGGCGTGATCGTGGATGATCTGCACGGTGGCGTCGCCGAGCCCGCGCTTGGGCACATTGACGATGCGCTCGAAGGCGAGATCGTCGGCCGGCGAGTTGATGACGCGCAGATAGGCGAGCGCGTCGCGGATTTCGGCGCGCTCGTAGAAGCGCGGGCCGCCGATGACGCGATACGGCATGCCGAGCGTGACGAAGCGGTCCTCGAACTCGCGCATCTGGAACGACGCGCGCACCAGAATGGCGATCTCGTTGAGCGCATGTGGCGTGCCCGATGGACCGCCGCGCTGCAGCTGCTCGATCTCTTCGCCGATGGCGCGGGCCTCTTCTTCGGAATCCCAGGAGCCGGTGACGGAAACCTTCTCGCCCGGCACGTCGTCGGTGCGCAGCGTCTTGCCGAGCCGGCCTTCATTGTGCGCGATCAGATGCGAGGCGGCGGCGAGGATGTGGCCGGTCGAGCGGTAATTCCGCTCCAGCCGGATCACGATCGGCGCCGGGAAAATCGTGCTCGAAGCGCAGAATGTTGTCGACCTCGGCGCCGCGCCAGCCATAGATCGACTGATCGTCGTCGCCGACGCAGCAGATGTTTTTTGGCGCCGCGGCCATGGGCCCGCTGCTCACCTCCCCCTGGAGCGGGGAAGTCGGCCCGCGGCAGCGGGCCAGGTGGGGGTGACGGCGCTGGAGCAAGCACGGACTGCGCCGACACCCCGCCCCGGACTGCCTGCGGCAGTCCGACCCTCCCCCTGCAGGGGAGGGTCGACGCTGGGCGCCGCGGCATTCGAGCGCTGCGCCAACAGCCGCAGCCAGAGATACTGCGCGACGTTGGTGTCCTGATACTCGTCGACCAGAATGTATTTGAAGCGGCCCTGATACTGCCGCAGCACCTCGGGCTGTTCGCGGAACAGGCGGATGTTTTCCAACAGCAAATCGCCGAAGTCGGCGGCGTTGAGGATCTTCAGCCGCTCCTGAAAGGCCTTGTAGAGTTTCAGGCCCTTGCCGTTGGCGAAGGCGGCGGCCTCGCCGGCGGGAACCTGCTCGGGCGTGAGCCCGCGGTTCTTCCAGCCGTCGATCAGCATGGCGAGGACGCGGCCGGGCCAGCGCTTCTCGTCGATGTTCTCGGCCGCCAAGAGCTGCTTGAGCAGCCGGATCTGATCGTCGACGTCGAGAATGGTGAAATCGGGCTTGAGGCCGACCATCTCGGCATGCCGGCGCAGGATCTTCACGCCGATGGAATGGAAGGTGCCGAGCCAGGGCATGCCTTCGACCACGTGGCCGACGATGTCGCCGACGCGGTGCTTCATCTCGCGCGCCGCCTTGTTGGTGAAGGTCACGGCGAGGATTTCGCCCGGCCGGGCGCGGCCGGTGGCGAGAATGTGGGCGATGCGCACCGTGAGCACGCGCGTCTTGCCGGTGCCGGCGCCCGCCAGCACCAGGACCGGCCCGTCCAAGGTCTCGACCGCCAGCCGCTGCTCCGCATTGAGCCCGGCGAGATAGGGCGCCGCCCCGCCGGCGCGCGCACGCGCGGCAATGCCGCCGGGCGTCGGTGCCGGCGGTTCGAGCGGGTTACGGGCGTGCTTCAGGGGTTCGGCCAAGGTGTGGAATGTCCATGATTTTCATGTCACAAAATGGCATCCGTGCGGCTATTTGCGAGGCGCAGCGCAGGGAACCACCGCCTGTGTAAATCATGCCGACTGCAGATCGGTGTGGATAAAATCGTTGCCCTTGAAAAGCAGCGGCGCACCGAGTTCCTTTGCCAAGGCATAGGTGAAGCAATCGCCGAAGTTAAGAACGGGCGGTCTGCCACGGCCCTTGCCGAATCGCCGATGCGCGCCCCGCGCAATCTCCGCTTGTGTCGTGGACATCGGAACGATTTCGATGCCCAAAGCCTCGACCACGAAATCGAACTCACTCGGCGGAGCCGGTTTCCCCCATTCCTCGCATACGATCGCCGCTTCCAGAAAATTTGGGGCGGAGATCAGTCGTCGGCGGAATCCCTGAAGCCGCGCGACCAATGCGTGAGCATCGGCCTCTCGCTTGAATACGGCAACGAGTGCGGACAAGTCGACAACGACGGTATCACCGGCCATTATTTCGGTAATCCGTTCTCGTCATAGAGGTCTTCTTCAGTGAGATAATTTTGGCCCAAACGCCGCTTTCGAACGCGATCCTGAATTTTCGTAATCTTGGCCCAAACCTTTTCGAATTCGCGGCGCTTGTCCGCTTCTGTACGGGCGTCGTGGGCCTCGCGTCCCGCCTTCTCGCGTTCAAGACGCTCCCGCAAGGCTTTGCGGACGACTTCGGTCTGAGACTCTCCCGTCAGTTCGGCGAGTTCGCGCGCCAAACGCGTCGCCTCGGGGTCCTTGATGTTGAGCTGCGGCGTGCCCATGGTAGAAACTCCTCGTCTCTTTCTACCATAAAGGCGACGGCGATCCAAGAATTCAAGTCTTGCAACCTTCGATCTTACCGGGCATAGCTATCCGCCGGCCGACGCCTTCCGGCACCGGCAGCGACGCATGCGCGGCCTTCATTTGCGCGAGCCGCGCGGCGATGTCGTCGGGGAAAGGCGCGGTCTTCTTCGCGTCCATGTCGACGTGCAGCGCCATGTTCTCGGACGTCGCCGACAGCCAGCCCTCGTCGGCGTGAAACAGCTGCTCGAAATAATGCAGGCGCTTGGCGTCGTAGTCGAGCAGCTGGAGCGTCACCCGCACCGGATCGCCGGCGGTAAGCTCGCGCAGATAGCGCAGGTGCACCTCGGCGGTGAAGCAGGAATGCCGGCGCTCCTTAAGGTAAGCGAGGCCGCAGCCGATGAGTTCATAGGCCTCGTCGACGGCGCGGTCGAACAGCACGTTGTAATAGGCCATGTTGAGATGGCCGTTGTAATCGATCCAGGCGGGCTCGACCCGCATCACCGAAGAGACGAGCGGCGCAGGGAAGACGGCTTCGAGGTCGGAGCGTTCGAGCATTGCACCACTGCGGGCGTGTCGACGCCGGGAGCTTTGGCCAATTCCCCGAAGCCGCGCAAGTCCGGCCGGCCATCGCCCTTGACCGCCGCGCGCACCCGGGCCTAGCTGACGCAAAAGCGAGACGAAGACGATGGTCATGACGCAGACGAGGGAACCGAAAGAGGCCGCGCCGCGCGACCGCAAGGCGGTGGACAGAGTGATCGCCGCGCTGGCGGCGACGTTCGGTAACCGGCTCGTCACCTCGCAGGCGGTGCGCGAGCAGCACGGCAACACGCTCACCTGGATCGGCAATCAGCCGCCGGACGCGGTGGTGTTCCCGCAGACCACCGAAGACGTGCAGCAGGTCGTGCGGCTGTGCGCGCAGGAGCGCGTGCCGGTGATCGCGTTCGGCACCGGCACCTCGCTCGAGGGCCAGGTCAATGCGCCGCGGGGCGGCATCTCGCTCGATTTCCGCGACATGAACCGCCTCCTCGCCGTTCACGCCGAGGACCTCGATTGCGTCATCGAGCCGGGCATGACGCGCAAACGGCTCAACGAACTCCTGCGCGACCAGGGCGTGTTCTTTCCGATCGATCCCGGCGCCGACGCCTCGCTCGGCGGCATGGCGGCGACGCGCGCGTCGGGCACCAACGCCGTGCGCTACGGCACCATGAAAGACAACGTCATCGCGCTCAAAGTCGTGCTGGCGAACGGCGAGGTGATGCAGACGGCGCGGCGGGCGAAAAAATCGTCGTCCGGCTACGATCTGACCCGGCTCATGGTCGGCTCCGAAGGCACGCTCGGCATCATCACCGAGCTGACGCTGCGGCTTGCCGGCATCCCTGAGACGATCGCCGCCGGCATCTGTCCGTTCCCCTCGGTCGAGGCCGCCTGCAACGCCACCATCATGACCATCCAGTCCGGCATTCCGGTCGCCCGGATCGAGTTGCTCGATACGCTGCAAGTCAAAGCCTGCAACGCCTATTCGAAGCTCGGCCTGCCGGAAACGCCGCTGCTGCTGCTCGAATTTCACGGCACCGACGCCGGCGTCGCCGAGCAGACGCAGCGCTTCGGCGAGATCGCGGAAGAATTCGGCGGCGGTCCGTTCGAGCGCACCACCCAGGCCGAGGAACGCTCGCGGCTGTGGCAGGCGCGGCACGACGCCTATTGGGCGCAATGCGGGCTGCGGCCCGGCACATACTCGCTCGCGACCGACGTGTGCGTGCCGATCTCGCGGCTCGCCGAATGCGTCACCGAGACCCAGCGCGACATCGCCGCGCACAATCTGGTCGCGCCGATCGTCGGCCATGTCGGCGACGGCAATTTCCATGTCGGGCTGATGGTCGACCGCAACGACCCGCAGGAGGTCGCCGAGGTTCACGCCTTTCTGGAGCGCCTGGTCGAGCGCGCGCTGGCGATGGACGGCACCTGCACCGGCGAACACGGCATCGGCCAGGGCAAGATGAAATACATGGCGCACGAGCACGGCGAACCGGCGCTCGAAGCCATGCGCGCGATCAAGCGCGCGCTCGACCCGCTCGACATCATGAATCCGGGCAAGATCGTCAGCCTCTGAGACGCCCGGCGGTCGGCCGGGACGCTCGACACACAATCGCCCCGAACGCCTCCCAAATGCGGTTGCTCGCGCGACGCGACGTGCAAACCGCCGCCGCCTGATCTAGGCTTTGATCCAGGCTTTGGCGGCCGCGCGTGCGGGCTTCGCACCGCCGACCACAACAACGCGGAGACGCCGTGCAGTCCACGCTGCTCGGACTGGCGATCGCAATGATTCTGGCGCTGGTTTCAGCGCTGGTCGCGCCCCTTGTTGTCGATTGGAACCGCTATCGCACCGCGTTCGAGGCCGAAGCCGGCCGCGTCACCGGCCTGCCCGTGCGCGTCGACGGCACGATCGACGCGCGCATTCTGCCGACCCCCCGCGTCGTCCTGCGCGACGTGGAGATCGGCACCGGGGCAGGGGCCAAGCCGACGCCGCTGCGCGCAGGCAAGATCGAGCTCGAGCTTGGACTTGGTCCGCTGCTGCGCGGCATCGTGCAGGCGTCGGAAGTCCGGATCGTCGCGCCGCAGATCAATATCAGCCTCGACCGCGCGGGCGCGGTCGAATGGCCGGCGCTTGCGGCGTCGGCGCGGCCCGACCTCACCATTTCGCGCCTCACCATCGAGAACGGCCGTGTCACTTTCGCCGACGCCCGCTCCGGCACGCGTGTCGTGCTGCAGAAGCTTTATTTCAGCGGCGACGTGCGCGCGTTCCCCGGCCCGTTCCGGGGCGAAGGCGCCTTCGTCGTCGGCGACGCGCTCTATGGCTATCGCCTGTCCGGCAGCCGCGCCGACGAGACCGGCGCCATCAAGCTCAGACTAGGCCTCGACCCGACCGATGCGCCGCTGACGACCGACCTCGAGGGAACGCTCAGCCTTGCGGGCGGCGCGCCGCAGTTCGACGGCAAGCTCACGCTGACGCGGCCGGTCGGCGCCGCGCTGGCGGGCGGCCAGACCGTGATGAGCGATCCCTGGCGCCTGACCGGCAAGATCAAGGCCGATCCCACCGCGGCAGTGTTGCAGGAGATGGCCTTCCAATACGGGCCGGACGAGCGCGCGATCATCGTCAACGGCAACGCCACCGTCACCTTCGGCGAACACCCGCGTCTCGAGGGTGCGATGTCGGCGCAACAAATCGACGTCGATCGCGCGCTTGCGGCGCCCGATCTGACGCATCGGCCGCCGCTCGTCATGATCAGGAATTTCGTCGAAGCCTTCGTGGCGACGGTGAAACCGCCGATCCCCGCCGACCTCGCCGTGTCGATCGACGCCTTGACGGTCGGCGGCACCGCCATCCAGGCGCTCACCGGCAACGTCCGCTTCGAGGCGCGCGGCTGGAGCCTCGACGGCTTCAAGCTGCACGCGCCCGGGCTCACCGACGTGAAAGTCTCCGGCCGGCTTACCAAGACGCCGCAAGGTCTCGCCTTCACCGGGCCGGCCGATCTGGAATCCGGCGATCTGAAGACACTGATGGCATGGCTCGAGGGCCGCGGCGCGGCGCCCTCCGGCACGGCCGAGGCGTTGAGCGCCCATGGCGACGTGACGATCTCGAGCGACCGTTTCGCCTTCGATCACCTCGCGATGGCGCTCGATCAGGAGAAAATGCAAGGGCGGCTCGCCTATGCCTGGGCGGCCAAGGATGGCGCGCACCGGGCAAGGAGCATCCGGCTTCGTTGGAGGGCGAGCTTCATGCCGCCCAGATCGACGTCGACGCGCTGATGGCGTTCGCCAAGGCGGCGACTTCGGGCAGCAGCTTCGAGGTGCCGCGCGAAGTCGCACTGACCCTCGACTTCGGTCAGGCGACGTTTGCCGGCATCGATGCGCGCACGGTGGACGCCCGCGTCAAATTCAATGCCGGCGTCTTGCAGGTCGATCGGCTGTCGGTCGCCGACCTTGGCGGCGCCAAGCTCGACATCAGCGGTCACATCGACGAATTGTCGTCGAAACCGCGCGGGCGGCTCAACCTCAATCTCGATGCCGGCGCGTTGTCCGGCCTCGTCAAGCTGGTCGCCAAGTTCGCGCCGCAGACCGCGGTTGCTTCGTATCAACGCCTGGCCAACCGTCTGGCGCCGGCAAAACTGCACGGCACCTTGACCGTCGACCATGGCGCCGATGCAGGCGCGATCGCCAAGCTCCAGCTCGATGGGCAGGCGGGGGCCCTCAATCTCAGCCTCAACGGCGAAGCGACAGGCGAGCCGGACCGGCTCGGCGAAGCGGTGGTGCGCCTCGACAGCCGGCTCGATGGCTTCGACGGCACCGCGCTGACGCGGCTCCTCGGCCTCGACGGCGCGCTCGCCGTCGACCAGTTGCCCGGTCAGATGACGATCTCGGCGAGCGGGGCGCATTGAACGGCGATCTGCACGTCAAGGCGCTCGCCACCGCCGGCGGCTTCGCCGGCGTGGGCGAGGGCGCGCTGCGTCTGACCGGCGACACGGCGCCGACGGGGACGTTCGATGTGAAGGCCTCCGCGGCCGATTTGCGGCCGCTGCATCGGGCCATGACCGGTCAGCCCGGCACTGCCGTGCCGATCTCGGCGAGCGCGAAATTGGCCGTGGCCGGGAGCATCTTGTCGTTCACCGATCTGGCGGTATCCGCCGCCAAGGCGTCGCTGCACGGCCGGCTCGCGCTCGATCTCGCGACCCCGATCGGGATCAATGGCGCCCTTGCGGGCGACGATGTCGACGCCGCCGCCCTCGCGGCGGCGCTGCTCGGCCTGCCGGGCGCAGCGCCAAGTGCCGCCAACACAAGTGCCGCCAACACCAGCGCCACCAACATTTGGCCGGCCGAGCCGATCGGCGCCGGCGCGTTCGGCGCTGTCAATGGCGCCGTGACGTTCGCATTCGATCGTGCCGCCTTCGCGCCTGGATCGGTGGTGCGCGATTTCAAGGGTGTCGCGCGGTTCGAGCCATCGTCGATCGTGCTGGACGATCTCAGCGGCAGTCTCGTGGGGGGGAACCTCACCGGCGCATTGACGTTCCGCCACGACGGCGACGAACTCGCCGCCAAGGGCCATGTGGAACTGACCGGCGCCGACGCCGGGGCGGCGATCGCATCCGAGCCGAAATGGGTCGACGGACGGCTGAAACTCGAGCTTGCGGGCGAGAGCGTCGGTCGGAGCCCCAAGGCGCTGATCGGCGCGTTGCACGGCGCCGGCACGATCGCGCTCGACGACGCGCACGTCGCCGGGATCGACACGGCGGCCTTCGACGCCGCCATGCTGGCCGCCGATCAGAGCAACACCATCGAGCCGGCGAAAATCCGGGCCGCGGTCGGCGCCGCCATAGAGAAGGGGCGGCTCACGGTGCCGCAAGGCGTCGCGGACGTGACGGTCACGGCTGGGCAGTTCCGCTTGGCCAATGCGAAGCTGCAGGTCGAGGGCGGCGGCGAGCTCGGCCTCGACGGCGTCTTCAATCTCAATACCGGCGCGGTCGACGCGCGCTTGACGCTGTCGCGGCCGCCGGCGGCAAATGCGTTGATTGCCGCGCCGCCCGAACTCGCCGTCGCCGTCACCGGTCGGTTCGCGGCACAAAAGCGCACGCTCGACATTGCCGAATTGGTGAACTGGCTGACGCTGCGCGCGACCGAATTTCAGACCCGCCGCCTCGAATCGATCGAGGCCAACCGGCGCCGCGACGTCTTGGGCGCGGCGGCGCGCCCGCCGTCGCCGCCGATCCGATTCATCTCGCCCGGAACGGCGGCGGAGTCCGCAATTTCAGCCGGTGAAGGAACGCTACCGGGGTCGCACGGTCTCGAACGTCTGCGTCCGGAACCGCCACCCCCGCCGGCGCCGGCGCCTGTTGATCCCGACCGGGCCACCGCCGCGCCGCCAACGGCCGGCACCAAGCCGTTACCGCCGCACGCCGATAATGCCGCGACGGCCGTGGGGACCGGGGAAGCGAACCGCAAGCGTACCACGCCGCCGCAAGCGCCGCCGGCCCCACACAGGCCGTGGGACTTCCTATTCCGGTCGCAGAACTGACGAGGTCGGCGGCGGGACGATCAGCATCTCCCGCGGCGCCTGGCCATTGGTGCCCTCGCCGGTGCGCAGCCGATAATGATCGAGCACGAACAGGCGGATGGCCGACGACAGATTGCCGTGCTGGCGCTCCGAGTCGATGGCCGCGACAAGGTCGGAGAGGGTCGTGCGCCGATTGAGCGCAATCTCCTTCAGCCCTTTCCAGAAGGCATCCTCCAAGCTGACGCTCGTCTTGTGTCCCGCGATGACAATCGAACGCTTGATGACCGGCGAATTCATTGCCCGTCTCCTATTTGGATCCGGTGTTGGTCGAGACTTTTCTGAGCTTTTTCGCTCCGGGATTCCTCCAAGGTGTGTTCGATTTTCGAACGCCCATGGAGACGCCGGGACGCCTCAGCGTCCTGTTCGGCTTGACGACGTTTGGCGCGCTTGCGCGCTGTCCGGAGATTGACGAGGTCACCCATTAAAAAGCTCGGCGGTAACCAGATGTGTTGCTGTTGGCCTTCTTCGTCTTGAACAATTACGCCGATACAGTGACGCTGGATCACGCAACCATCAGCCTTGGAGAACATGGTCCCAAGCTGCAAGGCGAAGTATGGCCGTACCCCAATGAATCAGGCAAGACACTCCTGTTTGAGCTAAAGTAATACCGCCGCTCATCTCTCAATGCCGCGAAAAAAAATCTCGGAAGGAAACACTACGCTTTATCCAATACTAAACGAACACTTCGGCGTATGACTCGAAAACTTTGCGGTACTTTCAAGTGGAGACGGCTGATAACTCTAGGTCATGGCGGTATATTGGCACAATCTACATTTCTAGCCAGTGAAAAAGATTCTACCGCCGATAGATGTATAATTGATTTTTATTGCCGATGCGAGTGTCGATTTTGCCGCTCCCGCACGCTTGGCCGTCTTGTCTCGGTTGACGCAGCGGCAGGCCGCGGTGCGATCCGAAGTCATATTTCGCACTCGCCGATACCGGCGACCTGTGCGGTTGCCACAGATCGGCTACGGACCAGGTGTAAATTGGTAGTGGCGCAACCCAGCCAAGAGGGTTCCGCCAATTCACGAATCCGTGCTCCGTTGGCGCGGATATCGACGCCGCAATGGCCGCAATCGGCGCGCTTAGCGCGGCAAATGGTCGAAAGCCGGCCGGCTCGTCACTTCTTGCGGAAGCGATCCAGCCGAACGACTTCGCCGCCGCCCGCGCCGCCGGGCTTTGGCTCTCCTGGAGCTTTGGGTTCTTCCGGCGCGGTGTCCTGCTGGCCGCCGGGGTTGCTCGCCACCAGCGCCGGCCGGGCTACGGCCGGCTCGTGATGCTCCACCGCCGCCGCCTCCGCGCCGTCGGCTGCCACGTCCGTGCCGCCCTCGACCGTCTCGAACTGGAATCCGAATTGCACCGACGGATCGTAAAATGCGGTGATCGCCTCGAACGGCACCACGACTCGTTCCGGAAGGCCGCCGAACGACAGGCCGACCTCGAACGCCTGCTCGGTGACCGCGAGATCCCAGAACTGGTGCTGCAGGACGATCGTCATCTCCCGCGCGTATTGGGCGCGCATGCGGTCGGACAGCCGCACGCCCGGCGCCGTGGTCGCAAAGGTGATCTTGAAGTGATGATCGCCCGGCAAACCCTTCTTGGCGGCGTCGGCCAGCACGGTGCGCACGACCCCGCGAAGGGCCGATTGCGCGAGAATGTCGTAGCGGATGTGATCGGTGGCCATATCGGGCGGTAATCAGATGGCGGACGATAAGATGTCGAAATGTCGAACCTGCGGACCATACAGGCGCCGCGTGATTTTGTCCTGCGTCATCTCGGCTCCGCGCGGACGGCATCTTGGTGCAAGAGATGCTCGGCGCAAAAGGCGCATGAGAAAGAAGTGGAGGCTTCTGTTGCCAGGTGCCTCCGAACCCCGCCTGACGCTGCTAAGACGCCAGGGCTTTAAATCGGCTTTTCGGACCGCTTACGCGGCCAGAGCAACCGGAGCATAGTTGTCGTTGGCAACTATGGATTTGGCCCGATATCGGTGGAACCATGCCGAGCAAAAGCCCGCCCTTTACGCCCTCGTCGATCCTATTTCGACCCCGTAAGCGGGGACCGCGATTTCACGAATGAAACGCCGGTCCCCGAAATTGGTGGAGTCGCCGGGTACCGCCCCCGGGTCCGAAAGGTTTATTACGACGGCCGTTTATCGCCATAGCCGGCTTGCGCCGGCACGAGGAATATATGCGTAAACTCCCCGGGAAAAAAGGGCCCGCAGGTTATTGCACCTTCGCCACCCGAAACTCCCCGATGTCGGGGAGGAACGCGGTCAGGAGGCCGATCAGCGGCAGGAACGAACAGAGCCGGTAGACGAACTCGATGCTCGTCCAATCCGCCACTTCGCCCAAGACCGCGGCGCCGACGCCGGCCATGCCGAAGGCGAGGCCGAAGAACAGGCCGGACACCATGCCGACCCGGCCCGGCATCAGCTCCTGGGCATAGACGACGATCGCCGAGAACGCCGAGGACAGCACCAGTCCGATCAGCACGCTCAAGCCGACCGTCGCCGCCAGTCCGACATGGGGCAGAGCGAGCGTGAACGGCACGACGCCGAGGATGGAGCCCCAGATCACGGTCTTGCGGCCGAGCCGGTCGCCGATCGGGCCGCCGAAGAAGGTTCCGGCCGCGGACGCCGCGAGGAAGACGAACAGATCGATCTGCGCCACCTCGGTCGAGACGTTGAAGCGATGCATCAGATAAAAAATATAATAGCTGGTGAGGCTCGCCAGATAGAAGAACTTGGAGAACATCAGCGCGATGAGCACCGCGATCGCGCGCCGCACCTGGGCGGGCGGCAACGCGGTCAGCACGGCGGAGGGTTGCCGCGCGGTCGGACGGGCGGGAGCGTGGTTCTTGTACCAGGGCCCGAGCGCGGTCAGGATGATCATGCCGGCGAGCGCGACGAGCGCGAACCAGGCGAGGCTCGCCTGGCCGCGGGGCAGGATGAAGAACGCCGCGATCAGCGGCCCGAGCGACGAGCCCAAATTGCCGCCGACCTGAAACACCGATTGCGCCATGCCGTGGGCGCCGCCCGAGGCGAGCCGCGCGAGGCGCGATGATTCCGGATGGAACACGGCGGAGCCCAGCCCCAACAGCGCCCCGCCGGCGAGCAGCATGGCGAAGTTCGGCGCGAAGGCGAAGGTCAAAAGCCCGAGGAGGGTGCAGCCCATGCCGACCGGCAGCGAATAGGGCTGCGGCCGGCGATCGGTAAAGAGGCCGACGACCGGCTGCAGCAGCGAGGCGACGCCCTGATAGATCAGCGACAACAGGCCGATCTGCCCGAAGCTGAGATCGAAGCCGCCTTTCAGGATCGGATAGATCGCGGGCAGCAGCGACTGCGCCAGATCGTTGAGGAAATGGCAGAAGCTGATAGCGCCGAGCACGGCGAATGCGGTCGTACCGGCCTTTTGCCGGCCGATGACGGCCTGACTCACGGGGGAAGCCTTTTTGTGCGCGCGAGAATCGCCCCTGACTACGCGCCAGAGGCCGGCTTGGATACCCATGTTCGGGCATCCGAGCTATCGCAATCGGACAGAGCTGGCCGCTCTGCCGCAGGGCTCGCTCGGTTCGGGCGCGAAGCTCTAACGAGCTTCGCCCGGCTTACGCCACGAGCTTGGACTGCCGCCGGTAGATGCTGTACCGGACGAGGGCGCAGGCGACGAGCGCCGCGCCGACGATGCCGATGATCAGCCAATTCTCCCAAGGCGTCGGGAAGCGCCAGAGCGCGAAGAGCGCGCCGGCCACCAGGACGATGGTCGTCAGCGCCGAACAGAGCGATCGGTTCGAACCGCTGACATCACATTGGTTTGCGGAATGATCGACGCCGTGCCGGCGCTCGCCGTCGGCATCCATGTCGCTGATGAAGCTCATACGTTTCCTCTCGCTTCCTGCCATCTTGCGTGGCGTGGACTGGCGTTGGCTTGCCGGGGGTGACAGTCATAATAACACCCTAGGCGCGCAACGCGGAAGGGGATTGTGGGAGCGACAAGCGCCCGCCGCGGCCCAGCGCGGGGGGCGCGGTCGGGTCTGGGGTCAGACCTGGATGGCCTGTCGGATCGATTGCCGAATCAAAAAAACGGGGCGGAGCAGGAAGGCCCCGCTCCGCCCGTAACGCCGTTATCCGGCGTAGCCTTGCGGCGTCTCAGAAGTGGTAGTTGACGCCCGCCTTCACGAACTGCACCGACTCCGTGATCTGCAACGGGAGAGCCACTGTCCCGACGGTCGCCCCGGTGGCCGTGAGTGTGGCGTTCACATTCTGGTTGGCGAACTGGATGTAGTCGTATTCGATCTTCGCCGACCAATGCGGCAGGAAGCCGTATTCGATGCCCATGCCCAGCAGGCCGCCGACGGCGGTGTCGGTGGCGCTACCGCTGATCGACGCAGTCGCCGTAGTGGTGCTGAAGCTGGCGCTGAGGCTGTGGCTCGAATCGGCCCAGGCCGCACCACCCTTGACGTAGATCAGCGCCTTGTCGAAAGCGACGACGCCGAGTCGCGCCGTGATATCCCCGACCCAGTCGTGTTTGGCGCTGCAAGCGTAAAGGATGATGCAGGAGGTGCTACCCTGGAAAGTCGCGCCGTCGAAGTCGCCCTCGATGCCGAGCACGAACGGCCCTGTCTGCCAGTTGTAGCCAGCCTGAACGCCGCCGAGGAAGCCGGTGAGCGAATACGACGACAGCGGCAACGTAAGGCCGGTGACGCCCAGGGTCGTAATGGTGCCCAAGGTGGTCACGGTCGCGCCGCCGACATTGACGTTTGTTTGCGTCGTGCCCGTCCCGGCGCCGCCATTGGCGCCGATATAGAAGCCGGTCCAGCTGGGCGCCGGCGGGGCCGACTTGTACGCCATGTCGAGATCGGCCGCGGCAGCAGCCGCGGCGCCGGCCAGAGTGAGGCTGACAGCAGCCAGCAAGCCGAGAGAATTTCGATGCACAGGTGCCTCCATTATTGTTTTGGGAGGCAGCAGTCATGACCACAATCACGCTCACCAACTCCCGATCGAACAAACTTCGCGGTGATCGCGCCGTCAGGAATAAACGATCGCTCAGCAATCAACGCGGGCGCGCAACATGCAGACAGGGGAGGGTAGCTGGCTACTGCCCGCTGGCTGAAAGGCCGTTGAAAAAGCTATTATCTCGGGCGCTGTGACGAGGGAGCAACAGGTTGTTCATCAAATAAAATCAGGGGTTACGCCGGCACCATCTTAACGGCGCCCCTTTTACGGCGTTCGTTTGATTTGCAAGCGAGCATAGATTGTATGAACGCCCACGCGCCGGTGGCGAGGCACCAGCGCGTCGGATCAACAAAATACCGCAGCGCGCGCTATTGCAGACTTAAGCGCCACGAAGCGCGTCTCGCCGTCGGCGTTGGAGACGAGCAGCACCGCGACCTTCTTGCCCTGGCCCTTGAGCTGGTCGAGGCGGGTTTGCAGGTCCGTGGGATTGCCGACGGGCTGGTACTGGACTTCGACGATGACGTCGCCGGGCGCGAGGTGCTTGTCGGGAGCCGCCGACTGCGCATTGGGGTCGACGGCGGTAACGACGACGCCTTTGACGCTGTCGCGGATCTTGTACTTCTTGCGCAGCGTGTCGGAGAGGCTGGACAGTTCCAGTCCCAGCGTCTTTTGCACGGCGGATTTCTGCTCGGGAACGACCTCTTTCTTGGTGTCGAGCGAGGCCAGCTTCTCGCCGTCCTCGAGCCGGCCGATCTTGACCTTGTGGGTCTCTTCCTTGCCTTTGCGAATGACGACGACGTCGACCTCCTTGCCGACCGGCGTGTCGGCGACGATGCGCGGTAGATCGTGCATCTCCTTGACCTCATGGCCGTCGAAACTCACGACCACGTCGCCGGCCTCGATGCCGGCGGGCTTGGCCGGGCCGCGGTCGTCGACGCCGGCGACCAGCGCGCCGTGCGGCGGCTTGATGCTCAGGCTCTCGGCGATGTCGTCGGTGACCTGCTGGATGCGCACGCCGAGCCAGCCGCGCCGCGTTTCGCCGTACTGGCGCAATTGGTCGACGACGGCGACGGCCGAGTCCGATGGGATCGCAAAGCCGATGCCGATCGAGCCGCCGGACGGCGAGATGATCGCGGTGTTGACGCCGACCACGTCGCCGTCGAGGTTGAACAGCGGCCCGCCGGAATTGCCGCGATTGATGGCGGCGTCGGTCTGGATGTAATTGTCGTAGGGCCCGGAATTGATGTCGCGGTTGCGCGCCGAGACGATGCCCGCCGTCACCGTGCCGCCGAGGCTGAAGGGATTGCCGATCGCGATCACCCATTCGCCGAGCCGCAGCTTGTCGCTGTCGCCGAACTTCACCGCCTTGAGCGGCTTTGCCGGGTGCACCCGCAACAGCGCGAGATCGCTCTTGGTATCCTTGCCGACTAGTTCCGCCGTCAGCTTAGTGCCGTCGTCGAGGATGACGTTGATCTCGTCGGCGTCGGCGATGACATGATTGTTGGTGACGACGAAGCCGGCCGGATCGATGATGAAGCCGGAGCCGAGCGAGTTGATGCGGCGCGGCGCGTGGTCGGAATCATCGCCGCCGCCACCTTGGCCGCCTTGGCCGTGGTGGTTCTTGAGGAACTCGTCGAAAAACTCCTCCATCGGCGAGCCGGGCGGCAGATCGGGCATCCCGCTCATGCGCGCATCGACCTTCTGCGACGTCGAAATGTTCACCACCGCGTCGATGACCTGTTCGGCGACGTCGGCGATATTCTCGGGGCCGCGCGCCGCCGCGGAGCCACGCCGGCAGGATCATGATCGCCGCCGCAAGCGCGGCGACAGCCGGGCCGCGGGACATGAAGCGAGAAAGGTGGCGAGACATCGAGGTCTGTGCTCCTGAAGGACGAGTCATCCAAATAGGTGCCCCCGCCCCGCGCCGGACGCAAGGCATATAGGCTGTTTTCCGTTGCAGCATGGCGTTTTCGCAAAACCGGGTTCCACCAACGGATCAAGTCCGGCGGCAGGCTTTTGCGTGACACGCTTTGCAACCCATTAGGAACCCGATTAGGGCGGAAAAGGGGAGTAAAAATCCGTTCAACCCCGCACCAGCCAGACGATGACCACCCCGATCGCGGCCGAGACGATGCCGACGATGCGCAATTGACCATCCGGCACGGTAAGCGCAGCCGCGATGGCGCGCTTGGTGCCCTGCGGAAAGGCCGCGAACATGAGGCCCTCGATCGCGAAGACGAGGCCGATCGCGGCGAGAAAATCCGACATTGGAAGCCCGCGTGGCGCCGAACGGCGCGCGTCGCCTATTTAGGCGCCGCCGGCTGAGACGCGAGGGTTTGAGGCGCAGCGGGCGGCGCCGCTGACGTCCGCGGCGTCGCTGAAGGCTGTGGCCCCCCCGAAGTCTGAGGCGCGGCCGGCGACGGCTTGCCCGACGGACTGGAGAAGTAGCGGAAGAAGTCGGAATCCGGCCGCAGCACCAGACGGGTGTCGCCGCTGCGGCAGCGCCTTCTCGTAGGCCTGCATCGAGCGGTAGAATACGAAGAAGTCCGGATCGTGATTGTACGCGTCGGCGAAGATGCGGTTTCTTTCGCTGTCGCCCTGGCCGCGAACCTGCTCGGCCTGCGACTTGGCGTCGGCCAAGCAGCACGGTCACGTCGCGATCGGCCCGGGCGCGGATTTCCTGGCTCTTCTGGCTGCCCTGGGCGCGGAATTCCGCCGCCTCGCGCTGGCGCTCGGTCTGCATGCGCTGATAGACGGCCTGGCTGTTCTTGGGCGGCAGATCGGCGCGACGGATGCGCACGTCGATCACCTCGATACCGTAAGGCTTGGCTCGAAGATCGATCTGATCGCGCATCTTCGCCATCAGTTCCTCGCGCTTGTCGCGCACCACGTCGCTCAATGTCGCGGCGCCCAGCACGCTACGCAGCGATGAATTGAGCAGGATCGCAAGCTGCGCATCGGCGCCCGACAGTCCGACGGTCTGATAATATTTGAGCGGATCGGTGATGCGGTAACGGGCAAAAGCATCGACCACGAGGCGCTCGCCGACCAGCTCGGCTCGGGTCGACGAACTGTCCTGACTCGAAAGCGTTATCTCCTGCGCCGCGGACTCGATGTTGAGAATCCGCTTGTCGACATAGATCACGCTGTCGATGAACGGCACCTTCACGTTGAGGCCCGGCTCGGTGATGACGCGCACGGGCTTGCCGAGCCGCACGACCAACGCCTGCTGAGTCTGGTTCACGGTGAACAAAGTCGAGTAGCCGACGATCGCGGCCACGACGATGATGATGGCGAAGACGCCGCCGGCGAGGCCGAGCCTCATTGATTGCCTCCCGACGAAGTGTTGCCGGTCGCCGCCGACGGCCGCGATCGCGGCAGCTCGGTGAGCGGCAGATAGGGCACCACGCTTTGACCCTGCGCGCCGGTGTCGATGATGGTCTTGTCGGCGCCGGCGAGGATGCTTTCCATGGTTTCCAGATACATGCGCTCGCGGGTGACGTCGGGCGCCTTCTTGTACTGGTCGTAGATCTGCAGGAAGCGCGACGTCTGGCCCTTGGCCTCGGCGACGGTCTGCTCGCGATAGGCCTCGGCGTCCTGGATGATCTTGGCCGCCCGGCCGCGGGCTTCCGGCACCACTTTGTTGGCGTAAGTCTGCGCTTCGTTCTGCGCGCGTTCGAGGTCCGAGCGTGCCGCCTGCACGTCAAGGAACGAATCGATGACCTCGGACGGCGGATTGACCTTCTGCAACTGGACGTTCTGGATCAAAATACCGGCGTTGTAGGAATCGAGCGTCTTCTGCATCAGCTCCTGCACCGCCTCCACCGCCAGCGGCCCCCCGGTGAGCAGCGGCTGGACATTCGAGCGCCCGATCACTTCCCGCATGGAGCTCTCGGCCACCGCCTTGACGGTGCCCTCCGGGTTCTGGACGTTGAAAAGATAATCGCCGACTTTGCTCGGGTTGACCCGCCACAGCACCGAGAATTCGACGTCGACGATGTTCTCGTCGCCGGTCAGCATCAAGCTTTCCTCCGGCAACTCGCGCAGCGAGGAGCTGCGGCCCTCGACGGCGCGGATGCCGACGTCGGTCTTGTTCACACGCAGCGCCGGCGGCGTCAGCGCGGTCTCGATCGGATAAGGCAGGTGGTAGTTCAACCCCGGCTGCACCTCGCGCACGAACTTGCCGAAGCGCAGCACCACCCCGAGCTCGTCGGGCTCGACGCGGAAGAAACCGGACAGACCCCACAGCGCCAGCAGCACCACCACGACCAAAGCGACGCCGCCGCCGCCGAAGCTGCCCGGCAACAGGGAGCGCAGCCGGTCCTGGCCCTTGCGCAGAAATTCTTCGAAATCGGGCGGCCGCTGGCCCGGCTGTTGTGGCCCCGAGCCCCAGGGTCCGCGCGACCCCGAGCCCCAGGGGCCGCCGGTTTGGTTGCTCCACGGCATCGATTGGTCTCCTCAACACCGGGCGAGCCCAGCCGGCTTGGGTCGCGGGGGGATATAAGGGAGTGCAAAGCCCCTTGCAACGCGCGGCTTGCCGCGCCGGTTGTGGCAAGTGCCTTAACAAGTGCCGTAACTGCCGGCGATTGTTAGCCCGGCGGCCGCCGTTCATAGCTGACGAAGGCGAACGCCGCGTCGTCGCCTGATGCCGGTTCATGCTCGCTGCGGGCGGTTTCGCGCCAAATTCGCGGATCGATGGCCGGGAAAAACACGTCGCCCTCGACCCGGCCATGAATGTGGGTGATGACGAGGCGGGACGCCGCCGGCAACGCCTGGGCGTAGATGTTCGCGCCCCCAGCGACGACGATCGCGTCGGCGCCGCGGCGTAAAGCGTCGCCTTGCGCGGCGGCAAACGCGGCGGCGAGGTCTCCCGCCACGAGAACGCCAGGCGCCGCAAAGTCACGGTCGCGGCTCACCACGATAGTGGTGCGGCCGGGAAGCGGCTTGCCGATCGAGAGGAAAGTCTTGCGCCCCATGATGACGGGCTTGCCCATGGTGAGCGCACGAAAATGCTGCAGGTCCGATCTGAGCCGCCACGGCAGTCCGTTGCCGCGGCCGATCACGCCGTTTTCCGCCGCCGCCGCGATGATCAGAACCGGTTGCATCCTCGAGCGGTACTCCTGAGCGGCGCTCCCAAACGGCGCTCCACGTGCGAGCATTGCGTCGCTCGATGCAAATCAGCACGCGCCTGCCGACGATGAAAGTATAAATGCAGACATCCCAGGAGCTCGACGCGCCGCTGCTCACGCTTCGGGCAACTGTCGCCGCTGCTCAATTTCCGCGCAAAAGTCGTCGGCAAAGCGACCCACATTGCCCGAACGCGCTCGCCGATCGGCGCTTTACCGGGCCTTCACCGTCTTCGCAGGCCACGACAAGGCCAAGATTGGCGCTTTTAGGCCCCGAATCAGCAGAAAAAGCTTGATTCTTGCAGCCGTTGGCACCATGTCGGGGCGCAGAGAATGGTGCCGCGCGAAGAGCCGAGCGGCTCACCTTTTCCAGCAATTGTCCTGCAATTGCAGATCCGTGCCGTTGAGCGCCGGTAATCTATGGAGCCGGCGCTTGAAAGGCGCTCGGATGCATCGGTGCCTATTTGCCAAGCTAAGCGTCCGGGAGCGCGTGCGTTTTCATGTCGAACGATCGTGGTGACACAACCTTATTGCTGGACGCGCCGCTCGCGCGCAATTGGAAGGATTCGTTCCTTCAGCACCCGGAGCGCGCCGAACGCTATACCGATTTCGATATGCCGGCGTTCGACGAGGAGCCGGAGGCGCAATTACTGACCTTTGAACCGCTCCCGTCCGAGCAGGTCGCCGTCCGGCGCCCGACGACGGTTCGGCCAAATGCGATCGAGACGAGCGCGGAACAGCGCACCGTCGATGACGCGCCGGAGAGCGACAGCAAGGCGCCGGCCGCCTCGGTCAGCAACGTGCCGCGAGAGCCCGCGGCTTTCTCTCGCGGCCTGGTCGATACCTATTTCCGTCAGATGGGCAATGCCGCCTGGCTCACGCGCGAGGAGGAGATTGCGCTGGCGACGCGCATCGAGACGGCGCAGCGGGCCATGCTGACCGGCCTCTGCCGCGTGCCGCTCTTGGTGGAGCAGATCGCGTCCTGGGCGAACGAGGTCGCCGCCGGGCGGCTTCGGCTCGCCAATCTGGTCCAACTGTCCGTTGCCACGGTTGGGCCCGGAGCGCAGGAGGTGGCGCACGGCGGCGATGCCGCGGTAGCCGAGCTCGAGGATGCGGAGCCGCAGCCGGTCGCCGACGCCGCGGCCGAAAATGCTTTGGCCGCAACCGCGCGCCTGAAAGCCGTCATCGCGCTTGCCGCAGAGATCGGTTCGCTGAGCCGCAAGCGGCTCGCCGCCGTTGCCGGCGGCGGCGATTTGGCCGCCCGCAGCCGTTCGCGTCTGCGCAACGTCATGTCCGCTCTTGCCGAGGCGGTGGCGACGCTGCCGCTGCATCCCGATCGCGTGGCGGAGCTCGTCGGGGCATTGGAGCGCGCACAGCACGCGCCGCCTGCGCCCGCGCAGCAGCCGGGATTTGCGCATCGCGCCGGCATGCCGGTCGCGGACTTTCGCGCCATCCTCGCCGAAGTCGGCAAGGCCCGGCGCGAGATCAAGACCGCGCGCGAGCACATGGTGCGGGCGCATCTGCGGCTCGTCGCCTCGATTGCGCGCAAGTACCACCGCCGCAGTTCGCTCGACATCCTGGACCTGATCCAGGAAGGCAATATGGGCCTGATGCACGCGATCGAAAAATACGATCATCGCCGCGGCGTCAAAATCTCGACCTATGCGACCTGGTGGATCCGCCAGGCGATCGTGCGCGCCATCGCCGACCAGGCGCGCACCATCCGCATTCCCGTGCATATGAGCGAGCACGCCGGCAAGGTGCTGCGCGAGCGCCGCCGGCTTTATCAGAAGGAAGGCCGCGACCCGACCGCGGCCGACATCGCCGCGCGGATGGGGATTCCGCTCGCCCGCGTCGAGCAGGTGCTGTCGATGGTGCAGGAGCCGACCTCGCTCGACGCGCCGGTCGGCGAGGACGGCGACGCCACCTTGGGCGATCTGATCCGGGCGCCCGACGCCGTCGATCCGCAGGCGGTCGCGGAGGCGAGCGCGCTGCAGAAGATCCTCGGCGAGGCGCTCGCGGATCTGACGCCGCGCGAGCAGCGCGTGCTGCGGATGCGGTTCGGCATCGGCGACACCACCGACCACACGCTCGAAGAGATCGGCCAGGAATTCGGCGTCACCCGCGAACGCATCCGTCAGATCGAAGCCAAGGCGCTGGAGAAGCTTCGCGACCCGGCCCGCGCGCGCAAGCTCGCGACGTTCGTCGATTGATCGGTGAACGGTTCGATCGATCGGTGCGCTGCGCTCACTTCGGAGCGAGTTCGCCGTACCAATAGGCAGCGGTCACGCCTCCATCCATGAGGAAGTCGCTGCCGGTGATAAACCCGCCGTCCGGGCCCATGAGCAGCGCGCCGACAGTTGCCACCTCGTCCGGAGTGCCAGCACGTCCCGCTGCAGACACCTCGATCATGCGCCGGTACCCTGCGCCGCGCGGGCCGGTGAGTTCGTCCTTGGCGAGAGGGATCATGATGATGCCCGGGCTGATGGTGTTGATCCGCGCACCACGCCGGCCCCAGCTTACAGCCTCGGCCATTACGCGCAGCGAATTCCCGCGCTTCGAGATTTGATACGCGTGAAGAGAATCCGTCACTTGGTCGGGCTGAAGAAAGGGAAGATCGAGCAACTCTTCCACCGGTGTCGTGGCCAACGCCCTGTTTTGTTCAACCGTGAGCGGGGGAAGGCGATGCCCGGACTGCGATGCGATGACGACGCCGGCGCCACCGCGGGCGATGACGTTGCCGAACTCTTCCAGCACGAGTGCCGTGCCGTACAGATCGACTTTGAGGATCGTTGCCGGTGACGCCTGCGTCGGGGAAACACCGGCGGCATGGATCAGACCGGTGAGGTCGCCCAAACCCGTGGCCGTCTCGACAAGCGCATGCACAGCCTTGCGCGAGGACGCGTCGACCGTGGCGACGCTGACCTCGTATCCGGCGTTCGCCAGGATCTCTGCCGCCGCATTCGCGTTGTCATGGCGCATGTCGGCCAGCAGGACATGCTTACCGAACCCGATCCGACGCGCGATGGCTTGCCCGATCTGACCAGCACCGATGACGACAATGACATCTTTCATCGCAATTCCCTTTCGTGCGCGACTTGTCTCGTGCGCTCAGCGGCCCGTCAGTTGCTCGAGTTTTTCGGGGTAGCGCGCGCCTTGCACGGTGATCTTCGCGGCGGCGCTGTCGATGTCGCGAAGATCGTCCGCCGTCAGCGCGACGGCGGCGGCGCCGATGTTCTCCTCCAGGCGCGCCGGCTTGGTCGTGCCGGGGATCGGTACGATCCAGGGCTTCTGCGCCAACAGCCAGGCGAGCGCGATCTGGGCGGGAGTTGCCTTCTTGCGCGCTGCGATGGTGCCGAGGAGGTCGATGAGCGCTTGGTTCGCCTTCAGCGCCTCGGGCGTGAAGCGCGGCAGCTTGCTGCGAAAATCAGAACTGTCGAACTTGGTGTTCTCGTCCATCTTGCCCGTGAGGAAGCCCTTGCCGAGCGGGCTGTAGGGCACAAAGCCGATGCCGAGGTCCTCGACCGTCGGCAGCACCTCTTTCTCCGGCGTCCTGGTCCACAGCGAATATTCGCTCTGCAGCGCGGTGACCGGCTGGACGGCATGGGCGCGGCGGATGGTCTTGACGCCGGCTTCGGACAGACCGAAGTGCTTGACCTTGCCAGCCTTGATCAGGTCCTTGACCGCGCCGGCGACGTCTTCGATGGCGACGTCGGGATCGACGCGATGCTGATAGAGGAGATCGATCGCATCGATCTTGAGCCGATCGAGCGATCCTTCGACGGCCTCCCTGATGTGCTCCGGCCGACTGTTCAGCCCGACCCATTGCGGCCCGCCCTTGGGATCGAGTTCGAAGCCGAATTTGGTCGCGATCACCACTTTGCCCTTGAACGGGGCGAGCGCCTCGCCGACGAGTTCTTCGTTGTTGTAGGGGCCGTAGACTTCCGCCGTGTCGAAGAAAGTGACGCCGCGTTCGACCGCCGTGCGGATGAGCGAAATCATTTCGTGTTTGTCAGCCGGTGGGCCGTAGGAAAACGTCATGCCCATGCAGCCGAGCCCGATGGCGGAGACTTCGAGGCCGCTGTTGCCGAGTTTGCGCTTTTGCATTCTTCTTTCTCCTTCGTTTTTATGAGAGCTTATCCGGCGTGCTTTGGTTCGCCGCTGACGCTTCCGGCGCGTGCCGGCGCGACAAGGAGTGCGACGGCGACGACCGCGGCGCAGAGCACGACCAACGTGCTGGCAAGAAACACCGCGTCGAGACCGGCCGCCTTGGCGAGCAGCCCCAGCGCGGGATTGGCGAGCCCCAGCGCCAGATCGAGCCAGGCGGTGAAGGCGCCCATCGCCAGCGCGCGGTTTTCCGGCGGCGCGCGACGGACCGCCTCCACGCCGAAGCCCGGATAGACGAGCGCATAGCCGAGACCGGCGAGCGCCGCGCCGACAAACACCAATGTCGGCGTATGGGCGAGCCAGATCAACGCCTGGCCGGCCGCTTCGACGAGCACGGAGACCAACGCGACTTTAAGCCCGCCGACCTTGTCCGGCAGACGACCGAACAGCAATCGCCCGAGGATGAATGCGCCGCTCACGGCGGTGAGCGCGACCCACGCCTGGTCCCAGCCGTTTTGCGCGAAGATGAGAACGACGAACGTCGTGATCGCACCGAAGCCGACACTGCTGAATGCGAGCCCCAGACCCGGCAGTAGGACGGCCCGAAGCACGCGCGCGAACGGCGGGCGATTTTGCGATTTCGGCGCCACGGCGCGGAGCGGTGCGACGAGGCCGAGCGCCAAGAGCGGCACCAGCGTCGTCGCAAGCCCGATCGCAACGAATCCGTACGACGCGTAGAGCGCCGTGCCGACCGGCGCGCCGACGGCATAGGCGCCGTACATCGCCGTGCCGACCCAGGTCATCACCGTGCCGGTATTTTTGGAACCGACGAGCGCCAGTCCCCAACCCAACGCGCCCACGGTGATGAAACTTTCCGCGGCGCCGAGCAGCACCCGTCCCGCCAGTAGGATCGTGACGGATATATCCGGCGCGGCAACGAACGGACACGACAGCAGGTAGAACAGCCCGGACCCGGCGGCCAGGATGAGGCCGGTGATGACGGCCCGTTTTGCGCCGCGCGTGTCGGAGCGGTGACCCGCCCAAAAGCGCGAGATCAGCGAGGCCGCAAACTGGGCACCCGCGACCACGCCCACGATGAAAGTGCCAAGGCCAAGCCCTCGATGCACCTGCAGCGGCACGACCGGCATCGCGATGCCGATGATGAAATAGGTGACGAACACGGCCGATACGATCGGCAGCAGCGCCACGAAAACGCTCGCGGTGCGCGGAGGGGAACCGGTTATGGACATTGCGGGCATCGCATTCATGGCGGGGCTCGGATTATCGGCCATTCGAACGCGGTGTCACGCGCGTACTGCCGTTGAGTCGCCGGCAACCCACGCCAGCGTTCGCCGTACCGGTCGATGCGTTGCGGTATCGGGGCTGAGTTAGCTCGGACGGTTCGATCGGCGCGCTGCAGCGAGAGCAGCGGCAACGAGGTGGCGCGGCGGGGCGGGCCGGCGATCCGGTTCGCCGAGTAGCGCGAGCAGCGTCGCGACGTTGGCGACGATGGCCGCGTCCGGCTCCACGCGCGGCCACAAGTCGAGGCGGGTCGCGCTCCAGGTTTCGAGCATCATCTGCTCGATGTGTTCCGATTCGAGCTCCGATGCCTTGACCTGTTCACGCAGGGGAATTGCGGGCGCCGCGATCGGCGAGGGGTGGGTGGCGAATGGCTTGAGCGCGCGCCGGGCGCCGCGCAGCTTGGTGACGATGTCCCTCTGCCAGGAGGCGACGTGATTCACGGCCTGCAACAACTCGGCGCCCGCAACGACGGCGCCGTGCACCGCGCCGAGATAGGCACAGAACAGCAGAATATTGACATCGATGCCGTAGCCGTCCTGCAGCGCGAGGCATTCCATCTGGACGCCCGCCTCCGCATAGACGGCGAGCGAAAACGTCCAGAAATCCGGCGGGCGCCCGCTCATGGGAGCATCGCGGGGCCGCTCTCGGCCCGCCATCGTTTGACCAGCCCGACGTCGATGTCGAACAGATCGAGGCAGCGGCCGACGGTCTGGTCGACGATGTCGTCGATGGTCTGCGGATGCTGATAGAACGCCGGCACCGGCGGCATGATGATGGCACCGTTCTCCGTCGCCGCCAGCATGCTGCGCAAATGGCCGGTATGCAACGGCGTCTCGCGCACGACCAGCACCAGGCGGCGGCGCTCCTTGAGCGTGACGTCGGCGGCGCGGCTCAGAAGCGTGTCGGTGGTACCGTAGGCGATGTCGGACAAAGTGCGGATCGAGCACGGCACGATGATCATGCCCCGCGTGCGGTACGAGCCCGAAGAGATGGCGGCACCGAGATCCGCGTTCGGGTAGCTCGTTTGCGCCAGCGCCTGCACCTGATCGACCGAGCGGCCGACTTCTTCCTTCAGCGTCAGCCCGGCGGTCTTGGAAACGATCGCGTGCGCCGGAATGTCATGGGCCTTGAGGACTTCAAGGAGTTGAACGCCGTACACGGCGCCGGAAGCCCCACTGATGCCGACGATGAGCGGAAAATTGGTGTCCATGGCGCCATCTTGCCGAGACCGCGCTCCGGCGCAAGCAGCGCTAGCGCCGGCTACTGCGCGGTCGGCACGAACGGCACCCGATCCTCCGGCTCCGGCAGCAAATCCCGCCGCACATGCGCTTCGCTGGTACCATTGAACAGCGTGCCGATCACGCCGCGGTCGAGATCGCTGGTGCCGAACAAGGCATCGCAGAGCGGAAACGTCAGGTTGAAGTTTCGCGTCTGCATGAAGCCCAGCATGTGATGCACGACGTGCATGCGGCGCACCGTGTTGATGAGCGGAACGTGCTTGAGATAAGGGTGCCGTTCGTCGTCGAGGTGCGAGAGCGTGTGCAGCCCCTCGTACATCAGATAATAGAGCGCCATGGTCAGAACGGCGATGTAGCCGGCGTTGGCCGAGATCAGCCAAGCGAGCACCAGCGCCGGCGGCACCGCGGCGATGACGAAGGCGACCGGCGCGAACGGCGGAAACAACAGAGCGCGCCACTCCTTCTGGCCATGATAGGTCAGATCCTGGTCGGTGAAGAATTGATGATGCACGGAGCAATGCCGCTTGTACGCCATTTTCAAACCCGGCACCGGACGATGCAGCACGTAGCGGTGGCCGGCCCATTCCGCCCAGTTGCCGAACAGCGCGAACGGAATGATGAGGAGCCATTCCCACACCGTCGCATTGTGAATGTGGTACCAGGTGAAAAGCGCGACGCCGACGGTGAAGATTAGAGTGAAGCCGAGATGATACTCGCCGCGGTACCACGGCGGCGTGTCGCTGACGAATTTCTTGCGGAATGCGGCGAGGCGCAGCCGCGCCCGCTCGTCGTTGGTTCGCGTAACGGCCATGGTGTTTCTCCCTCGCGAAGTTTCCGATCGTGCCCGCTCAGTGGAACGCCGAGCCGCCGTCGACCACGACGGTCTGGCCGGTCATGAAGTCGCTGTCGGCGGACATCAGAAACACCAGCGTGCCGAAGAGGTCCTCCGGCGTCAACTCGCGCTTGATGCAGCGGCTGGCGGTATTGGCCTTGATGACGCTCTCGGCCCAGGCCGGATTGGCGCGCACATTCTCCGACAGCACGAGGCCCGGCGCGAGGCAGTTGCAGAGAATGCCGTCGTCGCCGCATTCGCGCGCGATGCTGCGGGTCAGCGCGACGACCGCGCCTTTCGACGTCACGTAGTGCAGCAGCATCGGCGTCCCCTTGAACACCGTGCCCGAGGCGATGTTGACGATCTTGCCGTAATGCTGGCGGCGCATCACCGGCAGCACCGCCTTCACGCATTCGAACGAGCCGCGCACATTGACCGCCATCACCCGATCGAATTCCGCCGAGTCGATCTGCTCGATCGGCTTGAACGACAGATTGCCGAACAGGCCGGCGTTGTTGACGAGCCCCTGCACGCCGCCGAACGCCTTCTCGGTCGCGTCGACGAAGCGGCGTACCGCCGCGCCGTCGGTCACGTCGCAGGCCATGCCGATGCTTTCGCCGCCGGCCTGCTTGATGACGGCGACGGTGTTGTCCGGCGCCTGCAAGTCGCACACCGCGACCCGCGCGCCCTCGGCCGCCAGCGCCTTCGCGTAGGCGGCGCCGATGCCCTGCCCCGCGCCGGTCACGATGATCGCCCGTCCGTCCAGGCGTCCCCTGACTTCACTCGCCATGACTTCACTTCCTTTCGCTTTGCGTCGGCTGTTCGAAGATCGTTGATTATCGCAGATTGCCTTTGGTTTCGGGAATGATGATGGCGCCGGCGAGGAACAATACCGAAATCCCGACGCTGAAAATCGCCAGCATCTTCGGCAGATCCGCGGGCGTCGAGGCGAACAACGACACGAAGGTCGGCATCATGCCGCCGATCGCGAAGCCGATATTCCACGATAGGCCGGTCCCGGTCGCGCGCAGCGCGGTCGGGAAGCGCTCGTTGAGGAAGATGACGATCGGCGCGTAGCCGGCATTGCCGAAGAACGTCAGTACCAGGGCCCAGAACGCCAGCATGCCGACGTCCTGCGTGCGGCTCATGGCGATGAAGCAGAACGGCAGCAGCACGATGCGGATGATGGCGAGGATCAGAAACGTCCGCTTGCGCCCCCACAAGGTGGAAAGATGGCCCGCCAGCACCGATGCGATGACGACGACGAAGCTGCCGGCGATGAGGATCGCCGAGGTCTGCGCGCTTGGCAGCTTGCTCACGACCTTGAGGAAGGTCGGCAGATAGCCCGAGGTGAGATAATAGCCGGCGCCGCCGCCGATCGTGATCAAGAGATTGACCAGAAGGACCGGCAGATATTCGCGGGAGAACAAGGCGCGGACCGGCGCGCGGAGCACCTTGCCGCCCTTCGCCTGCAATTCGGTCCAGACCGGCGATTCCTCGAGCTTGTTGAAGATGAAGAAGCCGAGCACCGAGCTGATGATCCCGAAGAAGAACATGCAGCGCCAGCCCCACACGGCGAACTGGTCGCCGGGGAACGCCTCGGTCGCGATGAAATAAGCGATCGACGCGACGAGCGCGCCGATGCCGGCGCCGCCGCCGCCGATCAATCCCGACATGGCGCCGCGCCAATGGGGCGGCACGACTCGGTGCCGATGGTGTGGGTCGAGGCGACCACGCCGCCGACGAAGATGCCCTGAATGAGCCGCAGGATGATGAAGATGATCGGGGCCGCGACGCCAATCTGATTGATGGTCGGCAGGGCGCCGAACAGTGCGGTCGCGATGCCGACGCCGACGACGGCGACGATCATGGCGCCGCGGCGGCCGTAGCGGTCGCCGTAGGAGCCGAACAAGGCCGATCCGACCGGGCGCATCAGGAGCGTCACCGCGAAGGAGGCGTACACCGCCGCGAGCGACAAGGTCGGGACCGCCGACGGGAAGAACAGCTTGCCGACGACCGGGGCGACGTAGAGCAGAATGAACAGGTCGAACAGATCGAGCGACCAGCCCAGCAGGGAGGCGACGATCGCCGTCACCATCTTGTTCCTGGCGACGGGCCAGGCTTCATTCGACGTTTCAGTGGCGCTCGTCATCTCGCTCCCCCACGTTGCTTTGTTGCTTGTCACGGCCGTCCGGTCGCACCGGTCGGCATTTTAACGGCGATTAAATCACGGCCCGGTGCTGCCGCCCTTACCGGAAAGTCTCATTTCGTTTTTCCCGAAATCCCCGCTGCGCCCCCGGCGCGGCGCCAGTCGGCGCCGAGGGCGGTGTCGATGACGGCCGCGAGATCGACCGCGTCCTCGCCTGGAACGCGAATCCGGGTGAATTTCCCCGGCGGCGCCGACAATGGAATTGTCGCGTCGATGCCGAGCTTGGCGCTGACGCCGTCGCGCGCGGAGGGATCGAGCTTCGAGCCCTGGGCGTCGGCGACGATGAGAAAATCGCGATCGGCCTGGGAGCGGGTCACCACCGCCCATTCGACGTCGCGCGCATTGTGGATGTCGACATCCTCGTCGACCACGATGACGTGCTTGAGATCGTAATGGCCGGCGAAGGCGCCCATGATGACGTTCTTGGCCTCGCCTTCCTGGCGCTTGCGTAGCTTGACGTAGAGCACGTAGCGGCCGACGCCGCCCATCGACAGATGAACGTCGAGCACGTTCGGAAAACTGCGGTGCAGATGACCGAGCAGCGTCGCCTCGCGCGGAATGGCGCCGAGCAGCAAATGCTCGTTGGCACCGCCGACGATGGTGTGGAAGATCGCGTCGCGGCGGTGCGTCACGCGATCGATCTTGGCGACATGGCGCTCGGCGCGCTCGCCGTAATATTGCGGGAACTCGCCGAACGGGCCTTCGGGCGCGCGGCGGTGCGGCAGGATGCGGCCTTCGAGCACGATTTCCGCCTCCGCCGGCACCCGCACTTCGGTGGTGAGGCATTTGATCACGTCGAGCGGCTTGCCGTGCAGCGCGCCGGCAATGGTGAGCTCGTCGAAATCGAGCGGCGCGATCGCCTGCGACGCCAGCGAGGTCAACGGATCGACGCCGATGGCGATCGCGATCTCGAGCGGCTCGCCGGCGTTCTCCGCTTCGCTGTAGAAGGCGAGCGTGTGCCTCGGCAGCAGCAAAATGCCGAGTTCGTCCGGCGCGTTGATCTGACAGCGGTGGATGGCGACATTCTGCGCGCCGGTCTTGGGATTGCGCGCGATCAGCAGGCCGGCGCTGATATAGGGGCCGCTGTCGAGCTCGTTGTGGGTCGGGATCGGCAATTGTGCCGTGAGATCGACGCGCTCGTGCACCACCTCCTGCGCCGGCGCGGCGTCGACCTCCCGCCATGGCAGGGGATGCGCCGCGGCGTCGGCGAAACGCGCCAGCACGGCCTCGGGCATCACACCCATGGCGTCGGCGATCCAGGCGCGGTCGCCGAGCAATCCCGAGACCACCGGGATGGCGTGACCTCCGGGTGCCGGAAAGAACGTCGCCTTTTCGCCGTCGAGGCGCTTCGAAATCGCGGCCAGCTCGTAGCGCAGATCGACGCCCGGCCGGACGATCGCCAGCCGGTCGCGCGCGGCGAGATCGTCGAGCCAGCCGCGCAAGGTGGTGACCGGCGCGGTGTTGGACAGACGAGAAGACGGCGTCTCTTGCATCGATTAACTCCCCGGCGGTCAGGCGCCGCGGAATTTTGGCGCGCGCTTTTCGTGAAACGCCGCCACGCCCTCGCGAAAATCCTCCGAGGACCGCAAGCGGCTGTAGCAATGGCCTTCCAGTTCGATCGCGACCGACAGCGACGCATCTTCGGTGTCGTTGAGCAGCTTCTTCGCCGTGCGTTGCGCCAGCGGCGAGAAGCCGACCAGTTCCCGCACCAATGCATCGGTCGCCGCCTCGAGCTTGTCGTCGGGCACGACTTCGGTGGCGATGCCCCATTCATAGGCTTGCCGCGCCGGAATGCGCCGCGAGCGCATCACGATGTCCTTGGTGCGGGTGATGCCGACGATTTTCTGCAAGCGGGCCGAGCCGCCCGAGCCCGGAATCTGCCCCAGCCTCTGCTCGGGCAGCGCATACAGGCAGGTTTCGGAGACCAGACGGAAATCGCAGGCCAGCGAAATCTCGAAGCCGACGCCGAAGCAATAGCCGCGATTGGCGGCGATCACCGGCTTGGCGCAGCGCGCCGGCGCGGCGATGTTCCAGGCCAGCTTCGAGACGTGCTCCGGCGACGCCTCCATGAAGCCCTTGATGTTGCCGCCGCAGGAAAAATGCTCGCCGACCGCGCGCAGCACGATCACGCGCACGCGCTCGTCCTCGTCCAGCGCCTCGAACACCAGCCGGAGCTGATCGCGCTGCGCCATCTCGATCACGTTGAGCGGCGGCCGGTCGAGAATGACGTCGGCGCGCTGCTCGGCGTCGGTCGATTTCGACCCCAAAGCCGTCGAGCGTCGCCAGACGCGGATCGTTGAAGACCATCTTGCTCATGCTCTCGTTCCTGTTGGAGCCTCGGCCTCGAATTCGCCTGCGACCAGCTTGCGGCGCAGGAGCTTGCCGACCGGGGATTTCGGAATATCGGTGACGAAGACATAGCGCCGCGGGCGCTTGAAATTGGCCAGGCCGGAGGCGCGGCAGAAGCGGTCGAACTCGTCCGCCTCCACCGGACCGCGGCGCTTGATGAAGGCGGCGACGACCTTGCCCCAGCGCTCGTCCGGCACGCCGGCCACGGCGACCTCGGACACGGCGGGATGCAGCGACAGGCAGCTCTCGATCTCGACCGGCGAGATGTTCTCGCCGCCGGTGATGATCATGTCGTCGACGCGCCCGGTGACGAACAGATCGCCGTCGCCGTCGAGATAGCCGGTGTCGCCGGTGAAATACCAGCCCTGGCGCAGCGCCTTGGCGTCGGCATCGGGCCGGCGCCAATAGCCTTCGAAGGCTTCGTCGCTCCGGAGCAGGGCGATGATTTCGCCTTCCTCGCCGACGGCGGCGATGTCGTCGGGCGTCGCGGCACCGAGCTTGACCACGCGGATGCGCTGATTGATGCCGGCGCGCCCGGCCGAGCCGGGCTTGGCCGGCGCGTTCTGGTTGATCGTGAAGGTGTAGATTTCCGAGGAGCCGTAATGGTTGACGAACAGCTCCGGCTTGAACGCGGCCGTGAGCTCCTTCAACAGGCCGTCGGTCATCGGCGCGCCGGCAAAGCCGAGCTTGCGCACGGAGCGACATCCGTGTTGGCGAAGTGCTCGTCGTGGATGAGATCGTGATAGAGCGTCGGCACGAGATAAAGATTGGTGATCTGCTCGGCCGCGATCAGCGCGAGCGCCTTGGCGACATCGAACCGCGGCAGGCAGACGAAGACGCCGCCGATCAGCGACATCGCGAGCAGCGAGCGCACGCCCATGGTGTGATAGAGCGGCATGACGCCGAGCGTGCGTTCGCCGTAGCCGTATTGGTTTTGCGCGACATGCGCGACTGCCGCCGCTCGCTCCGCGCGATGACGGCGCGGCACGCCTTTCGGCTTTGCCGTCGTGCCCGACGTATAGAGCATGACCGACCAGGCGTCGGCGTCGACTCGCGGCATCGCCGTCAGCGGCATCCCGCGCGATCATCGTCTGGAATGGGATCTCGTCGCCCTGCGGCAGGTCGAGCGCAATGCGCTTGCGCATGACCTTGCCGCGCCCGATTCGCGGACCTGGCCGGCGGAAACGTCTCGAAGACGATCGCCTTCGCCTCGCGAATCTTCGACGCAATAGTCGATCTCGTCGGCCTTTGAACGCCAATTGATCGGCGTGGAGATGATGCCGGCGAATTGGCAGGCCCAGTGGATCGTCGCCGCTTCCCAGCGGTTTTGCAGCACCGTGACCAGATGGTCGCCGGGTTGCAGGCCGAGCTCGTCGAAGCCGGCGACGACGGCGGAAATGCGGCGATACCATTGCGCATAGGTCAGCCGCACCGGCCCGTCGACGATGGCAAGCGCCTGCGGATCGCGCTCGACGCTGGCGAGAAAGCTGTTGCCGAGATCAAGCATGGCTCTTGTCCTCCCGCAGCCTTGCCGCGGCGTCCAGCGCCGCCGCGACGATCGGCACATAACCGGTGCAGCGGCACAGATGCCCGGCGAGATACTCGCGCAGCTCCTGCTCGGACGGATCGGCATGGTCGCGCAGATAGATGTCGAGCGACATCAGAATGCCGGCGGTACAGAAGCCGCATTGCAGGGCATGATGCCGCCGGAACGCATCCTGCAGCACGCGAGAGCCGGCCCGGCGCGGGCGCCAAGCCCCTCCACCGTGCGAATCGTCGCGCCGTCGGCCTGCACGGCGAGCGTCAGGCAGGCGCGCGCCGGCACGCCGTCGATCTCGATGGTGCAGGCGCCGCAGACGCCATGCTCGCAGCCGACATGGGTACCGGTCATGCCGAACTTGTGGCGCAGGAAATCGGTCAGCAACATGCGCGGCTCGGCCTCGGCCTCGACGGGGCGGCCGTTGAGCACGAACCGCACGCGATGTCGCCGGTCGGCGCTCAAGCGCGGCATTGTCGCGCCTCCTCGATCGTCGCGCGCCCCATGCGGCGGACCAGTTCGCGGCGGTAGCGCGCCGTCGCATGCAGGTCGTCGCGGGCGTCGAGCTCCCAGGCGAAGGCATCGAGCGCGTCGTCGAGAGCGTTGCCGTCGAGCACCGGAAAATCGCGCACCACCGGCCGGTCGGCGACGCCGCCGACGGCGAGGCGGATACTGTCGCGCGTGCAGACCGCCGCACAGGAGACGATGGCAAAGTCGCCGTGACGGCGGCCGAACTCCGCGAAAGCGTAGCCGTGATCCAGGCCGCTTCTTGGGAACGATGACGGCCTCGATCAGTTCTTCATCGCCGCGCTCGGTCGACATCATGCCGGTGAAGAACGCGCTCGCCGCGACGCGGCGGCGCCGCCGGCGCGACGACAACTCGACCGCGCCATCGAGCGCGAGCAAGGCGAGCGGAATTTCCGCGCTCGGGTCGGCATGCGCGACCGATCCGCAGACCGTGCCGCGGCTGCGGGTTTGCGCGTGACCCACCCAAGGCAACGCCGCCGCCAGAGCGGCAATCTTTCGGAAAGCTCGGGCCATGCCAGCAGCTCGGCCTGGCGCACGCCGGCGCCGATCCGGATATCATTTCCGCTCGCCTCGATCGTGCGCAGCGCGGGCAGATGCATGATGTCGATGACGACCTTCGGCCGCACCAGGCGCATCGACAGCATCGGCAACAGCGTCTGGCCGCCGGCGACGAGGCGCGCATCGCCGCCGTGCTCGGCAAGGAGCGCATGCACTTCGCCGAGATCGTCCGCGCGGACATAATCGAAGCGCGCCGGCTTCATGCCCTGCTCCCGAACAAACGAGCCAACAAACCGCTTCGCCGCCCGCCGCCGGCGTGGCGCGCCAGCGCCGTGAAGAATTGCCGGATCACGATCTTGGCGGCGCCGTCGAGCAGCCGGCCGCCGACGGACGCGACCTTGCCGCCGATCGCCGCATCGTAGTTGTACGTCACCTGCGTGCCGCCATCGTCCAGCGGCATGAGCTTGATGCGGCCGCAGCCGCGTCCGTCGCCCAGCGCACCAGTGACGACGCCGCTCAGCGTCACCGCGCGCGGCGCGTCGAGATCGGAGAGCTCGATGTCGGCCCGGTAGCGGCCTTTGACCGGGCCCACGCCAAGCGTCACGTCGGCGCGGAAATGCGTGTCCGAGAGTTTCTCGACCGCGTGGCAGCCGGGAATGATGGATTTGAGCGTCTCCGGCTCCAGCAGCATCGCCCACACGGACGCTGGCGCCGCCGGCACGCGGCCTCGCCGCTGCCGTGCAAGGCGCGGCCTTTAACCGGCGCCGCGCTCTCGGTACGCGGCGCGCGCGCCTCGCTCTCGGGGCCGTGCAGAATGGCGGCGATTTTCGCCGGCGTGAGCGGCAGATCGATCGCGGCGATGCCGAGCGCATCGGCGACGGCGTTGGCGATGCAGACCGGCGTGCTCATGCAATTGCCTTCGCCGACGCCTTTGGCGCCGAGCGGCGTGAATGGCGAAGGCGTCTCCATGTGCAGGATCATCGGGGCCGGCACTTCCATCGTCGTCGGCACCAGATAGTCGGCGAACGTGCCGGCGAGAAAGCTGCCGTCCGGCCCGTAGGCGTATTCCTCGTAGAGCGCCGCGCCGACCGCATGCGCAAAGCCGCCGGTCACCTGCCCCGCGACCATGCCGGGATGCAGAATGCGGCCGCAGTCGTGCATGGTGACGTATTTGTCGATGCGCACGGCGCCGGTGATGCGGTCGATCTCGACGCCGCAGAAGTCGAAGATGAAGCCGTGGCAGAGCGAGGAATTGATCTCGTCCGCCTCGGTCGGCGGGGTCAGTTCGGGCGGCGTCCAGAACACCGTCTCGCGCAGCACCTGATTTGCTTCCGGCGCCAGGCCCGGCGACCAGTGGCTCATTGCGGCGAGCCGTCCAAACGAAACGCCATTGTCGGGATTGTCCCGGGCCTGAATGCGGCCGTTGGCGAATTCGATGGCATCGGCGCCGACATTGAGCTGCGCCGCCGCGATCCTGGCGAGCTTGGCCTTGACCTTGTGCGCGGCGAGATGCGCCGCCCCGCCGGTGGCCGCGGCGAACCGGCTGGAATAATTGCCCGAGGCGATCGACCAGGCATCGCGCGCGGTATCGAGTTCGGTCATGACGCGGATGTCGGCGGGCTTCAGGCCGAGCGCGTCGGCGACGATCTGCGCGACGACGGTGCGGTGGCCCTGGCCCTGCGGCACCGAGGCGACGTGCACCGACACCGCGCCGAGCGGGTCGAGCGCCACGGTCGCCGTCGCCTGCGCGCCGTTCTTCGGGCCGGCCTTGCGGCGCTCCTCCGGCGTCAGCACCGTCGTGATGTAGCCCATGTTGGAGACGCTCGGCTCGACGACGGCGACGCAGCCGATGCCGTAGATGCGCCCCTCGGCGCGCGCCTTGCGCTGGCGCTCGCGCAACGCGGCGAATCCGCCGTCGGCGAGCGCGGTTTCCAAGGCCTTCGCGTAGTCGCCGGAATCCAGCAAGCCGCCGGTCGCCGTGCGGTAGGGAAACGCATCCGACGGCACCAGATTGCGGCGGATAACCTCGACGGGATCGAGCTTAAGTTCGACGGCGATGCGCTGCATCAGCCGTTCCAGCGCGTAATAGACCTGCGGACCGCCGAAGCCGCGATTGAGCCCGGTCGGCGTCTTGTTGGTCAGTACGACGCGGTTGCGCACCAGGACGTGACGGATGTCGTAGGCGCCGGTCAGATTGCCGTGCATGCGATAGAGCGTTGCCGGCTCCGGCGCACGGATATGGGCGCCGACATCTTCGAGCTGGTCCCAGGCGAGCGCCTGCGACACGACCGTCGCCGCGACCGCCGCCTCCAGCGTCATGACGCGGTTCGTCGCCGAGACCGACGCCGCGAGATGCTCCAGCCGGTCCTCGATCCACTTGACCGGACGGCCGCTCACCCGCGCGGCGATCGCCATCAGCACGACGTAGGGGAACACGCCTTGCTTGATGCCGAAGCTGCCGCCGGAATCAGGCGGCGTGCGCAGCCGGAAGCGATTGCCCGGCACCTTCAGCGCGCGCGCCATGACGCTGTGCAGGCTGAACGGCCCCATGAAGTTCGCGAGCACGTCGTAGGCGTCTTCGGCCGGGTCGTATTCGGCGACGACGCCGTAGGTTTCGATCGGCGTGCAGGAATTGCGCGGGTAGTGCACGGTGACGGCGACGCGGTGCGCAGCCTCCGCCAGCATCCGTTCCGGATCGCCGTAGCGGAAGCGGCGTTCGCTGGCGAGATTGCCGCCCAAGCCCTCGTGCAGAACCGGCTGCGACGGATCGAGCGCCGCGAGCGGATCGACCACCGCGGGCAGCGGCGCGTAGTCGACCTCGATCAGGTCGAGCGCGTCCTCGGCGAGATAGCGGTCGGCGGCGACGACGACCGCGACCGGCTCGCCGACATAGCGCACCCGGTCGACCGCGATCGGCCAGCATTCGATCGGCGCCCTGCACCCCGACCGCGAGGCTCGCCGACAGCGCGGTCACCTCGCTGCCGGTGACGACGGCGACGACGCCCGGCGCGCCGCGCGCCGCGTCGGCATTTATATGTGTGATCCGCGCATGCGCGTGCGGCGAGCGCAGAATGGCGGCGTGCAGCGTGCCGGGCTTTTCACCGAGATCATCGATGAAGCGTCCGCGCCCGATCAAGAGCGCGGCGTCCTCGACGCGCTCGATCGACTGGCCACACCAGGTGGTGGCTACCACGGACATTCGCGGACGATCCTCCGGCAGGTTCTTTTGTGAGCGCTTGCTTTTGCAAGCGCTCGCGGCAATCGCTCGCACGGATACGGCCCGGCGGCGAGACCACGGCGTCTCGAAATTTACCGAAGAGTTCATTTCATGCCTGAAACTCATGCCTGAAACGTCGACCCCATGCGTGACACCAGGCGGAATTCGCTCGGGGTCACCCCGGCATGGTCGCGGAAGAAGCGGGTAAAATGGCCTTGAGCGCTGAAACCGAGATCGCCGCCGACGAGGGACAGGCTGTCATCGGTGTCCATCACCGATTTGACGGCGAGTTCCATACGCAGCAGATTGACGTAGACGTGCGGCGTCATCTGCGTCGAGCGCTCGAACAATCGGTAAAAATGCGCCCGCGACAGGCCGGACTCTTTCGCCAGGCGACGGACGTCGTGGACGATGTGTGGCTCGAGCCGGATCAGATTGACCGCGCGGCGGATGCGCCAATCGAAGCGCTGACGGTTGCGGCCGATGTCCGGCAAGGCGGCCGACAGCGTGCGCCACGGCGTGAAACGTTCGATGACTGCGATCATCAGGTCCGACAGCAACCGCTCCAGCGCCGGATTGTCGCCCGGTTCGGCCATCATCAGCGCCGCGAGCTCCAGGGCGAGGTCACGGATATGCGGCGACACGTCGCCGGCCTGCCGTTCGAAGAATCCGGGCGAACCGCTGGCGGCCCAGTTCGGCCGGAAGCTCTTGAGCCATTGCGGCTCGATATAGAGCGCAAGGATGACTGTGCGCGGGCTCGCCGGGTGGTGGACATAGGAATGGGGTTCCCAGGCATTGATCAACACCGCTTGTCGATCGGTCAGCGGCACCAAGTTGTCGCCGACCGCGAATTGCGTATCGTGGCCGTCGACCTTGAGGAGGACATGGCAATGCGGATGGGCATGGCGCACCAGCGAGCGGTCCATGTCGAGCAGGGCGACACGGCCGAACGCGCCATGAGCTATGCGCAGTGCGTTTGACATTCCGTTCTTGCCTTGCCGCTTCGGCCCCTCAAGCGCTTGATTTTTGCGCAAAATGGGTCATGCGCCTAGTCTCGAAATAGGGCCGGAGCCGAACTGGCATATCGGCGTGCGGGCAGGAGATCGCAACGCCAATGACGCGCCACAGCGCATCGCATCGCATCGCGCCGCGCGCCTTCACTGCGGGATCGTCGACGCGCCGGCACGCCTCGCCGCGCATATATGTAACGCACAGGCCTCGCGCAGCGTTCGCTCAGTAGCGCGCCACCAAGGGGCCGCCGAAGTGGTAGTTCACACCGACGCGCACGATATTGTCGGTGACGTGCGAGGAGGCGGCAACGGTCGTCACCGCGCCGGGGCTGGTGTAGGTGTCGGTGAACGTGCCGAAGTCGATGTAGAGATATTCGAGCTTGGCGCTCCACGCGTCCAGGAACGCCCACTCGATCCCGCCGCCGGCGGTCCAGCCGACCTGGGTGTTGGTCGCGGTCGCAGTCGCGGTGGTCGATCCGCCGAATGACGACGTCACCGTCAGGCTAGCGCTCGAATCCACTTCGCCATAGGCCACGCCGCCGGTGGCATAGACCAAGACGCGATCCGCCGGCTCGACCCCGAGCCGCGCCCGCACCGTGCCGAACCATGGCAGGTTCTGCGACAGCGCACCGGTCGTGGTGAGCGTCGGCACGGCGGCGATGAAGACGCCGGGCGGAGTGTAGGTGAAGCCCGGCAACGCCACATTGCCGCTTTGCCCGGTGCCTTGGATGTCGGCTTCGAGCCCGACGACCCAATAGTGCGCGACTTGCGCATTGTATCCGAGCTGCGCGCCGCCGAACCAACCGTCCATGGCCTGCGACGTCGAAAAAGCCGGGATCGCGACCGGGGCGGTAACCGTGACGGCGGTCGACGAATTGCCCCAGCTGTAGCCGCCGTTGGCGCCGCCGTAAAAACCGGTCCAGTCGTACCACGGCGGCGGTCCTTTGTAGATCACCGGCAAATCCGCCGCCGCGAGCGGGCTGATTGCGCAAAACGCGATGAGTGCCGAAGCGACCGAAAGAAGCTGTTTCATCGATGCCTCCTTTGCTCGGATTGAATTGGGTTCAGGCCGAATTGGATTTCGTCGATTGGTTTCTCACGCAAAGCCGCAGGCGCTAAGCCGCATTGCGCAAAGTCGTGCGCAAATGATTGCATCGCTGCGACGCGACACCGAAACCTGCTGATGACCGACTGAGCGACGGAACAGAGGTTGCTGGGGAACAGACGTTTGCCTAGGAACAGACGCTGCTCGGGAACAAATGTTGCTTGCGAACTCCGCGACAGCCACACGCAGATATCGACCGTGGCCGCAGAATTCCCTTACGCCGCCGCCGCCGGCCAAAAGGGCCACCAGCGCCGTAAGGCGACAACGCAACTTGTTCAGCTGTTCACGGTAAAAGTGTAGTGTGATTTGGGTCGGTTGCGCAACCGTCCTGCGGCGGTCGGCGTGCCTCGCATGTGCCGGTTGTCGCGGCAACCGGTGGCGCAAGGGCAGACCGCGCCGCGGATGTCGCCGCTGGGCCCCGAAGGCGCGACTTCCGGCATGTTCCGTTCGCATTGTTCAACTTGCATTGTTCCACTCGCATCGTTCCACTTGGCATCGCGCCCGCGATGCCCTAGATGTGCTGCCGCGAGCGCGCTTTGCGGCGCCGCTCGCCGCAGGCGCCCTCGCGGTGACCGGACATCTTTTGGTGGTGCCTAACCCCTTGGAATTCCTCGGTTAGGGCGCATAGCTCAGTTGGTAGAGCAGCTGACTCTTAATCAGCGGGTCCAAGGTTCGAGTCCTTGTGCGCCCACCACAACTTCCGATTCCGGTTCCGTTACGCCCGGCAGGGTCACACCGGCTCCAACGCCTCCCGCGGCGCGGGGTTGGCGGCCAGGCCCGGGTCTACCGCTGCGGCTGAAAGCTCGCCGACAAACAAAAGCGGTCGTCACGGCCGGCACACGCCGGGGAGCTGCCGTTGCGGGTCCGCGCCGCTATATTCCTGCGGCAATATCGGCTATTCAGGATTGGGCTCGGGATAACATTTCGAGCGCCCGCGCGCCGACGTCGCCTGCGGCGCACGGCGAGACAACAGGAAATCGGCGATGCTCGAGCTCTCGCCCGACGAGTGGACGGCCATCCGTTTGTCGCTGCGGATCGCCGTGACCGCGACGGCGGCGAGCCTTCCGCTCGGCATCTTCGTCGCCTACGTGCTGGCGCGCTGGCGCTTTCCCGGCAAGGTGTTGATCGACGGCATCGTCCACTTGCCGCTGGTGCTGCCGCCCGTCGTCACCGGCTATATTTTATTGATCCTGTTCGGCCGGCATGGGCCGCTGGGCGCGCCGCTCGCCGAATATCTCGGGATCGTGTTCTCCTTTCGCTGGACCGGCGCGGCGCTCGCCTGCGCGGTGATGGGCTTCCCGCTGATGGTGCGGCCGATCCGGCTGTCGCTCGAAGCGATCGACCGCCGGCTGGAAGACGCCGCCGGAACGCTCGGCGCCAACGGGCTGTGGACGTTCGCGCTGATCACGTTGCCGCTCGCTTTGCCGGGGGTTCTGGTCGGAGCGATCCTCTGCTTCGCCAGGGCGCTTGGCGAGTTCGGCGCCACCATCACCTTCGTCTCCAACATTCCGGGCGAGACGCAGACGATTTCGGCCGCGATCTATACCTATACGCAGATCCCGAACGGCGATGCGGCCGCCTGGCAGCTGACGATCATCGCCATCGCGATCGCGCTCACCGCGCTGATCACGTCCGAGCTCGTGCAACGCGGCGTCAACAAGCGCCTCGCCACTTTCGCATGATCAGCGTCGATGTCGCGCTCAAGCTCGGGGCCTTCGATCTCGAAGTCGCCTTCGAGAACGACGTCGGCATCATCGCGTTGTTCGGGCGGTCCGGGTCCGGCAAATCGGCGACGATCAATCTGATCGCGGGCCTCGTGCGTCCCGATCGCGGCCGCATCGTGCTCGACGATCGGGTCCTGGTCGACACCAAAGCCGGCATCTTCGTGCCCAAGTATCGGCGGCGCGTCGGCCTCGTGTTCCAGGATGCGCAGCTGTTTCCGCACTTCAGCGTCAGGCGGAATTTGCTGTTCGGGCGCTGGTTCGCGCCGAGGCAGGAACCGGGCATCGCGTTCGACGCCGTCGTCGCCACGCTCGGCATCGGCCATCTGCTCGACCGGCATCCCACCCTGTTGTCGGGCGGCGAGCGGCAGCGCGTGGCGATCGGCCGGGCGCTGTTGTCGTCGCCGAAGATTTTGCTGATGGACGAACCGCTCGCCGCGCTCGACAGCGAGCGCAAGCTCGAGATTTTGCCGCTGATCGAATTGCTGCGCGACGAGTTTCGGATACCGATCGTCTATGTGTCCCACGCCGTCGAGGAGGTCGCCCGGCTGGCGGCGCGCATGGTGGTTCTGGAAAACGGCCGCGTCGCGGCGACCGGTTCGGTCGAGGAGGTTTTGGGGCGCGGTCTCGTCTTTACCGGAGAGAGCCGCTTCGCCCAATCATCCATCATCACCGGCCGGCTGTCCCGCGTCGATACGGCGTACGGCCTCACCGAGATCGCGCATCCGGCCGGGACCATCTGGCTGGTCGGCGAGGCGGGTCCCGTGGGGCGCGAGACGCGCATCATTATTCATGCGACCGACATCACACTCGCGACCCAGCCGCCGCCCAAGCTGAGCGTCCGAACGATCCTGGCCGGCACGGTGGCCGGCGTTATGTTCGACCACGGCCCGCTGGCGAACGTCGCCATTCGCCTCGACGGCCACGGCCAGCTGGTCGCGCTGGTGACCCGCAAGGCCATCGACGAACTCGGGCTTCGCCGTGACGACCGGGTGTATGCGCTGGTGAAGACGGTGGCGCTCGATGAGCGCATGGTGGCGGCCAAGCAGCCGTGACCTCCATTCGGCTCGGTGAGGTCATGCCGGAGCGCGGGGAGCACCAAAGTTGTCGGTCATCGTGGCCTTTCGGCAACACTATTCACGCGCGCTTTCGCTAGGATCGTTTTCGTGCATCAATAAAGCAGGGGCCGGCAATCGCATGTCGCCGCGGAGGCACAGGAGAGTTGCGTGAAGCGGATGTGGATGGCCGGCGCGTGCGTGCTCGCCGCCGTGGGAGTGAATTTGGCACAAGGGGCGGGCCCAGCGCTTGCCGCCGATCTGCCGGTGCCGCCGGTACAACCCCCGGCCGGCTATTTTCCGGCGACGCCGCCGACCGATTGGGCCGGCTTCTATGTCGGCGTCAACGGTGGCTATGCTTTTGGCAGCAGCAATTGGACGGGGACCGGGGTTTCGACCGGCGGCTTCAAGACGTCCGGAGGCATGGGCGGCGGCACGCTCGGTCTCAATCTGCAGACCGGTTCGATCGTACTCGGCTTCGAGGGCGATGCGGACTGGACCGCCATCAACGGCAGTAGCTCCAGCGCTTACTGCACCGCGCTCGGCGCCACTTGCGTCACCAAGAACTCGGTGCTGGCGACCGCGCGCGCCCGGGTCGGCTATGCGTTCGATCGCGTCCTCGTCTATGCCACCGGCGGCGGCGCCTTCGGCAATGTCCTGACCGGCCTTAGCCCGCCGACGACGTTCGACGATACGGTCTCGTTCGGCTGGACCGGTGGCGCCGGCATCGAGGTCGCGTTCGCGGAGCGTTGGACGGCGAAGGTCGAATATCTCTACCTCGATCTCGACCATACGTCCTGCGTTTCCACCAACTGCGGACCCACCGTCAGTTCGAATACCCCAGTTGTCGCGTCGTTCACCCAAAACATCGTCCGCGCCGGCGTGAATTTCAGATTCGGACCCTGGTAGGGCTGACGCTGGCGTAGAGGGCGGATTAGCCGGAGGCGTCTCGCGAGCCGAACGGCGGATTACGCTTTGCTCTAATCCGCCTTACGCCCCGACGGCCACCGCGCTCGCCTGCAGCTGCATCGCGCTCAAGCGCGCGCAAATGGCATCCAGGATCACCGTTTGGGCGCGGTTGACGATCGCTTCCATCGAGGGCGTGTCGGCGAACATCGCCGCCGCGCGGGCGACAATGTCGTGGCGGGTCGGCAATTCCGGCAGCGACAGGTTCGCGAGTACGTCGGTGGCGCGATTTTGGGCGCTGGCCAACGCTTCCTGAACGGCAGTGAGCCTCGGCCCCGACAGCGCGGAGGCGATCGCGCTGACGATCATCTCGGTATTGAAGCTGCCGGCAAGCTGCGCGGCGGCGCGCTCGATCACTCGCGAGCCGAGCCGATGCTGGTTGCGGCGGACCTCCGCCGGCGGCGTCTTCAGATCCCAGACGACGCCGATGAAGGACAGCGCCTCGAGCAGGTAGAAGGTCGGGTCGATTTCCCACCAGCGAAAGCCCTGGCGGGCGCTGCTCTGGTAGGCGTGGTGATTGTTGTGCCAACCCTCGCCCATGGTGAAGATCGCCAGGAACCAGTTGTTGCGGGAATCGTCGGCGGTGACGTAGCGCTGGCGGCCGTGCACGTGGGCGAGCGAGTTGATGCAGAAGGTGGCGTGATAGACGAGCACGGTAGAAAGGAAAAAGCCGATCACCAGGCCAGGCCAGCCAGCGATCAGAAAGGTCAGCCCGGCGAGCAGGAGCGGCGGCAACAGCTCGTATTTGTGCAGCCACATCAGTTCGGGATAGCAGGCGAAGTCGGCGACCTTGGTCAGGTCGGTCGTGTCGTGGCGGCGCGCGAAGATCCAGCCGACATGGCTGTAGAAGAAACCCTTGTGCCGGGGCGAGTGGATGTCCGTTTCGGTGTCCGAGAACAAATGGTGATGGCGGTGCTTGGCCGCCCACCACAGCACGCTCTTCTGCGCCGTCGTCTGCGAGCAGAAGGCCAGCACGAACTGAAACACCCGCCCGGTGCGGTAGGCGCGATGCGAGAAGTAGCGGTGATACCCGGCGCCGATGCTGAAAATGCGCAGCCAGTAGAGCGCGGCCCCCAACACGACGGCCTCGACCGTCACGCCGGTCCAGAACGCGGCGAGGCACGCCAAGTGCACCAGCACGAACGGAATGGCAGACGGATACATGATGTCGTCGTGTTCGACGACGGCTTCGGCGGAGGAGGAAAGCTCAGGTTCGCTCACGTCTTTGCCTGCGAACGATTGATGGCCTGCGAACGATTTCCATGCGAACGATTGAACCTTACCACGATTAGGAGCTTAAAAGAATCCCGCGAACCGATAAGTCAGCCGCGGGATTCTGAACCGAATTCGGTTGCTCGACCGACGGTTCATCGGCCGACATCCCGCCATTTATATGGCGCGGAGATTGTCCGCGGCAGTCTTGCCGGTGCGCCGGTCGGTGACGATTTCGTAGGAAATCTTCTGCCCCTCGTTAAGGGTGCTCATGCCGGCGCGCTCGACGGCGCTGATGTGCACGAACACGTCCTTGTCGCCGCCGTCCGGCTGAATGAAGCCGTAGCCCTTTTGGCTGTTGAACCACTTCACGGTTCCCTTGTTCATGGGAGCCCTTCCTTTAGGTGTATGCGTTCATAAGACCGCGGGGTCAGCGCGGCCGGTTGGTTCGAGGTTTGGAGAAGGTCGTCAGTCAGGCGCTCTAATGGCGGCAAGCCCAAGTCGTTCGGCCGAAACTTCGAAAACGACTATTTACGGCGAAATCGCTGTATCTGCAAGCAGAACGCGGCGCGGCGCGATCAAATTGCCGGAGGCATATGGTCATGCCGCGGCCGTGTTTGCGCTGCATCAATGTCGGCCCGCGCGCATTTGTTAATCCTCCGGGCGGATCTTAGGCAGTTCGTTGGGTGAGGGCGGCCCCGAGTTCAGGCTGTTGCTCGCAGTTCGGGGTCGTGTCGTAACAAAGTCACACAGCAAATGTGGTGCGCGCGTGGACGCGGCTTGCTGGCCATCCCCGGATCTGGATAAGTCGCCGCAGGGCGCCGGCACGGCGCCGGGCACCTCGGACAAGATCGAGCGCTTTCTGGCGAGCCAGCAACCGGCTTCGCCGTGCCTCGTGGTCGATCTCGACATCGTGCGGGCGCGATATGGCGCGCTCAATGCCGCGTTTCCCGACGCCACGATCTACTACGCGGTCAAAGCCAACCCGGCGCCGGCCGTGCTGGCGGCCGTGGCAGCGGCCGGCGCCAAATTCGATCTCGCCAGCGAAGGCGAGATCGAGCGCTGCCGGGCGCTCGGTATCGCGGCCGGGCGTTTCTCGTTCGGCAATACCATCAAGCGCGCAGCCGAGATCGGCCGCGCCTGGCGCGCCGGCGTTGACCTTTTTGCCTTCGATAGCATCGCAGAGCTGGAGAAGATCGCGTGCGAAGCCCCTGGCGCCCGCGTGTTCTGCCGCATCCTGATCGAAACCAAGGGCGCGGAGTGGCCGTTGACGCGGAAATTCGGCTGCGCCCCCGACATGGCGATCGACCTCCTCGAACACGCCCGCGCCATCGGGTTGCGCCCGAGCGGCGTATCCTTCCATGTCGGATCGCAGCAGACCGATCCGTCGCAATGGCGCGCGGCGATCGCCGCCGCGGCCGGCGTCTTTGTCGCCTGCAAGGGTCTCGATCTCGCCTTTCTCAACCTCGGCGGCGGGCTGCCGGCGCAATATCGTGCGCCGATACCGTTGCTCGAGGCCTACGCCGCGGAGATCGAGGCGGCGTTGTGCGAGCATTTCGGCGGCGCGCGGCCGGACACCCTCATCGAGCCCGGCCGCTATCTGGTCGGCGACGCCGGCGTGCTGCGCTCCGAGGTGCTGCTGGTGGCGCGAAAATCCCGCCGCGCCGAGAAGCGCTGGGTCTATCTCGACGCCGGCCGTTACAATGGCCTGCCCGAGACGCAGGGCGAACGCATCCGCTATCGTATCCGCACGCCGCGCGACGGCGGACGTTGCGGGCCCGTGGCGCTCGCCGGCCCGACCTGCGATTCGACAGATATCATCTACGAACACGCCGGCTACGAGCTGCCGCTCGATCTGGAAATCGGCGAGCCGCTCGATTTTCTGTCCGCCGGGGCCTACACGGCAAGCTACGCCGCGGTGGAGTTCAATGGCTTCGCGCCGATCCGGACCTATTGTATCTGACGCGACGCCACCGCATTCGGGCGCGGTCGCAAGCCGGCGGCGCGCCGTCATCACGGGGGCTGAGCGATGACCGACCGCCGTCTTTGTCTGTTCGCCTTGCAGGCGACGTCTACGCTCGGCGCCGCCATAGCCGCCGCGCTCGACCAGAGCCTCGCCGCGCACGAGGAACGCGAATTCGAGGACGGCGAGCACAAGACGCGCCCGCTCGAGGCCGTGCGCGACGCCGATGTCTATGTGCTGCACAGCCTCAATGGCGAGACGGACCGGAGCGCCAACGACAAACTGTGCCGGCTGTTGTTCTTTATCGGCGCGCTCAAGGACGCCGGTGCCGCGCGGGTGACGGCGTTGGCGCCGTATCTGTGCTATTCGCGCAAGGATCGGCGCACCAAGCCGAACGATCCGGTGACCACGCGCTACGTCGCGGCGCTGTTCGAGGCCGTCGGCACCGATGCCATCGTCACGCTCGACGTGCACAATCCCGCGGCGTTCGAGAACGCGTTTCGCTGCCCGACCGTGGCGCTGACCGCGGCGCCGCTGTTCGTCGCTTACGCCAAGGCGCTCGGCGACGAGCGGCTCTGCGTGGTGTCGCCGGATACCGGCGGCGCCAAGCGCGCCGACCTGTTTCGTGAAGCGCTGGAAGCCGCGCTCGGCCGGCCGGTCGGCAAGGCGTTCGCCGACAAGCGGCGCAGCGGAGGCGTTGTTTCCGGCGATCTGTTCGTCGGCGACGTCACCGGCGCGACCGCGCTCGTCATCGACGATCTCATCAGCACCGGCGGCACGCTGGTACGAGCGGCGCGTGCTGCCCGGCGCGCCGGCGCCAAGCGCGTCATCGCCCTGGTGACCCACGGCCTGTTCATGCCGGGCGCCGACGCGGCGCTGCTCGACCCGGCGATCGATCGTCTGGTCGTGACCGACTCCGTCGCCGCGTTCCGGCTCGGCGACGAAGCCCGCGCCAAGCTCGACGTGATTTCGGTCGCGCCGCTGCTCGCCGAGTGCATTCGCCGCCTGCGCGCCGGGCGGACGTTCACCGATCTGATGGTGTTCTGAGATTGCGTTCGATCCGCACCGCGTCGGCCGCGGCGAGCCGCAGATAAAGCCGCGCGAGCGGCGCCCATTTCTCCGGCGTGCGCGGATGGGGCTCGAACAGATGCGCGATGGCAAGCCGCGCCCGCAGCGTCGCGCGGTGGCAGCGGTAGAAGACAAATAGCTCCTCGCTGTGGCCGTCATTGAGCGCATGTATGATGCGCCGGCGCAGATATTCGCCGGCCCAGCGGGCGCCCAGCCGCTCGCACTCGACGCACAGGAACGCGATCTCGTCGAATGGATCGACCATGCGTAGGCGCGCATTGAACTCCAGGCAATCGATGATCCGCACCGGGTCGCCGAGGCAGATGTGCTCGGGGCGCAGGTCGCCGTGGCCGTCGATGATGCGGCGCGTGCGCACCCGCTCATCGAGGAGCGCGCGGCGTTCGGTCAGAAACCGGCGTTGCATCGTATCGACGTAACGGATCGACCCCGCCGGCAGGGCGAAGCGCGGGTCGAGCAGCACGCGGCGATTATAGGCGAGGCTCTGCCAAAGTTGCGCGGCGTGCACCGCGGGCGAGATGAACACGGCGCTGGCGCGGCGATAGAATCCGACCAGAACCGCCGTCAGGCGATCGAGCTGCCACGTCTGCAGCCGGCCTTCGGCAATGACGCGATCCACCATCTGGCTGGCATCGAGACGCTTCATCACGACGAGCCAATCGACGGTCTCGCCGGCGCCGCCGATCGCGAGGCCGCGGATGGTTCGGACGAGGGGGACGACGCCGAGGTAGGTGTCGGCGGCGAGCCGGCGGTTGAGCCTGAGCTCGGCCCGGCAGGCCGCCTCGCGGCGCGCCAGCGTCGAGAAGTCGAGATAGGGAAATTGCACCGGCTTTTTGAGCTTGTAGACCCGGTCGCCGGCGAGAAAAACCTGCGACATGTGGGTCTCGTGCCAAGTCACCTCCGCGACCGGCGGAGAATAGCTATCGCCCCGCAGCAAATAGGCCACCTTGTCGGAGAGCGACGTCTGGGCGCCCGCGACCGGCATTTGGGCTTTGCTCGAGGCGTGCTCATCCATGCAACGAGGATAAAGCCTGTCGGGCCCGTGCGCCAATTGACGCGGATCAATCCGTCATGCGACCGGCACGCTTACGGTCGCCTGGACCATCCGGCCTTGGCCGTTCACCAGCGTGCAGCAATTTTGCGCTGAATTACACGATGAAGTCTTTGCCGGAGATCCGATCATGGCTCAAATGGAATTAAAATCGGCTGCGTCCGTCGCGGCGCCCGGTTCGCCCGATCAGACCGGTCCGGCGCCGCAGCTTCCAGAGCCTGGGGCGCCGCGGCCGCTGCGGGCCGAGCGGCTCTATCGCGCCGCCGATCTGTCGGCGCTGACGTTCGCGACGACGGCCGATATCGAGGCTGCCGACGGCCTCACCGGTCAGGACCGCGCGCTCGACGCCATCGCCTTCGGCACCCGCATCAACCAGCCCGGGTTCAATCTGTTCGTGATCGGTCCGGACGGCATGCGCGCCCAGCGTGCCGTCGAACCGGTCCTGAGGGAGGCCGCCGCGGCGCGGCGACGGCCGTCCGATTGGGTCTACGTCAACAATTTTGCCGATCCGCGCCGGCCCGTCGCCATCGAGCTGCCGGCGGGACGAGCCGGCGAATTCCGCGACGGCATGCGCGCGCTGATCGACGACCTCAAGACGGCGCTGCCGGCGGTGTTCGAAAGCGAGGATTATCAGACGCGGCGCGGCGCCATCGATCAGGCCTTCCAATCCAAGCAAGGCGAAGTGTTCGCGGCGCTCCAGGAAAGGGCCGCCGCCAAGAACATCGTCATCCTGCGCACCCCGATGGGTTTTGCGCTAGCACCCGCCGCGCCCGACGGCAAGCCGGTGCCGCCGGAGGAGTTTCGGGCGTGGCCGGAAGCAAAGCGCAAGGACGTGCAGGCGACGATCGAAGAGCTGGAAAAGGAGCTGGAGCACGTCGTGCACCAACTGCCGCAATGGGAGAAGGAGCGGCGCGACGAGGTGCGCAAGCTCAATCGCGACACCGCGAAATTCGCCATCGGGCAATTCATCGACGGCGCGAAATCGAAATTCGCCGACGTTCCGAAAATTCTCGCGCACCTGGAGGCGATCCGGGCGGATCTGATCGAGAACGTCGGCATGTTCGTGGTCAAGTCCGAGGGCGAGGAGGGGCCGCAGCTGCAGGCGGATTTCGAAGCCCCGTTCGAGCGTTACACCGTCAATGTTCTGGTCGGCCAGGGCGGCCGCGAGGCGGCGGTGCCGATCGTCGAGGAGCTGCATCCGACGCTGAGCAACCTGTTGGGCAGCATCGAGTACGTCTCGCAGCACGGCGTCCTCGTCACCAATTTCCGCCTCATCAAGGCCGGCGCCATTCACCGCGCCAATGGCGGCTTTCTCTTGTTGGATGTGCGCAGTCTGCTGACCGAGCCGTACAGCTGGGCGGCCCTGAAGCGCGCGCTGCGCCAGCGTGAGATCAGGATCGAGGACATCGGCCGCTTCATCGGTCTGACCACTACCGTATCGCTCGAGCCCGATCCGATCCCGCTCGATGTCAAGGTCGTGCTGTTCGGCGACCGGCTGCTGTATTATATGCTTGGCAGCCTACGACCCGGATGTCGGCGAGCATTTCAAGGTGTTGGCCGATTTCGACGACGACATCGACCGGACGCCGGCGAGCGAGGCCGCGCATGTCCGTATGATCGCCGCGCTGGCGCGCAGGCACGATCTCAAGCCGGTCGATCGTGACGGCACAGCTTTGCTGATCGAACAAGCCGCACGTCTGGCCGACCACGCCAACAAGCTCACGCTGGTTTCCGAATCGATCCGCGACTTGTTGGCGGAAGCGGACTTTTGCGCCGGCAAGGCGGGCTGCGCCGTCATTTCCCGTCGCCGACGTCGAAACCGCGATCGCGCAGCGCATCCGCCGCTCGGCGCGGCTGCGCGACCGGGCACAGGAAAGCATCCTCGAGGACATCGCGCTGATCGACACCAGCGGCGCGCGCATCGGCCAAGTCAACGGTCTGAGCGTCGCCGAATTGGCGGGTTTCCGCTTCGGGCGGCCGACCCGCATCACCTGCCGGGTGCGGCCGGGCAGCGGCAAGGTCGTCGACATCGAGCGCGAAGTCGCGCTCGGCGGTCCGATCCACTCCAAGGGCGTGCTGATCCTGTCGGGCTTTCTGGCCGGCCGCTACGCGCTCGATACGCCGATGTCGCTTTATGCGAGCCTCGTGTTCGAGCAGTCCTACGGCGGGGTCGAGGGCGACAGCGCCTCCTCGGCCGAGCTTTATGCGCTCCTCTCGGCGCTGGCCGAGCTGCCGTTGCGCCAAGATCTCGCGGTCACCGGCTCGGTAAACCAGAGGGGCAGGTGCAGGCGATCGGCGGCGTCAATGAAAAGATCGAGGGCTTCTTCGATATCTGCCAGAAGCGCGGCCTGACCGGGACGCAGGGCGTGCTCATTCCTCACGCCAATGTGCAGCATCTGATGCTGCGGCGCGACGTGATCGAGGCGTGTTCGGCCGGCAAGTTTGCCATCTATCCCGTCGCCACGATCGACGAAGGCATGGAGCTTTTGATCGGCCGTGCCGGCCGGCGAGCGGGGCGGCGACGGCCTTTACCCGCCGCAAGCGTCAACCGCCTGGTCGAGGACCGGCTGCGGGCGTTTGCGCGGATCCGGCAAAGCTTCGGCCAGCCCTCCATTGCAGCGAACGAGCACCGGCCATGAGCCGGCCGCCCGCCACATTCAAGCGCATGGTTGTCGGCCTGGCGCAGAGCGTCGCCAACCATGGGGCGGTGGATGCGGTCGCGGAGCTCGCCGAGTTGCTGCGCATCGAGCTCGTCGCGGCCTATGTCGCCGACCCGACGCTGGCGGCGCTGGCGGAATGGTCCGGCGCGCGCGAATTGCGGGTGCTCGATCAGGAATGGCGGGCGATCAATGTCGAGCAGATCACCCGCGAAGTCGAACACGCCGCCAGCTTGGCGCGCGGCCGCTTTGCCGAGAGCGTCAAAAGCCGGACCATCAAAACAAGCTTCGACATCGTGGCCGGCGCGGAGGTCGCGGCGTCGCTCATTCAAGCGGGCGACATTGTCGCCATCATCGAGCCGGGCCATCCGGGCGAGCGGGTCACGCGGCAATTCACGCACGTCCTTGATGCCGCGTTCGCCACGGCCGCGGCTGTTCTGGTCATGCCGAGAAGGCTCGCGCGCACCAGCGGGCCGGTCCTGGTCTTCGCCGCCGCCGGCGATGATCCGAGCATCCGCGCCGGGCTCGAGGTTGCGGCGGCGCTCAAGGAACGGCTGATCGTCGTCATGCCGCCGGACGCGCCGTCGCCGGCGGACATGCTCGCCGACGTGGATCAGTTCGGCATTGCGGTCGAACGATACGCCGGCGACGGTCGCACGACGCTTGCGGCTCTCGCGGCGTTCGCGGCGCCGATCAGGGAGCGGCTCCGCGTGGTTACGGGCGGCCGGCTCATGGATGATGCAGGCCGGCTGTTTTCGTCGCTCAGCGGGATTCCATTGCTGGTCGTGGGGGGCGGCTGGTCGGAGCCGGCGGACGAACAGATCTGATGCGGGTTCCGCCGCGGCCGTCTACGACTTTTTCAACTCGATCTGCGCGCCGTCCAGTTCGTCGATGACGCTCTCATGGATCGTATCCATCAGGTCGCCGATGCTGGTCGCGCTCGCCATGCATCGTTCGTGCAGTTTGGTCCAGATGTCCACGCACGCCGCGCCGAAGCTGGCACCGTCGTCGACCTCGTAGCTGCCTTCGTGCAACCGCTTGCCGGCCTTGGTGACCTCCAACTTCACTTTCATGTCAGCCCCGCCTGTCGGATCTCTGACGATCCTTGAAAAGTCGATCCTTGAAAAGTCGATCTTGAAAAGGCCGAGCACGACCCGGAACGCGTTCCTGCGCATTCCGGACCGTGCGGAAGGAAACGCAAGGATCAGGCCGCCTTGACGGTGATCTTTTTTTCCGCCTTCTGCGCCTCGGCGCTCTTCGGCAGCGTCAGCGTCAGCACGCCCTTCTTGAAATTCGCTTCGATCTTGTCGCCATCGACGCCATCCGGCACCTGGAAGCTGCGCTCGAACGAACCGTAGCTTCGCTCGCGCATGTAATAATCCTTCTGCTTCTCTTCCTTCTCGTCCTGCTTCTCACCCTTGATGGTGAGGACGCCGTTGGCGAACTTCACGTCGATGTTCTTCTCGTCCATGCCGGGCAGTTCGGCGGTAATTTCGTAGGCCTTGTCGGTCTCGGTGACGTCGACAGCCGGCATCGCGCCGAATGCGATCTCGGCCCGCCGGACCGGCTCGATGTCGAACAGCGAGCGCCGGAACGGCGAGCGCCACAAGCTGCCATCGAAGTCCTCGAACAAGCGATCGACCTCGCGGCGCAGATTTTCGAACGGACGCCACATCGGAACCGGCGCAGTCGCGGTCGGCGTCTTCTCGGTCTTCACGGGCACTTTGACATTGGCTTCAGCCATGACACATCCTCCAAATGTGGGTTTATTCCAAAAGGTTGGTTCCAAAAGCGATTGGAACCCACCACATATTGACCCAGCTGCCCGCCTTGCACGTTGATATGCATCAAAGACGTTTCAAGCCCGCTCAACGATAAACTTTGACGACAAGATTGCGACGATCGGCGCGCTCATCGGCGAAATGTGCTTCACAAACATTTCACAAACGCGGCCGACCGCCGCCAGTGAAACAGACCCGCGAGAGAGACATGCAAACACCTCCTGAAATCGTGTATCAAGGCACCGCCGCGACGCCTGGGCTGGAAGATGCGGTTGCCGCGCATCTGGCGCAGCTCGAAGAGCGCTGGGGCCGGGTGACGGCCTGCCGCGTCGTCGTGAAGGGCCCGAGCGAGCATCACCGCCAAGGCGGGCTTTATGAAATTCATATTCGTCTCGCGTTGCCGGAGGGCCGCGAGGTCAATGTCGACCGCACCGCCACCGCGGACGAGCGGCGCGCCGACCTCAATTACGCGCTCAATGACGCGTTCAAGCGGGCACGCCGGCAGCTCCAGGATCAGGAGCGGCGAACTCAGGGGCAGGTCAAGCAGCACAGCGGCGAACCGATCGGCACCGTCACGGAACTCGACCCTTCCGGCGAGTTCGGCTTCATCGAGACGGCGGACGGCGAGGAGATTTATTTTCACCGCAACAGCGTGCTCGGCGACGAGTTTTCGCAATTGCAAGTCGGCTCGCGGGTCACCTTTGCCGAGAAGGTCGGCGACAAGGGCCCGATGGCGTCCACGGTAAAACTTCTCGGTAAACACGGGTTGCGCACGTGATCGCGCGGCACGCGCAAACAGCACCGAGCCTTGTCATGAAGTTCCAATAGTTTCGGCAGAGCCGCCAGCGGGGAGTGTGCACATGATCACGCTCGAGGACTGCATCGGGCTCTGCGGCTTGAGCGAAGCGGAAGTGGACGCCATCGCGGAGCACGAACATCTGCCCGAAATCGCCGCGGCGGCGCTCGCCGAATATCTGTTGTCGCAGCAGCTGGGCACCGCGAAAGTCCGCGACATGATCGTCGACGACATCCGTCAAGCCGAGCGCGCCGGCGCCGACAAGGCCCGTGTCGTGACGCTCTTGCACGTCCTGCATCATTTCCTGCGGACCCATCCGGAGGCGACGCCGGCGCAGCATCCGTGGAGTAAACGGTTCTGATATCGCGCGTACCGGCCCGGCGGTTGACCCGATCGGGCGAGCGGGAGAGTACACATGCAGCTGCGATCGAGCGACTTTCACGACGGCGCAGCGATCCCGCGCCGCTTCACCTGTGACGGCGACGATCTGTCGCCGCGCCTGGAATGGAGCGGCGCGCCGGCCCAAACCCGCAGCTTCGTCCTCCTCTGCGACGACCCGGATGCACCGGCCGGCACGTGGCACCATTGGGCGGCCTATGACATTCCCGCTGACAGCACGGGATTGGCGGCGGGCGCGGCCGCGGACCTCGGCGGCAAGCCGTTCAAGCAGGCGATCAACGACTTTCGTAAGCCGGGCTATGGTGGTCCGTGTCCGCCGCACCGGCATGGCATCCACCATTATCATTTTCGGTTGCTGGCGCTTTCGGTCGAGCGGCTGCCGCTGCACGCGACCTCGCCGTCGTGCCGCGAGGTCGAACGCGAGGCGCGCAAGCATGCACTCGCCGAAGCGATCCTGGTCGGGCTTTACCAACGATGACGGTTGCGAATGCGCAGGATATCGGGAGTGCGAAAGACATCGCCGCCCAATCCGTGCGCGTCTTTGTAGGGCTGAAGGTCGCGACCGAGATCGTGGCCCAACTCGTCCGGTTTGCCGCCGGTTTTGAAAGTCCGGCGGTCCGGCTGGTGGCGCCGGCCGACATCCACCTCACGCTGGTGCCGCCGTGGAACGAACCGGCCACGGCCGAGGCGATCGCGCAGCTCGGCCGCATTGCCGGTCAATTCGGCGCTTTCGTATTGACGTTCCAACATGTCGGCTATGGCCCGCAACCGGAGCGGCCTCGCCTCATTTGGGTCGATTGCGCGGCGAGCGACGACGTCACCGCGTTGCGCGCGGCGTTGCTGCAGGCCTTCGGGCAAGTCGATGAGCGTCCGTTCCAGCCGCACGTCACATTGGCGCGAATTCGCGGCAACGGCCTGGCGATCGCACGCCGATATCCCACCGACGCGCAGCTATCGCTGGAACAGCGCGTCGAATCGGTCGAGCTGTTTCAATCGCCGCCGCCGGGGGAGCGCGGCTACCGGATTCTCGCCTCGTCGCGATTTGATCTAAATCAGGCAGGCATGGGGGTTTCCATGATCTCCTGACGCCTGATGAATGCAGGCGTAACGATGCGACACATCATGGTGGCGACGGACGGCTCGGAGGGCGCGGATCGCGCGGTCGATGTCGCGGCCGAGCTTGCCAAGACGTGCGGCGGCGATTTGTCGATCGTCACCGTCGGTGGCAATCTGTCGGGCGACGAAATGCGTGAGCTGGCGCGCGCCGAAGGCAACATCGGCGATGCACTGGAAGCGCTGTCCGGGCAAATCCTCGCCGCGGCCAAGACCCGCGCGCAACGTCTTGGCGTCGCTCAGGTGTGGCTGCGCACGGGCTGGGGCGATCCGGCGCAATCGATCATCGAAATTGCCGCGAGCGATCACGCCGACGCGATCGTGGTGGGGCGCCGCGGTCGCGGCCGCCTCGCCGGCCTGCTGCTCGGCAGCGTGTCGCAGAAGGTCGTCAGCCTCGCGCCCTGTACGGTGATCGTCGTTCCTTAGAAGCGGTGATGCAGCAGCGCTACTTGGTTTTAGCGCGCGGTCGCCGCGGTCGCGCGGAACTTTTCGGCACCAGATACCGCTCGAACCATGTCGCGGCAAGCTCGATTACCGCTTCCATGGCGCCGGGCTCGGGGAAAAGATGGGTCGCGCCGGGGACGATTTCGACCGCCTTGGGCGCGTGCAGCCGCGCCAGCGCCTGCTCGTTGAGCTTGATCACGACGACGTCGGCGCCGCCGACGACCAGGAGTGTCGGCGCCTCGACCCGTTCGAGTGCGTCGCCGGCGAGGTCGGGACGCCCGCCCCGCGAAACCACCGCCCTGACTCGGCGCGGCAGCTTCGCCGCCGCAACCAGTGCCGCCGCCGCGCCGGTGCTGGCGCCGAACAGGCCGACTGGAAGCTTGGCGACCGCTGTGTCGCCCTCGAGCCAGCGCACGGCGTCAACCAGCCGGTCCGCCAACAGCGGAATATTGAACACGTTGGCGCGATCGGCTTCCTCTTCGGGAGTCAACAGATCGAACAACAGTGTCGCGAAGCCGTGATCGTTCAACGCACGGGCCACCGCCGTGTTGCGCGGGCTCAGGCGGCTCGAGCCGCTGCCATGTGCGAACGCGACGAGGGCATCGGCTTTTTCGGGTATTTGCAGAATGCCGGCGAGCCCGAGCGGCGCGATGCGGACATCGCGGCTGTCGCGTGAGCTGGTGCGTCTGGTCATGACGACAGTGCGTCCTTCAGACGCGGCTTTTTGGTCCGGGCAATTGCTCCGGATCGAGCCCGAGCTGTTCGCAGGCCAAGTGCACCGCGCGCGGGTCGAGGGCGTGGTGCGGACCGCCGAGCTCGACTTCCGCCTTGCGACTCTCCCGATGCACGGTAACCCTGACCGGCCCATCGTGCCGCTCATGATGTTCGTCGTGATCGATGCGGCAGCCCTGCTCGACGAGCCATTTCCGGAACGTGGCACTTTCCATGTGATTGCTCCTGCCAGTGGCGGGCCCTATGTTGCGGGTATTGCCGTCCGTCCCCTTGATCTGAAATCAAGGGCGAAAGTCGCCATTGCCCTAACAATTCAATCAGGCAGCGTCGGCCGAAGGCGGTTTTTTCGCCGCGCTGAGCGTAGCATAATCAACCGGACAGGAGCCCTGCGATGAGCAGCGTCGGTCTTGAAAGCATCGATCATACCGTCCAGCTGACACACATTTGGATCAACGATCTCGACGCCCGGCTCGGTTGGGACAACAAACACCGGTCGTACCGGCTGCTGCGCACCGTGCTGCAGGCCGTGCGCGACTGGCTGCCGGTCAACGACGCGGCCGGTTTCGGCGCGCAGTTTCCCGAGCTGTTGCGCGGCGTTTATTACGAGCACTGGCGGCCGGCGCGAACTCCGGTCAAGCAGAGGAGCAAGGCCGACTTCATCGCGCGCATCGGTGATGCATTCAAGGCCGATCCGTTCATGGAGACGTCCGAGGCCATTACAGCCGTATTCGAACTTATCTCCGAGAAGATCGCGGCCGGCGAAGTCGAGAGCGTGCGCCACGAGTTGCCGGCCGACATCAGGGCGCTGTGGCCGGGCCGTTCGCGAGCGGCGTGAAGCCGTTGCGTCCTGCTCCTGACCGGCCTGAAGGCTCGCGATATCGTCGCTGGGCGATTTGGGCTGTCGGGTCGGCAGGACATGAGGCCGTTGTCATGCACATTCCGCACGAATTACCGGACGAGTTTCCAGAAGAGGCCGCGCTCATCGCGCGACTGACGAAAACCAATCATGATTTCGGCCGACTGGCGGCGCGCTATGACGACACCAATCGTCAGATCTTTCGCATCGAATCGGGCGACGCGCCGACCGCAGACGAGGTCCTTGAACGGTTGAAGAAAGAGCGCCTCGAGCTCAAGGACGAGATCGCCCGCATGCTCACGCAGGTCGAGCGCCGCATGTAGGCGCTACGATTTCTGGTGCTGCATTTTCTGACGGAAAGCCGGTGTGCAGTTCCAGAAAATGCTCTCTACCGCCGCAACAATTTGCGCAGCTCGGCGAGCGGTCTGGTATTGATCACATCGTCGACGGTGAGCCAGCCGCGGCGGGCTTGATCGATGCCGAACCGGATGTAGTCGAAGCTGTCGACCGCGTGGGCGTCGGTCGAGACTGCGAGCTTCGCGCCGGCTTGCTTCGCCGCGTGGATGTGAACGTCGTTGAGATCGAGCCGCTCCGGCTGGGCGTTGATTTCGAGGCAGCAGCCGGTTTCACGCGCGGCGGCGATCACGCGCTCCATGTCGATATCGTAGGGCTCGCGCTCGCCGATCAAGCGGCTGGTCGGATGGGCGATGATCGAGACATGCCGGTTGTTCATGGCGCGGATCACGCGCTCGGTCTGCTGGTCGCGGGGCAGGTCGAAATACGAATGCACCGCGGCCACGACGACATCGAGCTTGGCCAAACTCGAGTCCGGCAGATCGAGCCGGCCGTCCTCGAGGATGTCCACTTCGATGCCTTTGAGAATTTTCAGCGTCTCGAGTCGCGCATTGATGCGATCGATTTCGTGGCCCTGCCGTATGAGCCGCGCCGGATCGAGGCCATGCGCCATGGCGACGCGGCGGCTGTGATCAGTCAGCGCGATATAATCGTAGCCGCGCGCCTGCGCCGCCTTCGCCATGGCCTCGATCGGAGCGGTGCCGTCGGTCCAGTCGGAATGGACGTGCAGGTCGCCGCGCACGTCCGCGCGCGTCACCAGCACCGGTAATTTGTCGGCCGCCGCGAGCGCGATCTCGCCGCGGTCTTCGCGCAGCTCGGGCGGAATGAACGCGAGTCCGAGCTTCTTGTAGACGTCTTCCTCGGTCGCGCCGGCAATGCGCCGGCGTCCGGCGAACAAGCCGTATTCGTTGAGCTTCCAGCCGCGACGGACGGCAATCGTGCGCAGCGCGATATTGTGGGCTTTCGAGCCGGTGAAATAAAGGAGCGCCGCGCCGAAGCTCGCCTTCGCCACCGCGCGGACGTCGACCTGCAGGCCGGAGCGCAGCACGACGGTCGTGCGTGTCGGCCCGTGGGCGCGGACCTCGGCGACGTTTTCGTATCTCACCAGTCTGTCGCCGACGGACGCGCCGTCCGCCGCGGCCACGACGACGTCGAGATCGCCGACGGTATCGCGCCGGCGCCGATAGCTGCCGGCGACGACGACCGCTCCGCCGTTTCGCAGGTAGGCGACCAGCGCCTCCGCCTCGGCTTCGGCGACCGACAATTTGAAGCGCTTTGCGGCGACCGGCTTTTGCAGCGCGGCCGCGAGCTTTGCCTCGATGATCGGTCCAAAACCGTGCAGCGCGTTGAGCCGTCCGGCTGCGACGGCGCGGCGCAGATCGTCGAGCGTGGCGACTTTCAATTGATCGTGCAGGAGCTTGACTCGCTTCGGTCCAAGGCCCGGCAGCGCCGCGATCTCGCCGAGTTCGCCCGGCAGTTTCCGTTTGAGCGTGTCGAGCAGCGCGAAATGCCCGGTCGTGACGATGTCGGCGATTTTTCCGGCCAAATCCTTGCCGATGCCGGGAAGCTCGGCCAGGTCGCTGCCGGCGGTGACGAGGCTCTTCACGCTTTGCGGCAGGTTTTCGATCACGCGGGCGGCGCGGCGGTAGGCGCGCACGCGAAATTGGTTTTGCCCCTCGATTTCGAGGAGTTCCGCGGCCTGATCGAACATCTCGGCAATTTCGGCGTTCTGCACCGGCACGGCTGCGCCTCCTTGCAGAGTTTACTTGTACACCGCCTCGGATCGCGCTGATTTGATGCAGATCAGATGGCCGCGCGGATCTGCCGCCGCGCAGGCGGATTGACTTGGATCAAGGCGCGGCTGTTTGATTAGCGAAACGGTTCAAGGGAACTTGTCGGCCTCCAACGCGGTAGGGCCCTGA